>JALYIP010000048.1 GCA_030775685.1 Bacteroidota bacterium
ATTAGTTGTTCCCGTAATTCGGCCGGAAGATGGCTGTGCTTGTCATCCCGCACTCCCCGTAATATTCCCTCGTTTTCCTTTTTCATACACCTTTTTTTAGTGTATAGTTTTTTCCGGACGAGTCAAAGATAGTAACGGCCAAATGTCAACTCATAAGCTCAGCGACACTATCGCCTATCACACGCACATTCACCAAATCAATTATCGCTCACAATCGCTGCCTTTTTACGCTGCTTGTTCACACTGTGATCCTTTAGAAAATTATAGGTGAAATTAAATCCCATAAATTGGGTGCTGCGGCTGTTATTAGTGCCGTCGAAAAAGTAATAACCCTGTACTACTGCGACTGCCAGCTTTTCAGAGATATTGAAGTTGATGCTATTGCAGATCTCCGTCATCAAACCCTGTTTAGCTTTAAATACATAGCCACCACCAAGGGCCAGCGCTTCGGAAAACCTGCCTTTTGAAAACACATTGATGGTAGGCCTGAACTCAAAGAACCGGGTAGTATCGCTGCCTGAGCTTAAGGAGTTTAACCTGCCCGTAGACAGGCCGATATCAAAGATGCCGTAAGTTCGGCCAAACTCCACCGATGGCGAGAACCTTTTGCCTGCTCCGCCTTTGGTGTTTACAAAAACATTGGCACTGGCTGTCATATAAAAATAACGGGGCTCCTTGTTTTCCTTGGACGTATCTGATTCGATGACTGTGTCTTTTTTTGCCTTTACAGGTGTATGCGCAATTACACTTTTTGTAACCTGTGGAATTTTAGGCGGACTTTGTGCGAACGTAGCCATTGCCGACAGGAAACATGACAAAGTAAAAAGTATTTTCATATATGGGTTAAATAATTGTTAACGAAGTATTTGCAGCACACAACAATTACAATAGTTAAATGTTCTACTTGAAAAAATCAAAATATCCCGGATTATGGCAAAGCAAAAAAAGACGGTTGGAGTGATTAAGGCAAATAATTCAGTCACAGATAGTGGCTTGAAATCATCCCTTGATTTTACAAAAACACCAGCCGATAAGTTTGCCGTATTGCTGGTGCAAGCACTTGGCAGCATCAAGTTCCTGTTGTTTTGTATGCTAATATTTGCACTTTGGATCTGCTGGAACCTTGGTTTTTTTCATCCCTTAAAACCATTTGATCCTTTTCCGTTCCCCATACTGGAGATGGCGGTATCCCTTTTTGCCATCATCCTTTCAGTATCGGTAATCATCAATCAGAACCGGCAGGGACGGATAGAGAAGATCCAGGAACAGGTGGAGTTTGAAGTAAATGTTCGGGCAGAGGAAGAAGTTACCAAAATGTTGAACATGCTGCATGAGATCCACCAAAAACTTGGACTTAACAGTAAGACAGACGCCGAACTGGAGGCAATGAAGGCACCCACCGACATTAACCAGATCCATCATTCTTTGGATGAAACAGCCGGTAGTGATAAAACAAAGGTTAGTTAGGCTGTAAGGCTGGTGTTTTATGGCCGGATAGTTAGTGTAATTTCTTTTGACAATTTAGCCTGATGCCGTAAGCTTCTGCACAATAGTTTTCTGCATCAGTTTGCGAATAAAATTTCAATTATCTTTTTAAATAATATTTGAAACATAGTTTAGTAAGAAAGGTTGTATTATGAGATTTAATTTCTAAATAAGAAATTAAATATACTATAATTCAATTATCTACCATTTAAAACAGACAAAATTATGTTTCATCATGTAAAAGATCTACAATTTAATGCGCGGGTATCCCGGCCCGATCCGCGCTTCGCCAACTTATTACTTGAACAATTTGGCGGCGAAAACGGCGAATTGGCAGCAGCAATGCAGTATTTCACGCAGGCTTTCGGCGCTAAAAATCCGCACCCGGATAAATACGATATGCTGATGGATATCGCAACCGAAGAATTCAGCCACCTGGAGATCGTCGGCGCTACTATCCAAATGCTGCTAAAGGGTGTGAATGGCGAACTGAAGGACGCAGCCGAACAATCAGAAATCATGCAGGTGATGGATGGTAAGGCCGCCAAGGAGAATATCATTCACGCGGCGCTTACCGCTAACCCGCAGTTTGTAATGTTAACAGGCGGCGGGCCAACGCCTAGAAACAGCCAGGGCATTCCATGGTGTGCCTCGTACATCAATTCAAATGGCGACCTTACTGTTGATTTGCGCACTAATTTGGCCTCAGAATCGCGGGCAAAGCTGGTTTACGAACATTTGATGAAATTTACAGATGATCCGTATATTCACGAAACACTGTCGTTCCTGATGACCAGGGAGGTTACCCATTACAAAATGTTTGAGGCGGCGCTTGAATCCATTCAGCCCAATTTCCCCCCAGGTGTACTAGCTGCTGATCCAAGGTTTACCCAACAGGTTTTCAATTTATCTGCCGGTACCGTTCGCGGCCCCTGGAATGAAGGTGAAATACCGGGTATGGGCAAACAATGGGAGTATATTGAAGACCCAATTGCTGCGGTAAGAGCTACAAAAGGCTTTACCGATCAACATAAAAGAATGGGTAAGGAACTGGAAGAAATGGAAGAGCTTAATACGGAAATGAGCAAAATAAAAAGCACCGAAGTGAAAAAGACCGATCCCAAGGGTGTTGCTCAATGGAGCACCTATGGCGAAAAGGTATAAGTATAATTAAAGCAAAATATGGCGGGTCTTGGGTAAAACCAAGGCCCCGCTTTGGTGTTTAGCAGGCGGTGCATTATAATACCGGACACTTGGATAGTTTTTAACGCATGGTGCAGAGCGTATTCCTACAGAGGAGATTCCACTAATTAATCCATTTAACTAAAATAATCCAACATCAAGGCAATTTCCACTAATGACCTAATGACCTAAGAAATCCGGCGGATAAACCTTTTGCCCGTACTTTTCGGCAACGGCCAATAATTTCTTTATAGCTTCCTCATTCATTTCTGGCGGCGGGAGAAAGGTGTTGGGCTCAACGGGCTGGCCGATTTCTAAAAACATTTCTTCCAATCCGGCGGGTACCACGGTGCAGAGCATGTGTGCCAATGTATCCGTTTTGTTTTTAAAACAGTGCACCATGCCGCCTTTAGGTATGCTTACAAACGAACCTTTTTTAGCGATGTAGGTTCCAGCTTCACTCTTTACCTCAATCTCACCGTCAATCACATAAAACGACTCCTGGAAATCGGCATGTGCGTGCGGACCGGGGCCACCATTAGGAGGTATCAGCATATCAATAGTAGCAAATGCTCCGCCTGTTTCCTTGCCTGAAATAAGGATGCGGTAAGTATCGCCAACTACGGACAAGCACTGCCCGGTTTCGGCATCAAGGGTGATCGGATCGGCTTTTATAGTTTTCATGATATTTAAATACATATGGTGGGGTGGTCAAATATTGAGCCAGTAAATTAAAACAAAACTAAGGAGAAGCCCCATTTAATGCTTGTTCTCCTTAGAGAAAACATTTATCTCATCTTCTTGTTTTTTCCTCGTTTAAATACTTTTCAAATTGTTCAGGGGTTAAAATGCCCTTTAATACCTGGTTAAATTCTGCGTGCTTAGCTGCCAGCGCTTCCTTCTTTTCCCTTTCAGAAGTTTTGGCAACCCTTATCTCATCAACAGATTTGGTGTTGCCCAAATAAGCGTTAAATACCTTTTTTGAGGTTGCGTCGTCAAGTCCGAGTTTTTTTTGCAGGTTTTCCGTAAAGTTTTTAGAGCGCGTAAGCACATCTTTTGGCATTTGCCATTCATCACCCGTTTTAACGGGTAAGGCAGCCTTAGCTTCTGCTTCTTTTGCTTCAGCTGCTGTTTGAGCCATGGCGCGCATGCCGGTTAATCCCATGATCAACAGGCTTAATACGATTACTTTTTTCATGATTTTACGATTGATTTTAAATTAATTTACTGAATTAGTTAATTATTCGTTGTGAAGGGAGTTTACAGGGTTAGAGAGTGCAGCTTTTATCGCCTGGTAACTAACCGTTAATACCGCTACCAGCAGGGCGATAAGCCCGGCGGTAACAAAGCGCCACCATGACAGCGGCACGCGATAGGCAAAACCCTGCAGCCAGTGGTGCATCACCAGCCAGCCCATAGGCATAGCAATAAAAAAAGCGATCAATACCAGGCGGGCAAAATCTTTGATCAGCATAGCAACCAGTTCAGCTACCGAGGCACCTAACACTTTGCGGACGCCAATCTCTTTTTCTCTTTTTTTGGCAGACAGCATAGCCAGCCCGAACAGGCCTGTCCCCGAAATAAAAATGGTGATAACCGCGCCGAAGGTGATGATCTGCTTCCACCTGTTTTCGGCTTGGTAGCTGTTCCGGTTGGCCTCGTCCTTAAATTCATATTGAAAGGGATGATCGGGATTGAGGCGGTGATAAGCTTTTTCGAGGGCCAGCAAAGTAGCGGCGGTATGCCCGTTGCTGATACGGACAATCATGTCGCCAAGCGGTAACGACGGCTCGCCGGTAAAAACCATAGGCTGGATCTTTTCTTTAAGCGATTCGTTATGGTAGTCTTTCACCACGCCAACAATGGTTACCTTGCGGCTGCCCCATGCGGGCAGGTTCATATAGTCGATAGTTTTACCTACCGGATCGGCTAAGCCGGTTACATTAACCAGCGTTTGGTTAACCAGCACCGAGGCGACCGAATCAGCGGGGAAAGCGCTAGAAAAATTGCGCCCGGCTATTATTTTTACACCAAGCGCGGGCAGGTAATTTTCATCAATATGCTCATAGGTAGCTATAAACTCCTTTTTGCCAACCTGGGTCTTGCCACCAAAATGCCCTATGTTTTTATAGGCTGCGCTAACCACACCGGGTGCTTTTGAAAGCTCGGTCCGGTAAACATCCATCACTGTTTTGCTTCTTATTCCCTGGCTCACGGTGAAGCTCAGCAAGTTTTTATCAGGATAGCCGACATCGGTTCGGGTAAGCAAATTAAACTGGGCATAAATAAAAAGCGTGGAGATGATCAGGAAAGTAGCCAGCGCGAATTGCATCACCACCAGGCTTTTCGCCAAAAAATTCCTGCCGCCAATCCCAGCCTTGCCCGAAAGCGCAGCTATCGGATTAAAGCCTGAGAGCACCAGTGCCGGGTAAAAGCCCGCTGCAAAACCTGTAAGCAAAAACAGCAGAAAAAAAACGGCTGCCAGCTTCCAGTCCAGCAAATAAAATAGGCTTATCTTTTTATTAGCCAGTTCATTAAAAACCGGTAAAGCCAGCGCTGCCAGCAAAACCGACAGCATAAAGGCCACAAAACAGATCACAACTGATTCGCTTAAAAATTGGAAGGCGAGCTGGCTGCGTTTACTGCCAATTACTTTCCTTATACCAATCTCCTTGCTCCGTTTAAGCGATTGAGCCACGGTAAGGTTCACAAAGTTTATGCAGGCTATCAACAGTATAAAAACAGCCACCCCGCTTAAAATGTACGAATAAATGGGGTCGCTGGCGCCGGGTGTGCCCTCATACTCGGTGTTTAAATGCATCCCGACTATGGGGTGCAAGCTCCATTCAAACTTGTTCCCGTAGCCTGCAAGGTTGTTCATGTCTATTTCTTCTTTAGCACGTGCATGATAAACCTGGTTCATTTTACGGGCGATGTTTTTAAGGTCTGCCTTCGGCGAGAGCAGGAAATAAGTAGGGAAGGATACCCACATCCAGCCATTATCGGGGTTGGTCAGCTCATAATAAGCAAAGGGCAGCAGTACATTGAACCGAATGCTGGAATTTTGCGGTGCATTTTTGGCGATGCCGCTCACGGTAAAAGGCTCAAATTTTCCATTGATTTCCAGCCGCAGGGTTTTCCCGACAGCCTGCGTAGTGCCGAAATATTTAAGTGCGCAATCCTCGCTCAACACCATCGAATGCTGGTCATTCAATACCGTTTTGGCGTCCCCATAAATTAATGGAAAAGTGAAAACACTGAAGAAATTGCGGTCAACCCAGGTAACCTGTTCGCTGAAAACATTGTTATCGCGTTTTATCACCACATCTTTTGGATTTACACGGGTGAATTCCTCAATCTCCGGAATTTGCTGTTTAAACGCCGGACCCTGCACCAGCGCGGCAGTGGCAAACTTTTTACTGCTGCCATCCTGTTCAGTACGCAGGCAGGTAAGCTGGTAGACGCGCTCCTTTTGAGTATGGAAGCTGTCAAAGCTGACCTCATCCCTTATATACAGCAAAATAATAATGCAGCAGGCCAAGCCGATGCTTAAGCCTGCAATGTTGATGACGGAGAAGGTTATGTTTTTCCGGATGTTCCGGATAGCTATTTTTAAATAATTGCTGAACATGGTTATGCTATTTGTTTTGAAAAATTTGCCCAAAGACAACCCAGGGACACCATTTTGGTATGCAAAAATTTGGTTAATAAATTGTTGGTATTGGGTTTTCCTTAAACCATAAACACAATGTCATTGCGAGAAGCATAGCGCCGAAGCAACCCCGTAGCTATGCAGATCGGTCATGCTTGCGACGAGTTTGCCACGCTGCGCTCACAATGACATAGAGGTTGATTGTCAGGGACTATTATCCTGCTGCCCTCTCCGTTTCGAAGCATCAGCTTCAGCCTTCTTTTTTAATTCCTGTTCACGGGCTGCTTTTTCCAGCCGGTTGAAATCCGGTTTTACCATACCCTGCGGTGTTTTAATTACCGACCTGATACTATTTGCAGGGCTCAACACTACAAAAAGCGAAGTAATTACCAATAACAGCGCAAGCCCGGTTACTTCCAGTTTGTTAAGAGTGCTGTTACAGTTGTTCACCATCCGTTCAAGGCGCTGTACCATGCCGCCGCTTTGCCCGGTAAAGGCCAGGGCGGGTTGCAGTGTGGTTGCCCGGTGTTCTTCAAACCTAACCAGTGCCTTAATATAGCCAACCTTGTTTTGTGTATGATGGAGCGCCATATCGTCGCAACAGTTTTCCCGTTCGGAGCGGATCAAATGCGAGAGCCAGAGCACCGCGGGGTTAAAAAACAGCAGGGTTTCCAGCAGGCTTTGCAGCAAATTTACCAGGTGGTCATTCCTGCGGATATGCGCCAGCTCATGCAGCAGGATCGCCTCCACCTCGCGCTGCTCCAGCGAATTGATCAGGCCTATCGGCACCAGGATCACCGGTTTTAAATAGCCAATCACCACAGGTGCCTTTGCAATGCCCGATTCAAGCAGCATCAGCGTGCGTTTAATGTCCATCGCTTTGGCGAGCCGGGTTAGCTGTTCCTCCCAAAACACGGAGACGCGGGTTACCTTAACCCTTTTAAGGCGGTTAAGGGTGTAAAAGCCAAAAAGCAATCGCAAGGCTTTTAAAACAACAATAGCCAGCCAAAAAACGGAAAGTGCCGCTGCATGTTCATTTATATATTTTAAACCGGAGCTGAGATCAGCCAGCAAAACCGCCCATAAATTGCTATGCTCCAAAGCTTCCGGAATTTGGCTACCGGCTAATGGTTGCGCCCGCAACTCAATAAATAACGTGTAAAACAAGCATAGGGTAAAAAGTAACAATAAGCCCGTAAGCAACCGGTATCGCGTAGCAGCAGCGGCATTTTTAGTGAGCACCATAACAAAACCTGCAAGCAAAGCCAGCACGGCACCCTGCCAAAGCGAGTGCACCAGCGTTTGGCAAAGGGCCTGTGAAATATTGCCCGGCAAAAATTGTTGAAGGTGCTGTTCCATTATCTTAATTATTGTTGCTCGTTTTCAAGTTTGTTAAGCAGGGCTTTCATTTTTTCCAAGTCCTCCCTGGTGGTTTTTTTGTTCCCTGCCAATTGCATCATCAGGCTTCCTGCCGAACCCTGGTAAAGCGTATCCAAAAACTTATCCAGTAAATGCTCTTTGGTTTTCTGCTCATCTTCCACCACGTGGTAAATATGCTGCATACGGCTCTCGTCGCGTTTTAAAATGCCTTTATCAACCATTAGCTGCATTAGCTTTAGGGTAGCTGTATAATTCAGCTCGCGGATCTTGTTCAGCTCGCCCATCACAAACCGCACTGGCGAGGGGCCATGCTGCCACAGTACCTGCAATATTTCCAACTCCGATTTGGTAGGCTCTATTTTCTTGTTTTCTTCGGGATTTATCGCTTCCATAATACAAACCTACAAATAATTTTGTACCTACAAAATTATTTGTAGGTTAATGAGTGGATTTAACATAATTTAACGGGGAGAAGCTGCGTGTACCCCACATCTTTTGCGCCATGTGATTGTTTATTTTTAATAATTAATTAAATAATTACAGGGTCTGGTATTTTGCCGCAGGATCTGCCTTACCAGCAGATGGGAAAATATATCGCCTTATAATAACTAAAAAAATGAAACAATTTTTAGTTGAATTTCGTATAAATGCCAAACAAGTTTACCTTAAAATTTAGCGTGCTCTGCAGAATTGTAGCAAAGTTTAAAAATGTCCTTCAAACAGGTGCTGATTTAAACTTTTTGCGGCATTCAAATTTATAAGATAAAGTATTTGATCTTTTATCCAAAATCATTACCTTATCTTTATATAAATAAAGAGCATAAGATTTATTTATATAAAGTTAAACCGATGGTTTTTGCCTTCCCCTTATCCAATAAAAACAAAACCAAATGGATTACTGCAAGGGTTACAAATGGATCTTTTGATTATTTGGAACTATATCCGCATTTAGGTATAAGTTATTTATGAAGAGTCTTTCTCCGGAAAGCAGTGATACAACAAAATGAGGCAACTATTACTTTTTATCTCCTGGTTATATCTGCTTTGTCCGGGCTTATCTGATGCACAAGCACAACCTCCGAAATTTATAAGGCTTTCAACAAATGAAGGGCTTTCCCAAAGCCATGTTAGTACCATTATTAAAGACAGCAAGGGATTTATGTGGTTCGGGACAGAAGATGGCCTGAACATGTACGACGGTTATAAGTTTACGCATTATAAACACGACCAGAAAAACAAGGCGAGCATTATTGATAGCTACGTGTTAGCTATACTGGAGGACCATGATCGAAATTTATGGATCGGAACCAATAGCGGCCTTGACAGATTTGACAGGGAAGGGACAAGCTTTATCCACTATTCAAATAACCATTTAACTTATAAGGTCAGCGCTATTTTTGAGGATAGCAAGAAAAGGACCTGGTTAGGCACAAGCCGGGGCCTGTATTTATTTGATTCCGCAAGAGGCGCATCAAGGCCTCATTTTGACAATAAGGCCAATGGTTTAACTACCTATTTGATCTCTCAAATTACCGAAGATAATGATGGCTGGCTTTGGATAGGGTCGGATGACGGCTTATATCGTTTTAACCCTGCAAATGGTAAGTCTGTCCGTTATGTTCATAACCCGGGAGATATTAAAAGCATTAGTTCTGACTGGATAAAGGCTGTATATAAAGACGGGAAAGGCAATATATGGGCAGGAACACACGGTGGCGGCCTGGCATTGTATAACAGTAAAAATGATTCATTTATAAATTTCAAAAACGACCCGAAGAACACCAATAGCATTTGTCATAATGATATTCTTTCCATACTGGAGGGC
This sequence comes from Bacteroidota bacterium, assembly GCA_030775685.1. Taxonomy (GTDB): domain Bacteria; phylum Bacteroidota; class Bacteroidia; order Sphingobacteriales; family Sphingobacteriaceae; genus Mucilaginibacter. The sequence goes on from JALYIP010000048.1 coordinate 9,525, forward strand.
AGCGACGGAAGACTATGGATAGGTACCGAAAATGGCGGCATAAGTATATTTGATTACCCGGCTAATAAGTTTGTTTGTTACAAATACGATGCAAATGACCCTTTCAGCCTTGGCAGTAATTCTGTTTATTGCATATATAAGGATGATACTGGAAATACCTGGATAGGTACCTATTCGGGTGGCGTTAATTTTTTGTCGGGATTTGGTGATAAATTCAGTACATACCGCCAAAACCCCAATAATCCCAATAGTTTAAGCAATAATAATGTTTTATCGATATGGGGAGACGGAGGCGATGAAAACATCTGGATCGGTACTGATGGCGGCGGCCTGAACTTATTTAACAGGAAGAACAAAAGCTTTGTTCATTACCTGCATGATGATAATAACGCCAATACCATAAGTAATAATTATGTGATGGCGATCGTCCCCCTGGATAAAAACCTTATGGCGATTGGCTACCACGTTGGCGGTTTTGATCTGTTCGATAAAAAAACCGGGATTTTTACACACCATATGCCGCAGGCAAACAATCCGAACAGCCTTTCAATTTCAGATATCAATAATATGTACAAGGACCGGGACGGCAACATATGGCTGGGGACCTGGACGGGGGGGCTTGATTTTTACAATGTAAAAACCGGGTATTTTACCCATTATAAAAACGATCCTAAAAATAGCAACAGCATCAGCAACGATATTGTCACTACCGTATTCCAGGATAAACAAGGCAACATGTGGATAGGCACAGATAGTGGCCTTGACCTGTTCGATCCTAAAAGCGGTCGTTTTACGCATTACAGCCATAACGAGGAAAACAAGCAAAGCATTTCAAATAATACGATAGAGTGTGTTGTGGAAGACGGAAAAGGCGAGATCTGGTTGGGTACAAACGGAGGAGGCTTAAATCATTTTGATAAACGGCGCCAAACATTTACTTCGTATACCGAAAAAGAAGGGTTGCCCAATGGTGTGATCTATGCGATTTTAAAGGACCGGAAGGGGAATTTCTGGTTAAGCACCAACAAAGGGATCGCCAGGTTTAATCCGCAAACTAAAACTGTACGGAGCTATGGCATATCTGATGGCTTGCAGGGGGATGAATTTAAAGGCCATTCTGCTTTTCAAACTGCAGACGGACAAATGTTTTTCGGCGGCATAAATGGCTTTAGCAGCTTTTATCCCGATAGCTTGAAAGACAACGCGTTTGTCCCCCCAGTTTACATTACAGATTTTCAGATCTTCAACAAGCAGGTAACTATAGGAGGCGAAAACTCACCGCTTCAAAAAGATATTAAGGAAACAAAGGCTATAACCCTTTCCTACAAACAGTCGGTATTTACATTTGAATTTGCCGCTTTAAACTTTATTAACCCCGAAAAAAATCAATATGCTTATAAACTTGAAAGCTTTGATAAAGACTGGAACTATATAGGCAGTAAGCGAACAGCTACTTATACCAACCTTGACCCTGGCAAGTATACATTTAGGGTAAAGGCATCAAATAATGATGGTAAATGGAATGAAAGAGACGCGTTTATCACTATTTATATTACACCGCCTTTTTGGCTCACCTGGTGGTTTAAACTGGTCGCTATTTTAATTATTATTGGCGGCGGGCCTGCATTTTACTTCATCCGCACCCATACCATCAGGAAACAGAAAACTGAGCTGGAGCGACAGGTTAAAGAACGCACAAAGGAATTGGCACGTGCTATTGAGGTCGAAAAAAAGTCGGCGCTTGAGGCGGAGGAAGCTAACAAGGCCAAAAGCATATTTTTAGCCACCATGAGCCACGAGATCAGAACACCCATGAACGGGGTGATCGGGATGGCCTCCTTACTCGCAGAAACGCTGTTAGACGACGAACAACGAACGTTTACCGAATCTATACAAATTTGCGGGGAAGACCTGTTGACCGTAATCAATGATATCTTAGATTTTTCCAAAATCGAATCGGGGAATATGGAACTGGAGGTAAGAGACTTCAGTTTGCGTACCTGTATTGAAGAGGTTTTTGATGTGTTTGCCATAAAGGTCGGCAAGTCTGAATTGGACCTGGTTTACCAGATAGATTTTGATGTACCTGCCCAAATAATCGGCGATAGCTTAAGGCTTCGCCAGATCCTGATCAACCTGATAAGCAATGCCATCAAGTTTACCAAAAAGGGGGAGATTTTTGTAGGCGTACATTTACTCCAGGTTTTAGACGATGACCAGCTGGAACTGGGGTTTGAGATAAGGGATACGGGGATTGGGATTCCTGCGGATAAGCTGCATCGGTTGTTTAAAGCATTTTCGCAGGTTGATTCATCAACAACGCGTCAATACGGCGGTACAGGCCTGGGGCTGGTGATAAGTGAACAGCTGGTAAAGTTAATGGGCGGAAAAATTAGTGTGGAAAGCGAAATTGGCAAAGGAAGCACATTCTATTTCTCCATCAATACACAAAAAAGTGCACTGGCAGATCAAACTTATGTTATCCATGATATGAATGGGTTTGAAAATAGTAAAATTTTGATAGTTGATGACAATGACACCAACTGCAGAATTTTAAAAACCCAGCTTGAGCAATGGAAGCTAAACCCGTTAATAGCCCATTGCGGCGAAGAGGCGCTGCATTTATTAGCACAAAACGATGATCTTAGCCTGGTTATCACAGATATGCAAATGCCGTTTATGGACGGGGTTGAACTGGCAACTTTAATTCGTAGACAATCTCCGCGGTTGCCAATCATGCTTTTGAGCTCCATAGGCTACATTTATCATAAAGATAATCCCGGCCTTTTCTGTTCCATATTAACCAAGCCGGCCAAGCAGCATATTTTAGCCCGGTATATTATTGAGGAACTCAGCAAACAGGGGGATCCTGCATTAAACAGGCCGGTCCAGCCTGGTGTTTCAAAACAAAAGTTACCCGGTAGCTTTTCGCAAAAATATCCGTTGAAGCTTCTTGTTGCCGAGGACAACCTGATGAACCAGAAATTGATAATGAAAATTTTGAGCAAATTAGGGTATGCGGCCGATTTGGCAACAGACGGCCTGGAGGCCCTGGAATTTGTCAACAAAAAAAGATACGATATTATTTTAATGGACGTACAAATGCCCAAAATGGATGGACTGGAAGCAACGCAATTAATAAAAAAACGTTTCCCCGGCCGCCCTGTTATTATAGCGATGACAGCCAACGCGCTTGAGGCCGATGTAAAAATTTGTATGGACGCAGGCATGGACGACTATGTAAGCAAGCCATTTAAATTGGACGATCTGGTTAAAACGCTTGAAAAATGGGCCCTGTATCTTCAAACGATTTCTGTTAGGACGGATGTGTGAATTGGGTGGGATTTTAGTCTTCGCCGGGGCTCCTGGAAGGGACCTGTGCTGTGTGCTAAGCATTCAGCGGAAAATTATCTATGTCATAAATTTCTGCAAGCCACAAAATGCCTTTACCTCAAAATTGACACCCACCCGCTCCGTCGTTTATAATTATCATACTTCAGGTCAATAACATAGTAGTATGTGCCTACCGGTAATCGTTTGGAGTTATAAGTGCCATCCCAGGGCTTGGGATAGCCAATTGAGTGAAATAGATGCTGGCCCCACCTGTTGTAAATATCAACTACGGCATCCTGGTAATCCGAAAGGTGGGTAATATCCCAGGTGTCGTTAACGCCATCGCCGTTTGGTGTAAATGTGTTAGGTATAATAATATCGTTTTTAAGCACTTTTACCGTCACGGTGGCGTCGGCTTCACAGCCGGCCGGCGATGTTATTGCTAACTGGTAGGTAGTTGTATGTTGTGGTGATGCTAATGGGTTTGGCACGGTGGAGTCACTTAATCCAGCAGCCGGCGTCCAAAGATATGTTTCAACAGGGCCGTTAATTACCGGGTTTAACCGGACAGGATCGATGCCGGTAAATACAGCATTTTGACTGATGCTTATAGTTGGAACCTGGTTTACTTTTACAGTAATCGTGTTGCTTCCAACGGTTAAGGGAGTAGCACAAACTGCATTGCTGGTTAAACGGCACTCAATAACTTCATTGTTAACCAGGTCACTTGTTGTATAAACGGGCCCGTTTGTTACCGCTACGTTTCCCCTGTACCATTGAAATAAAGGTAAAGTACCGCGGTTTATGGCACTTGCCGTAAAAGTAACAGGTATGCCCGGGCAAATATCCCCTGATGGACTTGCCGCAATGCTTACCGAGGGCGACACGTTAGGATTTACGGTTACCGTCACCATTGCTGATGCGGTACAATTATTATCATAGGTAGCCAAAACATGATAGGTGCCGCTGGTGCTGAATGTGTTTATAGAATTATTGGGGCTGTCGCCCCCGTCCCATAAATAAGATGCCGCTCCCCCGGTTGCTGTTAGTGTTACACTGCCACAACCGCTTGTATTACCTGTAATAACTGGTACGGGCGGCGGAACGATTGTTATTGTTTTTGAAGAGAAGGTAGTACAGCCGTTGGTATTGGTAACTGTTACGGTGTATGTGCCGCTTTGATGAAAAGTGTTTATGGGTTGATCAGGCGTGTCGCCGCCATCCCATGAATAAGATACGCCGCCGCTGGCTGTAAGGGTGACGCTGGTACAGTCGCTTGCTGTTTCTGAAATTACCGGTGGCAAACCTTCAGGCTTAACGGTAATAGTTTTTGAAGTGGAAGCGGAGCAACCAGTAGCATTGGTAACTGTAACTGAATAGGTACCGCTTTGATGGAATGTATTTAAGGGCTTGTCGGGAGTATCGCCGCCACTCCATAAATAAGTAGTGCCACCACTTGCTGTTAGCGTTACACTGCCGCAGCTACTTGCGCCGCCAGAAATTACAGGCAGCGGAGGGGAGCCAAGCGTAATTGTTTTTGAGGCGAACGAAGTGCAGCCACCTGCGTTGGTAGCTGTTACAGTGTACGTACCACTTTGATGAAAGGTGTTCGAGGGTTTATCAGGCGTGTCGCCGCCATTCCATGAATAGGATATGCCGCCGCTGGCCTTAAGGGTAATACTGCTGCAGTCGCTTGCTGTTTGGGAAATTACCGGCGGCGAACCATCAGGATTAACGTTAACAGTTTTTGAAGCCGAGGTTGTACAACCCGCCGCATTGGTAACGGTAACTATGTAGGTACCACTTTGATGGAATGTATTGGTGGCGCTGTTCGGGGTATCACCGTCGTTCCACAGGTAAGTTATACCGCCATCGGCCGTAAGCTTAACATTGCCGCAATTATTAGCGCCCTGGGTAATGTTGATGGGGAATGGAGGGGGCCTTAAACCCCAGGTGATGTTGGTATAAAATTCCTCGGTTGTTGAGTTTATGGTAACGCACGTAAAATCGCCCGGAAACATAACTATGGCATAGCCCTCGGTACCCGTTAACGAGGTGCTGCTGTTAAACACCATATCACCTCTTTGGTATAAAACTACATAAGGAATCGAAAAATCAAGTTTGCTGCTTACGCCGGCTGAGTTGCCGAGTGATGATATCAATAATACAGGATTGGTAACTGTTTTTGAAAAGCACATTGTAGTAGTGCCGCCAACTCCTTTGGACCAAGTGGTTTCTGGGACTTGTCCGTCAGGTATTGGCGATGGGTAACCACTAAATATGGAATAATTATAGATCCCGGGGCTTGAACCAAAATCAAAATTCGATGTCATGGTTACACTAACCAAACTGCCATCTGCGTCGGTAATTGTACCGGTTGCACTCTGGCCTGCAAAATTACCCCACGTTGCCCAGTTAATATCGCTACAACTTGCTTGCGAATGCAGTACGATAGCGTTGCCCGGCTGTTTTTTCTTTGCCGATTTGTTGTGTTTTAATTTTTTATAAATCCTAAAGTCCGGAAGATCTCCTGCGACAGAATTGATCTGTAAAAAGGATAAGGTCATTAAAAAAAATAAAACTAGCGGTCTGAACTTTACTTTCCCTGGTCTCATTGTATACTCGCTAAAAATACGATTTTAACAGCAGAACTATTGGGGGAAATTTTTTACGGTGAAGGGAAATGTTTTTACCAAGTATTGGGATAATAAATCCTCAAACTTGCAAATTATCTCACCCAAATTGATTATATTTGTATATCAATTCACTACCCAAAGCCGATCACATACCGCCACCAGCTTTTTAAAAATAACCGCTCGTTCTTTGTAATTTGTTGCACCTCGCGCCAGGCGAAAAATGCCTAAAAATGCTCAGTTTTGGTTTTTTACGGTTCAATTTCGGCCCTTTTATCAGGGGTAAAACATCCGTCTTCCTTCGTAATCGGGATTTTTATCAGGGGTAAAATGCGTTCTACTCTCGTAATCGAATTTTTTATCATGGGTAAAACCGCATTTCACTCTCGTAATCAATTTTTTTATCAGGAGCAAAACTATGGTTTACCCTCGTAATCGAAATTTTTATCAGGGGCAAAAGAGTGTTTTACACTCGTAAAATCGGCCTTTTGGCGCTCCAAACTTGCTTTTAGAGGCTTGATTAAATTTCCATATTGTTAAAGTATTGATAGTTAGGTTTTTGTAAAATTTCACTACAAAAACTCTTCTCCTTGTCGTGTTATTCCCAGGTGGTACATTAGATTAGAGAAGGTTAATATGAAACAATAAATTTTGAACGCCGAAGTTTATTTTATCGTTCGATATTCTTTTATTCTGTGTTCGATGTTTTTTACACCGTGTTTCTTATCGTCAATAAACAATAGTCACGTTCCCGCTCAATCTTTTCACATTGTTGTTTACTGAAATAACATAAAAATATACCCCGGCGGGTAAACGCTTGCCTTTATAGTAACCTGTCCACGGCGATGGATAGCCCCGGCTTTGAAACACCGAAACGCCAAAGCGGTTATAAATGTTCACTACGGAAGTAGCATCGGCTTCCAGGCCTGCGATGTTCCAGGTGTCGTTTATGCCGTCGTTATTTGGGGTGAATGTGTTGGGAATCGTAACTCCGGGCGGGTTAATTATCAAGACCCGGGTTGCGCTGGCAGTATTATAATCAACATTGCCTGCCTGGGTAGCGGTTATGTTAACCGTGCCTGCCAAAAGTATTTTTACCTGGTTGCCGTTGATGATTTCGGCTGTATTTGGATCGCTGCTGGTAAATGTTACCGGCAAGCCCGAACTGGCCGTGGCCGTCAATGAAAAATCTGCACCGCCAACGGCCCTGGGCGGCAAGGCAGCAAATGTGATCTGCTGGTCAGCTTTAGTTACCGTTAGCGTGCCCGCAACATAAACAGGTGTATAGTTCAGCGATTCTACGCCGCTACCGATGATTGGGTAGGTGCCGGGATCAGACAGTGTGCCTACAGTTGTTGCCGCTGTTGGTTTTACGTTAAAGCTTGTACTGTTATCCCCGTTTACAAAGCCGCTATAGCTGAATTGCAGTGGCGGGTTCGGCTGTCCGTATTGCCTGGCCGCGTCCTTAGCGGTGATAACCAGGGTAATCTTATTGATGGTTAACACGCCGGTATTGTACTTAATATCGTAGTTTTTTGCTTCGGCCCCGCTTGCGGTTATGGGATAAAATCCCACGTTCGACGCGGAAGTTGCCGGGGTAGCGCCAATTGGTGGTTTGGTAAAAACGGAGGCATCATCGCTATTTACAAAGCCCGTAAATGTAAAAGTGAACAAGGGGAGCGGATCGGCATAAAATATCCGTTTGTTTTCCGGCCTTACTATGAGTAAGGCCCGGTTAACTGTTAATGTGTGTGAAACCGGCTTAGCTACAGAATATGTTGCGTTTCCGGGCTGCGATACGGTTAAGGTGCAGCTCCCGGCGCCGGTAATATGTACATTGCCGGCATTATCAACGGTTGCCACGGATGTGTTATCACTTGAATATGTAAGCGCTATATTAGGGTTGGAGCTGCTTGCTGCGAGCTTAAAATCGACATCGCCATAAGTTTTAGAAGGGGGCTGGGCAAAGGTGATGGTCTGTGATGCACTGTTCGGAACTACCGACGATTGGGCGTACCCTTTTACCACGATAATTAGAAACAGGAAAAAGCCTAATTGCCTCAACACCGTATGATTAAATTAATGCAGCAGTAATACGCTGTTAAATATAATCATCAATATTGATAAGATGAGGCCCATAAATTCAGGTCAATTCATCCAAACTAATCCTTAAAATCCGTTAATCCCGGTACTATTCCAACAACAACGCATCATCGTCATCCGTCAGGCTCAGCTGGATCACATCGCTGCCTGCTATGCCTTCAACCGATCCCTGGATATGGGCAGCATTCAGCAGCACTTTTTCCAGCTGTTTTTCGCGGGCTTTCCATAGTTTTTCCATGGCATCCCGTTCCTTTTGGATGCTCATGCGCATACTCAAAAAGCCCTCGCGGATGGCCTTCCATTGTTCGCTAAATTCGCTGCTGATCAGGTAATCATACAGTAAATGCATTTTATCACCCTTATTATCCTGTGATTTGGCAAGGTTGCTCAATTTTAAAATGCCATCACGCAAAATGTAGGCTACCGCACGTACTTCGTCGAATGAGCAGATCCAAATGCCATCCTTTTCACCGAAGCAATCCATCCCCTTTGGATAACACTGGCTTACGATCACTGCCACATCCACACCGATGTTGCGCATATCTTTTTTGAGCTTCTCTATCCAGTCGGCACCAAAATCCTTGGTGCGTTTGCTTTCATAAATAATGCGGCCGCATTCCTGCCCAAACTGGTTGCGCACGGTTTGTACACAATCGGCGCCACGCACGCCCTTGCCCACTTCGCTAATCAGGTCGAATGGAAAATTAACACGCAGCAGATCTTCTAAAATAAGTTCCTGCGCTTCACCCTGCAGCTGCATGGAGCCTTGCTCGGCTTTTCGCTTCATTTCGTCAGCCAGCTTTTTCTGGTCATCCAGCTGTTTTTCCAGTTCCTTAACTTTTAGCTGGTAGTCGGTGTCCTTCAGGTTAAATTTCTCTGTTTCTTGTTTTCTTATTTGTTCAGTAAGCTCATTGCGTTGTTCCTGCAATTTACGTTGTAGTTCCAGGCCAAGTTCGGCTTCCTTTTCATTCAGTGCCTTTTCCTTTTGAAGAAATTCAAATTCCTTTTGGCGGCTCAGCTTCAGCTTTTCGTCCTTTTCGTTCAGCGTATTTTGCAGCAGCTGCATTTGGTTCTCAAAATCGGTTGCTATTGATTTTCGGAGACTTTGCTCAACCGAAAGCTGCAATTGTTTTTTCTCATCGGCCAGGCGTTGTTCATATTGCTGGGCTTGCTGTTTTTCGCGGGTTACAAAATCATTTTCCTTGCGGCGGTATTCCTCCTCCTTTTGCTGGGTATACTCCTGCATCTTCACGCGGAGCTCCTTTTTGTACTCCTCCGCCATCACTTCCTCAATCGGAAAACCGAACCCGCAGCTGGGGCATTTAACTTCTGTTGCCATATTTTAAAATAGGGTTTAAAGATAGGGGTTTGGGGTAGGGAATGGAAATGATTTTTGGGGAAAGTCCATAGTCGATGGTCCATAGTCCATAGCAGGAGGACTTTTTAACTATGGACTATCGACCATGGTCCATGGACCGGTCCCTACCCTACATACACCTTACACCTGCCCAGCCAGCTGCTTAGCCATTGTTTGTCTGTGGGGTTTAGCTTTACACGTTCATAGTAATTTGCTACGCGGATCCCGTTGAAGGCGGTAACAAAAAGGTTAGCCGGCAAGGAATTAATGCATCCCCTGGTAAGTTTACCTATCTGCCCATCAACGCCAACGACATTATGCTGTACAGTGTTGCAGGCCATTTGTGCAACGTAATCCATTGAGATGAGACAAGGATTAACGGCGCAGTCGAACATGGCGTTGGCCGCCTGTTGATCCGTAATGGTGCTGAGTTTGTAAGCATCCCAATACCCGGATTGGTAAAATTGCTGTATGTTAGCTTGTAATGTATGATTGGCAGCAAACAGCTTGTTAAGCGCTGAAATGGTTGCACCGGGATTGGCTGCTTTTATTTGGTCAATGGTTGGCCAACCACTCCAGTTCGGGTTTTGTGAGCGGTCAACACCCATATAGGTTTCTGCTTCGCCGTCACCGGGGTTGTACCCGCCCTCGGTTTGCATGGTTATTTGAAAAGCAGTTAAGAAATCAGCCATGGTATCGGGGTTTAGTTGCCTAAAGGTAAGTGTTTTAGTTCGGAGTTGATAGTTCAAAAGAAAAAAGAAATTTCTTCGATTGGTTTAATAACTATATATTTAGTTTTTAAATTAACAGCATGAAAAAAATAACTGTCATTATCTTTGCCTGCTCATTTTTCTACCTCAACCTATCGGCCCAGACCGTAAAGCACGACACCCTATTGATCCAAAAAATTGATTCCATGTTTAAGGACGACCAATTTTGGCGCAAGGAAAACGCGAAGGCCGGCAGCAAAACGCCATCCAAATACGATGACGAAACAATTCAGCGAAATTGGGCCGAGGCTGATAGTATCAATGAGGTTAAAGCCAAAGCCATCATAAAAAAATATGGTTACCCGGGCTACAGTTTAGTAGGGGAGTGGTCTGCCGATTTTTGGGCTATAGTAGATCATTGTGACGACGATATCCCATTCCAGGAACAAGTTTTGGCTTTAATGAAAATTGAGGTAGCGAAGAACAATGCCAGCAAAGAAAACTACGCCTATCTAACCGACCGGGTGCTGGTAAACAAAAAGCAAAAACAGATCTATGGCACACAAATTCACATCGACCTAAAAACACACAAAGCATCACCCTTTCCGGTTGAAAACCCCGAACAGCTTAATGCGCGGAGGAAAAAAATGGGAATGGGTACAGAAGAGGAATATTTGAGGGGGTTTCAATAAACATGCTTCCGTTTGTTTAGCGCAGCTCTGCGACCTGCGCTGATTTATTTCGCCCCTTCAGGGCGTGAAGGTAGTACATCATTCGAATAACTATTTCAAAAATTGATTTTTTTAAGGAAGGATTACTGAGATCGTCCAACAATATCAAAGCCCTGAAAGGGCGACATCCAAAAGCGTAGGTCGCAGGCCTACGCGAGATGGGTAGGAATACAGCTAACCCATTCCTGATCCCCACCAAAAACTAAATTTCACTTTTTCGTACAACAAATCATTTTTATTTTAAATTTGGAACGCGGATGATCGAAGAATTCATCACCCCGCCCAATTATCTTCTGATAAAACCTGGTATGAAAAAATTATTGTTTTTTACAGCTTGCTGCCTGTTGATGGCACTGGGCTCGTTTGCTCAAATTCCTGCCCTGGAACGCGTAGAACCCATGTTTTGGTGGGTAGGCATGCACAATCCTAACCTGCAACTGATCGTTCACGGCGACCACATTGCCGACCGCAAAGTGGAGCTAAACTACCCCGGTGTTAAGCTGGTCGCGGTGCATAAAGTTGAAAATCCGAACTACCTTTTTGTTGATTTGCGCGTTTTATCGGGTGCAATTCCGGGAACGTTCCCGATAAAGTTTGTAAAAGCCAATGAAAAGCCGCTAACATATAGTTATGCGCTCAAGGCACGGGACCATTCGCCCGGGCGTGCGCAGGGGGTAACCAGCAAGGATTTGATCTATCTCATCATGCCCGACCGCTTCTCCAATGGTGACCCATCGAACGACTCATTTACCAACCTGCGCGAGCAGGGCATCCACCGCGATTCCATGTTCAGCCGTCACGGCGGCGATTTGCAGGGGGTGATGAACCACCTGGATTATCTGAAGGATTTGGGTGTTACAGCCATTTGGCTAACGCCCGAAATTGAGAATGATGAGCCTCATGCTTCCTACCATGGTTACGCTGTTACGGATTATTATAAGGTTGATCCGCGCTATGGCACCAACGAGCTTTATAAAAAGTTTGTTGAAAAATGCCACAGCATGGGCATGAAGGTAGTAAAGGACCTTGTACATAATCACGCGGGCACCGAAGGCTACACCATCAGCGACATGCCGATGAAAAGCTGGGTGCATCAATGGCCAAAGTATACCAAATCAAACTTTAGGGATATGGCGGTAATGGACCCCCACGGTGCGCCGTCAGACCGTAAGCAAATGCTTGACGGCTGGTTTGATCACCGCATGGCGGACATGAACGAGAACAATCCTTATGTTCAAAATTTCCTTACTCAAAACCATATCTGGTGGGTTGAATATGCCGGTGTCGATGGCTTCCGTTTGGATACCTACCCGTATAACGATCCGGAATATATGGCAAAATGGGCGGTTGATGTGAAGAATGAGTTTCCGCACCTGTCCATTTTCGGTGAAACGCTGGTATGGTCGGCTGCTAACCAGGCATTCTTTACACAGGGCAACACCGTTAATCGTGGTTTTGATACCCACCTGCCCGGCGTAACCGACGGCGTTTTAAAGGAGGCCATTTACGATGCGCTGAATGCCAACGAAGGCTGGACTGAAGGAGTGAATCGCCTGTATTCAGTGCTGGCGCAGGACTTTTTGTACCAGGATGTAACCCGCAATACCATCTTTTTAGATAACCATGATATGAGCCGCATCCTGTCGGTAGTGGGTGAGGATATCAACAAATATAAATCGGCCATGGCCATGCTGATGACCATGCGCGGTGTGCCGCAAATGTATTACGGCGACGAGATCCTGATGAAAAACTACTCGAACCCGGATGGGTTAGTGCGGGAGGATTTTCCCGGCGGATGGGATGGCGATAAAAAGAATAAATTTACTGCCGAAGGTCGTGATGAAAAGGAAAATGATGCGTTCAACTACATAAAAACGCTGGCCAATTACCGCAAGACTACCACCGCTTTGCAAACCGGGAAAATGATGCAGTATATCCCCGAAAATGGCATCTATGTATATTTCAGGTATGATGATAAGAAAACGGTGATGATTGTTTACAACAGTACCGACAAGGAACAAACTACCGGGACAACCCGCTATTACGAACGGATAAAGGGTGCTAAAACCGCCAAAAATATAATTACAGGCGGTAATACCGGCCTTGATAAACTCACAGTGGGCCCAAAATCAACCTTGGTACTGGAACTGGTGGCAAAATAATTTTAGAGCCGACTATAAGCCCCCCTCCTTTGGAGAGGGGTTTGGGGTGAGGCGAAAATATTTAGAAATTAATAATTGAATGATGATTTTTTAACGGTTAATTAGTGAATTGATAAAAATGATTGTCGTCGAACAATTCATAACCAACTAAGCCCTAATTAATTAAATTTGCGAACAATAAAAATGAGTACTATAAAAGCCTGTATTTTTGATTTGGATGGAGTGATTGTCGACACAGCCGTTTATCATTACAAAGCATGGAAACGATTAGCCGACGAACTGGGCATCAACTTTACAGAACACGATAACGAGAGATTGAAGGGTGTTAGCCGCGTACGGTCGCTGGAGATCATCCTGGAGCTGGGGCATGTTACAAAAACACCCGAAGAACAGCAGGAACTGGCCACCCGTAAAAACGACTGGTATGTGGAAATGATAAACCGCATGACGCCCGCTGAAATACTGCCCGGAGCAAAGGAGTTTTTAGAGACCTGCCGCGCCGCCGGAATAAAAACGGCATTGGGCTCGGCGAGTAAGAACTCATCAACCATACTGAACAAAATTGGTTTGTCGCACCTGTTTGATACGATAGTGGATGGCAACCATGTAAGCAAAGCCAAACCTGATCCTGAAGTTTTTTTGAAGGGCGCCGAAGCGCTGGGTGTAATTCCAGTCGAATGCGTGGTGTTTGAAGATGCCATTGCAGGCGTTGAGGCAGCCATAAACGGGGGCATGAAGGTAGTGGGTATAGGACTGCCCGAGGTGCTGAGTGAAGCCAATATAGTGATAAGCGGGTTGGATAAAATGAGTTTGGAGATACTCAACGAATTATAAAATAAACTTTTTTTGTCATCCTGAGCGATAGCGAAGGATCTTCTACGCGGGACACGAACGCACGACAGATATAACGTAGATCAGCCTGAAGCATAAGATTCTTCGCTGTCGCTCAGAATGACAAATATGACTGAATACACAATTACTACATAAGAATGAAGGACTACATTGAAGTTGATGAGTGGAAAATTATAGAAGAAGGCTTTAACCCTCATCACAATAAGGTATCCGAAAGTATTTTTAGCCTGGGTAATGGCCGGATGGGCCAGCGGGCGAACTTTGAGGAAGCATACAGCGGCGATACATTACAGGGTAACTATGTTGCCGGGGTGTATTACCCGGATAAAACCCGGGTTGGCTGGTGGAAAAATGGCTACCCGGAATATTTTGCCAAGGTGCTTAATGCAGCAAATTGGATCGGCATAGATATAAACATCGACAGCGAACGGCTTGACCTGGCTAAATGCGAAGTGATAAGTTTCAGGCGCGAGCTAAATATGCAGGAAGGCTACCTGAAAAGAAATTTCACGGCAAAAACGGCCCTTGGGAAAGTTGTTGAGGTGGAAGCTACGCGTTTTTGCAGCATGGCTGATGATGAGGCCGGCGCAATAAAATATACAATTACTCCTGTTAACTTTTCAGGCTCATTAACCATTACCCCGTTTATCGACGGCGATGTAGTTAACAAAGACTCAAACTACGATGAGAAATTTTGGGACGAAGTAAAAAAGGAAAGCTGGAACGATGGAGGCTTCATCCAGATGCGCACCAAAAAAACAGGGTTCGAGGTGGCAACGGGAATGCTGATCAGCGTGTTGCAAGCTGGTGAGCCTGTTAAACTGCACACCCAGGCAGTTACTAAAGAGAAATATATCGCTGCAAAATTCAAATTGCAGGTAACAGAGGGGCAAAACACAACCATCATTAAATACGCTGCTAACCTGTCGTCGCAAAACTATGAGGCAGCGGACCTTGCCGCTAATTTGAAAACTACTTTAGCCAATATTAGCAAGAAGGGCTTTGATATCATGCTGCAGGAACAGGCTGATGCCTGGGCCGAAAAATGGAAAATGAACGATATTATCATCGAGGGCGATGCATCGGCGCAACAGGCTATCCGCTTTAATATTTTCCAGCTCAACCAAACTTACACCGGCGAGGATGATCGCTTAAATATCGGCCCTAAAGGTTTTACCGGCGAAAAATATGGCGGTTCAACTTATTGGGATACGGAAGCTTATTGTGTGCCATTCTATTTATCGACAGCAGACCAAAAGGTTACCAAAAATTTGCTGCTCTATCGTTATAAGCAATTGGGAAAAGCCATCGAAAATGCAAAACTGCTGGGCTTCAATAACGGCGCGGCGCTATACCCAATGGTTACCATGGATGGTACCGAATGCCATAACGAGTGGGAGATCACTTTCGAGGAGATCCATCGCAACGGTGCTATTGCCTATGCTATTTTCAACTATGTAAGATATACCGCTGACGAAGCCTACCTGGCCGATTATGGGTTAGAAGTGCTGATAGCAATTGCGCGTTTCTGGTCGCAAAGAGTTACATTCTCGGGCGACAGGCAGCAATATGTTATGCTGGGTGTTACCGGGCCTAACGAGTATGAGAACAACGTAAACAATAACTGGTACACCAGCACACTGGCTACCTGGTGCATGAAATATACCATGGAGGTTGCCGAAAAGATTAAGGCAACCGACGCTGCAAAATATGCAGAATTGGTAAAAAGGATCAGCTTTAACGAGACAGAGGAAACTGCCCGCTTTAAGGACATCATTGCAAAAATGTATTATCCTTATGATGAACGGCAGCAGGTGTTTTTACAGCAGGACGGCTATTTGGATAAGGAACAGATCCTGGTTAAGGATCTGCCTGCAGCAGACCGCCCTATCAACCAAAAATGGAGCTGGGATCGGATCCTGCGCTCTTGCTACATTAAACAAGCTGACGTTTTGCAGGGCATCTATTTTTTTGAGGATCAATATGATATTGAGACCATCCGCAGAAATTTTGATTTTTACGAACCACGGACGGTGCATGAATCTTCCTTATCGCCTTGTGTGCACGCAATTCTTGCTGCCAAATTAGGCGATGAGGCGCGCGCATACGAGTTTTACCTCCGTACTGCCCGTTTAGACCTGGACGATTACAACAACGACACTGAAGATGGCTGCCATATTACATCGATGGCAGGCACCTGGATGTCGGTAGTGGAAGGTTTTGGAGGGATGCGTGTAATTGATGGCAAGCTGTCCTTCCAGCCGTTTTTGCCAGGTAAATGGCAATCGTTCTCGTTTCATATTGGCTTCCGCGGCGCGGTATTGAATATCAAAGTGAGCAAAGACGGCGTACAGATCAAAAACCTGTCGGGTAGCGAAACCAATGTGTTCATTTACGGCAAACCGCAGGTTATAAAGGCAAATGACGAGTTACTGGTTGAGGCATAAATGAGATACCAGTTGATAAACAGGATTGGAAAACTTACCTGCTTAATTTCGGTTATATTGCTGCCGTTAAGTACTTTTTCACAATCCAAAAAATCGGCACAAACAAAAAGAATGGAGCAACCATCAACCGGCGATAAATTGATAATTTATCAAATGCTGCCCCGCCTTTTCGGCAATACAAAAACCGTCAACAAGTTTAACGGTTCCATTGAAGAAAACGGCTCGGGCAAGTTTAATGATATCAGTGATAAGGCTTTACATGAAATAAAGGCGATGGGGTTTACCCACGTTTGGTTCACCGGGGTAATTGAGCACGCCACCATGACGGATTATTCGTCATTCGGCATCAAGGCCGATGATCCGGACATTGTAAAGGGACGTGCGGGCTCACCCTATGCGATTAAAGATTATTACGATGTTGATCCTGATCTGGCGGTAGATGTAAAAAACCGCATGACAGAGTATGAAGCCTTGGTCAACCGTACCCATGCCAACGGCCTTAAAGTTTTAATGGATTGCGTGCCTAACCACGTTGCCCGTACCTATGGCTCGGATGTAAAACCAGCAGGCGTTAGGGATTTTGGGCAGGATGATGATACCACGCAGGCATTCAGCCCTAAAAATGATTTTTACTATATCCCTGCGCAGCATTTTACAGTACCTGCCGGGTATAATCCGGGCGGCGATGAGCTTAAAAGTTCGCTAAAGGACGGCAAATTTGACGAACATCCGGCAAAAGCCACTGGCAATGATGTGTTCAGCGCATCGCCATCAATCAATGATTGGTTTGAGACAATGAAGCTGAACTACGGCGTTGATTATTTGAATAACCGTACCCCGCATTTTGATCCTGTTCCGCCGTTGTGGAATAAGATGTACGACATTTTGAGTTTCTGGGCAGCCAAAGGTGTGGATGGTTTCCGGTGCGATATGGTGGAGATGGTACCATTTGAATTTTGGGGTTGGGTGATCCCTAAGCTAAAGGCGCAGCACACCGGCCTGATTTTTATTGGCGAAGCATATAACAGTACACTTTACAAAAAATATATTAATACGGGAAAGTTCGACTACTTGTATGACAAGGTAGGTCTTTACGATGCCATCAAACGCCTTACCCGTAATGAACCAAACGCTACCACCTGGGACATTAACCATGTTTGGCATAATGACAGCAACGGCATCGACGGCCGCATGCTCCGCTTTATGGAAAACCACGATGAGCAGCGCATTGCATCAAGGGATTTTGCAGGCAACCCATGGAACGCCATTCCTGGAATGATAGTTACAGCAACGCTGGCTACCGGTCCGGTGATGATCTATTCGGGCCAGGAAGTAGGAGAGCCAGGCGCAGGTGCCGAAGGCTTTGGCGGTGATGACGGCCGCAGCAGTATTTTTGATTATTGGGGCATGCCCGAGCACCAGAAATGGATGAACAATGGCAAGTTTGATGGCGGGCAGTTGTGTGACGATCAAAGGAAACTTCGCAGCTTTTACAGCAATTTGCTGAATGCGGTACATGCCAATGAAGCCTTTACAACCGGCGAATTTTATGAACTGATGGTAGCTAACGAGCACCAGCCTGGTTTTAACACCCGGTTGTATATTTTCCTGAGATATACTGCCAAACAACGTATATTAGTAATTACCAATTTTAACCGCAGCGAACAAACCACAACCGTTAAACTGCCGGACGACCTGCTTAAACAATTGAATGTAAGCGGGGCAAAACAGTTTAAGGATTTGTTGAGCGGAACCAATTATAATACAAACGATATAAACAACGGAATTGCTTTGACATTGCCCGCCACAAGCGGAATGTTACTGGAATTTTAACACGATTTTAAGATTTGAATGATTAACAGGATTCTACAGGTGTAAAGTGATCCCGTTAATCGTTACAATTCCAAAATCGCGTCAACCAATAAACTATTGAATTAAAATATATGGCAACTTTAAGCAGGACCCACAAGCCGAGGCTAAGCTTTTGGCAAATATGGAATATGAGTTTCGGCTTTTTAGGCATTCAGTTCGGGTGGGCGCTGCAAATGGCAAATATGGGAGCCATTTATGAATACCTGGGTGCAAAGCCTGATAAAATACCCATGTTATTTTTGGCGGCGCCATTAACTGGTTTATTGGTACAGCCAATAGTAGGTTACATGAGCGACCATACCTGGCATAAAAAGCTGGGGCGTCGCAGGCCTTATTTTCTTGTTGGAGCAATTGTAAGTTCTGTTGCCCTCCTTTTTATGCCTAATTCTTCCACGTTGTGGATGGCTGCAGGTTTGTTATGGATAATGGATACCTCTATCAACGTTAGCATGGAGCCATTCAGAGCATTTATAACCGACAAACTTCCTGACGATCAGCGTACCCGAGGTTTTGCTATGCAGAGTGTTTTTATTGGGTTAGGTTCTATAGTGGCGTCGGCACTTCCATGGATGATGGCTCATTGGTTCCACGTAATCAATAATGTTAGTAGTGGCCCCATACCTGCAACGGTGCGATATTCTTTTTATATAGGTGCCTTTGCATTTATAACGGCAGTGTTGTACACAATAATTACAAGCACAGAGTATCCACCGGCAAATCTGACGGATAAATTAAAAACAAAAGAGGAGAAAAAAGGGTTTGGCGCCGGGGCTAAAGAGATATTTCATTCTATTGGAAATATGCCAAAAAGAATGAGAAAGCTTGCATTGGTGCAGTTTTTTACCTGGCCGGGCTTGTTTTTAATGTGGTTTTACTACTCGCCCGCAGTGGCACGAAATGTTTTTGGCGCAGTAAGTGAAAAAACGGCTTTATATACCCATGGGATTGAATTTGCAGGGCTGACATTATCATATTATAATCTTATAACCTTTGTTTTTGCGTTTTTTTTACCGTTTATAGCCAGCCGGATAGGACGTAAGTATACGCATATGGTATGTTTGCTTTGTGGTGCTGTAGGTTTGATATCTGTTGCTTTTATCCACGTGCCCGAAATGTTATATTTATCAATGACGGGTGTGGGGATTGCCTGGGCCAGTATACTATCTATGCCGTATGCTATGCTGGGTGGCTGTCTTCCCGAAGATAAAGTGGGTATTTACATGGGCATTTTTAATTTTTTCATTGTGCTGCCCGAGATCTTGGCTTCGTTGTTTTTTGGCTGGATAATGTCGCATTTATTGAATAATAATCGTTTGCTTGCTGTTGAAATTGGAGGTTGTTTGATGATTTTAGCGGCATTATTAACATTATTGATCAATGAAAAAGAGGAATAACAATCTTTCCGCAGAACATTGAAAGCGGCGCGGTTAGAAGCCAAATATTGGTAGAAAAAGCACAGAAAGAATTTTTTGCCAGTAGAGGCAGCACCTTTACGATAAATATTGCGTTATACATTAACCCTGATGCACTAAAAATCCCACTTATTTTTGTTGATATATTTAAAAAGGTACCGTCTCCATAAATGAAATCAACTTTAACAAAAAACTCTATTTGGCACGGTTAATGGTTTTAGAAAAATATGTATTATTGTATATTGCGTACAGGATACACAATGCGTTTGTTTGGGGATAGAGACTAAAAATATTTAATGGAAGACAATATACTTAACCAGGAGCTGATAGCTAATAGTTTAATAGAAGAGGAAGAAGAGTTTCATCACCTTAATAATCCTGCAGATGGGATAAAACCCATCATCAAGAAATACCTTGGCGTGCCCAATCACGTCGACCAACAGGATAATAAGTTTTTTTTTACCGATGGGGATGCAAAAGTAGAGGTAACCGTAATTACAGACGAAATCATCCGTGTAAGGTTAGCGCCGCACGGTGTGTTTTTGGAAGAATTCTCGTATGCGGTACCTAAACTGGAACAAAAGGCAATTGTATTTGCCTTACATGAAGATGCATTAGAATTCCGTGTGTCAACCAGCGCTGTACATTGCCATATCCGTAAGGAAGACTTCTTTATATCGTTTTCTGATAGCCAGGATCATATTACCAGTTCGGATGCTGTGCCGATGCACTGGGAAGAGAATGTTAAGTTTGGCGGCTATTATGTTTACTGTACAAAAACCTGTTCTGAAAAGGAAAGCTTTTTCGGACTGGGCGATAAACCCACCGAGCTTAACCTGCGCGGAAAAAGATTAAGAAACTGGAACACAGATGCTTATTCATTTGCCTGGAACCAGGATCCGCTCTACCGCAGCATCCCGTTCTATATCAGCTTAAATGAGGGTATAGCCCACGGCATCTTCTTCGACAATACATTTAAGGCACATTTTGATTTTGGTGCAGAAGACCCCACAAAGACCAGTTTTTGGGCTGATGGCGGCGAGCTGCAATATTACTATATCCACGGGCCACACATGATGGACGTGGTAAAAAGTTACCATTATTTAACCGGTACACATCCTATGCCGCCACTTTGGGCATTTGGCTATCACCAATGCAGGTGGAGCTATTATCCTGAAGCCAAGGTAAGGAAGATTGCCAACGGATTCCGTGAGAATAAAATTCCGTGTGATGGAATTTACCTCGACATAGATTATATGGACGGGTACCGCTGCTTTACCTGGAACCGCAAATATTTCCCCGATCCTAAAAAGATGATCAAAGAATTAACTGCCGACGGCTTTAAAACCGTGGTTATTATTGATCCGGGCATTAGGGTGGATGATAATTATTCGGTGTTTAAAGAGGGTAAGGAAAAACGGTATTTCTGCCGCCGCTGCGATGATTATTTTATGGAAGGTCACGTATGGCCAGGGCGTTGCCAGTTTCCTGATTTTACCAATCCCGAAGTACGCGAATGGTGGGGAGGCTTATTTGACGAGTTGGTTCAATTAGGCGTAGCGGGTGTTTGGAATGATATGAACGAGCCGGCCGTATTTGGTGCAGGTACGTTCCCTGACGATGTTCGTCACCAATATGATGGCTTCCGCGGATCACACCGCAAGGCCCATAATGTTTATGGAATGCAAATGGTGCGCGCTACTTATGAGGGCTTGCGCAAACTGATGAAAAATAAGAGGCCTTTTACCATCACCAGGGCCGGCTATTCAGGTGTGCAGCGTTATTCATCTGTTTGGACAGGTGATAATGTTGCATCATGGGAGCACTTGAAATTAGGCAATATCCAGATGCAGCGTTTGTCTACATCAGGCATTTCCTTCTGCGGAACCGATATTGGCGGCTTTAGCGGTGAGCCTGATGGCGAACTGTTTACCCGCTGGATCCAGATGGGAACATTTTCGCCGTTTATGCGTGCACACTCTGCCGGTGATACCAAGGAGCGTGAGCCGTGGAGCTTTGGCGCGCCATATACTGATATCAACCGCAAATTTATCGAGCTGCGGTATCGCATGCTGCCTTATCTATATTCAACTTTTTGGGAACATCACCGTTATGGCTTCCCTATTTTAAGGCCGATTGTGATGCAGGAGCAGGACGAGATCAGCAACCATTTCCGCCAGGACGAGTTTACCTACGGTGATAAGATCCTGATTTGCCCGGTGCTTGAACCTGGTCAGCAAAGCCGCATGGTTTATCTGCCAAAAGGCAAATGGTATAACTTCTGGACCTATGAAATGGTTGACGGCGGGCAGGAAGTACTGGTGCCTACACCGTTGGAAACCATCCCGATCTTCGTAAAGGCAGGTTCTGTTATC
The DNA here is from genome assembly GCA_030775685.1 of Bacteroidota bacterium. Classification (GTDB taxonomy): domain Bacteria; phylum Bacteroidota; class Bacteroidia; order Sphingobacteriales; family Sphingobacteriaceae; genus Mucilaginibacter. Next base: position 31,512 of record JALYIP010000048.1, read on the forward strand.
CCTGAATATCCTGTGATGCAATATGTTGGCGAAAAGGAAATTGAGGAAGTGAAACTGAATATCTATTACAGTAATTACGAGGTTAATTCGTTCCTGTTTGAAGATTACGGAGAAACGTTTGCCTACGAGCAGGATATTTACCTGGAGAAGAAGTTTGTTGTAAGTGGCAAAAGTGCGCTGTTAACCATTCAGCAATCCATGGAGGGGCTTTATACGCCACGCTACGAAAGTTATCATTTTAATGTGATCGGTTTGCCATTTGCTCCCACCAGGATCTTAGCCGACGGTAAGGACGTGCCATTCAGCATTGACGAAAATAAAAACGTTGAATTTAAGTTCACCAAGAACTTTAAGCAGATTGAAATAGTTAAATAGAGATTAGTGGTTAGAGACCAGAGATTAGTTGAACGCGGAATAATGAGAAAACTTACGAAGTTTTAGAAACTTCGTAAGTTTATCGCTTCCTAAAAAGAAATCCTCAACCTCTTATCGCTATATTTGTTATAAACCAATTATATACCCTTACTCTGACAATCTAACAGCCTTCATGGCCGCTCCATACTATGGCAAAAAAACAAGATCAAACCGAACCTGCACAGCCTGCAGCCAAATCTGTGGCAGCAAAGAAAACGGCTAAGGCAAAGGCAGCGACCCCGGTAAAAGATGCTGCACCTGCTAAGCCTAAGGCTAAACCTACTGCAAAGAAGGAAGCTGCTGCGCCTAAAACCACTAAAAAAACAACCACGGTTATATTAGCGCCGCCACCACCGGTATTAAATGCGGTTGAAGTGTACAGCCGTTTTACCGATTTTGATATTGCCCTGTTTAAGTCGGGCAAGCATTACAAGCTGTATGAAAAATTTGGTTCACATGTAGTTGAATTTAATGGGGTTGTAGGTACTTACTTTTCTGTTTGGGCGCCAAATGCACAATATGTATCGCTAATTGCTAATTTTAACGGATGGAACAGGGGCTCGCACCCTTTATATGTGCGTTGGGACGGCTCTGGGATCTGGGAGGGATTTATCCCGAATATAGGCGTTGGCGAAACCTATAAATATTACATCAAATCATCGACAGGAGAGGACCTTGAAAAAAGCGATCCGTTTGCATTACGCTGGGAAGTTGCTCCAAAAACAGCATCCATAGTTGCTGACACTTTTTACGAGTGGAAAGATACCGAATGGATGGCTACCCGTGAGGGGCATAACGCGTTGAACAGGCCATATTCGGTTTACGAAATGCACATTGGCTCATGGGCAAGAAGTTATGAAAGCCCGGATGAGTTTTTAACATACGATCAGCTTGCCGATAGATTAGTGCCTTACATTAAGGAAATGGGCTTTACACACGTGGAGTTTATGCCGATAATGGAGCACCCGTATTATCCAAGCTGGGGATACCAGATCACCGGCTTCTTTGCTGCATCGTCAAGATATGGCACGCCGCAACAGCTCATGTATTTAATTGAAGAATTGCATAAGGCCGGAATAGGGGTGATCCTGGATTGGGTACCATCACACTTTCCAGGCGATATCCATGCGTTATACAAGTTTGACGGTACGCACCTTTATGAGCACGCCGACCCACGCAAGGGCTTTCACCCCGATTGGAAATCATACATATTTAATTACGGACGTAACGAGGTTCGCGCATTTTTAATAAGTAACGCTATTTTTTGGCTGGACAGGTACCATGCCGACGGATTGCGCGTAGATGCGGTAGCGTCTATGCTGTACCTTGATTACTCACGTAAACACGGTGAATGGGAAACCAATATGTACGGGGGGAACGAAAACCTGGAAGCGATCTCATTTTTAAAGGAATTTAACGAAGCGGTTTACAGCATCTTCCCCGACACACAAACCATTGCAGAGGAATCAACCTCATTTACAGGTGTGAGTCGCCCGGTTTATACTGGTGGTTTGGGTTTTGGTATGAAATGGATGATGGGCTGGATGCACGATTCCATCAAATATTTTTCTACTGATCCGCTTTATCGTAAGTATCACCATAACCAGATCACTTTTAGCCTGATCTATGCCTTTACGGAAAACTTTATGCTGCCCTTCTCGCATGATGAGGTGGTGTATGGAAAAGGCTCCATGCTGCGCAAAATGCCGGGTGACGAATGGCAGCAATTTGCCAACCTGCGTTTGCTTTACAGCTATATGTTTACCCATCCCGGCACCAAGCTGTTATTTATGGGTGCCGAATTTGGACAAGGCACAGAATGGAACTTCCAAAACTCGTTAGACTGGTACCTGCTAGAATACCCTAACCACCAGGGAATAAAGGAAACAGTAAAGGCACTGAACCATTTATACCGAGATGAGCCTGCACTTTACGAAAAAGGCTTTGAATGGAGTAGCTTTGAATGGGTTGACGGTGGTAACTCAAACGATTCGATATTGGTTTATAACCGCAAGGGGCACGATGTTGAGAACGACCTGGTTGTTATCTTAAACATGACACCAATAACACACCATGGTTACAGGATCGGAATGCCATCAAAAGGTAAATGGAATGAGATCTTTAATTCCGATGCAAAAAGATTCTGGGGCAGCGGTGTTGAAAATAACGGGCAATTTGCTACCGAAGCTATTAACTGGCATGGCAGGGATAATTCAATTTTAGTAACCATTCCGCCTTTGGCAGCCGTAATATTTAAAAAGGCGGCTGTTGTACCCGCTAAATACGAATTGAAAAAATAGTTATCTGAATGTTAATAACTTAGCCAATTTAAAGGAACCTTTTTTATACCGGTTGCGTAATAAGTACATTGATTCTTTAAGACGGGTCAATCCACATTATGAACCCAAAATATCGTTCACTGTACCTGATGATAGGCTTTGCCGGATTTGCATTTCTTGGTTATGATGCATTTATTGCATACCCGGATATCAATCCCTTAAGAGTTTTGTTGATTGCGGCCCCGGATATGGTTTTCTTTTTTCTTGCTTACAAAACTTACCCTGTTGAGGAAATTGAAACGCTGGAAACCAGCAAGGTGAAGTCATACCAGAGTTAGAAATACTTACTAATAAAGATATTTAGTTGAACAGTCTTCAAATAGTCATTGAAAAATGGTTTATTTGAAGACTGTTTGCATTCCAGCCCTTATTAGTCGCTGCTAAAACATTCTTATCAGATACCCGGTTGTTAAAAGAATAGAACTTAAAATTATGAACCCTAAATACCGTATCCTTTATCTAATAGCCGGAATACTTGCCTTAGGGTTAGTTATTTACCAGGCTATCACCACGTATCCTGCATTGAATTATCCGCGATTGGTGCTTAATACAATTATCTCTATCTTCTTCTTTTACCTCTCCTACAAAACTTACCACGAGAAAAAGGATGGGGAATTGATGTAGTTATTTTGACTGTTAATCTGGATACTTATAATAAGACTTTTATCGAACTGATGAAGGTTTGATCTTCTCAATAATTACAGATGTGTATACTTTCGCCCCATTTATATTTAGGTGTTCATCATCAAAAAAATAAACCCTGTTCTTGAAACGATCGTCGTTGGAAAAGTCGAAGAATGGCACATGAACTTCATTTGCAACTTTTGCCGCGATTTGTGATGTGCGGGTGTTTGAGCGTAATTTTGGCAGTACCGGCGAAATAAAAACGAATACCTTAACATGGCGTTTCAAACATTCAGTAAGGAACGATTTATAAACGTTAACATAATTTTGGTCAATAGCAATATCGGTATAATAGTTTCCCTTAAATACAGTTTTGATAGTATCTGTTAATGGTATAAATCCCAACAGGCTATCAGCCTTAAACTCCGTTTTGTTCTTATAAATGTTGCGATTAATTATAGAAAAAAGCTGCGAATTAAACTGGTAGGTTTTTGACAGAACCTTTATTTTTTCGAATACAGATCGCTGATTAATTATTGAGCGAATTTCAGGGTGTTGGTCATAGTAAGGCAACAGGGAAGACAGATGATCATAACCGGCCGGGTTCACGCTGAATTCGTCAGCTCTTATATCAAGGATAATAATCTTTGGTGTATAACGCTGTAAAATACATTTCAACATTGCATAGGAATATAGCAGGTAATTACCCCTGGCTCCGGTATTATAACTGCTAAAATGCACGCTGTCTGCCAGTTGTTTCGCAATGTAATGATGCACAGCGTGGGACGAGCCTACGACCAGTAATTGCTGATCAGCATAGTTGGTAACGTAGGTTGTTGTATTGCCAATTATCGAGTCGTGCTTGAAATAAAAATATTTTAACACGGTGCCTGTCGTGTAATCGAGCACAATTAGCAATAGGATGAACAATGCCAGCTTTTTTATCAATGCCTTTAAATTATTGCCCATCGTCAAAATTGAAAGTAAATAAACTGGCCGCCATCAAATACGCCAAGCATTATGATGGCAATTACCAGCAGCCCGTATGAGAAATTTCTTATAAACGAATTGGAGCTATTGAACAAGGTGAACCGTTTGCCGAAATATTCGGTCTTAACCTCGTAAACTAATAAGATGAGGATGCCTGTAATACAATAAAATAACGTGTATTCGCCCCGCCATATAGTGCCGCTAAACGAAAAGATCTTTTTGAGCACAGTAATGGCATCCGTAAAATTATTGGCTCTGAAAAATACCCACGAAATGGTAATGAAAATCGTGGTCACCATTACCTGCAACATTATTTTTAATACGGTAATCTTATCTAAATAGGTTACCCTGAAAAATACCGGCCAGAACTTTCGGGTTAGCCTTAAAAAGATCAAATAAACTCCGTTCAATGCACCCCAGATAACAAAGTTCCAGCTGGCACCATGCCATAACCCACTTATAACAAAAACAACAAGCAGGTTAAAATAAGCCATTGGTAGTGTTACCCGGTTCCCGCCCATTGGAATGTACAGGTAATCTCTAAACCATGTAGTTAACGATATGTGCCACCTTTTCCAAAATTCGCTCACGTTACGCGCCAGGTATGGCTGGTTAAAATTGGTTAGCAGCTTAAACCCTAAAACCCTGGCTGCGCCAAGGGCAATGTCAGAATATCCTGAAAAATCGCAATAGATCTGGAACGCAAATAAAAAGGTTGCCACCAGCACAGTTTTGCCGTCGTGGTGAAGCGGGTCTTTATACACAGCGTTTACGTAGATGGCGATACGGTCGGCAACCACGAGCTTTTTAAAAAAGCCTCTTAGCATCAGCCTTAGGCCCGATGAAATATTGTCGATGTTAAGCGTTTGTTTTTCATAAAACTGGTAGATGATGTTTTGCGGCCGCTCTATTGGTCCGGCCACCATCTGAGGGAAGAACATCACATACAGCGCATATATACCAAAATGTCTTTCGGCCTTTTGAGTGCCCCGATAAACCTCGATAATGTAGCTCAACGCCTGGAAAGTGTGAAAGGAAAGCCCGATAGGTAATATAAAATGAGACAGCGGAATACTGCCATGATAGCCAATGTGAGTCAGTAATACAGAGATATTACCTGCTATAAAGTTGTAATATTTATAAAAGCCCAAAATTCCAATGTTCGACAGTATGCTTATGACCAGCAACAGTTTTTTTGCACGACCGGTAGTGCGCTCTAAATAAATGCCGACAAAATAATCAATGGTAATGGTAAACGCCAGTATCAGAATGTAAACCGGGATATAGGCCATGTAGAAATAGCAGCTGGCAGCCAGTAACAGCAACCATCGCCATTTAAAGGGTGTTAAATAAAACGCAGTAACTACCGCTATAAAGAAAATGATAAACTGAACGGAGTTAAAAAGCATTGTACAGCAATAGTGAAGTTTTACGTGCTCAATATAGCAAGAAATGCTTTTACCTTCAGTTTATGAGGAGAACTGCAGCGCTTATTTTTTACTTAATCAACCTTTTTTCCCGCCTCTCATCATCCGGATCAACTTTGAATGGCATCATGGATATTTTTTTGATATAGTCTTCCGGCAACCCCGCATTTTTAGCGAGGCCGATCACTTTTTGCAGGTACCAGTCGTAAGGCAGCAGATGCGTGTTTACAGCATGGGGTAGGGCGACAAAGGCACATGCAGTATAAATTTTATTGTTGAGATCAATACAAGTTACCGTTTCCAGCATAAAGTCGCTGCTAAAGGTTTCAGCATTAAAAAAGTTTGATTTTTCCTTGTCATCAAGCTCTATCAGCACACCCCATACGCAGTCGTTAGGGTCGGATGAGTGCAGGATATTCGCCTTTGACGATAGATCGTCGGCAGTCTTATTGAATATGAAGTTATAACCCGGCAGTTTGGCAATGCCAATCTTTTTGGCAGACGGAACAGTTTTTGCAAAATGCTCGACATCCATATTACCTGCAAATGAAAATAATATCATACCTAATAAATTAAGAAAGACGCATTTTGTTTTAACGCGCTTATGGAAAGTTATATTATAAAAAAAGCTCCCCGATCATTGGGGAGCTTTTATATAAAGAATAAAGTTTTAATTAAACTTTACCTAATTCCTGAACAAGGTCGATCAGTTTGTTTGAATAACCCCATTCGTTATCGTACCATGATACAACCTTAACGAAGTTATCATTCAAAGCAATACCTGCCTTAGCATCAAAAATTGATGTGCGTGCGTCGCCTTTAAAATCTTCAGAAACCACGTCATCTTCAGTATATCCTAAAATACCTTTTAGTTCGCCTTCTGATGCTGTTTTCATAGCAGCTTTGATTTGGTCGTAGCTGGCGCCTTTTTTAAGACGTACAGTTAAGTCAACAACAGAAACGTCAGCAACTGGAACGCGGAACGACATACCTGTTAATTTACCCTTTAATTCGGGGATAACCAAAGTAACCGCCTTAGCAGCGCCTGTTGATGAAGGGATGATGTTCTGGTAAGCACCACGGCCACCTCTCCAGTCCTTAGCCGATGGGCTGTCAACTGTTTTTTGAGTGGCTGTAACAGCGTGAACTGTGCTCATTAAACCTTCTTCGATACCAAAGCTGTCATTCAATACCTTTGCGATAGGAGCAAGGCAGTTAGTAGTACATGATGCGTTTGATACGATGGTATGCTCGGCGGTTAATTTTTTGTTGTTAACACCCATTACAAAAGTTGGCGTATCGTCCTTTGCGGGAGCACTCATTACAACCTTCTTTGCACCGGCATCAATATGTTTTTGAGCTGTTTCCTGTGTAAGGAACAAGCCTGTCGATTCGATAATGATTTCCGCACCAACTTCATTCCATTTTAAGTTAGCAGGGTCTTTTTCAGCAGTTACGCGGATAGTTTTTCCGTTTACCACCAAATGACCGCCTTCAACAGCAATAGTGCCTTTGAACTGACCGTGGGTTGAATCGTATTTTAACATGTAAGCCATGTAGTCAGGCTCAACAAGGTCATTAATACCAACAACTTCAATGTCGGGTCTTTCAATTGCAGCTCTGAATGCCAGGCGGCCAATACGGCCGAAACCGTTAATTCCTATTTTCATGATTTTATTAATTTTTAATTGAGTAGTACTTTTTAATTTCTGTTAGCGTAATATGTAAGCAAATTGTTTATTGGTTCCTTAATTATAGTGGCAATTTTAAGATTTGCACCGGCAGCAGCCTCTTTTAATTCATTTTGAAAGCTTGCAGCAACAGAGCCCGCAAAATACAAAAAAGCTTCGGGATGTTCATCATGCAGGGGTAATAAATAGGTGGTCATCAGCTTGTCGAAGCCTGCCCTGATGATGCCTCTTATGTGGCTATCTTCCTGGTTATCAACAAAAAACTCAGTGAATGAACTCAGGTAAACAGCCGGTTGTTTTTGCCGGTAAATTTTTTCAAGCAGGGTTGTGCGCTCAGGATCATAGCGCTGTACAAACTTTTTGCGGATATGCTCTGGCAATGTTTCGTTCATATAGCCCTTAACAAGCTGACGACCAAGCCAGTTACCCGATCCCTCATCGGCTAAAATGTAACCCAGCCCATAATTGTTTGGCTTTACCTTTTTTCCATCGTACCAGGCCGCATTTGATCCGCTGCCGATGATGCTGATGATGCCCGGTGAATTTTTGCAGCAGGCAATGGCTGCCGCCGTAATGTCGTGCTCAACGCTTACCTTGCCGAACTTGAAAAATATAGAAAACGCAGTATGAACGGTGTTTTTAAGTTCAGGTGTGAATGAACCCGCGCCGAAAAAGTAGATCCTTTTTATTTCCTCGGCGTGGTGAATGAGGTTGATGTTTTTACTAAGCAGTTGTATGATCTGTTTTTCGTCGTTAAAATATGGGTTTATGCCGGCTGTTTTAAAGGAGGCGATGGTCCGCTCCCTGTCGAATAACCGCCACTCGGCGTAATTTGATCCGCTATATACAACTGCGTTCATTTAGATCGATAGTATTTCAGCCATCTGCATCAAATCTTCTTCCAGTTTAAATGTATGTTGATTAAGCGCCTCTTCGAGGCTTGTTATTTTGATGAAATTGGCTTCCAAACCAACCATCGATTGTGTCTTGCCTGCTATTAGCGCATTTACAGCTGCATAGCCAAGGCGGCTTCCCAACACCCTATCGAACGCCGATGGGCTGCCTCCACGCTGCAGGTGCCCTAATATGGTAACCTTTACGTCATATTGCTTTACTTCCTTCTGCACCTTTTTGGCAATATCATAAGCGCCGCCGTTTTTATCGCCTTCGGCAACAATAACTATACTTGACGACTTTTTATTTAATGAGCCGTTTTTGAGGTTTTCTATAAGGTCGTCAATTGCCGTAGTCTTTTCGGGAAGCATTATTGCTTCTGCACCGCATGAGATACCTGCGCGCAAGGCAATTGCGCCCGAATCGCGGCCCATAACTTCAACAAAAAACAAGCGGTCATGCGCATCCGCTGTGTCGCGGATCTTATCTATGGCCTCAATAACAGTATTGGTAGCGGTATCAAATCCAAGTGTATAGGTTGATCCGTAAAGGTCGTTGTCAATGGTTCCGGGTACGCCCATCACCGCAATATCAGGGAATTTTTTCGAAAAGCGCAAAGCGCCTGTAAATGTACCATCGCCGCCAATAACTACCAGGGCGTCAATGCCTTGCTTTTTTAGGTTCTGGTAGGCCAGTTCCATGCCTTCGTCCGAACGGAAGGGTAAACAGCGGGCGGTTTTTAAAATAGTGCCCCCTAAATTTAGGATGTTACTTACTGAACGGGCTTGCATTTCGTACATGTCATCCTCTATAAGTCCCTGGTATCCACGGCGTATGCCTACAACCTGTAACTTATTGTAGATGGCGGTTCTAACTATAGAACGGATGCAGGGATTCATCCCCGGTGCATCACCGCCCGATGTTAAAACTGCAAGCTTTGATATTTTTTGCATTTGTTAGATTAATTTGGAGCTACGAAGATACTGTGTAAAATTTACACCTTTAAATTTAATTTTTTTTTTTACTTTAGCGGGTAACCAATTAACAACAATATTATTCCTTAAAAATTACCCGCTTTGGAAGTTAAGCTACCCACATTTAACTCAGTATTTTCAATCGATTGTGTAATATTCGGTTTTGAAGCCGGTGAACTTAAAATATTACTCATAGAACGAAACGAAGAGCCCTTTAAGGATTGGCTTGCCTTGCCCGGCTATATAGTTGAGCAGGATGAAAGCATCGACGATGCTGCCGAACGAATTTTATATGAGCTTACCGGCCTGCGCGACCTGCACATGCAACAATTCCATACCTTTGGCGAGGTTGCCCGTCACCCGCAGGGCCGTGTAATAACGGTTGCCTATTACGCCTTGATCCGCATAAACGGGCAAAAGGAGCTACGGCCGGTTACCCAATATGCCCGCAAAGCCTTTTGGCACCCGGTTAACGAATTGCCCAAGCTGGCGTTCGATCATACAGAAATATTTGAAACCGGCTTTAACAAGATCCGCCGTCGCTTAAATTACCAGCCGATTGCATTTGAGCTGCTGCCTGAAAAGTTTACGCTTACACAGCTGCAATCACTTTACGAGGCAGTTTTAAGCAAAAAGCTGGACAAACGGAACTTCAGGAAGAAAATGCTGAGTTACGGCTTCTTAAAAGAACTGGACGAAAAGCAAAAAGGCGTATCTTATCGCGCAGCAAAACTCTACAAATTCGACCGCCGTAAATATGCGAAGATCTTTAATAATGAATTGAACCTGGATAAGGTGGGTTGAGTTTAGTTAATTAGAGGTTAGAGACCAGAGATTAGTTTTTTGGTCCGAAAGTCAGTAAAGTCCGGAAGTCCGAAGGAAAAAGAAAGGCCCTTGCAATTAAATTGCAAGGGCCTTATATATTTTGGCTAGTTTCCAAACCCAACTAATCTATAATCAACTAGTCTCTAATTAACTAACTACAACTGATGCGCCATCTCCAAATGGAACTTCACCAAATTGTCTATAGGCGAGCGAATGATGTTTCCTACAACCATGCCGTTTTCAACTACCAGTTCTTCCAGCACGTTGCGGAAGTTGTAGCCTACAGAGCCGATGCAGTTAAAGGAGTATTTTTGATAATCAGGATAGTGGGTTACCAGGTTGCGGAAGAAGTCTTCGAACGAGGTCCGCACCAAATTCCTTGAATATTCTATATGTACGTTATTGTCGTAAACAAATTTGCTGAAGCTTGCGCAGAAGCGGTTTGCACGGGGCTGGGTGTAAACCTGCTCATTCACATCATCGGGTGTAAGCTTGTAGGTTTCCCAAAACAGGTTGCGAACAGGCTCAGGCATATAGCCACGTAAATAATCGGTAAGCAGTTTTTTGCCAATGTAACAGCCGCTGCCTTCATCGCCTAAAATATAAGCGCCTGAGTCGATGTTCATTACAACGTCCTTGCCATCGTAAATGCAAGTATTTGTTCCTGTGCCTAATATGGCGGCAAAGCCTTCGTTGGTGCCGAGCAGTGCACGCGCAGCAGCCAGCAGATCATGGCCGATATAAACTTTTGATTTGGCGAAAACAACCTGCATTGCTTCCTTAACAAGGTTGCGCATTTCGTCGGTCGAACAACCTGCGCCATAATAATTAACTTCGGTAATGGCATCTTTATCCAGGTCTGTAGGCAGGCTTTCACCTAGCGACTGGATGATGTACTCTTTACTTGAAAAATAGGGGTTATAACCTTCTGTGTTAAAGTATACTTTTTTTCCTTCTTCGGTAACCAGGCACCAATTGGTTTTAGTAGAGCCACCGTCAGCAATTATGATCATAAAATAAGTTTATTTAAAAAAATCGGATAAAAGTATGATTTACTTATTGTAATTAAAACACTTTGCTTTGTAAAAATTAAAAATCTTCATCAAAAATTAATGTTGATTTATTGCAAATTTTAAAGGCGCGTATCCCATTCCAGTAAACAAATACCTGTAACCAAGCATGTTTAATAATTCAGTTGTTTATTGTTAAATATAAATTTCTTGCTTTACGGGGCAATTGGTTTATAATTGTTTGCAATTATATATATAATTTAACAAATATTTATGTGTAAAGGTTTGATAGTTACTGTAAATAGTAATTTGTTATTTGTACACTATGTATCCGTCGGGTTTATAGGGTTTAAAAACGCTATATTATTGAAATACTTCAGCAATTACCGATCTGCTATTTGATTTTTCGGGCATATTTTTGCATATTTGCACCGCGAAATCGTGATGTTTCATAATAAGAGGTTCGAAACTCTTTGCGTGCACTGCGAATAACGCAGATGGTCCTATAGCTCAGCTGGATAGAGCAACAGATTTCTAATCTGTAGGTCTCAGGTTCGAATCCTGATGGGATCACATTTTAAGTTTATAAGCCTCAAGTCGAAAGTCTTGAGGCTTTTTTGTTTTAAACAATTTATGTAGATACCCTTAAAGAATCCTGTTACCTTTCAATGAAGAACCTTTCTATCTTAATACTATCGGCTTTTTTTTTATTAACAGCCTGTAACCACGATTCTAAAACTACCTCGTCAAGAATTAAAATCGTTAATAAGTCAGTTATTAAGCATGTGGTTAGCGCAGACACCACACTAGCTTGTGCTGATTATAATGACGCTGGAGATTACTATGCAGATGACGGACCAACGTTAAAACAGTATGAACATAAAAGAAAACGATATTTTAACGAAAAAAAGAAGTTGTCTGAAGATTATGTACGCCGATATTTGTTTGATGAAATGTTGTCAGTTTCGGACACAACTGTTTGGAATAAAGATACTTCACAAGAAACATTAGACGAAATATCAAATGCTGAATATTATTTTATAAAAACTGTCACAGTTACCTCAATGTACAAAGGGATCATATATGAAAAGTTAACCGATGAAGAGTCGACAAAATATTTTTTGACCATTGATAAAAAAGGCAGATTTATCTCACGGATACTGGTAGCGTGGTACGGACCTTTAGGCACATATGTTGATAATGAAGGCACTAAACATCCTTATTACACCTCCCTAAGTGGATGTATATCTAATGGGACAATACAATTACAAGATGACCGGGACCAGGGACGTATAACAAATGACAATGGTACCTATAAATACAATCTGACGGAAAAATAACAAGGGTTATACTCGAACAAAACCATGGTGAAACCAAGTAAGTATGAATTATAAATCGCAACCCCACTCGCAAATTTTTCTTAATTGATCAACAAAATGGTTCGTATAAAATCCAGCCGGATCACGAGTTAATTAAAAGCCTCAAGTCGAAAGATTTGAGGCTTTCGTTTTAGTTCAAATCCGGCGCGTATATTATCCTGGTGATAGGATTTTGGAGAAAACATCGCCATGCATTTCTCCCTGGTTAACAATACTTTAACTGTTAGATTAAAATTTACAAAGGACACTTATTTTTGCTTTAATGTGCTTTATTGTAGGTATAATTGTTCTGATAAATTATCCTCTTAAAGCACTCAAAAAATGAAGCTGAATCTTACCCGCACATTATTTGTACTGGCAGCCGTTGTGGTATGCTACACTTCTTGTAAAAAGCAGAATTCACCGTCAGCAACTAATACCACTAAACCTGTTATTGATTACAAAGCATTAAGCAGCCAGATTGGTACGGAATTTTACAAGTCAATTACCGGACAATACGGTGGAACAGATGTAAATAAAGGCATAACCTCACCTGATGAAGCTGTTGCCGCAAACAAAAAATTTTCACTTAACAGCATAGCTCCTTTATGTGGTACCATTATCGACACGACGTATAAAGCGGAAACCGTAAACCCCGCAACGGCTTCCTTTACAACGCATTTTGAGAACTTCCATTTTACCTACACCTGCGATGCGGGTCGGGTTGACGGTTATCTCGTTCGCGACAGCCTGGTAAATGTGTCCGTTCAAAATTTGTTTGCTTCTAACACCTACGCAGTTACGCAAAATTATGCTGTCAAGGCGCTTGATCAAACCTATAAGTACGTTTCTATGGACGGCTCACTAAGCTCGCTGGTGGCAACCCGGAACAGTGAAGCACTCTCAGTAAAATCAACCGCATCTATTTATTATTTAGTTGGCGTTAGGGTAAATTTTGCTTCAGGCCCGGCTGATATTACTGCCGGTACTACAAGTTTTAAAACTACTACAACAGTGTATGGCCCGGAAACAAACTATATACATAATGTTACAACCTATTATGGCACTATCCAATATTTAGGCAATCACAAGGCAAAGGTTACCTTTATCCCGGGAGCGGCTTACATAGTTGATTTGATAACCGGTGTCGTTACACCTGCTTAAAATTTAACGATTAGGATATTCATGAAAGATCAACAGGATAACAAAAAAGCCTCAAGTCGAAAGTCTCGAGGCTTTATTTAGTATAAGTCCGGTATATACATTTTATTATATTGCTATGTTTTGGAGAAAAGATATTCAGGTATTTCTCGCTGGTTAACAATTGGTTAACTGATAGGTTAACATTCAAATTGGCTATTTATTTTGCTTTAATACGCTTTATATTAGTTATCATTGTTCCGATAAATTATCCTCTTAAAACACTCAAAATGAAACTAAACCTTACCCGTACATTCTTTTTAATGGCAGCCATCGTGGTATTTTACGCGTCATGTAAAAAACAGAATACACCGTCAGCAAGCAATACCACTGCTAAAGCTGCTGTTGATTACAAAGCCCTAAGCAGTACCATAGGTACGCAATTTTATAAGTCAATTACCGGGCAATACGGCGGAACCGATGTAAACAAAGGTATAACTACACCTTTTGCCACCCATGATGTTGGCAATCAAAAGGTTTTGCTTAGCAGTGTCCCTTTATGTGGTTTCGTTATGGATACAACATTTAATGCTAAAACAGGAATAAACCCTATTGTAGATACCGTTAAAACACATTTTGAGAACCTACATTTCACTTACACCTGCGATGCAGGAAAGGTTAACGGATACATAGTTCGCGATAGCCTGGTAAACGTGTTAAATCATAGTCTCTTCGTTTTCGATACTTACGCAATCACGCAATATTACGCTGTTAAGGCACTTGATCAAACCTACAAGCTTGTTTCTATGGATGGTTCTCTCAGCTCATTTGTAGAAACAAAGAACATTGAAGCGCCTAATTCAGTTTCAACTGCTTCTATCTATTATTTGGTAGGCCTTAAAGTAAACTTTGCTTCAGGTTCGGCTGATATTACTGCCGGTACCACAAGTTTTAAAACCACAAGTTCTGAGTTTGGCCCACAGTTAAATTATAAGACCATAACTACAACCTATTATGGCACTATTGTGTATTTAGGCAAACATAAAGCAAAGGTTACTTTTACCCCGGGAACGGCTTACATAGTTGATTTGGTTACCGGTGTTGCTACACCTGCTTAAATTTTGACGATTAGGATATTCCTGAAAGATCAACAGGATAACAAAAAAGCCTCAAGTCGAAAGTTTTGAGGCTTTTTTGTTATAAACAATTTATGTAGATACTGTTAAAGGGATTCCTGTATCGCATATTTAAAGGAATGGGGTTTGGTTGCCAACGGTGCCAGTCGTCCGTTGCATGAACGGTGTGAGCTTTACAGGCATTAAGGGTTTGCTGCGTTATTCATAAAATTATTTTTGTTTACCAATTGGCGCCTGCCTTGCGGCTTCAATGATAAGTTTGGCAACTTCGATAGGATGTGATTCATAAACAGAATGACTTGCTCCGTCAATTTCTACCGTGTGACTGTTAGCTCGTTTGGCATACATGCGTTCCAGGTCGGGATTAATGATGCGGTCAGACTTGGCAACCATATACCAGCTTGGTTTTGTTCTCCAGGCCGGATTTTGGATTACCGCATGGAAGACCTCGTCGGCTGTCAGCATTTGTGCATGAGCGGCAAATTCTGCTCCCCCTGCAGGCAGGTCAGCAGCAAAGTCAGCATGGAAATGCGCAGGGTTGATATAGTCAAAGCCGTCTGCGGTTTTTTGAAGCGACTTATATGCCGGTGGATACAATTTTCCATTGGCTGCTTCATTCTCCCCTTTATCCGGCGCGTGCGCGGCAATATAGACCAGGCCTGCAACATGCGGGTCATTACCAGCTTCTGTTATTATTGCACCGCCATAACTATGGGCTACTAAAATGCAGGGTCCATCCTGCAGATCTAAAATTCGTTTAACCGCATTTACATCATTAGCAAATGTGGTTAGCGGCTGTTGCACAATACTCACATGGTAGCCTTTTTTTATTAAGATATCATAAACAGGCTTCCAGCCGGAACCATCTACGAAAGCCCCATGTACCAGGACGATATTTTTAATACCGGACGGTTGTTGTTGTGCTTCAGCTACAGCAAAGTTTAATATTAAGGCGAAAAATAAGCCGATTTTTGACAGCCTGGCAATGATGTTGATTGACTTTTTCATATTCATAAAGTTTTTGTTATTAAAATTCAGGGTTGTGTATACCCTGGTAACAGGTGTATAAAGATTTAGTTAGATTTTTAAGCCCCCAAAAATGCTGGTCATCATAATAACCAGAACGGTGAGCGTTATCCAGGTATATAATTTGTCTTTTTCAATAATGAAGCCTACAAGGGAAAAAGCGATCCGTAAAATAGGCGTAATGATAAGCGCCACTACACCCAGCTCAACAATGCCTTTTGCATTGGCGGTGTACGCGCCTTTGAAAATTTCGTCCAGGCTTGTGTACCCGGCTTTGGTTCCAATAAATGAATGGTAATGGGGAACTGCCAGGGCTCCAAATTGTTTAAGATATATTAACCCGCCGATGAGCACGATTAGGCTGGCAGTGATCACACCAAATCTTAGTTGTAACCCGATGAGCCGCTCGATATCGTGGTCTGCTGAAGTTTTTTTTGAAATTAAATTTTTCATTTTTCAAATGATTAAATGATGCATTAAAATTGATGATGATAACCGTTATAGATCATTTCCAGGGCGACGAATGAAATGGCGATACAAAAAATATACTTCAATATCTTCGGATCAAGCCGGGTAAGTAATTTAGACCCGGTGAAAGCGCCTGCAAGCACCCCTAACACAACGGGAAACGCAATGCCGGCGTCCATATAGCCCCTTTGCAAGTAAATTACGGCGCTGGCCGCCGCAGTAACACCAATCATGAAGTTACTAGTCGTAGTACTTACTTTAAAGGGAATATGCATGGTGGAATCCATGGCCAGCACCTTCAACGCACCTGAGCCGATCCCAAGCAGGCCGGAAAGCACACCTGCAAGCGTCATAATGGAAAATCCAGCTCCGACGTTTTTTAGCTGATAAGCTACCTCACCGTCTTTGCCAGGATAGGTGCTGTTCAGTTTCATTTTTAACGCCAGGCTACTTCCGGTGGTCAGTACCTCCTGGTTTTTTTTTCGGATGGTCATATAAGCGGAGAATAAAAGAATGGCGCCAAATAAAATGGCAATAGTGTTGGTCGGTGTATAAACAGCAATCACTGCTCCGCCAACGGCGCCGATTGTTGTAGCAATTTCAAGGAACATACCAAGGCGGATATTGGTGATACCTTCTTTAACGTAAGCGCTGGCTGCACCGGAGGAATTGGCAATCGAAGCCAGCAGCGCGGCGCCAATTGCATACCGGATATCGACGTGAAAAACAAGGGTTAATAGTGGGATAACAACAACGCCACCGCCCAAACCGGTGAGCGAACCGACGAGGCCGGCAAGATAGGCGCCGGCAAGTAATATCAGTGTGAATGTGAGAATAGTCATCGTTTTAATAATTATTGTCCAGGATAAGTTTGATAATGTCCAGCGCCTGTTTTTTTCTTTTGCCCTTGATGGCTTTATACAAGTCCTCGTGCAAATGATGGCTCAATGCGAAATGGCCGATGCCCTGTAATTCGCGCTGTGAAAAAAAAGAACGTATGGTTTGGGTGAAATGCTGATAAAGATTAAATAAAACCTTATTTGAAGAGGCTTTGGCAATTGCCACATGGAAGGCTACGTCCGCATTTGTACATTGCTGTCGGTCTTCGTCGGTAATGGCTTGTTTGCGAAGCGCAAGCTGCTGTTCCATTTCCTGTAGCTGCTCAGCAGTGTGGTGCGCAACCGCCAGCTTGACAATTTCTTCCTCAAGCAGTTTCCTTACGGCGTTGATTTCGTCAAAGTCAGCGTTTTTCAAGCGCTCATCTATCGTTTGGGATGAGCTTTCTTCATTTACAATCGTGCCGTTCCCTTGTTGCACGCTTACAACACCCGCCATTGACAGGCTTTTAATCGCTTCCCTGATTGTAGAGCGCCCAACCGCGTAAGTTGCCATTAGCTCCTTTTCCGTAGGTATTTTTTCACCGGCCTTGTACTTTTTGTTCAGAATATCCTGCCGGATGCGGACGCTGATTTGATCTGATAATCTTTCGCTTTTCATATAGCAAATGTTTAATTATTTACTCAAAGGTATGATCTTTATTTAAAGGTCATACCTTTTAATTATAAGATGACACTCTTGTTACTTAGCGATAATTTTAATAGATCTTTCGGGTTTAGGCCAACGACGGATTTTTCTGCGCACTCCGACCGGTATTTTACGGGAAACGGTTGCCAGAGAAACTGCACAGAAAATGATTCGGAAATGTTTCAACTTAGCGCACTACGCAGAAATTTCTCAAGTTAAAAGATTTGAGGGCTTTCATTGGGTTTCACTTTGAAAGTTTTTTGCTTATTTAAGTGAATGTGATAATATAGTTCAGCTGGATAGGGCAACAGATTTCTAATCTGTGGGTATCGGGTTCGAATACTGATGGGTTCACAGAGAAGTCTCTTAAAGAAATTTGAGGGGCTTTTTTCTTTTACAGCAGTTGAAATTGCACCGAAAAAACAGCTGAGTTTCCCTTTTTAAATAAAACCGTTTTAAAGCGTTTATTTAAATAGTATTTTGCACCATGCCGACTAATGTTGCTGATGATCGGGTTTCGATATCCGCATTTCGGGAAAAGAGAATAACTAAATTAACCAAACTTGAACGCTATAGCCTTTATCGATACTGAAATTGAACCGAGGAGTGGGAAAATTCTGGATATTGGCAGTGTTAAAGAGAATGGAAATGTTTTTCATAAAGGCTCGGTTACTGCATTCGTTGAGTTTATAAAAGACACAAGGTTTGTTTGCGGGCATAACGTTTTCAATCATGATATAAAATATATCGGTCCTTTGCTTAATGAAGCCGGGATACATCCCGATAATATTATCGACACGCTACCCCTCTCGCCTCTTTTATTTCCGTTAAAACCCTATCACGCCTTACTCAAGGACGATAAGCTGCAATATGAAGAAACAAATAACCCTCTGAATGATGCCATAAAAGCTAAGGACCTGTTTTTTGACGAGGTTGGCGCGTTCCGGCAAACAGATAACGCGCTTAAAGATATCTATTTTCTACTGCTAAACGCCAGCAAACAATTTAAGGCCTTTTTTAGATTTCTTGATTTTACAAGTTCAACTACCGATGTTGTGTCGCTGATTCATCACGTATTTAAAGGTGAAATTTGCGGGCGGTCATCTTTTGAACAAATGATATCGGAAGCCCCCGTAGAGCTTGCTTATTGCTTGTCTCTTATTAAAACCGGCAATCAGTATTCGATTACACCGCCGTGGGTGTTAAAAAACTATCCTGATGTTGAACGGCTAATGTTTTTATTGAGGAATAAGCCTTGCATAAGTGGTTGCACCTATTGCAATCAGATGTTGGATGCACATCGTGGATTGAAAAAGTTTTTCGGCTTCGACACCTTCAGATCATACGGCGGCGAACCGTTACAGGAAAAGGCAGTTAATGCAGCAATTTACAATAAATCATTTTTGGCGGTATTTCCTACAGGAGGAGGTAAGTCTATTACGTTTCAGGTACCTGCCTTGATGAGTGACGAAGCCACAAGAGGCTTAACCGTTGTAATATCCCCTCTCCAGTCGTTGATGAAGGATCAGGTGGATAACCTTGAGAAAGTGGGCATAACCAGTGGTGTTACTATAAACGGGTTGCTGGATCCTATTGAAAGGGCAAAATCCTTCGAACGAGTCGAGGATGGCTCCGCAGCAATCCTTTACATTTCACCGGAATCCTTACGCTCAAAAACGATTGAACGATTGCTTTTAGGCAGGAAAATAGCGCGCTTTGTGATTGATGAGGCGCATTGTTTTTCGTCATGGGGACAGAATTTCAGAGTTGATTACCTGTACATAGGCGATTTTATCCGGACTCTCCAAGACAAGAAAAGTCTTGCTGCACACATACCTGTTTCCTGCTTCACTGCAACCGCCAAGCCAAAGGTAATTGAGGATATCTGTGCCTATTTCGACGAAAAATTGGGTGTGCAGCTTGAACTTATCACATCTAATGCGTCAAGGACTAACCTTAAATACAAGGTATTTTCAAAAGACGACGATGAGCAGAAATATCTGGCAACAAGAGATTTAATAGAAGAGAAAAACTGCCCCACGATTGTATATGTTTCCAGGACAGCTAAGGCCGCGTTACTTGCCGGAAGGTTGACTAAAGACGGCCTTAACGCAAAAACCTTTCATGGGAAAATGGATACAAATGAAAAAATCGCAAATCAAAATGCATTTTTATCCGGAGAAGTTAAAATTATGGTCGCTACTTCGGCATTTGGTATGGGAGTCGACAAAAAAGATGTTGGAATGGTTATTCATTACGACATTTCGGATTCGCTTGAAAATTATGTGCAGGAAGCCGGTAGGGCCGGCCGCGATGAAAGCCTAATAGCTGAATGTTATGTTTTGTTTAACGAAGAAGACCTGAGCAAACACTTTATCCTGCTTAATCAAACTAAGTTGTCTATTAAGGAAATTCAACAGGTTTGGAAGGCAATAAAAGACATTACCCGGTTTCGTACCACTGTTTCTAACTCCGCTTTGGAAATTGCACGCAAAGCAGGCTGGGATGACAGTGTAGCCGAAATTGAAACCAGGGTTACTACTGCAATTGCAGCGCTTGAAGATGCAGGATATTTAAAGCGCGGGCAAAATTCGCCCAGAATTTTTGCCAATAGTATTCTTTCTAGAAATGCCCAGGAAGCTACGGATAAAATAAATGCATCTGAGCGGTTTACTGAGAAGCAAAAAGAAAAAGCTACAAGGATTATTAAAAAACTTTTTTCAAGCAAAAACCGCAAGCAAACAAATGACGAGGTAGCCGAGT
This sequence comes from Bacteroidota bacterium, assembly GCA_030775685.1. Taxonomy (GTDB): domain Bacteria; phylum Bacteroidota; class Bacteroidia; order Sphingobacteriales; family Sphingobacteriaceae; genus Mucilaginibacter. The sequence goes on from JALYIP010000048.1 coordinate 52,115, forward strand.
CGAGGGTTGATTATATCAGCGATCATTTGGGGATAGTGAAGGAAGAAGTGATCAACATTATTAATCTACTTAGGGAAGAAAACATATTGGCCGATTTTAAAGATTTAACAGCATTTATAAAACAAGGGGAAAATAAAAACCGTTCGCTCCATATAGTCGACATGTTTGGCAAAATAGAAAAGTCGCTGCTACCTTTTTTTGACAGAAGACAGAAAACTTTTAATATTAAAGAGCTAAACGAATATATTGAAACACATGCGTGTGCCGATGTAACACCCGGGAAGATTAAAAGTGTCATCAATTTTTGGGCGATAAAACATTGGATAAAACAACAAAAGTCACTGTCTTCAAAGTATCACTTCGATGCATATAGTTTGCATCCGATAGAAGTCTTAGAAGAAAAATTTGAGAAGAGGCATCAACTGGCAAAATTTATTGTAACATTTCTATTTGACAAAACCAGGAGTTTCGCAGCTAACGCTGACAACTCAGCAGAAATACTGGTTGAGTTTTCTGTACGCGAGTTAAAAGATAGTTACTTGCAAGGCAACGATCTGTTTAAACTCGCCATTGGTATTGAAGATATTGAAGATGCGCTGTTCTATCTTTCAAAAATTGAAGCGATTAAAATTGAAGGTGGTTTTTTAGTGGTTTATAACCGACTCACAATTGAAAGAACTGAACAGGATAATAGAAGGCGGTATAAGGCCGAAGATTACCAAAAGCTGAGCCAATTTTATGAAAATAAAGTTCAGCAAATTCATATAGTGGGTGAGTATGCTCAAAAAATGATAGAAAGCTATCGAGACGCCCTACAGTTCGTTGACGATTATTTTCAGCTAAATTATACCTCGTTCCTTAACAAGTATTTTAAAGGCAACCGTCAAAAAGAAATTAGTCAAAATATCACGCCTGCAAAATTCAGGCAACTGTTTGGTGAACTTTCGCCAACTCAATTAAGTATCATAAAAGATGACGCTTCAAAATACATTGTGGTAGCGGCTGGGCCGGGAAGTGGCAAAACAAAAGTGCTTGTACACAAACTTGCCTCATTGCTGCTGATGGAAGACGTAAAGCATGAACAATTGCTCATGCTCACATTCTCAAGGGGAGCGGCAACTGAATTTAAAAAAAGATTATTGGGATTAATTGGTAATGCTGCCAACTTTGTGGAGATAAAAACCTTTCATTCATATTGTTTTGACTTATTGGGAAAGATGGGGAGCCTTGAGAAATCTGAGGTAATCTTAAAGAAAACAGTGGAAAAGATTAGGAATAAAGAAGTTGAAATAAGCCGCATAACAAAGACAGTCCTGGTGATTGATGAGGCCCAGGATATGAACGCAGACGAATTTGAGCTGGTACGTGCGCTTATAGACGCCAATGAAGATATGAGGGTGATAGCAGTTGGAGATGACGATCAAAACATTTACGGGTTTCGTGGTGCAAGTTCAAAATACCTTCAACAGCTCATCCGAATAAATGACGCTATAAAATATGAACTGGTTGAGAACTACAGAAGCAAAAGCAACCTCGTAAATTTTGCCAATCAGCTTGCAAAAAGGATTTCGCATCGATTGAAGGACATCCCAATTATTGCCAAACAAACTGAAAATGGGAAAATTAAAATAGTGCGCTATGAGCACAACAATTTGATCACGCCGCTTATAAACGATATAATCAATACGCCACTTACCGGTACAACCTGCATTCTTGCCAAAACCAACGATGAGGCATTACAAATTACAGGTGTGTTACTTAAAAACGGTATGCAGGCTAAACTGATACAAGCTAACGATGGTTTCAACCTCTATGACCTTTTGGAGATCAGGTCTTTACTTGATTTGTTGAAAAGCGGGGACCAGTTTCAAGTCATAACCGATGATAATTGGGCTAATGCAAAGCGTGCGCTCAGTGCAAAGTTCAAAAAAAGCGACAACTGGACGATTTGTGTTAACGTAATAAAAGATTTTGAGGCTACTAATACAAAAACCAAATACAAATCGGACCTGGAAGTTTTTATACGCGAATCTAAATTGGAGGATTTCTATGCACCGGGCGGAGATACTATTTTCGTTTCTACCATCCATAAGGCTAAAGGAAAAGAATTTGATAACGTTTTCCTGATGCTGGAAAACATGCCCGTATCAACAGACGAAATCACCAGGCAATTATACGTGGCTATTACCCGTGCTAAACAAAACCTGATAATTCATCTTAACACCAACCATTTCGATAAGATTAACGCTGACAATATGAATATTATTGAAGACCATAATGTTCACTCACCGCCTGCACTATTAGCGATATGTCTTACCCATAAGGATATTTGGCTTGACCATTTTTCAAAAACTCAACGGCAAGTTTCAGCTTTAATAGCCGGTGATGAATTAACTATAAGTAATGATGAATGTTTAAATTCAAATAGACAACCGGTTTTAAAATTCTCAAAACCTTTTTTGGACACTTTAGAAACGATGGCAGCGCGTAACTACAAATTAATAAATGCAAACGTGAACTTTATTGTTTACTGGCATGGAGAAAATGTCCAGCATGAACTATGTCTTGTTCTACCCAAGCTTTACTTTGAAAAAATATAAAAAGCAGAGAGATATTTATTTTCGGGTTTTAGCAGCAAATTGATGCAATTTATGTAGATATCAAATTTCAAGACAGTTTATAAATAATCATAAGGTATCAATTAATCATATTCTAATCCGAAATGGCTTTCAAATTTTCTATAAAGCGGTTCGAAAAAAGTCCAATAGGAATCACGTTTTAGTCAAAAGCCTTAGTTGTAAGATTTGAGGCTTTTTCATTGGTTTTTTGTTTTTGCTGTTTTATGATTGTAATTGAGTGAGATACTCAAAACCCTTTTGCGGTTGGGCATAGACGTAGACGCCTAAACGGGCCAGGATAATTTAAAAAATAAACATAAGTTGTAAATTATTTCAACGGGTATAAATACTTCCGCAATTATTACAAACAAATCTTAACTCTGAAACACCTGTAAGCCGATCAATAAAGTGCATTCGTGAAAAGTTGTTCTCCTGAAGACATAAAGAACAAATAATAGGTGTATCCGGTTCGAATTCAATGGCTGCTCCAGTTAAAAATACTCTTGTATTTAAGCTGGATTCGTCCTTAGAAATCTTCAAAAGATCGTTTTCTTTCGGCAATGTTTTAATTTCCTCTGTCTTATTGAACTCCCTTAAGGCATCGGCCAACCCCTTGAAGCATTTAATTTCAATTTGTGGATTCAAATTTTTCAACTCTTCGTATAACAATGGATTTAGGTAGCATTCCTTTTCATGAAAGGTATAATAGTCGCTATCTCCTGAAATTAGCCATATCTTGTCAGTTTCATTTGCTTTTAATATTAATTGTTCCCATGATAATTCATCACCAATGGGATCTTCCCGTTTTCCTGGGCGGGTTGCCCAGTTCTTTCCGTTTTATAGCCTTATTTAACGTTTCTATATTTGGTGTTTCAGCTTTTGCTGTAATTGGCGTTAATTTTTTGGACACTATATCTTGCGATATTGAAATATTGCCGATAACATCCTTTATAATCGAATCGAACTTGTGATTGCTAGTCTCTATTAGTTGTTCAATAGACTTTCTGTCTTTATTCCATGAAGATATTTGGGGACTTTCTGCTTCATCTAAATGATCTGGAAGGGATATGTTATTGATTGCAATTTGCTTTTTGTAAGAATCGATTGATTGTTTAAATACGGATAACTTATTCCTGTTGACTTCGTTAACAATCTGTTTCGTGATAAATATATTTTCTCTTAACTCTATAAGACTATTCATAAGTTTTTTGAAATCAGATTGCTTGCTATCGTAAAATCTAAGATAAATGTTAGCATCAATAAAAAGGAGATTGGAAATGGACATTGCGTTAACTTATTAAATATACTTTAAATAGATGTTTTATAAGGGTATTTCGATCCCCAAGCACTCAGTAAATCTAATAATATAGTTTAATAACTCGCAATTTTAACAACCCCGATATTGCGCTTTGGGCTCGGTGTTCCCATAAGCAATGTGCCTAACCGAGGAAGATGAGACAATAAATTGTATAACTAAATAGAGGGTGTAAATATTTAATATCCTCAAGAATTTCCGCTCATTTCTTATCCGGGTCCCCCAACGGATTCTCAGCCTGTTTAATTAATGCCGCTTCAGTTTCAGATGGTACAGGGGTTATTGCCGCATCCGGCACCGGGATATTCATGCCATCATTCGCGGGTTTAGTCTTACCGGCTTTTCCTGCTTCGGCCCTTGCCTTTTCTTCTTTTGTGGAATTGTGTTCTTCGCTCATTGTTGGGAATTATTATACGTTAGATGTGTATCTGTTCAACAGCGAAAAGGTGTTTCTGTTATTATTTATTAAGGAAAAGATGGGTGCGGAATAATAAACCGTTTATTTGCGTAACAATATCAGCTATATTAGGTTTGATGTGCAGGCGCTGCGAAAAAATAAACAGCAACTAAAGAGAACACTATGGGAACAATCAAAGATTTTGGAAGGGACTTTCCTAAAAAAGCATACACCGCAGCAATTTATAAGGCGCTTGGAACAGACCTGACCAACGAACTGGCGCAAGCCAATTGCAAGCTTACTATAGACGACGACCTTATCAACTATTCCTTTACCAATCTCACCTTCGAATTGCAGGAAAAGATCGACCTTAAGAAAAAGCCCTGATTTGGTTTAAAGGACTGGTTTGTTTTAATGGTTAATCCTGCCAGTCGCTTTTTAATACTTTATACTCTTCACGTTCCTCTAACGATAAGGAGGCAAGAACATTTATCGATTTCCCGTTAAGGCCATTGAATACATAATTGCTTTTGGACGCCGTGTCGAAAAACTGGACCCGGTAATTATCCTTCAACTCCTTGTTGTTTTTTACGATTTCCCCAAAACGGGTTATGAAATTGTCTTTTTGAACTGCTGTTGCTAAACTTGGGTTTTTGAGCGCCATTAATAATTGATTTAAAACAAAACGACTGTTATTGATTGAATAACAATTTAGTAAAGATAAAGTTATATTGTGAGCGAAATAATTTAAATCAATTTTATTTGTTTGTTATTCATCATGTTATTAAAGCGGCGGGGAATATCTTACAATAATTGCCCGGATACAACGTATAGTTCTGAGTAAGTTTTAATAAAATATTTCAGCCGATGAATTACAAAATAGACTTAGCAGACGGAACTGCCCAGCTTATTAATATCACCAGTGCCTACTTTAAGTCGTGGCACGTATGGAACGTTCGGTTTCCAAATGGAAAGGAATGTATGCTGTTTAAGGTAGGCAGCGCATGGATGCAACGCACAGAAGATTTTCTTGATGAAAAAATCGTAGACGCCATTGGTAAGCACATCGATAAGATCATTTTAAGACGGAACTCACTCTCTTTTTAAGACGCAGTGCATATTTAACAATACAGTTTATTTAATACGTAACAGGATCAAGTTTTTGTTATATGCTCAAAACTAATGACTTAGAGTTTTCGTATAAGTTGGTATACAATTAGCTAAACACAAACCACAACAACTAAATTAAACTAAGCTTATGAAAACTCAAAAAATTACATTGATCGCAGCTCTGTTCTTGAATAAATTTGATAAGGAGCTTCAACAGATAATGCAACAGGATCTTCAAACAATAAAAGCACGGTCAGGCCGCAAAAACAGCTCTGCACAGATTGCCTTATAAATATATTTACCATCTACCAATGGAGATGAGGGTTCTGAAAGGGACCCTTTTTTTGTGGAGTTTAAATTCAATAATTAAGTTAGGCTTAGTTTTTTCGTTTATCTGTGGCGGTATCCATACAATTAATAAATGCGCTAATAACAATAACGGTGCAGAAAACAGAATGGTTTAACAGGAAATTCCCATTAATTGAAGATAACGGTGTTTTGCCTGCAATCATCGAACGCTTAAGCGGAACGCCCGCCAGGATTGAAGAAATAGTAAGCCAAATAAAGCCAGGTTTGCTAACATTCAAGCTTAAAGATAAATGGACAATTAAAGAAGAAATAGGCCACCTTTCGGACCTTGAACCCCTATGGCTGGGCAGGCTTCATGATCTTATAAATAACGAGGCTGAATTAAGAGTTACCGATCTCACCAATCAACTTACACACAAAGCCAATCACGATGCCACGGAAATAAACATTTTATTACTCCGCTTCAGGGAGAAAAGAAAGTTGCTTGTAAACGAGCTTTTAAACCTGGATGATAAGCAGCTATCAAACACCGCATTGCATCCGCGCCTTAAAACTCCCATGCGCATCATCGACCTGGCATATTTTGTTGCCGAGCATGATGATCACCATTTGGCAAGCGTGCGTGAGATTGCAATGTTTTTAGCGCCCTGAGTTTATATTTTCAGATTTTATTCGCACCCAACAACCCAACCAGCATCCAATTAAAATCCTGAACATCCTTCCCCAACTCCTTAAAAAAATCCTCATCAACCTTATTAATGATCTGCACCGCCTGCCTTGATATGGCAATCCCATTCTCAGTCAGCGTAACTGATTTTGCCCTGGTATCAGTTTCATGTTCCTGCCTTTCAACCAACCCTTTTCGTAACAGGGTTTTAATGATGGTTGATGTGGTCATCGGGTCGATCTTGCTGTGATGCGAAAGATCAATCTGCGTGATGCTTGCTTTGGTTTTTGAGAGCCAAAGCAAGCTGGCCAGCAATACAAACTGCGGATGTGTCAGATCTATTTCGTCGAGCGCCTTTTTTATTGCCCGGTGCCATAGGGTAGTCACCTGCCAAAGCAGGAACCCCGGACTGTCTTCGGCCTTCATTACATTGAATGTGCTACCTGTTTTATCCATAAATTATAATTTGGCGGCTGCCTCAATTTGTTTTTTAACATCTCCGGGCAGTGCCTTCACAATGTCGCTCGCAACCAGCTTTACCCATACAAATGCCAGAATTCCCTTTACCGAAATAGTGTTGGTTATTTTCAAGCCCTCTGGAGTTTCCTCAAAGGTATGGTTATCATACATTTTAGCCAACGGAAACGGGGTTACGTCCAAAAAGCTTTTATTAACGGTGGTTTCCAATAGTTCCACTTTTAGCTTCGGGCCGCCTTTTGGTTTTAAGATAAATGAATTACCCTTTTCAAATTCACCGGTTAACTCGGTAAATTCAATTCCGTCGTCCCATGACGACCAGTTGTTTACATCGGCGAATAGCTTCCATATTTGCTCTTTTGTTACCTCCTTAGTGGTAACTGAATAAGATTTTTTCCACATAGTTTTAAAGTTTATAAAGCAAATATAATATAAATACATATAATATGTATACTTATTAAAAAATAATTTTCTCTTCGCTGTTTTTTAATCATAAATTGCGTTGCCGGGTATTCAAATCCAGCTAATATATAAGCCACACAATCCTCGATATTTATAATGAATCCATCAAAAACAAAGCTTTTTTACGGCCTGCTGCTGGCTGTTACTGTAATTGCTGCCTGTAACAATGGTTCAAATTCCGGCTACGATGGCTGGCGGATGGCGGGTGGTAATCCTGACATGAACCATTATTCGACTTTAACGCAGGTTGACACCGGCAACGTTAAGAACCTGGAAGTAGCCTGGACCTACCATACCGGCGACGCCGATACGGTGGCAAAATCGCAGATCCAGTGTAATTCGATTATCGTAAACGGGGTTTTATATGGCACTACACCAGCGATGAGCCTTTTTGCGCTGGATGCTGCAACGGGGAAACAAAAATGGGTGTACAAACCCGTTGTGAAAAAAGATAATAAAGGCACACGCTTTAACCTGAACAACAACCGGGGCGTAACTTACTGGACTGACGGTAAGGACGACGAACGCATTCTATACGTAACCGGCCCGTACCTGCAGGCTGTTGATGCCAAGACCGGGAACCTTATCGACAGCTTTGGCGATCATGGTAAGGTTGAAATGCACGTTGGGCTTGGCAAAAACGCCGCCGACCTGTTTGTTACTGCTACTACGCCCGGCACTATTTATAAGGACCTGTTTTTAACCGGCACCCGCGTATCCGAAAGCATGGACGCTGCTCCCGGCTATATTCGAGCTTTTGATGTGCGTACAGGAGCAATGAAGTGGGTTTTTCATACCATTCCACAGCCGGGAGAGCCGGGCTACGAAACCTGGGAAAACAAGGACGCCTATAAACTTACAGGCGGTGCCAATAACTGGATGGGGATCACCATCGACCAAAAACGCGGAATAGCATATGTGCCCACTGGTTCAGCCTCGATGGATTTTTACGGTGGCAGACGCCGGGGTGCCGACCTATATGCCAATTGCCTGCTGGCGCTGGATGCCGCCACCGGCAAGTTACTATGGCACTTTCAATATGTACACCACGATACCTGGGACCGCGACCCGTCATCAGCACCTGTTCTGGTAACCGTAAAGCACTATGGCAAGATGGTTGACGCAGTGGCACAAACCACCAAGCAGGGCTTTGTTTTTATTTTCGACAGGGAAACGGGCAAATCATTATTTCCAATTAAGGAAGTACCTGTTGATACGGCTACCAGGCTTAACAGCGAAAAATTATGGCCCACCCAGCCCGAACCGCAATTACCGAAAGCGTTTGTAAGGCAATCATTTACTGAAAAGGATATTAACCCCTACCTGCCAGACTCATCGCGCGAGGACATCAGGAAACAATTGGCGACCTTTCATACAGGTCAGCTATTTACACCGCAATCAAAGGAGGGCACTATCATATTTCCCGGCTTTGACGGGGGAGCCGAGTGGGGTGGCCCATCGGTGGATCCAAACAGCGGTGTGATCTATATAAATGCAAGCGAGATGTCGTGGATCCTGAAGATGTACGATGTAAAGGAAGCCGCAACAGGCAGGGAGAATTACCTGCAGGCAGGAGCGAGGCTGTTCCAGCAAAATTGTATGTCGTGCCATGGTAAGGACAGGAAGGGTGGGGGTAATTACCCGTCGCTCATCGGGGTAGATAAAAAGCTGAATGAGAACGCGTTTATTAATTTTATAAATAACGGCCGCCGCATGATGCCGGCATTCCATCACCTGCCGCAACAGGAAAAGGAAGCAATAGCCAGCTATGTACTAAACCTGGATAAGAAGCAGGAGAAGCCATTTGTTCAGCATTTATCGGCAAAGGAAACATTCCGGAGCGTACCGTACAGCCCATCTGGCTACAATAAGTTTTTAACCAAAGATGGTTTGCCCGCAATTGCACCTCCATGGGGGACATTAACCGCTATTGATCTGAATACCGGCCAGTTTTTATGGAAGGATACGCTAGGTCAGGATACGCGGTTTAAAAACGTAAAGAATACCGGCACCGAAAATTATGGCGGATCGGCCATAACAAAAAGCGGCTTGTTATTTATAGCCGCCACCAGCGACGGCATGTTTCGGGCGTTTAACAAGCGTAATGGCAAACTATTATGGCAGGTAAAACTACCGAATGCAGGCTTCGCCACGCCGTCAATTTATGAAGCAAACGGCAAAGAATATGTAGTAATAGCCTGCGGCGGCGGCAAACTTGGTACAAAATCAGGCGATTCGTATGTGGCTTTTGCGTTGAGGAAATAGTTGCTGTTGAAGATTCTTTATAGCGATGGGTTTAAAACCCATCGCTATGGAAAAGCCTTGGGACAGTTTACGCGTTATTTGAATTCTATTATCAATCACCCACCATGATAAAAAAAATCTTACTCCTTTTCCTCATAACAGGCTGCTCATTTTATGCCGTAGCCCAACGCTCCAAACCCGTAAATGTAATTTTTGATACGGATATGGCCAGCGATTATGACGATGTTGGCGCAATTACCCTGCTACATTATTATGCCGATATGGGCAAAGCCAATATTTTAGCAACAATTGCCAGTAGCAAATACCCACGGGTCGCCGCTGTTTTAAACGTGTTTAATACTTACTTTAACCGGCCTGGTATTCCAATAGGTGTGCCGACTGGTACCACATCAGAAGATCCCGACTGGCAGCATTGGTCGGACACACTTGTTGCAAAATATCCGCATAAAATAAAGACGAATGCCGATGCCACGGGTGCAGTAAAGCTATATCGCAAAATTTTGGCGGCGCAGCCTGATACCAGCGTTACTATCATTACAGTTGGTTTTTTTACCAATATAGCCGATTTAATGCAATCGCAGGCCGACGAATATTCGCCTTTAACGGGGAAACAGCTGATTGAAAAAAAGGTAGCTAAGCTGGTTTCGATGGGCGGGAGATTTCCGTCGGGCAGCGAGTATAACATGAACCACGTTGCCCCGCCGACAGTTTGTGTTTTCAAACATTGGACAAGGCCTGTAATATTTAGCGGTTATGAAATTGGCGCACAGATCCACACCGGTATTCCGCTTATCAACAATAGCAAAATCACCAATAGCCCGGTAAAGGATGTATTCAGGATCTCCATCCCGCAGGCAAAGGAGGACGCGAATGGCAGGATGAGTTGGGACGAAACGGCTGTGTTGGTAGGTATAACCGGTGCAGCGCCTTATTTTAACCTGCATTATGGCAGGGTGATTGTTAATGCCGACGCCAGCAATAGCTGGATTGAAGGAGGCAATCAGGCTTATTTAACTTTTGCCCGGCCGGCGGCGGAAATAGAGGCATTTATTAATAATTTGATAATGCACCAGCCGGTTAAATAGGAGCAAATTTATGGCTGTTTATGTATTTTATGCTAAAATCTAATAAGTTTTGGCAAAAATCCCCCAATAATTGATGATTCTAAAACCCTAAATTTGCCGCTTCATAGCACACGTTCGTGTGCATTGTGATAAGGTTTAGGTTAAAACCCCCGAACAGCGAGTGTAAGGGGGTTTTGTTTTTTTATAAGCCCTTGCCTATAATCACTCATTGTCGCTTACGGTGAACGACAAGATGATCAGCATAAGTTTCCTAAACATTTCCTTAACACTAATGTTAAGTGTGCAGTTATTTCTGTAAGTTTAAATTATAATTGATCTGCCACTTATCATGCCCGAAAAAAAACCGTTGCCACCCAAAACTGTAAAGGAACTAAGCTATACAGAAAAGGTTTGGCACACTGTGGGTATAGTAGCCATAGTTGCCATATTGATCCTGATTGCCCGGGTTGCTTTTGGTGTTTTGCTGATGGCGCTGGCGGGTTGCCTTATATCTGTTTACTTTCACGGGCTTGGTGATGTTATCCAGCGCAAAACAAAATGGAAGCGCAGTACCTGCATGATAATTTCTATCGCCGGCTCATTCATCATATTGGCGTTTCTGCTTTGGTTTATGGGTAGTAAGATCCAGAACCAGATCTCGGCGTTAAGTGACACCCTGCCGCAAACCATTAAGGATGCCAAGATAAAACTGGCCGAAACGCCGTTAGGACGCAAATTGCTCGAAGCAACTTCGGGTGGGAACTCTGATAAACTGTTCGCAACCGCTAGCCAATTCTTCAGCACAAGCTTTGGCGTTTTGGGTAATATGTACATCATTTTGTTTTTGGGGATCTTTTTTACAGCAAGCCCAACGATGTACAAGGACGGGTTGATCCTGCTGATTCCGCCTGATCATAAGGATTTGACCAGGAATATCATAAATCGCGTCAGCATTTCCTTAAAGGGCTGGCTTAAGGGTACCATGCTATCCATGATAATGATCATTATTTTGCTGCCTATCGGCTTAATGATAATGGGGGTTCCGCTTGCGCTGGTACTTGGGTTATTGGCGGGCATTCTGGTAATTGTACCAAACTTTGGCTCGTTTGCAGCTATGATCCCGGGTGTATTACTGGCGCTAACTATGGGTGGCGATAAGGCAATTATTGTAGCACTTATTTACATAGGAGTGCAAACACTGGTGCAAAATATCATAGCGCCTATTATCCAGAAAAAGATAATTAATTTGCCACCGGCATTAACTATTGTCGGGCAGTTGGTTATGGGTGTATTGGGCGGCGCAATGGGGATAATAATGGCCGTTCCTGCGCTGGTGATAGTAATGATTTTGGTTGATGAGGTCTATGTGAAAAAAATCAATCCCGAATAGAAAACGGAATCAATTACATCCTCATTCTTAACGAAACCGAGCGGCCAAGCGCCTGTACAAGCTCCGGGTCTAAGGATTTTTCCGCATCCTTTTGCACCCAAACCCGCTTGTCATTCTTAATTAATTCAACTTTTTCGCCATTTACAACCAGTTGTAATTCAGTAGTATACTGATTAATTATCTTGCTGTCGATAATCTGGTAAATGTAATCCTGGTCGTTATAAGTTATCCGCAGTGGCAATCCCATATTCTAGTCCTCGGGGTAAAGATAAGTTTTAATGGCAATTTAACTAATGTTTAATCGCTATAATCTTATCAAAACAAATGTTTTTAATAAACCTTTATTAATTATCGATAAATAAAAAACGACATGAAAAGGACAACTTTAACCTTTATTGCATTGCTGTTATTGTCAGCCTGCACCATTGATTTTAAAGCCAACCAGCAGATAAGCGACGCTATAAAAAACAAGGTAAAAGCCGTGTCAGTTACGGTGAGCGATGGGGTGGAAGCCAATACCAATGGCTTTAACGGCAGCAAAAAGGAAATTGTGGTTGATTTAGGCGGAAATAATACCATATCGAAGGCTATGCTGGTGGGCGTGGCCTATCATTGTGCAGATACGGCCTATCAAATTTTAACCAGCCACAAGGAAAAGCTGCCATCCTTTTTCCAAATCCGGGTAAAGGCGGGTGGGATGACATCCGATAACATCAATTTTAAATCTTCCCTTTTGGCAAAGGATGGGATAATAACCGCAAAAATTAAAACCTTTATGGCTGCTGTAGTTGCCCGTCGTTATACCGATTTACCCGTCGATATGGAACCCGGGCTAAACCTCGAGCCAATCACCTCCCTGCTTAAAAACGCAGATGCTTCAGGCAACGGCGTAAGCGGGTACCAGTTTATAGGACTGCAACACGCCATGGGCTTCCACAATCCGGATAAAAAACCAATGGAAGTTATCCAGGGTTGGGTAATGCTCTCAGCCATGGGCACTAAGGCGCAATACCCAATGTTGTTTGTGGTTAACCCGGCGACCAATCAGTTGTCATCGGTATACATAAACCCAAAGTAGACCGGTTAGTCGTTATAAATTTTTTCGTAATACTCGTTAACCATCCGCCCGGCTTCAAAGGCAGGTACCACATCGGTAGCTCCTTTTTTCAAAATGCTTAGCCATTGTTTTTGGTCGTTATAATAAGTTGGGATAACCAGGTTCTCCAGCGTGTCCATCAGGTTCCGGGCTTCCTGTGCATCTTTTTCTTCGGTTGATAGTTGGTTGTCTGCCGGCTGGATCACATAACAGTTCTCTTTATCCTTAGCGAATTCAGGTACCCAGCCATCGGGTAATGATACGTTAATTGCGCCGTTCATCGCGGCTGTCATTCCGCTAGTCCCTGATGCTTCGCGATACATCCGCGGGTTGTTGAGCCACACGTCGGCACCTTTTTTCAATAAGGCAGACAGGCCGAGCTCGTACCCGGTAAGTACCGCGCAGTTGGCGAAAGGTTTTACCCTGCTGATGATCTGGTTAAACAAATTTATCGCGCCATAGTCCTCCGGATATGGCTTACCTGCCCAGATAATTTGTACCGGGCGATCTATGTTGTTTATCAGGTTTAAAAACCTTTCCCAATCATACATTACCATATCTGCGCGTTTATAACCGGCGAAGCGCCTGGCCCAAACTATTGTAAGCGTATCTTCATTAAATAACTTTCCGCATTGGTCCGCTACCGTTTTAAATAACTGCCTTTTCATCTCCTTTTTTCTTTGGGTGATCGCTTTGTCGTTATTTTTGCTGAGGGCCGTTTCCAGCGCGTCATCCTTCCAATAAGTTTTGTTTTGTGCGTTGGTAATGGATGTGATCTCGCAAATGCCGGGATTGCTGCCCCACATTTGACGGGCGACTTCGCCATGAATCTTTGAAACGCCGTTTGCCTTGCGTGCAAACTTAAGGGCGGCAAGCGTATAATTGAACCTGTCACCTTCAAGGCCCAACACAGAGCGCACTTCATGCTCCTGCATGTGATAAAAGAACGACATGTCCTTTAGTAATCCATAGCCATGTTCCTCGTTGCCGGCCATTTCGGGAGTATGGGTGGTAAACACCACTCTTTTTCTTACCTCGTCTAAATTATTATTATGCTTGGCAAACAGGTAGAAGTTTAGCGGCAATGAATGTCCCTCGTTCATGTGGTAAACCTGGGGTTCAATCTGCAGGATGTCAAGCAGCATGGCGCCGCCAATACCCAGCACAATGCTTTGCGCTATGCGGGTGGTCTCGTTGGGATCATATAGCTGACGGGTAATTGTGCGGGATTGCTCATCATTCTCCGGGATATCCGTACTTAATAAAAATAAAGGCGCCGAGCCAAATGTTTCCGGTTTAAGCAGGTAAGCCTTCACGTGTACCGGCGAATCATGAACCGGAACCGTGAATACAATACCCGGATCCTGTAAAAAGGAATATTGCTTTTCAATAAATTCAGGTTTCATCAGGGCGTTGCCATCGCGTCCCTGGTCGTAATAGCCGTATTTCCAAAGCATCCCAATGCCCACTAAATTTTGTTTCAGCTCGTAGGCGCTACGCAGGTGCGAACCAGCCAGGAAGCCTAATCCGCCGCTATAGATTTTCAAAGCTTGGTCAACGGCAAATTCCATTGAAAAATAGGCGACAGCAGTTTTATATTTATCATCGGGCGTATAGCCAAAAATGTCGTTTCTCGTAATCATAATGGCAAGATAACCGAAAAGGAAGTACTTAGTTTTGCCCGTATGAAAAGTTGACATTTAATTGTTTTTCTGATAACAAATTGCCCGGTAAATGGCGGCCGCATAGATAATTTGTCGTGAATTGGCCTTGTAATTATAATTCAATTGCAGGGATAAAATACTGTCTATTCCCCTTGTACAAACTTGTTTCAACATGTACAAGCGGTGAATTGCTTTCCCTATTCCTACGCCCGAAATTAGATCGATATAAACCAACCTTTTTATCAATGAAAAGACTTATTAAAGCGGGACGTATTTTTTACGGGATAATGATAGCCGGTCTTGGCACTCAACAAATTTTTTATGCCGATTTCAGGCCGGTAATATTTCCGCCATGGGGTGCATCGGTACCCGGCATTGCTTTTTGGGCTTACTTGTTTACCGTGGTATTAATTGCCGCCGGCATTTGCATTATTACCGACAAATGGGCCAGGGAGGTATCATTGATATTAGGCGGGCTATTTCTTTTGTTGATCCTGTTGTGCCAGGTACCCTTTGAATTGATCATGGACCCGTATAAGGATCATTTAGGTTCATGGACTAACGCGTTAAAGGAGCTTGTATTGGCGGGCGGCGCATTTGCAGTAGCTGGTACCTACCCGGTAAGCGAAGCTGATGATCAAAAAACGCCATCATTGATCTGGCTGCTGGAAAAATTAATTCCCTTTGGTGGCACGTTCCTGTCAATAACCATGATATTATTTGGTGTGGCTCATTTTTTATACCCAACCTTTGTAGCGCCACTTGTGCCTGCCTGGATACCGGGCCATCTTTTCTGGACTTATTTTGCGGGCGTAGCGCTCATTGCAGCGGGAGTTGGCATCATTTTAAAAATTCAATTGAAACTGGCTGCCATTTTATTGGGGGCGATGATATTTATATGGCTGCTGGCCTTACATATTCCCCGCACAATAGCCGATCCATACGGAGATAAAGGCAACGAATTAACGAGTGTTTTTGAAGCCTTGGGTTTTAGCGGGATTGCTTTTATTGTGGCATTTGGGTATCACAAAAAGAAAAAGACAGACTAAAACCGAACATAGTTTTTGAAATAGTGTATACAACAAGAGCAGGCTATCTCCTTTTTAAGATTTAGCCTGCTCTTCAATGTTTATATAACTTCAGTATTAAGCTTTCTTTTCAGTATGACTTACGTAGTAAAATACGATGCCCACAAAGGTAAAGATTATGCCAACGAATAAAGGCCATTCAGAAGATTGACCGTTGCTGCGGTTAATGGTCATTGAATCAGAATCAACAGGGTTAACAGCCGATCTGTAGTAAATGATTAACCCGATAGTGATTATTATTCCAACTATAATAAGAAGTACGCTAACTTTTTTCATGATACCTTGTCAACAAGAATTGTTTGTTAATTGGCTGTAAAGGTAGGATTATTTTGAATTTTTAAAAATCGGCTGAGTGAAATTAATTGAAAATTTGATGATTTGAAAGTGAGCTGATGGTTTACGCCCAAAACTTGTGATAAAAAGGGAATAACTGCCATAATCGACATTTTAAAATTGGAATATTTTCAATTTAATTTACGTAACTATTGCCTGTGGTGCACGTATAAAAAGCTGACTAATTTAACAGCGAAATGTTGGTTCACCCCGAAATTGAAGAGATCTTAAATAACGCCGGCCCGGAAAATTTTATCCCAACCCAGTATATGCTCCGCAGCGCCGGTAAATTGTTAAACTATATCGATGACATTAACGCCGAACGTGCAGGTAAATTTGAGCTTACAGCAGCCGATAGCCTTTATCTGCAGTGGGATTTAGAAGATCTTGAATTTTATTTCGAATGCCTGGCTAACGGAAAGATTCTTTATACATTCCGAAAGGGTGGCTTAGGAAAAGCGAGCGGCAGCAGCAAAATTGAGGAATTTATCCCGATGCTGGAAAGCTTTCTTTTAATCAGCATCAACTGATATTTACCCCACTATTTCGTATTCCATTTAAACCATTTTATACCCAGCGTTGTACAAACTACGGTGTACCCAAGGGTGGCGAGCAAAGCCATAGAAGCGTTGTTGTTCCATTTTGCTGGTTCCATCCCGGCTGCTAAAATTGTTTTAACTGTACCATAAGGTGACCATACAATTATGTCGTGAATTGTCTTCCCTACTTCATTTATGTACATTTCACCAAGCATTCCTGACATAATGAATATAAAGTAAATAAAACGGCTTGCGGAATTTACGGTTTCCGGATTTTGAATTCGCCCAACAATCATCTGTCCAATGCTCAAATAAACTATTCCACCAACGAGAGCCGTAAAGTAGGTTAATACGTAGGCCAAAGGAGTAAGCGTTATCCCGTCGTATTGTTTACCTATTATAAATACAAATGTTGTTATAAGTAATATCATAACGATCTGTACAATTATGCGACTTCCCATAATAGTCCATGAAGGTAAGGGTGCAACTCTAAGCCGTTGAAAAATGCCTTTGTCGCGATCACGGGCTATACTATTTGAATATCCCATCAGACCGGTAGCCACCAACCCAATTGTTATACTGTTTGATAATACAAAAGGGCCGCCCATTTTTTCAACAAATACCTTCCATAAAGCAAGAATAACTACTGGCACAATCAACGTCAGCACCACCGCCCTGCGGTTACGCCATTGGGTTGTAAAATCGGCGCGTAAAAGTGTTTTAAGAACGGTTGATATTTTAGGAATTGATGTTTCCATTAGGATTAATTGCTGAATTAGTGTATGATTTTGTTCGTGATATTAGGAGCGTATTGCCTTACCTGTTAATGCGATAAACACATCTTCGAGCGTGATCCTGCCCCTGCGTGAAACTGCTACAACTTCAGGATCATCGCGGTGCTTATCGATCATGGCCTGCGGCGTATCAATCGCTATCACCCTGCCATGGTCGATGATAGCAATCCGGTCGCAAACTGATTCAGCTTCCTCCATGGAATGAGTGGTAAGTAAAACTGCGTGCCCGCGTTCGCGGATGGCTTCAATGCGCTCCCAAAGCTGTCTGCGTGATTGGGGGTCGAGCCCGGTAGTGGGTTCGTCAAGCAATACAAGTGTTGGGTTATGAATGGTTGCAATAACCAGCGATACCCTTTGTTGCTGCCCGCCGGAAAGCTCACCAAATTTCTTTAATGCCGAGTCTTCCAGGTTTATCTCCCTTAAAATACTCATAAGATCGGCCTTGCTTGCCGGTACGCCATAAACCCCCGCATAAAGCTGCAACACCTCTATCACAAAAAGCTCAGGCTGAAAGCTGGTGGATTGGAGTTGCACACCCAATGATGCACGGGCATGCAAAGGTTTTGAAACTGCATTGTTGCCATCAACTAAAATAGTCCCGGCCTGTGGCTTTAGCAATCCTTCAACGGCGCTGAGCGTACTGGTTTTACCGGCCCCATTGGGTCCAAGCAGGCCAAAGATCTCGCCCCTGCGGACACTGAACGAAACGTTTTGAACCGCATTGAAGCTGCCATAGCTTATACTCAGGCCATCAACCATTAATATATTGTCCTGTTGATTACTCATTTAATAAAATAGAATTGTGTTATATTACGCTTAAGATATCTTCTCGTCATCTACGATTTCTGCGTCTGCAATTTCTCTTTCAACGGTAATTGTACAGTCGGTTACCAGCGCAGCTACTGCGCCAATGGCTGCAAACATGGGTGCAAGTATAACACCTACAACGCCGGCAGTTAAAGGGAAATGCAAAAGTTCCTTGCCGTGTTTGTCTGTAATAATTATCCGGGTAACGTTACCCTCTTTTATGAGTTCCTTTATTTTATCCAGCAGGCCTGAGCCGTTTATGGAAAATGATTCTTTAGTGGTCATGGTTTTAATTGTTTTAGTACACTTTGGAGACAGGGAAGTAATTGAATGTTACATGAAAAATAAAAAAATTCCATAACACGTCATAATAAACCGGCCTTTTAAGGAATAAAAGCATACCCGCCGAATTTTATTGCACAAATTGCGAGGATCTACTTAACAACAAAGCCGTTGGCTATTTCATCCATTTGCGTCCAATTATTATGCTTATAATCCTGCGGCGAAATTTCAAAAAGTACTGCAGAGTTGTTGACCGCCGGGTATCGCCGGATATGAATACGTGCGTTTAAAGTTAGCGGCTGCCTGTTTAAAAAATTGAGCGTCACTATAATTCCTTCATAGGTTTTACTGTCGGCGGGCGCGGTAGCTACCTTTTTTAGCCCAAGGTGAGTTAAGCTTTTACTTCCTGCAGGATCAGCCTTTTGATTGCTGGTATAAAGCCCGTTATAATATTGTAACAGGTCCTGTTTTAAGCTATCGTCGTTAATAAAGGGCGTACCTTCAATGAACCAAACAAATGTGTACGACCAATATTCTGCGCTTTTTGCATCACTCCAACCCGGCATAAAGCGGATCTCCTCTGTTGCCTTGTAGTTGATTGCCGGTGCAAATGAAATAGGGAATGCTATTTTTTCTACGCCCCATTTTGCAGGTAAGGGCAGGGTATAGGTTGCTTGCTGACAGATGGCCGCTTTGCCAAAAAATAAAAACGCCAGTATGATAAGTGCTTGTTTCATAGAGATATGAAGATACAACTAATACTGATAATGATGAACGGCCTTGCGTTAATTTATGTTAAATAGGATTTTGTATTAGTAGATTACTTATTCAACCATTCCATGATCCCGGCTACCGTATCCTCATAAAAAAGCTTGTATGTTTTTTCGGTAACATAGCCAATATGGGGCGTTGCCAGCACATTATCCAGCTTGCGGAACGGGTGATCGGCTGGTAGGGGCTCAATTCCATAAACATCAATAGCTGCGCCTGCTATTTTTTTCTGTTGTAAGGTGCTTATCAACGCATCCTCGTCAACCAAGGGCCCTCTTGAGGTATTTATAAAATACGCGGTAGGCTTCATCAGGTCGAGTTCTGCCTGTCCAATGGTATTTTTTGACCTATCGCTTAAAACCAGGTGGATGGTAATAAAATCTGATTCCCGCATCAGCGCATCCTTGCTTACCAGTTTTGCGCCTGCCGCGGCAGCCTTTTCTTCGGTAAGGTTTTCGCTCCATGCCAACACGTTCATGTCAAACGCTTTGGCATAAGCAGCTATTTTTGTGCCGATGTTACCGAGTCCGATGATCCCTATGGTTTTCCCGGCCAGATCGGTAGCGATAGTGGTTTGCCAAAGGCCACTCTTCAGGTTTGCATTTTCAAGGGTGATGTTGCGCGCAATAGCCATCAGCATTGCCCATGTTAATTCGGGAGCTCCGCCGCCGAAATACCCCGTGGTTTTTAGCGTGATACCAAGCTCTTGTACAGCCTTCTCGTCTATGGACGCATTCCGCCTGCCGGTAGAGATGATCAGCTTCAGATTAGGGAGCTGCGAAAGCAATTGCCTGTTTAATGGCGTTCTTTCGCGCATTACACAAATCACCTCAAAGGGTAGCAGCCGGGCAACAATTTCTGCCTCATTGGTCAAGTGATCGTTAAATACCGACACATCAGCGTGTTGTTGTACAACTGTCCAGTCGGCCATTGTAAGCGCTACGCCCTGGTAGTCATCGAGAACTGCAATTTCTGGTTTGTTGGTCATTGGGGCAAACTTACGAAGTTTCTCAAACTTCGTAAGTTTTAAGGGTATCTTAAAGTTTATTTCCTCTTAAAAACGCACCAATATCCATTTGCTTTTTACCCTCAAGCTGAACATCTGTTAAATAAACGTAACCATCGCTTGCAGCAAATTTCAAGTGGGTTTTATTGTCGGTTAAGAAATCGCCTGGCTTAATGCCGGGCTCAGTAATTTCAAAAGTAGCAGCGTACACCTTCAGGATCTTGTCTCCCAAAGTAGTGTAGGCAGTAGGCGAGGGACTAAGCCCACGGATCTTATTATAAATTCCTTCGGCTGATTGCGTCCAGTCTATCAAACAATCTTCCTTAAAAATTTTAGGTGCATGTTTCAGTTCAACACCCTCCAGTAAGGCTGATTGCGGGTGCTCGTTATATCGTCCGCTTTCAACACCCTTTACCGTTTTTACCAGCAGACCCGCGCCCTTTTGCATTAGGCGGTCGTGAAGCTCGCCTGCAGTTTCCTTACCTGTTAATGTAACTTTCTCGGTAAATAAGATATCGCCAGTATCAATTTCGTGCTTCAGGAAAAATGTGGTAACGCCACTTTCTCTCTCTCCATTTATCAGCACCCAATTTATCGGCGCTGCGCCGCGGTATTGCGGCAATAATGAGGCATGTAAGTTAATAGTGCCCTTTGGGGGCATGTTCCATACCGCTTCCGGCAGCATCCGGAATGCAACCACCACTTGTAAGTCGGCTTTTAAGGATTTTAATTCTTCTAAAAATTCAGGGGCTTTTAGCTTCTCGGGCTGCAACACTTTTAGCCCGTTTTCAACGGCGTATTGTTTAACGGCCGATTCGCTTAGCTTTTTACCGCGTCCTGCAGGTTTATCAGGTGCGGTAACTACGGCAATAATATCGCTCCCGGCCTTTATCAATGCATCTAACGATGCTACTGCAAATTGGGGCGTGCCCATAAAAATAATCTTCATATACAGGTAAAAACGCTAACTCCTAAAGTTACTAAAAATAAGTGTTGTGGCAACGGTAAAACTGCCCGAATTGAACGTATATCAACTAAATCAGGGATTAAACACCCGAATTTCCTAATCCGTTACGGATACAGCAAATACTTTGCCCTCATGGCCTTATAGTTACTTAATCCCGGTTCCCAACTGGCCCTTATTTCTGCCTCGGTTTTGCCTGCCTCAATTTGTTTGCGTAGTGCTACAGTTCCGGCAAGTTTGGTAAAGTAGGCATTGAAAAAGTGCTCCTTATCCGGGAAAGCTTTATAAAGCTCAATTAACAGCGCTAAATTAAGTTTAGCGCTTGTATAAATAGTATTTGTATCGTAATTTTTAAGATCGATGCCGTAACACGTTTTATTTTTTTGCGGTGGATCCTCGCTCATTCCCTTAATACTTACCGGCGTAAATGAAAAGCTGTACTTTCCCTCAAGGGCCGGATGCCCCACCTCTAGAAATGGCGACATGGTGCCACGGCCAAGGCTAAAAGTTGTTCCCTCAAACAAACAAACCGAGGGGTATAATAAAATCGACTTGTCCGTATTCAGGTTTGGCGATGGGCTCACCGGTAGCGTGTAAGGCATGCTGTGCTTATAGTAAGCTACTTTAATAATTTTTAGCTTGCATTTTTCATGGTCCTTTAGCCAGCCTTCACCATTCAGCATTTGCGCATACTCGGCAGTGGTAAGTCCGTGCACAATAGGGATCGGGTTCATGGCCACAAACGCGCGAATGTCTGGCTCCAGGATTGGCCCGTCAACATAAAAGCCATTGGGATTCGGCCTGTCCAATATCATTAGTTCAATGTTGTTTTCGGCGCAGGCCTCCATTACATATTGTAGTGTTGAGAGGTAAGTGTAAAACCTAACACCCACATCCTGGATGTCATAGATCATTACATCGATGCCCAGTAAATCTTCCGGTGTAGGTTTAAAGTGTTTATTGCCATAAATGGAGATCACCGGGATGCCGGTTTTAGCATCCACACTGTTATTTACATCCGCGCCGTTGCTGGCGTCGCCCCTAAAGCCATGCTCGGGCCCGTAGATCTTTTTTACGGTGATGCCCAGTTTAATCAGGCTGTCCAAACTGAGTGTTTTGTTTTTGCCGATAACCGAGGTTTGGTTGATAACCATCCCTACGTTTTTGCCTTTTAAATAATCAATGTATTGATTGGTTTGATCGGCTGCGGTAATAATCCCTGGTTTGTCGCCAGGCAGTTTAGTAATGGGTTTGCTATTATATTTTTTGACCGATCCGGCACATGATAACGAACAGGCAATTATCAAAAAATGTATTGAAAGCTTTATTCTCATCATAAATAAACGGTGTTTCGGGATTTAAGTTTGCCGGTTTTTAGCGGTAAAACCGCATATTTGCGAAGGTACAAAAATCCAGCAGCATTGAGTTTCGCCTATTTTATAGCTAATCGTATTACATTTAAGTCAAAGCGCACATTTTCAAAGTTGATTGTGCGAATTGCCATTATTGGTATTGCACTCGGTTTGGCTGTAATGATCCTTTCGCTGGCCGTTGTAAGGGGCTTTAAGAACGAGATCAGGCAAAAGATCCGTGGATTCTCCGGCGATATGCAGGTGGTAAAGTACGATCTTAATAATTCTTACGAAAACTCACCATTTACCACTGATGGAAACTTTGTAAAAAGGGCACACCAAAATAGCAATATTACCACTATTGTTCCCTTCGCTACAAAACCGGGCATTATAAAGGCGCATAATGAAATTGAAGGCGTGATTCTCAAAGGCGTTGATAAAGCCTACGGCTGGACTTTTTTAAAAAATAATATTGTAACCGGTACCACAATTAATTTTAGTGATACTGTTAAATCAAAAACGCAGCTGCTGATCTCGCAGGTTATCGCCGACAGGCTTAGGCTGAAGGTAGGCGATAAGATCCAGATATATTTTGTGCAGGAGTCCTTACGTCGTCGCCCTTTTGTTATTACAGGGATTTTCGACACGGGGAACGAGGAGATAGATAAACATTACGTAGTAGGGGATCTGGCTTTGATCAACCGCCTTAACAACTGGAAGCCCGACGAAATAGGCGGCTATGAGATCCAGGTTGCTGATTTTGACCGGTTAAACCAAACAGCCAATAATATTGACGATATACTACCTACCAAACTGAAGGCCTATACCGTAACCGAAAATTTCTCAACCATATTCGGCTGGCTCGATCTGCTTGACGGTAATACCCAGGTAGTGTTAGTATTGATGATCCTGGTTGCAGTGATCAATATGATCTCGGCCCTGCTGATCATGATTGTGGAGCGTACTGCCATGATCGGAATCTTAAAGGCTATGGGCGCAAGTAACTGGGCTATACAAAAGGTGTTTTTATATAATGCATTTTACCTCATTGGCCTCGGTATGCTGTTCGGAAATATATTTGGCATCGGCTTTGGCTTTTTTCAATCGCAAACACATCTTTTCAAGCTCGACCAGGCATCGTACTACATGAGGTTCGTCCCAATTCAATTTGACTGGATCGACCTGATTCTTTTAAACATCGGTACCCTGGTGGTTTGCTTGCTGGTAATGATTGGTCCATCCATGCTGGTAAGCCGTATTGAACCGGTAAAGGCGATACAGTTTAAGTAGTTGATTAAAGACTGAAGATTAGAGTTAGTTAACAATAGACTGGAGATTAGTTGAAAATTTGAAATCGCAATTTCAATATTCAAACCCGCACCCTAAAGTATCCTATATAAAACTCCAAATCTCAATAATTCACTGTGTGCCTCGTAGCTCCCGTCGCCAATTATTCCTTTTTCATAGTTGGTAAAGCCGTGCGCAAAGGATGCTGTTATGCCATAACGCTTGTACATTGCTGCTGCACCAAATCTCAATCTTAAATCAGTCGAAACATTGTTGTCTCTTTTTAAATTTGTTTGGTAGGTTGTATTGTTCGTGGTGCCAACTGCTTTAGCGTTTTCGTGGGTATTTGAGGCAAAGGCAATGTCAAGCCCGGGCATTAAATCAAGCTTTACTTTTTTGAAGTTGAGGCGATAGCCGATATAGGGATTAAGGGTTATAAATTGAGTTTTTAAATAGCTTTCACCTTTTGCGATTACAGGCCCATCGTTACTAGGATCCGGGAACGGATCGGGGTTGTAATAAACATTTATCCGGGTGATATCGACTTTGCTTTTCAATGTCTCATATCCCGTTTGTAAACCTAATATAAACCCATTATTGCTTACGAATTGTGCCTGTAGTGCACCCCCATAACCAAATCCGTTTTTGCTGCCGAATGGATTGTTGGTATAATTTGATTGTTCTGAAGGACCTTGGTTAATAGCCGACGTAGTTGTTGTTGACTTACCCCCATAATGGAATAAGCCCGTATTTGCCTGTACAGAAAGCTCTATTTTTTGGGCGGATAAACTTGTGATGATAAATAAGGTTGATAAGGTTAGTAAAACAATTTTCATTTATGTTTTGGTTGCGATAAGAAGTTAAATTTTAGGTTTAATCCGCCAGAACCGAAGCGCAGGTTTTGCGAGCCCATACCATCAAGCGGATATTTTAAGAACGGCTCGATGATCAGCCTGTTCCCGCCGAATGGATAGCCGATGCCAAATGCCACGTTCAGTGTTTTGGCGAAATAAAAATTATTGAATTTGGTACCGGTCGATTCGTCCTTGGTTTGTTGCAAGGTGCTTGATGCCAGCGATGGGTAATTATATTTGTAAGTATAAGTCTCGTCGATAAAAGTTCCTGAGCTTAAGCCCAAGGAAAAATAGGCATCAGTTTTTTGCGGGTTAAATTCATATTTTAGGTTAACCGGTACGTCAAGCCCAATAAGGCTGGCATTATAATTTTTAACAGTAGGGGTCGACAACGCCATAAATTCTTTAGCCGGAGCCGCAAGTGCAGCCGGTACAAATCGGGCATTTGATGAACTGTAAACTTCCGACGGCACTGCCGAGTAGCTCAATGAGTTTTGCCCAACGGAAATACCAGTTACCAGCTTTAAATTATTGGTAAGCGGGATATCTGAAGTTACACCTGCACCCACATTCATTTGATTTGAGCTGCCTTTTGAATAGTTAAAATACGTGGCGGCATACACACCAAAACGCACTTTTTTTGATTGAGCGTCTTCAATATCTTTTTTATTAGTGGTGCCATTATCATCTTTAAACATGGCGATGATATCTTTTGCCGGTTTTCTATCCTGAATCACCAATGATTTTGGTTTATCCTGTGGAGGAGGTACAACACTTGCCGGGGTTTTATTAGTTGTTGTTGGTACACTGGTATTAGCAGCCATTTGTGGCGCTTTGTTCATTGTTGACTTTACGCTGTCCTGGTTGTTTTTAGCTATTAGCGTACGCCTTGTGGTAGTATCGACCACAGGTAATACAGCAGCCGGTTTACCAGTGGTTGGGGTAAACGGATTGGCTGGAATAATGGTCGGCTGCAAAATCGTCGCGTGCTGGTTTTGAGCCGACTGACTCCTGGTTGTCTTCTTCTTCGCAGTAATAACATTATTAACCAGGGTATCTGCGATAACTTTTTTAGGGACCAGTTTTTCCTGTTTAGGATGATTTATGACCTTAACAATATGGTTTTCCGGTTTATCCGGCGCGTTCTTCATCCATAAAAGGATACCTAAAAATACCAATACAATTGCTGCTGCACCCCACCACATCCAAATAAACGCACCACGCCTGTCCCGCTTCTCAGGGAATTTCTCCCTGAGCAGCAGCCAGCCCTCATCGGCAGAGGTGTCTTCGAAATTATCGAACACCTCCTTAATGCGGTTTTTTAATTGGTCATCCAACTCGTCCATGGTTATGTGCTTCTGATCGTAATAAATTCCTTAATTTCTCCTTCGCCCTGCTCAGGTAAACCCTGGAAGAACTTTCGGGCATGGCTAGCATCTTTGATATCTCATCATGGCTATAGCCGTCTATTTCGTATAAATTGAAAATGGTAAGTTGAACGGGCGGTAATTGCTGCATCAGCTTCAAAATGTCTTGCGCATTTAAATTTTCAATTGCATTAGTGCTGTTGCCGAGCGGCATGGCGTTATCAATTTCAACATGCAGCTGAAACTTAATTTCCTTTCGCCGGCGGTCAATAGCAGTATTGACTATAATTGTTCGAAGCCACGCTTTAAAGGGCCGGTCGCTGTTATAGTTTATTATGCTGTTAAATACTTTTATAAAAGCGTCATTAACAACTTCTAATGCATCATCACGGTTTATACTGTAACGCAGGGCAATACCCATGGCATAGCCATAGAACTGCTTATATAGCAATTCCTGGTATTTAAGGCTGCCTGTTTTGCAATTGCTGATTATTTCTTCTTCAGCAATGCCGCGCGGTTGATGCATTAAATATGTTTAGTTCAGCTCAAATTATTGCTTTATATCATCCCGTACGAAACAGCATACGGAATCGCTACAATAATTGAAAATTAATTTACAGATATATAATTATTAACGGCTTGTTAATGTGACAGGTATGCAGGTGTTTTTGTTTGGCCTCACCCTTCCCTCTCCAAAGGAGAGGGTCTAAGAGAGCGAAGTTAAAGTCCTCTCCTTTGGAGAGGATTATTCATAAATCAATTGCTTTTCTAAGGCATTCATGATTGCTTCGCAGTTTAGGTGAGGTGCTTATATTCTCTTCGCCTCGTCCCAAAAAACATCCATCTCCGCCAGGCTCATGTCTTTTAATTGTTTGCCATGTTCAATGGCTTTACTTTCCAAATATTGGAACCGCTTGATGAACTTACGGTTGGTTTTTTCAAGTGCATCTTCGGGGTTAATATTGATGAAGCGGGCGTAGTTGATCAATGAAAACAATAGGTCGCCAAATTCGCCCTCGGCCCTTTCATGGTCAATGGTACTTTCATCCTCCGCATTAAACTCGTTTTTAAACTCCTGCAGTTCTTCCTCAACTTTTGCCCAAACCTGTTTTTTCTCTTCCCAGTCGAATCCAACGCCACGGGCCTTTTCCTGGATGCGGGATGCCTTTACCAATGCCGGTAATGACGCGGGCACGCCGCCCAATACCGATTTATTGCCCTCCTTTAATTTTATCTGTTCCCAGTTGCGCTTTACGTCATTTTCGTCCTGCACTTCAACATCGCTATAAATGTGCGGGTGGCGGTTAACCAGCTTATCGCAGATGCCGTTAAGTACATCGGTAATGTTAAAGTCGTTGGTTTCGGATGCTATGCGGGCGTAAAACACCAGGTGCAACATAATATCGCCCAACTCCTTTTTTATTTCGGACATATCAGCGCCTAAAATTGCGTCAGACAGCTCATAGGTTTCCTCGATGGTTAAATGACGCAAGCTTTCCAGCGTCTGCTTTTTATCCCATGGACAATTAAGTCGAAGGTCGTCCATAATGGTAAGCAGCCGGGTAAAGGCAGTTTCGGGAGTTGATGCAGTTGATGGCGGCGTTAGTGGCATGGATTATATTTCACGAATTGAGTTATACGAATTGCACGAATTTTTTCGAATTGCACGAATGAGGGCAAAAATAAGGTTTAAGTTGGAATGTCGGAAGATCCCAGGAGGGAAGTTTAAGAGATTTACCGACATATCAAAGCCCTGAAAGGGCGATAATCAAGAGCGCAGGTCGCAGGCCTGCGGCAAAAAAAGATTTAAGAAATTAATTGCGGTATTGGATTGTATCTCCTATTTAATTGACTATGAAATAATTAAAAAATCGCCTAACTTTATTTTACCAATTAAAGCTATGATGCCCGACAATACCCAGATCCTTTATGATATTGAAGTTCATTCTGTAGCGGGAATAAAAAAATATTTCGCCGATGGGGGTAGTCCGAACGAGATAATGGATGATGGTGCACCGGTATTCACTACAATGGTTGAGATGTATACCCGTACACCACGGTTTAAGGATTGTGTAATGGCGTTTATTGATGCAGGGCTTGAGTTTGAAGACAAAGCTTTGCTGGCTGTTTTTGTTGATGATGCCGGGACATTAGAAAAGCTTATAGCCGATGACCCGGGAATACCATCCAAAACCTATTCGCAATATAACAATACCTATACGCCGTTAACCGGTGGTACGCTGCTGCATTTTTGTGCAGAATATAATAGCGTTGACTGCGCTAGGGTACTGGTAAAGCACGGCGCAGATGTAAATGCCAAAGCTGCTTTTGACAGTTATGGGTTCGGGGGACACACACCTATTTTTCACACCGTTAATCAAAACGGAAACAATTCGGCTGACATGCTGCGCTTCCTGCTTGAGAACGCCGCTGACCTGCTGATAACTGTAAAAGGATTGATCTGGGGCAAAGGATACGAGTGGGAGACCTTTTTTCCGGCGGTAAACCCAATCAGCTATGCAATGATGGGGTCATTGCCGCAGGTGCATCGTAAGGAGCAAACAGTTATGGAAGTAGTTTCATTATTAATTAAGCATGCCTATGGCATTGATTATACACCCGGGAATGTTCCGAACAAATACCTGCAATAAGAACTTACTTAAATAGTACGGCCTAAAACTTTTACCTCCCAATTACCTTTCGTTTTATAAATTGCAGACTTATAATTAATTATTATGCACAGGGGTGGGTTTTTCAAGGTTTTCATAATAATGGCGACTATTAGCTTGCTGTTGGATTGGTATGTATTTAACGGCCTCAAAACCATAACCCACGACTGGCAATCTGAACGGATGCGTAACCTGGTTGGTTGGGGTTACCTGGTTGTCTCAGTTGGTGTTACCCTACTTTTTATAGCCGGGTTTGGCAGCTTTAGCACGGCAAAGGGAATGACGCCCTTTCATGAGTGGATGCTGAGCTTGTTCCTCACCTTTTTAATAACCAAGATCTTTTTTGTGCTGGTATTGTTTTTGGGTGATATGACCCGGTTCTTTTACGGGATAATAAGCCACCTCTTTGGTTCAAAAAACAATGTTGCTGAACCATATTTTCCGGCCCGGCGTAAGTTTGTGAGCGAGATTGCCGTGTTGGTGGCAGCAGTTCCATTCAGCGGTTTTATGTACGCCATGTTCAAGGGCAAGTATGATTATAAGGTACATCGTACGACGCTTTATTTCGATGACCTGCCCGAAGCTTTTGATGGGTTCACCATTACTCAACTTTCAGATATTCATTCCGGCAGCTTTGACGATACCAAAGCCATGCAGCGCGGAATTGACCTGGCTAAGGCGCAAAAAAGTGATCTGTTTGTTTTTACCGGAGATCTGGTAAACAATGCCGCGTGGGAAATAGAACCATATATTTCGAACTTTAGTCAGCTAAGAGCGCCGTTTGGTCAATTTAGTATTTTAGGTAACCACGACTATGGTGATTACATAGAGTGGGCAAGCGAAGCCGAAAAGGAAGCAAATCTTGAAAAATTAAAAGAACATCATAAAGCGCTTGGTTATCGCCTGATGCTGGATGAAAATATTGACCTTGAAAAGAACGGCCAAAAAATTTCGTTGATAGGTGTGCAAAATTGGGGCAGGGGATTTATTCAATTAGGTGATCTTGACAAAGCTTTAAAAGGAGTTAACAAGGATGCCTTTAAAATTCTGCTTTCACACGACCCAACACATTGGGAAGAAAAGGTTCGATTTAATCCAACAACCGTTCATCTAACGCTGGCTGGTCATACGCATGGCGCGCAGTTTGGTGTAGAAGTAGCAGGATTCCGGTGGAGCCCGGTACAATACCGCTACCTGGACTGGGCTGGTTTAGTGAACGAGAAGAACCGTTACTTGTATGTTAACAGGGGCTTCGGCTTCCTGGCGTTTTCTGGCAGGCTAGGTATCTGGCCGGAGATCACGGTGATAACTTTGAAGAAGAAGAGGTCAGAGGCTTGAGATTGGGTTTCAAGTTGTTTCTATAATGATCCGAGCTTGTAATCACGCGATTTGTCATTCTGAGCGAGAGCGAAGAATCTTCAGTAAGCGATATTCACGGCGGAAAAGTATGCTGGAGACTTGTTCCGCGCATACTTGTATAAGTGAGAAGATTCTTCGCTTTGCTCAGAATGACAAAAAAGATATTGAACTCCTCTAGTCTCTAACACTAAATACCTGCGATGGGAAACTCTTATCATCAAAAACCTCCTTCATCCCTTCAACTTTATTAACGCCATCAAAAATCATAACTTGCCGGGTATCATTTTTATAGAGTGGCCAGTTTGGTAATGCTGAAACATTCGGGTTGCCGGTTTTGATAAAAGAAACCCAGGCGCTGTGCATTTCAAGGTCTAATTTATCTTGCCCTGGTTTCTTGTCTTTTACCTTTGGATTGCTCCAGATATAGTGCAGCTCAACCCCGTGCCGTGCGCCATATTTCTCATCATTATCATAATCAAAACGGTACATCCAAACGGGGATGCCGTTTTGCGACAGTGCCTTTGCAAAGCGGTAGCTGTGCATCTGGTACATGTATTGGGTAACCACCTTTACAGCAGCGTCGTAGGGAGTGCTGTTTTTTAGCTCGTTTTGATAAGTTTTATTAACCAGCGGTGCTCCATCCCGGAACAAAGGCTTTAAGATGGTGTTTTCGGGATCCTTGCTCCATGCAGCCTCGCTCACAAATGCAGCAGCCTCGTATTTATTGGTGCCGATGAGTGCCTTTATCCGTGGGAATTCCTTACCGGCAGCGTATTTGTAGCCATCTTCCTTAATAACTATCCCGTCATAAACCGGCCCGAAAAATGAATTACCACCAATATCAGCGCACACTATTGTCTGTGCCTTCATAATGGAATCAGCGGGCAGGGTAAGCAGCTTACCCGCGTCATTTGGCCCTAAACCTAATTGTTGCAAAATCTTTAAACGCTCGTTTTTGGCAGTAACCACATCCCTGATGCACTGCACCGAGCCGCTCTCTGCAATATATTGCTGAAATAACCCTTTGGACTGTGGCGAAACCAGCACCGCGCTGATCAGCTTTGCCCCGGCGGATTCACCCATTATAGTTACCCGGCTTGGGTCACCGCCAAATGATGCGATATTTTGCTTGATCCATTTAAGCGCCATTACGCAATCAAGCAATCCACAGTTGCCCGATCCGGCGTAGCGTTTGTCCACATCATCCATGTATAAAAAGCCGAATGCGCCAAGGCGGTAATTAATAGTGATGGTAACAATGTTGTCATTATCGGCAAAAGCGTGTCCATCCATTCCCTTGCCCGAGCCTGCCGTCATGCTGCCGCCGTGTACCCAAACTACTACGGCGCGTTTTTTATCGTCTGTTTTAGGCGTATAAATATTCATGCTCAGGCAATCTTCAGTTCCCTGCACCTGTTTTCCACCCGGCTGCACAGCTATTGAGCCGAATTTTTGCGCCGAAAGGGTGTCGTTCCACGCCGCATGTTCAACAGGCGCGATGAAACGAAGCGAACCTATAGGCGGCGCAGCGTATGGCACACCTTTAAAAACTGTAATCCCGTTTTCTGTTATACCTTTTATAAATCCCTTATCAGTTTTAACAACCGGATCTGTGTTTTGAGCCGATACTTTAATTGAAAAAACTATAAATGCAGATAACAGCGCGATGCTGATTTTTGACCAGGTAAATTTCATGGCGATGATTTGGAAAGCTAAAATTAAGTATTGCAGACGATAAAGTGTGTAACAATGCCATTTACACACAAGCAAATCTAAACCGCCATCCCAATGACTTAATGACCAATGACCAAGCTTGGCACGGTTTACGCTTATCTTATCAACATAAAACAAAAACCAGATGGCAAATCAAAACACGCAGCGGATAGGAAACACTCAAAAAGAAAAACCAGTAACCCGAATGGATACATTGCAAGACACCTGGCGGGTAATGAAGCCATTTGTTCACTTTTCTGTAAAAGCGTTAAAGTTGCTGGCTCATTCCTTAATATTTATAGTGAAGCATATTCCAAAGCCGGAGGATCATAAGAATGATAAGGTGATCAAAATAAAGTAGCATAAAAAGTTGTTTAAACACATAATTGCTACTTTTGTCGAATTAAATTCATTTTATTAAGTATATTATGAATTAAATTCAAAATAGCCGTAATATTACAGTATGATTAACGAAACGGAAATTGTACTGGATAAAACGGACCTGCACATTCTTCGCTTAATGCAGGAAAATGCTCGCATCAGCAATGCCGACCTGGCGCGTGAGCTGGGCATGGCGCCTTCGGGTGTACTGGAACGCGTTAAAAAGCTCGAACAAAAAAATGTGATCCGCCAATATACGGCCCGCATCAATCCCGATGCCTTACAACAAAAAATGCTTGCCTTTATCTTCATGAAGGCCAATGACGGGCCGGGTTGCAATGACACTGCAAAGCAACTCGCCAAAATTCCCGAGGTACAGGAAGTGCACCACGTAGCCGGCGACGATTGCTACCTGGTTAAGGTTCGCACCTACGATTCAGCCTCGCTGATGCACCTGATGCGTAATGACTTCAGCAAAATCCCCAACCTGTTAAGCACCCGCACCACCATAGTGCTGGAAACGGTTAAGGAGGAACAACAATTGGTTATACCCGAAAAATAATAAGCTCATGCCTTCAAAACAAAAAAAATCAGCCTCACCCGTATTAGTGATTATAGCGTTTGCGACAGTTTACATCGTTTGGGGTTCAACTTATTTTTTCATTCGTTTGTCGGAACAAGGCGGGATGCCTCCGTTTTTATTGGGTGCAATACGTTTCATTATCGCTGGCGTGATATTAATGACATGGTGTATAATTAAGGGTGAAAAGGTTTTTGTGAAGCGTGATATTTTAAATGCGGCGGTAACCGGTCTGTTATTATTGCTGGTAGGCAACGGCATTGTAATATGGGCCGAGCAAACGCTGCCAAGCGCTATGGTGGCTATCATGGTATCGTCGGCCCCGATCTGGTTTGTATTGCTTGACAAGCCAAACTGGAGCGTCAACCTCAAACAAAAATCAACCATCGTGGGCCTGATCATAGGTTTTATTGGGGTGATCGTATTGTTTAGCGAACAACTGGAGAATATATTTTCTGGCGGCGGTGCTTCAAAGCTGCCATGGATGCTGTTGCTGTTGTTGGGGTCAATCTCATGGTCGGCGGGTTCGTTATTTTCCAAGCACCGGCCAACAACAGGCTCTGCCTCGGTAAGCACAGCATGGCAGATGCTGATTGCGGGATTGGCCTACATCCCAGTTAGCTTTATGCACAATGAATACAGTGGTTTAGATCTGCATAAGATTCAAACTACCAGCTGGCTTGCCATAGGATACCTGGTATTGTTTGGTTCAATTGCGGCTTATAATGCTTATGTGTGGTTATTGCAGGTAAGGCCGGCAACGCAAGTTAGTACCTACGCGTATGTTAACCCGGTTATAGCGGTGATCTTGGGCGTTGTATTTGCAAGCGAGCATATTTCATTTACCCAACTGGCAGGTTTGTTTGTAATTTTAGGAAGTGTTCTGTTGATTAATTTAGCGAAGTATCGGAAAGAGAAGTTGGTTGAGTTGCCTAAGTTGGATTTAGTTAAGGAAGTAAAAGTTGACTGAGTTGAGTAAGTGAGTGGTTGATTAAGTTGAGAAATAAAACCTAATCAACCACTCACTTAATTAACCTAATCAACTAAATGTCCTTTGGCAATGATCTCGCCGGCGTTTCCCATTTGCCAAACTCAAAGTAATCTTCAATGCTGACACTGATTTTGCTGCCAATATCGTATTTGCCTTTGTTATAATTATTTGCTCTTAAAATAACGCCATCGCGCTCAATTATTAATTCCTCAAAGAAACCTTTAAAAAGAATTTGTTTAACTGTCCACTTGTTACCAAGGCCTTTGACTATTTTAACATGTTCAGCATAAACAACTACGGTGCCGCGCTTGCTCTTAAGGCCGCAGGCTTTTGCCTCATCAGATGTGAGCTGGCTGATGCTGGCTAATATTTGGGCGGTGTATAACAGCTTGGGAGTGTTATATAAATCCTCAGGGCTGCCATTCTCAACAATTTCGCCCTCTTTCAAAACTATCAATTCGTCGGCCATAGACAGGATCTCCGCCGGATCATGTGATACCAGCACGATAGTTACTCCCCATTCTTTTACAATGTACCTGATGTCGTGCTGTAATCCTTCACGGTAAGTGGCATCAACCTGGTTAAATGGCTCATCAAGCAAAATAACCTCAGGCTTGCTGATCAGGGCCTTTGCTATGGTTACCCGCTGTTTTTCGCCGCCGCTTAGCTTGCCAAATGGCTGGTCTCTTAGCTGGAAAATATCCAGCATATTCAATGAGTCGGTTATTTTTTTTTCTTCATCATCCTGGCCAATCTCGCCAATTCTCAAGCCCGACCGCACGCTCTCCCAAACAGTGGCCTCTAAATCCATATCCTGGTTGTTCTGGGTAACCAGGCGCATGGCCTCATGCGCGGGTTGCAGCTTTTCCTCGCGTTTTAAAATGCGTTCCTCCTTAAAAAAAACCTCGCCGCTGTCAGGTTGCAATAAACCAAATAATAAATTAAGCAGGGTGGTCTTGCCGCTGCCGCTTTCGCCTACAATGGCGGTAACTTTTCCCTTCGGAATAAATATGGTTACATTATTAACTCCTGAAGATTTATCACCAAAATAATTTTTGGTTACCGATATGGTTTCCAGGATCATGTCATCTTGCATACTGAACTGTCGTTTTCTCTTTCAATAAAAAAAATAGCTATAAAGGCAACAAAAGGGCTCTTTTTTTAGCAGGTAAATATCCCCAAACCTAAACTATAAAAGTTTATCAAAAAAATGAAATACGCTTTTTATTGAACTCAAGCGTCAAGAGACAAAAAAGAGAGTTAAGCGCTGGTAATCTGGAGTAAAAATGGAATTTGTAAGTTTCATTTATGTTATGAGGAGACCGATAATTATAATGTCAACTTCTTTTTTGGGGCTGACTATTGTCTCTTAATTCTCCATACTAAACTCTTAACGCTCTGGTAATAATATTTATTTATATTTATCGACAGAAATTAATTTAAAAACCCCTTATGGAAGAAAAACACAAAACCTGGCACGAAAAACATCATGCGTCATTAGCTTTTGGCCAACGCCTCGCCGACTCCGTGGCGAACGGGATGGGCTCATGGCGGTTCATCATCATTCAAACACTTATAGTGGCTGTTTGGATGATATTGAATGTAATTGGTTTTATTCAACACTGGGATCCATACCCCTATATCCTGCTAAACCTACTTTTTTCAACCCAGGCAGCGTATGCGGCTCCGATCATCATGATGGCCCAAAATCGCCAAAGCCAGCGTGATCGTGCCCAGGCAGATGCTGATTATCAAACCAATTGCGAGGCAAAAAAAGAAATCGAAGAGCTGCTTACAAAGCTTAACTCTATTGAAATAGACAAGTTGGATAAGATATTAGCGCTATTGGAGAAGATGGATAAAAAAGGGTAAAGCAATTGTCTGGGATGGCCAATCATTTCAATAATAAGGTTGTCTGGATCACTGGCGCTTCTTCAGGAATTGGCGAAGCGCTTGCCTATGCTATGTCAGCCTGCGGTGCAAAGCTGATATTATCCAGCAGGCGACTGCCCGAATTGGAACGTGTTAAGCAGGACTGCAGTGTTCCCGGACAAGTTCAATTACTTCCATTGGATCTTTCAGATACAGATTCATTGGAAGACAAGGCGAATGAAGCAATTAAGTGCTTTGGCAGCATAGATATCATGGTACATAATGGTGGCGTAACCCAAAGATCTCTTGTCATCGATACTGAAATAGAAGTGCATCGCCGGTTAATGGAATTGGATTACTTTAGCTATGTAGTGCTCACCAAAGCGCTGCTGCCTTATTTTATTGAAAGAAGGGCAGGGCACTTTGTAATCACCAGCAGTGTTATGGGCAAAATAGGAACGCCTATGCGGTCGGCCTATGCTGCTGCGAAGCATGCCCTCCATGGCTTTTTTGATTGCCTGCGGGCCGAGGTGGCGGCTGATAATATTAAGGTAACTATACTTACGCCGGGTTATATCCGCACCAATATTTCCCTTTATGCTGTTACCAACAAGCCTTACGGTTTGGGTAAGCCCTCTGAAAATATAGAAAACGGCCTCCCGGCAGATCGTGCTGCTAAACAGATTATGAAAGCCATTAAAGGAGGTAAATTCGAGGCTTATATCGGCAAGCTCAGTGGTGAGCGGATCGGGCTTTGGTTGAACAGGTTTTTGCCAGGAGCACTTACCAGGATTGCGCCACGACTTGTGCCTAAATAATCGTCATTTTACTTTATGCACTAGTTCAACCTTTCATCGCCCATAATCCCTTTTTGTTATCTTTGTCCCACATGACTAACGAAGAACAGGCCTTACCTAATGAATTTGACGAACAATTAAGGCCAAAAACTCTTAAACAAAAAATCTGGAACATTACCAAGGTTGTATTAAAGGTTGGTGTCACATCCGCGTTGCTTATTTGGGTGTTTAGCAAAGTTGATATCAACTCGGTAAAGTACAGGCTTCTGCATCCAAAATACTGGTGGATGTATGGTGCTGCTATCGTTTGTTTCTTTTTTTCAATGATAGTCTCCGCCTGGCGGTTGCTAAGCTTTTTTAGATCGATCGGGCTAAACCTGAACCCCCGTTATAATTTAAGATTATATTTTCTGGGGTTGTTTTATAACTTCCTGCTTCCGGGGGGTATTGGTGGCGACGGTTATAAAATGTACCTCATCAATAAAACCTATAAGGTCCCAGTAAAAAAACTGTTTTGGGCTGTAATGTTCGATAGGTTAAGCGGTTTATGGGCCATTGGGCTTATAACAGTTGTACTTATATTTTTAATCCCGCAGATAAATATTCATATAGGCATTCCTTTAGGAATTTTTGCCGCTGGATCGGCAATTTACTATTTTATAGCATATAGATTTTTTAGGGACTATACCCGGAATTTTTTCGAGGCGCATGCAAAGGCGCTGCTTTTGCAATCATTACAATTGCTGGCAATTATTTGCATAATATTAAGTCAACCAGACTTTTATGAACCGGGCTTTCACGGTAAATTTTCACCCTACTTATTATCGTTTTTAATTTCAGGATTTGCAATTATTATTCCTATTACCGCCGGTGGGGCAGGTGCCCGTGAAGCCATATTTATGAACATGTCAAAAGTTTTCCCTATGAAACCGGACCTGGCCATACTGCTGGCCACCTCTTTCTATTTGGTATCACTTATAGTCGCTTTTTTGGGGATTTATTATGTTATCCGCCCATCAAGATTACATGACGGGTTGCCTGAAGAGAAGTTAGATTGAGTTGAATAAGTTAGATTGAGTTGATTAGGTTAAACTTAAAAAATAACCGTTCACTTAATCAACGTAATCAACCACTCACCTAAAAAACACTAACTTTGCCTATCCAACAAAACCAAAGTTAATGGCCAGTTTTAATGATTTTAATAATCCGCAGGTGGCTGCGTTGCCTGCACATTTAAAACAATTTATAGTTGATCAGCATTACGGGCATTACACACCAATTGACCATGCGGTGTGGCGTTACGTGATGCGCCAGAATTACAGCTACCTTAAGGATGTAGCCTACTATCCATATATTCCGGGACTTGAAAAGGCCGGGCTTTCCATCGAGAAGATCCCGAGTCTGCAGGAGATGAACGATGCCCTTGGCAAAATAGGCTGGGGCGCAGTAACTGTTGATGGTTTTATTCCACCGGCAGCGTTTATGGAGTACCAGGCATACCGCGTTTTGGTTATTGCTGCGGATATCCGCCAGCTAAAGCATATTGAATATACGCCTGCGCCTGATATTATTCATGAGTCGGCCGGGCACGCGCCAATTATAGCCGACAAGGATTACCATGAATACCTGAGTTATTTTGGTTCGATAGGGGCAAAGGCAATGTTTTCTGCCCAGGATTTTGAATTGTATGAGGCAATAAGGGCGCTGTCTATACTAAAGGAAATGCCCGATGCTGATGAAAACGAAATAAAACAGGCAGAAGAACTGCTTGCTCATCGGCAGGAGAACATGGGTGAACCATCGGAAATGGCGCTTCTAAGTCGCCTGCATTGGTGGACGGTGGAGTACGGGCTGATTGGCACATTGGAAAATCCTAAGATTTATGGCGCTGGTTTATTATCTTCAATAGGCGAAAGTGCAAGCTGTATGGATTGTGATATCAAAAAGATACCATATACAATTGATACGATAAATTACACTTATGATATTACGAAAACGCAGCCTCAGCTTTTCGTTACTCCTACCTTTCAAAACCTGATTGATGTGCTGGAAACTTTTGCCAACACGATGTCATTCAGGCGTGGCGGAGCTTATGGCCTACAAAAAGCTATCGACAGTAAAAATACCTGTACCGCAGTTTATAGCTCGGGTTTACAGGTTTCAGGCACCTTTGCTGATTTTAAGGAAATAAATGGTGAACCTGTTTTTATTAAAACCATCGGCCCGTCTGCCCTTGCAATTGATAACCGTGAGCTAAAAGGGCATGGTAAGGATTACCATAAAGATGGGTTTAGCTCACCTGTTGGGAAGCTAAAGGGCCATGCTATGCCATTGGAAAATTTAAGTGTTGAAGAATTGAATTATTTTGGTGTTGAGCAGGGTAAGGACGCTGTTTTAACGTTTGAAGGCGGTATCACCATTAATGGTGAAGTAAAGGAAATTATCTCAACAAACGGCAAAACGCAACTGATCACTTTTGCTAATTGTACAGTTAAAGATGCATCTGGTGAGGTGTTATTTGACCCGGCATGGGGCGTTTATGATATGGCCGTTGGTGAAAAAATCGCTTCTGTTTTTTGTGGCGCTGCAGATAAGGAGCAGTTTTTAGAGATTGCTTATAAATCAAGCACAACTACCCACCATGTTGATTATGATCAGAGTACAATTGAGCTTCAAAAGCTTTATCAACAAGTTAGAAATCGTAGACAAAAAGGTGGAGATTATGGTTTTTTAGGCAATGTTTGGCAAATGCTTCAAAGATATCATCATGACGACTGGCTGTGTGCCCTTGAAATATTGGAGATATTGGATCATGAAGAAGCGGAACCGCAAGTTGCTGCCGAAATACGAAGCTTTCTTGAACAAAAGGCAAATGCAGAGCCTGAATACAAGAAGCTAATAAACGATGGTTTTTATTTAATTAAACATCCCGTTGAGCAAAAATTGGTGGTGTAGCAATTTGTTTGTAAAATTGCCAACACCAATCATTCTACTATGAACATTATTGTAACAGGCGCCAGTAGCGGTGTAGGTTTTGAAGCAGTGCTCGAACTTATACTATCAGGCAAACACAAGGTAATTGCATTGGCCCGTTCGCAGGATAAGCTGGAGCGGCTATTGGAAATTGCCCATGGCTTAAATCCCGAGGCCGAAATATTCGCATTGGCCTTTGATATCGTTCACGATGATTATGCCGGGCTTCAGCAATTCATTACCGCTAATTTCGACAGCAGGGTTGATGTATTAATAAATAACGCCGGTGCTTTAATTAACAAACCATTTACTGAATTGCTGGAAATGGATTTTGTAGAGATGCTGCAGAGTAATTTTATTGGGCATGTTCGTATTATACAAAGCTTGCTTAATTTTATGCCGAAGGGCGCGCATATTCTAAATGTTGGCAGCATGGGTGGTTACCAGGGTAGCGTTAAGTTTTCGGGCTTATCGGCCTATTCAGCAAGCAAGGCTGCATTGCATACCTTAACAGAATGCCTGGCGCTTGAATTGGCTGAGCAGGAGATAAAAGTAAACTGCCTGGCATTGGGATCAGCACAAACCGAAATGCTGGAAAAGGCCTTCCCTGGTTATGAATCCCCGGTGATGGCTTTTGAAATGGGGAAATACGTTGCAGACTTTTCGGTAACCGGGCACAAATTCTTTAATGGAAAAGTGCTGCCCGTTGCAGTAAGCACTCCGTAACTTCAAATATATTATTTGGTATTATCGGTAAAATATCTTTAATTTTAGATATTACATATCTGATACCTAATCCTTTAATAAATGGATTCGATTTTTGCCTTTCTGTTCGATCAATCAACCGACTTTTTTTGCATTTCAAATACCGATGGGACAATAGTTAAAACAAACGCTGCACTTAGGGCAGTTTTGGGTTATACTGAGGAGGAATTGGTGGGACAAAAAGCAAATTATTTTTTTCATCCTGCGGATATCAAAAGACTTGATGAGTTGTTAATGAATTTGCCCCATAAAAATAACATTTTTGGGTATGAAAGTCGCATAAAGGCAAAAAATGGACGCTATTATAATATCAAATGGTCGGTTACCTTAACCCCTGGAGACAGCCTTGTATATGCTATAGGGGTTAATCTAACAGAAGTTTTTGAAAGCTCTGGCCCCAACGACACCACCAATAAGATTCAACACATTATTCAAAGCTTTAATGAGGGCTTTTTTATAATGAATGGTAAGTGGCAGGTAACTTCATTTAACCCGGCCTTCCAGGCCATCACAGGGTTGAAAAATGAACAGCTTGTCAATATCAATTTTAGGGAGCTTATTACCTTTGGAATTACCGATGAGATCTTCGCGAAGTTTAAAGTGGCTATCAAGGGAAATATATCCAGCCAGATCCAATACTTCAACAATTACTTAAAACGATGGTTGAGGGTTAATATTTATCCGTACCAGGGCGAGGTAGTTGTGTTTGTTCGGGATATTACCCGCATAAAAACACAACAATTGATTCTTGCGCTTGAAAAAAATGTGCTTGAGTTAAATGCATCTTCGCACCAAACTTTACCACAAACGGTTAAAGCATTGCTTTTGGGGATAGAAGAAATTTATCCCGATATGATTTGTTCTGTACTTGAAGTTGACGATGCACAGGAAAAACTATATCATATAGCTGCCCCTCGGCTGCCGACGGCGTATTGTGAAGCTATTGATGGAACTACGATTGGTCCCAAAGCCGGGTCATGCGGTACCGCTGCTTACCACCGCAGCCAGATCATCGTCAATGACATTGCGACGAATCCGCTATGGGACGATTACAGGCAGTTTGTTTTACCGTATGGAATTAAGGCTTGTTGGTCAACACCCATTATAAGTTCCAATAGTTCGCGTGTGTTGGCCACCTTTGCAGTTTATTACACAGAAAATAGGGAGCCTAAATCAACAGAATTGCAATTGATAGAGCGAACTACAAATATCCTGCGGGTGCTAATTGAAAATAAACGAAATCAGGATCATGTTAAGGATCAGAACCGGCGCCTGCAAGAGATTGCTGCCATAAGTTCTCACGAGATCAGGCGGCCGGTAGCTACGATATTGGGTCTTGTTAATTTATTTGATAAAGTTGACCTGGATAACCCGTTGAATAAGGAAATTATTAACCATATCGATATCACCGCCAAGGAACTTGATGCCGTGATCCATACCATTGTTGAGAAGACAATTTATTTGAAGGGAGAGGAGTAGGCGTAGCCGGCTTTTTTGCTATCCTTTTTTTGGATGGATATGAAGCTGGTTGTTATATGGATTTCCCGATAATATAAAGTGAAAGGATGAGATGTCATAACGACTACCTTTTTCACTTTAAATGTCAATACGCTTTCCAATCAGGAAAGAAACCCTTTAATCTCATAGCTTTAAATCAAGATTAATCAGTCAAAATAATTAGAGCACAGAATG
Organism: Bacteroidota bacterium; assembly: GCA_030775685.1. GTDB lineage: Bacteria > Bacteroidota > Bacteroidia > Sphingobacteriales > Sphingobacteriaceae > Mucilaginibacter. Next base: position 94,185 of record JALYIP010000048.1, read on the forward strand.
CGAAAAATTAAAGTAGTTTAATATTTCAATATTTCAGTAGGGGTATCTTTGCACAGAAGGATAATTTTAATTGATTAATATGGGCCGTATAAAAATTAATGGTATTCAGCTTTATGTTGAAGTTAAAGGGGCTGGATTCCCTATTATATTGATACATGGTGTGGGCGGAGATCACGAGGCTCATTTAAGAAATGTAATTGAACCGCTGTCAAAAAACTTCAAAACTATTGCATTAGATTGTCGTGGTCACGGACAGTCAGATAAACCACTACAATTCACCATGGAGGATCATGTAAATGATGTTTTAGGAATCATGGATCATTTTGGCATTGAAAAAGTGCATTTACTGGGAGTTTCGATGGGCAGTTATATTGCTCAATTGGTCGCGATTACTGCTCCGGACAGAATCGGTAAATTAATATTAACCGTTACAAAGTCCAATGGGCTCACGTCATCTATACAACATCTATTTAAAGAGCATGAAAAAGAAATCAAAGGCCTGGATATGCATTCAACAATATTGAAGCTTTTAAAATATATGGTATGTGATCCTGAGCTGATGAAAAATCATTTGGAGATATTTGAGACAACATTAAGCCCTGACCAATTTAATGCTGCTAATAACGCGATTGGTACTTTTGATTTTAGAAAAGATCTCTCAAAAATAAAAGCAACAACGCTGGTCATTAGCGGAAAATATGACGGATTGAACCCGCCGGCAGAGGGAATGGAAGTGGCGTCACTAGTTAAAAATGCAACATTTGTTGAAATGGAATATTCAGGGCATGCCCCTATGTTTGAGGAACCGAAAACTTATATTAATACCATTGAGCGCTTTTTGTTGAAAGCTTAAAATTCATGAAAATAATATAAAACTTTGCTAAAGGAAAAATAGTTTAATAATGGCTTAGATAGGTTAGTAGTAATTTTTTGATAAATAACATAACAATCCCTAAAGTTGTAATTACCTGGCCAATCCAAAAAATAAACATCCATTTGATGGTTTCGGCCTTATATTCGCCCATCTCCTTACGGACATTGGCAATATCATCCTTCGTTGCTAATGTTTTGATTGTTGCTTCCACTGATCGTTCAGTTTTGTTATCGATGTATTTAAACATCGCCTCGGCGGTATCGCTCCCCAATTTATCACTTAATAATTTATAAAGCCGGGCGGTTTCTTTTGCTTCTAAGTACATAACAAATATAATGATTAGTTGATTGAGTTGGATTAGGTTAATTAGGTTTTTAAGGCGAATCAAATAAAAAAACAGGAACGGCACCGGCTCACGTCGCCCCTGTTTTCATAGTTTTGGATCTTGAATTAAGCCGGTTGTTATAATGTTTAGGTTATTTTAGTTTTATAAAATCGTTTACAATTACTTCTGTCATGTAACGTTTGTTGCCGTCTTTATCCACCCAATTGCGGTTAGTGAGTTTGCCTTCGATAGCAACTTCGTCTCCTTTTTTAAGGTAATCGCCAATGAATTTCGCCTGGCTGCCCCATGCAACCAAATTGTGCCATTGCGTTTCTGTAACGCGCTCGCCCTTATCGTTCTTGTAAGTTTCGTTAGTAGCTATTGAAAATTTAGCTAACTGTCTGTTGTTGTCAAAGCTCTTTACTTCGGGATCCATACCCAGGTTTCCTACCAGGCGTACGCTGTTTCTTAATGAATTCATCATCGTTTAAATTTTAATTGTTGTTAATTGACGATACAAAGGTGCGGCGACGCTAAAACTTTACCCGGTTATTAACCGCTTATAGTCGACAATTTCCGTTTGTAAGCGTTTGCAAACGGATAATATTTTATTTATCTTTAGCTCATGGATGCCGAAAGACTATGTCTCGACTGCGGAGCGCCCTTACATGGCCGGGCCGATAAAAAGTTCTGTAATGACCTTTGCCGCAATAATTATAACAACCAGCTTAACAGCAGTAGCTATAATTTAGTACGGAATATCAACAATATCCTTCGCAAAAACCGGCGGATACTGGAAGAGCTGAATCCCGGGGGCAAAACAAAAACTACAGGTAAAAAACTTTTGGCGAAAGGGTTCGACTTTGAATACCATACCCGCAGTTATCAAACGCAAAATGGTAAAACCTATCATTTTTGTTATGAATACGGTTACCTGCCGTTAGATAATGATGAGTTTTTGCTGGTTAAGCGGGTAGAGAATTGATCACTGGTTTAGGCTGATATTTTTTGATGAAGCTGATTGATTTGAAATGCAACATTAGGAAATCTCTAAATCATCATCTTCAGTAAATCTCTTAAATCCGCTTAATCCCGGTTCTTAGTCCCGGTTCCGTCATATTCCCCCCACAATCCGAAATCGAATATCCGAATTCCGAAATTCAATTATCTTTGCACCGAAATGATTATCCAGCAATTTTACGACAAGGGCTTAGCGCATGGCTCATATGCCCTTATCCGGACAGGAAAAATGATTGTTATCGATCCAGCCCGTAATCCGCAACCCTATTATGATTTTGCAGCTCAACACGATGCCGATATTGTTGGGGTGATAGAAACACATCCACATGCCGATTTTGTGAGCTCACACCTGGAGATTCACCAAACAACCGGAGCAGTTATTTATGCAAGCAAATTAACCGGCGCTGAATACCCGCACGAAACCTTTGATGACGGCGACGTTATCCAGTTAAACGATATCAAACTTAAGTCAATAAACACACCTGGCCATTCGCCCGATTCAATCTGTATTTTGGTTGAGGATGAGGACAGTAAGGAAACGGCGCTGTTTACCGGCGATACATTATTTGTAGGAGATGTTGGCCGGCCCGATCTACGTGAAAATGTTGGAAACATTACTGCAAAGAAAGAGGAGCTGGCAAAGCAGATGTACCATTCAACCCGCGACAAGCTGATGAAGCTGCCACACAGCGTAATAGTTTATCCTGCGCACGGCCCCGGCTCGTTATGCGGCAAGAATATGAGTCCTGATCTGCAAAGTACAATTGGTCGCGAATTGCGCGAAAATTATGCTTTACAGCTGATGGATGAATTACAGTTTGTTAAAACCCTTACTACAGATCAGCCCTTTGTTCCCAAATACTTCGGGCAGGATGTGGAGCTCAATAAAAAAGGGGCGCCTGCATTTAATGATAGCATTGACGCTGTTTTGAGGATTGGTAGGGACGCTGTATTGGACAATGATGTGTTGATTATTGATACCCGCCCAAAACAAGACTTCAGAAATGGTTATTTAAAAGGCGCATTCAATTTGCAGGATGGCGATAAATTTGAAACCTGGCTTGGTTCAATTGTAGGCCCGGATGAACAGTTTTACCTGATTGCGGCTAACGACGTTGAGTTGGATAAGATGATTAAAAAGGCTGCTAAAATTGGCTACGAGCAAAATATTAAGGGAGCATTGTTAGCGCCGTCATCGGCACCAGAAAAACTGCCGGAACTTGATTTAGCTACTTTTATAAATCACACAGAAAACTACACCATAGTTGATGTTCGTAATCGCAACGAAACAGAAGAGCGGTTGATATTCAAAAGCGCCGTAACCATTCCGCTGCCTGAATTACGAGAAAGGATCAGCGAGGTCCCAACAGGCAAGCCAATAGTTGTACACTGCGCTGCAGGTTA
>JALYIP010000049.1 GCA_030775685.1 Bacteroidota bacterium
CGATGTGCTCTCACTCTTTTTCACCAATGAAATAATCTATATAAAGAATGCTTTATTAGCTCATACTAACGCTATAACTACACCTTTTTTTTCTTTTGTAAACATAGGAGGAACGAAGCAACCTCTAAGCTATGCAGATCGGGGAACTAAAATATTGTGGTGACCAATCAGCGGCTGTAAGGTCTCATCAGTATGAAGGTTTTTTGATTGTCCTATGTAGAGTTGGCTTCGTTCCTCGCCATGACGATGGGATAAGTGCGACATTAATGCATCCTTAACACTACAATAACATCCGTTTAGTTAATTTGCCGCAAAATTACCCTCATGAAAGCTGTCAATAATTACCGTGCAATTGTAAATGAAGTTTTTTCGCTGTATGAAAAATATGGTGATGAAGACTACATAGGCGAGCCGGTTTCACAATTGGAGCACATGAGCCAGGCGGCTGCATTAGCCGAGGGAGAGGGTTATGACGATGAGGTGATACTTGCGGCGTTTTTTCACGACATAGGCCACCTATGCACCGAAGAGGGCGAAGTTGAAAGTATGGATGGCATGGGAAACGTGGATCACGAAAAATTGGGTGCCGAATACCTGTTGGAAAAAGGTTTCTCTGAACGCATTGCTGCCCTGGTACAGGGCCACGTACTGGCAAAAAGATATTTAACTTATAAATACCCCGAATATTATAATAAGCTGTCGGAAGCCAGCAGGGTTACCCTTGAGTTCCAGGGCGGCCGGATGAATAGCGACGAAGCCGAAGAATTTGAACTTAATCCCGATGCCGATTTAATAATCCGCATGCGCTATTGGGACGATACAGCCAAGGAAATGAACATTCCCGTTAATAATGTGGAACATTTGAAGGAATTGGCGTTGGCACATTTGAGCGCCAGAGATTAGAGACCAGTGATCAGAGATTAGTTTTAGAGACTGGACCAGTGATCAGATATTAGGTGAACTTCGCGCTTGGTCAATTTCTTGTTCAACAACTCGAGCAGAGAAGATTTACACTTCTTACGCTGCAAAAGAACTAATCTCTAGCCTACAGCCTCTAATTAACTAACCCCAATATTAAATATTTGTAAGCAATAAGTAACGCTCCTGTTACGAAAATTCTGACGGCTTAACATTGTCGACATCTATTGTTAAGCATAGCTTAATATTAATTTAGTTTACCAATAATAAACAAAGTTTAGTATTGCTGCATGAAAAATTCCCCTTCCTCACTATTAAAAACTATCAGATGAAACAAATTTACATGCAGCTAAAGACCGTAATAACGGTATTGTTATTCTGTCTTGCCCCAGCGCTTTTGTTTGCGCAAACAAAGATCGGTGGTACAGTAACCGACGAGAAAAAACAGCCATTGCCAGGCGTTAGCGTTACGCTTAAAGGCACAACACAAGGAACCGTGACCGATTTGAACGGCCGCTTTTTATTCACTGTTGAAAAAGGCCAGGTGCTTTCCTTTAAATTCCTGGGTTTTGTGCCACAGGAGATCACAGTAGGCGATCAAACCAATTACAACATTGTACTTGCAGACGACTCCAAAACACTTAACGAAGTTGTGGTAACAGCTTTGGGTGTAAAAAAGGAAACCCGTCGCATTGGTTATTCCATTCAAACGGTTGACGGTAGCAGCCTTACCACCGCTCGTGACCCTAACCCTATTAACGGTTTAATAGGTAAAGTAGCAGGTTTATCGGTAGGTGCAACATCCGAAGTATTAGGCGTACCTAACGTGACCATTCGTGGTAATACCGTTACGCTGTACGTAATTGATGGTTTGCCGATCAACTCGGATACCTTCGACTTAAGTCCGGATGATATCGAAACTTATACCGTGCTAAAAGGCCCTGCTGCTGCAGCGCTATACGGTAACCGCGCAGCAAATGGCGCTATTTTAATTACTACCAAAAAAGGTGCCGGCAATAAAAAAGGCTTAACTGTTGATATCAACAGCAGTACAGTTATAAACAAAGGCTTTTTGGCATTCCCACGTGTTCAGCATTCATACGGACCGGGTGAAAACACCTTCTATACCTTTGTTGATGGTAAAGGTGGTGCACCGGGTGGTGTTGATAGTGATTATGACGTTTGGGGCCCTTATTTTGCAGGTCAGCTGATCCCGCAATATGACAGCCCTGTTGTAAACGGAGTTCGCCAGGGTACACCATGGACCGCAAGAGGTGCCAACAACCTGGCTAACTTTTTACGCACAGGTTATCAAACAAACAATGATATTGCGCTTACTGCCGTTGGCGACACTTATACCACAAGGTTATCAGTTTCGCAACAACACCAGTCGAGCTATATCCCTTCTCAATACCTTGATATCGCCAACATAAACTTTTACGCTTCATTTAACCCAACTCCACGTTTAAAATTTGAAGCCAACGTTGATTTTAACCGCCAGAGCACTGATGATTATCCGGATGTTCAATACGGCCCGAACAGTATCATCTATAACTTAGCTATCTGGACAGGTGCTGACTGGAGCGTTAACTCGCCGGACATCAAAGCAATCTGGCAGCCAGGCAAAACTGATGTACAATCGCAGTTTGAAGAGTATACCCGTTATCATAACCCGTACTTCCTTACCAAGATCTGGACCCGCGGACACTACAAAAATGATACTTACGGTTACGTATCAGGTAACTACAAAATTGATAACCACCTGAACGTAGGCTTAAAATCGCAGATTGATACTTATAATTTATTACATACAGAAGACCTGCCATTCTCTGCTCACCCTTACGGACGTGAAGGTAACCAGGGCGATTACCGCGAAGACCGCCGTGATTTGTTTGAGAACAACACAGAGTTAAAATTGAACTTTGATTACACTGTTCACAAATTCTTAAACATCAACGGTTTAGTGGGTGGTAACCTGCGTAACTTCAAGTATAACTCAAGCTGGGTATCAACAGATTATTTGAACGTACCTGCTGATTATTCTTTCAGTAACTCAAAAAACCCTATTCAGGCAACAAGCTTTAATTCGCAATTAAGAACATTGAGCGGTTATTACTCTGTCGATTTATCATTTGGCCACTACGCTACTTTATCAAGTACAGGTCGTGTTGATAAATCATCGGCGTTCCAAAATGTAACCACTTATTACTATCCAAGCTTATCGGCAGCTACTGTAATTTCCGATTACATCCACCTGCCAGATTTTATTACTTTCTTAAAGGCACGTGCATCTTATTCAAACGTTCGTTCGGATGATACGAGCCCAACCATTGGTCCGGCACCTTTTAACACAATAGGTACCTACGGAGGACAGACTATTAGTAACAGCCCTTCTACCAACCCATTGTTCTTAAATCCGCTGGGTTATGGCGTAACTTATAATTCACCGTATAATGGTCCTGCGTATTCTTTAAATCCAACCAATTCAGAAGGCAAGCCTTATAATAACCAGGCAGCTGCTTATGCTTCAAACTACCTGTATCAAAATGGCATCAAAACCTCAACCCGTGTAAACTACGAAGAAGGGTTCGATATTAAATTCCTGCAAAACCGTTTAGGCTTAAGCGCTACTGCTTACCAGTACATTGACGGACCAAGGATTTTGGACAATGTGATATCAACTGCTACAGGTTATACCGATGAGTTTTTGAACGCTTTAAAAACCAAAAAAACAGGTTATGAAATTTCATTAACAGGTACACCAATTAAAAACATCGAGGGCTTTGGCTGGGATGTGATGGTTAACTGGTCTACATTTAAAGAGGTTTACAAAGAGCTGCCTCCGGGACAATCAACCTACAATACCTTCTTTAAACAAGGCGACCGTACTGATAAATTTTATGGAACCGCTTTTGTAAGAAACCCACAGGGCCAGATCATCAATGGTTCAAACGGCGAAGCTTTAGTAAATCCGGTACCACAGTACCTTGGTCACCTGAATGCTGATTATACCTGGTCTATATCAAATACTTTCCATTACAAAAATTTAAGCATGAGCTTCCAGTTTGATGGGTCAGTAGGCGGTGTAACTACAGATTATGTACATAACAAAACCGTTCGTGGTGGTAGCAACGAATTAACTGCCGAAGGTGCATTGGGTGCTGCCCGTTACCAGGACTGGTTAAACTTTGGTAAAAAAGGCTACGCAGGTTCATACGTTGGCCAGGGCGTTGTAGTATCAAACGGCACACCTATCAACTACGATTCAAAAACAGGCGCTGTGTTAAACTACAATTCATTGCAATACGGCCCTAACACACATACAGCATTTGTGCAGGAATATGCAAGTGAGTATTACAATGTGAATGAAGCAAACTTAATGAGCAAAACTTACGCTAAGCTGCGCGAGCTTACATTTAGCTATAGCTTCCCTAAAAAATGGTTGCAAAAATCGTTTATCACTAATGCATCAGCCTCGATATACGGCCGTAACCTGTTGTACTTCTACAAAAACCCTGAATTTAAAGACGTGGATTTAGATCAATATGCTAATACCACTACTTCTTTAACCGGGCTTCAGTCGCCGTCAGTACGTAGCTATGGCCTTAACATAAAATTATCATTCTAATTAAAATCAGAGAAACGATCATGAAAAAGATATCTATAATTTATTTACTGCCATTGCTGGTGTTACTGGCAGCTAGCAGTTGTAAAAAGAGTTTTGAAGATCTCACCAAAAACAACAACGTTCCGAATAACGTTCCTGCTTCCCTATTTTTTAACGGGGTACTCAACAATATGGTTGACCTTGCGGGCAGTTCAAGCGAGATCTACAGCCAGTATTACATTTACAATTATAACTATTATGGTAATAATACTTATGATTTTGGTTCAGGACAGGATTACTACACTACGTTAAAAAACGTGCTTGTTATGGAAAGCCAGGCCACTGCATCGGGCGGTGCCGCTGTTAATCCGTACGAAGCGCTTGGAAAATTTTTCAGGGCTTACCTGTTCAGTAAAATGAGCATGGAACGCGGTGATATTCCAATGACCCAGGCTTTGCAGGGTTTGAATAACCTTACCCCCAAATATGATACGCAAAAGGCGGTTATGATACAATCACTGGCATGGCTTGAAAGTGCAAATGCCGACCTGGCTCAATTAATAGCTAATCCATCATCTGGCGGTACCGGTTTGGGTGCAACTTTAAGCAACGATATATTTTTTAACAACAGCCTTGCTGAATGGCAAAAAACTGTAAACGCGTTTCGCCTGAGGTTGCTTATTCAACTGAGCAAAAAGGTAACCAGTGATCCTGACATGCACATTGCCGAGCAGTTTGCTGCAATTGTTGGCGATCCTGCAAAGTACCCTTTAATGACCAGCTCTGCTGATAACCTTCAGTATGTTTATATTTCGCCAACCAATTATTATACCCAAACACCTGATAACTTTGGTCAGAATGGTTCAAGGCAGAATATGTCTGCTACCTATGTTGGTTTGCTTACATCGTTAAAAGATCCAAGGGTTTATGTAACTGCTGAGCCAGCGCGTTATAATGTTGATACACTAAAACAAAGCCCTACTGCTTTTTCATCTTTCATTGGTGCTGATCCGGGATTGGATTTGGGTGTGATGTACAACAACGCCGGTTTACAGAAATACTCTTTCATCAACAGGAAACATTATTATTCAACTTATACCGGTGAGCCAAGCATCCAGGTTGGTTATCCTGAGCAGGAGTTTAATATTGCTGAAGGTATTAATCGCGGCTGGGCAACCGGCAATGCCGAAACGCATTATATTAATGGCATCCAGGCTTCAATGGCTTACTACGGCGTACCTGCTAACGGTACCTTTACAGCATATTTTTACCGCCCGGGTTCAACCACAGGTGTTAAGGATGATGCCAATTATGATAAATTTTTAATAAATACCAACTGGACCACTTATTACGCCCAGCCATCTGTAAAATATGTTGCAGGCGATGCAGGTATAATCGAAATATTACAGCAGAAATATTTGGCTCTGTTCCGTCATTCAGGTTTAGAGTCGTATTACACTTACCGCAGAACCCATGTGCCTACATTTACAACCGGCCCGGGTACTGATAACGGTCAGCGTATAGCATTGCGTTTCCAATACCCATCGAGCGAACGTTCAGCAAATGGCGCTAATTATACAGCAGCACTTGCCAGCCAATACGGCGGTAATGACGACATCAACGGTGTGATGTGGATCCTTAAATAATTATACTTCTTACTGGAAGCCATCCGATAAAACCGGGTGGCTTCCTTGCTTTATAAGCTTTTTAACATAATCCTATGAAAAAATTAATCCTTGTTATTATTGCCCTTGGTTTGTTTTTGCAACTACAGGCACAAAAAACCAAAACTCAAAACATAATAATTGTTACGCTTGACGGCTTTCGCTGGCAGGAACTTTACCGCGGGGCAGATTCTGCCCTTATTAATTCCAATTTCACCAAAGACAAAAAGGAAACTACCAAAAGATTTTGGGCCGCAACACCAGAAGAGCGGCGCAAAACCATGCTTCCGTTTTTTTGGAACACGATAGCACAAAAAGGACAGCTTTATGGCGACAGGGATGCAGGCGGAAAGGACGAAGTAGCCAATCCGTATCACTTCTCGTACCCCGGCTATAACGAGATCTTTACCGGTTTTCCGGATGTAAGGATGAACACCAACGATCCTATCCCCAATCCCAATATGAACGTGCTGGAATACTTGAACAAGCAGCCCGGCTTTAAAGACAAGATTGCGGTATTTACCTCATGGCAGATCTTTCCGGCGATATTAAGCGCCGAACGTTCTGGCTTACCGGTAAACTCGGGCTACGCAGATTTTAATGATCCCAAAGCGGGCGACAGGTTAAAATATCTGAACGATATTCAGCATAAAGTACCCGAAATCCTCGGCCCGGATGAAAGGCTCGACTTTTTAACTTTTGAGTTTAGCAAGGAGTACATCAAACAATATAAACCGCGTGTTTTATACATGGGCTTTGATGAATCCGATGATTTGGCGCACGACGGTAATTACCAGCTGTATTTACAGTCGGCACAAAAGGAGGATGGTTTTTTAAGTGAGCTTTGGCAATACCTGCAAACCGACCCTCAATACAAGGACAAAACCACCCTGATAATTACCTGCGACCACGGCAGAGGCGATGTTCCGCTTCAGAATTGGCGCGATCATGGTACTGATACCCCGCACTCCGAACAAACCTGGTTTGCTGTGATCGGCCCGGATACACCGGCAAAGGGAATAATAACCGGCGACACTACCACCTATCATAAACAGCTGGCCCAAACCATCGCCAAATTGCTCGGCCTTGATTTTAAAGCAGCTGCCGGACACGAAGTTGGCGAACCTGTAAACACTGTACTTGGTAAATAACTTATTTCAGCATCCAAGAGTCAAGATTAAAAAAAGCAAATTACAGGTCGAGAGCTTGCCTGTCAAATTTCACTTTGTTTCGATTGAACGAGTCTTTTCTTTCCTGGCTCTTGACTCTCTTACCGAAAATCCATAAAACCATGAAAACAACAACTATTATCACCTCGCTGCTACTCCTGGTAACGGGTGCATACTGCCAGCCAAACCCAACTCCTGCTGCTCGCCACAAATACATCGTGGTAGCTCATCGGGGCGACCATACTGTGTATCCTGAAAATACTTTGGAGGGTTATGCCTCGACTATTAAGGATAGCGCAGACTATATCGAAATAGACCTGCGTACCACCAGCGATGGAAAGCTTGTTAGCATGCATGATGCCAGCATAAACCGGATGACTGAAAACAAGGGATTGATAAAAGACCTTACCCTGCAGCAAATAGCAGAACTAAAGGTAAGAGTTAAAGGCAAACCTGATACCACAACCTATCGTGTCCCAACGTTTGAGCAGATCCTTAAGTTGTGCCGGGATAAAATTTATATTTATATCGATTTTAAGGAAGCCGATGCAACTGCTACGCTTAATTTGCTTAAACAATATCACATGGAAAAGCAGGTGCTGGTTTATATCAATAAGGCTTCACAAATTACCGACTGGCATAAAACTGATCCGTCCATGCCCCTAATGCTAAGTATGCCTGATAGTGTAAAAGATGCTGCGTCGATGAAGAAGTTTATCGGCACATATCACCCGGATGTGCTCGATGGGAACTATAATACTTATACAAAGGAAATGCTTGCATTTGCAGCTACCCTTAATCTGCCAGTTTGGCCGGACGCGCAAGGTCCGCTGGAGGGGCCTGTGGTTTGGGATAAGGTAATTGCAATTGGCTTAAAGGGCGTGCAAACTGATAATCCGCCGGCTTTGATCAAGTACCTGGAGGGAAAGGGATTGAGGTAATAAAAATCTGCTTAATTAAAATAATATGCGGTTAATATTTATGCTTGCTTAAGCACGTAATTTAGCCGTACTAAACATTGTGAATATGAATAAAGTAAAATGGGTATTGTTACCCTTATTGATGATCTCGATAGCCGGCTTTTCGCAAAGCAGGACTAAAAAAGCCTTGTTTATTATTGCCGACGGCATCCCTGCCGATGTGATTGAGAAATTAAACACGCCAAATTTGAAAGCGATAGCTGCGCAGGGCCAATACCTGCGCGCCTATGTTGGCGGCGAAAAGGGCGGCTATTCGCAGACCCCTACCATATCGGCCAATGGCTATAATAGTTTACTCACCAGCAGTTGGGTAAACAAGCACAATGTTTGGGGTAACGACATAAAAGCACCCGACTATAACTACTGGACTATATTCCGCATGGTTAAAAATGCAGATCCGGCCAAAAAGACGGCCATATTTTCAAGTTGGACAGATAACCGTACCAAACTGGTTGGCGAGGGCCCGGCAACCGGGAACTATAAAATTGATTATGCTTTTGACGGCTATGAGTTGGATACGGTTAAGTTTCCGCATGACAAAGGTAATTACATGCACTTAATAGATGAGCAAGTGGCTAATGCAGCAGCGGCCTGCGTTAAAGAAAAAGGACCCGACCTAAGCTGGGTTTACCTTGAATATACCGATGATATGGGCCATAAATATGGCGATAGCCCCGAATATTATGATGCCATTGAAAAAATGGATAACCAGGTGGGCCGTATCTGGGAGGCTATTCAATATCGCCAGAAACATTTTAATGAAGACTGGGTAATATTTGTAACAACTGATCATGGCCGCAGCGAGGAAAACGGGAAAGGCCATGGCGGTCAGTCGGCAAGACAGCGCAGTACGTGGATGGTTACCAGCTATCGCCCGCTTAATAACTACGCACAATATTATACGCCGGGCATTATTGATATTACGCCATCTATCATCAAATTCATGAATGTTAAAGTACCTGTTGAGCAATTGCGCGAGGCAGACGGCACATCACTAATCGGCACCGTATCGGTAGCTGTTCCGCAAGTTATTTATGTGCAGGGAATGCTTGACGTATCATGGAAGTCGCTTGATCAAAAGGGTAATGCAAAAATTTGGGTGGCCGCAGCTAATAACTATAAGGATGGCAAACCGGATGAATACAAGTTATTAGCTGAAGTACCTGTTGGTACGCAGCATGCACTGGTATCGGTTAAGGATCTGCCATCAGCATTTTATAAAGTTTGTATTGAAGCACCGGGTAATATGGTTAACAGATGGGTGATTATTGAGGTAAAGGATAAAAAGTAAAGTATAACTCGTCATTCTGAGCGACAGCGAAGAATCTTTAGCGCCGGAAATGAACGCTGTACAAGTATGACGGCGACCTGTCAGCAGTTTAAGATTCTTCGCTGTCGCTCAGAATGACAAATGCTTTTCAATCAACGCAATCCTCAAATCAAAAAAATCAGCGGTCTATTTAATCAAGGATGGCTCAAAAATGCTCATATCAACCGGTTCACCGGCAACCAGGTTATGGTAGGTTTCTGTTTGCAGCAGCTTGTCGTTAAAGTAAAATTTGCATTTGGTTTCGCTCCAGGCGCCTTTTAGCGCCACCTGGTCTTCAAAGGTTCCCTCTTCCTTGGTGCCGCCGTCGTACTTCAAAAATCTAACAGCCACCATTTTCTCCTGGTCAATCCAAAGCTGGTTTACCTTGTCGTCGTCTTTATCAGCCCCCAAAACATAAACTGGTTTGCCCTTCCATGTTGAGCTATGGAATTTTGAAAGATCATAATGCAACTCTGCAAAGTGGGCCAACACTTCATCGAATGTTTTTGAATACATGCCGCCAAGGAAAAAGATAAGCTCATTTTCGTTTTTTTCAGCGCGTACTATTTTGTTGGCGCGGAACACATAGGTTGAATCGTGCCTGAAGAGGATCCCATCAGGGCTTTTTGCTGAACCGATGTCTATTCGCAGCAAATCAGGATACACAATGGTTTCATACCACGTATCTGTTTTTATCAAACTATCATTCCTGAAACGCTCGGTAGTTTGATTAAACTTTAGCGATTTATGCCATACGCCATGGTACTTTTTGTACATGCTCGCCAAAACCTCCTTAGAGGTAGCGTTTTTATCAGCAGGCGCAAACAGCGCAAGAAACAGGATAGCAGGTAATAGCTTCATAATGGTTTAAATAAACCACAAGTTAAAGGAATTGTATCGAATTTCACGAATTGATTTATAGTGGGATGGATTTCGTTGAATAACCCAGCACACCTAATTCGTGAAATTCGAATATTTAGATTTGACAACTTTTTAAAAGTTGTCAAATCTGTTCTGGCTTTAGGATCTCAGCAAAATTAGGGTGCGTTGATAATCCTACGTAGAGGTTGCTTCGTTCCTCCTATGTTTACAAAAGAAAAAAAAGGTGTAGTTATAGCGTTAGTATGAGCTAATAAAGCATTCTTTATATAGATTATTTCATTGGTGAAAAAGAGTGAGAGCACATCG
>JALYIP010000050.1 GCA_030775685.1 Bacteroidota bacterium
GTACGCCACTCCCCTGAATTGGAAAAAGACAGGATTCTGCCGTGTGGTTAATGATACAATTAGTGCGTTCGCCCAAGCGCAGGTAAGCCAGCGCCAAAGTTTTAACCACGGTTTGCCGGTTCAAATAATCAGGAATAAAAGTTTTATTCAGGCTATCCAGTATCCGGACGGCCTGGCGTTCACGGCCCAATTGCAGTAATGTATTTGCTTTATCGATGTTAAACTGTAATCGACCAGCGCCGTTTGGTGCCGATGCGATAAGTGAATCCAAATGCGCCAAAACAGCCGCACAGCTGTAGATGTTAGAAGAGTTGGTTTCAAACTTATCTTGCTGCTGCAAACGCTCAACCATTTCGCTGTTAGAATCCTGCTTATGTATGCAGGAAAACAAAAGTGTGGCTATTACTAAAAATGAAAAAGCAATTCTGTTTACGCTCATATTACTTAACAGATTTTAATAACATACATGGTGCCATCGCCATAGGTAATACAAATAACAACAGGTAAGAAGTTTTTATACTCCTTACCTGTTTATCGGTAACAATTATTTACAAATCAACTAAATCTCAATTATTGATTTTTGGATTGTTATCGATCTCTGATTGAGGTATAGGTAAAAATTCTTTTGCCGCCGTATACCAGGATAGCGGCTCTGTGGTAAAATACCCTTTTTTTCTCCAGCGTAATATGTCAACATTCCGTACTTCTTCATCGGCCATTTCCGCTGTTTTTTCGTGCATTATCGCCTTTACAACGTCAGCCTTGGTAGTTACAGGAAATTGCGCGGTAGGATAAGGAGGCATGGCCACATCCGGTCTTGCCCTAACCTGGTTTAAATAGCCCACTGCTGCGGCAGTATTACCAAGCTCATTTTCACATTCGGCCAGCATTAACAAAACTTCCGCATACCGCAATATTCTCTGGTTATTGCTACCTGGATGGAATGACGCTGTCGCCCTGTCTTCCTTATAGATCAATTGAAATTTGCGCCAGCCAACTTTGATCTTAACACCGTGTACTGTTGACGAATTACCATTCTGATCCGCATCTACTAAGGTAGCGGTATTATTATCAAATTTATCTCCTGTTTGATATACAGTGTATGAATATCTTGGGTCTGTCTTTGCAGCGCCGGTAACAGTACTTTCAAACTCATTCAGCAACTTGTCTGATGGTACCAGGTTACGCCATCCTATCGGGTTATATTCCTGGTTACGCACAGTAGTTTGATCGGCTGTTGCACCATCGCCGGTACCGCTCCCCCAATTAAAGTTATTATCGCCTTTGTCGGCATAGATAACTTCGAATATCGATTCCTTATTAAATTCTGTTTCTTCTTCAAAATTGTCAAGGAAGCGGTTCGTTAGCTGATAGCCGTCTGCCCCTGTTGTTGGAATTTTCAATAAGGCAGCTTTAGCACCAGCATAATCTCCTGTTTGCATTAACACCCGGGCCAGCATGGCATTTGCAGCCGATGCAGTTGCACGGCCAAGATCAGTGCCAGACTTGCCAGGTAACACGGCGGCAGCTGCCTGGAGGTCCCTGGCAGCCTGGGCAAAAACATCAGCAGCAGCTGATTTCGGCTTGTAATCTGTTGGCGCCTTTACTGTAGCTGTGTAAATTGGCACTGCCCCCCATTGACTGGCAAGGTCGTAATAAGCCCAACCCCTCAAAAATTCGGCCTCCCCAACAATTCTTTTTACCAAATCAGGGTTATCCTTAATTAAGGGCGCGTTATCTGTAACGGTATTTGCCCTGTGAATAACAGTATAAAGGTTATTCCAGTTAGCATTCATTATCGGGTTTGACGGGTCAACTACGCCCAATAATATTTGATAGCGCGGAGCTTCCAGCTGGCTCCCACCTGTGGATACATCGTCACTCCGCAGGTCATGCAGAAAGAACCATTCCCTGGCTACAAGGTTTGACCCGCGCCATGCACCGTAAGCTGCATTTACTGCCTCAAGTAGTTGGCCTGATGTGTTAAAATAGTCAGTTGTCGCCACAACGTTGCCGTTTGTTGTATTAAGTTTATCCTTATTGCACGAAAGGATCGCCACTACTGCCATAACACTCGCTATAAGCGTTACCGCATAAATTTTTATTTTTTTCATATCTTTTTTATTAAAAATGTCTTATTAAAATCCAGCCTGTAATCCCATCTGAAATGTGCGTGCAGAAGGGTATTGTCCAAAATCAACCCCATTAGTTAATGTTCCGTTTTTAGAGCCTATCTCCGGATCGTAGCCTTTATAACCTGTAATTGTTAACAAATTTTGGCTTGATGCATACAATCTTAAACGTTTGATGATTGAAGTCCCGGTAGCCCCCAATATGCTTTGTGGTAAGGTATAGCCAACAACTACGTTCTTTAACCTTAAGTACGAACCGTTTTCTATCCAACGTGTTGATAAACGCCCGTTACGGTTTGGATCACCGCTTACCGTTCTCGGCATGTCGGTATTTGTATTGGTCGGCGTCCACGCGTCAAGTACTTTGGTATCCGAGTTAAATAGCCTTGGCATTCCCTCTTCAATAATTCTCAAAGCGTTCAACACCTTGTTACCCTGAACTCCCTGGAAGAATATGGCAAAATCAAAGTTTTTATAGGATGCGTTATAGTTTAAAGAGTAAGTGAATTTGGGTAAAAAGCTACCAATGTTGGTACGGTCATTAGCATCAATTACCCCATCGCCGTTTATATCTTTAAACATCAAATCGCCAGGCGCGGCATTGGTCTGATAAACGGCACCTGCACCATGCTTAGCAACAGCCTGTGCATTTAATGCATCAATCTGCGCCTGATTTTGGAATATGCCTTGTTTAATCCATCCGTAAAAATATTGAATAGACTGCCCAACGGTAGTATTGGTAAAGGCATCGCCTCCCCCAAAGTCGGCGTCACTGCCTGACGGCAGGGAAGCTGTAGCGGTTTGCAATGCCAAGACCTTATTACGCACACCACTTATTAAGCCGGTGATATCATATTTAAAATCGCCGCTGGTTTTGTGGTAACCTACCTGTAGCTCGATACCTGTATTACGCATTGAAGCAATGTTTTGCAATGATCCGCTGCCCTGGAAACCCTGGCTTGGCGGGGTAGGAACATTTAATATAAGGTTGTCTGTTTGCCTTCTGTAATACTCCGCAACTATGGTGATCTTATTATTAAGTAAGCCTAAGTCAACACCAAAGTTAAGTTGCTTTGTTTTTTCCCAGTTCAGGTTAGGGTTGGTCAAACCATTGGTATATGATGAATTGGCATTTCCAATTGATCCGTTACCTATAGGATAAAACGCGCCGTCAAGCTGCACAGGCGACAGGTAAGGATAATTACCTAACGAGTTAGGGTTAACGCCTGTTACGCCATACCCGCCTCTTAGTTTCAATTCAGAAATTGTTTTATTATCCTTCATGAAGTCTTCCTGGCTAATGTTCCAGCCTGCCGATACCGCCGGAAAATTGGCGTATTTGTGCCCAGGCGCCCAGATAGACAATCCATCGCGGCGGATAGATGCATTTAATAAATACTTACCTCCAAAATCATAAGTTGCACGGCCAACGTAGGATACTAAATAATTATCCTCATTAATATTGGTGGCGGCTACATTGGTAGATCCCGCCGGTAATGTTTTTATGGTATTAAGTGACTGGTTACCTGATTCGGTATCAGTAATATAATGAGCGCCCTGGGTTTCATAAACTGCTATTGCTGTAATATGATGCTTGCCGAACGTCCTGTCGAATGATAATTGTTGCGTATATAATCTATCAAAAACTGTTTGGCGCTGGTAAGCTATTGAGGCCGTTGCAGCATTTAACGTACCGCCGTCATTGTAAATAGGCGTATAATTATACTGTAAGCCATTAATGTAATTACCTCCAAAAGTTGAAGTGAACCTTAACCACGACGTGAAATTAAGGGTCGCATAAATTGTTCCCATAATGTTGGTCGTATTTCTCCTGTTGACGCCAATCAGTGCAGCCTCCACGGGGTTTGTTGGATCCGAACCGTCAAAACTGCTTATCGGGCCTCTAAAGCCGCCTAAGGTTGTAGGGTCATGAACAGGCAGGTAGGGCTGGAAGCGTATTACGTTGGCAAGTGGCGTACGATTACCTCCGGTGGCATCATAATGTTGTACATCGCCGGCTATGTATAAGTTCTCGCCCACTGTAAAAAACTTATTTATAATATGGTCTGAATTGATACGGTAATTTATACGCTGATAGCTTAACCCTTGAGCAATACCGTCCTGCTTAAAATAGCCTGCTGAGCTGTAAAACCTTGAAACATCGTTACCTCCATTTAAAGCAAAGTTGCTTGAAGTTAATATGGCGTTGCTTTTGAAATACGCTCTTTGCCAATCAGTATTAGTTTGTGCGTAGGTTTGAGAAGCGCCCGCATATATTGGTAAATTAAAATTGGCCGACTGCAAACGTGGCGGCAAACTGCCGGCGCCATCCAGCGCGGTAGCGTATTGAACGTATTGGTTAGTATTTAAAAGGTCCAAATACTTTGAAGGACTTTGAACACCAACGTATGAATTAAAGGTGATTCCCACCTTTCCGTTTCTTGTGCCTTTTTTAGTAGTAATAATAATTACACCATTTGTAGCTCTTGAACCATAAATAGCAGCGGCGCTTGCATCCTTTAATACCTGCACGCTTTCCACATCCCTCGCATCAAAGCTTGTTAGTCCGCCCTTTATCGGGAAACCATCAACCACATACAATGGATCAGAAGCGAATGATATTGAACTTATACCACGGATAACAACCAAAGGTGACGTGCCTGGCGAACCATTATTGGTTACACTTAGGCCCGATACCCTGCCCTGTAAAGCCTCATCGATACCTGCTGTCGGCAGCGACGTTAATGTTGGACCGCTTACAGATGATATAGCTCCGGTTACCTCTGCTCTTCTCTGCGAGCCGTAACCAACCACGACCACTTCATTTAATGCCTGGTTTGATGATTTAAGCTTTACGGATATTTCGGTTCGGCCGTTTACAGGAACCTCCTGTGTGGCGAAGCTTACGTAAGTAAACACTAATATGTCATCGGGATTTTCTGAGGTAATCGTGAATTTTCCGTCAGATGTAGTTGCAACTGCATTAGTTGAACCTTTAATCCTTACCGTTACACCAGGTAAAGGCAAGCCAGCCTCGTCCGTAACGGTACCTGTTATTTTAACAGGAGGTTTTTCAGCCCGGGAACTGATTGCCGATGCGTTCAAATGAGTATTGGCAATTGCGGTATTTGCAAATAGCGCAATTGCTAAAAATGCCCCGGTGAGCATCAAATACAATTTGATTTTTTTGTTTTGTAAATAACAATTCATAATTTTTAAATTTTAGGTTAACAAGAGGTTTGATTGGTTTCTGCAATCGATTGCAGAAGTAAAAGTATATTGATATTGCATCACCGAAGTGATTCAAATGTTACAATTTGGTATTTCAAATGTTACATAAATCACATTTCAGCACATAATTGGATATTAAGGAGGTGCGGACTGCGACGAATGTTATCAAAGGCGAAATCTGTACTTGGTGTAGTACAAAGAAAATCCGCCAGTAAAGGAAAAAAAATGAATTTATTAATTCTTATCCCTGGTCTGGTTTGCAATAACCAATTTGTCGCAACTCCGAAGATAATTTAAGGCGGAGTGTGATTCCTACAAAATGACGGCGTTGTTTTATTTTAACACCTGCAGCAATTATCATTGCAACCGATTGCTAAAAAGAACTAAATTCCTTAAATTAGCATGTAACTGATAATTAAATATCGAAGCTCGGATTTCTATTATTTTTGCGTCCGACTGGTTTAAAATGACAATTTTGGCATCCGGCCGCAGCCTAAAAACTTTAAATACACAGCTCATCCAATCCTCAAAATTTGTCGATGCCCTATGGACTGCTCCAATTCCAAACCAATTGGTGGAGCGTTACTACGATGGATTACTTTATTTGATGAGCCCGTTACACTGCAGTGGAAACTTCAGGATCTATGCCCCTAAATATCATATTGCTTTAATTTATTGATAAGTATACAACTTAACCCGTTGAATCCCGTATTCGCCTGTGGGAATTCGCAGATGCCGGCCCTGATGATCCTGGTCGCCATTCATCCGCCTGCCTGGGCGCCACTTTCCGTTTATAAATTCAGCTTCATCTATCTGAAGTATCCCCGCATGCAAGCCATTTTTGGGCTTAAAAGTGATCACTAAGCCTGTTCCCGCCACATAAAACTCATCTCTAGACAAGCCTACAATTATCCCTCCTGCAAGCGGCCAGTTTTCTTCCTTTGCTGCGGGCGACCATCCTAATGTAAATTCATGCGAAACAGTAAAAACATAATCGCCCATTTCAATCTTTACTGAACTACTATCCTTACTAAGCAAAACACCATCAAGCGATTTCCTTTTTTTTGCTTTGCTGATCTCCTCTGCCAATTGGTCAATTATTGTGTAAGCCTTTCCAATTGGCTCACTAACTGCTTTTTCTGTTGACTCTATCGAAAAAGGCGAAAATCCAATTGCTTTGTAGTGACCGATGGCATAAAATGCCTTTGCATCAACGCCGTCCTCAAAGCGGTGTTCAGGGATAAACAATGCATTATCGGGGCGAGTGTATAAATCGTTCCAATACTTGAAATCAGGATTATAAAAATCAGGCGAAAGCATATCAATTTCCGGAGCAACAGCCTTCCAAACATCAATAACATGCGGTAATGGCCCGGCGCTCGGATATTCACCGGGCTTTTTCCCGGGGCGATTCAGGGCTGCGTTTACGTACATGGGAATGTTATAAATCTTCTTCCCTGCCTTTGCCACCTCATTTGCATAAGTCCCAAAATACCAGGCCATAAATAGTTCGTCAGTTGCCAAACTTTTCCCGAAAACCTCTTCCCAGGTACCAGAGGTCCTAAACCCGTTCTCCTCCCAGCGTGTTGCAATTTCAGGAGCAAGTGACTTTCGGTGAGCCTGTAAATAAATTAGCAACTGCAGAGGAACAGCTCCTTCAAAAGCTTCATTCGCCGTTTTTGAATGGTCACGGGCTTCGGGCAACATGCCGATCTCATTTTCTACTTGTATCATCAAAACTGTATGCTGATTGCTATCAATGTTCCTGATATGCTGCATAAGCGCGGCAAATGCCTTTTTATCCGCATCCAGGGTGTTTTTAGAAAATGGCGTAATTATTTCCTGTTCATCGCCGGCAAACGTTCTTGCTCGTGGAAAACGCCCCTCATTGGTTTTCATCCAGCCTGGAACATAGCAACTCATGCTATTTTTCCAAGTGCCAAACCAGAGCAATACGAGCTTAAGATGATTTATTCGTGCGTTTTTAATGAGCTCATCAACCAGTTTAAAGTCAAATACTCCCTCTCGTGGCTCCAGGGCTTCCCAATAAACCGGCGATACAAGCGTGTTCAAATGCATCCGCTTTAATTTTGGCCAAACGGGTATCATATACGCCATGTCCGAAGCACTCGAATTTCCAAGCTCCCCGCCCATTATTAAAAAAGGTTTGCCATCTACCATTAATTCAGGATAGGCACCGTTATTTACCAGGCGGGGTGCATTTTGCTGCTTGCTTTGAGCCTTGCCGGTGATTAGCAACAAGGATAATAAGGCTGTCAAACTGATCAACTTCATAATTATCATATTTTTGGCCCACCATAGGCCGGTCACATGGGATCATTTATATTTTCGATTTACTTCTATCGACATCTATCGATCGGCCGTAAATCAAAGTGACTGATGGCCGATGTTTTTATCTGCCCACTTCAAAAACCATTTCATATTTGCCTGGTCCTGGTGTCCCTGGTCGTGCTGGCGCCAGGCCAGCTGCCCATCTAACATAGGCGTATTAACAGGCGGCATTTTTTCAATATTGTAATTATTGGAAACCCCCAGATCATTTACGCCAAGAAGTTTAAAAACAGCACCGGCTGCAACGGCAGCCATATAGCTCCCCTGGTGGTCAAGCCATTTGGCATCGCCCTTTTCGGGTATACCATAGCTAATAAAAACCAGCCGCGGGGCACACAGCGCAATCAATTCATGCGAGTCTACCGGCAAGTCGCAGGCAGTTTTACTTCCTGATTTAGCGTCAGCTGCTCCATATTTCATAAAGTTCCCCGCCATCCAGTAATATTCTCCACCTGTCAAGCTTTCAACGGCCTCCCCCCAGTTCCTCCTGTTCAATTTAGTTCCGCCTTCTCCTGACGAGCCAATCAACCCCATCGCAAATCGTGGTTCAAACGCAAGTGTTACCAGAGCGGCCTTACCATATCTTGAAACACCCTCTATCCCAATATGCTTAACATCGACCTGGGGCTCACTTGTCTCAAGGTAATCCAAACCCCGGGCCGCGCCCCATGACCATGCTCTTAATGCTCCCCAATCATCCGGTTTGCGCGGCTGGCCCTTATTAACCAAGCCTATGATACCGCGCGTTAAGCCCGCCCCATTATCAGCCTGAATACTGGATGGATCAATATACGCAAAGCCCCAACCATTGGCGATTAGCTGCTCAGCAGACGGCGGATCATTATTAACGCCGTTAACTCCAGGTTGATCAACCGGACCTGGCGCCGGCTGGCGCGCGGGACCACCAAAACTGAAAGGATTTAACGACGTAAACAATTGATAGGCCGGATGTTCGTCAAATACCTTTTGCAGAGCAGGATCCTGTTGCAAAAGCAGCTTCTTTATTGAATTATTAAGTTCTTCAAGTTGAGCAGGATTCGGCTGACTTGGTGATGGCGCTCGACTTTGTCCAAACATCATCAGCAATGGCACAGGCCCTTTGGCGTTGGCGGGCAAAACCACCATCATTTCAATATTCACGTTTATTAAGGGATACGCGGAATTGTCAACGTGGCCTATTAGTTGTTTTGCAATAACCGGGGTAAAGCCCATATACTCATGATCAACAAACTTTGTTTGCCATGTCACCTTCGGCAAATTTGCCGGGAGCCTGCCGTATACTTCGCGCTCCATATCCTCAACTATTTCAGGGCGGCGCGTATTCCACCATACGGCGGGCGATGTCACCTTCCTGCCATTTTTCAACGTAAGTACATCGGGCAATTGAGGGCATGGATTAGCCATCGACTCATCGTAGTTGGCGTGATTGGGGTCCTGCTCATTACCACTCGGGCCAGGACGAAGCGCTTTGATACCTAATTGATCCATCATATGTTGATGATCCTGTTCTGCGGTGAATGTCACCGGCACAGGATAGTTGCCTTGCAGGGACGAAGCAGTGTTTTGAGCGGCGGAGCGCAACGCAGCGAAAATGAGTAAGTAAACGACTTTTTTCATGGTTTAGAGTAGTTTGCAAATTTCTAATACTATTCTATTATCAGACGTGCGAACCGGTTATATCTGTTTAATATTAGCCCATTTCCGGCACCGGATAAACTTGAGAAATTGGTTTATAAGCGTTCTAAATTTTAATATTTATTGCAATCGGTTGCAATAAATATCACAACAACCAACACCGGTTAATTCGTTGCATAATATCACATTTATCTTTGTCCATTATTGGTCATCCGTCCTGAATGGAGATGCGGGCAATCCCTCCCTATTATACAAGTTTGCACCTTCAGGATTATCGGCCCACGCATACCGTACGTACATTGGATTGGGAATATCCTTATTGGATACAATCACCTTATCTCCGTCAATTATAGCGTTTGCCCAAACGAATTTTTTATCGGCACCCGCAATGGCAAACTGGTTAAGTTCATCGCCGTCTTTTATTATCAGGCCACTCCCTATGTTACTAAAACTGATAATTATTTTATCACCGTTAACGGTAGCCGATTGAAAAATGGGACCAGAAAAAACAAGCCGTTGTTCTCCATAAGCTACCTTTTCTGCAGCAAGCGCCAGCCGATGGCCCACATCCATTTTATCCAAAGGGTGAACATCGTTCCACTCCCCGGCGTCAATTGTTACAGCCATTCCGAGTTTAGGAATCGATAAAGCATGCATCTCCGCCTCCCTGACTTCCGCCCATTGGCTCTCAGATGGCGAATACTGTACTTCCATAAAATTTGGTAGCTGAGCGTATATAAAAGGCAGATCTGCTCTTTTCCATTTTGAACGCCAATCAGCAATTAGCGCCGGTAACAATTGACTATACTCTTTTGAGCTTGCGGTATTGGACTCTCCCTGGTACCATACAAAACCCTTGACGGAATATTTGGTAACCGGTTCAACCATTGCGTTGTATAATCCGGTTGGTTCATTCTGCGCAGAAAATGGTATTACATCACCGGCTTTGTTTACTATAGGATCAAACACTTGCCCAACCCTGTATTGCCAATCTCCGCGAAGATCTATAGAAGTGGTGTCATCGGTAAGTTCGTAACGTTTATCGGGCACGAAACCGCCCTTTCCAGCAGTATTTGTAACTCTTACCACAATCAGATTACTTCCCGGTTTGATCACACCAGCCGGAATAACATATCTTCTCGGCGGGTATTGATAGGTAATATTGCCCACCTTTACGCCATTAACGTATGTTTCATCAGCGTCGACAATCCGGCCGAGAAATAATTTTGCAGGTTTACCGGCCATGCGCGCAGGCACCATTATTTCCTTGCGAAACCACACTACTCCATTCAATCCTTTTACGCCTTGATCAGCCCAATAACCCGGAAGCCAGAAGTTATGCCAGCCTTTGAGCTGATAATTCACGTCATACCATTTCCAGGTGCCGCTCAGTCCTTTATCAGGCTCTTTATACCCGATATTGTTTAACGGAGCTCTTTTTATTGGATTAAGCAACCTGTTGAGATAAGCCGTATCCTTAAATTGATTTAACCGGTCGGCATATTTATTAATACTCTTTATACC
The DNA here is from genome assembly GCA_030775685.1 of Bacteroidota bacterium. Lineage (GTDB taxonomy): Bacteria > Bacteroidota > Bacteroidia > Sphingobacteriales > Sphingobacteriaceae > Mucilaginibacter. The sequence goes on from JALYIP010000050.1 coordinate 10,875, forward strand.
GTCGGCACTGATCCACGCCTGGATAGGCGTACCGCCCACGCTTGAATTTATTATCCCGATAGGGATCTTGTATTTTGAGTATAAGTCCTTTGCAAAGAAGTATGATACTGCACCAAAAGTTAGCACTTCAGTTGGATTAACCGCTACCCACTTACCAGCAGGCAAATCCTGGTGTACCCTTGCCACATCGGCTACTGTAGAAACAAAAAAGTTCCTTATCAGCGGATAATCAGCCGAAGCAATTTCCTTCAGGTATCGTTCCTTTACCCGTTCCATATTCAGCACCATATTTGATTGTCCCGAGCAAAACCATACATCGCCTACCAGGATATTTTGAAGAGCAATGTGGTTGCTTGCACTGATATCCATTACATAAGGTCCACCAGCGCTCATAGGCTGCAAAATAGTTTTCCAATCTCCTGCAGCGTCGGCAACAATTTTAGTGGTTTGATGGTTAAACCGGATGGTGATGTGCTCATGTGGTGATGCCCAGCCCCATAAATTCAGCTTTGTATCTCTTTGCAAAACCATGCCATCGCTTATTAATTGCGGTAAGCGAACCTGCGCCGGACATACAAACACAGCCAACGAGAAAATTATCAATAAAACACTAAACGATATTTTCATTTTATTTTGATTGATCTGTTGAGTCTCCGATTGCTTCGCCATATCAAATATCCTGATCATTTCCGTTCCTGGTAGCTTGGATAAATGATTTGCACTCAAAAGCCTATGGCGTTTCCCCCGTCTACCCGCAATACAACCCCGGTTACAAATTTGGCCGCGTCTGATGCTAAATAAAGTATTGCAGCGGCCACATCGTCCGGATCGCCAAGTTTTCCCATTGGGGTTCTTGATAATACTTTATTTTTTCGCCCGGGATCATCCGTCAAAGCAGCTGACGACATTTCAGTAGCGATAAACCCTGGAGCCACGCAATTCACACGGACCCCGCCGGGAGAAAGCTCTGTCGCCATAGCACGTGTAACACCTTCAATAGCTGATTTGGCCGCGGTATAAGCAATAACCTGCGGAATGCCATATTGCGCAGCCATCGAGCTGATATTAACTATACTGCCCTGTCTTTTTTCAAGCATCCGCTTAACAACCTCCCGGCTTAAGGAAAACACTGACATCAGGTTGACCTGGATAATAATTTGAAAATCCTCATCAGTAACTTCGATAAAGGTTTTTTTCATATTTATCCCTGCATTATTTACCAAAATATCGGGGACACCGTGCTCGGCAACTAGTTCATTCACAAGATCCGGGATCCCGGCAAGATCTTTAAGGTCATAAATTTTATAGTCGCACAGCTCACCCAATTCATCTTTTGCCAGTTGCAGCTTATCCTGGTTTCGCCCAATAATAACGCTTTTAATACCAGCCTTTACAAAGGCCCTTGTGGTGGCAAGTCCTATTCCTGATGCTCCGCCGGTTACAATGGCCAGTTTAGGAGAAATATCCATTTTATATAATTTATATTTTTTAGGTCTGCGGAAGCGTAGTGACAGGTTTGCTGCCGACTAAATGAGTGAACAATGCTAAAGTATAGATTTTTTTGCAATCGATTGCATAATTTTTTTATTTTTGCTAACAGGCAAATAAACAGTCGGTTTCTCCGGGATAAGCCCCTCATCCCAAAGAAAATAAATCCTGTTAATTGACCGGGCCGCCTTGCAATCGAAAGCCTAATAATATTTAACAAACCAATTACACCTAAATAATTAAAACCATGTTTAAATCAAAACTATTACTCCTTGCTGCAGGCATCCTTTCCTTTATCCATGCTGAGGCCCAGCAAAAAGGAAGGATCAAATATCTTTCCAAACCATTGATCAGCACCATTTACACGGCGGATCCTTCAGCACATGTTTTTAACGGTAAAATATATATTTACCCATCGCATGATATTAACGCAGGGATCCCGGAAAATGACAACGGCGACCATTTCGCAATGCGTGATTATCATATCTTATCACTTGATCGTATCAATGGGAAGGCCACCGACCATGGGGTTGCCTTAGATATTAAGGATATTCCATGGGCTGGGCGTCAACTTTGGGCTCCGGATGCGGCTTATAAAGACGGAACCTACTTCCTGTACTTTCCTGTTAAAAATAAGCAGGATATCTTTCAAATCGGGGTAGCCACTGCTAAAACCCCTGCGGGTCCGTTTAAGGCGAAAAAGAACCCCATTCCAGGCAGTTACAGCATTGACCCAGCTGTTTTTACGGATGACGACGGCAGCACTTATATGTATTTCGGTGGTATTTGGGGTGGTCAGCTACAGCGCTGGAAAAATGGGAGCTACGACGCAAACGGTTCCAAAACAGATTTACAACAAGACAAGTCACCAGCTTTAAACTGCAGGGTTGTTAAACTTAAAAGTAATATGCTCGAATTTGATGGGAAAATACATGACGCTGTTATCACAGATAGCGCCGGCCACCCCCTATTGGGCGGTGACCATGATCGCCGGTTTTTCGAGGGATCATGGATGCACAAATACCGCGGCAAATATTACTTCACCTATTCTACTGGTGACACTCATTTTCTGGCTTATGCAATCGGAAAAAGCCCAATGGGCCCTTTTGTTTATGCCGGACACTTCATGCAGCCGGTACAAGGCTGGACCACACACCATTCTATTATAAAATTTAAAGGGAAATGGTACATTTTTTATCACGATGTGGAACTGTCGGGAAAAACCTATTTAAGAAATGTAAAGATGACCGAACTACATCATAATGCAGATGGCACACTGCAGATGATAAACACATTTTCTGTAGAAAAATAGCGTCGTATATACTGGTAAAAATGCTTGTTATTTCCCTGTCCAATAAAAGCTCTCAGGCGGCCCCAAATAACTTGCCTTTTCACCTCCACAATTTATCACCAGTTTTTGCAGCACCACACCCGGATCGATCATCCAATATTTTAAAAGATGACGACCGGGTTTGGTGACCTTGTAGACGGAAGTGATCTTTTTGATATTATTACTCACATCCATACTCCACGCTGTCGGCGACTGGTCAGCATTTATATTAATTACCTGTGGCTGTCCGTCATCAATTGAAATTGCATAACGCAGACCACGCGTATTCGTGAAGTCGATAGTTGGCGAAATATAAGCCTGGATGTCTATCTTGCCTGTGTCGGTGAGATTTATTGTATATTCTAAGTGTGGGCTATCACCGCCCGGTGTTTGGCTTTTTGCAGTAACCGGCGTCGGCATAATTCCGGATAGCGTTCGGCCGTATCCGGGGATGATTGTCCACGTTGTATTTTTATCGCCAATTGCTTTGGAATAATGTTCAGCCTCCATCGATATAAAACCATCGTCCTCGTAAAAACCAACCGGATGTGCAGGCCGTGCATTATTGACCACAACTTCAATAACCACCTTTTGATTATTCCCCTCAATTAATACTGGCACATGGCTAACCCCCTTCGGTGCTTTAACCAAATCAACATTTACCCATAGCCTTTGCCCGCCGGTAATTTTACCATTTGAGGGTTCAACGGTTATATAACCAGCTTTGGGCAGAACCTTAAATGTAAAGCTATCCTGCCCCTTGTTAAAGATTTCTACGTAATGCTTTTTCTTTTTCTCGCCGAAAAACACAGGCATTACCGGCTTATTGGCTTCATTTAACCACACTGATTCTGAGCCGTCAATGCTTACCCCCATTTGAGGGGTTGATGGCAGTTGAATAGTCTTCAGATCGGGGATCTTATTACTCAGAGGTTGTTGCCAGTAAGTATAGCCAATATGGGTCTGATCCATCATATGGTTCCACTTACCATTGGCCATGATTCTATTGTAGTAAGTAGATATTAGTGAGTCGCGCTCAAAGCACTTTTTTACGCTATCAACCATGGCGTTGGTAGTTGCCCTTTGCTGTACGGCGTAAAGTCTGTTTTTTGCTGTATAATAATACAACTCATACAAATTTGAACAAGCCTCAACAGGATGCAATACCAATTGATAATAGGCGTCCTTAAATTGATCTGGTATTTTTGCATTCAGGTCTCTTGCTGTTTTTCTTAGATTTTGATAGTCTTTTACCACACTTTCAAACTCATTATAATTAACCAGGCTGTAGGTATTTTCGTCAAGAAGCTCCGGTTTCCGGCGGCTGTTATACTTTGTATACAAGGTTAAAATACGAGCTGTTTCATCGGCATGTTCCGGTCCGAATTGCCGGGCGGCCCACTGTTTTGTATACTTGTCTAAACTGCTTGCCGGCCATGCATCCGGCGACCATGCATAATCCAGGAAAAAACTTATCGGGAACTCCATAGGCTTCAAATCACCCACGTTTACTATCCAAACCTGGCGGGCGTTATATTCATAGGCCAGGTGCATTTGCTCCCAGGTTTTACTTATTTGATTCGTGTTCAGCCATTTATAATTACGCGGATCGCCTACGTAATCGAAATGATAATAGATCCCGTAGCCCCCCTTTCTTACAGGCTCGCCTAATTTAGGCAGCTTGCGGATGTTTCCCCAGTTATCATCGCAAAGCAGTAAAGTTACGTCGTCGGGTACCCGCATGCCTTTATCATAATACGCCTGAACTTCCTTATATAGCGCCCACATCTGCGGCGTATGCGATGCATCCTTACCGGTAACATCAGCAATTATTTTACGCTGATCGCCTACTATTTTTTCAAGAAGGGCAATATTACTTCCATCCGTCATAGGCATATCGCCATCGCCACGCATTCCGACGGTTACGATAGTTTCCTTGCTACCCATGTTTTCGATGCCCTTTTTCCAAAAATCACGCAGCACAGCGCCGTTTGTCTCATAATTCCATGCACCGCTGCCATAACGTTTCCACTCCTGCTGCGCCCTATCCATAGGTTCGTGGTGCGATGTGCCCATTACTATCCCATATTTATCTGCCAATACCGGGTCAAGCTTGTCATCATCATTAAAGGCATTTCCCCACATAGCGGGCCACAAATAATTCCCTTTTAACCGCAAGATCAGCTCAAACATTTTTTCATACACCAGGTGATTAACGCCGCCAAACTTTTCATTTGCCCATCCTGAAAAAGCCGGGGCCTCATCGTTTATAAAGATCCCCCGGTACTTTACAGCGGGGCCCTTGTCGATATATTTAATGGGCGCCATATACAGGTTATCATGGTGTGCTACTGGTACATCCGCCCACCAATACCACGGTGATACGCCAATTTGTACCGAAAGACCATATATCCCATAAATAGTTCCCCGCTTATCGCTTCCTGCTATAACCAGCGCCCGTTTAACACCAGGCGCCGGATTATCCACCACCTGCATAATATGAGCTTCCCATCTGCCGGTAATGCTATCAGCATTTATTTTGCCCCGCTGTATCAGTTGGTCGATCAGCTTGTTTTTACCGATTGTTCCGATAATTATCAATTGCTTATCAGAACCAATCTTATTTATAATACGGGGCATAGAATTAGTTACCGACTTGATATCCGCCTGCAGGCTTTTTACCGCAATCGCTACGCCGGGAAAGTCCTCATCGCTGATGTATAATGCTGTTGAAGAGCATTTTGCTGAAATGGTAACATATCCGGGGCCATCAACAAATGATATATTGGGAGCTATTTTTAATGCTTGTGCATAGGCCGTGCACGGAATCATCGAAATTACCGACATTAGTATGCAAAATAGAATTTTCATTTACAGAATTTTTGTAATTGGATGCTAAAATGCGGTGTTTAAAAATAAAATATTCGTTAGTATCCTCAAATGTATTTATTTTGCAATCGATTGCAAAAAAGTTTCATTTAATTTTAGTCGATAGTATTTTTATAAAAACACACGGAATTTGGTATGGCTGAAACAGGCAAGGAAATAACCATTTACGATATAGCGCAAAAGCTTAATATATCTGCTGCTACTGTAAGCCGGGGACTAAAGGACCATCCTGGTGTAAACAAAAACACCAAACGGAAAATCCTTGCTACAGCCAATGATATGGGTTATCGTTCAAATTCCTTTGCCAGTAATCTTCGTAACCGGAAAAGCAACATTATTGGTGTGATTGTTCCCCGCCTTAACAGCAATTTCATGTCTGACGTTATTGCCGGAATTGAAAAAGTGGTCAACAAAGCCGGTTATACACTTTTTATCAGTCAGTCTTTAGAATTGATGCAAAATGAAGTAAATAATGCAAAGGCAATGTTCAATAATCGCGTAGACGGCGTTTTAGTTTCATTAGCTTACGACACAACCAATATTGAGCACTTTGACTTCTTTACCAAGCGCGACATCCCTGTTGTTTTTTTTGACAGGGTGATAGAGCACGCAAAGTACCCCGGTATTTGTATTGACAATTACAAGGCTGCTTATAGCCTTGTAAGCCATCTTATTGAACAGGGATGTAAAAGAATCGTCCACATCAGCGGCGATCAGCGACGGAATGTTTACGCTGATCGTACCCGCGGCTATCAGCAGGCTTTAAAAGACAATCAGCTCCCTTTTGGCAAGGAGTTGCTGATAGTTAATGACCTCACCAAAGAATCAGCGATAGCTGCGGCAAAAAAAGTTTTAGGCATGAAGCCCAGGCCTGATGCTATATTCGCGGCAAATGATTATTGCGCTGTAAATTGTATACTGGAAATAAAAAAAGCGGGCTTACATGTACCGGGTGATATTGCTGTTGCAGGTTTCAATAATGACCAGATGGCATGTGTAGTAGAACCACACCTAACTACAATCGACTACAAAGGTTTTGAAATGGGCGAATTTGCCGCCAGGATGATCATTAACCATTTGGCAAATCCCGGAGAGTTGCAAAATACGCACAGTTTGATACTGCGATCGGAACTAATTATAAGGGAATCATCATTAAAGAAGTCTGCGATTTAATGCGCAACACCGGCATATAAAAGTCATACACGGAATTGAGCTTGGGGATAGCCTTTTTATTACACAAAATAAATGGATGAATTGAACACACCGGACCATTCGACCTACTTACAGGAAATTCGCACGCATATTTATAGATTACAGGGTAATGTTCCGCTGCACAGGCGCGAGTCTAGGCGCGTTTATTCCTTCTCGGTATGGACGTTCACTGAACAGTTGGCGATCTGGGACGAATTGTGGCGCACTGAGGATAATTTTTGGCTTAAGCTCCACGCATTTTTCTTCCTCGAGCGTCATCTAAAAAAGGACAGCGAAATGCGGGAAATGTGGCCGGTAATTGTCCGCTGGCAGGACCAGGTTGATGATTGGGGCCTTTGCGACGCGCTGGCCAAAATTTATACCAAGATCCTGGAACTTGAGACGACCATTGTATATGAACAACTCAAAAAGTGGAACTCGGATAAGAATCTATGGAAGCGCAGGCAGTCGGTTGTTTCACTGCTGTATTACAGCCGCACGAAGAAAATTTTTTCGACATTTAACCAAATTGAGCAGCTCATTACCAGGCTGTTAAACGATAAGGAATATTATGTGCAGAAGGGTGTTGGCTGGTCGCTCCGCGAATCGCACAACGTGTATCCGGTGGAAACACTTTCGTGGCTACGAACCAATATCAAATTAATAAGCAGCATAGCCTTTACTATCGCCATCGAAAAAACTGACGAGATAACACGTAGCGAGCTCAAAGCGCTAAGAAAGCTTCCATAAGTTTATTTAACCCTCGCATTAATACCGCTCAATAAAAGCCTGCAATGCCCTGGAACGCGGAATATTCTTCCTTGATATCAATACCGTGCTCATTGTTCCCAGTTCCTTATTAAGCGGGAATGTTTTAAGATTTCTGCCTGTATAATAATGAGTGATGACTTCTGCCGGTAGAATACTGATTCCCAATCCGGCATCTACGAAATTGACGATTCCCTCAATAGAGTTTACAACAATACTTTTGTATTGGATAATGCCATTTGAACTCATCCATGATTCAAGCCGTGCGCGGAAGATACAGCCCTGATCAAATACCACTATTTTTAACGGCTGCTGTTCCATAACATCTGAAAGTTTTTTCATTTTGGCAGATGCTATGATCAGTAGTTGCTCAGTATTAACCGGGATTTGATCCAGTTCGGGCACGTGAACCGGTCCGGCGATAAAGGCAGCATCCAACCTGTAGTTAAGTACATCATTAATTAATACTCCCTGCATAGCTGATTTAAACTCGAGGTTAACATCTGGATAACTTTCAACAAATTCATTGATGATCTGCGGAGCCTTGAGCGCCATTGTTGTTTCTATACAACCAATTTTCAGGTTGCCTATAACCCAGTCTGCTTGTCTAATATCCTTTTTAGCTTCGTCAACAAGATGCCCTATCTGTTTGCAATATTGCATCAGTGTCTCCCCCGCCGCCGTAAGCGCCACTCTTCGCGATGTTCGGCTGAAAAGTTCAGCACCAAACTCTTCTTCCAGGTTTTTTATACGGGCAGTTACGTTGGATTGCACAGTAAACGTGGCTTCAGCTGCCCTGGTGAAGCTTCCCTGTGCGGCAACGGCTTCGAATATTTTCAGATCGTTTGTATTCATAAATCACTAATTATGATTTAATATATCATTATTAATCGTTTTATATAATCAAATATGGACATTAATTTTGATCTATCGAAAAAGAAAAATGAAAAAAGCATTACAGATCATCGCTCTTGGAATTATTGACAGCAGTTCAATAGTTTTCAATGGCTATGGTCAAACAACAATTCAATTTACATCAAACCAAAAAAACATGGAAGCTAACACAGTTCATTACCGCACCGTAAAGGCAGACGGATTAAATTTATTTTACCGGGAGGCAGGCCCTGCCGATGCTCCTGTTGTGCTTTTATTGCATGGCTACCCCACGTCATCGCATATGTTCAGGAACCTGATACCCATTTTAAGCGGAAAATACCATGTAATAGCACCGGATCTTTTAGGTTTTGGTTATTCAGATGCGCCCGACCGGAACGAATACGCCTATACCTTTGACCACCTGGCCAAAACAATGCAGGCATTTATTAATGAATTAAAATTGAAGCGCTTCGCAATTTACGTTTTTGATTATGGAGCGCCTGTAGGTTACCGCCTTGCACTGGCTAACCCGGAAAAGATTACCGGCATTATTTCACAAAATGGAAATGCCTATGAAGAGGGCTTAAGTACCGGATGGAACCCTATCCAGCAATACTGGCAGCATCCGACCCAGGAAAACAGGGAGGCGCTAAGAAAATTCACCACATTTACGTTAACCAAATGGCAATATGAAGAGGGCGTTAGTGATAAAACATTAATAGAACCGGAAGCTTATACATTAGACCAGCACTTTCTTGACAGGCCGGGCAACGTAGAAATTCAGCTAGACCTGTTAAAGGATTACCAGACAAATGTTGCCCTTTATCCAAAATTTCATGAGTATTTCAGGGCTTATAAGCCAAAGCTGCTGGCAGCCTGGGGCGATAAGGACCCCTTCTTTTTACCTGCCGGCGCCGAAGCCTACAAACGTGACAATCCAAATGCTACCGTAAAGTTTTATGACACCGGGCATTTTGCATTGGAAACACATGTTAAGGAAGTCGGAAATGACATTCTTAATTTTTTAGCCGGGTTGCCACAATAGTTGAACTGAACGGTTCAGGAAATATTTAAAAGTAAAAAGAGGCTGCCTCAAAATGGCAGCCTCTTTCTAGGCCACAAACCGGCCGCGTGACGAAAGAAAATTTCCGCGGATGTGTGTTCGGATGTCCTTTAAAAAGACAAGACTGTAATATTAAAGCAAATCAAACTTAACCGTATCAGCCTGCATAGCAGTAAAAATACCGAAACCGTTTACCACATTAGTAGGCGTATTCACCAGGTTTTGCGAAGTGGACCGGCTGGTATTGCTTTTTAGCAAGTCGATATATTCCTGGTTTACCCGCAGCAAAATAACAGTATAATGCCCGTAATATGGAAATATGTTTGGCGTTGCATACAAAACAGACCGCTGATCGGTATTCAGTTCAAAATCAGACGTAGTTTCATTCCCGCGGGCACTAAGCGCGAATGCAATCCCATCTGCATTTTTAAATACCAAAACGTGATTTAACGAGTCGGGGTTCGACCATGTAAACCGGTTAAGTGTATCTTGGACGGTATTGGGTCCCGTTGAGGTTTTTGTGTATGTAACGGATGCATATTGCGTGGCAAAGTTTAAAGGCTTGGCAGGCATGGTGCTTTTAGCAGTAACGGTATTGCCAAGATACTTAAATGTAAGGCTATAGGTTTTGCCGGTTTTTAAGAATGTAGTATCACTGTAAGTATAAACTCCCTTAGCGCTCTCAGTAAGTGTTACATTGGTGCTTCCGTCTGATATGGCAAGTTGCTGCCCGGTTATCGGGCCTCCGTATTTTGAAGTATCGGTTAATTCCTTTTGCAGGTAAAGCTTTACCGAAATTATATGTCCGGGCATTAAATACGCTTCTACCACAGGCAAAGTAGTGGAAGTATTTGTAGTCTCCTTTTTGCATGAAAAAAGCAACAGCATTGCTCCCATGCATAAAATTATATTTGCCGCTGAAAAGTATTTCTTTATTTCCATCTTAAACTAAGCGTAATATTTGGTGTAAAACCCAGGTAATTAACATCGGTAGCAATAACCGCATTGTTTTGAATCTGGTACTCCTTGTACCAGGTATTTACGTGGTTGTAAACATTAAAAAGCGAAATGCCGATACTGCCAGTTTTATCGCCGCTTATTTTAAGCAGGTCATAGGTTGCAGATAGATCGAGGCGGTGATAATCAGGTAAACGGACGCTGTTTTTGGCACCAACGTTATATGATGTGGACGTAGTTCCGTCGGCATTTGTAACGGTGTATGTTGAAAGCGGCGCAGTATAAGGATGCCCGGTACTGAAAATAAATACTGCAGAAAAGTTCCACCGATAATAATGATACATATTGACGGCCTTAAACTCATGTGTAACATCCTGATCGGCAGGATAATATGTATTTCCATAAATCGCAAATTTATTCTCGGCCCTGGCAAGCGTATAGCTTAACCAGCCCGTATAACGGCCTAATTTTTTTTGCAGCAACAATTCAATCCCTTTTGCATGCCCGGTTCCCTGGAAAAAATCCTGCTCAATTATACCGGCTGATCCCGGCGCAAATCCGGTTTGACGGATAGCGTACTGCGTTAAACCTGAAAGCGTTTTGTAGTAACCTTCCACATCAATCAAAAAATCGTTGTTTTCATAGCTTATCCCGCCCATGATATGCCTCGACATACCTACCGGGATATTGCTGTTGTTTGACAGTACCCAGAAATTACGGTTGCCATTGGCGACATCCTCGCGGGTAACCTCGTTCATAAATTGGTAAAACTGGCCTGTAGCCGCCTTGAGTGTATAATTATCATTCAGCACATAACTTGCCGAAAAACGAGGTTCGTAATATAGTTTGCCTGTTGGTTGAAACCAGGTGGTACGCATCCCAGGCTGCAGGTGCAGCTTATTATTAGGGTCATATTCCAGTTCGGCATACCCCCCGCCTATAAACGCCGTGTTGTGCTGATCGATCAGCCTGCTGGTATCATTCTGGATATAATCGTAGTTGATATGCTGACGAGATCCAAAGCCGCCGTATAACAACTTCACCTTATTATCCAATTGGTATTGCCATTCTGATTTCACGCCGATATCCTTCAGATTATTATTCTCGATGGTACCATTGCTAAAGGCGACTGCATCGCCATTGCTATCGGTGGTTGTGCCGGCCGTGGTACGATTCCTGTCGTTATAATAAGATGAATAAGTTATATATGTATTGGAATGCAGCTTTTTACTCCACTGGCTAAACCATTTTAAACTGCTGCCCAGGTTGCCGTATTTCGTGTAGTCGGTAATATTAATATCCCCGCCTGAACTCAAAAAGGATGGCAACTGCAACTGGCGGCTGTTGTCTGTTACATCTGATCCTGAATATAAACTCCAGGCCAGGGAGTTGGTTTTGTTGATGTGATACGTGTACCTGATATCATCATCATAAAAGTGCGATGCGGGCGTGGTTTGTTCACCAAAACCACCGCCCCCGCCGCCGGGAAAGCCTCCCCGGCCGCCACCACCACCTGCTGTTGTTGTAGAGGTATTAAATTGCTTAAAGATCTTGTCGTAAAACGGCCCCTGGTATGAGCGCCGGAAAGCCACCAATAACGAAGATTTATCACCTATGGGTGTTTCTACAAATGCGTTGAAGCTGAGCAAGCTTAAATCAACGCCATAATTAGCCTCGTTTTTATTACCGTCTTTCCCGTTTATTTCGGTAACGCTGGAAAGCCGGCCACCATACATCGATGAAAATCCACCTTTGTATAATTGCACATCCTTTACTGCATTACTGTTAAAGGCACTGAAGAAGCCATACAGGTGATCAACCTGGTAAACAGTAAAGCCATCAAAAACAACAAGGTTTTGATCCGGCGTACCACCCCGAACATAAGCACCTGACGACGACTCGTTGGTAGCACCGACTCCCGGCATTAGCTGGAACGCCCGCATAATATCTTTTTCGCCAAGATTAGGCAGCTTATCAAGATTTGCCGGCGATAATTGCAATACCCCCACCTTTTTGGTATCGGTATTCATTACACCGCTCTTTTTACCCATAATGGTAACCTCGTTTAAGGTATTAAGCGATTTATACATCGTTACAACAATACTCTCGTTGATGTTTTTAGCATTTAACCGGATTAATTCCCGCTGATATCCTGAATAATATACTTCAACCACACAGGTATCCGCGGGTACGTTAAAGATGGTGAAATTGCCATCAGTGCCTGTTGTAGCCACAAGATCCGTTTTGCGGATCTTTACCGTAGCCGATGGCAGGGCTTCGCCACTGTTTTGGTCCGTTACCTTACCGCTTATGCTGAACAAAAAATGCATTGGCGGCCCCTTTGGCGCTTCAATAGTAACCGGCTTTAAACCGGCGGCAATATTATTAAGCGTGTTTAGTTTCTTGAGCCGGGTAAGATCGTCTGTATTTTGCAGGATGTAGATCGTACCGTCGTTTTCCAACCAGTAGTGCAGGTTATTGTCACTGCAGATCTTATCAAAAACCCTATCCAGCCGGTCGTTAAAAAAGTGCTCTACCACGTCAAATTTGTGCAGCGAGTCGCGTTCAAAAACAATATGCAAGTGGTAGTCCATGCCCAGGGTATCCAGCATCTGGTCAAGTGCACAAGTGTAAAGCTTGTTAACGTAATTTTTCTTCAGGATCTGCTGGGTTTTCTGTGCGTGTACGCTCAAACTAAACCCGGCAATTATAAATAGCAGTACCAGTTTCTTCATCCCCTATATTTACTTCGGCACTAAGGTGCGGTATGCTGTGCGGGAAGTAAAATAAATGAGATGGCATGACCAAAAGTGCAGACGAAAGGGCTAATTGTGTCGCTTTAATTCTACAGAATTAAAACAGAATTGGTATCGTTAAGAAATATTGAACACCGAATTACCAATATCGAATGTGAAGTAAACTTCGACATTCAAAATTCAGCATTCATTATTCGATATTAAAACAATTTGTCTAGGCTACTTCTCTGCCTATCATTTTATGGATCATATCCCGATAGGAATCACTCAGTGGGAGTTCCGAATTATCTGTTATGATCTTTCCCCGTCTTATCTGTGTAACGTAATCCACGTTGATGATATACGATTTATGCACCCTGTAAAACTGCCCGGCAGGAAGCTGCAATTCCAGCGCTTTAATGCTGATCCGGGTAAGCAATGGCTTTTGTTTGCCTGTAAGGTAAATCTTTACATAATCCTTAAGTCCTTCGATATATTCAATATCGCTAAACATTATTTTAACAAGGGTATAATCCGAATTAACGAAGAAGTGTTTTTTTGAAATCACTGGAATTTGTTCTGATGCCTTTTTCAGCTCAAACACATGGTAAGCCTTTTGACAGGCCCTCAAAAAACGATCAAGCGGCACCGGTTTCACCAGGTAATCCAGCACATCCAGCTCAAATCCGTCGATGGCAAATTTTTCATACGCCGTAATAAAAATAACCATAGGCTTTACCACCAGGCTTTTCACAAGCTGCAAGCCATTTAAACCGGGCATATGAATATCACAAAAAATCAAATCCACCTGTTCGGTTTGCAGTAGCGCAAGTGCTTCTGATGCAGTACGACACCGGCCTACCACCCGGATATAGTTAACTTGTTTTAGGTTATCCTCAACAAGATCGAGCGCAAGGGGCTCATCATCAATCAGAAGGCATCTAATCATTTCAATTGTATTTGAAGGTTAACGTAGTAATTATTGTTTGAATGGCTGGTAACAAGGCTATACTTGCCGGGATATAATAGCGCCAGTCTACGGCGTACATTATTTAAACCTATACCGTGGTGTTCGTCCTTTTGCTTTTCATCAGGATTGTAAGTGTTTGATATCTGTAAATTCAGCGTTTTTTGATTTGCAGTTAAATATACTTTTATCTCGGGCGATAAAATATCGCCGGTTCCATGTTTAAAGGCATTTTCCACAAAAGGGATCAACAGCATAGGTTCAATTGTTTTCTCGGGGGCATTAATATCAGTTGTAAAATCAACTTTTACCTGTTCGCCAAAACGTAATTTCTGCAGCTGTATATAATTGCTTAAGTAACCGGCCTTTTGTTTCATGGTAACCTTCTCCTCGTCCGTGATATAGAGCATATAACGTAGCAATTGTGAAAGCTGGATCAATGTAGGCTCTACGGCCGTAGGCTTTAAGCGCGATAAGGCCACCACGCTATTGATAACATTAAAAATAAAATGCGGGCTGATTTGTGACCGCAGGAACGCCAGTTCAGAAACCAAAGCCGCGTTGGTAATATCCTGCTTAGTATTGATCTGCCTAAATCGATCAGCCAGGTATCGATAGGCAAAGCCCGCCGCTGTGATAGCCGTTAATGGAAGCAGGTTAAAATTTGCAAATGGCGGTCGCATCGGTCTACCGAACGGATGCATTCCGGGAGAGAACCTTATTACAGGGTGTGTGCGCATGATCAGAAAATCAAGGCAGATAAAGGCGGCCAGTAACAATGTAAAATACAGCCAGGGTTGCTTTTTTTTATTAAGAAAAACCGGGATCAGGAAAAAGGCATTGAGGTAAAACTGGATGGCCAGCAACAGGTTAATGAGCGCCAGGTGCCAGGGCGAAAAAAAGCTGCGAAAAACAGGATCCGATGGGCCTGTTAAAATAGGCAGAAAAGTAATAAATGCCCAAAATAGCAGGTGGAGCAAAACTTCAAGAAGCAGGGTCGGTTTTAAACGCTTCAACATATTTTAGCTGTTCCCAATATTTTTCAATTATAGACCAATAGTTCAATTGTGTCTGTGAAACGTGCAATTATCGCTATAAATTGTGCGTAAGGAATAGCCCCATGGCGCTATTTTTGTCTATTTAACACTATTTAACCTTCATTCGTTATTTAATGTTAAGGGAATCTCTTTTATTCGAAATATTAGGGATAAATAGTAATAGAGGCAGATAAATCTTAATTTTATTCAGGTATTTTAATATTTAGATCGAAAGTGATGAGGAAGGCATTTTTTATAACCTGTGTGAGCTTGTTAACCTATTGTATTCAAGCAAAATCACAATTCAGGTATGATAGACAAGGCCGCCCTATCAACGAACTTTCCTATACCGATATTGAGGGAGATCCTTACCTGGCAACCGATTGGGCCACAGGAATAGTTACTCTGCAAAATGGAAAAAGCGTAGGGGCCACCTTAAAATTCGATATTTATGCAGATCGTTTACTTTTCCAGGGGAAAAATAGCGAAACGCTGGAGTTTATAGACAAGCTTACAGGCTTTACCTTAAATATTACCAATACCGAAGTCAGTAATATCAGCCCGCTTGTGTTTGCCAACAATTTCCCGGCAGTCGATAAACAAACAGAAAATTCATGGTACCAGGTAATTGCTGACGGAAAAGTTAAGCTGTTAAAATATTACGGCAAGCAAACATCCGAATCGAGGGCCTTTAATTCAGCTACAAACGTTAAAACTTTTGTTCCTTTCCAGGTTTATTACCTGTTTAGGAATAGCCAAATGATTAAAACAAGCATTAACAAAAAATCGATCCTTAAGGCATTTGATGACCATGCCGCGCAAACTGAAGCCTACGTAAAATCAAACAACATCAATTTTAAAAGTGATGCTGATGTGCAAAAGCTTTTTGCATGGTATAATTTGTTAAATTGAAAAGGATCTTGTTCAGAATTATTACATATGCAACCCGGCAAGCGGCCAAACAATTTGTTTTATAAACTCAGTATGAAATAACAAGGGCGCCGGGCCAATCACCCAAAACAATGTCCACACCCTGGCCAAAATGCTGTTCTTTAAAAATGTTGCCTTATTATCCGCTAAGACCTTTTCCAGTAAAACCATTACGCCTTGTATTATAAAGTACAGCAACGGCAAACCGTAACCGCTGTTAACCGGCACACTAAGCGCCAGCTCATGCAACAAGCCTGAAAATGCAAACGCAGTCATCAAAGCCATTGCACTACCTATCTTAGGCTTTAAAGGTCGAAAAATGGCGATCGAGGTCATTTCGCTAAAAGCGACATTCCAGCGTTTGCTCCAAAATTCGGTAAGGCTCATTGCCTTCGCAGGCGACTTAAACAACAAATAAGTATTTGCGCCTGATAACCGCCAACTCCCTGCACTAATGCTTAAAAAGCCGAAATGCAATATCAAACTAAAGCCTGCCAATAATATCAGGCTAACTAAAATATAGGTTAAGTTGTTATTTAAATGTAACGATGCCAACCCATGTGCCAGCAGGATAAGTAACAATCCGCCGATAACCCTGCTTACCCCAAACCTGATCATTGGCCAGGCATTTGGCAGTGGGCTTTGGCCGAGCGTTTCAAAGGGCTGTGCCCGCATCCCGGCCCAACCAACAGCAAAAACAAACCATTGCCTAAAATTAAGATTGGGCGCCTTCTGCCTGTAAGCCTCGCACACCGCCACAATTTTCATGGCAGTAAAAGTTGTTGCTATAAGAGCAAGCATTTTTATAATCGGATGTTCATGCAAAAAGATGAAATAGATGGACGCAATACTCCCAGGCAACAAGAACCAGCTTAACAGAACCAGCTGTCTTTGTAACAACATGAAACCCAAAAGCACCAATCCCAGGTTAATCAGCGCGAAGTAAAGCAGATGTAGCAGCGTAAGTTCCATAATCAAATGTGGTTATAATTTATATAAAATGCCCGGCTGTAAATCAGGCTAAAAAAGATAAAAAGCGCAACCAACACAATCTCCGCCAACCGGTTCCTGCTTCCTTTTGGAAAGTTTGCCCTGTCGAAATAAAAGAACTGGATTAAAACGCGCGAGATCCAATAAACGGCTATGAATGCTGTTACAAACATTGAAATATGGGCACCGTTAATCAATTCGACCGAATCAAATACAGAGAGCAGCCCAAACGACAAATTTATTACAAGTATGTAGGCTGCATAAGTCCAGAACATCTGCTTAATTAGTGGCTGAACCCTCGCCAACTCAGTATGCCAGTTCAAGATCCCGGGGATGGCCAAACTACCGACAACCAATGCTATCTGTGCGAATCCTGCTATGCAAATTAATTGTTGTGTGTTAAACATTTCCGGGATTTATGTTAACGTTCGTCATCCTTACTCCCACATATTCATTTCATTGACAAATATAGGTTGCAATATTAAACTTTCAAAATATATTGAAAATTCAATTTAAAAAATCATCAAATAATTTAATATACTAAGAATTTAACATCATTTCTTATTCACAACATTATCACACAACTTTATCTTGTTTTAGTATTTAATTTATTAAATATGCAATACCTAATTAATTCAAGATGAAGCCCTCCAAAGCCGTTGCGTTATCTCTGCTTATTTTAATTCTTAGTGCTTCGCTTGTGGTAGCACAAACTAAAACTAAACCGCTGCATAAACCAGCAACGAACGATCCGGAACAGCTTTTCTCCAATCCCCCGGAGGCAGCAAAACCTGGCGTGTTATGGATGTGGATGGGCGCTAATGTGAGCAAAAGCGGCATAACCAAGGATTTGGAAGCATTAAAGGAAGAGGGCTTTAACTCAACAACCATGCTTGGGCTTGCGGATATCACAAATCCATGGGGCGTCCCCATTGGCAAGGACCCTACACCTGATGTAATCGCATGGACAGAGCCATGGTGGAAATTGGTAAGGCATGCTGCCGAGGAATCCAAAAGATTGGGCATGACGATGGGCATGTTTAACGGCGCCGGGTACGCCACAAGCGGCGGCGTTTGGATAACTCCCGAACTTTCTATGCAGCAGTTGTCCTGGTCGCAAAAAACAATACATGGAAAAAAAGGCAAGCAGGAAATTGAACTCGACAGACCAAAGGTCGATCCGCGTTCAAATGCCCGCTTTCCATCGTACAACCCGAAGAACGGAAAAATAGAAATGCCGGAGATCCCGGAACGTAAAACTTACTACAAGGACATAGCGGTGTTGGCAATGCCTACAAAGGACACGGTATCCAAAAGTTTAATTATCGATCTAACCCAGCTAATGACGCCTGACGGAAAGCTGGAATGGGATGCACCTGATGGCAATTGGACAATTTACCGCTTTGGGCACACCACTATGGGCGCACAAGTACAGCCCGCCCAATGGCAGGCCGCAGGTTTTGAATGTGATAAAATGAACAAGGAAGCTGTTGAGTTTCATTTAAACCATGTGATAGGTGAAATGAAAAGCCACCTGGGCGATTTGGTTGGTAAGACTGTTGACCATGTTTATTTCGACAGCTACGAAGAAAACGATGCTACCTGGACGCCAAAAATGCGGGAAGAGTTTACATCCCGCCGCGGGTATGACCTGCTCCCCTTCCTGGCAACATTTGCCGGCCGCACCATAGAGGGCAGGGAACAAACCGACCGCTTCCGGCAAGATTTTGCGCTCACCGTACAGGATCTTTACCGCGACGTTTATTTTACAACCATCGCTAAAAAACTAAAGGCTGCTAATCTTAAATTCCAGTCGGAATCATACGGTGGGCCCTGGCGGGTAGATGAGGTAGTACCACTGGTATCAAACGAAATGGGCGAGTTCTGGACACATGACGGTATTTATTCACCCTATTTAATTGACGATGTGATCTGGTCGCTAAGGCAAAGCAAACAAAATGTATTGTCGGCCGAGGCCTTTACCGGCCAACCTGCCGACAGTAAATGGAGTGAAACGCCCGCATGGTTAAAACCCGTTGGCGATGAAGCATTTTGCGCCGGCGTTAATAAAATAATAATCCATCGCTTTGTACAGCAGCCGTGGGACAACAAATACCTGCCCGGTGCCACCATGGGGCAATGGGGAACACATTTCGACCGCACACAAACCTGGTGGAAACCGGCAAAGGCTATGGTTCATTACCTGCAGCGCTGTGAGGCCGTTTTACAATGGGGGCACTATGTACCAGGTTCATTAGATGACTTTGGCCTGCACTTAAGCAATATGGATATGGTGGTAAAGAATATCCACCGGAAGGAAAACAATACCGATATTTATTTTGTGGCCAACACCTCACACTATCCCGGCCAGGCAGATTGTACATTTAATGTTACCGGCATGCAGCCCGAACTATGGGATCCTGTTTCGGGAAATATGCGGGACCTAAACGAGTTCACGCAAAAAAATGGCAAAACCACTATTAACCTTAGTTTTGACGATGCGCAAAGCTTTTTTATCGTATTCAGAAAAAAAACAATCAACCTGGGCCTGGTTCATAAACCCAATTTTATTGCCAGTAAGCCCTTGCTTAACATTGACGGCCCATGGATAGTAAAGTTTGATGCGGCATGGGGCGGTCCGGCTACAGCAGTGAAGTTTGATGTATTAACAGACTGGACAAAAAATGATGATAAAGGCATTAAATATTACAGCGGCACTGCTGTTTATACCAGATCATTCAATATTCCGGCAAGTGATCTGGCAAAGCTGCACAAAACCGTTTACATTAACCTGGGGACAGTTAATTCTATCGCCAAAGTTTTTGTAAACAACCAGGAAGCAGGCGTTGTGTGGACGGCACCATGGAGAATTAACATTCCGTCGTATATCCTGAAAACAATAAACGAAATAAGAATAGAAGTAACCAACGTTTGGGCCAACAGATTAATTGGTGACGAGCAGGAGCCTGACGACATGAAATGGCTTCCTAATCAATACCTTTACAACAGCGGACAATCATTAAAGGAGTTTCCCGACTGGTTCCTGAATAATACTCCCCGTCCGTCAAAAGGCAGATATTGTTTTACTACCTGGAATTATTTCGACAACCATTCTAAATTGTCGCCATCAGGATTATTGGGGCCCGTGAGAATTGAAGAAGATGAATTTTGACTCGTAAAAAGATTGCGTTGAAACAACAACATATTTAACTGCTAAATTCCAAAAAAAGAAAACAAATCCAGAATATGGAATTTTACAAGAGCGCAATTCCGCAATAGAAGCCTAATAAAGAACCACTTAAGCAGATGGCATTATAGTAGCACACAAATTTTAAATAAGTTTTTAAAAAGCAAGTGATCGGGACTTGCGTACTTATTTAAAACATAAAGTTGTGAGTCTTAAAACCAAAATTCTATATCTTGAATATGCTCATGGAGACGCTACACTAGCAGGCCAGGTACTTAAAAATGCCGGTGTTGAATGTGAAGTACTTTCGGTGCAGCCCCAGGAGGACTATCTCCCTGTTTTAACATCGTTCCATCCGGATCTTGTTATTTCGGGCGACGTTGCGCCTTCTTCAAAAACAATAGCTGCTTTAGCCAATATTAAAAAAATGGGGCTGGCTATTCCTTTAATTGCGGTAAATGCTCCCTCGCAAGATAGCTTAACTGTAGACGTTGTTAACGTCATGAAACATGGGGCTTATGATTACATTTTAAAAGATGCTATCGGGAGCCTTACGGATGCAATATTAAACACCCTTGAAAATCATAACACTCAAAAAGACACGAATAACAACTTAAACAGCTTTCTTAATTATAAGAAAGCCAGGTTGCCAGAAGATGAATTGATACAGAGTGAGAGACGGTACCGCCAAATAGTAGAGTCCGCACATGAGGGAGTTTGGATTATTGATGAAAATCTGTTAACGGTTTTTGTCAACAAAAAGATGTGCGACATGCTGGGCTATTCTTCCGAAGAGATGATCGGTAAACATAACTACGATTTTAAGGATGTTAATGAAAAAAAGAAAACTATAGAGCGTATTCAACAAAGATCTCACAGTACAGTAGAGGTTCATGAATCAACTTTTATAACAAAAAGCGGTGACCTGGTTGTATGTAACGTTGCTACTAATGGCTTATTTGATGATGAGGGAAGATATTTGGGCACATTGGCTATGCTTACTGATATTACTCAACGTAAAGCAGATGAAGATGCGCTGAAAAGATCGGAAGCCAATTTATCAGCAATTATTGAAAACACAACCGACCTGGTCTACTCTCTTGATTCGGACTTTAAGCTTATCACCTTCAATCAGCCATTTAAAAATGCAATGAAGCATGTTTATGGATTTCATATTGAACAGGGTGCTAACATGTTAGCACTTGTTAATAGTCTGGATCCGGATATGGCTATCAAATGGAGGGGAATTTACAAGAGAGCGCTTTCGGGGGAAACAATGCAATTTGTAAATGAATATCCATTTGGAAATGATAAGGTTTACCTTAACTATTCAATCAATCCTATTTGGCAAGTTGGCAAAGTAATCGGGATGTCCTGCTTTTCGCGCGACATAAGCAGGCAAAAACTTGATGAAATCGCAATTAAAAAATCGGCCGCCAATTTAACTGCCATAATTGAAAATACCGATGCCAGTATTTATTCCCTTGATACCGATTTAAGGTGTATAACCTTTAATAAACTATTTAAAGATAACGTTTTAAAGGTTTACAATATAGAAGTTAAGCCAGGCGATAGTATATTAAATTTTTTAGGTGAGAATGACCCTGACCAGGGAAAAGAATGGGAAAAGACATATGCGCGGGCGCTGACGGGAAAGGGGGTACAATTCACTAAAGAATATTCAATTAACAATGTTACCTCCTTTATCAATTTCTCAATTAACCCTATTTGGGAGAATGATGTAGTGATCGGTCTTTCGTGCGCAGCCCGCGATATTACCAAACAAATATCGGACGAAATGGCGATCAGGAAATCAGAAGCCAGTTTACGAACTATTTTCAACAATACAGATATGGCTTGTATTCTACTAGATAACAATGCTAGCGTTGTTTCCTTCAATACGCTCGCCAAAAAGTTCTTTGAAGAACAGAACAATATAACTATTAGTGCGGGATATGCCATTATTAATGCTGTTGACGAAGAGCGGCGGTGCTTTGTACTGGATATTTTAAATCAGACAAAAAATGGGTCAGCAATAAATTACCAATTAAGAAGGGAAACAAATGGCATTACTAAATGGTTTGACTTAACATGGGCCGGCATTAAAGATATTGAAAATCAGGATTTTGGACATGTTTTTACCGTTAAAGACATTACCGAAAAGAAAAAATCGGAAATTGAATGGGAAAAAATCACTACTGATCTGATACGACGAAATAAAGCTCTTGAACAATTTACCTACATATTATCGCACAATCTAAGGGCTCCTTTGGCTAATATCATCGGGTTATCCTCGTTATTAAAAGATCCGGATATTGAAGTCACTGAATTTAATAAAATAGTAAACAGTATCAGCCATTCTGCGTATAAGCTTGATGGCATTATATTGGATCTTAACCAGGTTTTACAGGTTAACGAAGATATTAACGAAATTATAGAGCTAATTTCATTATCTAAATTAATTGAGGATATAAAATTCAGCATAAGAAACCTAATTGAAAAGGAACACGTACGGATAATTTATGACTTTACGGAAGCAAGTGAAATGCTTTCGATAAAGAGTTTTATCTATAGTGTTTTTTATAATTTAATTACAAATAGTATTAAATATAGGAATCCTGGCATGGAACCATTTATTACCATACGAACATCAGTTTGCAACGGGAAGGTCAGCCTTTTTTATGATGATAATGGCCGGGGAATTGATATGTCGAGGTATGCTGACGAAATATTTGGGTTGTATAAAAGGTTTGATACAAGCGTGGAGGGTAAGGGTATGGGATTATTTATGGTTAAGATGCAGGTGGAAAGCCTTGGAGGCAGTATTACAGTACATAGTATACTAGATAAAGGCACCGGTTTTGTAGTGGAATTCCCTCAAATGCAATTAGCAAATCCTTCATAACAATTTAGACGAGTTTGATTATGTTTAAGGTATATAAAAGATTGCTTTTTTCTTCTGCTGCGGCGTTTGTGATCGCTATTATGCTACCATTCAGCAGTAGTGCGCAGAACGAAAGCCTGAAGTTTTTACACGTAGGGACAAGTGAGGGACTATCGCAAATAAATGTTAATAACATTATACAGGATAGCAGGGGTTTCATGTGGATAGCCACCCGCAATGGCCTAAACCGGTATGATGGTTATAAATTCATCACCTTCCGATACGATGCTAAGGACAGCACCTCTTTGAGCAATAACATGGTGACCGATATGGCCGAAGACAAAAACGGCAATATCTGGCTCGCTACCCAGGGCGGCTTAAACATGTATCAAAGAAAAACCGGCCGGTTTATAAGGTTTATACATGATGAAAACAATCATAATACAATAGCAAATAATGTAATTAACAAGCTAAAAATTGACGGTGACAACTTATGGTTAGGAACTCAAAACGGTGGCCTTGACTGTTACAACCTAAAAAAGCATACTTTTCAGCATCATTCTCATTCGAACGACAACAAAGGAAGTTTGAGTGATGATAATATCCGTTCGATTTATATTGATGCGCAGCATAACTTGTGGGTTGGTGCAGCAAAAGGCGGGTTGAATCTTTATGATAGTAAGACCGGAGGATTTACCAAATTCACTTATAATGATCCGCGAGCAGGCACCCCCGCCGGAGCAAATATCATAAGTATTTTTGAAGATAGACAGCATGATTTATGGATAGGAACACAAGATGACGGACTTTATTTGTTTAACAGGCAGCTTAAAACTTTTAAACGATTTAAACATGATCCAGAAAACATAAACAGCATCTCAAGTAACACTATTTACAGCTTAAATGATGACGAGGCCGGTAATTTATGGATAGGAACTGAAAACGGAGGCTTGTGTATTTTAAATAAACAGTCGGGTGTTTTTAATACTTATCAGCACGACGAGATTGATAATAACAGTATTAACGGCAATTCGGTATACGCTATATGTAAGGATAGGAATTTTAACATGTGGGTTGGGGCTTTTGGTGGCGGTATCAATCTTTCCAAAAAAACAACAGCAAGTTTCGCGCTATATCGACATAACAGTCACCCGGAAAGTTTATCAAATAATTATGTGCTTGATTTTGCTGAGGATAAAGGCAACAATGTTTGGATAGGCACCGATGGCGGTGGGTTAAATATGTTTAATCCTCAAAACAAAACCTTCACTTCCTATAAAAAGCAGCCGGACGGAAAAAACGGAGTAACCGGTAACTATATTTTAACTGTAAAACCGGATAGCGCCGGTAATTTATGGATTGGAACCTGGGGGGACGGGCTCAGCATAATGAACTTACAGACCCACGTATTTAAAAACTTCAGACACGATGCTGCCAAACCACTGGGCATTGGTGGCAACAACATTTATTATATTTTACATACCAGGAATAACAAAACGTGGTTAAGCACATTTAATGACGGCCTTGACTGTTACGACGGAAAAACAAACAGCTTTAAGCATTACAAATTTAACGGTAACAATCCGGGGAGTATAGCAAGTGACAGGATCTATTCGATGCTGGAGGATAAAAATGGCAATTTATGGATAGGCACATCAGACGCCGGATTGGAGTTGTACAATCGTAAAACAGACAAATTTGAAAATTTCAATCATAGCGAAAAACGGAACAGTATCAGCAACAATGGCGTAACCGATATTTTGCAGGATAATAAAGGACGGTTATGGATAGCGACCTTGTCCGGGCTCGACCTTTTCAACCCTGTTACCAAACACTTTACCATTTTTTCAAAAAAAGATGGCTTTCCAAGCGATATTATGTATTCGATAAGGGAGGATAACTTCGGCAAGTTATGGGTGAGCAGTAACGGCGGCCTCTCAAAGTTTGACCCGGAGAAAAGAACAGTTAGCAACTATACGACGGAGGATGGCCTGCAAGGAGACGAATTTAAACCACATTCGGCGTTAAAGGACCATAATGGTAACCTTTATTTCGGTGGGATCAATGGCTTTAATGAGTTTTCGCCCGATCACGTATTAAATTCGGCTAATTTTGCACCGCTGGCTATTACCTCGTTCGAGCTGTTTAATAAACCGCTCGTGATTGCCAAAAGCACGTCTGACCCATCCCCTTTAAAAAACGACATTTCGGATACGCATAACTTAACGTTATCTTATAAGCAGTCTGTATTTTCCTTCGAATTCTCTGCGCTTGATTATGCATCACCTGATAGAAAACAATATGCATATTTTTTAGACGGCTTTGATACGGAGTGGAATTACATCGGTAGTCATAACGCAGCGTCCTATACCAACCTGTCTCCCGGTACTTACACCGTGATGCTCAAGTACAGGAACAGCCAGGGCTTATGGTCGCCGGTTAGGTCGCCTCTGAAAATAACTATCGTACCGCCATTTTGGTTAACATGGTGGTTTGAAATTCTTGCACTGCTGGCCATTATTGGCGCTATCTACGGTTTGTTTAAATACCGTGTTCATACCATCCAAAAGCAAAAGGCCAACCTGGAAATGCAGGTAAAAGAACGCACCGAGAGCATGGCGCAACTTACCATAGAAGAACGTAAATCGAAGGAACTGGCAGAAAAAGCAAGGGAAGAAGCAGAAAAGGCACGGGAGGAGGCTGAAAGCGCCAACAAGGCAAAAAGCATATTTCTTGCAACGATGAGTCATGAGATCAGGACACCAATGAACGGCGTTATCGGGATGGCTACACTGCTATCAAATACTTCGTTAACACCTGAACAGCACGAATACGCCGAAATCATTAAAAGTTCGGGCGATGCCTTGCTTACCGTAATTAACGACATCCTCGATTTCTCGAAGATCGAATCGGGCAATATGGAGCTGGAGGAACATGATTTTGATATCAGGGATTGTGTAGAGGGTGTATTGGACCTTTTTGCAGAAAAGGCTTCACGTTTAAATATTGACCTGGTTTACAAGATTGAGCTCAATGTTCCACCCCATATCGTTGCCGACTCTATGCGACTTAGGCAGATCCTGATAAACTTGGTGGGCAATGCCATAAAGTTTACCTCCAAAGGCGAAATATTTATAGGCGTCAGCGCTTCGGCATCCAAAACCATGGATCGTGAACTGTCGTTCGTGGTTCGGGACACAGGTATCGGAATTCCTAAAGATAAGTTAACACGACTGTTCAAAGCGTTTTCGCAGGTTGATTCAAGCACAACGCGCAAGTATGGCGGCACGGGTCTCGGCCTTATCATCAGCGAAAAGCTGATTAATTTAATGGGGGGAGAAATCGCCGTAGAAAGCGAGTTAGAGGTGGGTACTGTCTTTAATTTTGATATCCGGGCCAGGGTTGGTACCACACCTCCAAAAACAGATACCAATTTAAGTTCAGCAGAGCTCGAAAATAAAAAAATACTGGTGGTTGATGATAATGCCACTAATCGCACTATAATGGAAGAGCAGCTAAAACAATGGGAATTTATTCCGTTAGTTGCTCAATCCGGAGCGATAGCCCTTGCCATATTGGCTACTGAACACATAGACCTGGTAATAACAGATTTAAATATGCCGGAAATGGATGGCATTGTCCTCGCAAAAAAACTCAAGGAAATTTATCCAGACCTGCCTATAATTCTGCTCAGTTCTGTCGACAATCAGCAAGGTAAGCGCGAGGCTAATTTATTCAATGTGATATTAACCAAACCGGCAAAATACCATGTACTTTATCGGCATATTATAGAGCAGTTAAGCCGCGACAAAAGTCTAACTCCCAATATTAAAACAGGACAAGGTCAGCTTTCGAAGGATACCGCGAGATTGTACCCGATGGATATTTTAATTGCAGAGGACAACCTGGTAAACCAAAAGGTTGCCATGCATATTCTCCAAAAAATGGGTTACTATCCGTCGATAGTAAACAACGGCCACGCCGCCCTGGACGCCGTGCACAAACGCAACTACGACATTATCCTGATGGATGTTCAAATGCCCGAAATGGACGGGCTGGAAGCCACCCGTCTCATCAGGGAACAAATCGCCCAGCAACCATTTATAATTGCCATGACCGCAAACGCTATGGCCGAGGACAGGGACGAATGTATAAAAGCGGGAATGGACGATTATTTGAGCAAGCCCATGAAGCTTACGGAACTGGTGGCCTTACTGGAAAAATACGGCAAAAAAGTTACGAACAAAGCATAAGACCTACAATATGGTTGCCGCTTAAGCAATCGTTTATTGCACCTTGTAATAAAATATTTCCCTGCATAAGTTACCCGTAGTGCTCATTCCTTCAATAACTATTTTGTAGTTGCCGGGTACATCAGTGTTATAAAATTCAATGGCCGCCTTGCCATCGTTGCCTGTTATTATATTGGGTTTCCAGTATGCTGTTGTTCGCATGTCGACCCCTTTGCTACCATTTTCGGGTCTATCATATTTTGGTGAATAGAATTCCCTTGCAACATAAACCGATAATCTAAAGGGCAGCATATTTTTAACTGTAGCAGTATCGGTAATTGCGTCAGGCCCCTTTTTTGTAGTGATCAGCAATACGCCGCCCGAACCTCGAAGACCATAGGTACTGATATACCCAACAGATTTCATAAACTCAATGCTTTCCACATCCTGTACAGGAATTTCGTCGAGGGAAAAACCTTCTACCCCATCTACTAATATTAAAACATTTGGTATATGTGTTCCCTCATTTGAGCTAAGTGTCAGATAGTATCCAGGCCCATTTTTATAAATTCGGGCTCCGGGTAATTGACCATCAAGGTCAGACAAATCCGTCCAATATTGCATATCCTTAGCTACGAATACCTTATCAGCGTTACCCACCCCATTAAGATTGGATGATGTTGATTGGAATTCCTTTAACTTATTCATGGGCGTATAGTCTTTTATAATAACCTCCTTAAGCATATTTGTTTTTTGAAATACAGACGCGTTACCCGTCACCGTGAGTCCGGCTGCTGCCGCTTTTGAATAATCATTTAAGACTTTTTGATCACTGTCAATTACTTTCATATTGTCCTTATCTATCGGGGCTGGTTTGTAAATACCTGGTTTAATAAAATACTGCGTTTTCTTTGTTTGCAAAATGAACCGGCTACCAGCCAGCGCGACAGGCAAGTTAAAAGTAAAATGCCCATTGCCACCTGTAACAGTATCGCGGATGCTTCCGGTGCTAAGCTGCGCTGGAAGCAAATTTACGTAAACGCCAGGAACTGGCTTTTTCCCCGGATCGACAATAGTTCCACTTACAGTAATGGTTTGTTCAGGCAGATGATCAACCTTAGGGAACCTACCCTGCTTCAGATTCCTCCAGACAAAACGCCGCCAGCCTTGCGTCAGCATCAGGTTGTCGAGTTCACTGCTTTTTTGGGGAGATGGTTCAATAAAATAGTAATTTGGATTCTCCACATATCCTTTAAGATCTGATGTAAGCAGCAAGTTGCTGAATATGGTAGTTTCGGTTTGCTCATCGGTTTTTATTTGGTCGGCATTAGTTACTGCTATTGAAAAACTTCCGACAAGGGGTTGGCCTTTCACATTTGCAGCCTGGATATCAAATTCTGTTTTACCTCTTTTTTGATACGTTTCCTTTAAATCCTGAACATTAAGCTTTATCCTTTCGTTGTAATTGTTAAAAACTAACCGTTCAGCAACAGGTTCGCTTTTTGAATTAAATAAAGTCAGCTGGATAATGCCACCCGGCAACCTGCTTTTTGGGATCGAGATATTCACCCTGCTATAAGGAAATTTATTTTTCAAAAGAAATACCGGTTTCCCGTTTGACAAAGGCATCAAAACCATCTCTTCCTTATTTACAAGATCGGGACTTGAAAGCAAGGAAACAAAGAGACTATCCGGGTTATTGTTATCAGCTTTGATTAAATAACCTGATTGGGCAATCCCTGGTAATGAAATGATTTTAACTGAACTATCAGGAAGATTAATTAATGCCTTGTATATTTTCCCCTTGCTGGGCGTAAGGACAAATGTGCCCATGCCAGCGTGTGCCGTTTTAAAATCAAGTATGTTATTATTCTGTTCATCGATCAATTTCCCGCTAACTTCAACACCCTTTCCGGCACTAGAAACTACCTTAAATCCGACGGTTGACTCGATCCCTTCAACAAGGTTTCCACCTTCCGGAAAAAACTGAATGTCGTAGCTCTTTTGGGCTTGCCCGATTTCTGGCGCTTTCTTTCTACCTACCTCCGGAAAAGGATCGACAATATTGATTGTCTTATTAAAAAACCAGGACGCGTCAAAATTCCGCATCCAGTTGGTGTAAGCCCTTATCCTGTAAGTACCAGCTTTGAATTTTTCCGATAAGGTAATATCGCCCGGTGCAAACCCCGCGTTAATCGGCAGCTGTAATTGCAGGCAAATTGAATCCCTGTAGTTTATCAATTCTACGTGCAGGATTCGGCTCCTGGTGCTTGGTTTATTATTTCCTGCATCAACTACATAACCTTTAAACCAAATGGTATCGCCCAGGGCATAAAAAGGCTTATCGAAATGTAAGTGCACCTTTTCCTGCCCATAATGCTTATCATATTGTTTTAAATTGCTAAGTAAGGAGTCGAATGATGTGGTGTTTTGCGCACGTGCAAAATTCGTGATCATCAAAAATGCACAGATAAACCAACTTTTTATGCGCATTGGAGAAAGCTTATTTCGTACCTGCCGTCTGATCTAACTGCGTTGCCTTATCAAACATAATCTTAAAGGTGTTCCATGGTGTGTTATCGCCACCCTGGGGGCTCACAGTCTTTCCATAATAGCCGTTTAGAAACTGTACAGGCGACGACCATACCGTTTCGGCAATACCGTAAAATCGCCCTTTTAACGCTTTACCTGCCAATGCCCGCGAACGATACAGATCTTCTACCTGGCTGATCGCTACCTTTGGCCTGTTCCATGCGCAGGTAACTACCCGCAGGCCCTTCATGGCAAAATAAACTGCCGTTTGGTTATCCTCGTCATACTGCCAATCGCAGATCACTACATCCCGGGGAATGAGGTCGACAGCCCTCCAGGTGTTGTTGTAACTGGCCGCCCACTCTCCTATTCCTGTTGTTCTGCCATCAATCAAACGATCTCCCCAGATCCAAAGCTCCCGGTTTCTTTCGGCTAAATGATCGCGTATAGTTTGAACCTCGTTGGCGAAAAGAACGGCCTTGTCGCGGCCCGCGCAGCGTGGACATTTATCCTCACCCAAATAAAATACTTCATCCATACCGGCATGAAAGGCCTTTGCTTCAAACACATCGGTAATCTCGTCAATCAGGTCAAACACAACCTTATGCACCCCGGGATGAAGCGGGCAGTAGCTTTTACAGTAAAGGGCATCGGCGTTAGGCCATTTATATTCGGCTGCGGTTAACGGCACCTTTACCCATGGGTTTTCATCAAATTCGGGATATACCTTCAGCAGCATTCCTGTTTTGTTGGCCCACGACTGGTGCCCAAGCAGGTTGATCTGCGGAATGATGCTGATGCCATTCTTCTTACAGGCATCCACCATTTTTTTAACGTCGCTCTTTGATAAGGCAATGGAGTCGCGAAGTTCCGGATGGCTCTTAAACTGGTAGTTATAATCAACCCTAAGGATGAGCGTATTGATCTTGCGCGGCGCCAGTTCTTCGTTTATGAATTTAACAAAATCGGCTACGCCATCAGGCCGGGGCGCTGCTATTGCAAATCCACGTACCTGGAATGAGCTATCGGCTATTTGTTGCGCAAATGCTTTAAAGCTAAATAAACAGGCTATCAATAACAATAGGTATTTAGGTGTTTTCATTGGGATAACGGTTGTTTAGCAACCCGAAAACTAAGTTACTACAAATAACCGCTTTATTTTAAAGCGGATAACGTTTTTAACATTTGTAGTAGTGAAATAGTATCGACTTAGTAGGCTGGCCATACGGGCAAAGCGTTCCATTTTTAAACGCGGAACACCCGGAACGCTATGAAAAATGTTGATTATCAGCGCCTTTTATTTTTACTAAAGACTAAAAAGTCGTAAGTAACTGATAATCAACAAAAAAAAGTAAAACTCCATATCAAACTCACATTAATATACAAAAAAGCCGCCTTAGCAGGCGGCTTCGAAACATTGATATTAAAATTTAGGTTTATAAGAAGTATCAAAAAACTATTCGTGCAAAACCAAAATGGCTTTTACCGACTTATTCATTACCTGGTTTATGGTGCTCCTGTTGAATAAACGGTATACAATATTATGGTGATGTTTCACCAGGCAAAGTATATCGGTATCGTTAGCCTCAATAAAGCGCAGGATTCCGTTAATGGTACTGCTACTGGTGATATAGTTGAAATCAAGCTTTGCATTTTTAATCAGTTCCTGGAGTTTACTTTCCTCCGTTTCTATATTCTTTTTCGCAGCGCTTTCGGCAACGTATAGTATCTTCATTTTATCCGATCCGAAGGCAAGCACCATTTCATTCAGCGCATTTACGTCATCGGCCGAGAGCCTTGTTTCGTAATCGGTAGCTAGTGTGATAACCGGAGCCTTCGAAAATTTACTTTCAAGCGGAATAATGAGTGTTGGAATTTTTACTGCCTCAACCATCATACTGGCATTGCTGCCCACAATTCCCGTAATACCGGTTGCCCCTGTAAGGCCCATCACCAGCAATTCAACGTGGTGCTGGTTAATATATTCACCGATCACGCTTTTTAACGAACCAACAGTGCAGGTAGTAGTTACCGGCACGTCGCTGTATTCGTCCTTCGAAGTATAATTATTTGCCCACTCCTTTAAAGCCTGGCGTTTATTATTATGATAGTCTTCAATAAAAATAGCATTGTATATGTTATTGCCCACACCTTCCATCGATGGAATGGCATTTATGGCACATACTTCCATGTTTAATGTTTTAGCGAGTGCCATAGCATATTCCATTGCGTTGGCCGCGCTGTTTGAAAAATCTGTTGCAACAAGTATCTGTTTCATTTTTTTGATTTGTTAAGTTAGGTATTACCGGTTACATTTTAAATAAACAAATGGAAGAACATGAATAGCAGCAACGATAAAATTATGGCTACCGGCAAGGTCAAGACCCATGCTAAAGCTATATTTTTTAAGGTTTTGCTGTTGAGGTTACCTGCGCCACCCGAGGCCATCATGGAACCGGCTATGCCACTCGATAGTACATGCGTTGTGCTCACGGGCAAGCCGAATGCTGTGCTCAAACCAATAGTTGAAGCGGCTATAATTTCGGAAGTTGCCCCTTGTGCATAGTTAAGGTGCTCGTTACCTATCTTCTCCCCTATGGTCACCACAATGCGTTTCCAGCCTACCATGGTGCCGATACCCAGCGAGATGGATATAGTTGCTATAACCCAGATTGGGGCAAAATCTGTAAGCCCGTTTAAATCTTTCGATGCTGATTTAAGTACAGCTACGTCCTCTTTGGTAAATTTACCATTTTTATCAGCTAATACAGCGTCAATACCTTTAACAACGCTCTTAACTTCCTTGCGGAACTTATAAGTCTTGGCTGTATCGGCAGGATTTTTACTAACCAGTTGCACCTTTGTTTGAGTAACTGCCGAATCTAAATGAATCAGCAGTCCGTGAGTAGCGGTTGCAGCCGAGGCAACATTTTTTGTGATCACCTGCTCTGTTTTGTTTAATGAAAGCAGGATTTTGTCATTCGAGATAGAATGATTAACGGCAAACTTAACAGGTACAAATGCGATAAGGATCAGCATCAATAAACCTACGCCTTTTTGCCCGTCATTGCTACCGTGGAAAAAGCTCACCAGCGTACAGGTAATGATCAGCAGGATGCGCACAAGTATTGGCGGTGTATCGTTTTCGCCTTGCGGAATATGGAACAATGCTTTTGACTTAACCACATGCTTTAAGAAATACATCAGCAATGCAGCTGCGCCAAAACCAATTAACGGTGAAAGGATTAGCGACAAACCGATTTCCTTCGCTTTGTCCCAGTTAACACCTACGCCACCATAGTACCAGGTAAATGCAATACTTGCACCTATCATAGCGCCAATAAGCGTATGCGAGCTTGAACATGGAATACCCAAATACCAGGTGCCCAGATTCCATACAATTGAGGCCAACAACACGGCCAGCACCATACAGGCACCTACAGCGACGGGGAGCTTCATCAGGTCGTCCAAAGGGAGCAGTTTCAGAATGCCCATGGCTACTGCCACACCGCCTAAAAAAACGCCCAGGAAGTTAAAAAAACCTGACCACGGAATGGCATACACTGGTTTCAGCGCTTTGGTATAAATAACCGTAGCAACAGCGTTGGCGGTGTCATGAAATCCGTTTACAAATTCGAACCCGACAACGGCCAGCAGGCAAATACAAAAAACAATAGTTAATGAAGCGCTTAAACTAACTTCACCAATAAAAGGGAGGGTGATTGCACTTAATACATTGAGCATAATCTTTTAGCTTTTTTTAGGGGATAATTTGTTAATTGTGACACAAGTGATTACTACTCAAAGAAATAGATGTGCGGTGTAGTTGCCGAAAAATTCAGATTATCAAATTATTATCTTATCATGTTACTTATGTTAGGATAGTGATAACTAATAGTAAATGCAGGGCACAGGTGACCGGTGAAATAGAAGACAGCTGACTTTTACCGATCTAATCCTTTCATTTACCGACATCTTATTGTGGCCTGCAAGGTTTGGCTTCTTATCGCAGGGCTCATCGCTTAGT
The DNA here is from genome assembly GCA_030775685.1 of Bacteroidota bacterium. GTDB lineage: Bacteria > Bacteroidota > Bacteroidia > Sphingobacteriales > Sphingobacteriaceae > Mucilaginibacter. Next base: position 44,958 of record JALYIP010000050.1, read on the forward strand.
TTTGATCAACAATTAAAAAATCAAACATCATGAACAACCAGGCAGCATTTATTTTCACCAACGACGATTACATAAATACAACCACCATTTTCGGCGGTATCAAGAAAACAATCATTTCAAAAGACTTCAGAGGCGGCAGGGTCAGCAACATATTTGGTGCTACTGAGCTGGATTTCACCAATGCAGATATTGCCGGTGTAGCAGTGCTGGATATTTCCCAAGGCTTTGGCGAAGTTAAAATTGCAGTACCCGGTGACTGGTGGATTGAAAGCGACACCACCCAGGTTTTTGCCACAGTTGAAGACAGGCGTTTAAACGTTATGAACACCTATGACTCAAAAAAGATCCTGGTATTAAGAGGCACGTCGTTTTTCGGAGTTGTTGAAGTGTTAAGCAGCTTGTAACGGTTTTACAAGCTGCTTATTTGGTTATGATACTTTTTCCTGCTCTTCCCTCACAAGGTTGAGGTGCAATTTGGCGCCGGAATGAGTTGCATCTAATTCAAGTACTTTGCTAAACAAGTCGCTTGCCTCGCTGTAATTTTCAAGGCCTAGGTGACCTAATCCCTGGATAAAGTAAGCATGGATTCTGTTGCGTAAATTCAGGTCATCGTCAAATATCAATAGATTTGGCAGCGATACAGCAAAATAATCAAGCTTAACCTCGTCGTCCACATGTGCCACTCCATATTCAACCAGCCTGTTAAAAATTACATCTGCTAAGTCATTATTGCCCAATTGCTTGTGCGCAAGGCCCTGGTAAAAGATCTTATCCGGTTGCTGATCATTATAAAATATCGCGGCTGACGGTTCGCTCAGCCCCATAGTGGCCCTGGTAAAATACTCATTTGCATTAACCTGTTCATTTAGGCCGTTATAAGCACATCCCAGCCAATAATGAATATCATTTTCCTGTACCCCGTACAATTTACCTTCTCCTAAATTATGCGGATAAGTTTGAGCCCTTTGCAAATCATCAATAGCCGTTTGGAATTCTTTGTGTTTGATGTGATTTTTTGCTAGTTCGATAAGACTTAGCAGGTATTGGTAGCTTACTTTACCTTCGCCACCCTCCCATGGGTGGAATTGCCTTGTTTCAATCAATCCCAATGCTGTTTCATAATCGCCGGCGAAATTATAAAGGCTTAGGCGCTCCAGGTAAATATCATCACGCTGTTCTGTTAAGGACATATAATCCTCCAGAGACTTCAGGCGCTGTGCCGGGACGCGGTTCAATCTTTTGTAAAGCTGATCCAATTCCATTAACACCCGTGCATCAGTGGGGTCAAACGAAAATGCCTTTTCAAAGCTGCGCAAAGCCTTTTGCGGATCGTTCTGCTTGTTAAAATAAGCTATCCCCAAATTGCGGTGAACGGTTGGAAATTTATTATCCAATTGTGCCGAAACTTCCCAATATTCGATGGCACCGGTATATTGACGTTTATCATAAAACAAATTGCCAAGGTAATATGGCGCTTTTGAATCGGATGGATTTACAGTAATTGCCAGTTTTAGGATATTAATTTCAATCAAGCGGTTTGGAAAGCATAAATAAGGATCAGCAGCCGCTGCTTTATTAAACCATTCTATTGCTTTTTCCAGGTCGCCCAATTGATGGCTGAACCAGCCCAGCGTGTAAAACGTCATTGGGTTGGTTCCGGTTTCTTTTACGGCATATGCTAATAATTGATCAGCCTCTTCATATAATCCGGCAGCGGCATAGTCCAGGGCATATTCAGCCAGATTCCGTTCGTCATTGCGCGATATCGTCAGTAATTCGTCTACCAGCTTATTGGCTTTATCGTATTGTTTATTCGCTTTGTAGGTCAGTGCCTTTTCAAATATTGCGCCCAGGTTAAACCGGTCTAATTTTAATGCTTCATTAGCTGTTTGCAAGGCGCTATCAGTCAGCATTAGTTTCCTATAGGCTGCGGCCTTTATTATATATGCCTTGCTGTTGTTGCGGTTTCTGTCTAATGAAAGTTCGACGTGTTCCAAAGCCTTTTCATAATGCTCTCTTTTTGTGTCGATCAACGCAACAGCAAAATAGCCTGCATCCTTCCAGGCATTGCTCCAGGTGGCTTTATAAAAGGCTTCGTAGGCTTCATCATCGCGTTCAAGAAGACTTAAACATAAACCAAGGTTATAATAAGGTTCGCTATCGTATGGATTAGGATTACGTTGAGTTGTAGTTTCAATAGCCTTCCTGAGGTAAGCTTCAGCCTTTACAAATTGTCCCTTCCTTAACAGCCATTTGCCCATGGCGTTATTGTTTCTTGCGTCTGATGGATCACGCAGCAAGGCTTCTTCATAATAATCAACGGGATTATAGGTGGCGTGACGATACTGTTCCAAATGCTGTCCGGTTAAAAACAGCTGTTCGGTGCTTGCAACTTCTTTTGGCGGCAACGCTGGTTTTGCAGCGCTTGGTAAATCATTTTTACGATTACCTGCCGGTTCATACCGAAGCAGTTCCCGGTTATTAGCGGTTACTATCCGTATTAACAGGTCATTTTCATCAAAATTTGTGTCGATGCTTATCTCCTTGGTAAAAATAAACTCCGGCGAAACGGCTATTGCAGCTTCAAATACTACCCGCTTTTTTAGGGTGATTATTACTTTAATATCATCATGAACAGATGTCGCGTATATTTTTACTGTCAGTTTATCTCCGGTTTTGTCAGCCGCCAGCAGCAGGTCTTTGCTGGCATTCTTTACCATACCCAGTTCCTGGTAAGGCATAAAATATTGGGTGAACGATTTTTCCTCGTAAGGCATCAGCCAGCTAAAATCGGGTTGATTATCGGTAAACACGCCCGTCATCAATTCAATATACGGACCATCCTCATCAGTAAGATTTCTGTCCCAGGCCTGGCCGAAATCGCTGTGACCCCAGGTCCACTGCTTTTTACCTGGCGATACATGGTGATCGGCAACGTGTAACAGGCCAGCCTTACTATCATGCTCGTATCCACCTACAAAATCGTAATCAGAATTAATGGCCATGTATGATGTTGGCACCGGGATATTTTTATACATTGAAATATCCGTTCCCGGTGAATAATCCACCTTATAATAAGTGCCGGTGGCAATAGGAAAATCAGATACATCACGCTTGCCATGATCAAAAACTGCGTTCACATCCGGCGGAAAAACCGATTGATAATGATCATTTACCTTAACTGCCGGGTTGGCCCACCATAAAAAAGTTTGCGGCAGGGGCGATCTGTTATACAATTTGGTGCTGATCTCAATATAGGCCCTATCCGGGTGCAGGGTAAAGCCGGCCATGCCCTTGGTGTGAAACATGCGCTCTACTTCGTTAACCCAAACGGTCTTGCTGCCATCGGCATTTTCCGATAATGTATAATCAACGGGCTCAAAGGTGCTGGGGCGGTGATGCTGAGGCCAGTTAAATTCTATCCCACCCGAGATCCACGGGCCGGTAAGGCCCACCAATGCCGGCTTAATTACCTGGTTATAATAAACAAAGTGTCTTTGCTTTACCTTGTCAAAAGCCATCTGGATACGTCCGCCAAGCTCAGGCAGGATCAATATCCTGAGATATTTATTCTCAAGGAACAGGCCGATATATTCCTTGTCTGTTTTTTCGTCTTCTATCTTTTCAATAACCGGGTTAGGGTACACAACTCCGCTGCTGCCCTGGTAAACACGTTTTTCAAAAAACATAGGGTTCTTATCGGGCTTACCAATACCGTAAGTTGGTATAATTACCTTCTCTTCCCAAACCGATACCGTTGAACTATTCATTTATGTATAATTTAATAAAAATATTCCTGTTAAAATTTAATGCCCTGCAAAGTGTTGTTCCAATTCTTCCAATGTTTGGCCCTTGGTTTCTTTAACCTTGTATTTGACAAACAAAAAGCCTAAAAAGCAGATGCCTGCGTAAACGTAAAATGTCCCATAGGTTCCTAATGTCTTCGCCAATAATGGAAACGTAAATACCAATATAAAATAAGCCCCCCATAAAGAAACTATTGCTATTGACGATGCCAGGCCACGAATCTTATTTGGGAATATCTCCGCAATGAGTACCCAGGTAACCGGAGCAAGCGACATAGAATAGATACTGATCGCCAATAAAACAGAGATAGATACTAAGCCGGTTGATGAATGGTTTTGCAGTAAGAATGCTAATATTATATAAATTAACGACAGGCCAATTGATCCCCCAAGCATCAACGGCCTGCGGCCAAGTTTATCTACCTGCCACATTGCCAGCAAGGTAAATATCAAGTTCACCGCACCTATAGCAACGGTCTCAAATAATTGTTTGTTAAGATTGGCTCCTACAGATTGAAATATAGTTGACGTATAATTGAAAACAACGTTTATACCACAAAACTGTTGAAATATCGCCAATGTTATACCAACAATTACCGCTGGGCGTACGCTCTTTTCAAAAACGGCTTTATACGATTGTTTTACCGTACCTGCCATTGATTGTTCAATAGCGGTAAATGTTTGTTTTACAAATATTTCCGATCCTATCTTATTTAAAACCAATTTTGCCTGGTCTATTTTCCCGGCTTTTACCAGCCATCTGGGGCTTTCAGGAAGCCACAACACGCCGATTAAAAATACAGTAGAAGGAATAACACCAAGTCCAAACATCCAACGCCACGCGTCAACCCCTTTATCTGCCAGAAAATAATTAACCAGGTTAGTTACTAGAATGCCAATAACAACTGTTAGCTGGTTGATAGCTACGTTACGACCTCTTACCGATGCTGGAGACACTTCAGCAATATACATTGGGCAAAGCATGGAGGCCATCCCCACGCCTATCCCGGCTGCGAAACGCATAATTACAAAGTAAGTTAACACCTTAGTGAACGCAATAGCGATAGAAGACAGCGCGAAGATAATAGCGGCTATCATCAATCCGGGCCTTCGTCCGTATCTGTCAGCGATCCGGCCTGCAAGCAGGCAGCCAACTATGCAACCTAAAGCTAATGAACCGGTCAATCCCCCCTCCGCCCACCACGAGTTTATTGCGAATTGTATTTTCAAAAACGGAAGCGCTCCAGATATCACAGCAAAATCGAACCCGAACAGGTAGCCGCCTAGTGCCGAGATAAACGAGATTCCGATAATGTAACGGCTGTTAAAGGTTGATAATTGGCTCATGTATTAAAGTAAATTCGTAAATTATTTCTTGTTTATATTGCTCATCTGGTTTTAGCGTCGCCGATGGAAAACCACTGTGATTTGGTGCATCAGGGTAAAACTGGCACTCCAGGCATAATCCATCAAAAGGTTTATATGGTTTTGGCAGATGTCCGGGGGTAGTACTGTTTAAGTAATCTCCCGTATAAAACATTAACCCCGGATAGGTGGTAAAAACATTTAATCTCCTGCCTGAACCTTCATGATCCAAAACAGCAGCCAATTTCATTTCTTCAGACTTGGCATCAAGGATATAATAATCGTTGAACCCCACGTCATTATTTAGGCCGATCTTATCTCCAACCCTATCATTCAAAAAGGCTTTCTTTTCGGCAGGAATTATTTTCCCGGTTGGAATATATTCCTTGTCTGTTTTCAGCACCTTATCTGCATAAATACTCAACCGGTGGCCGGTAATGTCATCCCCCTCTTCCGACAAGTTGAAATAAGCATGATTTGTAAAATTGGCTACTGTTAATTGGTCGGTTGTTGCAAGATAAGTGATTTTAAGTTGATTATCTTCTGTCCATTCATAGCAAACCGTTAATTCAAGGTTGCCTGGGTAACCGCCATCACCGTCCGGGCTATTGAAGGTAAACAATACCCTTTCATCCTCTATTCTAGAGTCAAACACCTTATAATTATAGCCGCTGCTGCCACCGTGGTTGCTGTTTGCATTGTCGTTGGCGTCTAATAAGTATTGGTTACCCTCTAAACTAAAGGTTGAATTAGCTATGCGATTTGCAAATCTCCCAATAGTTGATCCGATGTAGCATTTGTCATCAAGATACGCCTGCAGGTTATTGAACCCAGCAACCACATGCGCTATTTCTCCATCCCTGCCAGGCACCTTTATCGATACAATGGCTGCACCATAGTTGGTTAGCTCAACCATTGCCCCTGAGGAGTTTTTTAGTTGAAAGAGCAAAACTTCCTTATGGTTAACATGGCCAAAATTCGTAAACGCAATCATTAGGTTCAGTTAGATTTATAAAAGCAATGTAAATAAAATGCATCGCTATTGGTTGTTGTAAAATTCATGGATTAAAACCACTTAATGAATAGGCATTATTATTATAATGATGGATTATATTACGACTATTTAATTAAGTTTGCATCAACCATTTAGATACCTTTAACTGCAATGAAGCAAAAAAATGTAAGGCTGAGAGAGGGTTTTGCAGGGCAAAAACTTATTGTGCTGCCCAAGAAGATAATAACAGGTTTTTTAAGTAAGGACCCTGTTACCAGGCAAACCTATATAACCGATATAGGCTATTACCCTAAAGCAAAACACCATTTTGTAGAACGCCCTTCAGGTATTAGCCAGCACATCATCATCTATTGCACCGAGGGAACCGGCTGGCTGGAAATAAATAAAAAAAGGGTTGAACTGATGCCCTCTCAATTCATTACTATTCCGGCAAATACGCCGCACAGGTATGGGGCAAATACCGATAAGCCATGGACTATTTACTGGATGCACTTTAAGGGTGATATCGCAGCGTTTATAGTTGGCCTGATATTGAAGAACTCCGAAAACTATAAGCCTTACCTGTCATTTAACGAAGACCGGATAAAACTTTTTGAGGATATCTGCTTCAACCTTGAAAAGGGATACAGCGAGGATACCCTCCGGTATGTAAACATGATATTTTCACATTTCTTATCGTCACTTATTTACGAAAATCAATTTAATCATGTTGATAAAACAAACAACTATGACTTTGTAAGTAAAACCATTGCCCACATGCAGGAGCGGTTGGATGTAACGCTAAAGCTGGAAGATCTTGCCGCGTTTGTAAACTTATCAGCGTCTCATTTTTCTGCGCTCTTTAAGTCAAAAACCGGCCACTCGCCGATTGAATATTTTAACCAGCTCAAGGTTCAGAAAGCATGCCAGTATCTTTCATTCACCAATATGGCGGTAAAGGAAATAGCCCTTACTTTGGGAATTGAGGACCAATACTATTTTTCACGTATGTTTACAAAACTGATGGAGACCTCGCCTACCGATTATCGCAAGAAAAACCAAACATCAGAATAAATCACCACACAGTAAACTATTTACAAAACAACCGTCTACGATTTTTTAATGGCATGAGCTTTTTGATATGCCGCAATCGGTTTAAATGGCCCCAGCTTATGCTGTTTTTCGCTAAAGTTGTCTGCGTAGGGCCCAAACGGAAAATCGATAGGTTTTTTGGTTAGATAGGGCCAGTCGTCATGCTGATCCTTATGTAGACGCGGCTGTGAATTGATAAAGGCCGCCACATTCCACGCTTCTTCATTTGTTAATTGAGGTTTTTTATAAGTCGCACCAAACGGCATATTGTTTTTAACAAATCCTGCAAGGTTGCCTATCCGGTACATACCTGCTCCATCATTATAGCTGTGTGGTCCCCATAAAGGAGGATAGGTGTATGATTTTTTATCCGCTGCGAACAATCCCTCACCATTCACTCCGTGACAGCTTTTACATTTTGAAACATACACCAATTTCCCTTTACCAGCGTCTGCCGCATTATTCAAGAAAGGCAATTTTTCTGTAGCATTACCATATAGCGTTTGCCCCTTTTTAATGCCCTGCCCTATCCATTTCATATAGGCCAGCATAGCCTTGGTCTCCTTTTTTGACGTGTCTGGACTTGTGCCGCCAAGGCTCCGCTTAAAACACTCAACAAAACGCCCGGTTGCAGGCTCAATCTTACCCGATCGGTTGCTCATTTTGGGATAGCTTGAAATAAAGCTGGCAAAATTATTCCCAAACAACCTGCTCCCACCTTCAAGGTGGCAATTTTGACAATTCATCCCATTACTTATGTGAGCAATGCTGCCCTGCGGACCAAAATAATTGGCTGTATGTGAAATAAGATCCCTGCCATACCTGATCATTTCACCTACCTTACCTATCGGGATATTTGCCGTATCAGGAGCAGTCCAAATCCCGGCCGCCGTTGATTTTGCGCTGTTGGCTAAGGGGGCACTGGCTTTCAGGGCGGTGGACACAGGTCTGCTATCAATTTGCGTTTGTGCAGGTACGCGGGTTTCCCCATCGTTCATTAAAACAACGATGGTAATTACCACGCAGGCTAAGAATATCAGGGTGATATAAACCACAAATCGTGATACTTTAAGCAGCGCCTTAACAAGTTCCTTTTTTGTAGTGGTGGGCATGTGTTTAAAAAAGCGATTTCAGGCTATTGGAAAGAAGAAGATACGCTGTGAAGTTAAGTTATTTATCGAAATAAAAAAATGGGATAACAAGTGAGATATTTAAACTAAAAGTGAAAAAACAAAACAATCACAGTAACAAATATGATACATTTTTTTTCAATCAGGAGATTTTTTAGTAGCATTTTAACATTATCTTTACTCAAGCCTATTCAAGTAATTCGTTTTAGCCGTACCCCACAAAGATTGATTTACAGGCTTTTGTTCTTACCCAATTATTCAAATAATAAAATTTAATTTTTATTCCCAAAATTCACTCTATGAGAAAAAAGTTTTACTCTCAAAAATTTGCTTCGGTTCTGCAGAATATTGTCGCCACGACAATATTTCTTTTATTGCTTAGCAGCGCAGCCGTAGCCCAAAACACCACTGCTGGAACTATAACCGGTAAGGTGACTGACGCTCAAACAAACGAAACCCTTGTTGGCGTTACGGTAAGCATTAAAGGGACAGCCAAAGGCGTGTTTACTGACGCAACCGGGGTTTATTCGGTTGTTACCGATCCGGGTGCTATATTAGTTTTCAGGTACGTAGGTTATAGCGATGCCGAAGTACCTGTATCCGGCCAAAAAACAATAAATATTAAAATGCAGGCGTCATCCAGCGGATTAAAGGAAGTGGTGGTAACGGCATTGGGTATCAAAAAAGAAAGGCGCGCTTTAGGTTACTCGGTAACCGAAGTAAAAGGATCATCGCTTACTGAAGCCCGCGACAATAACTTTGTGAACGGACTGGAAGGAAAGGTTGCCGGCGTTAACGTATCCGGTGTATCAACAGGGCCCGGAGGCTCGGCAAACGTGGTAATCCGGGGTATTTCGGATATTACAGGTTCAAATCAACCGTTATATGTAATAGACGGTGTGCCCATGACAAATGGCACGTCACGACAAACCGACTCGCAAGGTTATGGCGGCGTTGATGGTGGCGACGAAACCATAAATATTAACCCGGATGATATAGAGACTATTTCTGTACTGAAAGGTGCTGCTGCTTCGGCGCTATATGGCTATAGAGGTAGTAAGGGCGTTATATTAATTACTACCAAATCGGGTAAAAATGCTAAAGGTACAGGTGTGGAGCTGAACTCCAACTTTGTAATAACCAATGTAATAGATAATACTGATTGGCAGCAGGTGTATGGACAAGGTTCTAACCAACAAAAACCAGCTACTGGTTCTTCCGCATTTGAAACTGGGTTATCAGCATGGGGTGCGAAGCTTGACGGAACGAAGGTCCCCCAATTTGATGGCGTTTCAAGGCCTTATTCTGCAGTTGCAAATGGCAATATGGGCCGTTTTTATAAAAACGGAACACATTTAACAAATACAGTATCGTTCAGTAAGAATATAGGTGATGACGGAAGTGTGCGTTTTTCGGCAAGCGACCTGCATGACAACAGCATTATACCTAATGCAGGATATAAACAACAATCCTTTACATTATCCGCAAATTATAAGTTGGATAAACACCTGGACTTGCAATTAAAGGCACAATATATTTATGCTTATACACACAATCGCCCATCAGTATCAGATGCCCCAGGTAATTTGAACTTTGCTACGGAGTTCCTGCCGCCTAACGTTAATATAACAACACTGGCTCCGGGATATAAAGCGGATGGAACCGAAAATCAATTTTTGGATGACCCCTACACTACCAATCCTTATTTCGCAGCATACAAATTCATCAACAATACAAGCCGCAACCGGTTTATAGGTTCTGGTGATCTCAAATACACCTTTGATAATGGTTTATACCTGCAATTACGCGCAGGTGAAGATTATTTTGCTGACAGGAACACAAGCGTTACTCCCAATGGTACCGCGTACGAACCGACAGGGGACATGACAGAAGAAAACCAGAAATCATCAGAGCTGAATATAGATGCTATAGTGGGTAAGGAATTTAAAGTCACGAAAGATTTTAATTTAACAGCGCTTTTAGGTGCGAATTCAAGAAAGGCTGTTGTAGACCAGATTGACGCCGGCGGAACTAATTTTGCAACGCCTTATTTATATACAATAGGAAACCTTTTATATCCCCGGGAATCTACATACAACCCCGTAATCGTTAATAAATCAATTTACGGCACATTGGATTTTGCATACAAAAATTTCCTGTACCTGTCAGCTACCGGCCGCAATGACTGGTACTCCACCCTGGCACCAGGCAAAAAAATAAATTATTTTTACCCTTCACTCAGCGGTTCATTCGTGTTTTCTGAACTGATCCACATCCCGGGTATGGATCTTGGAAAAATAAGGATTGGTTATGCGAATGTAGGTGGTGAGGCTGATTCTCCATATCAAACATTATTGGGTTATAATAACATTGGTAATTTATACGGTCATCCAATTGGTAATATTTCTAATGGCGGCGTTGTTCCAAATGCCCTATTGGAGCCATCCTCTGCCAAAGAACTTGAGATCGGCACCGAGTTAAGCTTCGCAAATAGCCGCCTGCATTTTGATATAGCATATTACAATAAAAAAAATAGCCGGGAAGTTATACCTGCTACAATATCCGGAGCGTCGGGGTATACCAACGTTATACTCAATTCAGGTGTTATCCAAAATAAGGGCCTTGAATTCCTTGTATCAGGATCACCTATCAAAACGAAAGACTTTACCTGGACAGAATCGCTTAACATATCATATAATAACAATAAAGTACTGGCACTTGTTACCGGCTTAGGAAATATCCCTACCGGCTCTTCATCGCGTGCGGGCGAGGATGAGAATGTAAGTGTTGCTTATATAGGGCAAACCATAGGCAAATCGGCTTACCAGATCTATGTGGCTGATCCGCAGCGCGACGCCAATGGTAAAATCGTTATTGACCCCGGCACTGGCGCACCTGCCCAGGGCACAAACTATGTTGACGCGGGCTCTGCTATTAGCCCCTGGACAACCGGTATCACCAGCGAATTAAGGTACAAACATTTCAACTTTTCATTCCTGTTAGATGGCAAATTTGGTGGTAAAATATTCTCGGGCACAGAATGGTATGGCTATAACTTTGGTTTATCAAAAGCAACACTTCCTGGCAGGGATAAACTATATGGCGATCAGCAAGTTTTTGCGCAAACTTACTATCAAACCATTGCCGCAAACAATCCAGCCATTTTTATTTATGATGCCAGCTTTATTAAATTCAGGCAGTTGATATTGGGTTATACCTTCCCGGCTAATTTCTTCAATAACAAGATCCAGGCCATCAACCTAAGCTTTGTTGCCCGAAACCTGTTTACGATTATGAAGCATACTCCAGACATCGACCCCGAATCAAACTATTCAAATGGCCCGCAAGGCATAGAACAGGCTACGGTGCCTTATACCCGTACATTTGGCTTTAACCTTAATGTGAAATTTTAAGATGATTATTGAAAAATATAATAAACTGCTTAACATGAAATTACAAACTATATATATACTTGCAGGCGTCATTATGTTAATGGCTTTTGCATCGTGCAAAAAAGATCTGCTAAAAACAAATACCGATCCGAATGCTGTGTCCGTTGATGTTTTCGACCCTAATAATATCCTTACCAGTACACAGCTTTATTACACCGGCAGCAGTAATAACGCGCAAGAAGTAGAAGAAACTGAAATTGCAGGTGCGGGCTGTTTTATACAGCACTACGCTTCAACTTCGGGCATTTTTTTTGGGGATAAGTACCTGCTCAGCACGGGCGGCTTCGGTTATTTTTATGATAATGTTTATACACAAGCTGTAAAATATGCAGTAGACTTATATACAACCACCAAGGGTAAACCTCAGTACAAAAACCTGCACCAGATGTCGCGGATAATGAAGGCGCTTATATTTCAACGCATTACCGATGTTTATGGCGATGTTCCATATTTCCAGGCGGGTTTGGGCTATCACGGCTCGGTGTATTTTCCGGTATATGATAAACAGCAGGATATATACGCCGACATGCTAAAAGAAGTTTCGCAAGCGGTAGACAGTCTTGATAACAATGCAGATAAGCCTACAGGAGATCTATTTTATTCGGGCCAGGAAACTCAGATAGATAAATGGAAAAGATTTGGAAATTCATTTTTATTGCGCCTAGCCATGCGCCTTGTAAAAAAGGATCCAGCCACTGCGCAAAAATATGCTACGCAGGTGCAGGGTAAAACTATGCTAAGTAACGATGACAACGCCATTGTACAGCATGATGGTAACGACCCACTTTCGGTTAACAGGATATACAGGGGGATAGGCGAAGACGGCCAGGTGCAGTTATCCTGGCAAATAAGTAAAACCTTTATAGATTTTTTGCAAAGTACTAATGATCCGCGGTTGCCTGTATTATCTTACCTTTATCCTGCTGACTTTGATCCGTTGAGTAACCCCGACCCATCAGGAGGCTCTTCTGACCCAGCAGATCAGCTCGGTTTACCTAATGGATATGATGTTGGCAACACGGTTTTGTACGGCATCGCTAATTACGTAGACCCGGTTACTCATGAAAAGACTTATCCAGGCAGTTTAGCCGGATATTCAAGACCCAGCCCTAATGTGTTTTACCCAACAGCGCCAACTTTAGTGTTAACTTATGCTGAAACCGAGTTGCTGCTTGCCGAGGCTGCTCAACGCTGGGGACTTGGCACCGCAGCTACTCACTATGAAAACGGAGTAGTTAACGGCATAACGGAATTAGCTGCTTTCGGTGCTGCCGCTACTGTAGATGCATCGGCTGCAGGAGATTATTATAAAGCCCACCCTTATGTTGCCGCTAATGGCTTTGAAATGATCAATGATCAATACTGGGTTACAACATTTATGGATGAATACGAAGCCTGGAGTAATTTTCGCCGTACTGAAATGCCCACTTTCGTAAGGGCGCCACGCGCATATCCGGGCACACTATCACCAGGTGCTATACCCCGAAGAATGGAATATTCTGTAGCTGATAAGCAGGTAAACCCTGTAAATTACAATGCGGCTGTAGCAAGGCTTAACGGCGGTGATAAAATCATCAGCAGGGTATGGTGGGACGTGCAATAGCAATTTTATAAATCAGCTTTTAAACAAAAGTCATCTTTATCAAGATGGCTTTTGTTATTTATTGCACCTCTTTATAGGGCCAATAATTGAAGTAATTAAAAGAAATATCCCACGAATGACTTTTTAGCCTTATTTTAGCGGCTTAATAAAACCCGGTCGCTTGGTTTGGCTGCAAATAAGCTTACTAACCTGTTGAACTGCTTTATTATAGCTAAAATTTAACATTTTTTAAGATTTAATATGAATACTATTAACTTTCTTTACACGTTTGCATAACCGATGTACGTGCATTACCGGTCATATTAAATTTAACATCAGATAAAACGTTCCTTACACCATAAAATGAAAAAAACACTTACACTAGTTTCTATTATTACACTTATCTCCTTCTACGCAAAAGCACAGGATTCTGAACCAAAGGAATACGTTAAAAGTTATATTTCACTTTTCACTGGTTACTCCAAGCCCCTGGGCGATTTCGCTAAATCAGATTACAACAACAACCAGGCTGGCTTTGCTAAAAGAAGTATAACAGTTGGCCTTGAAGGCGCTTTTTATGTTTATAAAAATTTAGCGATAGGGGGTGTTATCAGCTTCCAGGATCAGGGTGAACTTACTCAAAGCGACGCCCAGACACTATCTGACGGTTATAACAATATCTTTAAGGTAAATTCTACCCTTGTGCAGGCTGTTAACCGCTACCATAACATGAATTATATGCTCGGTCCCCAGTATTCCTTTACATTCAGCAAATTTATTGTTGATGTTCGCGCCGATGCAGGGATCCTTAAAAGCTCTTCCACGCCCGAGCTTACCATTTACATAAGTGGTCAAAATAGTTCTTCGCAAACTATAACCCAAGCCAGTTCAAAGGCATCGGCTTTTGCTTATGGCGGCCAGGCAGCCCTTCGTTGGGAATTTGCCGACGGATGGGATTTGGGTCTTCGTCTTAATTATGTAAACTCCAGCGGGTTAAAGATTAGTACAACAGGCGATACTTCTGCGCTTGGAACTACCGGCCGCCTGGTAACTAAATTGCCTATAAGTGAAATACAAGCAACGTTTGGAATAGGCGTTCATTTTTAAAATAGCTTTATACCGATATGTAAACAGGCAGCTACAAAAAATAGCTGCCTGTTTTTTTACCAGTGCGATCGCTTTCATAAAGTATAGCTTACATATAGGTTAAATCTGTTTAATTTTAACAATTGATTTTTTTTTATACTTTAGCATTCCTGATTAAAAGTAAGCCAATTGAATCCTGTTTCTCATGTTAAACCTTAATCTTCAACAAAAGCTTCATTATGCGCTTCGCTTTGCGTCAGCAATGTGTTTTATAGGACACGGTTCGTTCGGCATTATCACTAAACCTATCTGGTGTAATTATTTCGCGGTAGCAGGTATCGGAAAGGCAATGTCTTACCAATTGATGCCATGGGTTGGCACTTTTGACATAATATGCGGGGTGATACTACTGATTTACCCATTACGTGTTGTGGCGCTTTGGCTGGTGGTATGGGGAACGGCAACAGCCCTTATGCGTCCCCTTTCCGGCGAACCATTTGCCGAGTTTATTGAACGTGCCGGTAATTTTGGCGCACCGCTTGCTTTATTGATGTTGTCGGGAGGTGTAAAGTTAAATATCAAAAACTTATTTACTTCACTTAGCCCCGATATTCAACCCGATGACAAAGCACTTTTAAGGGCAACATCCTGTTTAAAGGTAATTGTATTTCTGTTGCTTGCAGGCCATGGCTGGCTCAACCTCCTTGGTAAAAAGGGATTAATGGGGCAATATACTTCCCTTGGCTTTTCAGACCCGGTAGGCGTAGGACATTTAATCGGGGCATTAGAGATAGCATCAGCTATTTCTGTTTTGATAAAACCTATACGTCCTGTATTGTTGATTTTCCTGGCATGGAAGGCCATAAGCGAATTATTTTACCCGCATTATGAAATATTTGAATGGGTTGAACGTGGCGGCAGCTATGGATGTATCCTGGCGCTCTGGTTTACACTTGGCTGGAAAACACTGCATTCACAATCATTGGATAAATTACAGGCAGCATAGATTGTCATTGGGTCATTTTAGAATTTCCAAAGGAACTAATGACTCGATGAGCAATGACTAACTACTTACAAGGCGGTTCCTCTACTATTATCTTTTTTTCAATTCGTTTATCGGGGATAAACCATATACACGCCACAACAACATATAACGCAAATCCTGCCTTGGAATTAAAAAAGGAAACGGCAATTGCAGTAGCGTATATCAAAGTCGAAATATTACCTTTTCTATCTTTCCCGACGGCCTGCGCTAAAACAGAATCCCGGCCATGATGTCTTATTAGGGTTATTATCAGTAATCCGTACGATAAGGAGCACATGATTAAAACAATGCCATAACAGGTAACCGGCCATTGCGCGAAATGATTTTCGCCCATCCATGAGGTTACAAACGGGATCAATGAAAGCCAGAAAAGCAAATGCATATTAGCCCATAGGATAGCACCGTTTACTGATTTAACCACTTGCATAGTGTGATGATGGTTATTCCAATAAATACCTACATACACAAAACTAAGCAAGTAGCTTATAAATACCGGGAGAAGCGGCAGTAATGATTTGATATCGGCTCCATGCGGCACTTTCAGTTCCAAAACCATTATGGTAATGATAATGGCTATTACGCCATCGCTAAATGCCTCCAAACGTCCTTTGTCCATGTGTATAAACCTAACAGCACACAAAATAGAAAATTTAGATGAAAGCTAAAAGACAAAAGGCTCGCAGCGTTTTATTTCGATCCCGGCGTTTCGATGTGAACATCCCAAACTCTTGCTTCCTCTGTCACTTCGGGATCATGTGAGCATATAAATAGGCCAACGAGGGCATCGTCAGGTATATTTTCCATAATATGCGATCCTACGGTTTTCAGCGGCTCACCAACGTGGCCAACGCACATGATGATTCGTTTGCCTATGCGTTGCAGTTGAATTACTTCAAATTTTTTCTCCGGGTAAAAAATCTCGCCCTCTGGATCCTTCATATTTTCCCCGGTTAGTGAGCGCCATTGCATTACAGTTAAGCCATCACCATGTTCAACATTATTTAATTCAATGGATTTTTCATCTGTCGACTCTCTTATCATCCACCCAATTTTACGATGGTCATTTCCTTTTGCACCAATAAACTCAAAGTTGGCGGTTGCGGTAAAATCACCTTTTATTTTCTTATAGACATACTGAAATTCGTCCCGGTTAAACCAGATGTTATAACCCGAACCCTTTAGAAAATATGCACGGGTAACCTTATCGTATTGAGCGGATCCGGCGTTTTTAGGACGACCGATATCGCCATGATAATCAAACATCCCGATAGGATTAGTTTGACCAAAAACAGTATTAAAATAACAAATGGATATGATAAAGCACAAAATAAAAACTATAGGAAATCTCTTTTTCATAAAAAGGCCGGTATTATTCACAGCTAATAAAGCTATAAAAATACCGGCCCCTGTTATGGTTGTTTTTTACCTTTTTATAATTGATTATTGTCGTTATTTATCTTCTTTTTTCTCCTTTTTATGCCCGTTAAAATCGAACATCCTTGAGATGGTAAAGCCCACACGATATTGACCGCGGCCATAGCTTGATTGCGTGTTGCTTAAATAGTTTATCTCGTTTACTGCGCGGGCATTGGTTACATTAATTGTAAATACGTGGCCACCGGTTTCAACTTCATACCCAAAACCGAGCGGATCGGAAAAACCGCTGCCTTTGGTGTGCTGATACGAAGAGAATGAGTGTGCATAGTCAATAATAAAACCGGAATGTTTGGTCAGCTTTAAACGAAGGGTACTTGATAGTGCAAAAAAATCAAGATCGTTGCCAGGCTCAAATGGGATGGGCGTGTTGTTGCGTACAAACGATGGCGCTATTTGCAGGGCATTACCAGGCGAAAAGCTGTGAGCGATAATAGCCTGCGCGAAATATGAGAACCTGTCGGTTGTTTTGGTGAAATCCGCGCCATAAGGTCTGAAACCTGTTTCTCCAATTAAGGTAACCGCAAAAGGTGATCCGTCGTTTGACTGGTGCAACGCAGCGTATTTTAACTCCAGGTCAGCCAATCCGCCAATAGTGCTGCGGCCAATATCAATATTCAGGTTATCCGAAATACCGTATTCAAATCCAATGTACACATCGGCAACGTCATCAAGGCCATAATAAAGCTTTCCCCCACCCTGCTTGCCGGCAAAATCGCCAAAGCGGTGGATCACTAAAAAGTTAAGGTTGTTTTTCTTTATCGTTTCGGTACTTTGTGAAAGCACATACCTCGACGATTTGGCAATAACTATAGGGCCCTTGTTATCGGCTGCGCTCATCGAGTTCAGCAATGAATCGGCAGCACTTCCTTTATTATCAGTAGTGGTTTTTTGTGCCATTGCTCCAAGGCTTACAGCTAGGAAGCCAAACAGGATAATTGATCTCTTCATATAAAGGTTATTTTGAGTGTGTGAATGATTTATTTATTTGCCGCATATGTTGCAGCTACATTAATTTTAATGCTTTCGGCAATATTGTGAAATACTATTCTGGGAATTTCAATATGGTGATCGGCGCATTTTACCATAAATTCCGCCTTCATATTCACAACTCCGCCTTTTACAGTAATAGTACCCGGGATAGTCCTTTTCATGGTAACGTTGTGCACGGTTAAGTCGCCGGTGACATTTACGGGGTAGCTTCCGTCCTTGCTTACATCAATGTGATAGTCTATTTTCCCTTTGAATGTAGCGCGCGGATATTTGTCACTCTCCATATAATCCGAATTAAAATGTTCCTGCATCAGTGACTTTTCGAATTTGAAACTATTGATAGCTACACTGAAGTTTAATTCGCCTGTAGCAGCGTTAAATACCGATGCGCCGGTTGATGTTTCGGCCTTAATATCTTCTATCGGCGCACTCGAATAAAGACTGACCTTTGCATTTTTGCAGACAAAGAGGTCCTGACCTCCCTGGAAATTCATCATCCAGGTGAGTAAAATAATACTGATATATTTCATTTTTCTAGGGTTTTGTTAGTGAGTTTAAGTTCCAGCTGAGCCCCACGGCCACACCTGTAGTTTGTAATTTAACCTGGCTGTAGCCCACATTCGACAATGGAAGTTTTAAATATGGTTGTATGCTTACGCCAACTTTTGAGGTAACCTGTCTTTCATAAGTAGCATTTAAGTTCACTATTCCAAAAAAGTATTTCCCTGGTTTAGCAACGGTATAATTTGTGGGGCCTTGCGGGCCGCCATATTCATATTGGAACTTATAACTTTCATGCAGCATAAGATATGATGACAAGCCCGTTCCAACAGAAATCTTGTTTTGGCTCCTGTGATAAACCTGGTAACCAACGTTAAGCGGAATATCCAGCATGCGGCAATCCGCTGTAACATTTATCGGATTGACCGCCCATTTATAAGTAGAACCGGTGTTGTAATTATTAAAGTTGGTGAGGTAAGGCTTAACAGAATACAGCGCACCCGTTGTTATTGTAAACTTTTTCGATAACCCAACCGCAAACGTCATCCCGATATTGGTACCTACCTTGCTTTGCTGAAACGAACCGACGCCATTAAAATCAGGTGCAGCTATTACGCTCAATGTATATTGCGGCCTGTAAGCCAGACTTGTCCTACCTTTTTTCCCGTTTAAACCCGCCATTTGCGATGCTCCGGGTCTTACAACAGGCCGTGGCAATTCAATTGACTTAACAGCCTTGTCGCCTGCAACTCCCTTGCTTACTGCAGGCACTGCGTTCATCGCAACCAATTCATCGGCCATCCGGTTATTTCTTATAGCATTTTTCTCTATAATAGTATCTTTCCGTTGCTTTTGAGCCGAAGCTGCGAACAACGATTTGTCATCATTAAATGAGCGAACCACCTTTTGTACCGGCGTACCGGTTTGTTTAAGCGCTTTGTGTTCAACTATTGTATCAATTGGTTTATTTTTCACCACTGCCTGCAGCTGCAGAGCAGTGTGCTCAACTATTGTATCTTTTTTTGTATTGTGAGCAGCAACCTGATTGTGTTCAACAATGGTGTCAACTTTGTTATGCCTTGCCGCCACTTGCGTTTGATCTTTATCTGGTTTTGTTCCTGCCTGATTTTTAAACATCCACCATCCAAAAAACAGCAAAGCTATAGCTGCAACACTGCTGATAAAAGGCCACAGAAAGATGATTCCCTTCCGTTTTGGCTTATCCAGCATTTGTTCAAGCGCATCCCAATCACCCTCCTCGTACCGGATCTCATCGACCGGGTCCTCAAGCTTCTTTTTAAAAAGATCATCCAATCTTTTGTCGTTCTCTGTGTTCATTCCCTAATACCTTTGTTTAAAAATACCACCATTCATGTTTATTGCGTTGATAGCAACGATTGGGGTATAATCCATGCCATTATTATAATTAGCACCTCCTCCGGCAGACGAATCCGCCTTAAATATCATTTGTTTAAGTTTTTGCCTGGCCTTATGTAAGTTCGACTTAGATGTGCCGGCATTTATGTTAAGCATTGTTGCAATTTCCTCGTGCGAATAACCTTCTATTGCGAAAAGGTTAAAAACAGTTCTGTAAGCCTGGGGAAGTTTTTGAACCATCGCTAAAAGATCGTTATAGTGCAGGTTTTTATCGGCAATATCGCCGTCGCTGATTTGTTCTGCCTGGTCAAGATCCTCGGTATAGGCCATTTTAAGGTTCGCCCGGTAATGATCAATTGAAACATTCATCATTATCTTTCCCAACCAGGCCTTAAAAGGCCTGGTTGTGTCAAAGCCCTCTATGTGCGTAAACACTTTAAAAAATCCCTGGTTCATTACTTCAGCAGCTTCATCCCTATTCCCGGCATAACGCAGGCAGATGCCCATAGAAAACCCATAGAAAGCTTTGTAGAGCATCTTTTGGCACTTCCTATCCTGTTTTATACAGCCCCCGATCAGTTGATGTAACTCTTCTTCTCCCATATGGGTTATATCCTGTTAGCTAATGTAATTCCCATTGTCTATACGCTATCACGTCATTTATTAAAAAAAGGTTGCCTTTATGATCAAAAAAAATATTACCGCAATATAAACACCTGTTTATCAATAAATTAAATTAACTCACTATTTATTATTCATAAAATACGTTTTTGCAGTCCACGACAGTAAGTTATTCTTTGTCATTGGTAAAAAAATGATTCATTAAAAATTAATTGCAACAGGCAACCCTTTTATTTAAATCCACGATATAATCTATAAACACAATGCTTTTTAGCGCATCTAAATTTAAATAAATGGTTCCGGTTTCTGTTGTTATAATTACTAAAAATGCCGCCGATATAATCAAGGGGTGCATAGAAGAAGCGAGCAAATTAACTGATGATATTATAGTAGTATATAATGGCAGTGAAACAGAAACGTCAATTAATGGCTTAACCGAGAATTGCCGCTTTTATAACAAAGCATGGGAAGGTTATGGCGCTAACAAAAACAAGGGTGTAGAGTTGGCCAGGTACAACTGGATCTTAAGTATAGACGCTGACGAAATCCCGGATGAAGAGCTTATAAACGCCGTACATAACCTAAACTTCGACGACAAAAAAGCTGTATACGATATTAAGTTTCGGTCATACTTCGGTGGCAAGCCTGTACGATTCGGCAGTTGGGGAAGGGATCATCACATTCGCCTGTTTAACCGCGAATTTGTAAAGTGGTCTGAAACCATCGTACACGAAACGTTGACACTGCCCTCGTTTATTCAAAAAAAGAAAATCGAAGGCCATATCCACCACTATTCAGTAAAAAACGTGCAGGAGTTTGATAGCAAAGGGTGCTACTATGCAAACCTGAGTGCCAAAAAATACTTCCGAACCGGAAAAAAGGCAGGTGCAATTAAGCTTTATATCTCCCCTATTTTTGGGTTTATTAAAAATTACATAGTTTGCCTAGGCTTTTTAGACGGACGTACCGGGTGGAATATAGCTAAGATCACTGTTAAACATACCCGGCGCAAATATCATTTCCTGAGTCAAATGGAAATTACAGGTGAGAAAAAACAACAGGCAAAGGAGAATTTGGCTATTGAGTACTAGCCAGCATTAATTAATGCGCCCCTCCAAAACACTCTTGTAAAATTCAATATGTTTTTCGGCTACCTTAGTAATTTCAAATTTCCCCTTCACCGTTTCATTCCCTTTTTTAGCAAGATTATCGCAAATATTACAGTTATTCAAAAGATATAATATAGCCTCTGCAATCTGTTCCGGTTTATCAGGATCAATAAGTAATCCATTTACATTATCCTCAATTAATTCAGGACCCGATGTACGGTTTGAGTTTATCACCGCAGTACCACAGAGCATGGCTTCCATAGGCGCCAAAGCGAAGGCTTCTGCATATGAAGGAAAAACACTGATGATGGAGGCAGACAATTGATCAAATAGCTTTTCCATTGGTAAATGTCCCATAAAAACCACCGAATCCTTAGCCTCCATGGTTAAGAATGAAGCGACCTTTTGTCGATCGCCTTTGCCACAAATTAGCAACCGCGCGTTAGGAACATGTTCGTTTACAATATTCCATGCCTTTGCTAACTGATAAATTCCTTTTTTTGCTACGAGGCTACCAGTAAAAATAACCTGCTGAGCTTTTTTGCCGCTTTTTGAGAAAGATGCTGTGTTGATGCCGTTGAATAAAACTTCAATTTTATGCGGATAATTGAGGTAGGCGGCACTTTTTTTTGCCGTGTATTCGCTTACTGAGACGACTGCGGCGGCCTGGTTGACAATAGCCTGTTCCATTTTTAATATATGGCCTGGTAGCCGGCCATTTGTCTCCCTTGTAAAGTAGGTTATAGAGCCATGAAATTTAACGATTACAGGAACTGACAATACCGGAAAGGGAATTTCCCGGCTGCAAAAACGGATATAGTCGTTATAATCCGGCATTTCGATAACATCTATATGATGTTCGCTGATCAGTCGTTCCAGTACAATTTTGTAGGTATCAAGGCTTTTCCTGACCTCCCGGTCCATCAACCCGGAAACCTTCAACAAACGAGTGGCTATGCGCGACTTTAACGACTCATCATCACTAAATATTTTCGAATTAAAACCTCTTCGAAAACGATAAACCTTAACCCCATCGTCTTCAAATTCGTCGGCACCTCCATAACCCGGCGCATATAGGCCGGCAACAATAACATGATGGCCAAGCTTTACCATTTGCCGAGCCAGCATCCTTACTGATGTACCTATCCCGCCGTGCTTACCGGGCGGGTATTCATCGCACAGGTAAAGTATTTTCATTTTGATAGTAAAAGCTTAAAATTACTAAGATGCTGCCTGGTTATTTGTCGCGTTAACAAAGTAATTAAAAGATATAGTACAATGGCTATAATTAGCTGAACAATAAAATTAACATGAATGCCCGTTGTGATAAAGTATAGAACCATTGCCTCTACAGTAAAAATAATGATGGGGCGCAGCGATACTACCATGATTTCCCTTTGCACCAACCTGTAATATAAACCGGCTTGTAACAACGTGGTTGCAAGAAATGCAACAGCGGCGCCAAGCCCGTTGAATTTCGAGATCAATATTAAGTTTAAAGTGATATTAGTCACGGCACATATTATGGTGATGTACGAAACCGCTTTATATTTTTTGGCTCCAAAGCTCAATGACCATAATAAGTTGATAAAAAACTGCAGCGGAATACAAAGCGATAAAATTGAAAATTCTAATGAGTTTGATTCGCCGTATTTGCCATTGGTAATTAGGTTTAGTAGCGGGATCCACAAAATATTTAAGATAAGTGGAATAAGTGCTGCAAAAAACAGTTCAGTGATATTAAGCGATTTGATATACTTTTGATACTCAATATCTATTTTGTTATTATTTACCAATAACCGCGCGAACCGTGGTAAAATTATTGGGGCCATGATCAACATAGGTAAACGGGCAAGCTCGTACGCGCGATAAGCGAAACTATAGTCGGCCAAAACACTGCTGCTTGTCATAATGCCGAGCAGGATCCAGTCCATCCGGGACAAACTCATATCAAAAATAACAGATAAATATTGCGACGATGATTCTTTTATAAGTTTGAGGTAAGCCCTAAACTGAAATTTAAAGCTAAAGGAAGTTTTCACCAGCAGATAAATAAACAAACAACACAGCTCGAAAACAGCCGTGCCGATCAGGATCAGCAATATCGTTTGCAAATGCAATATACCTTGCTTCATCAACAGCCACGCAACTACAATTTTACAGGCGTTGCTAATTACAGCGATAACCCCATAAGGTGTAAATTGCTCCTTCGCATTCAAAAACTGCTTCAGGGGTATGCCGATAAAAAGCATGCCCTGAGCCAGGAAAAACCATGGAAGCGCTTTGTAGATACTTGCGTGGTTCTTCAACAACCCCACAAAGAATAGAAGCAAAGCGAACGTTAGGATAAACCCGACCACCGCATGAAAAAAGAAAGCTGCGGCAGCCCAATCAGATCTTCCTGAAGCAGCTATTCGCCGCACCACAACCTGCTCCAGGCCGAAACCAAGCAGGGTAGTAAGAAATATCGACACAGCATTTGTCCAGCTGATAACACCAAAATCGCCCTTCGAGATATAAATAGAAATAAAATAAAAGAAAAATGCCCCCAGCACCTGTACCGACATGGCTTGCAAACCTGAAGAAAAGACCTTGACCAGTAGCTTATTTTTCACAAAAACTGTTTAATTCTGATTGTATAAAATTAGTATTATCTTTTAGTTTGCGGGTGAAGCAGTTATTTTGGCCTCCCCTTTTTATGAACAATTACGGTCAAGCCTCCCCTTTGGCTGCCTCCGACTTAAAATACATTTTTTGCCATAATATTTAGGCAAGGCTAAAAGCAAAATTTCACCAGAAAAATAGCGCGTTAGACCGGCTTAAGCAGGCAACCCTTTCAATTTTTCCGCCGTAATGTTTTATATAATCACCAGCTACTGCGTGGCTATTAAAAGCTTGATTAATTGATTGCGGATGTTTAAAAGTATTGCTGATTTCAAACTAACAAAGGTCATCAACAAGATCGACTGGCAGTTGCTGTTGTTCCTGGTGCTCTTTTTAAATGTAAAAATCGCTGTAAAGATTGCCGCCGTCGTTATAATTTATCTGCTCCGTTTCAATTTCAAATTTGGATTAAGCTTTAAAAATTCAAGACTGCCGCTTTTTTACCTGCTGATAGTGCTTATATCCCTTATGAACTTATTCATAACAAAAGGATACAATAACCCAGGGTACCTGCTTGTATTTTTTATGGGGATAGGGTTTTGGCTGATGTGCCTGCTGGCCATACACCAGGTTAAACTTTCGGTAGAAAACAACGAAACGGAAACGATCCATAATACAGTGCTCGCTTTTTTTGTACTAAATGCAGCCGTTTCATTTTTAAACATCGGGGCTATTATATTGGAGACGCACAGCCTTAACCCCTACCGCTACCAGGGCGAATTTCAAAAGTATTTTATTGGCACCGGCGATTTTATAAAAGGGCTAACATTCGATACATCATTAACCAACGCAGCATTAAATGCAATGGGAGTGATTTATTTCCTAACCCGCAAAAATGCAGCAATGGTACTGGTATGTATGACTATACTGCTGTTTACTGGAAGCAATTATCTTAACCTGGCAGTGGTTTTTATACTCGTGCTGCTATTTATTTTCAAAAGCAGCCAAAATCAAAAAAGCCTGATCGTTGTCTGTCTGGTGTTGCTGGCTACTTTTATGGGAAAGGTTTCTCCGCAAAATAATGTATATGTTACGCGGACGTTTGCTAACCTTGCTGATTCCGCGAGCAAAGAGCCAACTAAAATAACTTCTGCATCGATTTGCACTAATGTTCCAACGCTCGAGGAAACAAGACGCAAAATAGCCGCGCACTATCTCGACAGCGTTAGAAAATTACCGGGTGTAATAAAAACAAAACCGAACCCCGCGCTAGCGCACTTACCGCAAACCGGAATGGGAAGGGTATTTATCGATACCCCCAACATCAACGCGCTTTATTATCAGTCGCGGGTTGACGCAGACACAAGTCAGAAAGTATTGTTGAAATTTATTGATCAGCATAGGTCAAGCCTCTCATTATCTACTCAAAAAACTTTCGTATCCGGTCTCCCCGGAAAAGTAATGAGTATGCTTCAAACCTTTAATTTTTTGAAGCTGCACCCCGCAAAGTTAGTTACGGGTGATGGGATGGGTAATTTTTCGTCAAAACTAGCCTACAGGGCGACAAGCATGGGGTTTGCGGGAAGCTTTTCTCCAAAATACGCTTATATCAGTAATAATTTCCTGACAAATCACCTGGATCTATATCTCAATTTTTTCAGCCGGACCTTGGGTTTACATTCTTTGATTAACAGTCCTTATTCTGTATATGACCAGGTATTGGCCGAATATGGTTTACTGGGGCTTTTGGCATTCACTGTCTACTATTTAGGTTTTTTCACTAAATACACCAAAACGCTTACTTATGGCATCCCCGTATTGCTGCTGCTGATGATGATATTATTTACAGACTACTGGTTTGAGCAACTATCAGTAATAGTGCTTTTTGAATTGCTGCTATTGCTCAATATAAAGGAAACTACTAAAGCCCCTATCATATATGGATCCTAATAATCCAAAAGTGACTGTTTTAATGCCTGCTTATAATGCGGAGAAATATATCCGTGAAGCTATTACTTCGGTATTGGGCCAGTCGTTTGCTGATTTTGAACTTTTGATAGTTAACGATGGCTCGACCGACGACACTGAAAAAATCGTCCGGTCGTTTCATGACCCGCGTATTGTTATGATCAGCCAGGAAAACAAAGGTGTTTCTGCTGCTTTAAATTTGGGTTTAGCACACGCCCGGGCACCCTATATCGCCAGGTTTGATGCAGATGACATTTGCCTGCCAAACCGATTAAAAGTACAGTATGAATTTATTACCACTTACCCTGAATATACCATTATCGGTTCGGCGGTGGAGTATATGGATGCCGACGGGCATTATATTTTCACTCATCACCCGGAGGGGCACCTCAACGAGGAGATCCAGCAGTTAAAATACTCCATCTGCCCGTTTATTCATTCAAGCGTGTTTTATAAAAAGGAGGCGGTTGTAAATAAAGGCGGCTACAATGAGCACGCTTATACCTACGAAGATCATTTTTTATGGGTTAATATCTTGAAAAACGAAAAGGCGTGTAATTTATCGCAGGCCCTTATTAAAGTAAGACTAAATCCAGAATCCATCACCATAGACGAGAAATGGCGCACGCGCAAGTTTCGATCGATAAAATATACCACACTAAAAAACAAAAACATTACCGAGGCCGAGGGAAACGAACTATATCAGATTGGCGGCAAACAATACTCGCCTAAAATAAAAGAAGGTGCATATTATGCTCTTTGCGGTAAAAAATTTCTGCTAAACAATTACCAGCCTGAAAAAGCCCGGCTAAACATGGCAAGGGCCATCAGCCTGCACCCTTTGCGATTGGATAATTACCTGATCTATACAGTGAGTTACTTGCCCGAAAGATTTATTGCATGGCTGCACAACCTAACCCAGGGCAAATTTTAACAAGAGAGAAAATGAAGATAGCTTTTATAACACGATCAACTTTATACACCGTTCCCGGGGGCGACACTGTACAAGTGGTACAAACTGCCGGGCAGCTAACGGCCATGGGGATTGAAGTTGATATAATGTTATCAAAAGATACAATAGCCTATGAGCAATACGACCTGCTGCATTTTTTTAACATCATCCGCCCCGCAGATATTTTATACCATAGCAAAAAGGCTAACAAACCATTTGTTGTATCAACCATATTGTGCAGCTACAGTGAGTTTGATAAAAATCATCGTAAGGGTATTGGTGTGTTGTTTACACATCTGCCCGGCGATAGTGTTGAATATCTGAAAACGATAGCCCGTTGGGTGCTTGGTAAGGATCACCTTTCCAGCTATGACTATTTATGGAGAGGACAACGCAACAGCATTATTGAAATACTGCGGCGCGCTACTATGATATTGCCAAATTCCGAATCGGAATATAAACGGGTACAGGAAAACTACCCCTGCAAAATTGATCACCTGGTAGTGCCCAATGGCATTAATCCGGATAAGTTCCCATTCGACCCGGAAATAAAAAAGGATGAAAGGCTGGTGATCTGCGTGGCAAGAATAGAGGGCCGTAAAAACCACATCAATCTTATAAAAGCCTTAAACAACACCAAATTCAAACTGGTGCTTATCGGCGCAGCTGCTCCTAACCAGGGCGATTATTACCGTGAGTGCCGCACTATTGCAGCTAACAACATTACTTTTCTTGACCGTATTCCTCAAATAGAATTGCTTGGATACTATCAGCGTGCAAAGGTGCACATATTACCGAGTTGGTTTGAAACTACAGGGTTAAGCTCGATAGAAGCCGCAGTTATGCATTGCAATATTGTAATTACGGATAAAGGTGACACACGGGAATATTTTGGTGATGATGCCTTCTATTGCGACCCGGCTGATCCGGCAAGCATACTGGCCGGCGTTGAGCACGCAAGCGCAGCACAATTTGACGAAGGTTTACGTGATAGAATATTAAAAAAATATACCTGGAAACAGGCCGCTATACAAACATTAAAAGCATATCAATTAGCAGCTACAGCATGAAACTAAGAATTGCAATATTGGGCACAAGAGGGGTTCCGAATTATTACGGAGGTTTTGAGCATATCTCAGAATATGTTTCAGAAGGATTGGTAAAACGAGGTCATTCAGTAACCGTCTACAATTCCCATAATCATCCTTACAAGGAAGATAACTGGAACGGTGTAGAAATAAGGCATTGTTATGATCCTGAATATTTGGTGGGAACTGCGGGCCAATTTATTTATGATTTAAACTGCCTGCGCGACGCCCGCAAACAGAAGTTCGATGCCGTTTTAATAATGGGTTATACCAGCAGCTCTATATGGGGTAAACTCTATCCAGCAAAAAGCACCATTATCACCAATATGGATGGATTGGAGTGGAAGCGATCAAAATACTCACCATCGGTACAAAAGTTTTTGAAGTATGCGGAGAAACTTGCGGTAAAATATAGCGATTATTACATTTCCGACTCACTCGTTATCAAATCATATCTCGGTGAAAAATATAATATCAACAGTAAATATATTCCCTATGGCGCAGATCTGTTTTCCGAAGAGGAACGCGAGCAAGTTGATAATACCGAAGCTTTAAAGGAGAATTATTTTTTGCTGATGGCACGCATGGAGCCTGAAAATAATATCGAAACGATATTAGAGGGTTTTAACAACAGCAGTTCGCAACGTAATTTCAAGGTGCTGGGAGACACCAGCAACAGATTCGGAAAATTTATCACTCAAAAATTCAAAAATGATGAACGGATCGAGTTTAAAGGGTCAATTTTTGACACCACTAAAGTACGCGCACTGCAAAATAATTCCTACCTGTATTTTCACGGGCATAGCGTAGGTGGCACTAATCCATCTCTGCTGGAAGCAATGGCCAGCGAGGCTTTGATTGCTGCTCATAATAACCCGTTCAATAAATCGGTGCTTAATTCAGATGCCTTTTATTTTTCAAATGCTAAAGAGGTGCGCAACCTTGTGGAAACCGTTCAACGAAAGGAAGTTGAGCAAACCATGGTGAGCAATAATCTTCATAAAATCAAATTCCAGTTTAATTGGGAAAAGATAATTGACCAGTATGAACAGTTTATAATTGAATGCCATAACAACTCAAATTATGAGCGGGTTATTTAAAGTAAACGATACTATACCCAATAAAATAAGTTATTACCACATCATATTGTTAATGGCCACGCTGCCGTTCGACATGTTTTATAGCCACGTGGTTTTAATAAGCTTCAGTCTGCATACTATTATTAACCTGAAGAGAGAAAGCTTCAAATTGTTACTTAAATGGCGAATATTGATACTGCAATCTGTATTTTTCATCTCTTTATTAACCGTAATTTACGCTACAAATACATCGCAAGGCTTTAATGAAGTAGGGAAACGTTCAGTGATTTTCCTTTTTCCGGTCTTATTTTTCTTAAATCCCCTGGATTTAAAGAAGTACAGATCACAACTCTTTTTGTCGTTCTCCATCATTTGCTGTGTCACCATCGTTTATTTATATCTTGATGCGTTGATAACTGTCCGGCACTATGGATTGCCATTATCGATTTTATTTTCCAGCGCTTTTACCAATCATAACTTTTCAGAGCCGATAAACATGCATGCCACATTTTTTTCCATGCAACTGGCATTGTGTTTAATCTATTTGATCTCACTTTTTTTGAAAGAACAGGCACTGAAAGTAAAGTTATTTTATGGGGCTTGTATCGGGACCCTCATTGCCGGCTTAATTCAACTTAGCTCAAAATCGGTCTGTATTCCGTTAGCCGCTATTGTAACTTTTGTGGTTCCTTATTTTTTGCTCACCGGAATGGCACGAAGCAGGTTTATTTATATCGCAGCATCACTTTGTATATTAATGGCCGCTGGCGTTTTGTCGTCGGGCACATTAAGGGACAGGTATATCACCCAGCTAACAGAAGACCTTTCCACTACCAACAGGCCTCATCTTGAAGATTCCCGCTTGTCCAGGTGGCATGTTACTATCGGCCTGATTGCAAAAAAGCCTATTCTGGGGTACGGTGCAGGTTCGGAAATGCCGCTTTTACACGATAATTTCTTTAAAAACAAACTATACAGCTCTTTCATTAACAATCTGAATGCGCATAATCAATATTTAAGTTTTTTGCTAAAATCAGGAATCATGGGCCTCCTGCTGTATACCGGAACCCTCGCATTTGGAATAAGAATATCTTATCAAAAACGCGATCTGCTTTTTTTTTCTTTCATGATAATTGTTGTGGCAGTTTCATTTTCCGAAAATTTTCTTGATGTGGATAAGGGCATCATTTACTATGCTTTCTTCTTCCCGTTCTTCCTTTTTTCAGGAAAACAGAAAACAACAACTCCAAAGACAAAAAACCAAGATAATTATTTAGCAGCACTGGCAACCAAAGAGTTGGTTACCCCGTCATAATTATAAAGGATATCTTTTAATAAACAGGTAATGCAACATATATCATATCCACTAATTAATAAGAGCTTGTCGCCAATTAAAGAAAACATATTAGAAACCCTGGCTTATTTCGACTTATTCGATTATCCTTTAACCCGGGCGGAAATTTACCTGTTTCTTAAAAACAAGCATTGCTTTGAAGCATTTAATGACGCATTGCAATTACTATTAAATAACGGCACTATTCATCTGTTTGATAATTTCTATACATTAAAAAACGATCATTATCTCGCAGTACGCCGTACAGAGGGCAATAAAAAAGCCGCTGAACTTATTAAGATAGCTGCAAGAGTGGGAAGTTTGTTGATCCATTTCCCGTATGTGCGCGGAATAGCTATATCCGGCTCATTATCAAAAAATTATGCTGATGATGAATCGGATATCGATCTGTTTATCATTACCACTAAAAATAAGCTTTGGATTGCACGCACCATAATGCATTGCTTTAAAAAATTAACCTTCCTGGTTAATAAAGAGCACCTGTTTTGCATGAATTACTATGTTGATGAACAACAAATGGAGATCGCCGAGAAAAACCTGTATACCGCAATTGAAATAGCAACATTGATTCCCTTACAAGGCGATACAGTCTTCGAAAAATTCTATACAGCAAACTCATGGACAAGGGAATTTCTCCCTAACAAGAACATGCGGATCGCTTCTGCAAAATCGGTTAAAACCAGCTTTTTAAAGAATATGACCGAAATGTTATTTAACAATACGGCAGGCGACAAACTCGACAATATGCTGATGAAATTAACCAGTAGCCGCTGGAACAAAAAAACAGAGCAAAAAAAACTCAATAACCACGGAATAGTCATGGGAATGGATACCAGCAAACACTTCGCCAAGCCTGATCCAAGAAACTTTCAGAAAAAATTGCTGGTAAGGCATGAAAACCGTATAGCATGTGTTTTACGCAGCTACGAGGAAAGCCTGGCACATTAAGGGGTTATTTCTTTTTTAAGGAGATGATGTAATAGTCGCCGATGTAGCTCCACGGCCAGGATGATTTAAGTTTCTCCTCTTTACTTACCAGAAATTTATAAGCAGACGGGTGCTTCTCTGCAAAATGCTCGATGTAGGATGGCGGGACTATCGTACACAATCCCTCTAATCCCATCAAATCAAACTGATCTTTTAGCCGTTTGATTATGAATATTGGATTATAATACCAGCATTTAAAATAAACACCTTCAATATGAGCCTTTGCACCATTGCCGCTAAAAAACCGCCTGAAGGCAGTGCGAAATTTTCCTTTGAAAAGCATTAACGTCTCCCAAAGGCAAAATTTTGGCAGAACAACCAACGTAACGGTTCCGCCTGGCTTCAACAAGCTATCAAATAAACCCAGTACTTTGTCCAGTTCATTGGTACAATTAAGGCCGGCAAAGTTGGAGAAGATGTGATCAAATGGACCGTTATTGTGTAACTGATCCAGCATAGTATAAGAACAAACCTCGGTGCTTACGCTTTCGTTTAACCCGGCTAATGCAACTTTTCGTTTTAACTCGGCCTGCATCCCACCGGATATGTCTGTCGCATGCACTTTGAATCCGTTTTGAGCAAAGAACAAGGCATCCTCGCCAGTGCCGCTGTTCAGTTCCAATATTGAGCTGCCGGGCTTTAAAAACTGTAAAATATGGTCGCGTACCCGCTTTCTTTTATAATTGATGATGGTATTACCAGAGTACAGTTCATCAAAAATAACGGATTGTGTAGAAAAGGCTGATTCAGCTTGTTGCTCATTGATGTTTGCCACTATCGGTTCCATTACGCTTCCTCCAGCTTTCGCAATTTCATACCTTCTATCATTGTTGCCGGTGCATGGTACAAAACCGATGCCGCTTTCCTGATACTCTTAAAATTGGCGCTCAGCGGATTGCTTATCAGTTTTACCAGGCTATTTTTCGCAAGGTGTTTATGATAGTTTTGGTGAACGTATTTATGCAATTGTTTATAATACGATGGCGGGAATGTATTGCTGAACATCAACGCCATTTCGTCGGAGTCTGTCCAGTTTGTTTTTTTCTTCAGATCTGCTTTAACCCGATCATAGAAAACCGTACCGGGAAGTGGATATGATACTGAGATCCCAATTTCAAAAGGCAATAGCTCGTTGATCATGTTGATAGTAAGCTGAATATCGTCTTTTAATTCACCCGGGTAACCAAACTGGATAAAAAACGATGGTTTTATACCATGCTTCTTCATTAATTGCGTTGCCTCACGAATCTGCGCAATACTGATCCCCTTATCCATAGCATCCAGGATCTGTTGGGAACCGCTCTCCGCACCTATCCATACATTTTCGCAGCCTGATGCCGCAAGCGCCTCAACAGTATCCTCGTCAGAAAGCAAGTCAGCCCGAGACTGGATCTTAAACCTGATTTCAATATTTTCCTTTAGCAACAGTTGCGAAAACTCTTTTACCCAACCCGGCTTCAGCCCAAAAATATCATCGCAAAACCAAATGTGATCCATCTGGTAAAGCTCCTTTAGTAGTTTAATTTCGGTCACCACGTTTTCAGGACTGCGTGAATTGTAACGATTACCATAAATTGGCTTCGCACACCAGTTACATTTAAACGGGCAACCACGCGTGG
Source organism: Bacteroidota bacterium (assembly GCA_030775685.1). Classification (GTDB taxonomy): domain Bacteria; phylum Bacteroidota; class Bacteroidia; order Sphingobacteriales; family Sphingobacteriaceae; genus Mucilaginibacter. Next base: position 78,196 of record JALYIP010000050.1, read on the forward strand.
TGCCCATATTGATGGAAAAATAACCGGCATGTTTAAGCCATGTTTGGCGGTATTGATCAATGTCAACCAAATCCCAGGCCGGTAATGGCAAACTATCAAGGTCTTTTAAAACCGACCGGCCTAAAGTTTTAACTAATTTACCATCTTTAAGATAGGTCAGGCCTTTTATAGAATCGAAATCAGAAAGTCCATTTTCAATATGATTGGTCAGCTCTAACAATGTCTGTTCGGCCTCCCCTATTATTACAAAATCTGCGCCTTCATTTAAATATTGTTCGTAGCGATCTGTTGAGTCTGAACTTGAAACAATTACTGTGCAGCCCTCGGCCCTCGCCATCTTGAACATGCTAAAGGCAGCCTCCCGCATATTGGTAAGGCACATTTTAGTGAGGTAGTTAAAGCCGTCATCATACACCACAAAAAAGTCAGGCTTGCTTTTAGCCAGCGCTGGTTTCAATTCTTTCGGATCGCTCACAAACATGGTATCAAAAAGCGACACAGCATAATTATTCTCACGCATTAAGGCGGCAGCATATATGGTGCCCAATGGTGCATAAGGCTGCCTGATCTGCCACTGCTTAGGGTCAAAACGCAAAAAGTAGGAATGTGAAAACAGGATGCTCTTCATACTTTATTATTTATGCAAGGCTCATTCGTGGTGGTAAATTTAGTGAACATACGCACTTCATACAGGTTGAATTTGTTGCCACGTCGAGTGTTTTCCTAAAACTGATAACTTCCTTGCGGTTTAAAATTTCCGCCAGCGACTGGTCACGAATGTTACCGATCACATCATAAAAAAAACAGGGGCGGACATTACCATCTGCTTCAATAACTGTCGACACCCACGGTGCATTACATTTTTTAAACGGAAATGGATTCAATCCGTAAAATGCCGCATAGTATTTATAAATATCAAGGATCTTTTCCTTTGATTCTGCAATAAAATGGGTTTTAAAATTTGATTCATCAGCGGTTATCCGTGTAACTACCTCCAGAAGTTCCGGCAACTCCTTTTCTGATATCAGGATCTCGTGTTGTTTTGGTTCCTCCCATGCCATTTGCCGGTTAAAAGCATGACTGCTTACATCTGCAGGCAAAAAGCTAACCTGGTTAATTCCCATCGCACGCGATTCATTAATAATGGCTTCCCAATTCCTGAAGTTCAACCGGTGGATCACAGTACGGGCTGTAATTCTATAGTCAGGGTTGATGGATTTAATATGCTGTACACCCTCCTTTAATTTATTAAACGCGCCCGGAATATTTCGGATCGCATCGTGCAAAAGTTCGTCACCGTCTAATGAAACAATGAGGTCATCAACCCACTCCAGGATCTGGCTAGCGTTTTTCTTAATGGTGAGGCCGGTGGTAAGCAGCGTAACTTTAATTTTTTGTCTTTTAAGGATCCCGCAAAGCTTAAAAAAATTGGAATTGAGTAAGGCCTCTCCGCCAGACATCAACACCTGCTGTGTTCCGAAGCTATTTAGAGAGTCCAGCAACCCGGTTATATCCTGCTCGCTAAGTTGCTTCAGGTTTTTGTTATCCTTCCAGATATCACACATCACACAACGACAATTACAGGCGCTATGCGGCATTAATATCACAATAGGCAATGCCGATATAACACTTGTTTTTAAAGTGCGGTATCTCTTATAGGTGCTATATAGTGATTGGCCGGTCATCCTGTTTAATGTTTTACAATTAGCCAATAAAAAGGATCCTTCTTCGTGATCTTGTTCAACAGTGTATGTGGATTGAACTGCACTTTGTAATTAAAACTCCGGAAATCATTTAACGTATGATGAAAATAATAAGCTGTCATTTCGGGATAGCCCATTGCTGTATAATAATCCTCGGTGCGCCTGGCCGCTCCGGTAACATCTTCCTGCCGGTAAAAATTTGTGTCGATGATATGGATCTCGCCGTCATCCTTCAAACTAGAAAGCGCATCTTGCAGAATCCTCTTTAATGATGAAAAATACTGTATAGACGCAGCAAATAATATAACATCGAACTTTCCGGGAAACATCGCTGGTGCAAAATCGCCAAGGACAAATTGCAGGTTGTTTTTTTTTAAAACCCGGTTTGCCTGCATTATTTCAGGTTCATTTATATCGAGTCCGGTTACTATCGAGTTTTTTATCGTTGATAGTTTTGATGAGAGCCAACCGTTTCCGCAGCCAATCTCCAAAATATTAAGTGGCTTGTTCTTCGCCGTCAGATACCTTATAAGGCATTCAGACGATCGTTTTCGCATCTGCCATTCTTTAAAATGGACATGAGCCGGGTCAATATCTGGCAAAAACATCAGTTCATCGTCGGTCATGACCCTTTTCTCTTCCTGCCGCAGATCAATGTATAAATCACCAAAGAACTGGTTTGTTCCGCGCTCCTCCATAACTTCCGTATTATATGCAATTGTATTCGCCATACATCAATTAAAATCCCTGGATCTCCGGCTGGCGGTATCTCCAAACTTTTTGCAGCAGCTTTATTTCATAAGGATACTTGTACATGTTTACTTTATAACGCAAGCCTGCAACCATTTTTATGGCGTGTCTTTTTAAAGCACTTAACCGTATATCGGTAACCGTCGGATAAACACCGTTGAGTACGGTTTCAAAGTTTCTGATCTTATCAATCATTTCTGGGGTGAGCCATGGCGTAAGGGGATTTTTCCTTAAATCGAAGCTTTCCCAGGCAGGGCTTATCCAGTCCTCCAGCGTTTGCGGAAACCTGAAACCGCTGGCCAATACTTGTTTATACATTTCAGAACCCTCGGTGGGTACCGGGCTGTAAGTATAAATAATGATTTCCGTTCTTGGATTTACCTGTTTAACCTTTTTGATAAAGTCTATCTCGAAGTCTATCTGTGCCTGAACCTTCTCCTGTGTTGGGGCCGGTGTGCCCAATACAAATGAATATTCTGGGATGATGTCGAATTTTTTAAGCCGCTCGGCAAACTCTATGATCTGGTTGCCGGTTTGCGTTCCGCCCTTGTCCATTTGTGCCAGCACTTCGTTGTTTCCACTTTCGGCGCCAAAGAAGATGATCTTACAGCCTGCCCTACGAATAGCCTCCAGCGATGAATCCTTAAATTTACTCATCGTATCTATTCGCGCCATTCCCCACCAGGTCATGTTTTCAGGCTCTATCAGCCTTGAAAATTCCACTGCACGTTTTTCTGATACAAAAAAATTATTATCGTGAAATTCTATCGCATCAGCTCCCCACTTATCCTTTATATACTTAACATCTTTATAAACCGTTTGCGCTGATTTAGCCTTCCATCGAGCCTCGTAAATAGGAACTACCGCACAAAATGAGCAGGTAAAAGGGCAACCGATACTGGAGTGATATGACAATGTTTTCTCGCCCAGGTAAGTCTTTCCTAGAAATTTAGTGATTGGATAAAAAGTATTGAGTTTATCGTACGGCAGCGGCGGCAATGTATCTTGGTCTATCAGGTCCTCTTTTGCCGTTTTAAATATTTTGCCGTCGGTATTCTGGTAAATCAGGTTTTTGATAAACTCAAAAGGCTGACCAGCCTCCAAAGCATCTATTAATAATGGAAAGGCATGATCGCCGGGGCCGTTGATGATAAAATCAACATACCGGGAGTACAATACCGACTCAGGCTGATTTGACGGAAAGTAGCCCCCCCAGATCATTTTGGTATGCGGATATTTTTCTTTTACAATTTTTGCTGCTATAATGGCCTGTTTTAATTGCGGGCCGGGCATAACTGTAAAACCCAGGTATTTATATTCGCCGGTGTCTAAATATGATTCAATTTTTTTTATAGGATCAGCTTCGCAGTTACCGTCAATAATTGCCCAATCATACTTACCCTCAACAGAGGCCGCAATATTTAAAATAGAATTAGGAATCCGATATTTATTGACAGCGCTTCGGGGATTAAACAATAGTATTTTATTCATTTTGTATTTCGTAAATATTGAGACAAAAGGAGTTCTCCGTAAATACCGGCAGGTTTTAGCCAGCCGGTATTCCCTTATACGGAGAGGTCAATCACACAAAACCTATTTAACCCCAATTAAACAATTACTCTACAGTAATTACGCCAGCCCAAATGCTTCGGTTGCCTGCTTTATTAAATAAATTACACAGGGCAACCATCATAAATAATTGCACGTATTTGGTATAAACCACTGTTGATTGGCTTAATTTTTAATACACCCTGTTTTGATAGACACGCTAAAAAAATTCATTCGTAAAAACATCGGCTCACCTGCTATAAAAGAGCGGAATGTGGTAGAAGCTTATGACATATGGGCCGACAATTATGATTCGCAGCCCGGCAACCTGATGCTCGACCTGGACGAGATTGTTTTTGCAGAATTGCTGCATAATATCGATATAAAAAACAAGGACCTGGCCGATATTGGCTGCGGCACCGGCAGGCACTGGCCTATGTTGCTACAGGGAGAGCTAAGAAGCCTTGCCGGTTTTGATGTTTCACGGGGGATGCTTGATAAATTGAAGGGCAAATATCCGGAAGCAAATACGCACGTAATTACCGACAACGAATTTTCGGACGTTGCAGATAACACTTATGATGTGATAGTGTCAACACTTACTGTTGCTCATATCGAAAATATTGCAGAGGCGTTAACTGCCTGGAGCAGGATCACTAAGCCTGCAGGGGACATAATTATTACTGACTTCCACCCTAATGCTTTAGCATCTGGCGGACAGCGTACCTTCAAACACAACAACGGACACATAGCAGTACGTAACTATGTACACTCAACAGAAAGCATTCGGAAGATCCTTTTGAAAAATGGCTTCAAAGTGGAAGTAGAGGTTGAAAGATTAGTTGATGAGGCTGTAAAGCACTATTATTATGTGCAGGATGCCATGCATATTTACGAGAAATTCAAGGGTTTCCCGATTATTTACGGAATCCATTTCAGGAGGGGCTAATGATCCTGCAAAATGTACATATAGTTGGCGACGAGACTGCTGTTAACATCAGGATGAGTGATGGAAAAATAGCGGAAATATCTGATACAGTACTCGCAGAGGATAACTCAACGCTTACTTTTAAAGATGCATTAGTTTTCCCCGGACTTATCAACTCACACGACCACCTCGATTTTAACCTGTTCTCTCCACTTGGCAACAGAACCTACCGCAACTACACCGAGTGGGGAAACTACATCCATAAAGAATACAAAAACGAAATAGCTGGGGTGTTAAAGATCCCGATTGCTTTACGATCTGAATGGGGAGTATACAAGAACCTGCTTTGCGGGGTTACTACAGTAGTGAATCATGGTGAACAATCGGGGTTAGTTGATCCGTTAATAACAATATTTGAAGATAGCCACTGCCTGCATTCCGTTCATTTTGAAAAATACTGGAAGCTAAAGCTGAATAATCCCGTAAAAAAGGGCATACCGGTAAATATCCATATTGGCGAGGGAGACGATTACCTTTCTTTTATTGAAATCAACAAATTAATTCGATATAATCTGCTAAAGCGAAGACTTATTGGTGTTCATGCAGTATCCATGTCGGCAGAGCAGGCTGAAAAGTTTGAAGCTATAGTTTGGTGCCCTGAATCGAATTACTTTTTGTTGAATAAAACCGCAAGGGTTGATGAACTGGAAAAATATACTAAAATATTATTCGGGACAGATTCAACATTAACCGGCAGTTGGGATATATGGGAGCATTTAAGATTAGCCCGAAAAACGGGGATGCTTAACGACGAGAAACTGTACTGCTCATTAAATCAAAATCCGGCAGACACCTGGGGACTAAATTCAGGCAATATTACAACAGGGAAGGATGCTGATCTGGTAGTCGCCAGTCGCCGGCCCGGTAATAGCAGTTACGATGGCTTTTATAAGATAACACCCGAAGACATACAATTAGTTGTTCACAAGGGCGAAATCAGGCTATTTGAAGAATGCCTGTTGCCGCAACTACACGAAAATCAATCAGAAGGATACAGTAGAGTTTTTATAAACGATACCTGCAAATATGTAAAAGGAGATCTGCCTGCATTGATAAGGAAAATCAGGGCATATCAACCTGACGTTTGTTTCCCGGTAACTTTAAACGAACCCGCGCAGCTATGAGCCTATCACAAAAAATACGCTTAAAAATTACACGGAAAATAAAATACCTTTTCCGTGATTTTAAGCATAGCCTTGGGTTTTATAACAATTTCTATCAGTCGGCACGCGGAAGCCGAATCCTGGTTTATCATGGCGTTTGCCAGCAGGATCATTTAAAATTCAATACCCTTTTCATTACTAAAAAAACTTTTGAATCGCATTTGAAATTTTACAAGGAGCACTTTAATATTGTTTCGCTTGACGATTATTATCAGCAGAAATTCAGCGACGACAAGTTTAACATCTGTCTTACTTTTGACGACGGATTTGCTAATAACCACAAATATGTACTTCCACTTTTGGAGCAATACCAGGTCCCGGCTACCTTTTTCATTACTGCTATACAGGCATCGGGCTACGATATTTTATGGAATGATTTTTTAGGAATAATTAGCAAATACGGCCCTGCGAAAATCATCTTTAAGGGCGAATCGTATTTAAAGGATCCTCATAATAAATACGTTTCAACAATCAGTGGAGTAAGGCTGGCGGAGAAACTCAGGCTTTACGGCTTTGATGAGAAAGTGGAAATAATGAAAGAGTTTAGCCACCTGTGCCCAATTAAACACTATAAAAATGACGAGGATTATTGGCGACAAATGACAACCGCGCAAATAAAGGAACTTTCATCCTCTCCTTTTGTAACCATTGGCGCTCACGGTTATTACCATAATGACCTGGCAAAGATCGCGATCAATGATGCCGCTGAAGAAATGATCCTTGCAAAACAATATCTTGAAAATATTACAGAGAAAAATGTAAACAGCATTGCATTTCCTTATGGATCATACAACGAGGCTGTGGTAGCGGCTGCAAAAAATGCCGGTTATAAACAATTACTGGCAACAGACTTTTTTTGTAAAGCGGATAAGGACAAAACCGAAATGCGGGAACGTTTAACCATAAACCCGTTCATATCGGTAAATAACCAAATGTATGCAACAGTAACCGGTAATTATGAGTAGCAGTTCAGTCACCGGCCAATACGCAATAAAACGGTTAAATTCGGAAAATTTACCCGATGTGGAGAAGCTTTATACAGCAGTATATGACAAGCAGGCTGTTCCATGCTTTTTTGCTAAGAAATATGATACGACATTTACCGGCGTTGAATACACGGGCTTTATTGCTTATAGTGATAATCAGCCGGCTGCGTTTTACGCCGTTATTCCCTGCTTCTTATTAGTGAATAACGAACCTATTTTGGCTGCACAATCGGCGGATACAATGACCCACCCAGATCACCGGAACAAGGGTCTATTTATTGAATTGGCGCTCACTACTTTTCTACTTTGCCAAGAATTAAACATCCGGGTGCTTTTTGGCTTTCCTAATCAAAATTCACTGCCGGGCTTTGTTAAAAAATTAGGATGGACGGTAACCGATACCATGGATTGCTTTATCATCCACACTGGTAGCTTCTCATGGAAGCGGGCTTTAAATAAGGTGCCGGTTTTGAAAAACTTTGCTTTAGATCATCAAAGAAATATCATCAAAAAGCGCTCAATTGAAGATTGCAGGCTTGACAATTCTGTATTTAAAGATGGCTGCGATGGAGTATACCGCGATGATGCTTATTTTAAATACAAGACGTACAACGATACATTTTTAGTTAAGGCTGCCGGTTCAATTTTATGGGTAAAGACAAGCAGCGTGCTTTTAATTGGGGATATTAATATACAGGCCGATGACTTTGATGATATGATATATGAATTAAAAAAACTGGCAAATAAATTAGGATTGAAGCAGATTCATTTTCATGCAAGTCCGGGAACGGCCCTGCACAGTTTGTTTGCCATGCGGATTAATTCCATACCCTCATTCCCGGTAATATTTAAGGTTTTGGGCGAGGATTTACCGCTGGATAAAATTAAATTCACATCGGCAGACATAGATACGTTTTAATATGGGTTTCATTAACAAGCTCTTTTTCAATAACAAAAAAATACGCACCTTTTATATCACAAGGTTGCAACCTGATGAGGTGGAAGAAAAGGTTTTTCTAAAGAATGGCGAATACCGGGCCGATATAACCGCTACCAACAGCATGATCTGCCTGGACCCTTTTTGCATGTCCGCATGGCTTACCACAGAACAGGCCGCTTTAACCAGCAACCAGGAGGCGGAAATACATTTTGGTAAAGGCATTTGGCATAACGCCGTAATTTATGTATCGCTGATTGAAAAGATTCCCACAGATCATGGCGTCTTATTTTTATTCAAGGTGGAAAAGGTAAACAACCACCAGCTGAGCGCTTTACACAGGTTGGTTTTGTTTGCCTATTTTTTACGTTCAAAAGCCAATACCTATAATAGCCGCAAGGTGATCAGCGCTATGTACTCCTATCCGCGCAGCATTATCATTGTATCTTATAAGGACGACAACTATTGCAATATCTTCCCGATGGATATTCATGGATATATTGAACAGGAGGATATGTACATATTAGGCTTAAGAACCACCAATGTGACACTCAACAAAATTCTGGAGGCAAAAAAGGTAGTGGTATGCGACACCAGCGATGTGGACATCAATACGGTCTATGATTTGGGCAAGCATTCCAGCAAATCGCCAACCTCGCCGGACCAACTGCCATTTAAAACCACTGAAAGCGAATTGTTTAAATTTCCTATTCCAGAATTTATAGGTTCATATAAAGAAATCGAAATTATCGTCAACCGAAAAATGGGATACCATATGCTGTTGATTGGTAAAGTGGTAAATAAAAAGAAACTAAAGGAAAATCCGTCTTCGCTTTATCACATCGGTTTTTTACAGTTCCAGAAGGGTAATTATGAAAGTATCGACGGGTTGTTTTAATACTGGTATACATGTTGTACATATCCATAAGCTATAGTTATTCTCCTGATTTTAACACGCCCGAAAGTTGGTTTAAAAGAACAGCCGGCTATGCAGGCATTTTTGAATGCATGGCTAAGGAGAACAAGGTGATCAGCGTTAAACAAATCAATTACGAGGGAATTGCCTCACATAACGGCGTCGACTATCATTTTGTAAACTTAAACCGGAACAAAACGCATTTTCCGTTCAGAATAAACAGGTACATAAAAAGCTTAAACCCGGACGTCGTGATCATACAAGGACTGCACAATCCTATACAGTTGATCCATCTTCACTCCATCTTACCAAAAAAAACAAAGATCATCGCCCATCACCACGCAGAAAAGCCGCTGCCCGGCATGAAAAAATATAGGCAAAGATGGGCCGATAGGTATGTGGACGCCTATTTATTTGCCTCGATGGATATGGGATTGGAATGGGTGACTAAGGGCAATATATCCTCAGCTAAAAAGCTTCACGAAGTAATGGAGGTTTCGTCAAACTTTTCGCCTGTTGATAAAGCATCGGCAAAGCAGAAAACCGGGGTAACGGGCAATCCCGCCTTCCTTTGGGTTGGCAGATTAAATGACAACAAGGATCCCTTAAACGTAGTCTTGGCATTTTTGAAGTACTTAAAGATAAACCAGGGCGCAAGCCTATATATGATCTATCATACTGACGAACTGTTATCCGAAATAAATTCCTTGCTCGAAAATGATCCAAATGGTAAATCGATTATTACGGTCGGCAAAGTTCCGCATGCCGATTTACTTTATTGGTATAACAGCGCTGATTTCCTGATCTCCGGCTCACACTATGAGGGCAGCGGCACAGCGGTTTGCGAGGCCATGTCGTGCGGATGCGTGCCCATTGTTACGGATATATTTTCGTTCCGGATGATAACGGATAATGGTAATTGCGGGTTGCTTTATAAAGTTGGCGATGAATTTGCTCTATTGGAAATATTGCGGGAACTTGAAAGTCTGGATATTAAGCAAAAACAAGAGCTCTGTTTAAAGTACTTTAAGGAAAAACTTTCCTTTGAGGCAATCGCGCGGCAGATTGATAAAATCGGGCGGCAGATCGTTTCGTGACCTATATTAGTCTACAAACAAACTAATCATATTTTTGGCTATCTGCTGTATCGGGCACATCAAAACTGGATCGTGATCCAGTTTTTTACTTTTCAAAAGGGCTATCAGCTTCAAATTCATTTCATTAGCATTATTCACTACATGATGATGTCGGTAATCCTTATTCATCGGCTTACAAAATGACACTACCTGCGCTCCGCTATACAAAGCCTCCGATAAAACGGCGCCAAACCCCTCATAGCTAGACGGATGCAGAAATATTTTGGAGCGCTGCATTAATCGTAATACTTCCTTGTGTGGCAGTTCTCCTTTGAATACAATATTTTCACTCAGGCCTTTAGTCCGGGCCATCAATCGTAACCCGTTCATATCAGGTCCGTTGCCGCAAATTACTGCTTTTATATCCGGAGTAAATTCCTTTAAATAACTTATCGCTTCAATAAATACATCATATTGTTTTAAGGGAATAAGGGAGCCTGCACCCAAAATATCTATCTCCCTTCTATGATGTACCATATCAAATAACGATGTATCAATCCCAACTGGAATTACATGTAACGGAGTAACCTTGTAATTTCTCTTAACCTCCCGTACCAGGAAATCTGACAAGGCGATCAATTGCTCGCCTTTTGGCTTTATCCAATTAAAATATTTGTTGCCTTTTTTGGCATCTTGACCCAACAGCCAGCTGTAATGAGGTAATTTATTTAGCTTTGCAAACCTGCTGCCTACAAAGGCACATTCACCCAGCCAAAAGCTCAATAGACCTATCAATCGATACTCCTTATTCAATCGCTTCAATATCAGCCAAGCCTTTAGCCAGGTTATCATCCTGAAGATTCGTCCCTTATCCTTGCCTCCTATTGAAATTACCTTTACGCCATGCCAGTCGTATTCAGCAGCAAAAAAGGGATATTGAAAGGTTAAAACGATGATATTCAGGCCGGGGCAAACCTCCTTTAAGGCCTTTACGAAGATCTGCTGTGGAGGCAAACAAGCGGTATCGGCTTTATCCTTCGGAAAGCCGGGACTGAGAATCACCAGTGTTTGCTTTTTATGCCTCATCAAGCGTTATAATTTTATTGCAAAATTCAAGGCTGGCCTTGTTATGGGTGATGAAGAGAATCATTTTGCCTTGCCCTGCCAGCAATTGCATTTGCTTAAGAATTTCCCTTTCCGAAACACCGTCCATTTCGCTGAATGGCTCATCCAATATCAACAGGTCGAAATCATGGTAAAGCGCGCGTGCAAGCATGATCCGCTGTCGCTGGCCTCCACTAATATTCTTACCATTCTCGTTGATGACCTTTTCCAGGCCCTCAGGATATTTCTCCAATAATTTATCAATGCCACAAACAGTAATCACTTTGTTCAACTTGTCATTATTAAACCCATCCTCGCTCAGCGTGATGTTTTTAATAATAGAATCATTAATGAAAAACGGCTGTTGTTTAACATACGAGATTCGGCTGCGATAGGATGTCAGATCCCCCGGACCAGCGGGTTTATTGTTTACGCAGATGTGCCCATTCTCCGGTGTTATAAATCCCAATAAAAGATTGATGATAGTGGTTTTCCCCTTACCGGATTTACCCGAAATACCCGCCAAATCGCCGGGAGCTAATTTAAAACCGAGGTTATTGATTATTTCATGTTCCTTGTATTTGAAGCTGATATTTTCGAAGCCGATTGATTTAATAGCCTCCTGAAACCCATTATTAGTATCTGCTGTCATTTGCGTGGCGATGGGTAGAAGATCGGTTAGCGTAAACTGGTAGGTTTTCATCTGCCCGGTGCTGTTCAGTATTTTAACAATACCGGGAATAATCTTGTAGGCAGCCGCCATAAACACTCCTACTGTAAGCATATTTATAGCAGGAGCATCGGCAGATAATTTATTAATGACAACCAGGATCAAAAAGCCAAGCACCGCAAAAATCTCTACTAATCGCGATGGCAGGCTTTGCAAGGTTTGCTGGGTGGCTATATTCTCATTAAGCTTATCCTGGTAACCTGAATATCTGTTGATAAAAAAATCATCCTTATCGTAAATATTGCTCTCTACATAACCCGCCAACGACTCATGCAAATGCTGCAGCGTTTTCTCGCTGGTTGCTTTTATGTGGGTACGTACGTCCTTTAACTTTTTGCGCAGATACCATCCCAGCAGCACAACCGGCGGCAGTAAGAGAATAAACAACAACAGGAAAAGCGTAGGGTGATAAAAAAGAATTGCACAAATGGTAAAAAATATCAAAATGACCTGCGAGACGACCTGTTGAAAATTGGTGAGGATATAATGACTAAACTCTATCGGCTGCTGACTGATCCGCCTGATCTGTATAGATGAATCGATACTTACAAAACGGCCATAATCATCCGACAGATAATTTAATATGTTACGCTTTGAGAGCCGGGAAGCAACGTTATAAAAAAAATGGTGCTGTGATTTCAGCCCGATATGGCCAAATAAGTTCTTAACACTGAATAGAATAAAGAAAATAACAATCAGTGTTAACGAGTCAGGGTTTAACAACTCCTGGGGCAGAAACGAAATTTTAGCGGTAACCGCGTTTTTTGTATACAGGTTCAGCACGAAAAGCAACGCACCTAAAAAGGTAATATCAAGTATGCCAATAACAAGATCGAAGATAATGAGCTGGTACAGCTTTATCTTTTCCCTGCTATTTAAAATAGCTGAAATACCTAGTAAAATCTGCTTCAAGTGCTTAAGAATGTAATGTGGATTATTAGGCTATAACACCTTTATGCACAGTACGAAGCGATTTTGAATTTGGTTGCCAGGAGATGATTATTAATAAAAATTGTCATTGCGTGGAGGAACGATGAAGCAACCTCGTCGACGTGCATATTCGATCTGCACAGTTACGAGATTGCCACGCTATCGCTCGCAATGACAATTACGGGGGAAGAGCTATTTTACCCTATTGATAGAGATATCTTCGTGAACCTCAACAGTTTTGCTGATGATGGTTTCTTTTTGTTCCATAACACCTTTCCAGAACCCAGCTGCCAACAGTCCGCCGAGAATGGGGGCCACTACAAACAACCAAAGTTGACTAAGCGCTTTACCACCTGACAGTAAAGCGGGGCCAAGGCTGCGGGCTGGGTTTACCGATGTACCGGTGATTGGAATAACCACCAGGTGGATCAATGTTAACGATAAACCAATGGCCAAACCCGCCATTGCAGGGTTTGCTCTTTTAGCAGTGGTACCGTAAATAACGATAAGGAAAAGAAAGGTGAACACGGTTTCTGCAATAAAAGCTGATTGCATAGAATACTTGCCGAGATAGGTTTCGCCCCATCCGTTTGATCCGAGGGCATATTCGCCCATCGAAAAACCGGGCCTACCGGATAAGATCAGGTATAGTACGCCTGAAGCGCAAATTGCACCAATGCATTGCGAGATCACATAGCCAATACAATCCTTAGCGCTCAGCTTACCTGCAGCCAGCATTGAGATAGAAATTGCAGGATTAATGTGACAGCCGGAGATAGGGCCGATGGCATACGCCATAACAACAACGCTGACGCCAAATGCCAGTGAAATGCCTAAAAGGCCAATTCCCCAGGGAGCAACTCCATCAACATTGGCTCCGGCAATAACAGCTGAACCACATCCAAAAAGCACCAGGCAAAATGTACCGATGAACTCGGCTACATACTTAGTAAAGGGTTTAGTTTCCATAATTTATCAAAAGATTAGGTTTAAAATCAACTAAATATAAATAACAAATTATCAATTACGGAAGCATTGCAGAAAATAAAATACTAAGTAAACAATATGGTAAAATTAGTTTTCTTATCAGTTATTGTTTTTAATGAGAAATCAAAACCATGGTTCACGAGAATTTCACGCACTAAAGTAAGTCCTATCCCCTGTCCGTCCTTTTTGGTGCTGAAGAACGGCGAGAACAAATTTGCTGTTTGCTCAGTGCTGATACCGGGGCCGGTATCAGAAATAATAAAGCTCTTTTTTCCCGGTATGGTAGTGAATGTTATCTCACCTTTAAAGTCAATTGCCTCGATGGCGTTTTTTACAATATTGATCAGTACCTGCTCCATTTGCTGTTCATCGGCCATTATTTTAAAGGTACCATTAGCCAATTCAAACTTAAATTCAATTTCCTTTTCCTGCGCTTTGATGCCCATCAGTTTTGCAACGGAGATTACCAATTGATGCAGGTCGATAAGCTGTTTATTTGCTGCAGGAAGCTTAACCAACTCGGCAAAATTCCGCATAAAAAAATTGAGGTTTTGATTGCGGTCGATTGCCACCTGTAACGCATCCTTCAGCGTATCAAATTGTTCATTTTCCCAAAGTTTATCGGTTTTTAATGCCGATTGCATAATGGAGTTAACGGGACCAACTGTATTATTTACCTCATGCGCCATCATCCGGATAACTTTGCCGTACACGTTCTTTTCTGCGGCAACTATCTCTGCTGTCAGATCCTCGATCATAATAAAATGCCTTGAAAACCCACGGTCTATAAAATGCGATTTTTGCAGCTTATAGGTATTTATGCCATCAGGTTTTACTACTACGGTTTCTCCCGATCTCAACAACTTTATCTGGTCAAATAGTGGATGTCCGAGCTCGCCTATCGGTTGTTTCAGCACATGCCTTGCCTCCATCTCTAATATTTGTAAAGCCTTTGGATTGACCTGCTGCACATTATCGTCAAAATCTAAAATAATGATTCCCGTTGGAGAGGTAAAGATCAGCTTTTCCAAAAAAAAATGCTGTTGCTCCTGCCGGGTGCGTTCGGTACGCAATTCGTCCATCATCTGGTTATAAACATTCGTCAGCTGGTCGATCTCGTGTTTACCTGTAGATAAGAATTTTACGTTAAAATCCCTATCCTTTATTGCCTCCACACCCTGCATCAGGGTTTTCAGGGGTTGGATAAGCTGCTGATATAACTGAATGGCAATGATAATTGAGATAATTACAAATACTTCCGACACAATAAACAAAACCCTGTTGCCATTGAAAATAAACCAGGTAACCACCAGGGCTACCAGGTGAATGATCACAACAAACAGGATGTACTTAGTCCTCAGCTTCATCGTAAGGAATTTGGTATTTATCGAGCCGCCGGTATAGTGCACTGCGGGTAAGCCCCAAAGAGGCAGCAGCCTTGGCAATCTTGTTTTTATGGTGATCCATCGCCCGCTTTATCATTTCAACCTCCACTTCCTCCAATGTCAATGTCCCGATGCCGGGCAATTGTATGTTTCCCTTGTTTACCGGCGATAATTCCAATTGCGATCGAAAGTCATCAATATCCAGCTCATCATTTTTGCTGACCAGGATAGTTCGTTCCACTATGTTTTTCAGCTGCCTGATGTTGCCCGGCAAGGGCAATTGCTGCAGCCACTTCATAGCGCTGCCGACTACCGATAATGAAGGCCGACCGTAAATTTCCTTTAAGTTATCGATAAAATAATTCACCAGCAAGGGAATATCCTTAGGCCTGTCTCGCAAAGCGGGCAGATAAATAGTGATGAGGTTGATCCGGTACAGCAAATCTTCACGGAAAGTAGTTTTACTCACCATCTCGCCTAAATTTTTATTGGTTGCGCAAACCACCCTAACATCAACCGATTTCGTCTTGCTGTTGCCAAGCACTTCATAAGTCCTGTCCTGTAACACGCGTAACAGCTTCACCTGGCTGCCGGGATCCAGGTCGCCTATCTCATCCAAAAAGATAGTACCCTTATTGGCAAGCTCAAAACGACCGGTCCGATCAAAACGCGCATCTGTAAAAGCCCCCCGCACATGGCCGAACATCTCGCTTTCAAATAGGGAAGTGGAAATGCCGCCGAGGTTAACTTTTATAAACGGCTTATTTTTGCGCAAGCTGTTTTGATGGATAGCTTCTGCGATAAGTTCCTTGCCAGTACCACTTTCACCCATTATCAGTATAGACGCATCAGTACCGGCTACACGGCCAATGGTCTCCAATATATTCAGCATTTTTGGGTCTTCACCAATTATATCCTGAAAATCGTAAGTTTTATCGAGTTGTTTGCGCGTATGATGCTCCGTCTTTTTTTCCTTTAGGTCAAGCAGTGTCTTAACCGATTGCAGCAAATGATCATTACTCCATGGTTTATTTATAAAATCATTGGCGCCAAGCTTCATTCCCTGTACAGCAAGTTCGATACTTGCCCAGCCTGTTATCAGGATAATTGGTATGGTGGCGTCAATTTGTTTGATCTTGGCCAACAATTCCATCCCCTCCTTGCCGGAGGTATCGTTAGAAAAATTAAGGTCGAGGATGATCAGCTCCGGCTCATGTTTTTTTATTTTTTTAATTGCATCGGCAGGTTCGGCACTGTCCGTAACATCATAACCCTCGTTTTTCAGCAACAAAAGCAGCGATGTTCTAACAGCAATATCATCGTCAATAATTAATACCATATTTTATACAAGTATAAGCAAAACCGGGATTAAGGGATTAAAAGGATTCACACCGATTTCAATCTTAAATTATCATCCTTACAAATCCAAAAAGTCCGTTATCCCGGTTTCGGTCACTCTTCATGCAGCGCTACCGCTGGATAAATTGCAGCAGCTTGCTTTCCGGGATATAGCGAGCACAAAAATATCAGCAGGTAAATAAATATAATGGCAAAAACCATTGCAACCAGATAAATGCCAGCGGCTAAATCAAATACATTCAATAATGGAAACTGCACGGCAAAAAATGTCCCGAGAATTAATGACAGGGTTGCCAATATCATCGACTCTGCTATCAGCTGCGACGATACCGAGCTTCCTGTTGCGCCTACAGCCCTGCGTAAACCAATTTCGCCACGGCGTTTGTTAATGTTATACCACAGAACACCGAACAGACCCAGCGCCACGTTGATGATTAAAAACCCGCCTACAATAATCAACACTATCATCGGCACAAGGGTAAAATAATTGGCATCTACCCGCTTATTTGTAAGGTGCTCTATCTCCACATTAGAGTTTTTCATATAATTGGCCATCGTTTTGTATAGCCGGGCCTCAAAAGCAGCGGTGGCACCCTCATTAACCCGCACCACAATTTTGCCAAGCGAACGATAGGAGCCTGTATCTGTACGGTGATAAACGGCATAACCTGCTGGTGCATAGTCGCCTTTTGCCTTAATACCTTGTATTACGCCTATAACTTTCATCAGCTTTTTATCGTGACCGGGCTGGTCGCCGTCGCCAATTAGTTTGCCTACTGCCTCGCCGGTTCCAAAAAATTTTTCTTTTAAATCCGAACTGATAATAATAGGCTGGTTTTTTGCAACTATATCTGCCTTATTAAACCAACGGCCTTCCAGCAATTGCGTTGTCATGGTACGGTCGTAGGTATCGTCAACAGTATACTGGTTTACTCCCCCTACCTGCATGCCTTTGTAGTTTGCTCCCCCTTGCCAGGTGTTTTGTAAAAAAGGAACATTATCGCTGCAAAAGCTTATTTCCTTAACACCTGGCAATGCCCTTAAATTCTGGCGCAGCGTTTCATAATAGGTATCAAGCGAATCAGTATTAGTTGTTTTAAAGGAGTTATTATAGCTTATTACCCAAACGTTTTGATATTCAAAACCCATTGGCTTTTTATAGTTATTGTAATAGTACACCAGCAGGGTAAACACCGCAAAGAGTACCAGGAATGAGAATAATATCTCGGACATCAATAAAAAGTTTTGTTTCTTTTTATTCCATATCAGTTTAAATAAATGCTTGAACATAATATCTTAATTTAAATGATTTGACAATTCTTATTGCGCCTTAAGCGCGGTTACTACATTCAGCTTTGACATGCGCCAGGCAGGATAGACACCCGATAGCAGGCCAAAAAAGAAACATATCAGCAGGCCAATGCCCAACACCGTAAAATTTAGTGTTAATACCAGGTTCGGTATAAGGTTTTCGCCATTTAATACTTGCAGGGCTATTACCGATAGCACTACACCTATTAGTCCACCTAATAAAGTGAGTATAATATTCTCCACAATAAACTGGTAAACCAAGGTACGCGATGATGCGCCGAAAGCCTTGCGCACGCCTATTTCTGATGACCGCTCCATAATACGTGTGATATTGATGTTAACCAGGTTAAGCGTAGGCAACAACATCACGAGCAACGCGAAAATACTGATAGCTGTGAGCGCAATTGCCACACCGGAGTGTTCCTCGTCACCAGCATCAAGGTATGACCGAATATACGTATCCGCGTGGCTGTATATTTTGATAACATCCTTGCTAGGTAGCGGCAGCCGCTTTATCATATCCTCAAATTCACCGTGCATTTTAGATAAGTCGGCGCTTGATTTTGCCAACAGTATACCATAAAAACCGCCCTGGTAGCTTTTATCTTTCCTGAAATCGGTTTTCGCCACGGTACAAGGTAAGTAAATATCGCTATAGAGCATGTAACTGGTTATGGGCACATTTTTCACAACACCGGTAACCCGGTACTTTACGTTATCCGCTTCTATAAGCTTACCGACAACCGAGGACGCATCACCAAAATACTCCCGTTTCATATCTTCGGATATCACGGCTACTTTGTCGGCGTTATCTATCTGTTGCTTGGTGAGCGCCTTACCTTCGGTAAACTCGTATTCCATTATATCCCAGTATTCCGCATTGGTGTACTTGTAGTTAACCGCTATTTTTTTATTATTTACATAAGTATTGGTACCACTAAATCCCGATGCAATCCCTATCTCAACAGGCGTTTTCAGCGTACGCGCAAAGTGGTCTAAAAAATAGTACGATGGCGGCCCTGAGCTTCTTCCATCCTTATAGGACAATTGTATACGTGAAACATATAACGAGCGGTCGCGCTTTTTATCGGGATAGCTGTCGCCTACAACCTTATCAATAAACGCGGTAAGTACCAGCAATATGGTAAGCGTAAAGCTGATCCCGAACAGGCTGATGAAAGTAAAGAACTTCCTCCGGCGTAATACCGCGATGGCTATTTTAAAATAATTTTTAAGCATTGTTTTAATTTTTTAGGCTGATATGAACTACTGAACCTGCGAACCATCAAATAAGCGAACCAACCGATGGGTTTTATGCGCCATGTTTTCATCATGCGTAACCATTACTATGGTGGTGCCATCGTTTTGGTTCAGTTTCATCAGGATATCCATGATCTCGTTACCCATGGCACTGTCAAGGTTACCGGTTGGCTCATCCGCAAGGATAATCTCCGGGCGACCAACAATAGCCCGCGCAATAGCTACCCGCTGCTTTTGTCCGCCTGATAATTGATTAGGGAAATGCTTTATGCGGTTTGCAAGCCCAACCTTCTCCAACGCCTCAGTTGCAAGTTGTTTTCTTTCTTTTGCAGATACGTCCCGGTATAACAAAGGCAGCTCCACATTGTCCAATACCTGTAGGTCATTTATCAAATGATAGCTCTGGAATATAAACCCAAGCTTTTTATTGCGAAACTGCGCCAGTTGCTTGTCCGACAGGTTATCAGTTTTTTGATCGGCTATCCTGATTTCGCCTTTTGAAGGCATGTCCAGCAGCCCCATAATGTTGAGCAGCGTACTTTTACCACAGCCCGATGGCCCCATGATAGACAAGAACTCGCCTTTGGCCACATCCAGGCTGATGCTATTCAGCGCGAGTGTCTCAACTGTATTGGTGCGGTATACTTTTTCGATGTTTTGTAGAGTTATCATATTTTTTAATTAGTGAATTAGTGAGTGAGTGAATTGGTGATTTATTTATAGGTTATTTTTTCGTTTTTTTCAAAGTCGTACAGTGACAGGTAGCGTAACTGGTAATAGGCGCTCCAGAAGTCGCGGAGCGATTGTACATAGTCCCGTTTTGCCTGGTCATTTTCCTGGAAGGCGAGACTAAGGTCAGTTATGCTCAGATCGCCTAAAACATACCGCTCCCTGGCTATCTTATATTTTTCAGACGCAATACTGTCCGCTTCTGCGGTTAAAGTCAGCTGGTCCTTCATCACATTGAACAGGGAAACCTGCGTTACAATTTGCTGCTTAAAGGTTTGCTTATCCTGCTCAACTGAATACTCAGTGAACTTTTGGTTGGCCTCGGCAGTTTTTATTTTCGCCTTCGATCTGCCCCAATCCAAAACCGGGATCGAGAATTGCAATTCAAGCAATTGTTGCGTCTGTGGCGACCGGTAGATTCCGGGGATAGTTGTTGCTGAGTTTGAAGTACCGATATTAGCCGTAAGCGTCGCGGTTAAGCCTGTTTGCCCGTGCGCCAGTGCTACATCCCGTTTGGCTTCGGCAATGCGTCTTACGAAAGCTATTGCGTCCGAACGATTGGAGAATGCCTCGGCCAAAACACGGTCGGCTGTTACGCTCATCTGGCTGATTGTTTCAGGAACCTGTAACACAATCTTTTCGTCGCTCTCCTGCCCTATGTAACTGCGCAAGTTCAGTGTGGCAATTTCCATGTCGCGTTTGGCTGTTCCTACTGCTTTTTTTGCATTTAACTGTTCTAATTGTAGTTGCAGGATCTCGTTTTTTGATACTTTACCAAGCTCAAATTTCAAATTGGCTATCTTCAAGATCTTTTGTGTGTTTGTTAAATTTGCTTGCGCGGTTTCCAGGTTCACCTGCGCCAACAGCAAGTCGAAGAAATAGCCGGTGACTGTTATAGAAATTTGTTCCTGTGCCTCGATATACGCCTGCTTGCTTTCGTTGTATAACAATGGCTGGATCTTCTTATCCCATTTCAAGCTGTTAAACTGCCCCAGCGGCTGACTAAAACCTATTGCATATGGCACACCGTTGTAAAGTACGCTGTTGCTGTTAAAATCATCAAAGCGCTGCATATTTGTTTGTCCGTAGATGGTTGCCCCGGTTGCTGTTATACTTTGGCTGAAGTTTAATGTAAGCGATGAATTATCATAATGGATCGGCTGAAACACGATCGTACCATCCGGCTGTACTACCGGCGTGCTTGTTTTGCTGTATCCCGGCAGATTTCCACTTAGTGACAGCTGTGGCTGGTAGTTTGACTTATAAGTCCGCCATTGCCAGTACTTAGTTTCCCGGGTGGTAATAGATTGCTTCGCTGCAATGGAATTGTCCTTTGCCATTGCCACCACCTCCTTTAGCGTAAGCCGCGTTGAATCAGGGCCGCTGCAAAATGCATGGAGGCTGATCATTAGCAGAAATATTATATATAATAGTCTCATTGATTGTCGATATTTTTTGACTTTTATGATTTGGCAGCCCCAGGTTGATATTAACTTAATCAACCTAATCCAACCCAATCAACTATTCACCAATTGTTACTTCCTTTGAATTTTTATATTCCGTCATATCTGAGGTGATAACTTCATCGCCAGGTTTAACGCCCTCCTTAATCTCCACATAGTCAAAATTTGTGAGGCCGATATGTACGGTGCGTTTTTCGGCTTTGCCATTGTTCACCACAAAAATGTCCTGAATCTCCGGGCCCTTAAAAGCAGGGCCATTTGCAATACGCATAATGTGATTGTGGGTGGCAGTTACCAGGTAAACATCCACCTTCATATTGGGACGAAGCAGTTTATTATTGCGCTCATCCAGCTGGATATCAAATGAAATAATACTGTTTTGTATAGATGGCGACACATTTACTACGTGGCCACGCAGCTGGTTTTCGTTTATCAGCACAATAACCGGCAGGCCGCTGTGTAGCTGATCGAGCGAGTTATCAGAGATGCTGCCCTGTACCTTAAAGCTGCCAAGGTCGGCAATGCGGGCAAGCGATTCTCCCTCCCGCACGTTGGCGCCAATATTTTTGTTTACATAGGTGATTACCCCGGCACGGGTGGCGACAATATTTGCAAGATCCAATTTCCTTTGCAGCGCAGTTAAATCGCTGCTTAAAATATCGGCGGCAATTTGCGCCTCCTTTATTTCAATCTGCATGGTTTGCTGCTTGTTTTTTACTTCGTTTTCCAGTTGCTTTTTTTCCAATTGAGCAACTTTTAAATTCAGTTCCGCCTGTTCGATGCCTTCACGGGTGCCGCCGCCTGCCTTAAACAGCCGCTTTGCATTTTCAACGGCATCGGCGAGGTTATCAATGCGTAGTTTTTTTATGTCGTTATTCGACTGGATATCATAAAAGCTTTTGTTAAGATCAAGCCTTAATTTCTGGATCTCATTCTGTTTCGATTCCAGCTGGAATTTCATTTTGTCGTAATCTGTTTGGGTGGCAGACTTATCAAGCGTCAAGATAGATTGGCCAGCCTTTACTTTATTGCCGGCATCCATTGTCACGTTTTTTATAGATGCATTGATCGGACTGGTGAGAATTTCCTCAAACTCCGGCAAAACCTCACCTGTTGCGTTGATTGTGTTTTCAATATCACCGGTTTCAACTTTGGCGGTTGTGATCTCTGATCTTTTGATGGATGATTTAAACGTCGACCTGACGCCCCATATCAAAACAATAAAAACGGCGATGGCAATTATAGCGATGACAAATGTCTTTTTTCTTCGCTGCGTTGTAACTTCCTGTGTAATTTCCTTATCCATTATAGTACCTTGTATAGCACAGTTGATTGCAACTGCTATGCCATTATATAAATACTGATAATTAGATAGTTATAATTTTACATTTTTGAAAAAACGGTCGATATCGGACAAAAAGTTTGATAATGGAACCGGGATCGCTGATCTAGGCTGATAAAAAATTGATGACACCGATTAATGCGGATCATATTGATTTCACGAAGTTTAAATCGACACCAAAACTAATTCAGCTTAATCCGTTCTAACAATTAAAATCTGTGATCCCGAAGTTATCTTTCAACGCCCTTTTCGCTGCGTGATAACCACACATACCGTGGACACCTCCTCCGGGCGGAGTTGATGATGAGCAGATATAAAGTCCTTTTGCAGATGTCTTATAGGGCGACCACCGCAGCACAGGGCGCGTAAACAATTGACCGAGGTCGATTACACCGCCATTGATATCACCACCTATGTAGTTGGGGTTATATTCCTCCATTTGTACCGTGTTCATGGTATGCCTTGCAAGGATAGCGTCTTTAAAACCGGGGGCAAAACGTTCTACCTGGTTTTCAATAATAGTCGTCATATCTTTTTCCGAACCATTAGGAACATGGCAATAAGCCCATGCGGTATGTTTTCCCTGTGGTGCGCGGGTTGAATCTATTATAGTCGGCTGGGCGAGTAGTACAAACGGCTTATCGGGATGTTTGCCATCCCAGATCTCCTGTTCCCCCTTAGCTATTTCTTCAAAAGTATTACCAATGTGAATAGTACCGGCCTTGCGGCAGGCCCCGGCAGTGAAAGGGATTGGTGCATCAAGCGCCCAATCTATCTTAAAAACCCCGGCCCCGTATCTGTAGCGTTCCATTTGCCATTTATAGATGGAAGAAAACTTGTGCCCGGCAATTTTTAGTAATTGCTTTGGTGTTACATCAAATAAAACAACATGAGCAGATGGCAATTGCTGTAATGAAGTAATGTAAGTATTTGTTTCTATTTTGCCGCCTATCGAAGTAAAATAAGATGCTAAAGCATTGGCTATCTGGCTTGATCCACCTTTTGGAATTGGCCAGCCTTTTAAGTGGCCATTTGCCATCAATACCAGCGCGATAGCCGAAGTGGCTAAATTAGTTAACGGTTGGATGGAATGGGCCGCCATGCCTGCAAGTAATCCCCTTGCCCCGGGAGTTTTAAACCGTTTAACCAAATGGGCGGCGGATGTTAATGCCGGCAGTCCAAACAGGGCCATCGCCAGCGGGTATTTGGGGAAATGTAAAGGTCCCAGCACATCCGTAGCAATTAATGGCCAGTCCTTAACTACCGACTCCATTAGTTTGACATACGATGCAGCGTCATCACCTAGCAGGTTTGCCGTTTCTTCAACGGTGCCATTTAATATTGCAGCGGTGCCATTATCAAATGGATGAGCAGCAGCTATTTCAGGGTACAAATATTCAAGTCCGTGACCGGCTAAAGGTAATGTTTCAAAAAATGGAGATGCCACTGCAAGCGGGTGTACGGCCGAACAGATGTCATGAAGATAACCGGGCAAGGTAAGTTCCGCGGTTCGCAAACCACCTCCAATGGTTGGTTTGCGCTCTATTAATAAAACCGACAACCCTTTTTGTTGCATCAGGATAGCGGCAGCCAAACCGTTCGGCCCGGAGCCTACCACTATGGCGTCGTAATCCCTTTTTTCAAGCTTCATCAAAAGTCAGAATAAGCGGACGGATGCAAGAATACGGCGTCCACATGCGAAACATTGTTCTGATATTCCGCCTTTGCCGACAAGGTTTTCCAATACGGATCTTCGCCAAACGCCTTCCAAAGCTTATCATGATCGGCCATACTATTAAAGGTAACCATATACATCAGGTTCGGCATATGCGCCCCTGCTATCACTTGCGAATAAAATACTGCGTTAAACCCAAGCCGTTTAAACAATGCAACCTCATCGCCATCATTAAACATTTTCACCTTGTTCACATTATACTTCTCGGTTGCACTTTCGTAACTGCGCAGCTCATAGATCCGGTCAGCCTTATTTGCTGTAAGCTCAGGAACAGCCGCGAATAACATTTTAGGAAAGGCACTCAGTAAAATAGTTTCTATGCGTGTATACGGAGCGTCTTTATATGATGCGTCTATAAAATCCTTGCCGTCGGTTTGATATTGCTGATCGGCTGCTAATTGCTGATCAGCTTTTTTAAACTGATCCCAGGTTTTGAATGGGATAAATACATAGATGCGTTTACCAAGCGTATCCCCCTCAACAGGTTTAAATACACCTACCGATTTAATGCCCAACCTGTGAAGCGCCGGTAAGTATGCATTTTGCAAATATTTATCCGCCAGGTCTTCCTGCGCCACGGTTTTAAAATGGTAGACTTTTAACTGGTAATAGTAACCATCTGCAGCCTTAGCGATACCGCTAAAACTCATTAAAACTGTAAAAATTACAGTTAAGAAATAATAACGGACATTGCTTTTATTTTGCATAATTCAACTGTTTTAAATGAACCATTTCCTATAGATCAATTTCATTCAAACCTACTAATTTAAGGGAAATCAAAAATTTATTCTTCCCACAGACTTGCCCGCCTCACCCTGCCCTCTCCAAAGGAGAGGGTTCTAAAAAAGCGAAGTTAAGTCCTCTCCTTTGGAGAGGATTTAGGTGAGGCAACCTCAATCATTAAATTTATTTTACCCAATTTGCTTCCAGCATCTTCATGAAATAGCCTCCCACAACGCTGCGCGCCTGGAAACCTACCATTTTACCATCCTTAGTTTCGTGCCAATCGCTTAGCGGAACACGTGACGGGGTTTCAGTAGCATATTTATAAACCGGGTCAATCAAAGCTTTAAAATCCTTTTGATTATCAGCCAATGATGCTGTCCAAACAATCCAATCTGATTTTGTATAGGTTTTGCGGCTATCCAACGGTAAACCGAATTCGTTCTGTTTGGTTAAATAATAGTCAATTTCCTTCTTATAAACCTGCGCCGGGAATAAATGCAGACCTAAAACCTTATCCCAGATCAAGTTATATTTCTGGCTCCAGGTATCCTTTTTCTCAAACACTAGTGAATAGTGGTCGCCGGCATCTGCAAGCTTCTGCCACCGGTTGGCCATGTCAAGGGCGATAGCTTTGTATTTTTGTGCTACAGCCTTTTGGCCAAGCTTGTCCGCCATATCGGCATAAGCGCCTAAAGCCACAATTGCCTTCACCGATAAATTTGCATTACGCGCCAAATGCCCGGCAAAGTCATCTGTACAAAGCTGGTTACCCGGATCAAATCCATTCTCGCTTAAATAATTCGCCCAAACACTTAATGTTTTCCAATGCTGTTTGGCGTATGCAGCATTGCCTTCTGCCTTTACTATGGCAGCGGTAAGTATAATCATGTTACCCGATTCTTCAACCGGCATATTTTCACCGTAGGTTTGTCCGTTGGCAAGCGGGTAAGTTCCCAAATCATGCGCAGCAAAGTCATGCCCCCAGCTTTTTCCGTCGCAATAAAAAAAGATGCCATTTAACATCCCTTCCAGTAACCTTGGATTATAAATTAAGTATAACGGGGCCGACGGATAAGTTACGTCCACGGTATTTATCGATCCATTGCTAAAGTTTTCCTTAGAAAGGAATAAAACAGTTCCCTGAGGACTTTTCAATAGTTGGTGTGCAGCAATACTTTGGCGATAGCCCAATACACATAGATCTGCATAATTTTTACCGCCAGCCTTTAATGCAGCACTATACATGCTCTTGTTAAAGGCATCGCATTTCTGCATTACAGATATATAATCAGCAGCAGCAGTAGTTAATTCCTTATCGATAGTTGCGCCGGTGGTTTTCCACCATGGTTTTAAATTTTGTTTAAAATACTGAACTGAGTAGATATCATCATAACCAAGCTCGACAAATTTTTCCTTTGAAGCAGCGCCAATACTTCCAAAATCAAGTACCGTATTTAAAGCAAGTTGCTTACCTTGTTTTACAAGAGTATTTGCTCCCTGGCCAAGAAACGAGTTTACCGATTCGCCTTGTGTTGTTATGTATTGTACCGCCTTTGCGGCAGCCGGTGCGGCTACGTACATGTATCCCCAATCAATCCGCAGGTCGTCCCCCTTTTTCTGTAATATTGGTTGGGCCACTGTTCCGGCCTTAAGAACTGATAATGATTGAGTAAGATATTTTTGCGCAGTGACATTTTGTGTTGGCGTATTAACCGCTATAGCTGTCGAGGCGCTGAAAAACACCTTAACATTATGGTTCTTGCCATCGTTTGATTTTATCTTGTAGCTGATGTAAGAAACCGGCCTTGAGAAAAGGTTTAGGTCGTTCATTAACAGCGGAGAAGTAAACGTTAACTTCAGATCAACACCCACGCATTCAAAATCATAAATAGTTTGAGTGGCAGTTACCGTAACATCTTTTTGTTTAGCCAATAATATACCTGTTGGTTTAGCCTTTACTTCGCTAACCAATCCGGCATCCAGCCATGCGCCACCGGCGGTATTTGCGCAATGGATAGCCAGCACATTTTTACCTTTAGCCAAGCTATTCTTTATTTTTTCTTTTAGGGGGATAAGTTTAAAATCGCTTACCCAACCAACTTTATTATAAATTTTCTCGCCGTTTAAATACACCTCTACATTATCATCATGATATAGTTTTAGAAACAACCGATCAATGTTCAGGTCATTAAGTGTAAAGGTTCTTCTAACCCAAATATCCTTGCTTGCCCAAACGGTTCTAGCTTGTTTTTTATCATCCGAAAAAGGCGCTGTTCCGGTAGTCCATTTAGAATCATCATATTTTACTTCCTGCCAGTTCCCGGTTGGTTCCGCCTCGGTATATTGACATTTATAAGCTTGTTCGTCTGCCGCAGGTAATATGGTGGCATAAGATGGTACATCCTTACCTAAAAAACGATAAACGGTGTTATCAACTTTAATCATCCCAATCAACGGCTGATCCTTGCCTGTCCAATGCCTTGTTGGATGAGCGTTTAAGCTATCCGTCATCGACCAGATGCTGAAATAGGTATTGTGGGTAATTAAGGGGTAAGCCGGGGCTTTTGTGACCTGGGCATTTACTAAATTACAGGCAAACGCCAGCAGCAACAATGCTATCGTTAATTTTTTGTTCATGATGTAGGGATAATTTTTTTACGCCGGCCTCAATAATCAATTCATAGCCGATGGTTCACAAATATAAACTATGAACCATCAACTATGAAGTAATATTTTTACAACTCCCGCACCCAGATGTTGCGGTAGCTTAGGGGTTCGCTTTTGTCGCCGTGCGCCTGCAATTTGATAGATGCAGGGCCATGTTGAATGTATTCAGGTTTTCCGATGTACTTTGTAGGACCAAGGAGGATGAAGTCATTTTCAACCAATACACCGTTGAAGAACACTGTCGCCTTTGCTGGTGTTTTTACTGTGCCATCTGAATTAAATGTTGGAGCGGTCCAAATAACGTCATAGGTCTGCCATTCACCTGGTTTTCTGCCCGGATTAGCCAAAGGAATAGCCTGTTTGTAGATACTGCCGGCCATACCGTTAACGTATGTTTTGTTATTGTACGAATCTAAAACCTGTAATTCATAACCTGCATCTCCTTTACCTAACGATGCTAAAAACACGCCGCTGTTGCCCCTTGCCTGTCCCGAACCTGTGATGCTTGCCGGAACTTTCCATTCCAAATGCAACTGGTAATTTGTAAATTTTTGTTTGGTTTCTATGTTACCATATTTTTTATTTACAGTAAGCACATCGCCTTTCACATCCCATTTGGCATCTGTTTGGTCGTCGGCCTGAACCCATTTGTCAAGGCCTTTTCCGTCGAACAAAATTACGGCGTCAGACGGGGCATCCCTGAATGTATTGCCGGGAGTTACCACCTTCGGGATTGGGTCCCATACTTCTGTATCTTCTGGTTTGCCTTGTGCATGCGCCATAAAAAAGCTTCCTGCCAGGGCTGCGGTTAATAATAGTGAGTATTTCATTTTTAGTTAATTATTGGTTTATTAAGTTGGAGTTAGTTGATTGAGTTGGATTAAGTTAATTTAAGTTGCAATCAGTCGATTACAAACTCATTCACCTAATCAACCAAAACTACACGTGCAATACATTCTTACAATAAGCAGCGCTTTCTGCAATGCTTACGTAAGGGTCTATGTTTATATAGTTTTCCTGTTCAACAATAAAGTGTTTTAAACCGGCAAGCTTTGCGTGGCTTAAAATTGATTTAAAGTCGACACTGCCTTTACCAATTTCAGTATTTAAATCGGTTTGGGTTTTATCCCTGTCTTTTATGTGGCAAAGTGCAAACCTGCCCGGATGTTGCTCAAACAATTTTACAGCGTCCTGTCCGGCGCGTACCACCCAGAAAATATCCATTTCCATTTGTACCAGTTTAGGATCGGTTTCTTTCAATATGGTATCGTAAAAGGTTGTACCGTCAATTGGTTTCCACTCAAAATTGTGGTTATGATAGCCCAGTTGTAAGCCTGCCTTTTTACAGATCTCGGCTGCCTTATTCATTTTTGAGGCAATCATTTTAAATTCGTCAGCGCTTTTCAAAACTTCGCCATTAATGGAAGGAATAATTACATAGGTCATCCCGGTAATGTTAGCGGCTTCGATATACGAATCAAAGGCTTCAGTTTTCCCGTCAACCAAATATCCGTTCATATCAAAATGTGCGCTTGGCGTAGTCAATCCGTTGTCCTTTAGCAAACTGCTGAAATCTTTTGCGTTGAGTCCCCAAAAGCCATTTTGCTTCGAATAACCAAATGGCTCAACCTCCTTATAGCCGGCTGCCGCTACTTTGGCAATAACGCCTTTAACGTCTTTTGGTAGCTGGTCGCGCAAACTGTATAGCTGTAAACCTACTACACTGTTTGGCTTTGCCGATACTAAATGCGGCGCTATCATCAGGCCTGCCGTCACCATCCCGGCCTGGGTTAAAAATTCTCTCCTGGTACTCATAGGTTTTTGTATTTATAGAGTGTATTAGATGTAATTGGTTTAACGGGGTATTAGTTCATAGTTTATGGTTCATAGTTCATGGTCGCTGCAAAATTCCCTCTTAAATCTTGATTCTTGACTCTTGATTCTTGACTCTCAACTTTCACTACACATCACAAATTTGGATAGCCTTCCTTAACGAAGCTATCTTATCCACATTTTTCGGAACAAACTCCTGCCCTACATAGCCTTTAAAGCCGGTAGCAGCAATTGCGCGCATTACGGCAGGGTAATAAAGTTCCTGGGTATCGTCAATCTCATGACGACCCGGGATCCCTCCGGTATGGTAGTGCGCAATGTGTTGGTGATGATCGGTTATATTCCTGATGATATCACCTTCATCAATCTGCATATGATAGATATCGAACAACAATTTAAAGTTATCCGAACCTATTCTCCTAGCAAGCTCGGCGCCCCATTTCGATGTATTGCATTGGTAGTCCTTATGGTCTATTTTGCTATTCAGCAATTCCATACACAAAACAACCTTATGTTTTTCGGCCAACGGTAATAGTTTTTTTAAGCCTTCCTCGCAGTTCTTCCAGCCAGTTTCATCATCCTTTCCACGTTTGCTGCCGCTGAAGCAAATCAGGTTGGTGTAGCCATTTTTGGCGACCAACGGAATCATTTCAGTATAGCTTTTTATCAGCCGCTCATGAAACTCGGTATCTCCAAAGCCATCAGTAAGGTTAATTTCTGCACCGTTACACATTGGCGAATACATGCCATGCTTTTGAAGCGTAGGCCAATCCTTAGGACCACACAGGTCGATCCCGGTGATGCCGATCTCTTTAGCTGTTACGCAAAGCTGGTCGAGCGTCAACTCGCTATAGCACCATGGCGAAACGGAGTGGTTTATATTGCCTTTTAGTTTGTCGCTCAACTCTTCCTTTCTGTCGTCTGTTGTAAATGATGATAACATGCCTGTTGCGGTGATAGCAGCAGTACCGGCCACAATATTCTTTATTGCCGACCGCCTGTTTTGCTTAATTGCCATAGTTGGGTTTGTTTATGTTCCTGTTGATACAGAACGTTTCTGTATTCAATACAACTGAAATACTCCCTGTATTATTTATGGAGCGATAAAATGTATTTAACTATGGTTTTGGCATCGCCAACGGCTAAGGATGGGTGAGCGCTCATGGCAATATCGCCCCAATGGCCTTTACCACCTTTGATAACCTTATTAGCCAAAGTATCAATATTGGCGTCGGTCGGCGGGTATTTGGCTGCTATGTCCTTAAAAGCTGGGCCCACCACTTTAACATCCGCTTTGTGGCAAGTATTGCAATCAAGACTGGCCATTAACTTAATAGCAGGGGCTGCTGCACCTGCATCCGCTGCGCCGGTTTTACCTGCACTGGTATCAGCATTTGGTTGCGCGGACTTAGCGGTTTGGTCGGCTGCTGCTGTGCTGTCGGCACCGCCGCCTGATTTAGAACCACCACCGCAAGCAGACATTGCCGCACTTATTAATAGGATTGCAAAAACTTTCTTCATTTTTAGTGTATTGTTTGTTATTATAAGGGATTATTGAATTACAATTTTAATATTTTGTTGTTAAACAACCGCATTCCCCAGCGGTGCAGTTTTATTTTTAGTGCGCATATAAATAACCAGTCCTGCAAAGGCTACAATTAATACCAACGGGATCACCAGCGTTGTCTGCAAAACTTTCGGACCAGCTGTAGTATTATCACCACCTGCTGCTTTAACAATGTTATCATAATACTTACCCATAACTATTGTATAGAGCGAAACCGCAAACATACCAGCCCCACCCATCAGGTTTAAACCTAAAGCACCGGTTTTCGGGATATTTGTGTTTACAAAGCCCAGCATTGTAGGCCAAAAGAAGCATACGCCCATACCGAATATTATCGCTGCAAAGAATACCGCATCTCCAGTTAAGGTGCTTAACAGATAAATTCCTGTTGCCGCCAGTATGGTTGAAATTAATAGCAAAACCTGTGGCGACACAATTTTTAAAATTGGTTTGGCAAATGCACGACCAAGCACCATTACGCCTGTATCAAGCGTTAATATCAAAATAGCGTTCTGGGTAACATTTTTCAGCAAAACATCAATCCATTGCCCGGTGAACAACTCTGTTATGGCTGTGCCGAACATACAGATAAACATAAAGATGAATAACGGGTTCCAAAGTGCTTTATACATACCGGCAGTTGATACGCCCGAAGCAACACGTTCGGTAACGGGAAAATCGAGTTTTGAAAATAAGAAACCATAAAGTAAAGTAGGAATCAACATTAGCCCAACCTGTATTTGCCAGCCTAAACCTATTTTATTCAGTAAAAGGACAATCAGCGTTCCTATAACAATTCCCCCAGGAAACCAAAGGTGAAAGTGGCTTAATTTTGTAGTCTTACTATCAGGATACAAGGTAGTAACCAATGGGTTACAAGCCGCCTCAACGGTACCGTTTGCAATACCTATCGTTAATGTTGATATAAACAACGTCCAGAATCCGGTTGCAAAAATAGTAAGCAGGATGCCTATTAAATGAAATATAAAGGCTAACAACAGCAACCTTTTCATACCGATTATGTCAACAATAATACCGCCGATAACTACCGCTAATGGAAAGCCCCAAAATGCTGTTGCTGTGATTGAGCCAAGCTGGGCCTTATCTAAATTAAAGTCGGTGCCTAACTTGTTCAGAATCCCGGCCCTGATACCAAATGAAAGCGAAGTAACCAGTAGCGACAAGCAGCTTGCCCTAAAGAGTTGAGTACGGTTAATGGATTGCATTTTACTAATTTTAGGTTATAATAGTTTTTAAATAATGGGTTTGTTTTTAAATACCAAGCGTCTTACGGTTAAAGGCATCGTCAGACCCTGATGCTGCAAAATCGTCAAAGGCTTTTTCGGTAACCCTGATAATGTGGTTCTTAATAAACTCCGCTCCTTCGCGAGCACCGTCTTCCGGGTGTTTCAAAGCGCACTCCCATTCAAGCACTGCCCAACCGGTGTAATTATATTGTGTAAGTTTACTAAAAATCCCTTTAAAATCAACCTGTCCGTCGCCTAATGAGCGGAAACGGCCCGCGCGATCAATCCAGTTCTGATAGCCGCCATAAACACCTTGCTTCCCGGTTGGGTTAAATTCTGCATCCTTAACATGGAACATTTTTATACGCTCGTGGTAATTATCAATGTATTCCAAATAGTTAAGACACTGTAAAACAAAATGCGAAGGATCGTATAGCAGGCAGGCACGCGCATGATTATTTACCTTATCCAAAAACATCTCGTAGGTAATGCCGTCATGTAGGTCTTCTCCGGGATGAACCTCATAACACAGATCTATTCCGCAATCCTCGTAAACGTCAAGGATAGGTTTCCAGCGTTTAGCCAATTCATCAAACCCGGTTTCAACAATACCCGCCGGTCTTTGCGGCCATGGGTAAACCATTGGCCAAAGCAGCGCACCGCTAAAAGTAACAGAAGCATTCAGGCCTAAGTTTTGAGAAGCCTTAGCAGCATATTTTAGCTGCTGTACCGCCCATTCCTGTCGTGCCTTGGGATTTTTACGGAGTGCTTTTGGTGCAAATCCATCAAAAAGATCGTCGTAAACAGGGTTAACTGCCACCAGTTGGCCCTGTAGATGGGTTGAAAGTTCGGTAATTTCCAGTCCATATGAATTGATCTCGCCCTTCAGGTCTTCCGCATAACTCTTGCTTTCAGCTGCTTTTTGCAGATCAATAAAACGAGAATCCAAAGTTGGTAGCTGAAGCCCTTTATAGCCAAGGTCCTTTGCCCATTTGCAAATGCCTTCAAGGCTGTTAAACGGCGCGGTATCGCCTATAAACTGTGCTATAAATAATGCAGGTCCTTTTATTGTAGTCATTTTGGTTAGTTCATTAATTCACTGGTTAATTAGTTCATTGGTGAATGTGGCAAAGAAAATTCTACATGCTCCATTTTCAAATCATCAAATCAACACATCTTCAAATTATTCGCACATCCGCACATTTGCATATCCGCACATTAAATCACGTAATCCGTCCACTTCTCGTTGCTGTTATTCGAGGCAACCACATTTTCAATAAATGCCATGCCTCTTATGCCGTCTTCAATGCCCGGAAAATCCAGCCATTCGGGTTTTGCCTCTTCGTTGTTTAGTTTCGCTTGTAACGATAACGCAAAATTACGATACAAGTTACCGAATGCCTCCAGGTATCCCTCAGGGTGACCTCCCGGTGTACGGGTATTGTGAGTCGCGTAAATAGATTCACGATCTGTATAGCCACTGCCTGCTCGTATTGTTTGTGCAGGCTTATCGCTCCACTTGATGGTAAGCGTGTTTGGCTCCTGCTGTGCCCATTCAAGGCTACCGTTTTCGCCATAAACACGAATTTTCAAAGCGTTTTCCTCTCCCGCCGCAATTTGCGATGCAGTTAGTACGCCCGTAGCGTTATCTTCAAAGCGCAATAAAACAGCGCCATCATCGTCAAGCATTCTGCCTTCAACAACAACGTTTAGGGATGCATTTAGCTGTGTTATTTTTAAGCCCGAGATGTATTCAGCGAGGTGAGCTGCGTGTGTACCAATGTCGCCCATGCAACCACTTTTACCTGATCTTTTTGGATCTGTACGCCAGGCAGCCTGCGCATTACCCTCCCGTTCAGAAAGCTTGCTTAACCAGCCCTGGATATACTCTACATAAATTTTCCTAACCTTACCAAGCGACCCGCCTTTCACAATTTGCTTTGCCTCCTTAACCATCGGGTATCCCGAATAGGTATGAGTAAGTAACAACATTAAGCCGGTTTCTTCCAGCTTTTCTCTTAGCGCTTTAGCCTCGTCTAAAGTGAATGTAATCGGCTTTTCAATCACTACATTAAACCCATGATCAAGCGCCATCATTGCTGGCGCAAAATGGGCAAAGTTTGGTGTAACGATAGTTACAAAGTCCATCCTTTTATCTTCAGGCAGCTTGCTTTCTGCAACTATCATTTCCTCGTAGCTGGTGTAAATCCTGTCTTCAGGTAAAAACAGGATATGACCGCTTTCAATAGCGGTTTCCTTATGTACGCTTAACGCGCCGCATACCAGTTCAATTAAGCCGTCCATATTGGCGGCAATCCGGTGTATCGCGCCTATAAATGCGTCTTTCCCCCCGCCTATCATCCCCATGCGGAGTTTTCTGTGAGCCATGTTTATGTTTGATTTGAAAATTTGGTGATTAGTTAATTTGAAAATTTAAGATTAGTTAATTTGAAGATACTTAAATTAAGGTTTACATTTCCTCATTTTCAAATCTTCAAATTAACTAATCTTCAAATTATCAGGTTGCCCAGGCTTTATCGCCTTTTTTGTAGGGCAGGTTTCCATCGTAATGTCCTGGAACCGCAACGTAACGTAATGCCTTGGTTGCACCAATTTCTGATGTAAAGTAACCCAATAAGGTAAGCTCCTTCATCATCCTGAAATAGTGCGGTTCAACTGTCGGACCTTTATAATCAGGATCGTTTCTGTGCTTGCTATCTTCCCGCTCAGAGGCTTCGTTCTTTTTAGTATATTCCTTCTGCTCCTTATCCAAATCAACCAGCAGATCTGTTTTTTGCTGAGCAGTCAGCGACATAAATTTTCCGCTGAATTTCTTTGCACTGGCATCGTCCAGCTTTGAAATACCTTCTAAAAACGTTTTTTGATTCTTGGGCCAATAGCAGTCCTGCACCATTACCGCCATAAAATGGCCAACGTTGGCAGCTTTTGCACCCGGTGAGCTTGTTGTTGGCAAAATGGTATCAGCAACTTCGTTTAAAAAAGCTACAGTATCTGCGTCAAACAGGTCCTCAACCTTACCAGGGCCATTTTTACAACCCGAAATAAAGAATTCAGCACCTATCACAGCGCCCCCCATCAACAGGGCTACTCTTCCAATGGCATCTCTTCTATTCATTTTATTTAGTGAATTAGCGATTTTTAATTAGTGAATTAGCGATCGGGTGAATTAGTTAATTCACTCAATCACAAATTCCTTTATGCTTTAAGTTCCCAGCCTTGGCGATACTGGCGTTTTACGTATTGGTTAACATCATCAAAGTTTGTAACCTTCATGGCTTTGTTATCCCATAAAAGCTTTATCCTTCCTCCTTTAAGTTCATGGCCACGTACCGCAAGATTTGCCATCAGCAATGCCTCAGTAAGCGGGCCAGCCTTATCAAATGATGAGCTTAACTCTGTTTTACCGTAACCGGCGATACATCCTTCAACCCATTGCGCATAGTGCCCATCAGCACCACCGGGCACACGTGCCCACTTTTGCGGAGCTTTTGCGTCCTTAGTTAAAGCGGTTGGCAGCAGTGTAGCAGCATCAGAATAGGTGCTGGCATACATTTTTCCTTTTGTACCTATAAATAAGGTGCCATTGCCTTGCTCGCCGCCAAAATCTTCATTGGCTAACAATTCATCCGGTCTTTCAGGCTCAATGCCACCGTCCATCCAATGCAGGGTAACATCGCCTTTTGTTTTGTCAGTTTTAGGGAACGTCAGGGTAATGTGGCTTGATGGAGGGCAGCTTTCCGGGAAGTGACCTTCCTGGAACGAATCAACGTAAACACTGCCTACACTAGCCTGCACGTCCTTGGCATATTGAATTCCCAATACCCTGAAAGGTGCTTCCACAAGGTGGCAGCCCATGTCGCCTAATGAACCGGTTCCGTAATCCCACCAGCCACGCCAGTTAAATGGCACCAGTTTATTAACGTAATCCTTTTTAGGTGCGGTGCCTAACCATAAATCCCAATCCAATTCCTTCGGAATATTAGGTTCAGGCGCCGGCCATTTGATGCCCTGAGGCCAAACGGGGCGGTTTGTCCAGCAATACACGGTGTGTACATCGCCAATTAAACCAGCATCGTACCATTCTGACATTAAACGTGTACCGTCATTTGATGAGCCCTGGTTGCCCATTTGTGTTACCACTTTATATTTTTTAGCAGCCTCGGTTAACATGCGGGCCTCCCAAATATCATGGGTTAATGGTTTTTG
The DNA here is from genome assembly GCA_030775685.1 of Bacteroidota bacterium. Lineage (GTDB taxonomy): Bacteria > Bacteroidota > Bacteroidia > Sphingobacteriales > Sphingobacteriaceae > Mucilaginibacter. Next base: position 114,865 of record JALYIP010000050.1, read on the forward strand.
AACATACACGTGCTTGCCCAATTGCATAGCATGGTAAGCTATGATGGCGTGGTTATGATCTGGGGTTGAAACAGAAACGGCATCAAAATTCTTCGACTCCTTGTCGTACATTTCGCGCCAGTCTTTATAATATTTTGCTTTTGGAAATTTCGCACGTGTTTTGGCAGCCTGCCTGTCATCCACGTCGCATAAATAAGCTATTTCGGCTTTACCGCTTTTGTAAAAATTGGCAATATCGCTTTGTCCTTTTCCTCCGGCACCGCAGCCAGCAACCAGCAGTTTATCGCTCGGCGCGATGTAGCCTTTTCCGCCCAAAACAAAGCGGGGAACTATCATAAAGCCTGCGGCAGCTACTGTTGTGGTTTTCAGAAACTCCCTGCGGGAAGGGTTTGCTTTTTGTACGGTTTCTTTTTCTTCAGCCATTGTGTTTAGTTTTTGTATGTTGTTAAATAGGTTTTTAGATGTTATTCTTTTTCAGTTCTTCAACTGCATGTGCAGCGGCACGGGCGGTTAGCGCCATATAGGTAAGCGATGGGTTCTGGCAAGCACTAGAGGCCATAGCCGCTCCATCAGTTACAAACACATTCTTGGCATCCCACACCTGGTTCCACTCATTAAGAACCGACGTTTTTGCGTCGCGGCCCATACGGGCAGTTCCCATTTCATGGATTCCCCTGCCTAAAACGCCATTACTGGTAAAAGAATTCACATTTTTCAAACCGGCAGCCTCCAGCATTTCCTTGGCGTCATTTGCCATATCGATACGCATCTTCTTTTCGTTGTCCTTAACCTCAACGTCGAATGACAGGATGTTCAATCCCCATTTGTCCTTTTTAGTTTTATCAAGGGTGATCTTGTTTTCGTGGTATGGCAAAGTTTCGCCGAAACCGCCGATCCCCATGCTCCATGCACCCGGTTCGGTTAATGCGTCCTTAAATGCCCCGCCAATGTTCATTTCGGCAATATCACGGCTCCAATTTTCGCGACCCGCGCTGCCCTGGTATCCAAAACCACGAATATAGTCACGTTTTTCGCCATTCAGATTCCTGTAGCGCGGAATGTAGATCCCGTTAGCCCTGCGGCCAAAATAATATTTATCCTGGTAACCTTCAACAGTCCCCGATGCACCTACACCAAGGTGATGATCCATCACATTATGGCCTAATTCACCGCTGCTACTGCCTAAGCCACCAGGCCAGATATCAGTTGCTGAATTCATTAGTACCCATGCGCTGTTTAAGGCAGAGGCATTAAGGAAAATTACCTTTGCAAAGTATTCATAAGTCTGATTGGTTTCCGCATCAAGCACTTCTACGCCTTTCGCCTTTTTGGTGTCCTTATCGTAAAGGATCTTGGTTACTATTGACCACGGGCGAACAGTTAAATTCTTGGTAGCCATAGCAGCCGGTAAAGTTGATGATTGCGTACTAAAATACGCGCCAAACGGGCAACCTAACCAACATTTATTACGGTATTGGCAATTTGTGCGGGCCTGCAAAGGCTGGGTGATGTTAGCTGTACGGCCAATGATCATGGCACGCTGGTTTTTATAATGCTCCATCACGCGCTTCGCAACATCCTTTTCTACAACGTTCATCTCCATCGGTGGCATAAAATCACCATCAGGCAGAATTGAAAGGTGATCCTTATTGCCGGAAATGCCTGCAAATTTCTCAACATAGCTATACCACGGCGCAAGATCCTTATAACGAATAGGCCAATCGGTGCCTATGCCATCCTTTAAATTAGCTTCAAAGTCTACATCTGCCCAACGATATGATTGCCTGCCCCACATTAATGAACGACCACCAACGTGGTACCCTCTAAACCAATCGAAGCGCTTAACTTCGGTATACGGGCTGTCTTTGTCACTTGCCCAATAATCAAGATTAGTTTCATTTAACGGGTAATCGCGCTTAAGAACAGGGTAATCCGCTATCATTTCCTGCGTGCGGCCACCTCTGTGTGGAAATTCCCAGGGATCTTTAGTAGCGTTCACATAATCTTTAATGTGCTCGATGTTACGGCCACGCTCCAGCATAATGGTTTTTAAACCCTTTTCAGTCAGTTCCTTAGCGGCCCACCCACCCGAGATACCTGAACCAATGACAATCGCGTCATATGTATTTGCAGACATGTTATAATGTATAAAAGGTTAAATAAATTTATAGATCGGTAATTGTTAAATGTATGAACAAAAAATTATTGAACAAATATTTTCATTGTGTTTTTTCCACACAATAAGCCGATTTATAGTTTGCACTTGTTAGTTAGCAAGGGGCATCTGAAATACTTTACTGATTACAAAGCACTTAACACATTAATTTACTCAATTGGTAACGTAATCAACATTGCCAATATTAACATGCAATTTGCAACCCATCATTGTTTAACTGTACTTAAATTGTTTTAGCAAAAAATCATGTATAATTAACATTTATAAATATAAAATGCAAACTAACTCCGGTTTAATTTCCGGTTTATTGATTTGATTATTTATAACAATATTTTTCAGGCTCTTATTTGTCTTGCATTCAGAAACCCGGCCGTAAGTTAGAATTAATACTGTTAGAACAGCCACTTTTTCATTATTTGTAAATCAATTTTTACACAATCAATAGGATCCTTTCCCTGGTACGATTCCTGTTCAATAATAAACTGCGAAGTACCTCCCTTTTTCCGCGCTGCCTTTAAAATATCCTTTAACGGTAAAATCCCCTGGCCTAATATCGTACTTTCAAAACCATGCCCCATTTCGCCGTTAGTCGAACTTTTAATTTCATCCTTAACATGCATCAGCTCAAACCTATCGGGATATTTATTAATAACATCCAAGGCAACGCCACCCGGTGATCCGTACATATTTCCTATATCCAACTGTTGGGCCACCAGCGAAGGGTCGGTGTTATTTAAAATAAAATCGAACAAATTGCCATCTCCTACTTTTGTGCCGAATTCAAAGTCATGGTTGTGATAACCAAACTTCATTCCATGCGCCTTGCATAACTCGCCGCATTTGTTAAATTGTTCCATAAAGCGCTTTAACCCGTCAAGATTGGTGCGCAGGTCCTCGTCAAGCCATGGGCTTATCACATAGCGCTGGCCAACTTCTGCCGCATCATCAATGGTATATTTCCACTTATCGGTAAAGTCTTTTTTGTCGCTGTCCCAGTCATGGGCCGTCATTACCGTATGACCGCTTGGCATTTGCATGGAAAGGTCATTCAAGATCTTCTTAAATTCTTTGGCGGTATAACCATAAAACTTACGATCGATATAGTTGGCGTGTTCCACATGCTTTACTTCACCCTCACTTAGTTTTTTCAGGGTACCCATCGGATCCTTACCCATCGCGTCCCTTACGGTGTAAAGCTGTACACCTAGTCGGGTGATCTTTTTCGGATCAGCCAATAACAGATCTGGCATTAGCGCTGCACCAGCAACAACCATTGCACTATTTTTTATAAAACTTCTGCGTGATGAATTCATTTTCTGATCAAATTTTCATTACCCGCAACCGGGAATACAGGAAACAATAAATTGGTATTACTTACAAAAGCCAGATGCTTGCTATCTGGCGCCCAGGATGGGGTATTTATAGTGCCCTGCCCGCCATAAAGATAGGCAACCACTTTTGATGGGCCGCCACCTACAGGCATCACCCTAAGATAAACATGTTTATAAAAAGGATGATCGGCGGGTGTAACTTCATTTTTCAAAAAGGTGATATACACTATCCATTTACCGTCAGGCGAAATGTGCGGGAACCAATTATTATAGTCGTCATTCGTTATTTGGGTTTGTTCGCTTCCATCAGCCTTCATGCGCCACACCTGCATCAGCCCGCTTCTTACAGAGTTAAAATAAATATATTTTCCATCTGGCGAATACTCGGGACCATCGTCTAACCCGGGCGAAGTGGTTAGCCTTTCCTCCGGGCCACCCGCAGACGGGATGCGATAGATGTCATATTCGTTATTTCTCGATCCGCAGAAAACGATGTATTTACCATCAGGCGACCAGCCATGCATATATGATGGGCCAATCTCGTTCATTCTTCGTGGCTCCCCTCCTTTTGTGGAAACCACCCAACCGATCGAATTGCCGGTTTTATCGGCGCTGCTTATTGCCAGCCACTTTCCGTCGAATGAAAGCACGTGGTCGTTATTGTTATTTTTTGCAGATCCTGTATTGAACACGGTTGGTGTATTTGTTTTCAGATCGAAGGTGTAAAGCAGACCCTCGCTGTTATATAGCAAGTGTTTGCCATCACTCATCCAATTTGGTGCCTGCAATGATTTTGGCGACTGATAGATTATCCTGCTATTCTGGCTCTCCAAATCAAGGATCTCGATATTGCTGCCCAGGTATTGCTTATATGGCACCAGGTCGGCCGGGGCAGGCACCACTATTCGCACATTATTAAACGTGGCCCTTTCGGTAACATTGGCATTGTGCGAGCAGATGAACAGCCCCACATATACTTCATCGCCTAAATCAACATCGCTTACTTCTTCGGTTACAAATAGTTCACCCTTTCGTGCTACCGACATGGTGTAAACATTCCCTTTTCGTTCCAGTTGGATAACATCAGCATGTGTAAGTGTTGATTTTTTCTCTTCCGTTTCGCCGCCAACTGCTTTACGGAATTGCAAAGACGTTAACCCATCGCCATGAACTACCGCGTTCACGTGCTTTGAAGTTGAATCCAATGAAGTGCGGACCATCAGGCCGATCTTACGGTGCATTTCAACGCCTTTGCCTATAAATGCGGCATTGGTACGTAATATAAAATCGCCCTTCATTCGTTTCCATACAAAATGAAACCCATCCGCTTTGGCCCAAATATTACTCCCGGAACCCGATAAATTATAAACCTGTTCATGAGCATCGAATTGAGCAGTGCCCGGGTGCTTAATTATGCCTACATCGCTTTGGTTGTCAAATATGCCAACGGCATTTTGAGCGCATACACGAGGAGCAAAAAAAGCAAAAGCCACAGCAAAAAGAAAAAAGTACAAGATCTTCTGTTTCATTGAATTTAGGTTTTGACAATGTGTAATTGGTTTACTAAGTTAGAAAACCAATTGTAAACCAAATAATACTTTTTTAACATTAATCCGCTTTTTGAATAGCCGAGTAATATTGTTACATAAAACTTCATAAAACAACCAAAGCCCCTGTTTTTAGGGGCTTTGCAGTATTGTTAAATATTCTTATCAGTAATTATTCGGTAACAAGTTTCGTTTCCTTTGGTACTATAAATTCCTTTTTATCATCAACAATCACTTTGCAGTAGTCCGCATAAAATTCCTTTTTTGAATCGCGATACGAACTCACAGCGCCAATAAGGCTCAACAGCTTTATATAATAAAAAGCGAGGTCAACCTGGTAAGGTTTAAAACCTGAACGCGCACTTTTAGGATACAGGTGATGGTTGTTATGCCATTCGCCGGCCACGAAACCCGGCCAGATCTGGTTTATCGACATATCGGCACGGTTATAATCAACGCCCTCCTTACGCTTATCCTCGCCCTTGCCATGCCCTTCAAAATTAAAGGTGCGCACCCCTACGGCCCAAAAACCTGCTGCTCCAAAAACAGCACAGGCCAAAGCAGGCCCACCTATTAAATAGAATGCAGCAAACCAAAAGCTCCAGTTTAATATTATCCCGATAATGGTACGCAACGGAGGCGCCAATGTGCCCCATTTTTTATACTGGGCATAAGTATTGGTAGTAACGCCGGTATGCTTCATTAAGTTAACGCATTTTGCATAATCCTTTTCACTCATATTACGATTTATGGGCTGGTGATTTACATCAGCCAAAAAACAATATAAAAAACCACCCTGGGCATTATACGGATCGCCGGGCTGATCAGACAACGCGTGGTGCACATGGTGCGACACAGCGTAGATCTCTTCAGGAATTATTTTAAGGGTAAGGTTTTGCGTAAAAAAGCGCCAGAATTTGTTGGTAAATGTATAAGCACCATGTGTACAATACCTATGGTGCCATATGGTACCATGAGTACCCATAAAAATCATACTATAAACAAACGCGACTACCAACCCGGTTATTGAGAAATATTTTAAAATAAATAAACCTAAAAAAGGTGCCAGGCACACTATGAGCATCCAGCTAAGAAACGACAGCCAATTTTTTCTATCCTTAAACACATTCAGCCTCGAAAAAAATTCCTTAAAAATTTGTTGTTGGGTAGGTTTCGAGAGATTGCCAGATTCATCCGTCCACCCGTAAGCAGGTGGTTCAAGTACCGTGTTTAAAAATGCCATTATAAATGGGGAAAGAGTTTGATTTATAGTTTAATTGTAATTAGAACACCGTAAAGTAGATATTATTTCAATAGCAAAAGCATTAAAACCACAACCTTAATGAATACTTAACTCAAAACTCATCGACAATTGTCATAATAATGTCTGTAAAACAGGCCTGGGGATACCGTAGAGGGGGATTTTATTGATTTTAAAAATCTTTAACAAACAGGAAAAAATTCGTCAAAAAAATTAAAATATTTTACGAATTGTTAAGCATAAGCGCCCATTAACGGCAGGTTGAAGTAAAACGTGCTACCCTTGCCAACAACTGATTTTACCGACAATTTACCACCATTTAGCTCAACAAGTTCCTTGCATAAAAGCAGACCGATTCCCGTTCCTCTTTCGCCCGAGGTGCCCGAATGAGAGAAATGTGTATTGATGGAAAATAACTTTTCAATTTCGCTGCGGTTCATTCCCTTTCCCGTGTCTGTTACACTAACCACTATTGAATTACCCTCAATTTTTGTAGAGAGTTTTATGTTCCCCTTATTGTCGGTAAATTTGATAGCATTGCTAACCAGGTTACGTAAGATCACTTTTATATGATTCTCGTCGGCAAGTACAGATTGCCCTGCATAGGCCTGGTTAACAAATTCAATATTTTTTAATTGAAGATGATGCGTAAAGGTTTGCTCCATTTCAACCCCAAGCAAAAATATATCAACATTGGTAGAATTTACATTTCTTCCTTTTATCTGACTTCCTGCCCATTCGGTTAGATTTGAAAGTGTTAACTCGGCCCCTTTAATTATCGGGGCTATTTCCTTCATTAAGTCGCCAACTTCAATTTCATTAAGATAGCCGTCATTAAACATCTCAACTATATTGCTCATGTTAGCAACCGGGGTGCGTAAATCATGCCCGATAACGGCGAGTAATTTATCCTTAAGCCCGTTTACTGATTGCAGATCTGCTGTTTGGATTTCAATTAACTGCTTTTGATCCAACAGGGCATTATGCTGAATACCTAATTTGCTGCTCAGTATCTTCTTTTGTTTATAAAGATAAAAGGTAACAAACAACAGGGATATTAATACCAATAAAGAAACAGACAAGATTAAAATCAACCGGGTTTGGGCTTTTATTTTAGCTTTGTTTTCAACATCATTTGCCTCCATCAGCTTTATGCCCTCCAACTTTGAGTTTAGGGCATAATAATTTTGTATAAGTTTTACGGTTTTTAACCTGGCCGACGCGCCTATACTATCATTCATTGCCGTATATTTCTTTTGGTATACCAAGGCGCCCAGTAAATCATTTTTCAGCTCATAACTCTTTACCATAGCATTATAAGCGCCTGCTTCCGCATCAACAACTCCAATACTGTCTGCCAGGCTCGCGCCCTTTTTTGCGTAACTTATAGCAAGGTCATATTTATGAAGTTCATTGTTTATTAAAGCATATTCAACATACATTTTAGCCCTTAACCGTTTGTTGAATGTTTTTTTGCTGAGATCGTATGCAACGTCATCATAGTCAAGAGCAGCGCGATAGTTTTTCTTACAGCGGTATATGCCTCCCAAACGTGCATATAAAACAGCTACGTTACCTGTAGCATTAACGCTGAGGTTTAGCTTCAGTGCATATTGTGCGGTCACAATTGCCTTATCATAATTCTTTTCGGCAAAATAAACATACGAGCGTTGACTGAAGACTTCGGCAATCCTGGTAGTATCATTTCCTGCAAGAGAAAGCGACCTGTTCAACTCAACCAACGCTTGTTTATAATTTCCAAGATCGGCATAAGTACGACCAAGTGCATTGAAACAATCAGAAAGCTCCATAGGATGACTTAAGGACAGATAGTTTGTTGCTGAATTGAGATAAAATAAGCTTATGGTATAATAAGACTGCGACCAGTAGATAAGTCCAATGTTATAAAAACTACGGCCCATTCCTAACGAATAGTTAGATTTTTGAGAAAGCAGTAAGGCGTTTTCTGCCATTTTGCGCGCAGAATCAGGTTCACTTAAGAAAATATCATAAGCCACGTTATTTAAATTATCTATATCAGCATGTGACGACGAAGCCTTACCACCAGCGATATGACTTCGCTGACTTGGTTGGGCAATAGATAGTTTAAAGATTAGCAGAAGTGATAATAAAATTATAAAACCTCTCATGGGCATTAATACGTTATTGATCCGCCAAAGGTTGTTGTAAACATTAAGCATACCTCCGCATAGATCTGCAAGAATTCAATCGCTAAAAACCAGATGCTTGCAACAATTACATGACATATGCCCTGTACTGCAACATTTGTATGACAGGGCGGCAAATTATTAAACCCGAGGCCTATATTCATGGGCGGCAAGCAGTTATAAGCTTTTTTGATATGAAAACACCCCTACTTTCGTTTATTTTTTTGAGTCTGTTTTGTGTAACCGTATTTGCACAACAAACCCCGAAACCACCGTCGCGCGAGGTTTTCGGAACTATAGTCGATAGTACGGGCACTGTGCCCGCCGTTAACGTTAAGCTTACCTCTGCCACAGACAGCGTTACTGTAACAAGTAACCTTAAGGGTGTTTATGACTTCCCCCTTGTCAAGTCAAAAAACTTCAAAATAACGGTTACGGGAGTGGGATATCAAATATTTACCCGCAGGTATGTTATGGAAGATGGCACCAAGCCGATAAAGCTTGACCCGATAAAGCTAATAGTGCAAACCAATATGCTTAATACAGTTACGGTAAACGCGGTTATCCCGATCACTATTAAGGAGGACACTATTGAATATAAAGCAAGTGCCTATAAGGTGCGCGAAGGATCGCCTGTAGAGGATCTGCTGAAAAAGCTGCCAGGGGTTACCGTTGATGCTAATGGTAATGTGACGGCCCATGGCAAGCTGGTATCGAAGGTGCGTGTAGACGGAAAGGATTATTTTACCGGGGATGTTCAAACGGCCACTCAAAACTTACCTGCTGATATTGTGGAGAGTATCCAGGTAATTGATGACTACGGCGACCAGGCCAATTTAACCGGCATAAAAACGGGAGATCCGGACAAGATCCTGAACATCACCATACAAAAAGGCAAGAAGAAGGGCAGATTTGGGCAAGGCACAGTTGGCGCCGGCAATGATGGCCGCTACCAGGCCAAGTTATCAGCCAATTCATTTAATAATGATCAACAGATCTCATTACTTGGTACCGATAATAATAACAACACGAATGCTTTTAACCTTAGCCAGGCCGGCGGCAGCGGCGGAAGGTCGGGCAGATCGGGTGGTGGTGGCAGCAGCGATGGAGGGGTTAGTACAGCAAATGGCATTACGGATAACAAGTCATTAGGCTTAAACTACCGCGATGCCTTGGGAAAAAAAATCACCATTTATAGCAGCTATAGTTTTGCTGATAAAGACACCAAATCGACCAGCACGTCGCAACAACAGGATGTTTTCCAATCGGGAGCCTTAATCAATAATGATAACACCATCGACCAGAATCATAGCATTAACCATCGTTTTGATTTTAATATGGAATATAAGATCGATACATTGAATTACCTGAAGTTCAACCCTAATTTTTCCTATGGCTCATCGAATGATAATAACAGTGATATTTTCAGCAATATGCGTAACGGGGCAACAGTTGACGGAACTGAATATTCGTTAACCAGCAGCATGGCCCCAAGCGGCGGCGCAACCTTGCTTTTTAACCACAAGTTCCACACTAAGGGTCGCAATTTAAGCATTAATGTCAGCTACAGTTATTCAAACCATACACAAGATTTTAACGACAAGTATACCACCGTTCAGGATAGTATTGTAACGCCGCTATATCAGCAAATTAACACCAACAGCAATTCACGCAAATTTAACCTGCACTTTTCTTACCTCGAGCCCCTGGGAAATACTACTTATCTGGAAGCAAATTACTCGTACAGCTACAGTAATACCAATAACGACAAGTACAATTACCGGATAGACCCTGCAACCGGTGCGCAAACCTATGTGGATTCATTAAGCACACTGTATAATTACCAATTTATTACCAACCGCTTCGGCTTGAACTTACGTGGGATAAAGACGAAATACAATTATACAGTAGGGTTATCGGCGCAACCCGCTACGCTAACCGGGGAGTCGCATAATTTTCATACATCCACAAGCACGTTTAACATTGTGCCAACCGCCAGGTTTGTATACAATTTTGAAAGAAACCATTCGCTTACTATAAACTATAGTGGTAACAGCAGCCAGCCGAGCTTTGCCCAGCTACAGGAACAACCCGATTACTCAAACCCGCAGAATGTTGTTTATGGCAATCCTAATCTTAAGCCGTCTTTCAGCAACAGTATCAATTTCAGATACAACCAGTTTGATATTGCAAGCGGTAACTCCTTATTTACCAACCTGAGCTTTAACACCATCGAAGACCAGATTGTAGGCAATACGTCGCCTGTCGCTTCTGATAGCGGAACAGGCACAACCTTAGCAACCAGCACCAAACAGGAAACCCATTATCTAAATACTAATGGCTATTACTCAATGAATGGTAATTATTCGTTTTCAAAACCATTTGATAACCGAAAGTTCACGGTAACAGTTAACGGCAGCAGCGCTTTCAATAACAACGTGTCGTACATTGAAGATGAACGCAACCTGGGCAAGAACTGGGTATTTAACCAGGGGGCAAAGCTGCGGGTTGATATCGATAGTGTAATGGATACCGAAGTAAGCGGTAATTACAGCATCAATACAACCAAATACAGTTTACCATCGTCTATAAGTACAAATGCCAGAACATGGACTATCGGACTTGACGGGCGCAGCTACTTTTTCTACAACTGGATCCTGGGATACAACCTTGTGCAAACCATTAACCATGGGTTCAGCAGCACGGTAAAGGCGAATCCTACCTTGTTAAGCTCATACGTTGAATGCCAGTTCCTGAAAAAGAATATTGCCTCTTTACGTTTCCAGGCCTTTGATTTGTTCAATGAAAACACCGGGATAAGCCGCTCCGTTAGCGGCAACCAGATCATAGATACCCGCACCAACCGATTGGGTCGTTATTTTATGCTGACATTCACGCTGCGTCTGCAAAAATTTGCAGGCTCACAACCGAAAGGTGGTCGCGGTGGTGGCGGAAGACGTGGCGGCGGCTTTGGCGGCGGTGGAAGAAGAAACGGATAGGCTTCCTGATTTTATTTTTTGAAATTGATTTCACATCCGTTATATTGGCTGAAACCAATTGATGTGAAATATAGCCTGCTTTTACTGTTAATACCCCTTTTTGTAAGTACTTGCTTTGCACAGGACACTGTGGAAAAGAAAAACTGGATTACAAACTCGGTTATTGAGAGATACAAAGTGCTGAAAAGCGATCCGCAAACCAGGGTTGGTGCGTACAAAGCTTTTTACAGGCGGCGCATATTAGTAGCTGATGGCTTTTACACTAAAGGCACCAAAACCGGGATGTGGAGCTTCTATGATAACGATGGCAGGCTTGCTGAAAAGTTTGATTATGATAAGAATCAATTTATTTTCGAAGCCCCTTTGGATACAAGTACGGATATCCAGTACAGGTTTGATGCAGTTATCGATAGCGGCATGCGGGTTACCCGTCCACTGAGGATCGGCGGTATCTACTATGGATTTATTCCTTACGTCAATTTTTTCAGGCTGCCTTTCGACACGGAGGGTATTAACCTTGATTATTTTGATGCAGTTGTTGAGCTACTTGTTAGCCCCGGCGGCAGGCTGGCAGACTATAAGGTACACATTGTTTCCAAGGCCTATCAATATAATCAAACCATCAATTTTTCACCCAGCCTGTTCAGCGAAGAAGACAAGCAATTTTTACCGGCAACCATAAACCGGCAACCTGTGCTTGCGCGGGTGTTTATTCATTGTGCGCTAAATGCGGATGGAACAATAGATTTTTTTTAAGCCCATGGTCGATAGTCGATGGACGATGGTTAATCGTCGAAATGTAGAGCCTTTCCTGCTATGGGCCATGGACCATGCTCTATAGACTAAGAATTCGTCACATTTTTTCCAGCCTTAGTCACATTTTATTTTCTATTAGCGCCAATCATGGTAAGCTTGTATCATGAAATTCAGGAACATAGAAATCAGCATTGCAACTGTTTTATTATTGATAGCCATTTATAGCCTATTTGGCTCAGTTAACGGCTATTGGACCGGACGCTATTCGGAAAACGCCTGGGGCATGGCCCGTTTCAGGGAGAAAGGGCTCCATTTCAATTTCTTCGTAAACTATATGCTCCCGTTTATTATTATTTATGTAACGGTTTTCGCCTCATTCATCTGGATGGCCTGTTCCCTGCCTGACAAATATATCGCCCTGCAAAACTGGCGAAATGCCATCATATCAATTATTGGGGGCATACTGGTAACCTGGGGGCTTTTTGTAATTAAGGATTGCCTTGACAGGCCCTATGAAGATAATTTTTTAGCCAATGCGTTATACCGCGAGCTAGGGGTTGCTGTCGCCGTGAACGCTATTATGCTTGGTTACGAAATTCTTAAACGATTTATAACATGGGCTTTAACCCAGGAAAAGGTAAACGCCTCGTGGAAAAACAACACCATAATAACCGATATAATTTGGTTTGTACTGGTTTGGGGAATCTCCATGTTTGGCGTTACCGTATTTGAACCATATTGGGGGTTCGGGTTATTCATGGCACTCATAATCCCTTGTTGCTTTATAATTTACCTTGTTTGCTTTTACTGGTTAATTCCTAAATATTATAACCAAAGCGAAAAAGGACCTTTTTGGTTGATGGTTGTATTGATTTCACTGGCTGTCAACCTTCCTTTTAACGGCCCATACAGCTCACGAGCTTCATACAGCAGGTTGGATTTTATCGTATTATTTTTCTTTATCTGGTTGTTGCAAATTGCTGTTCTTGTTCCTTTAAGTTTATACCTGTATAAAATAAAAAGGGAGCGCTCGGTCGAGCTAAATACCTTAAAAACTGAGCTTGGAACTTCAAACGCAGGTCTGCAGTTTTTACGTTCGCAGATCAATCCTCATTTCTTATTTAATGCGTTAAACACGTTGTATGGCACCGCTTTAATGGAAAATGCAGAAAAAACCGGCGAGGGGATCCAAAAGCTGGGAGATATGATGCGCTTTATGCTACACGAAAACAACCAGGACAAGATTGCGCTGAGCAGGGAGATCAATTACCTGCACAATTATATCGACCTGCAAAACCTCCGTATAGCTTCATCGCCCAACATTAATATTGAGATCATGATTGGGGATATCGTAGGCTACTATGAAATCGGTCCGATGCTGCTGATTCCGTTTATTGAAAATGCCTACAAGCACGGCATCAGCCTAAAAGAAAAATCGTGGATAAAGGTAAACCTGTTTAAACAGGACGACACCCTGCATCTTGACGTACACAACAGTATCCATCCCGAAAAAGAAAACGATCCGGAGCGTTCCCATTCCGGAACCGGCCTTGACAATGTAAAACAACGTCTGCAATTATTATATCCGCAAAGGCACGAACTGGTTATCCGGAAAAACACGCAGGAGTTTTTCATTCACTTTTCTCTTACACTAACTACACAAAAATCTTAAAAAATGAAAAAGACAATTACCTTAATGGCCGTCATACTGGTGGCCAGCTTCAACAGCTTCGCCCAATTTAAATTAAGCGGGCGCGTTATAAACTTTAAAGGCGTTGATTCAATCACCTTAAATATCCCATTAGTATATGGCAATTACAGTGAAAATGATACCAGGATAGCTATCAGCAAGCAAGGGGAGTTTGATAGTGAAATTGCGCTAACAACACAAAAATTCGCTACGCTTCGTTACAAAAACTTAATGACCACGGTTTTATTAAGTCCGGGAAAATCGCTTGGCTTGTTAATCGATTCCGCAGGGAAAATCATCAGCTTCAGCGGGACGACGGCCAAAGAAAACGAGCTGTTGTACCAGTCAAAACTGAATGAGCCACCGTTCTTTTTGCAGGGCGATTATAAAACCAACCCTTATGCAAAACTTTCTCCCGCTGATCTGCAGGAAAAACTAGTAAAACCCTGGTTCAGCATAAGGGACGAAAACATTGCACGGGTACATAAATCTACGCTTAACGAAAACGATAAACAATTGATCGAATCGGAAATCTATTACCAGGCTTATACTGAGCTAAATTATTTTGCCCACGGTGTTATGTCTACAGACAAGAAAATGGTTAGTGAATTTATTTTAGCAAATTTTGACGGTCTGCAACCCGAACCGAAGATATTTCCTGCCGGACCATGGTATTACAACTTTGTTGAAACCTATATCAGCTATTTGGATACCAGGATCTTTATTCAATATGAACCAACAGACGCGCGCAGCAAAGAGGCGTTCCTGAAAGTATACCATATGTCCCTTGATAGCGCGCTTGCCGTGGTTAAAAGAAATGGGAAAAGTTATATCCACTGGTATTTGATGAAGCAGTATTTTAGTAAAAGCGTAGCCGAACGGTATCTTGCCCAAACAATCTGGAAGGAGTGCGGCGAAAAGGATATCAGCCACGTTACCCCGCTGATGAACGACTTTAAAAGTAATTTCCCGGCCAGTACCTATATGCCTGTGTTACAGCTCAAGGTAAATGCGCTTGAATTATCGGGCAAACAAAATGAACAGCTCAAAAACATAGATGTATTTGCGAGCTATGAAAAAGTAAAATCTATTTACGAAGTGGTAAATGCCTTTAAGGGAAAAGTAATATATTTAGACGTTTGGGGAACGTGGTGCGGTCCGTGTAAAAGGGAGCTGACCTTTAATCCGCGACTGAAACAACACTTTAAGGATAAGGATGTTGTATTTGTATACCTGGATATGGATGCCGATGAAAAGGACGCCGACTGGAAAAAATTCATTCGCCTAAACGGGATAACCGGCACGCATTTGCGGAAGAGCAATACGGAGATCCAACAGTTTTGGGAAGAGTTGTTGCCCGGCAAAAAGGAACGGCTTTATCCAAGCTACTTTATTTTTGACAAAAACGGCAAATTGGTACAAGCTGATACCAAGCAACCCAGCGATGGCGAAGAATTATATACCGAAATAGAAAAATACCTTTAATGATAAAAGCCATAGCAATAGATGATGAACCGTTTGCGCTTGAAGTAATCAAATCGCTGGCTGCCAAGGTGCCATTTATGCAGGTAGCTGAATATTTTACTGACGCCTTTAAGGCGATAGACTATTTGGCGAAGGAGCCTGTCGACCTGATATTTCTGGATATTAAAATGCCTGACATTTCGGGGATCGAATTGATGGAAAGCCTGCCACAAAAACCATTGGTTATATTCACCACTGCCTATGCTGAACATGCAGTAACCAGCTATGAATTAAATGCCATTGACTACCTGCTGAAACCATTTGCGTTCACCCGCTTTTTAAAAGCCTGCCATAAGGCTAATGAGCAACTGATGTTAAGACAAAAAAACGCACCCGTTAACGATAGCATTTTTATAAAAGCCGGCTACGAACAAATAAAGATAGCTTTCGATGAATTGCTTTACCTTGAAGGCGCCGGCAATTACATGAGCTTTATTATGAGTGATGGCAGTAGAATAATGTCAAGACTGACCATTGCAGAAGTTACTTCTTTATTGCCGGGTGAAGTCTTTGTGAGGGTACACCGCTCCTACATCGTTAACAAAACCAAAGTTGACAGGATTGAAAGACATCAGTTGCACATTGGACAGGTGGTTGTCCCTGTTGGCGGGGCGTTTGATGGAAATATTTTATCGTAATCGTAGAGACGCAAAATATTGCGTCTCTACGTAAAGGCAGTATTCAGAGACGCAAAATATTGCGTCTCTACAATCTACAAACTCCTTTTTATTCCCATTTCCAGCCCCCTTAGTTCGGCCAGTCCCTTTAACCTGCCAATTGCTGAATACCCGGGAAAGGTATTATACCTGAAATCATCCAAAAGCTTATGCCCATGATCCGGGCGCATTGGGATGGCAACGTCTTCCCTCCCGTTTTCTGCACGTCGCTTTTGTTCTAATATGATATTTTTCATGACAGCGTACATATCCGTGCTGCCGCCAAGGTGGTTTGCTTCATAAAAGCTACCATCGGCTTCCCGCTGTACGTTGCGCAGGTGCAGGAAATGAAAATGTGCACCAAGGCGACTAACTATTCCCGGCAGGTCATTATCTTCCCTTGCGCCTAATGATCCGGTGCAAAAGGTAAGTCCGTTGCTGGTTGATGGGGCTGCGTTGACCACAAACTCCAGGTCTTTTTCTGTTGAGATTACCCTCGGCAGGCCGAATATCGGGAACGGCGGATCGTCCGGGTGAATACACATTTTTATGCCGAGTTGCTCTGCCTCCGGAATGATAGCCTGTAGAAAATAAGCTAGATTTTGCTTAAGGGCAGCTGCATCAATATCGTTGTATTTTTCCAAATGGCCGTTAAACTCATCAATGGTTAAAACTTTATCTGTTCCGGGCAAACCTGCCATTACATTTTTGGTGAGCGTTTTTTTTGCATCATTATCGATACTATCTAAATATGCCTTCGCTGCTTTTTGCTGATCAACCGAAAATTCGTCAAATGCTGCCGGTCGCTCTAAAATATACAGGTCAAAGGCAGCCAGCGCAGGTGCATGGAACCGCAAGGCAGATGCACCGTTTGGCAGGCGGTAATCTATATCGGTACGTGTCCAATCCAATACAGGCATAAAGTTATAGCATACCGTTTTTATGTTTGCCTTGTACAAGTTTTTTAAGGTGACTATATATTTTTCAATATATTCATCGCGCTGCGGCCCGGCCGTTTTTATACTTTCATGAATATTGACACTCTCCACCACCGACCAGGTAAGCCCAGCGGCCTGGATAATATTTTTCCGTGTGTCTATCTCATCCAAACTCCATACTTCTCCGCTTGGAATATGGTGCAGGGCATTTACTACGCCGGTAGCTCCCGTTTGACTAACTGTTGTTAACGTAACCGGGTCTGCCGGGCCATACCAGCGGAATGTTTGTTCTAAATTGCTGAACATAGGATTATATTATTTGCGATAAAAATAGTTATATAGAATCAAGATGGTAATAAAAAGAGCCGGAAAAATTAACCTCCGACTCTTGTATTTTAATTCCTGATTTTAAGTATTACCAGAACACAGTATACAATGTAGTAAGAATAACAGCGATTACTATTGCTCCAATTGCAAAGCCTTTGTCCGTTTTAAACATCTTCACATCCACTTCCAAGCCGTTTGTCCGTAGGCCTTTAGCATTTTCAATCATTGATATAATATACATACCCACGATACATATCACAAAAACGAAGCCCATCCTATCCAAAAAAGGAATCTCAAATACGCCATCGCCATTCAGCTTTGAGAAGCCAAATGGTTGTAAGAAGGAAAGATTAGTCCAGTAAGGCAAAAACTTAAATACTATAGCGAACGCCAAACCGCCGATGGTTGCAAACAATGCAGCGTTTGAAGTTGCCTTTTTCCAGAAGAAGCCTAAAATAAACATGGCAAATATACCCGGCGAAACAAAGCCGGTGTACTCCTGTATGTATTGGAAGCCTTGTTTTCCTTCGCCCATTAGCATATCTCCGATTACAAAAGATAGTAAAACACCTAATACCATGGCAACCACTACAGCTATTTTACCTGTGTTAACCAGGTTCTTCTCGGTGGCTTGTTTATTTATCGCCTTTTTGTATATGTCCAACGTAAATATAGTAGCGATGCTATTAGCTTTACCCGCCAAAGATGCAACAATGGCTGCAGTAAGTGCCGCAAATGAAAGCCCTTTCAGGTAGTTCGGCAGCAAGTTAAGGATCGATGGATAAGCTTTATTAACATCTAAAACTCCTTTTGAACTTAACATTTCCTGGTGAAACATACCCTTCTGATAAAGCACATAAGCTGCAATACCCGGCAATACTACTATCACCGGCATAAGCAACTTCAGAAAGGCTGCAAAAAGAATACCTGCCCGGGCTGTTTTAAGATCGGCACCAAGCGCTCTTTGTGTTATGTATTGGTTACAACCCCAGTAATTTAAATTGGTGATCCACATACCACCAATAAGTACCGAGAGGCCCGGCAAGTCGAGATAATTTCCATTATCCTTTTTAAATATCATTTGGAAGTGATCGCTGGCGTCTGCGCGTAATAATTTAAACCCATTCCAAAGACCTGTCGTACCAGATTTTTCGCTTATTAAATGAAGTGCGATATAAGTAGCTGCCAGTCCGCCCAATACAAGGAAAAACACTTGTATAACGTCGGTGTAGCCAATAACTTTCATACCTCCCAGCGTGATAACTATTGAAAAAATGGCTAATAACCCAATCACCAATTTTAGATCTAATCCGGATATACCTGCTATTGCCACCCCGCCCAGGTAAAGTATCGACATAAGGTTCACAACGATGTATAACATTAGCCAAAATATAGCCATAATCATGGCTACCGTGCCGTTATACCGCTGGTGAAGAAACTGCGGCATAGTGGCTATCTTGTTTTTAAGATAAACTGGTATAAAAAATACAGCAACAATTACTAACGTAGCAGCAGCCATCCATTCGTAGGTACTAATGGCCAGCCCCATCTTAAACCCTGAACCGCTCATCCCCACCATCTGCTCCGCCGAGATATTCGAAGCAATCAACGACGCACCTATTGCCCACCATGTTAATGAACCTTCGGCTAAAAAATAGCCTTTGGAAGTACCGTCACTTTTGTTTTTACGCTTGTATACCCAGAAGCCGTAAAGAGATACTATTATAAAGTAGACGAGAAATACAGCGTAATCGCCGAGAGAAAGGGTTTTCAAGCTCATATTTAATTTAATTAGATTTTTATATGTTGGTCTGACAATTATAAACTATATATATCTATTTATCAAATTTTCCAGATATTCTTGTTTACCACTTGTTGTTTTAGGGTCGCCATTATCAATTGCGTAGGCTCTCAAGTCCTCAAGCGACAGCTTGCCTTCTTCAAATTCTTTACCTTTTCCGATGTCAAACGAAGCATACCTGTCCTTTCTAACCTTTAAATAGTCTGATTTTTGAAGGATATTATCCGCAGTGATCAATGCTCTTGCAAAAACATCCATTCCGCCAACATGGGCATAGAAAAGATCAGCAGGATCAGTAGAGTTACGACGGATCTTAGCATCAAAATTGATACCTCCGCCCTGGAAACCACCTGCTTCCAGAATGATCATCATAATTTCGGTAACCTCATTGATATCATTCGGGAACTGGTCGGTATCCCAACCATTCTGGCTATCACCGCGATTAGCATCTATCGAGCCTAATAAACCTGAATCAGCGGCTACCTGTAGCTCATGCTGAAAGGTGTGGCCGGCAAGCGTGGCGTGATTAACCTCCAGGTTCAGCTTAAAATCATTCAACAGATCGTATTTCTGCAAAAAGCCGAATACAGTGGCTGCATCATAATCATATTGGTGCTTGGTTGGCTCACAAGGTTTTGGTTCGATAAAGAATGTTCCCTTAAAGCCTTGTTTACGTGCGTAGTCCTTTGCCGTATGCAGGAATTTCGCAAGATGCTCCTGCTCGCGCTTCATATCAGTGTTCAACAGGCTCATGTAGCCCTCTCTTCCACCCCAAAAAACATAATTCTCGCCGCTAAGCGCTATCGTAGCATCAATTGCTGCTTTCACTTGTGCACCGGCATGGCTCAATACATGAAAATCGGGATTTGTAGCAGCGCCATTCATATACCTGCGGTTGCTGAACAGGTTCGAAGTTCCCCAAAGTAATTTCACACCGCTGGCAGCCTGCTTCTGCTTAGCATAGTCAACCAATGCCTGTAAACGGCGGTCGTTTTCCTTTACATCATTGCCATAATCAACCACGTCAACATCATGGAAGCAATAGTAATTCATGCCCATCTTGGTGATGAATTCGAAAGCTGCGTCCATTTTATCCTTGGCGCGTTCAACAGGATCGGATTTTTCATTCCATGCAAAAATGTGGGTCGGTTCACCAAACGGATCAGCGCCGTTGCCAACAAACGAATGCCAGTAGGCGCACGCAAAACGTAAATGATCCTTCATTGATTTGCCGGCGACTACCTTGTTTTCGTCGTACCAGCGGAATGCCAATGGGTTATCTGATTGCTGACCTTCGTATTTTACCTGGCCAATGCCTTTGAAAAATTCCTTTTCGCCTAAGATGATGCTCATATTGATATTGGATTATAGAATTATTTATTTGCTAATTGTTTTTCGAGTAATGTCTTCCATTCCTGGTAAGCTGGTTCTAATTGTTTGGTTGAAGGCTGCACCAACTGAACAGGGTGCATGTGTTCAAATGCCTGTTGGGGAGATGTAAAAATACCTGCGCCAATGCCCGCACCTAATGCTGCCCCCACGCTGCCGTCGTTTTTGTAAAGTTCAACGGGCACACCGGTTATGTTCACAAAGCTTTCGGTAAACAATTCACTTAAAAACAGGTTGTTCTTCCCGGCGCGGATTATGGTTGGATTCATGCCGTTTTCACGCATAATATCCAGCCCGTAGCGAAATGAAAAGGCAATTCCCTCCTGCACCGCACGAATAACATGTGCCTGGCTATGAATATTTAAGTCGATATTATGGAAATGCGCACCGACCATTTTATTGTTTAGCATCCGTTCGGCCCCATTGCCAAAAGGCAAAACACGCAGACCTTCGCTACCCAAGGGCGCCTTGGCAGCTTTTTCATTTAGCTGCAAATAACTTTCGGCGGCGCCAAATGCCTGTTTTAACCAGCGGTACATACTGCCAACACCGTTTATGCATAAAAGTACACCGAGGCGTTTTTGCTGCTCGGTGTAGTTTACATGAGCAAAGGTGTTTACGCGCGATTGCTTATCATATCCCAACTGATCTGTAACGCCATATATCACGCCTGAAGTTCCTGCTGTAGCAGCAACCTCACCGGGGTTTAAAACATTTAATGAAAGGGCGTTATTTGGCTGATCGCCCGATTTATAGGTTACCGGGATGCCTGGTTTTAAGTTTAGCTTTTGTGCAACGGCTATTGAAAGTTCCCCGTGAGCGGAAAACACTTCGTTCACCTTGGGGAACAAGGCTTCGTCGAAGCCAAAGTAATTGACCACATCCTTTGAAAGTCCGTTGGTTTTAAAATCGAAGAAGACACCTTCAGACAAGGCAGATACTGACGTAGTAATTTCCCCCGTAAGCTTCATGGCAATAAAATCGCCGGGAAGCATTACTTTATCTATTTTATTGTAGATCTCTGGTTCATTTTCCTTTACCCATGCAAGTTTTGAGGCTGTAAAATTTCCCGGAGAGTTTAGCAGATGCGAAAGACATTGCTCCTCGCCTATCGCTTCAAAAGCCTTATCGCCAATCTCAACAGCGCGGCTATCGCACCAGATAATACTATTTCTTAATACTTGCTGATCATTATCAACCAAAACCAAACCGTGCATTTGATAAGCGATACCAATAGCGGCAATATCCGTAGGATTGTAAGCGGCTGTTACATTACAAAGCGCGATGGCTTTTTGTGCATGATCCCACCACATCTCAGGTGATTGCTCAGCCCAACCGGGTTGCAGGGCTATGATAGGCGATTCCTCATCAGGGTATTGTGCCGATGCCAGCACTTTTTGCGATGCAGCATCAACAACAGAAACTTTTACCGAAGATGTACCTATATCAATGCCTAATAATAACATGCTGTTTAATATTTATCCGCAGGGGCCGGTTTATAATTTGGTGATTGAACGCACGAAATTAAATTATTTTTTGAATATGCAATCGATTGCAGAAAAATATTTTATCATCTTTACAAAATCTTTATGAAATCTAAGAAACGCGTCACCATTTACGACATTGCCCAAAGGCTCAATGTAACCGCATCTACGGTTTCACGGGCCCTTAGTAATAATGGCTATGTTAATGAGGCAACCAAGCAATTGGTATTAAAAACTGCCGCCGAGCTTAACTACAAGCGCAATACGCTGGCATCAAACCTGCGGATGGGACAAACCCAGACAATAGGTGTTGTGGTGCCGCGCATTAATCAAAACTTTTTCTCGAACGTGATAGCCGGCATCGAGGCTATAACCTATCAAAAAGGTTATAATTTAATCATCTGCCAGTCGGATGAATTGCATGAAAAAGAAGTAAAATGTGTGAATACATTAATTAACCAGCATGTTGACTGTATCGTGATCTCCGTTTCGGCAGACAGCTACAATTACGATCATCTGCAAAACGTACTGGACCAAGGCATCCGGCTGATTCAGTTTGACCGCGTAGCTGAAGAGTTGGAGACGTTAAAGGTAATAAACGATAACGAACAGGCTTCATTCGAAGCGATCTGTCATTTAATAGAGCAGGGGTATAAAAAAATCGCCCTGCTGGAAGGACCGCAAAACCTGAATATCTTCCGTCAGCGAAAAATCGGGTACCTAAGGGCCCTGGAAAAATTCAGTATCCCGGTAGATGATACAATTGTGATTGAAAACGCATGGACAAAGGAGCTGGGAGCGGAAGCTACGCGAAAGTTATTGAGTTTACCCACTCCGCCTGACGCCATTTTTGCATCAACATCTGATTTTTCGGCGCTCGGTGTATTGGAAGTTGCTACCGCGATGGGATTTAAAGTGCCAACCCAATTGGGCGTTTGCGGTTATTCAAATGAAGCTTTCACTGAAATAACGAGTCCATCTATTACCACGATAGATCAATTCAGCGTGAGTATGGGCACCGCCGTAGCAAATTTGTATTTTGATGAAATGGGAAATAAGGATACTCCGGCTAAGCCAAAAATCATCAGTATAAAACCGGAGCTTATTGTGAGAGCGTCGACAAGTAAAGGACTTTAAAAGAGAAACAAGAATCAAGAGCCAAGAATCAAGACGGAAAGAAAATTTTAATATTTCACACCTTGATTCTTGGCTCTTGATTCTTGACTCTAATTCTCAATATTAGTGAGCGTGATGACCATCGGCGCCATGCGCATGACCATGTGATAATTCTTCAGGGGTAGCAGGGCGTACATTCAGGATATTTCCTTTAAAATGTAACTCCTGGCCAGCCATCGGGTGGTTAAGGTCAACTATCACCGAATCTTCAGCGACAGAAACTACCATTCCCTGGAAACGGTTACCCTGGTTATCCTGCAAGGGTATAACAGTTCCAATTTCAGGCACACCGCTTTCGTTAAACATCTCCAAAGGCAAGTTTGCTACGGCTTCTTCATCGTATTCACCGTAAGCATCTCCGGCGCTTAAACGAAAATCATAGGTATCGCCTGTTGAAAGGGCACTCAGATTTTCTTCAAAGGCTGGAAGCATTTGTCCTGCCCCGAATAAAAAAGTAAGCGGTTGCTCTTCAGTTGCACTTTCCTGCAATACTTCGGCACCGTCCTGGTCAACATACAGATCGTAAGTTAATGACACTACGTGTTGTGGGTTAATCTTCATTGTAAATGTGTTTGACCGGGGCTTAGCAGATTTCTCAGATTATACCTGATTCCTCCCAGCTTGTTATGATTCTATTTATTTCTCTTATTAATTAATTTAACCTATTCTGCAACCCACTAATCCAGATCCCGTTTGATCTCTGCTAATGCAGTTTTTGTATCGGTAGCAGGTAATCCACAGGTTTTGTCTTTACAAATAAATATTTGTGTAACCTCTCCAAACCTGTTTTGCAGCAAAGGTAAACTTCCTTTTTTACCGCCCAACATTATTTTATTGGGGATGTAATTATTTTCAACTTCTGTTCTCCGGGCCTCAAAATCATCACCGGTTATGGCAATTTCGTAAGTACCGAACACTTCCTCTATCAGCAGCATGATCCAATTTGAATAGCTGGAACCGTAACGTGCTAAATGCGGTACAATGTTCCTGAGCAACTGCGCCGAAACCTGCTGATAATTTTCATTGTCAAATAGTAAGCCAAGTTTTTTAAGGTTGCGTGCCATTACTGAATTTGATGCAGGGATCACTCCATCCATGATCTCCGACTTGCGGGCTATCAGTAGTTCATCATCACCGGCGGTGAAGTAAAAGATGCCTTTTTCTTCGTCATAATAATGGGTTAAAGCTGCATCAGTAAGCTTTTTTGCCTGGCGCAACCATTGCTCATCAAAGGTTACCTCGTACAGGGCAATAAAGGCGTCAACTACGTTTGCGTAGTCGTCAAGAAAGGCAACCTGTTTTTTATCCGCTGATTTATAGATGCGTGACAACCTGTCAGCGGTTATTAAATTATTCAAAATAAAGCCTGCGTTTTTAAGAGCAAGATTTAGATATTCCGATTTATTGAACGCCTGGTACGCATCACAAAGGCCCTTCAGCATTAAACCATTCCATGAGGCAAGAATTTTATTATCCAGTCCCGGGCGAATGCGGTGGCTGCGGGCTTCGAACATCTTTTGTTTGGACGAATTTATCTGATCGAGTAATTCATCAACCTGCAAACCCAATTTCCGCGCCAAATCAACGTCACTTTCATTCCTGAACAACACATTTGAATGTTCCTCTTCCCAGTTGCCGTTTTCGGTGATGTTATAATAGATGCAAAATACTTCGGCGTCATCACCTAAAATTTCTTCAATTTCCTTTTTTGTAAAGATGTAGAACTTACCTTCCTTACCCTCACTGTCTGCATCAAGCGCAGAGTAAAAACCATATTCGGGCGACATTAATTCGTTTTGAGCAAAGCCGATGATCTCGCTTACTATTTTGGGATAAAGCGGATCAGGGTTCCATGTAAAGGCTTCGGCGTATACGCCGATCAGTTGCGCGTTATCATAGAGCATTTTTTCAAAATGCGGCACATGCCAGTGATCGTCTACTGAATAGCGGGCAAAACCGCCACCTACATGGTCGTAAATACCACCGAACGCCATTTTATGTAAAGTTAGCTTCACGGCCTCGGCAACACTAGCATCCTCCGTTAAATGGGCATAACGCATCAGGCATTGCCAGTTATTGGGCATAGGGAACTTTGGCGATGAACCCATTCCGCCCTCCTCCTTGTCAAAATATTTTTTCCAGTTAATGATGATCGCTTCCAGGTCGGCCTTGCTGTATTCGGCTTGTTCCTTTACAAACGGTACCGATTCGTATTGCTGGATGCCCTCTGTTAAGCGTGTAGCATACTCATCAGCTTCTTCGGGTTTCTGCTTGTAAAAATCGGCCAGGTTGAACAGCAGGCTAGTCCAGTCATTTTTACGGAAGTAGGTACCGCCGTAAATCGGGCGCTGATCGGGCAGGCAGATACAATTCAATGGCCAGCCTCCCCTGCCACTCATCAGCTGGATGGCGCTCATGTACACCTGGTCAACATCCGGGCGTTCTTCCCTATCCACCTTAATGCAAACAAAAAATTCATTCATTACGGCGGCCACGCTTTCATCCTCAAAGCTTTCATGCTCCATAACATGGCACCAGTGGCAAGCCGAGTAGCCGATGCTCACCAATATTAGTTTGTTTTCATCTTTGGCTTTTTGCAGGGCCTCCGGTCCCCAGGGAAACCAGTTAACCGGGTTATTGGCATGCTGCAGCAGATATGGCGAAGTGGAATTGGCAAGTTGATTCATAATTGATTATTAGCCGGCAAAAATGCGAATATTAAACACACTTAATTTAATATCAGTTGGATTTGATAAAAGTTCTACAAAAAGGGAAGATTGGTAGATTAGAAGCGGTGTTAAGTCGTGGGAAATTAGAGAAGTCTGTTCAATAATGCCCCTTCAATGAATAAACGTTTATAGCTTCATCTGTAACAGTATAAACAATTCGGTGTTCGCCATTGATACGTCTTGACCATTTTCCCGCCAACTCATATTTTAAAGCTTCGGGTTTTCCAATGCCGTCAAAAGGATGCTCTTTCATATCGGCGAACAATTGTTGTATTTTCTTTTGAATAGCTTTATTGCCCGACCTTTTCCAATATTCTAAATCGTCCTTGGCATCTTTGTAAAGCTCTATTTCCATAGGTTTTCCACATCAACCTTAAGGCCTTTTTCGCCGTCATTTTTTGCCTTTTCTCCGGCCAATAT
Organism: Bacteroidota bacterium; assembly: GCA_030775685.1. Taxonomy (GTDB): domain Bacteria; phylum Bacteroidota; class Bacteroidia; order Sphingobacteriales; family Sphingobacteriaceae; genus Mucilaginibacter. The sequence continues at coordinate 141,237 of JALYIP010000050.1, forward strand.
TTTTGCGACAAACGCAGGATTATATGCAGAACCCTTATCCGATTCAAAAGCAACTTTCAGTGCCTTAGCAATCGCTTTTAGCGCAGCTGCCTGCTCTTTATTGGTAGGGTGCATTATTAAAGTTTCCATAATAACAAAAATATGAATTTCCAATTAAGAATTATAACAATATAACACGTACTGTTGTGGGTAGTTAGATTCAATTTGCAAACGAAATCAACCACTCACCTAATCAACTATTAACTCCAAATGTATCATCCCCAATACAAATTATCACATTCATAATTTATTTGGTTAATTTGGCCCTCAAATTATTATAATTAAAATGCAGCATTCAAAACTAAACTATTTATTAGGTGCTTTTGGGTTACTCCTGTTCAGCACAGCGGCATCGGCACAAACCAAATCCGATTCTGTAAAATACGACCATAACGAGATCTTTGCTCCTACTCCATGGCCTGTAACTGGTGACGGCACCCGGTCGGCAAGCGGTCAGCCCGGCGAACATTACTGGCAAAACCGTGCGGATTACCTGATCAAAGCATCATTAAACGAAACAGCACAGGATACTTCAATTACAGGGGAGGTAGCTATCTCCTACACTAACAACAGCCCGGATCAGTTGGACCACCTTTGGCTGCAATTGGATCAAAATTTATTTAAACCGGATTCACGTGGTGCGGCAACTACCCCAATTGGTGGTGACCGTTTCGACGTAAAAGGCTTTAGTCGCGGTGGTTACCACATCGAATCGGTACAGGTAACTTACAAGGGCAATACTTATAAAACCGATCCGGTGATCTCTGACGCGCGGATGCAGATCAGGCTGAATACGCCGATGGGCACAAAAGGCGAAAAGATCCAGGTGAAGATCAATTACAGTTTTTCAATTCCTTTTTATGGCGCCGACCGTATGGGCCGCAAGAAGTTTAAACAAGGCTACGTTTATGAAATTGCCGAATGGTACCCACGCATGTGCGTTTATGATGACGTAGAAGGCTGGAACACCCTGCCTTACATGGGCCTTGGTGAGTTCTATTGCGAATACGGCGATTATGACTACTACATAACCGCACCTGCAAGCATGACAGTAGTTGGATCAGGCGATTTGCAAAATGCATCAGAAGTGTTAACCAAAACACAGCAGAGCCGCATGGAAGAAATGCGCAAGAGCGATAAGACTGTAATGCTGATCACGCCGGGAGAAGTTGACCAGGCTGCAACGCATCCTTTCAAGGGGACCTTAACCTGGCACTACAAAATGCAAAACACCCGCGATATTGCCTGGGGTGCTTCAAACGCATTTATATGGGATGGAGCAAAGGTTAACCTGCCTTCGGGTCGTAAATGTATTGCTATGAGCGCTTACCCGGCTGAAAGTTCGGGCGTTGACTCATGGGGACGTTCGACAGAATATTTGAAAAACAGCATCGAGATCTATTCCGGTAAATATTTTGAATATCCATGGAACTCTGCCGTAAACGTATCTGGTGTTGCCCTGGGTATGGAATACCCGGGTACTATCTTCTGCTTAAGCAATCTTAAAAAAGGCGGTTTGTTTGGGGACATCACCCACGAAATTGGCCACAACTGGTTCCCGATGATTGTAGGCTCAAACGAGCGTAAATACATGTGGATGGATGAAGGTTTTAACACTTTCATCAACGAATATTCCACAGAGAAATTTAACAACGGCGAATACTTCAACAGCAAGGCCAGGCCCGCTAACGGCATCGCTGCCTTTATGAGAAAAGCAAAGGACCCATTAATGACCCCATCGGAAGCACAGAATGATTACGGCCAATATTACAACAAAACCGCTTTAGGTTTGGATATGCTGCGCAACGTGGTTTTAGGCCCTGATCGTTTTGATTATGCATTCCATGAGTACATTAAGCACTGGGCATTCAAACACCCGCTGCCGTACGATTTTTTCCGAGCCATGAATGACGCTGCCGGCGAGGACCTGAACTGGTTCTTCAAGCCATGGTTCTTCACCACTTACAAGCTTGACCAGGCTGTACAGTCGGTTAAATATTTGAAAGACAACGCTGCTAACGGCGCTATGATAACCCTTGTAAACAAGGAGCAAATGGCGATGCCTGTTGATTTGAAGATCACCCAGGTAAACGGCAAAACCGAAACTATCCACCTGCCGGTAAACATTTGGCAACGTGATGCTGTTTGGACATTCATTTACCCGTCAACTTCCGAAATTCAGTCAATGGAGCTTGATCCGGACAGGCAGCTTCCTGATGTTGACAGGAAGAATAATGTTTGGGGCGGGAAATAAGGTAAAAGCTGAAAGGCGAAAGCTAATTTCGGATTTCGGTATAATATATTAAGAAGAAGACCCGCTTTGCGAAAGGCGGGTCTTCTTCTTTTGCAATCACCGTAGCTTCATCCTGTTTCCAATCATTTCATATAATCGCTATATTTAACCGGCCACTTATACCGGATTATGAAATACCTTTTTTCTTTTCTCCTTTTGGTGATAATACTTCCGTGTTGCGGTCAGAACATCGATAGTTTAAAAAAAATCGCATCCGGGAACTATCCAGCAACAGAACGGCTGAAGGCCGCTACCGAACTTGGCAGGTTATATGAGCATAAGGGCAGTTATAGGGAAGCCCTGGATTATTTCAGGCAATCAGCAGATATCAAGGATTCGTTAGACATCGTTCAAAAAACAAAACAGAGCTCTCCTGAATCCTACAGCCGTGATTTTATTGGCGATGTGTTGGGCAGCATGAAGGAAAAGAGCCAAACTGAACAGGATATCGTAAAGACCATCGACAACAAAAAATCGCTGAACGACACGCTGGCGCTTACCATCAATTACTTTAACCTGGGGATGTTGTACAAAGAGAAAAAACTATATCCCAAATCACTTGACGCCCTACAAAACAGCCTGCAATATGCCACACAAATTAATTATGCCGACCTGCAAAAAGGCTCATTAACCGAACTGGCCGACCTGTACGAGCGAATGGGCGACTACAAACAATCCCTCGTTTATTTTAAAAAACGCCTGACACTAAATATCAAAGGCGCAAAAAGCATTGATGAACTTCAAACCAAATACGAGATAACGCAAAGGGAAGACCGCATCTTGCAACAGCAATTTGAGATCTCTAGGCGTAATTACTGGGTGGCGGGCATCTCTATTTTCCTGGTGCTGCTATTGTTGCTGGGCTATATCTATTACAAACAAACAAAGCTGAAGCAAAGCAATATTGCCATGCAGGCCATCATCCAAACAGAAGAAAAAGAACGCAAACGAATTGCCCAGGACCTGCACGACAGCGTGAGCCAAACCATGATGGCGGCTAAAATTAACCTTACCGTTATTGGCGGCGAATTACCATTTACAACCGACGAACAAAAGAAAAGATTTGACAAGGCCGTTGGTTTGGTGGATGACGGATTTAAGGAGGTGCGGACCATCTCACATAACATGATGCCATGGGCGCTGCATAAGACCGGATTAGCCGTTGTAATCAAACAATTTATTGAAAACATAGCAAATAGCACCATCGCTATTAACTTCTTCTCAAGGGGCTTTGATGAGCCCTATAACGATACGATAGAAACCATCTTGTACCGGATTTTGCAGGAATGTGTAAATAATGTGATGAAACATGCCGAAGCCAGCCGCCTGGATATTTCGCTGATACGGGATGAACAGGGTATTAGCCTCTCTATTGAGGATAATGGCAAAGGCTTTGATACTACCGACCCGGCGCACTACACCGGCATGGGGCTCAACAATATGCAGAACCGCATCAGCTTTCTAAAAGGCAAGATAGAACTGGACGCTCATGTTGGTAAAGGAACCCTTGTATCAGCCTATATTCCCCTTTAAAGCAAAGCTTACAGATCATATTGAATAATGAATTTGGTGAGCTCTACGGGGTTTTTAAGATTAAGTTTTTGCATGACGTTTTTGCGGTGCGTCTCAACCGTATAGATACTTAAATGCAGGTGATCGGCCATTTGCTGGTTGGTATAGTTTTGTTTGATGAACTGCAATAGCTCCAACTCGCGTTTGGTTAACTGGAACTGTTTTAAAAATGCATCCGAGTCATCAAAAACAGAATTGTTTACCGGCGTTTTGTGTGGAAAACATAACTGTCCCTGACCTACCGAACGCATCGCCTGCAGCAACTCTTCCTTTTCTACATTTTTAAAAAGATAGCCGTCGGCGCCACCGGCCCTTGCCTTTTCAATTAAGTGTTCCTCGTTATAGGTAGAGAGCATGATCACCTTGATCTTCGGATAAAAGGACTTTACTTTTTTCAAAGCATCGAACCCATTTATAACCGGCATATTGATGTCGAGGAGGATCAGGTCGGGTGTATGGGTATGCAGTAAAGCCAGTAATTCTTTACCGTTGGCGGCAATATTCATGATCTCGATATCCGGCTCATTTTGCAGCAACATGCGCAGGCCGTTTATAAACAAAGTGTGATCATCCGCTATGATCACCGATAGCTTTTCTCCTGTCATTTCCATTGTAATATTTAATAGTAAAAGTAGGTCTGCTGGTTCTCACCCAAAATACCAACTGCTTTGTATTGTGAGCCCTCGCGCATCAGCCTAAAATTGTGATGTTAAAACTAAACAAAAACCACAATGAAAAATCGCAATTATTTAACCCCTGTATAAAGCCAGCAGACGAGTGGATTAATACCACATGATAAGTCACACTTTTTAAAGCTTAAATCAAGATCCAACACAATGAAAAATATTTTTACCTCAACGATCATAATGCTGTTTTGCCTAACAGTTTATGCACAGCAGAACGCGGCTCCAAATTTTGCCAGCGTAGCCAAGCCTAAAAACAAACAGGTGAGCCCGGAAGAATCACAACAAAAACCGATGGCGCAATTTGTTTCGCCCATATCAGTGCAGATCCTGATGGGCAGCCAGGGCATAGGCGCCGACGTTAAATACGGCATCACACCAAAATTATCGGGCAGGCTTGGTTTCGGTATTATCCCGGTAACGGCAAATAACATGTTCGGATTTTCAGCCTTTCCGGTTGAGGACCAACTGTCCGCAAAGTTTTCAAACCTGCACCTGTTGGCAGACTACGCCCCCTTTAACAACAAAAGCTACCGACTGGTGGGCGGCGCAGCATACCTGGTAAAGGGGAATGCAAACGTAATTATAACCCCCTCCGGCAGTTACCAGTTTGGCAGCCAAACCCTTAATAAGGACCAAATTGGTTCGTTAAGCGCCTCTGTAGACTGGAAGGGCGTGGCACCTTATCTAGGTGTCGCCCTATTCAAGAGTTTTCCTAACCGCCTTTTTAATATGAATATCGATATAGGCACCTATTACCTGGCCAGCCCGGGCACTTCATTTACCGGCACCAAATTACTATCAGACAACAATTCACAAGCAGCACAATTCAACCAAAACATGCAGGGTTACCGCTGGTTACCCGTAGTTCAACTCAATTTTAACTTCAGGATTAAATAATTACGACAATGAAAAACACAACCAGAAAAAGTCCGCTCAATAAAACCAACGCAGAATTGAGCTTCCTCACAGTAATTTTTATAGGCATTATATTAGCACTGCTTTTGTTTGCCATAAACAGTTGTAAAAAGCCTAACGACCACATCAGCCTGGTAGTTAATGAAAGTACACTGGCCAAGGCCCCGGTATTGGTACACTTTGCCAACGCAAATGCCAGTTCAACAGTTCAGCCAGGCGATTTTGACGTTACCATCAGCGGCAAAGACGCCGACAAGGTTCAAATGGACGGCGGCGCAACATCGGGCTTCAAAACCTCGCATGGCTTTTTACCGCTATCGTTAACCACTAATGCTGCGCCATCAACAGGTACACCGGTTACCTTTAATGTATCGGCACAAATTCCGGGCTTTGCACCGCTTACACAAACCATTACTATCACCAAGGACACCATGACCATAGTGGATGTAAGCGCCATTGAATATGCAAATCCGCCGAAGGGTACTTCTGTCCTGGTTACACAGTCGGCATTAACCGATGGTATTTCTGAGGGCGCAACCCTTAATTTAGCTCCAGGTGCAGGCATGGTTGAATCGGCACAAATTAAAATTCAGCCCGGCACACAGATGCTGGACGAAAGCGGCCAGCCCATCAGCTCAAACCAGTTAAAATCAAACATTGTTGATTATAGCGCAACCTCAACAACCTCATTCGGCGCATTTCCGGGGGGATTTAGTCCTACAAATGTAATTGATGCTTCGGGCAACCAGGTTAACGGCGGCAGCGGCATCAACTTTGTTTCGGCCGGGTTGCTATCTATCAAAATGACAGCAGGTAATACCCAGGTAAGGCATTTTTCAAAGCCGCTGCAGGTGAGCATGAAGCTTGACCCTAACACCACCAACTTTGTTACCGGGGCCGATATCAAAGCCGGCGACACTGTACCACTCTGGAGCCTTACCGAAGAAACCGGGCAGTGGAAAGCCGAAGGTGATGTAACCATAACCAAGGACAGCGGCGGCAACCTTGTAGCCAACTTTGAAACCAACCACCTGTGCTGCTTTAACCTCGACTGGAGCTGGGCAGTGGCCGGCCATCCGTATGGCACCTGCTTCCACCCGCTAACAGTGCGCATCCATTGCGGAGCAGGCAACAGCGGCGTGTTCGACGTAACCATAGTAACCCCACGGAACCAATACCTGGCAGGCGCCCACGGCGAGTTTGTGCACGACGGCGATGTAGTTGTGTTCCCGTTTGTACCAGATATTGCACAGTGTAAGGTGGTGATCAGCAACTTTAACTTGTACCTGAACCCCCGCCTGCCAATATTAGCAGAAACCGGCTTGTTTAACCCTTGCAGCCAGGGTTCTATCGACCTTAACTTTGGTGCACCCGCAGCTCCATCATTTATTAATGTAACGCTGGACATCAAGGGGCATTGCTCAAACAAAAACATCAATTTACTGCCATCAGGATGGTTCTTTCTGTACGATGCAGGGGCAGCAAAGATCCTGCAAAACCCATGGACCTATGCTTACGTGTTTAACGGCGTCATCAGGTATGCATTTGGCACCGGTATAACAGGTAGTAACGGGCATTACAGCATCAAACTGTTCAACGGCGACCAATATTACATGTACGCTTACAATAGCTTTGAATGGTACGAATCGCCGCTGTTTACCATGGCGCCGAGGAACTTCACGTTCCCGTCGGTAGCGGGGATAAACGGGAGCGCGGTGTATGATGCGGGTAGTAACACCATTGCTATCAGTGCCACATTCAGCGTGCACTGCCATTAAAACCCGACCTTTTTTATGGTGATATAGTTTACCCTGCAGGCAGCAATGTTTGCAGGGTTTTTTGTTTCACAGCGTTCCATTTTTACACATGGAACACCCGGAACACCATAAAACACGCTGATTATCAGCGTTCCTAAAAAAATAGATTTGCAATTTTGATGATTAATCCTGTTATAAGTTTACACTTTATGTCGTGCCCCAAAAAAAATAGTTACCCTGCAGACAGCAATGTTGGCAGGTTTTTTTATTCCAAAGCGTTCCATTTTTCCACATGGAAGACCCGGAACGCTGTGAAATACGCTGATTATCAGCGTTCCCAAAAATACCGATTAACTTTTTTGGTGATTAATCCTGTTATAAGTTTACACTTTATGCCGTCTAAAAAAATAGTTTACCCTGCAGGCAGTACTGTTTGCAGGGTTTTTTGTTGCAAAGTGTTCCATTTTTTCACATGGAACACCCGGAACACTATGAAACACGCTGATTATCAGCGTTCCTAAAAAACAGCTTTACAATTTTGATGATTATTCTTGTTATAAGTTTAATTGAAAGGCCTGAAGATTATTTATACAGCAGCGCAAGAAATTATTATGGAATGTGAGGATTGATTGACGTAATTTTAGCTAATCCAGAAGTAAGGTTAACCATCGATATGTTGCATATTGGTTGGCGGGTACAAACCATGAGCATTTTGGAATGGTCACGAGTACCCCACCTCTAAAGGCCGGTGCTGCATACTCACACCAGGTGGGAGACTATATACCTATTAGACCAAAGATTGGCAATTTCTGATTTTCATTTTTATTGGTTAGGTTTATTGAAACCTTATCAGCATGAAAAGATTGATTATTTTATTTGTTTTACTACTTTCAAGTATTAATACTTATTCCCAAGAGGCAAACCCATTATCTAAAGTATCTTGTTACGTTGAAATATACCATGACAATAAAAAGCTGGGGAACGCGACTGGATTTTTCTTCAATACCGCTACAAAAACCTATTTTATTACCAACAACCACGTAGTTGGCGGAGAATTTTTTAAAAATGAATACGTAAGATTACACAATCACGCATTACCCATTGATTCAACTCCAAATAAAATAACCGTTCGAATTTATAGATATGAAATAAATAATACATTTAACATTACGCTACCAATAGATCAATCTTGTATCAAATTCTATAACGATGCGGCAAAAAATAATTTAATGGACGTTGTCGCCATCCCAATAAATGACGCTATAAAAATTCAATTAAATAATACTGTAACACTATCCTCTCAAAATATTAGTGCAGATCTACTTTTAGCTCCATCATCGGAATTATTTATTGTAGGATTTCCCTATGATTTTGCAAAATTCGGTGTATATCCTATTTGGAAAAGGGGGACTATTGCAAGTGAACCCAATTTAAGAAATGTGAATAATTCACAATTTTGGATAGACGCGACTACAAGGGCTGGAATGTCAGGGTCTCCAGTATTTTTCAGGGGGAGTTCATACGCCACTGCAATGTCCCCAAATACCTTATCCGGGCAGATTAATACATTTTTGGTAGGAATCTATAGCGCCCAAAATTACCAAATAGAAATAGGTATAGTTTGGGACTTGCATAATGTAATAGAAGAACTAAACAAGTTGAATTAATAAATTCCTCACCTTGCGTGCGAGTATGCCGCGCCGGCCAAAAGCATAAAGGCGTACCCGCGCTGCAGCAAGCGTTCCGTATATGGCCCGCGTTCAGGTAGCCAATACTTGCCTTTCACTATTTAACATTAATGTTATAATTTAGCAACTGGAATAACTGGTTCCAACATTTTAATGACGCTATTGATCGCATCAGCCAAAATAATGCTGGCAGCCGGCTTGATTGCAGGGCTAACGGGACAAATAAATACTGCCGCCCCGGTTAAACTTGTTAACGCAAAAATTACAGATACCCCGCACAGGTGGAGCAATTACATCAGCCTTGATGCCTATAGCAAACCATTCTGGAAGGCAGATACCATCGTTGATGAGTCGGTGCAGGTGATGAGGAACGGCGATAGGTTTACAGCAACACTACTCTTCAAGCCCAAAAGAATCTTATCGGTAAGTGTGGCCAACCACAGCAGGCTGCTGATGAAGGGTAAAGACTGGGATTTTAAGAACGGTCGGCTGGTTTTCGGTGCCACGTCTACCGTACCCTATTTTCGTTCCAGCGACCTGCTTTTTGACAAGGAAGTTCCCGGCCATTCCATGAACGGCAGCACCCCTGGTATCTACGTTTTGTTCGGCGAAGGATCGTTTTTTGCCTCAAAACAAATAGAGGTAACTTACATTAAGAATAAGGCCGACAATTGGATGGGTCCGGTACCTGTGTTTGCGGCAACCAAGCTGCCAAAAACCATTGCAAAGCTTAAGCACAAAGAAAACCTGGAGGTTGTGTTCTACGGCAACAGCATTGAGGTTGGCTACAATGCCAGCGGGCTGGAGAAGGCGCCGCCTTTTATGCCCGTTTGGCCAGAAATTGTTATTTTTAACCTTAAACAACATTATGGGGCGCCTGTGACTTATGACAACCCGTCAATTGCGGGCAAGCTTGCCAAATGGGGCGAGGACTCCGTGGCGGTAAGGGTGATCCCCAAAAAGCCCGACCTTGTGATCATCGGCTTCGGAATGAACGACGGCACAGCTAAGCTGCCGCCAGAAATTTACCGCACACATATCAAAGGCATCATCGACTCCGTTAGCAGGCAAAACCCGGCAACAGAATTTATTTTGATAGCCCCCATGCTGGCAAACCCCGCTTCCGCGTTTAGCGGTAACCAGACACTTTACAAAGCCGAGCTTGACAAGCTTGCCCGTACAGGCGCAGTGGTGGCGGATCTAACCGGCGTACATACCGAATTATTAAAACACAAAAGCTACCAGGACATGACCGGCAATAATGTGAACCATCCTAACGATTACCTGGCCAGGTGGTATGCTCAAATAATTTGTGGGTTGTTAATTAAGTGAAGAAGGACTTATGAGTCCATAAATAATCTTTACCAAATCACTTACCTAATAACCTCCCCCAACCTGGCGCGAGGTACTGTCATACAAAACAAGTGTTTTGAATAATATATTTTCAATAAATTTGCAATGCGAAAGAAGGCGTACGTTGATTCGTTGACGGATGATCTATCTTGTGTAGCCTCGGTTATACCGGGGCTACTTCATTTTGGCCTATGGCCAAAGCGAAGGAAGGCACCGTATCCTCATTTCCGGATGTTATTTCATTTGTTTTTGGTCTGAATGCTTCATTCTTTTTCCATAGCGTATAAATTAGCACCAGCAGTTTTTTCTGCACGGCCACATAGGCTTTCATTTTCGGATTATGCCTTTCAAGTATCCGTTCAAAGAATGGCTTAAAGTCTCCCACATCATACCTGATCATATTAAATGCCGGCAGGTGCATAGCTCGCCTGATGCGGTTGTTCCCTTTCTTAGAGATCCTGGTTTTTCCTATATGATCCCCTGATTGATTTTCAACCACATCGTACCCCGCATAACTAACCAATTGCGGAATAGATTTGAATAATGCGAATCCATTTGTTTCTGCCAGGATCGTAGCAACAGTCATATAACCTAAACCCTTTATTGTCGTAATATGGTCTATCTTTTGGCCTACTTCATCATTACTGTAAAGGTGTTTATGTATTTCCTTTTCAATATCCTTCAGTTGCTTATCAATCCCTTCAATAAGCTTCTTAAGCTGTTTAATAACGGTTTTACTGCTATAGATGCTATGCTCATCAGCATGAAGCTGATTGTTTACGTTGGTTTTTAACTCCTGCAAACTTTGATGATGACGGCTTAGCGCCCTTAAGGTATAAAAGAATTCATCCAGAGGGCACCACAATTCCAGGCATTGCTCAGCGCCCATTCGGGCCAATCCTGCAGCATCTATTTTGTCATTTTTTGTTTTGAGCCCAACTGCCTTCATGTAATTCTTAGCCTTAGTAGGCAATACAACGGCAACCTCAAAACCAGCTTTAAATAAAGACAATGCACAGTTTTCATAGTACACACCGGTAGCTTCCATGGTTGTAACCAAAGGAATATCCGATTCCTTTTTATGTCTGTTCAACCATGAGATCAGATCCTTAAAGCCATGAGTTTGGTTGCTGAATTTACTACTGGCTTTTACTTTTACTTGTTGTTTAGCATCAATTGCAGACAGGCAGGCATAGATATCCTTCTTAGATATATCAATGCCAAGTGAATACTTTAACATAAGCTTCCGGGATTAAGGTGTCACCATATCAGGAATCCTTTATACAGCCTCTACTCATGTTTTATACAGAATCAAATGCAATGCAAATGTTCTTAAGTACTGTTCAGGCTTTGTAAAAAGAAACTAATGGCAGGTTATCCTAGCGCTCAACATCCAATTGGTGTCTAGTATCGTATGCGGTCAAAGTGCTGCCATTAGTCCTGATTTATTATCTTCTACAAAGATATGAGTATGCAGCGCCGGCCAAAAGCGTAAAGGCGTACTCGTGCCCCGCGTTTAGGTAGCCAACATGCTATGTTACAAAATGCCAAAATGAAAGAAATACCGCTTGCCAAATAACCGGCAATGCGGTATTTTTATTTGGCTATTTTAGCTGACACGGAAGTGAGGTAAACTATGGACATTATTTACATTGGTTGGCGGGTACAAACCATGGGCATTTTGGAATGGTCACGAGTACCCCACCTCTAAAGGCCGGCGCGGCATACTCGCGCCGGGGGGGGGGGGGGC
>JALYIP010000051.1 GCA_030775685.1 Bacteroidota bacterium
TCTTGACAACCTGCAATCGCAGGTTTATGAAGCGCACAAATCGTTAACAGAGGCTAGAGTTTTGATAACTGCTGACCTGATTAAAAATAAATTATTGGGTAAATCCGAAAAATCAAGAACTTTAATCACCGTTTTTAAAGACCATAACAAAAAGGTAGCAGCGTTAGTAGGGAACGAATATGCTGCAGGTACCCTTACACGTTATGAAACCTCTTTGCGCCACACTCAAAACTTTATGGCATGGAAATACCAGGTATCTGATATCAATGTAAAAGCCGTCGACCATGATTTTATCAGTAATTATGAATTTTACCTGCGTTCCGAAAAGAAATGTGCCAACAATTCAGCGGTCAAATATATCAAGAACTTCAAAAAGATCGTCCGCATTTGCTTAGCCAGCGGATGGCTGGAGAAAGATCCCTTTGTTAATTATAAAGCCAAAGTAAAACCGGTGGACAGGATATTTCTTACTGCCGAACAAATAAGACAAATAACAGAAAAAACTTTCGATACTGACCGGCTAAACCAGGTCCGCGATATTTTTCTTTTTTGCTGTTATACAGGCCTGGCCTATGCAGACGTTCAAAAACTAAAGCCGTCGGAGATCGTAAAAGGCGCTGACGGAGAGATGTGGATCGTCACTAAACGTTTAAAAACAGATACGGCAACCAAAGTGCCTTTGTTACCCGCAGCGCTTACGATACTGGAGAAATACAGTAACGATCCTGTTTGCACGATAAAAGGAAAAGCATTGCCTGTATCAACCAATCAAAAGATGAACGCTTACCTGAAGGAAATTGCAGGCGTTTGCGGCATCAACAAAGATATTACTTTTCACACCGCCAGGCACACTTTCGCAACCACGGTTACCTTATCTAATGGGGTACCGATTGAGACCGTCTCAAAAATGCTTGGGCATACCAATATTAAAACCACCCAGCACTACGCTAAAATATTGGACGTGAAAGTCAGCAGGGATATGGCGCTGCTAAAAGAGAAATATAAAGCAGGTGCTTTTTAAAGAAGACAATGAAAATTCCAGCAACTAAAAAAATCAATTCACTTAAATAATTATATTTGTATGAGAACACTACATCAAACAATGCGCAGTACGACAACAAAAGATTCACGTTCCCTTCCGGCTATTGGCCTAACAACCGAAGAACTAAGAGAGCGCCTGCGGCCTATAACCGAAAAGATTATCGAAGACACCTGGGCTAAAAACAGCTACCTTACCTATTATGATGAAACGCTTTGCCCGGATACGAGCTATGCTATACATGCATACCGGGACAGGAAAGAGCTGGTCAAATTAGAAAACGGAAAGGCGCACCTGATTAAAATATTGTAGTTATGCCATCAGAGAACCCGCAATTACTAATTGTCGGGGGTCCAAATGGTGCCGGTAAATCTAGCTATAGTGGAGGTTTATCGCCTAAAGGCGCTTTTGTTTTTGATGCAGACATCATAACAGCCCGTGTGAAAGCCCGTTTACCCGCCGACGTTCCTGTTGAGAGTATTTATTTTGCTGTACAATCGGTCTTCCTTGATTTTGTGGAAGAGGCGATAAAGAAAAAACAGCACTTTACAATAGAAACCAATTTTAGGGATAATCAGTTGATGGATACTATAGCCCGTTTCAAACAAAATGGCTATGATACCAGCATGATCTACCTGACACTTAATGAAGTCGAACATTCGATCGACCGTGTGAAACAACGTGTCAGCACAGGCGGTCATTTTGTTGACGAGGGCAGCATTCGTTATAACTTTGAAGAAGGATTAAAGAACCTGGCATTCTTTTCTGGCCGTTTTGACAACCTCGAGATCAGAGACGCGTCAAAAGGCCTTGGCCAACTAAGGCCTCTATTGCATATTAAACAACAGCAACTTGTTTACCTGAGTGATGATTTGCCTGTGGATATAGAACAAACTATTATCAATATCGCTGATCGCTATAGGGATAATTCCAGGGATGAAGATAATGACGAAGAACAAGGCTGGGATTATACCATAGGCAGGTAGTGAAAACCATCAGGAAAAGCCGTTTCCACATTTCGCAATGCTGCATTCCGGAAACAGCTTTTCCTTACTCGCAGGCCAACGTTCACTATGCTCACGACAGCCATTTTGCCACCCCACCATCGTTACATTCCTTTTTTCACCTTTTCGCGAATTTAGGCCAAACCGGCATGAAAATTCAAGGGCATGTAAATGGGCGAAAGTATTTTTGTTTTTCAGCGGCCGCCCACCCTTGAGTTTTCACCCGGTTTAACTCAGTTGTTGCTCAAGATGAAAAATGGAATGCATTGTTCAATCATATTGCAACTTTATTTTACAGGTAATCGAGCCCAGTCATTGACCTGGCTAAACAGTTTATCCCGATCCATTCCGGCAAAGTTTATACTGGCATATTCCCTAAACGCTGCTTGCGTTTCCGGCTGTTGCCATTCCATCACCGTTAATAACAGCATCGGCCATTGTTTGGTTGCTTTCATAAAACCGTAAACAGGTAAATAAGGTGGTGCATAGTAAAATGAATTCTCAATAAGTTTATCATACAAAGCTTTATTAAACGAGCTTTTCATATCCCGGACAGCTTCGTAGGCAATGACATTTTTACTGCCATACAACATAATATCTCCTATGGCAGGCATACCCTCATCCCAGAAGAAAGTATGCAGGAAATTGATAAACCCGCTTTCCATTTCGTCAGACAGGTCTTTGCTGTAATGGACATACTCCTTTTTAAATAGTTCCAGTGAGAAATCATCCAGGTGTCTGTCGGTAATGAATTTAATAATTTCTGTTTCTTTTTTTATAACATCCAGCAGGTCTGGCCCTTTTCTGATAGTCGTTCCTGGTACCATGAGTAAATACCGCTCTTTGGAAAGTAACTCGAAGTAATAACTCTTAAAAAAAATGGTCCTGCGCTCATAAGTTACCTGCACATACAGCGGATGTGTGGTTACCCCATGAAAGTAGACCTGCTTTAGCCGGTCATTGAAGTAGGTTTTAAAAGAGATCTTCAATTTTTTTACTTTTTTTTAAAATTATTTTCAGTGGCTTTTAGCGGTTTTTGATGGGCTGCTAAAATTTATCTATTCCTAACTTATCGCAAATAACGCCGATTCGTATTAAATCGAATGAACATGATCAAAGTGCAAATATATCATTAGTTTTGATGTATTTTAATTTATCAAAACAAATTTGCACATTTGCTTTGGTTGCAAAACCGGCTGATCTTCTATAATCCCTAATCGGGGAGCTTACCCATGCCGTTCAGGGCATGAGAGGAATGTCAAATTATTATTTATTCATGTACTAAACAACTATTTATGAATGTGGACCTGTTATCAAAGGAAGATTTAAAACTCTTCAAAACTGAATTACTGAATGAGATCAAGGAAATGATCAAGCCTGGCACCGGGCAATCCAAACAATGGCTGAAAAGTGCAGAGGTCCGGAAGATGCTGAGCATCTCTCCCGGTACCTTGCAGAAGCTGCGGATCAATGGAACATTGCGCTATACGAAGATCGGCGGGATGATGTATTACAAGCTGGAGGATATTACCAAAATACTGGAAGGGAACCAGCGCTGATGCAAACCAAAAAAAACCTTGCCTTTGCGGATTACAGCAGGCTGATCAGGCGCATGGGAAAAGACCATCGCCTTTCCAGTACGCATATCAGCTTATGCGCTGCTTTGTTCGCTGCCTGGCAAAAAAGCGGCTATGCCAATCCTTTTGGCATTACCCGCAAACAACTGATGGTATATTCCAAGATTCTTTCGGTAGCAACCTATCACAAGTGCATTCGTGAATTGGATGAACATGGGTACATCCGCTACCAACCAAGTTTCAGTCCCAAACAAGGGAGCCTTATTTACTGGCCAAATGGAGCGTAAGATGAAACTGAAGCACGATGGACGGCATACAGACCAAGTTCAAAGTTCGCAGTGCACTTGTTCGCAATGAACAAGTGCACTGCGAACGCATCAGCCGAGACTATCACTATAACTATTTATCAGTCTATCGCTATATCGGCAGGTCAATAATCAACAAATTTTAACCATATTTTTTATGACCACATCGAACAAGTTCTGGGATCTTCATCGTCCTTTTCTTCATGGAAGAAAAGGAGCAAGCGGAAGCTGGGCGGAGCCCTGCTTTGCTTGCCCTACGCTTCGCTACGGGGGTTTTGCGTATCCTCCGGGGATTCTCATAGCAGTTTTCAACCGCGTAATAAAGGAAAATAGAATACTTGGCAGTATTCTCTATAACTGGAAAATGCTATAAAGCTTTGGTTAAATTAGAGGATTAGAATAATGGAAGATATTAATATAAGGTCAGTGAGATTCCCCATTGTGGTTGACCAGAAATTTGAAAAGATCGCCCTTAAACTGGGCCGGACGAAGCGCCAGGTCTTTATTCAAATGGTCGACTACTTCTATAAAAGCAAGAAAGACCCGATGGATCTGAATGACGAACTATTGAAAAATACACTGCTGAAAAATCACCAGCAGTACATCGGTTTTATCAAAACTCAGGAAAATATGCTCCTCGTACCGATGAAGACATTGATGGACAAAATCGGCGAATCGCAGCTGCAGATTATTGACCGCTTTAATACGGAAGTGTTAACGCATAATGTGGATATACTGAATAACCAGCATGCCCTCGCAGCTATGTTTGGTGAAATCGGGCGGTTAATGGAAGCAATATTACAAAATCAGAAAAGCAGGGAAACGCTCAAGGCTCAGTTTATCTCCATATTGGATGCATATATAAAATCGAGGGAAGCTTTTACAATGATGACACCAGGAAGGGAAAAAGAAGAGTTAGTAAATTCAGTTAAAGAACAAATCAGATTGTTATAACTCGGGCGGCAAATATGTTTATCAATATCAGCGACAGTAAAGAAGCAGCCAATAAAGGAAGTAGCGGCGGGCTGGTTCATTACCTGGAAAAAGAGAACAGGTTCGATAAGAAAAACGAACCCGAACACTGGTTCAATGGCAGGCAGGTAAATATTGATCCTTATTCCGTCATGAAGACCATCGATCATAACATCGCCAAATTAGGCAAGGCAGATTCCAAATTCTTCCTGGTCAATATCAGCCCCAGCCAAAAAGAGCTCGCTTTTTTAAGGGAGCAGTATGGAAATGACGGTGTAAAACACCAACTAAAAGGGTTCGCTGTTCGGGTAATGGATGCTTACGCGCAGAACTTTAAACGCGAAGGCGTGAACAGCCATGAAGACCTGGCATGGTTTGCCAAGCTGGAGAATTACCGGTATTACACGTACAACGATCCTGAAGTCAAAAAAGGCATCAAAAAGCGTGGCGACCGCAAAGAAGGCGAGCAGCTGCATGTACAGGTCATAGTTTCCAGGAAAGATGCGACCAATACGATCAAGCTTAGCCCAATGAATACTTCACGCGGTAAGAACGAGGAACATTCCAAAAAGATGGGCCAGTTTGACCGGGTAGCTTTTAAACAAAGTGGGGAAAGTCTCTTTGATAGCTTGTTTGAATTTGACAGGCAGCTAAAAGAAACTATGGCCTACGCTAATGCCCAAAAGAATGGCAGCCTATATGAACGGCTAAAAATAGATACGCTGGAGCTGGAAATTCCTATTCCTTCGGATCACGTACCGAAGGAGGAAATAGTAAACCATCAGGCGATTGATATTGAAATGTCATACAATGATTCCAGCGGACAAATTCACATTAATATAACCGATGACGTGGATGATGAGGCGGTTTATGGCAGGAACAGGCAACGGCACAAACCAAGGGGAAGATAAAAAAAACTGACAACCACCGGTTATCCGCTTTTGTGCGCCCACTTGGGTGCTTCCCGAACCATTTTATGGAAGACTTGAGGAAATTACTATTTATAAGAATCGGTCATTTGAATCAACAAAAATCCCTGTTTCTTCCAGAAACAGGGATTTGACAGAAACTGATACACAACCTATACGGTTCAATATTAACTTACGGAATACGGCAATACCCTACAAACCATGATCAACTATTTCAGGAAGTGTAAAATTAAACGTACTTTCTTTCCCTTTTTCACTTAAATCCAATTGAATTTTGCCGGATTCCAGGCGGGAAGAATTAAGGAAGCCATTGATCAATATGTTCATTTTTTTAAGTTGCTGGGAAGCTTTAGTTAAAAAATCGATCCACAGTTGGTTTTCATCCTTTACTGCAATGCCATGCAGTACTTGTATGAATGCATTAAGAGAAGTAAGCGGCGTTTTTAATTCATTACTTACCATGCCAATAAAATCACTTATCGAATCTCGTCTTCTTTCGTTCCGTTATTTCTATGGAGATTATGATGAATGAGACCACACCATTTCGGCTCAAAAGATGAGTGCAGATCTTACTTGATGAGCTGAATTGATGATCAGCGTTAACAAAGCGGCTACTTCACCTCTGTCCCTTGAGACGCGATCTGCTTCCACCCGTCGCGTGTTTTGACAAAGGTGTCGGTGGCTATGATGGTGTGGGCGCGACGTTCGCCCATAATCATCATATCATAGGTATCCTTGTAAGTTGCCACCGCCGCGTTTCCATATACCCGCACCTTTAGTTCGGAAAGCTTCTCGCTATTTGTCTTAAAGTTCTTTGGGTTGGACATCAAGCCAACGATTTGGGGTTTAGTGTAAAACGTTCCATCACTATCCCCCCGGGTCCAATCCCCAGCCAGGAACTTCTTGTAAAAGGCTGCGTCTCCTGCCAAATCGGCTTTGACGGCATTATTTTCCAAATTGGAGATGGCCGTTACGGCCTCGGCGTAAGCCCGCGTTTGAGCCTGGGTCACACCGGGGTCTGCGAGCAGGGCTGTTACGCAAGCTGAAATCAAAAAAGTAGTCCTAAAAGAAGTGTTCATAAAATATTAAATTTGATGCCAACAAAAATGAATGTTTTCATCGGTAAGCCCAAGAAGTTCACCCTTAAGTAACCTGTTCACCATTTGGTAACCATGGACAAAAAAAAATACACGCATTGCGGCCTGAATGTGGCACTGACCATACTTTCAGGAAAGTGGAAGCCCATTATTCTGTATCATCTTTTCCATCGGGAAATGCGCTTTACGGAGCTATGGCGCATTATTCCCAAGGTAGCAAAGAAGGTTTTGCTCGATCATCTGAAACAACTGGAAAACGACGAATTGATTATACGGGAAGAGAAGTCAGGCTTTCCACCGGAAGTATCTTACAGGGTTTCAGCAAAAGGCAGGGCGCTAGGACCTGCTTTTGTAGTGCTGGAGGCATGGGCTAAGGAGCATGCGGCCGAAAAAGTGGAAACATTTAATAACACTGCCCGGAATAAAAGCGGGCGGTTATAGGTATGAGGCCAGGTAATTAATTAAAAAAATAATATTCAGTCTGATTTACTCAAAGCTATTTTCAAGCTCTTTACGTATGCTCCAAAAATAAATGGCCGCAGGCAGACAAATGAGGGCAAGTACAGCACCAGATTCATCCATAAAACACTTACTATATATCGTTTCCTCCGATGGCTATACCGGATAGCTTCAGGGGCTGAAAAAATAGATTATAACGCCCGACAGCGTGGCGCTGTCAGGCGTACCGGGGTCATCCGGTCAGATTTTTAAACTAAACCAAAAGCGTTCCGCCGTCTATTACCAGCGACTGACCGGTAGCATGGTTTTGTTCCATCAGGTAAACAAAGCCACGGGCTACATCTTCTGCTTCGCCAACTCTTTTTACCAGCAGTGAATCGGCAACATACTGGTAAAGACCCTCACGGTCTGCTTGTCGCATGCTGTCCCAAAGCGGTGTTTTTATCACACCCGGAACCACACAGTTAACCCTTGCCGGTGCCAGCTCTACAGCCATCGCCCGTACAAAGCCCTCCATCGCCCCGCAAATTGCGGATGCTACCGACCAGCCTGAACCGGGGCGTGCGCTTGCGGTGCCGCTGGTTAAGGAAATGGAACCGCCTTTGTTTAGGAAGGGGACACCGTATTTGACAGCAGCGAAAGGGCCCCAAAAACGTAAAGTGAAGAAACTGCGGGCCTGGTCAATATCGGTCGCATCAATGGTGTTTAGCGTAAGGTTTTCGCCCGCACAATAAACCATGTGGTCGAAATTTCCGGTTTTGCTGAACAGGTCTTTGATGTTTTCTTCTTTACCGAGGTCAACGGCATAACCTTCTGAACCGGCTGGAAGATATTTAAGCGCGTTATTGATTTTTTCCTGACTGCTTGACACGATAACTACTGTAGCGCCTTCATTGACGGCTGCCTTTGCAGTGGCCAGCCCAATACCTGAACTGCCACCTAAAATGATTACTTTTTTACCTTGTAAATTCATTATCTTAATATTTAAATTTCATTTACAAAGGTATGGGCATTAAAAAAGGGATGTTTGCGCTTATCAAAGTGTTACTTGCGAAAATCAAACACCTGCAGGCTGGTTGCGCTATTGACTACGATGCCCGGAACGCAGACGGGGACGAATACGCCAATTTCTTAAAATAATTGTTAAAGTGCGCCGGATCGTCGAACCCAAGGCAATAGCCCACCTCGGCTATGTTCCAGTCGGTATGTTTAAGCAGTTTTTTTGCTTCCGATACCAGCCGTTCGGCAATCAGGTCGGTAGTCGTTTTGCCGGTCGTATCTTTGATCGCCCGGTTCAGGTGGTTGACGTGTACGGCAAGCTGCTCGGCAAAATCACGGGCCGAACGGAGGTTTAGCCGCTGGCCCGGGTTTTCTATCGGAAACTGCCTTTCGAGCAATTCAGTAAATACGGCCGTGATGCGCTGCTTGGCGTTGGGGTGCTGGTACAGCTCTTCCGACGGCTTCAGCTTCAGCGCGAAGTGCGCCATTTCAGTAACATAATTGCGCAACAGGTCATATTTAAAGGCATAATCGGAGCCGATCTCCAGCAGCATACGCTCGTAAATGTCGCTCAGGCGGCGGTCTTGTTCGTCATTCAAAAAAAAGGCCGGCTTGCCGCCAGGAGCAAACATTGGGAGTTGTTTAATGCCACCCTGGGCTGTTTCTGTAAAAAAGTGTTTGGTAAAAATGCAGAAGAAACCTGTATTTGCTTCAGAAATAGATTCCAGCAGGTAAGGCACCATCGGGTTAAAAAACATCAGCGTAGTGCCCGACACCTTCAGGGTTTTATCTGCGTAGTGAAACAAGTGGTCGCCCCTGATCAGGCTGATCTTATAAAAGTCTCGACGGCTGTAAGGCGCTTTCTTCTTTTCGTTGTTGTTATAGTCCACTGTGCGGAATACATTAAAATGGTCGCTGTCTTTATGAATATCTAACGGGACTTTGTCAAACTTAAAATTATAAAAATCTTCAAGTGTCTGTGGTTTATCAATCATAACCTGGTTTTTAAATCAATAAAATTCACCCTCAATTGAAAGAATGCCTGAATTCCAATGGAGATAAATTGGTTTTTTGTTTAAACAACTTATTAAAAGATTGTGGGTACTCAAAGCCTAATTGATAAGCCACTTCTGCTACAGATAAATTGGTAATTGATAACATTTCTTTCGCTTTTTCAATAAGTATATGGTGGATATGCTGTTGCGCATTTTGCCCTGTTAAGGAGCGGAGCATATCGCTTAAGTAATGCGGCGAAACGTTGAGTTGATCTGCAAGGTATTGAACAGTTGGCAGCCCTTTAACCAAGGCTGTTTTATGGTCAAAATAATCGCTCATCTGGGTTTCTAATTTGGCAAGCAAATCATTGTTCACCGCTTTTCGTGTAATAAACTGCCGCTTATAAAACCGGTTGCTATAGTTTAGCAGCAACTCAATTTGCGACACAATTACATCCTGGCTAAAATCGTCGATGTTTGATTGCAGCTCATCGTCAATATTCCTGAAGATATTTAAAATAACGGCGTTTTCTTTTTCGGAAAGATGTAAAGCCTCGTTGGCGGAGTACGAGAAGAAGCCTAATTTTTTAATGTTTTTCCCTAAGGGATAATCCCGGATGAAATCCGGATGGATGAGCAATGTATGGCCAATATATTCGGTTTCATCGGTAGCCGACATCAATTGATTTGGGGCTGTAAATACCAGGCCACCCTCGTCAAAATCATAGTAACTTTGCCCGTATTTGATTTTTCCGCGAAGGTTTTTTTGATAAGAAATTTTGTAAAAGTTAAACAAGAAGGAAGCTGGTAGCTCCCCCTTATCTATAGCTATCCGGGTATTGTCAACCAGGCTAACCAGCGGGTGCAAGGCCGAGGGTAAGCCAAGCACCCGGTGAAGGTCCGGAATAGAATTGAACGTAACTGGTTTTGTATCTTCTTTTTTCATCGCTTCAATGATAAATCCCTATACAAATTTAATGCTTCAGGATATTAAACTAATGCTGACCTGAAAAAATCATTCAACTTTGAAATAACGGGGTTGACATACACTTCCTGATCATAAAGCGCTACGTGACTTGCACCTTCCATCAAAAAGAGTTCTTTTGGTTCTTTCGCGTTTTCGTAGCCTTCTTTTGTAATCCACAGGGTAGCAGCTTCAGAACCGGCGATCATCAAAACCGGGCGGGGGGCAATCATATCTGCAAATCTAAACGCGTCAAATGCTGCAATACGGTCAATGCTGTTCCAGGTAAAAACCTTGGCGGAACGCGGGTGTTGAGCGCGGTCGGTACAATAGTATTCCCATCCTTCATACACATGCTGCCCCATGGATCTTGCTTGTTCTTCATTAGCAGGAAAAACCGGAAATACGCCCGCATCCTGCCCTTTTGCTTGGGCGGATCTATCGGCTGCGGCAACATCCAACATTCCCTGAATAATAGCCGGGTTTTGCGTTCCATCTGCACCTTTACTAAACAACCGGCCAATGTCCACGCCACTAACGGTTGCTACCGCTTTAATACGATGATCCGTAGCTGTAGCCGATACGCCATATCCGCCGGAAGCACATATACCCAATACACCGATGTTTTGCGGATCAACTTCTGCAATGGTATTTAAGAAAGAAACCGCAGCTTTAATGTCCTCCACCCGTTGAGCAGGATCTTCTAAACCGCGTGGCATTCCTTCACTTTCTCCCTGGTATGCAGCATCAAAAGTTAAAGTAATAAATCCTCTTTCGGCTAATTGTTTTGCATACAATCCGGCGGTTTGTTCTTTTACACCTGCACCCGGATGACCGACTACGATTGCAGGCATAAGGACGTTAACCGGATTGCCAGCCACCGGCAAATAAAGATGCCCCGCAATTTTTAACCCATTTGATTTGAATGTAACAACTTTTAGTGATACTGCCTGAGTACTTCCAACACCTGCGGAAGTAACTGTTGTTGAAATTATTTCCATTTTTTTATTTGTTTTGATATACAAATGTCCGTCGCCTGCCTTTCAGGAAAGTGTTTAAACCGGAGATTATTGTATCCAAAATGGAACCGCTTTATACCCCGTGACAAATATGTGTCGGAGTGAATATCACCGATGCCATTGTTGAAGATAGCCTGACGCTCTTTTATGTAGGATTACTATTTGCGTAAAAAACCTTCATATACCTCATCCGGCCTTTGACCAGTTTGGATTTCATGGGTTCGGAAACGAATACCTTCTTCCCTTTATCACGAATGATGATCTGGAATGGTTGCTTTAACTTTTGAGTGAAATCGTAAACGGTCAAATACTCGGCAAGATCCTCATGCTGACTGCTGGTGCTGTATAAAGAAACGAAGGGTGTACGCCTCAGTGCCTGGTAAACGAATTTAGCAGTATTAATAGGAAGGATTTTGCCCCCTCTCCGAAAATGAGAACTGTCCAGCAGCGTATTCCGGAATTGGGGAGCGAAAACAGTTCGATCAGTCCAAACCCCGCTTGTGAATGTACTTTTAACCGTATCAACAGTCGATCGGGCAGTTCTAACGGGTGTTATACCGAGTGATCCGTCAACAATGTGCGTGGCTTCGTGCATCAATACATACACAATAGCATCCAGTGTGCCTGCTGCTATCGATACGTTTAATGATGACCCTTTAGGGTCGAAACAGGTACGCTCTTTTTCGGTGAGCCATTCGGAGACGTTTTGATTTAGTATTTCCGCCCGGAAAGTAATATCGTAAAGGGGGAATCGGTCATCCGTATTTACGATGGATGTTAAGGCTGTATTCGGCATATGATCCAAAAAACTGATACTTCTTAAATGTTCTTTCAACACTTTTTGATGTAAGCGAGGCAGCACAGCAAATGCCCTTTCAACGCTCAGCAGCTCATCTGAGCTCAGTTGATGCAGGCGGGGTGACATACCCGCTTCCTCAAACATTTTGATGACAGCGGCAGGTGTTTCCCTTACTCGGCTTATCAAGGGTGAAGCTGGATCGAGACCGTACCTATGTTGAATTTGTTTTTTTTGATCAGCGGTAATGATGCCATCTTTCGTTCGTGGAAAGCTGTAAAAGCTATTGGTTGCGAGACCAATAAACAGGAGAATTGATGAGATGACAGATCGGGAAAAGTTCCGGCTTCGCATAATCATGGATAAATGTATTTTAAATATATTGATTCCTTTCATGGATCTTTTTTAAGAACAGCAACAGTCCCCGTTTCTTCTATGCTCCAGTGTACAATCGTTATGCCCCTTTTAATGCCGCGTTAATGGCTGCCGAAAGGTTGTCGCCAATATCCGGCCCACCGATTTGAACGAAGGAGACAATTCCCCTGGCATCGATCACGATGGAGGCGGGATAGGCATTTAAATGGTATTTTTTATGAATCGGGGCCGCATCCGGAAGCATCGTATAATTAAACTGATGAAGTTTTAGAAATACATCGACGGCATCTTTACTATCCAGTGATAGCGCAAGGAATACGACTTTTTTAGGATCATGATTTTTTTTAATGCTGTTTAATACCTGCATCTCATTAACACAGGGCTTACAGGCGATAAACCAGAAGTTCAATACCACTATTTTCCCCTTTAAATCCTTAAGTGAGTACATTTTACCATCGAGGCCCGATAGTTCAAATCCCGGCGCCGGCTTATTTAACAGCCCGCTGTCGTCCTGATCTCTATGGATCCCCGAAGTCCGGTGGTGTCCTGGGGGTGATTTTATTTTTGTAAAAGACTTAACGGCCGCCCCGGCTGATAAATACGCGGCAATGCTTGCGATCATGCTGATAAGCATGACCAGGGAATACTTTTTCATTTTTTTATTTGTCTGCATATGAATGATACCGCAAAATTAATTGCCGGTACGCTTACGGAGTGTTAATGCGCGGGCGTTTATTGTTAACTAATGTTAAAAGAAGCGCTGTTATTATTCCAAGGCCAGAACCCGCATTTACAATTAACATTAGTTAACACTATTTCATGCGGCTTTAACAAAGACAAGATCGGGTATGAAATAGCTTTGCCTGATGAAACTTGTACAAATAAAAAAATCAATGAAGACTTATTTATTAATTGCAGCCTTAAGCGTCTGCACGATGGGCATTAAAGCCCAAACCAAAGCCGGATCAGAACCAGCAGCTACCTATATGATGCCGGATGGTACTTTTATCTCCAAAGACAAAATCGACAGCGTAAGAAAGGCTTGGAACGGGGCATTATTCATTGGGCGTGAGGAAAGCGATCAGGCGCAAGGCGTATTACACCTGGTTAGGTTAACCGATGCCGATATGAAACAAATGGATGAAAAAAATGCCAAAGATGAGCTCGTTGTCAAATCGATGATGAATAAGCCAGCTGCAGATTTTAATTTAACAGATATGCAAGGGAAGCAGTGGTCATTAACTGCGTTGCGGGGCAAAGTAGTGGTGCTTAATTTCTGGTACACCTCCTGCCCGCCCTGCCTGGAGGAAATGCCGCAGCTTAATGAGCTCAAAAAGCTGCACCCCCCTGACAAAGTGGTTTTCCTGGCGCTAACGTTTAATGATGCGGCGAAGGTGAGGGCTTTTCTCCAGACCCATGAATTCGGCTATACCATATTGCCGGGCTCTAAAGCCATTGATCAGCAATACCAGGTGAGCGGCTGGCCGACCAGCCTGGTGATCAATAAAAAAGGTATCGTCACTTTTGCTACCAATATCAGTCCAGATATCAAGCATGACCTGTCTGTGGCTATCAACGAAGATTTATAGGCATTAACAAATAACTTATCTTTGAGCGGCGTTATAAAGTGTCCGGCATGAAAAAGAGACTTACCTTTTTACTCCTTATCGCCGCGCTTACAGCCGGTGGCATCATTCTGTTTCAGTGTTACTGGGTGTACAATACGTATAAAACCGGTGAGCAGAATCTCCATAAGCAACTATCAGATGCACTTCAAAAGAGTATCGATAATTACCATGTTGGGCATAGTGAGTTGCCGCTTTCGTTAAAATCGTCAGCTCCTTTTTTATCGGTATTAAAAGTAATCGAAACAGACACTTCACTCCACAAAAAGATAATCATCGGAAACGCCGAAAAATACACTGCAAAAATTGAAGAAGTTCCGATAAACCCGGCTAATTTATATCACCTGAAAGTCATGCTGGCCGAAACCCAGTTCATGTCTGCTACCTTGATGAATGCAGTAAAAATGGATACTTTGAAAGCCTTATTTAAAGGCGAGTTAAGAAGGAATAATATAGACCTGCCTTTTAATCTCTTATTGCTAAAGAACAGCCAAAACCTTCCGCCGGGTAAAATAACTGCTTATCTCAACTATTCGAAAAGCAGCCCCATTGTAGAAGCTGTTTTTAGTAATACAGGCCAGGTGCTGCTTGCGCAGAATATGGTGCCCGCCATTATTTCCCTTGTTTTGATCTTACTTTCTGCGGGTAGCCTTTGCTATATGTGGATCATCATCAGGCGACAGATGCAGCTGGATCATGTTAAAAATAATTTTATAAGCAATATCACGCACGAACTCCGAACCCCGATTTCCATTTTGAAATCAACACACGAAGCTTTGTTCAGGTACGGCGGGATCGCCGAGCCTGAGAAAGCGGAGCGTTATTTAAAGATCAATACGGACATTTTAGATAAACTGGATCATAACGTAGATCGTATCCTGGATATTACCCGGTACGAAAGCGGTGATAAACTCGCAAAACCAGATTGGGTAGACATCGATGACTTAATGACGGGGGTGATGGAAAGGTTCTCGCAGGATGCAGACCAACCTTTGGTATTTTTAAGCCCTTCAGCGCTGCCAAAAGTTTATACCGACAGCTATATCATTGACACTATTATTTCTAACCTGGTGGATAACGCGATTAAATATGGCGGAGAACATGTAAAGGTAACTATAACGGCCAGATCTTTTGGAAGCGGGTGGCAACTCATCATCCGGGATAACGGGAGGGGTATCGACCAGCAGTATTTGCCATTTATCTTTGATAAATTTTACCGGGTTCCATCCGGTAATTTGCACGAAGTTAAAGGTTATGGGCTTGGCCTGAGTTATGTTAAACAACTGGCGATCAGTTTAAATGGTTACGTCTCTGTTAAGAGTAAAATAAATTCGGGTACTACTTTTACCATTCAATTCCCTCAAAAATGAATAAGATCAAAGTGTTGTTAGTGGAGGATGAAGCCGTTTTAGCCTCCGTAGTTAAAGAAACTTTAGATGCCAGGGGCTTTGAACTGACTATAGCCGCCAATGGTGTGGAGGGCTGGAGTTTTTTTAACAACAATAAGCCTGATGTATGTGTGGTAGATGTGATGATGCCACGTAAAGATGGGTTTTCATTGGTGGAAGACATCCGCAAAGTGGATCAGTTAGTACCCATTATTTTTCTGACTGCCAAAACGCAAACGGCGGATGTCATCAAGGGATTTGAAACCGGTGCGGATGACTATATGAAAAAACCCTTCAGTATGGAAGAATTGATCCTGAGATTGAAAAGCCTCAATCGCAGGAAAGGTTTTCAGGTATCTTCCGGCAAAGAAACATTGCCAGACAAATTAAATATTGTGGGCCATTTTCAGTTGGATCATCACCGGCTGGAACTAGTCGATAACGGAAAAGCCATAAGTCTTTCCCAGCGGGAGGCCGACTTGCTTCAATTATTGATCGACCATAAAAACAAGTTGCTGGATCGAAAAACAACATTGCTTAAAATCTGGGGAGATGACAACCCGTTCAACGCCCGCAGCATGGATGTTTATATTACCAGGCTCCGCAAATATTTACTGTCGGATACCTCGGTACAAATACTCAATATCCGTGGCTTTGGCTATAAACTGATCGATTAGCCTTGCTTTTTGTCATCAGCAACATGATCATACTATGGACAATGCACCTTATGGGGTGCATAAAATTATTAAAAAAACAATTTAAAACACAGATGAAACAGTTACTATTATTACTATTTATTCCCGCTTTGCAAACATTTAGCGTCCACGCTTCGGCCAAACAGCCTATAGACACGGCTCTGAACCAGCCGGCACCAGCATTCCAACTGAAAGATATAAACGGAAAAACGGTATCCCTCGCTGACTATAAAGGTAAAACCCTGGTCATCGACTTTTGGGCAACCTGGTGTGTGCCTTGCCGAAATTCTTTCCCGGCTGTGAAAATGGTCATGGAAAAATATCAGGATGATCCGGATGTGAAGTTTTTATTTATCGACACCCGGGAAACCGCTGCGAACTACAAGGAACTCGTCAGGAAGTTTTTAGCGGACAACCATTACGCTTTCCATACCGTATTTGATGAAAAAAGCGATGATGGCAAGATGGATGTAAATTTTAAAAAGTATGTGATGCCTGGCATACCTGCCAAATATTTCATTGATGGCAACGGCGTGATTAAATATCAGAGCCTGGGGTACAATACGGCGCTGACCACTGAGCAGACTGCTTTAGAGATCGAAGAAACCATTGAGAAGGTCAAGGCTGGAAAATAATAGCCAAAAGTTATTACCAAAGGAAGTTAAGGCTGAACCCTTAGCTTCCTTTGGTATTAAAAAAGCAGCTGCTGAATACCCGTAGGGCTGGCTACAAATGGAATGGTTAGCTATTTGTAAACGTTTCCACTACCTCGTACATACCCGGCTCGAAACTGGCGATTTCCATGGCTTGTTGTAAAAATGGTGATGCCGCCGGATTACTGCGCATCTCGTTATAATGGGCGATGCTTTCCCATTGTGCATACATCGTCACCTTTTGACCATCCAGGCTACGATGTAGGCTTGAAGAAATAAAGCCCGGCTGGTTTTTAACAGTTTGCGTGGCCTGTATCAGGAGATCGATCAGTTTTTGCTGATTAGCAGGATCAACCGTAAAAATATTGATGAAAGTGAGGTAATTGTTTTCTTTTGCGATGGTTGTCATGTGCGTTTATGATATGAATGTTGTCAATAATAAAGATAACTGAATTCGGGAATAATTAAATAGCTTACAGGAAATCCATATGGGTTATTACGGTTTTTGCCAGAATAACAGGTCATCGTTGGTATGATAACTGATCACTGTATATTGCTCATGTTTTTTTGTTTCATAACCATCTATGGCCGGCTCCTGGCTACCATAAGGAAGCAGTTCTACGTATTCCAGTGTTTTTCCTTCCTCATGTGTCTGTGAATTCCATTCACTGTGCAATGGACAAATCATGCGATACATGTGTTCAGCCATAAACTGGTAAAGGTAAACTTCTTTTTTGGAGGGCACCTGGTGGTAATTGGCGGTCGCGTTTAACACGAGAGGGCGGCCATCGATCAAACGCTCCCTTACTTCGGCAATACTTAAATAATTACCTCTTTCATCCTTGATATACGCGTTCTCCTGCGGGTCCATATAAATCCATTTGTTCAAAGAATCTATGTATACCGCGTTAATTACGTGGCCGCCATTTGGCACAGGGAATTTACCTGAGTAGCAGATCACGCTTCTTGATTTGATACCCATGGACAGGAAGATCTCATTCATGGCGATGGAAAGCGGGTAGCATCCCTGCGCAAATTTAGTTTTTTGGTACGTTTCAATGATATTGCTTGCAGTGAGCACCTTTAACGGGCGAACGTCTTCGTGGGGCACCTGGTTATGGAACCATTGCAAAAGGCGGATGGCCCGGGTAACTTCGTTCCCTTTACCGGCAACAGAGTCGAGGTTATAAGTCTTACGCAACGCAGTCAGGTGGGCATCGCTGGCAGCCTGGTAGGTAAATGCCGGGAAATTCTGATCGCTTTTCCGGTTGTAGGGGGCGCTTTTTCTTAGCACAGCGATGTGATCCACAGAATCCCGCGGCATGGCTGGTGCATATGACGTAAATAAAGTCAGGAAACATCCTGTTAAAATAAATGCTGTTGATAATGATGAATTTTTCATGATTAATTAATTTGATAGTACATAGCTTAATTGCTTTGCGATACAAATTAAAAGCGTAAAAAAATTAAATTTTGTACTTTTAGACTACCGCGGGATTATGCACCCTGAAGAGGATGTTTTCCGCTCTGAAACTGTTTAAAGCCTTTAACCCCGTATTGACGGTTGACAATACCCTGTTAATCGAAAAGAGAATGATGTTAACTATAGAATGCTCAATTTTGGAACATGCAAACCGAAAGGCAAATAAACTATAAGACAATTACGCAACACCTGCTTTTCTGGCTGGCACTGATCCTTTACCAGGCCATAAGTTACGGATGGGAAAATACAGACGAATTTACATTCAAACTCGCCCCGGCTTTATTTTCGGCAAGTCTGCCTGTTACCATTGTTTTAACATATGTAAACCTGTACATTTTAATGCCTGTTTATTATTACCATCAGAAATATATTAGTTACGGCCTGGCCCTGGTGATCGCGCTGCTGGCAGGCGGGTTGTTGATCAGATATGTGACCTACGAATTTGTAGTGCCCTGGGAGCGGCTAAATAATCCCGAACGATACCGTCAGGAAAATAAGCATTTCTGGATACCGATACGGATCTTAAGGATCTCCCTCGAGCCTTATCCTGTAATAGCGGTGACGATGTTGTTGAAACTAATGAACAATGCCTACAACAGCCAAAAGCGTCTCCGTGAACTGGAGAAAGAAAAGTTTGCGGCAGAAATGGGATTATTAAAGGCACAGATCAATCCGCATTTCTTTTTTAATACACTCAACAGCGTATATGGCCTTGCACTCAAGGGCTCTGAAAAAACGGCTAATGTTGTACTCCGTCTTTCTGAATTAATGCACTATATGCTGTATGAGGCCCGTGCCGAGAAGGTGCTGCTGAAAGATGAGATCAGCCATTTGGAAAATTACATCGGTATTGAACAAATGCGTTTTGCAGACCGGCTGGAACTTTCCTTTGAATATTCCGGCGATATATCGGGTAAAATGATTGCCCCTTTGCTACTGCTGCCATTTGTAGAAAACGCGTTCAAGCATGGCCTTAGGGATGATGCCGGCTGGATCACCATCACTTTAAAAGTTTCCGGAGACCGGCTTTTTTTTAAAGTCGAAAACAGCTGCTCCCCCGATCCGCCGAAAAGTAGGGACGGGCTGGGAATTGAAAACCTACAGCGTAGACTGAAGTTAACTTATCCGGGAAAACACAATTTTCAACTAATTCAACAAGAGGGATTTTTTGAAGCTGATCTTAAGCTTGATTTATGAAGAAAATAAACTGTTTAATAGCCGATGATGAGGAGATCGGCCGGGAAATCATAGTAGGTTATGTGCAGCGGTTAGACAAACTGAATTTATTGGGCACCTGCGCCAATGGGGCCGAAGTTTATAATGCGCTGAGCAAACACCCGGTTGATCTGTTATTTCTGGATATCCAGATGCCACAGTTAACCGGTATAGAATTATTGCGTACCCTGAAAAATCCCCCTGCGGTAATTTTTACTACAGCCTACCGCGAATATGCTATAGAAGGTTATGAGCTTAATGTGATCGACTACCTGTTAAAGCCGGTTTCCTTTGAGCGTTTTCTGAAGGCTGTTGACAAATTCGAATTTATGACCAACCCCGGTGGAATAATTAACAGCAATGCCCTTGCAGAACCCGTTAAAGAGCAAGACGCTTTTATGTATGTGAAAGCCGATAAGAAAATGATCAAAGTGCCATTGAAAGATTTGATGTATATCGAAGGGCTGAAAGATTATGTAAAAATGCACCTGGTTAACAAGACGATCGTTACTTATCAGACACTTACGTATCTGGAGGAAAAGCTTTCTGCCAATCACTTTTTGCGGATTCATCGCTCTTACATCGTATCGCTCAGGCATATCGATGCTTATTCGACGGTACAGGTGGAGATCGGGAAAATCCGCATCCCTATCGGAAGCTCTTATGCAAAGGATGTGCTAAAAAAGCTCGAACTATAGCGGGTATGCTGTCATTTGCTCTTCAATGCGTTAGGGGCATAGTGAAATTGCTTTCTAAAAGCAGTTGAGAAATGAGATAGGTTTTCGAAGCCTAATTCTAGATAGATATTAGAAGGACTTTGTTCCTTCTCCGATATGAGGTAATGAGCTTCACTCAAACGCCTTTTTTGCAGCCATTGTCTTGGCGGCGAGTCAAAGGTCCTTTGGAAATCTCGTTTGAAGGTAGCTACGCTTCTCCCGGTCAGGTAAGCAAATTTTTCCACACTAATATTAAAACGAAAATTCTTTTGCATAAAGCTCTTTAAATCTGTTTTATAAGATCCGGAAAAATCAAACAATATGTTTTTAAATGATTCATCTCGTTTGAGCAGTAGCCAAAGCGCCTCTTGTTGCTTAAGGAGAAGAACCTTTTTTACGTTTTCATCAGCAGCGTTTCCAAGATAATTTTGCAATGACTTCATAAAAGAACGCAACAAATTGTCTTTCGGCAGTTTGGTAAAAGAAAAAATGCTGCGGTCTTTTGCAGATTCATAGTTGTTCTTAAGACAAAAGTCACGTAACAAGTCTTCGCTAAATGAAATAGATATTTTCTCTACCGCCTCATCTTTGTCTGGATATTTAAAGTATTTTACCAAACAGTCTTTCTTTACAAAATAGAGTTCCCCTTTTCTGAACAGCACTCTTTTTTGTCCATTATACAATTCCATAGTGCCAGAAGTGACCATGCCCAAAGTATGTTCAGGGGCGAATTGCTCACCTTCCACCGTTTTGGGTTTTTGGCTATTGTTCAAAGCCGGGGAACGCTGTTTTCCTTGCATCATAAATATTTCAAATTTACCCTTTTCTAAGCAAATCTGTCAACCGAGCAATTTCGCTAATATTTTCAAGGTCATTGATCTGAGCAATTATGGCACCAGCTGTTGCAGCAGACACCAGGCTTGCCACGTTCGTTTGGAACTTGTCTTTTATGTCATGGAGGGTTGCAGGGGTAAGCGGATGCCCCCTAAAACCTCGCTGATATCTTTCGTAACGACTGCCGTCACGCATGATAATTTCCACATGGGAACTAAAGGCCGGATCTCCCTCTGGTATAGGCATGGCCCAGGGCTTGATCAGGTCTCCAATGGCAAGAATATCCGGATCACTCCAATATGTTGATTTAAAATAATCCTGAGGTGCATTTTTGCCGGTTTTAAATTGAAGTCC
Source organism: Bacteroidota bacterium (assembly GCA_030775685.1). Classification (GTDB taxonomy): domain Bacteria; phylum Bacteroidota; class Bacteroidia; order Sphingobacteriales; family Sphingobacteriaceae; genus Mucilaginibacter. The sequence goes on from JALYIP010000051.1 coordinate 21,494, forward strand.
CACGCTGAAAGCCAGGCTAAACTGTGCGGAAATAGCATCTGTTGGCCGGGTAATTTCAGCGCCATGACCCATAGCAAAATCAACAAGTCCGATTTTTATTTCCTGTATTTCGCGCCAATCAATGTTATGGTGCTCTCTTAAATGGCGTACGGCATCGAGCGGAGAATGTACAGTGGCCACATTCGGGTAAAATCTGAAGATGGTGTCCATAATATGCCAGTGCCCCCATGCTTTGTGAAACGCCTGCATGTCATCAGTCCTTCCGAATAGCGGGAATATACCTCTTTTTCCTTCGAAAATTGTTGAAGGCCCGGTAAAACCTCCTTTCGCCAGCAGCGCGGCCTCCACCCCGGAACGGGATGCCGACCCTGCATGCAAACGCTTTACTTCGCCACCAGTCTGGTCGTATTCCATCGTTCCGCCAGCATCACTGCCGCCGATTCCGAATGCATTGATCAGTTCATCTTCCGTCAAATTTAAGATCTTCCCCGCTGCAGCTGCAGCACCAAATACACCGAGTACCTTTGAACCATGCCAGCCGGACCTGACCATTCCTCCACCTGTTACCGATCCGAGTAAACTCATGACCTGCACACCACATGCCACAGCAACAATTACGCTTTCCCCAGAGGCCTTTTCCCGTTCGGCCAGGGCGAGTGTTGCAGGAACGACTGCAGAACTGGTATGCCATGCCAGCGCATGGGCATCATCATACTCACAGCTATGTCCAAAGGTCCCGTTGACGTACGCTGCCATCGGTGCACCCGTCCGTGTATTTCCCAAGGTTATCGTACTCTCCGGTACAGCGTACATGGATTCTACTAATTGTTTTACAGGCTTGACGTGCTCTAAAGTCGATCCCAGCAGTTGAACGCCAAGCTGATCGAGTATGAGCTGTTTTGCCATTTTTATAACATCCGCTGATAAATCTTCATAACGAAGATTCGACACCCACCGTGCCAAAATTGCTGCGATGGGCTCCATTGCTTTTTGGTCGTTTTCCATTTTTTAGTTTTTACGATACGAAGTTCGGGGATTTTAAAGGCGACCAGGTTTTCTCAGTGGCTCAAAATTAGTTTGCTGTATGGATCAATTTATGCGTAAATTATTCACCTTCTTAACATTTATGCTATGCTGAAAAAATAATGGATGATACTCGGCTTTAAACCACAAGAATTTGAACTCGAACAGCTTACAAATGGTTACCCCTGTAGTTGGAACCTTATGGTTCGATTTCAGATAAAGCTTTATTAAAATCTGTACAAAACACTAACCAGTTAAACAATAACCAATAAAAATCATGAATAAAAAAGCAATTATTTACAGCGATTAATTATTTTAAGGGTATTCGTAAATAACTCAAGCGTTCTTTCAATTCTTCTTTTGTTTGCATATTGATTACAGAAAAAGACTGTTGCAATAATCATCATTTTTTAATTTTGCTATTCCAACGACAAATTTCCCAATCTCGCAACTGGGAGGAATGACTAATTTGCCGGATTTGTCAACAAATTCCCATTTATAGTCAATCTGAACCGTTGCCAAACCTTCCGAAAATTCGCCTTTCAAGGGAACAAGAAATAGATGGACAGGTGAGTGAAAGGCTTGCGGGTTTATGCCGTGAAAGCCCTTTCCTGGCGTGGATTCGCGGGCTACCTTTGCTGTAACAGATTATCGGCATAATAAGTTACAAATAATCGGTTTTGAAAATCCATAATTGCTATATTTGTCCTATAAGATTTGCAATTAATCTGTAATAAAAAGTGGTGAGTATTTCGGTGAGTAAGAAATAAAACCCGCTTAACATATTGAATATCAAAGCGGTTTAAGAGGTGAACAAATCCCTAGCTCTCCGCAAACTTCAATAAAATAAAAGGAAAAGCCTGCAAATCAAACGATTGCAGGCTTTTGTGCTTATTTTAAAACGTCTTTTTGAGTCAGGCTTGAACTATAAACTTAGATCCTAAAGGCCACCTATTCCTGGAAATATTAACTATGGTATTCATTTATTTGACAAGTACCGTAAAGCGGCGTCTAACTCCATGTCGCCCCCTTTTCTAATACTTGCAACAGTAGGTGCGACTAATATATCCGGCTGAATCCCCTTTCCTACAAAATCATCGCCGTTAGCAAACATATCCCTTTTGGTGCAAATGCGCGCCGTTCCATTGCCGGGCAAGCCAATTACTAAAGGCTGCCCTGTACTACCTCCAGTTGGCATCCCTATTATTGTACCACGATTAAGAGATTTGAATGCCGCAACAAAATCCTCAGCAGCAGAAAATGTTCTTGAACTTGTCAATACCACTACCGGTTTACTATAAAAAGAGTTATCAGCCGGAGTAAGAACGCTTATGCCGCTAACAAAATTTTGCATTTGATTAGATGCACGATAATATGGGTTATAGTCGCGCACGTACCAGGAATGAATAGGTTGTTTTTTTTCGATCAGGTACCTAAGGATACTCCACGGTGTACTTCCCCCACCATTGTTCCTCACATCAAATATTATAGCTTTTGCTTTTGAAATTTCTTTAAAATTATTCGCAAAGGCCTTGGTAGCAGAATCGGTTGCAAAACTATTCATAGCAATATAAGCTATATTTCCGTCAAGCACCTTATACTGAAATGGGCTAACTGCCAATCGTTTGCTGCGTTCTTCAGGCTTTACACGTCTGATAGTATATGTTTTTTCAGGCCCTGACGCATCCTTCAATTCTAATTTGATGGGGTCATTTATAGCGCCTCCTAATAGTGAATACTCATATGTTCTCGTTTCAAGGTCTTGTGGCGTCGATGAGCTTAGATAAGGGATAACGAACCTGGCAGCATACTCCTTAACAGGTAATCCGTTTACCGTGACAATTTCCTGCCCTATTTTAATCCCTTCTTTTTCCGATGCACTATCGAACACCCCGACTATTAAAACCTTATCCTCTATCATCCTGGTGCGAAGTAAGGGCCTTGCATAAAATTCATCATCCAGTTCATCCGGCATATAAACATTAGTATGGCCGTCCCTAAGTTGAGCACAAAACTCCATCATCTCTTTATAATATGCTAATGTGGATTTGGTTTGTTTTACCTTTGGCAAATAAGCGAGATAGAGGGAGTCGAATTTTAAACGGGGAACCAAATCAAAGTTCGCAAAATTGTACTTCACCTCTGACCATAATTTCGCCAGACCCGCTACCTTTTCGTCGTCTGAAATATTTTCCCTGTAAGAAGTTAATAGCGCCTTAGATTCCCAAAAGTCTTTTTGATTAACAAAAGATTGACTGAGTTTCTTTTCTCTGGTTAAATTTTCTCCCGTAGTTTTTATAAGCTCGTTCCAGAGTGGTTCGTCATGAAGAGATGCGAGGTCAGCATCTTTTTCGATGACATTAACCTTTGAAAATCCATCACGATATATAGCTTGTTTGAGATAAGCAAATGCCAAATCCTTGTCTCCTTCTAATGCAAAATAACATGCGGTATTGTAATTGGATATCTCTGCATTTCCGGTTTGCATATTATTTTTTAATTCCTTCCCACCTCCAGAATTTTGTGCAAGACAAATCGTTACAGACTTAACAAAAAAGATCGATATTAAAATCAGTTTTTGGGGTTTCATAAATAGATCAGGTTACTGTTTTAATTAATTATTAGTTTATACAAATTTCCATTCGCTTAAAAGAGTTAATAAGCTAAATTTGGAGGGCACAGATTGAGTTTGCAAGCTGCATGCTTTGGTTTACATAATTTAAGAGCTTAAACACTTTATAAGTTTTATATGGGATCAGGGGTCGCAGCGCGGCTATAACACCCGCTCGAATCCTCCGAAAACACAGTAAAATACGCAGTTATAAAATTATTACTGAACAAAATTCAAACAGGCTCTTATACGTCAAAAAATTACTTGTTTAATAATTGCAGTGCCTTTTCCTTTGTTAAATCGGTTCCGGCCCATAAATCTTTGATGGTTTTTGTCACGGCAATATCGGGCATAATGCCTATGCCAACAAATTCTTTGCCATCCGGATAGGCATCGTGCTTGGTACAGATGCGTGCAGACCCGCCACCGGGCAGGTTGAAGCTCATAGGTTGACCGGTGCTGCCCCCCGTTGCCTGCCCAATTAATTTTCCGCGTTTCATATAATCAAAAGCTACGGTGAAATCTTCAGCAGCAGAAAATGTACGGGCGCTAATCAATAGTACCACCGGCTTATCATAGTATTGTTTACCGTTAACGCGCCACTCACCCGGGGCATTTTCATACCATTGGATACCATTAATTCCTGGCAGATATCTAGGTATTTTGGAATATGACGTTTTGAAAGGTTTGTCTGTTAATGATTCTAAAATATGGTAGCCAATGCCGCTGCTGCCGCCACCGTTATTCCTGATATCAATTATCAATCCCTTTGTTTTGGCAATTTGGGTATAAAGAGAGTCGAACTGACTCATTATTTTTTCGTCCTCAAAATCATTAATTGTTAAATAACCAATCTGTCCTATTTGCGTGTATTCCAAACCGGCAGTTGAATTTTTTATATCATGATAGCCTGCGCGATTAATAGTTTGTTCCCAGGTTTTGCCTTTGCTGTTACGAAGCTGCAATGGAATAGGTTTAGTAGCAGAGCCTGCCAGTAATGCGTAGGTATAGGAACGAACGTCTAAGTCCTGCGGGGTTGAGCTGCTTTGATATGGTGCGACTTGTGTTTTGCCATAGTTTAAAACTGGTTGATTATCGATTCTGATGATTTCTGTGCCTGGAACTACGCCTGTGCTTTTTAGACTGTCGCTAAAAACCTGGGTAACAAATACCCGGCCTTCAATCAATTCAGTGCGAAAAGGCGGCCTGGCATAAAATTCATTGGTTAAGGCCTGCGGCACATATACGTTGGAATGTCCGTCTTTTAGCTGGGCATAAAACTGTTGCAGTACTTTGTAATATTGGGTAGTGGAACTTGTGTTTTTTACCAGCGACAAATACTCCAGGTATGTTTTGTCCCAGTCGATAGATGCGTGATCAAAATTAGCGAAGTTATATTTTGCCTGCGACCATAAAAGTGATAGCCCTGCCACTTTTTCGTCGTCTGATAAATTATTTTGGTAAGCGGTTTTTAGGGATTCGTCCTTCCAGAGCGCCTGTCTTAATTTCAGTTTGTTTATTGCAGCCTGAAAGCGTACATCTGATCGAACCGGAATAAATAAGGAATCTTTTTCATAATAAGGTATACGATAGTAATCACCCTGGTCACAAACACTTTCCAATGTTGCAATGGCCTTGTCATATTGATGGGCGAGAATATAAGCCATCGTCATATCAAAATAAACATCGGCTTTGCGTGCTTTTAAATACAGGTTGCCTTGTGCCAATTCTGTAACCTGTTTGCTATCTAAATATTTGATAGTGTTATCTAAAATAGCAATACCGCTGTCGCACTCGCTTTTAGAGGGATTGTCTTTATCGTAAAATTTACGGGCTTTCGCACGGGCCTCCTGTGCCTTGTCGTAGGCTTGCCCCGATGTAAGGTTTTGCTGTGATAAGGCGGTTAGGGAAAGAATTGTTAAAATTAATGTTGTGATAAGGTTAGCTTTCATATTGTTTTATTAAATGTTTATCATCAGTTAAAAGAGTTTTTTAGCGTAACGTACTTTTGCAGATCGGTTGAAACAAGCCCTTTCTGTTTCATGGCAGCTACATATTCTGGTGTTACACCGGTATTTTTCAGTTCTATAAATTCATTGATAGGTACATTGGTAAATCCTAAGTCCTTGAATCCTTTGACAAAGTCGGGTGTTATTTTTTGCATTTTAAGCATTACTAATACATTCGGCTCAATATGGGCATAGCCAATTGCCTTAAAGTTTTCGATGTATTCGGGTGTAATGTCCCAGGTTTTAAATTGGGTTAGGGAGTTTAATTGTAGATTGGTGTAACCTGCTCCTTGTAACGCCCTTATATACTCGGGTGTTATTTTTTGCATTTTAAGGCTCAATAGCGTAGTTGCAGGTATCTTAGCATAACCCAAATTTTGCAGGTCCTTAATATAGTCAGGAGTAATATTGAAAGTTTTGAACGAGCGCAGTTGGGATTCGGTAAGGTTATATCCGGCTACAGCTATTTCTCTTAAATAGGTGCTGTCAATATGCATATACCTGGCAGTAGTTATTTCGCCGATACTGGGTTTTATATTTGCAGTATCATTTGTTCTTTTGCCTGCCTGTCGCGCAAGAATCAGTTCTTTTATATAGCTTCCGGTTACGCTATCAGTTTTTAATCGGTACAATTCCTGAAAAGTAACATGAGGATACCCTGCATTCCTGATTTCTTTTAGATAACTGCTATCAACTTTGCCAAGTTTTGTCATCAGTAAATCGTGTGCGGTAAAATCTTTTAAGCCCGCCTTGCCCCAAAATTTAATATCATTTTCATCTACTTTAAAAAAGACTAAACTGCTTAACTCGCTCGCCTTTATTTCTGTAAACCCATTGTTAAGCAGGCATTTTATATAGCTCTCCTTCACGTTTTGTACTAATAAACCAATGAGTGGATCGGCATCTGTATTTTTGATGCCACATTTATCCAGGTATTCAATATAGCTTTTGTTGAATGTCATTTTAAAGCGCCCAAGTCCCTGGTCGCCTTCAAATTTGCCACTAAACAAAACGGTGCCCGCATTCCGGTTAAGTACAAACTTGCCCTCCTTGTTTACAGGTAGTTTGGTAAGGTCCTGTACAGGAATGTAAATCCATTATAGCTCATATCTTTACCATTAATCACTATTTTCATATCCATGTTAAGCACATCTTTCTCCTTATTGGCATACCAAAAACCCGTGATATCGCCTTTAAATGCGGTATCAACGAGGCTTTGATTATTGCTTACAAGCGTAAGATTTTTACTCAAAGCAGGTTGATTGAGGGTGCAAACTAGACCTGCAAATACAGGAATCAGCATAAAATACTTCCACATGGTATGAAAATTTGATCTTTTAGCGTTCATCATCAGAATCCGTTTTTTTAAAAGCGATTGATTATAGTTAGTTGCAATGCGCAGCGAAAACTGAGGCACAGAGACCTGCAGCAAGCTAAGCTGATAGGAAGAGGTGTCTACATCGTTTTTAACAGTTACCGCTTCATCCGTAAGGTATTCAAGGTTGTTTTCCAGCTCCTTGCGGTACCACCAGGCAAAAGGATTAAACCATTGTAATATAATAACCAGCTCGCTTAACAAAATATCGATGCTGTGCAGTTGCCGGGCGTGTATTTTCTCGTGTAATAAAATAAGGTTATAAGTTTCCCATTCGTATTTCTCAGGATTAATGAAAATGTTGTTTAGAAAAGAACAAGGTACTTTATCATTACTGAGCTCAACAATACGGTAAGCGCCATCAATAATTGCCGGCCTGGTATAAGCCTGGTAAAGTGTAAAAGCTAACTGCACCAATAGATTTAAGGTGAATATCACCACCCCAGTGATATAGATGATGAACAACCAATGCATCAGCAATACAGTATTTAAAGTTTTAAGCCAGGCACCCACGTTCTCGCTAAATGAGGGTGTTTTCAGTGGCACTACATTCTGCATAGCAGGATTTAGTGTTTGCTTGCTCTCCAATGGTTTATTTACTGTAGGTTTTGGCTTTGGGGGAATATTTGTTTGGTTTTCAATTTCCGGTAAGATAACGGGAGCATCTGGTATAACTTTTGCAACCGCCATTTGATGAATAGGGTCGGCCGACCACTGTTGAGGAACACGAATTAAGGGCAGCAGGAAGGACAATGGCATGCATGCCAATAGTACCCACCGGTTTATCCGGTAAAAAGTTTCCTTTTGTAAAAGCAACTTATAAAATATCAGGCAAATTGCAATCAAAAAAGCTACGTGCAGCAGATATAGTATCATTTTTTATTGGATTTAATAATGTTGATAATGTCATTCAGTTCATCTTCAGTGAGTTTTTGCTCTTTGGCAAAAAAAGCAAGCATGTTTGAGTACGAGTTATCAAAATACTGGCTCACAATATCTTTCATAGAATGCTTTTGATAATCTTCTTTTGATACAGCCGGATAGTATTGAAACATATTACCTACGCTCTCATATTCAAGAAATCCTTTTTCTTTCAGAATCTTCAGCATAGTGGCAACGGAGTTATAATGCGGTTTGGGATCGGGCAGTTCCTGGATAATATCTTTGATAAAAGCCTTTTCAAGATTCCACACGGCCTGCATAATCTGTTCTTCTCGTTTTGCTAATTTTTGCATTTATTTTTAAATTATAAACAAACTTAATACTAATAAATTAGTATTTAAACTAATTCATTAGTATTTCTCATTTTTTTTAACGCTGATTACGTTAATTGGACGTTCCAAAGCAATTGACCACCTCGTTCCGAAATTGAAAAAAGTAACTTTCTTAACATTTTGACCACATTAATTCATTGACTATGAATTGCGATTTTGCTAATTAACCATACAAATAGATGCTATAAATGGCAAGAAATCATATATTTATCACTTGCGCCGTATCCAGAGACAGTGACAACAAGGGTGAAATCCATGATAATATTAGCCTTTCACCTATGGTGATTTTTTCACGATCGGTAGGTGAAGAGATTTTCTTTTTCTATTTTAGGATCATCCCTTTTGTGGTGTATTTTATGGCGAAAACAAAAATTACTCTTCCTTATTACACAGAAATCAACGATTTTCTGGCCTCTATTCCATGGCCAGGTCGAACCACTGATCCAAACTTTTACTGTTTGCGATTAAAGCAGCTCGACCAGGAGTTACAAGTATACCGGCCACCTTTTAAACGTTCCTTTTATTTTTTCGCCCTGTTCTTCAATTCCGGCAAGATCGAAGTTAACTATGGCCATGAAACCATTCATGATCCTGATTCCTATCTTGTCTTACATTCACCCAATCTTGTGTATAGCTTTGCTCATAATAATGCATTGGAAGGTTATGTAATTTATTTTAAACCAGAATGTTTCTCATTCTTCAAACCAGACTTTCACCAGCAATTCCCCCTATTTGATGTATCACATACCAACCTGTTTAAGTTTGACCACGCCACATTTAAACAGTTAGCGCCACATTTTGAAGCTGTATTTACTACTTATGAAAGATCGGCCAAAGCGCAGCATATTGAAGCAAGGATAAAGTTGCTCGGCTTGCTCTACTACCTGGAAGACTTTGCACTAAAAAAGAAAAAGGACATTCAACCGGCCACAACCCAACAGATCTTGTTGCGTAAGTTTATCCAGTTGATAAACAACCATTATATTGATAAGCGTACAGTGCAGGAATATGCAGATATGCTCTCGGTTACCGCAAATTATCTCTCGCAATCTGTCAAACAGGTGTCGGGAAAAAATGCCCTCACATTTATCGCCGGGCGTATGGCCACAGAAGCTAAATCGCTTATCCAATACACTGATTTTGAGATAGCCGAAATTGCCTATCAGCTTAATTTTTCAGACCCTGCCAATTTTGGCAAATTCTTTAAAAAACAAGCAGGCCTCTCGCCCTCGGAGTTCCGCAAACGGTGCAAGTAATTAAATTGACCTGTTTATCCAAGTTTTCGACCAAATCTTTTGTGTCTTGCTAAGTTTCTTTGTTCCATTATTAAATATATCCTAAACGATCAGTTTAAAAATATGGCTACTAAGGTATTTATCAATCTGCCAGTGAAGAACCTGGCTAAGTCTATAGAGTTCTTCAGCAATTTAGGCTTTTCTTTTAATCCGCAATTTACAGATGAGAAAGCCGGCTGCATGATTGTGAGTGACAGTATTTTTGTAATGCTGCTTACTGACACCTATTTCAAATCTTTTATTGATACCGAAATATGCGATGCACGCCATTCCACCGAAGTACTTATTGCGCTTGACGCCGCGTCGGCAGATGAAGTAAAACAATTTATCAGCAAAGCCGAATCACTGGGCGGAAATATCTATGCCCAGGCACAGGATCGGGGCTGGATGTACCAACACAGCTTTGCCGATCTGGACGGTCACAAATGGGAAATGGCTTACCTGGATATGAGTCAGCTCCCACAATCGTAAATATTAAAAAATCAAACATCATGAACTACAATTCAGCTGTGGATGCTTACATAGCCAACTCAGAAGACTTTGCTAAACCAATTCTTGAGCACTGGCGTCGGCTTATTTATGAAAATTGCCCCGATGCAGAAGAGACGATAAAATGGAGTTTACCTCATTTTGAGTATAACGGCGATAATATGTGTGTAGTCGCATCCTATAAAAACCACTGCTCTTTCACGTTCCTGAAAGCCGAGCTGATGACGGACCCGCGCCTGAAGGCAAACAAGGACTTAAAGCCGATCCAAAGATTTTTGGGAAAGATCAGTAAATTAGGGGATCTGCCGCCGGACGAGGAATTTATAGCTATGCTTAAAGAAGCCATGCAATTAAATGAAAAAGGCATCAAGATAAAAAGGGAGAAGCCGGAATCTGATAAACCCAAGGTACTGGAAACTCCCGATTATCTGCTGGCCGCATTAGTAGCTACCCCGAAAGCAAAAGAAGTTTTTGAAAACAAATCCAACTCTTTCCGCAAGGAATATATTGTTTGGATTACCGACGCCAAAACCGACGAAACACGACAAAAAAGAATAAATGACGCTTTAGAGTGGATAGCCGAAGGAAAAGGCAGGTTTTGGAAACATCAAAAATAAATATCCTAAAATACCATATTACCTTGCATTAAGACTATCGGGAATAAAAACAAGAACCGGACTTGCCATTTCTTGTTTTTATCCCTGTAATCTCTTTGATCATCGCCAGAATCGAAGATAGGTGTTTTAGCTGCTCCCATTATCCAAATTGGTTTATTATCTTTATCCAATAACTTAAACTATGCATCCTTTCTTCTCAAAACCAACACTTATCTTATTGCTTTTTACAACCGCCATTTTAAATAGCTGCTCAAAAGGGGCCGGGAATGGCTCAACACCGACTAAAGACCCAGGAATTACCGCATTAAATGTAACAGCGGGTGCTTATTACACGTTTGTCACCATCAATGGCAATGGTTTCGGCAGCGAAATCAGCAATGTTAAAGTATTTTTCAATGATAAACCGGCAATAGTAATTCAGGTAAACCCTACCAGTATCAAAACTGCAGTTCCATTGGACGCTGGTACGGGTATTGTGAGCGTAACAGTTAACGGAACTAAACTAAACGGACCCGTTTTTACTTATAAAAAAGCAAATATTATATATACTTTGGCAGGTACTGCCCCTCTGGGCTTTGTTAACGGTCCGGGCCAGTCAGCCGAATTTCACGCAGCTGTTGGCATTGTTGTAGATAAGGCCAATAATATATACGTCGCCGACGACCATAATAATGCAGTTCGCAAAATCACACCGGATGGAGAGGTTTCCACGTATGCCACGTTTGACTTTATTAAAGTAATTGCAATTGACAATGCCGACAATCTTTATATTTCAAATGGTTCTGATATAAGAATGATAACTTCATCTGGCCAAATATCTACCATAAGTTATGTAAATGGAGTAGGATCAGGCGCTGGTTTACAATTTACAGGTATGGCTATTGATAATAACGGCATTATATACTTTAGTGACGGATATAACTACAGGATATTGAAAATTGGCCTTGATGGTGTTTTAGTTCCTTTTGTTGGTTCTCTTCAACCAGGAAGCAGTGATGGAAAAGGAATAGCGGCGACTTTTGCTCAACCATCAGGCATGGTTTGCGACAAAACCGGTAATATATTTATTTGCGACCGTCCAAACCTGATCAGAAAAATCACTCCGGATGGAATGGTAACCACATATGCTGGTGGAAAATTGGGACTTGTTGATGGGGTTGGGAATGGTGCCGGCTTTAATTTACCGCAAAGCATTACTATAGACGACGCCGGAAATTTATACGTTGCTGATAAGGGAAACGATGCTATCAGAAAAATTGATATCAATCGAAATGTAACCACTTTGATTGGTCCTGACGCTATTCATCATGTTCTTGACGGAGAAATATCTAAGGCATATGAAGCCGGCCCACTATGTATAACCATCGGCAAAGATGGTAGGTTATATATCGGCGATGAATACGGCACGTTTATCAGATCAATAGAATTTAGATGATTTATAAAAACGGTCTTTGTCGCTAATTTTATGAGGGTTACAATAGAGTTTTCTACCAATTATGTATTAGAACTACTATTGGCTTCTGGCGCCCGATGAGATAAAAAAAGTTACTGAGGCAGAATGAGTTGATATAAATTCAGCTGATTAAGGTGCTAAAGATAGAAAGGGGTTATTCTCCTTCGCATTAAAAAAGCCTATCTTTAAGCACCCTGATCGCTTATTATGACACCTTCTTCCTTACCCCGCCAGCTATCTGCTTACACCAAGTTAATCATCTGGCATCTGCGTCCATCTATCCTCCTTGTGGCACAAAATCAATCAGTAATTTTCAATCAACCGGCAGCCAATGAAAATTAAATTATTGGACGTGATTCTGTGTCGCACGCCGGCGTTCGGCCTAACTGACGAGATTGAAGAGAAATGGGACAGTTTAAAACACCTAATAAGCGAAGCATCTCCAGCATTTGCAGAAATAGTTGAACGGGTTGGGGTAAATGAATTAAAAGATTTGAGTGAAAAGGCGGCCTTCACTGCATGGAAATATTTCAACAGGGCCAAATACCGGGCTACTCCCTTTGGCAGCTTTGCGGCAATCACAACAATGCCTCACACAACAGGCGAGAGCAACCAGCCGATCATAGAGCGTAAAATCTCGGCCATTGAATTTACCAATTGGGAGGAAAAAGATCTGCTAACAACAGACTTGGGGGAACTCGCCGTTAATTCCAAATATTTTCAAACCAACTCTGCAATTTATCTCGTTGGCAAGGAAAACCGTTACATCCGCCATCGCAATGGATATTTTGAAATAGCTTCAATAAATAACTTCCCCGAGCTTAATGCCATCTTAGATTTCTGCAACGAAAAAAAAAGTGCCCAGCACGTTTTTGAATTGATGACATCCGAATTTCAGATGCGGGAAAAAGACACCTTAAACTTGCTTACCCAACTTCTGGAATTGCAATTGATACTAAGCGATCAATTTCCAAATATCACCGGTACGGATTATTTCAAAAGGGTAAATATCAATAGCCAAAGTGTCGCAAACCGCTATATAATAGCAGAGCGTGAACTTTTTTCCGGTGGATTCGACAGCCGGAAGCTCCGGGATCTTCCGAGGCTGATCGATTCTCTATCAAATTATTTACCGGGTACAAAAAACGAGACGTTAAACAATTTCAAAAGTGCGTTTTTAAAAAAATTCGAGCAGCGGGCCATTCCGTTAACCATTGCCATGGATCCGGAGACGGGTGTAGGTTATGCCGACCTGGGACAATCCCAAACCGACCAGGAGGTAGAGGAATTCATAAGATCAGCCAAAAAGGAAGAACAGCCAAATCTTCAAATTAACTACTCACCACTCCACCGTTTTTTACTGAACGGAATTATATCGGGCGGGCAGATCAGCCTGGATGAGTTTGAGGAACCTGCCAAACAATCATCCCTTCCACTACCTAATACCTTCAGCATTCTGTTACGTTTATGGAATAATCAGCCGGTTATTGAAAATGCCGGCGGTTGCACTGCCAACGCTTTATTGGGTCGTTTTACCATCGCCAATGAAGAAGTTGAAAACTTTGGTCGTAAAATAGCCGATTTAGAAGAGCAGGCAAATCCCGATGTTATTTTTTTCGACATCGCCTACCAGGCCGAAAAGCAGGTAGACAATGTGAACCGTCGCAAGCAGTTGTATGCGCATGAATTGCCTATATTAACATGGTCGTGCCACCCCTCGCCTATGCGTTTAGATGACCTGTTGGTTGCGGTAAAAGGTGGTGAAGTGATTCTATGGTCTAAAAAATATAACAAACGGGCAATCCCGAGAATTCCGTCTGCCTATAATTACACGCGTTCTGATCTCGCCGTATACCGCTTTCTTTGCGATCTGCAATATCAAAACATCAACGCTGATCTTAACTTTAAAATCAGGCATTTCTTCCCTGGCCTTTTACGTTATCCGCGGGTTGTTTACAAGGAGATCGTTGTATCTCCGGCGATGTGGCTGGTTCCTAAACAATTTAAGAATGCTAAAAACCTTCAACTAAAAAAGGAGCTAACGGGCTGGTTGATGGATGAGGGGATTGTTTCCTTCTTTAAAGCAGGAAATTCTGACCAAACCTTGTGTTTTGATCCAAACCATGATAATGACATTGATCAGTTCCTCCTTTTTTGTGCGAACTACCAGGATAACGAACTTTATATCTCCGAGGCTTTGGTGTCCGAACCTAATGGAATCAGGGACGAAGACCGCAAAAGCTACTCAGCGGAATATATCATTAGCTACGGCCATGAGGACAAGGTTTATAGTGGTGGCCAGAACCTGACTTTTGACAAAATTAACGATATGGAGGTCCCTGGTGGAGACTGGTTATATTTTGAAATCTATTGCCACCCATCACGAAGCAACGAAGTCCTCCTACATAGAATTACACTTTTTTTAAAGGAGATGACCACAGACCTGCAGAAATGGTTTTTCATTCGATATGACGATCCGGCGCCACACATCCGGCTAAGACTCCACCTTAGGGAAACAAGCAAAGCTTACGGCCACATAAGCAGGTTAAAGACGATTCTCGAGCAAGATTGCACGAGCGGACGGATCTCAGACATCCAGGTTAAAACCTATTTCAGGGAGACAGCGCGTTATGGGTTGGAACGAATGGCGATTGTGGAGGATTTTTTTTATGACGATAGTAAATATATTCTTCAACTATTACGAAAAGCGAAGGGAACCGATAACCTTTACAAAGCAACACTCGCGTGGATGCAACAACTGGTAGGGCATTGCTTTTCCCATATCAACGACCAAATTATTTTCGTTCAAAATATGGCTGATAGCTTCAGCACGGAAATGGGTATGGGACCCGAAAACTTTAAAAAATTGAACCTATCCTTTCAGCAGCTCAAAAAACAATTACCAAACGATGACCGCATGGTTCCCTTACGTCTGCCAGGCAAGCAAGATAAGCTATTCTTAAAAATCCTGAGCAAGTGCGACACTGATGAAGAACGCTTTAAAATAACTGCCGATCTGATGCACATGCATATTAACCGGCTATTTTTTGCAGACCAACGGGCTCATGAAGCAATTCTTTACCAGCATCTTTTAAAAACTTTGAAGACCCGCCGAGCGCTTTTAACTGCGCAACCGGGATCTTAACAACAACCTTAAAATAGTCTGCAATGTCTGCTTTGTGAGTAAACTGCACACCATCGCCATAAGCAAATTTCAATCGCTGTTCAATATTGTCCAATCCTTTATTGTTGCTGGTTGTGGCAATACGTTTGTTGATCAAATTGCTGGTTTCCATAAAAAATGTATCGCCGGTTAGGTACATGTTAACAACGGCCTCATGTTCCGGATCACCCAGGTTACCATGTTTAAATATATTTTCTACCAGCGTTAACAAAACCAGGGGAATAAGCTTGATATTCCTGATTTGTTCATCGTATCGCAAGCTAAAATTCAGGTTATGGTTTCTCCTCATCTGGTTTAAATAAAGCAGGTTTTCCACCTGGTCTATTTCATCGGCTAATAAAACATATTCTCCCATTTTATCCGAATCGATGGCATAACGCATCATTTCTGAAAGCGTGATAATAGCATCAGCCGCCACCGGCGACGAAGCAACCACATTATGATAAATAAAATCAAGCGTGTTGAACAGAAAATGTGGATTTATCTGCGCCTTCAGGAATGCGTTCTGCGCCTGGCTTAGCTCCTGTTCTGTTTTTTGGCGATAGATGATATCATTTAAGCGTTGCTTTTCAAGTTCGTCCGTTTTTTTCTTTTCGTTAATATATCGCAAAATAAAATAGTAACCAGTTGAATATGCAATAAAATAGCCCCCGCGATATAAGGTTTTTAAACAATATTGATAGTCTAATTGAAAGTGGTTAGCGATAGAGTTTACATGAAAGCTATTCAATAGAACATCCATTCCATAGGACGCCCCAATAAAAACGGTTGCTTCTGTGGCTATTACCAATGGCATTTTCCATATAGCCCCTGTGTTCTTTTTTAATGACCAGGGTAACCCATAAAATGTGTGCGTGTAAAAAAGACAAATAATGCAGAAATAATGCACTGCATAAGTGAGAAAATTACCAAACGCGCCGAAAAACAACCCGATGACTACTGTTTCATAAAGAATATACAAAGCCCAAACCAAAAAGTGCAGCCGATATCTTTTCACCCAATTTTTCAAAATGTTTATCATGCCATACTCTCCTTCTACATAGAAAACCAACCGTTATATCCGATGCTTTTTTAGTTGCATAAACTTCGGCATAAGTTTCATAAAAAAAGTTATGAAACACAAAGTATTTAAAATCGAAAATAATACATTATTTGTATACAAAACTAAAAAAAATCCGAGCAACCCAACTGGAACGACCACTGATCCGACAACCACCACAATGACAGTCACTCAGACAAGCGGAATACAATTTCGAGTAGGATTGAAATAATTATCGCCTATTCGCTACGCTTTGCCTTTACCAGTTTCTCCGACAAAAACGCTGTAAAATCCTTACGATAGTATTCACCAACGGTAATTTGTACGCCGTTAACCATTTGGATTGTATTGCCGTTTATTGACTCGATATGCTCTTTGTTCAGCACAAAGCTGCGTTGGTATTGAACAAAATTTGGCAGATGCTCAAATGTCTTGGAGATTTCGGTAAGCGACATGTAAGTAAGGATCTGTTTCGACAAGGTGTGAATAAGGACATAGTTCTGTTTGCTCTCAATTGCAACCACCTCGTCGAAACGGATCTTAACAATTTTTAAGTGGTCATTTTTATTCTTTACAAAGAAAAAATCGTCGGCATTTTTGGTTTCCGTTTGTGCCGGGAACAGCTTTGCTATAGTTGAAGCAAATTTCGACAGTGAATAGGGCTTTAGCAGGTATGCATCTGCATCAACCTCAAAAGCCTCGTACCCGTATTGTGTATGACCGGTAGTGAATACTAATTTGTTGGTTTTTTGCCTGATCTGCCGTGATAGCTCGATGCCGGAAATTTGCGGCATATCAATATCAAGCAATATCAGGTCGGTTTTGTTATCACCTGAAAGCGCCATCAAAGCGTCAACTGGGCTGGTGTAACAATGCTCCAGCTTTAAACTGGGAATGGCAGCTATATAGTTTTTTAGCCCCTCGATAGCGTGCGGTTCATCATCTATAATAATACATTTATATTGATCCATAAAAACAACCCTTAAATATCCCTGCCTTAATTTATCATTTCAAATACAACCTTTATTATAACAATTGTTTTCTGCTATTACAAATAATAAACCATCAATTGGCATACGTGATTAAGAATAAAAACCCGTTTATGTAGAAAACCAGCCGTTTGGGGTAAAAAATAAAGGTTAACCTGTCAATAAAGCTAAATTAGCAACGTTTATAATACCTGGGAATACATCCCTATGAAAAATAAAGTATTACTTACCTTGTTTGGAAAATCAAATACCTGTTTGAATTTCCAGATAATTATATTTGAACCTATATGTTGAAATGTATCATAATAGACGACGAACAATTTTCTGTTGAGGCTTTGGTAAAGTATATAGAGCTGGTGCCAAGATTGGAAGTGGTGGCAATTTACACAAATCCAAAGGAGGCATTGGAGGGTATTACCTCAGAAACTCCCGTTGATCTGCTTTTTATGGATATTGATATGCCGTTTTTGTCGGGGATTGAACTGGCAAAGGTTATACGTTCAAAAACAAAGAAGCTCATTTTCACTACATCCCATTCAAAATATGCATTTGATGCCTTCGAGGCGGAGGGCGATGCTTACCTGCTGAAGCCCTACTCCTTTGCAAAATTTTCATCAACTGTTAACCGGTTATTTCCTGATGGAGAAACCGCGAGAGTTGCAGAAGCAACCAATGAGGATGACTACTTCATGGTGAAGAACAAGGAGGAAGACCTGCGGATAGTAAAAGTACGTTACAAGGACGTTGTCGCCTTTGAAAGCCTGCACAACTACATAAAAATATACCTGGTTACCAATAAAACACTTGTCGCCTATCTTACCATCAAAGATATCATGGAGATCCTGAGGCCACATAATGAATTCAGGCAGTTTCACAGAGCGTTTATCATCTCAACCGACTTTATCAATTATATTGAGGGCAACATGATAAAAATGAACAATAACCTAAGCTTTACAATTGGTGAGAGCTACAAAGCCGACTTCTCAGCATATATGTCAAATAAATTGCTAAAAACTTCCAGAAGAAATTAATTCCTTATACATAACATCAAATTGTCATACCCTTCTTGACGAATTGTCTGTGTGTATATTTACACAAAATTTGCGTTTGTTGATTAGGAGAAAATAGTGGATTTTGGGGAGAGGGATCTTATGCCTGGCCAGGCGAACTGCCTGCCAATTGTGATAAGGTTTAGGTTTGTAATTATATCTAAAAGTGCAATGTTTAAATTTCAAAAAGAGGAAAATTACCCAAACACCCACTTTTCCTGTACAGAAGCCGGTATTTTCTTAAAAAATCATTCCGAAACACTTCAAAAAATTAGTTCAAGGAGGCTAAGCCGGGTGAAAAAACTATCAGCTTTCTCTTTTCTTACGAGATATTGGTCCCTACCGAAACATACCGAGCCACTGTGTTCCGCTAAATTCGATAAAGCTCCCTCCTAAAACAGACAATCCATAACAATAACTTAACCTCCGTGCGGCGCTGCTATCTAAACAACAATTAAACTACCTCATTACTAACACATTGATAAATTAATATTAATCTCAATTTCAATAGTTAACATAATGATAACATTGATGTAACTTTATAATAACTTATCTTTGCAGCAATCCGTAAACCATGAAAAAAGAAAGCACGACACCGTTAGTGAAAGAAGAAAAAGAAACTGCCAAGAAAACCATCAAGGCAAGTTTAATGACCGAATTAAAGGCATTTGCCGCCAAACTTGGTCACACCTCGAAAAAAATCGAAAGGGAAATTGAAAAGGCAGCAAAAAACCTGGCAAAGAAGCTGGCAAAACCTGCTGAGGTCGAAAAGGTAGCCAAAGCGCCAAAAATTAAAGAAGTTAAGGCTGCTCCTGCTATTAAAGCGGTTAAAACTCCAAAAGTTGCAGCTACCGATAAAAAAGAGGTAGTGGCTACGCCAGCACCAGCAAAAAAGGAAACTCCGGTAAAAAATGTTGAAGTAAAAAAGCAAAGCCCTGTAAAACCAGCTGCTGTAAAGAAGGAAAGCCCTGTAAAGGCTGTCGCTAAAAAAACAAGCAAATAATTCAATGTTAAACTTACGGAGTTTTTGAAAGCTTCGTAAGTTTAAACAGGCTATAAACATAGCACCCAGCGCAGAATCCCAAAAACGATTCCAGGGCCGCAAAAATAATCAATATACCAGCTGCTAGTTGTGATACAAGTGTTAATTGGAAAACTGTAGCCACCAGTATAAATCCCGAAAAGAAAAGACCAACCAACGCAGCAAATCTTTTTGGAGCCCGGTCGACTGGTTTATTTTTTATCTTCAGTTGTTTTACTATCGTGTCGCTTAATATTGCTAATGGACTGTATTTATTGAAGTTAAATGAGCGCAGGGCAAAATCGGCAAAAAGCAATGCGGCAAATGGCCAGCCATTAGTTACTACGAAAACCGCTGTTAATAATAACACAAAAAAAGCGACTATCCTTACTTTATTTTCGTTGACGCTTATGTTGTCTACCGGGCATTCTAAATTATTGCTCATATATTTCTAACTCTCCGGCCAAAGGTATCTAAAATAAGAAGGTCGATTTTTGAGAATGGCTAAACTTAAAGCTGGCTCTTCAATACCCTTACTCAACCACGAAAAGATTACCGCCATCCTCGTTGTCCCTCAATTATTAAATTATCACGCAGATTTACGAGCATTAAGGTCCAGGCTTGCCTTGTAAACCGCATCCAGCAACTCACCGGATTGCAAAGGTTGGTCAGCGCTCCAATTGCTTTGGCTGAATACAACCTGGTTGTACGGCGTTACTACAAAGTAGGCAAGCAAGGGTACGTGTGCATCAATGCCTGAAAAGCGTTCCCAAACAGGGCTATTTGCATCAAATACTCCAAAAGCTTCAGCAAGCTTACCCGTTGAGTCAAAATAAAAATTCAGTGTTAAATTGTTATCCCATGCAGCCTTTTCCAGTTCAGCGCTGCAGCCATCGGTAATAACAATATGATTGCCCCCATTAGCTTTTATCGCTGTATTTATTTCACTTAGCCTGGTAATAAAATCAAGTCCTTCGCTTTTCCAGTGGTGTGAGTAAAAGCTAATAACCAGCGGCTTGCTCAACAGTTGCCTTGCCGACAAATGAATATTATTCCCTGCCCCATTTAAAAACTGACGCCATGCGTTAAAATCATTGGCAAATGTTAGCACAGGTGCAACATCTCCTTTTCTTAAAGGGCTTAATGCTTTATATTTTTTGAATGTAAGGTTGAGTTCCGGCTCTATCTCCAGGAGTTCAAAATGCGGGTATTTATTTAGTGAGGATGACATAGTAGTGTTTTTTTTAATTATTTATTCTTGTTCCTTTAAAATAGCTGATCATTAGCGACAACAATAAACAAGGCCATATCGAGGCTTTAAAAACCTGCCAAGAAAAAAAAAGCTAAACTGTATTTGAATTGAAAAAACTAATTGCATTGTTGTATGTGTTGGTGTTTAATTGTGAAAGAATTCTGCAGAAATATACCTGCCTAACAGCAACAACACATTCGCATATTATAATGCGGATAAAAAAGAGATGGAATATGGACTAATTTAATATTCACAATGCTACCGGCGTTTTGCCTGATGCAAATATAATATATTACTATATAACTCCTATAGAATCGGTAGATTATTTTCAATAAAATATGATATGCTTTGAGATTAAGTCAATAGGTGCAACTTTATGCCTGCAAAAACTCGCGCAAAACCAACGCATGATTTTGATGCTCATCCCGCGCCGCGTATAGCAGGGTAACTGTTTTATGATCCTTTGTTAGGGACAAAAATTCGCTCACAGCAGGATTCTCCTTTAGCTCCAATAAATATTTATGCCGAAACTCGTTCCAGTTGCTCATATCCTGGTGATACCACTTCCTTAAAGCATCCGATGGAGCAATTGCTTTCATCCACTTATCAATTCCGGCATCCTCCTTTTTCATTCCCCTTGGCCACAACCGGTCTACCAGAATACGATAGCCATCTGTAACTGCTGCCGGTTCATAAATACGTTTGATCGCAATACTTTTCATAAGGATCTGCCTTTAGTTCCGTTTTTTTATTTCTTCATTAGGTTCTACCTTGTCCACTATAAATCAATCTCCCTCCCCTGCTCCGGAAAAATTAGATTAAACCCCAGCTTGTTTTGTTTTCTCAACTGTGCTTTAAGTTTGTTGATATTATCTTGCGGTGGCTTAACGTGCGTGATCACCAAATTGAATCCATTTAAAGTATCGCTGCCGGTTAGCATAGCAAGATCGTCCATCTCCCTCATCAGCCAATTCGGGGTTAAGTGACCAAATAGTGTTTTGTCAGGTTGCTCGTTAGGAAAGGAAGTCTCAATCATTATTGCTTTTAATTGCTTGCTCTTAACCAACGGTGCTATTGCTTCCCATACTAGATGCAGGCTATGGCTTTTTTCTATTTCGTCAGGCCCCACATCACCTAAATATAAAATATAAGCCCCGCCGCTTTTTATTAAAAAAGCTGTGCTTTGCAGATTTGAATGGCTAAGTGGGAAGGCGCGAACACTCATTTCGGTGTTTTTAATAGTCATGACACTATCGGGCGTTAACACCTGGTAATGGTACTTCTTTATTAGCGGCGCCTCGCCCTCATCTGCAAAATTGGCCCAACTCTCCCAGGTAAAATAATGGTTTTTTATGGTTTCCAGGCAGCTCGATAAGCCATAGATAGATTTGGTGGAGTCATCCGGTGAATTAATTATCAGCCCGGCAACGTGATCCAAATGTGCATGTGAAATAAAATAACCCTTGATATATTTTTTTAGTACCTGCTCCGCCGAAATATGGAACACTTTATTGGCGACGGCCTTTTCTATCCCATAATGAAGCGTACCTGCATCAAGGCAAATGTAATTGTCACTGCCTGCCGGGGCGACCATATAGGCCGACAAATTGCTTTCGTCAATCCCTCCCTTAATACCAAGGGGGATTACTTTGAAGGACTTGTTGCCTTGTGAAATGCCCGCAAACGGCAACGTCAGGAAAATCAAGGCACTTATTATGAGACATTTGCGTAACATACCTGGTTATGGATATCTATTACTGAATTTATTAAAATAGGATGCCTAAATTATTATTATAATTTAACATGTTTGCAGCCGAATTGATTTAATGTGTCAGCCCCTCGAAAGTATCGTTCAAAGCCGATCTAAGCCAATAACCATTAATCACTTTATTTTTATTTATTATATTGCAGCAAATATTAATTGGATCGTCGCCAAACCTAATGGAGAAAAAAAAGATATTAATTACCGGGGCCAGTAAGGGGCTTGGATTGGCCATTTCAAAAAAGTTAGCAGGCGAATACACTTTAATATTACACGCATCGAAGCCCCAGAGCTTTACTGAAATAATTCCTGGCAGTCATATTTTATGCGCCGATTTTTCTGATGCCGATGCTATAAATAGCTTTTGCAAACAACTAAAAAAAGAGCACGGCGACCTGTATGGGGTGATAAATAATGCAGGCGTTACCTACGACAAGCCGCTTAACTACCAGCCTGAAAAGGAAATTGACGCCATGCTGAACGTAAACCTCAAGGCTCCGATCCTGATCTGTAAAACTGCGATGAAGATCTTTAGCCTTACACAAGAGGGCGTAATTATAAATGTCAGTTCAGTGGTTGGCGAAAGCGGTAATGCATTTCAATCTGTTTATGCCGCAACGAAAGCGGGATTAGCTGCATTGTCAAGATCGTTGGCGCAAGAGGCTGCCGCCACTAATACCGAACATAAAATCAGGGTATTAAGCGTCTCCCCTGGGTTTATCGAAACAGACATGACAGCCGGAATTCCGGAGGCTATAAAACAGAAATATTTTAATATGATCCCGGCTAAAAGGTTTGGAAAGGTTGATGATGTAGCGGATACGATTGAATTCCTGCTTTCAGAAAAGGCATCATACATTAACGGGACAAATATCCACATCAACGGCGGCTTAATATGACAGAAGAAGAAAAGGCAGCTTATTTTGAAATTCTTCAACACGGCAACCTGGTTGGAGTAGATCCCTCGAAGCTATTGCTGCATGGTCCAACAAAAAGATTGGTGCACAATTATCACTGGCATTCTCCCACTAAAGGGATAGTAGCCAGCTATTCGCCAACTGAGAGGGATGTGGAGGACCATTTCGGTGTGTTTCGGGGTGTGGACCAGGTGGAAGCATTTGCGCAGGCAACTATTGTTTCATGTGCTACATTTTCAGAATGCCGCAAACAAAAATGCCTGCCTGATGTACTACGGGACAAATTTGTCCCTGCTTTTATCAGTATTGGAAACGTTAACTTTCAGAATTACCTTGAGCTGGGCGATACCTTTATCAGCATTGGCAACATTACCTTTTACAAATGGCGGCAAATGGTTTGCGATGGCCGTATTTACCGGGTGCCAAAGGGATTAGACCTGGATGAATATTTTAGTGACTTTACTGAAGAAAGATTATTAAAGTATGATATTAGCAAAGAGTTTGTGAAGGTAGCCGAACTGCATGATATAACCGGAAGGGCAATTTTAATAGAACAATTTAACAAATTAGCATAATATGGAAAACGAAAGACAAGAGATACTTGACGGCTTACTGGAAGTTTTAAGAACGGTACGTACTATCGATCCGGAGAGGTTGGTTGGCGTTACTGAAGAAACCGACTTTCTTACAGACCTGAGCACACCATCAACCGAACTAATCAATATTGCAGCAAAGGTTGAGCAAAAATTCGATATCGAATTTGAAGACGAAGATATCGACCGCATGGGCTCGAAAGTAAAGGATGTTATCGACCTGATAATAATGGTGAAGGAACGCACGGCAAATAAATAGTATATGAACGTAACAGGCAGAAAAGTAGCAGTTGTTGGTATGGGCGGGGCTTTTCCAACCTGTACGGATTTGGATGATTTTGATAGAAAATTATTCTCAAGCCAGAGTCTAATCCGCGAATGGCCGAAGGCGCGGGCCTATGAAAAGCAGATCAGGTCGATGGTGGCCGGTTATATTACCGAACCCGAAATGAACCTGGAAGCTATTCACCCTGTGCCTGAAACTGAGTGGCCTGAAACTTATGTCGATCACCTTGGCCGCATTCCCGACTTAAATCTTGCAACTGCTGATCTTGGCTGCGTATGGGCTATGTTAGGTGCGCTTGAGTCCATTAAAATGGCTGGCTGGACGACCGCTGAAACAGAATCGGAGCAAACTGGTGTGGTAATAGCCTCTGGTGGTGGCGGAAACGTAGTATCACGTCATGCATGGCATGCATTTTATGAGCTTGGAAAAAAAACGCGGATGGCTGGTTCACATACAGTCGATCGCGCCATGTCGTATCGCGAAGCTGCTAACGTATCCTGCCTGATAAGGAATAAAGGGGTTTGTGAATCCATCATATCTGCCTGCGCAACCGGCTTAGGCAATATTGGCTATGCTTACCGTCTGATAAAATTCGGCCTGCAGGACCGTGCTATCACTGGCGGTGTTGAAGGCACGGCACTGGAGACTTTCATTGGTTTTGATGCCATGCAGGTGTTAAGCAAGGGCTTTACGCCTGAACAAAGCTCGCGTCCATTCGATTTAAAAAGGAATGGCTTTGTTTGCTCATTCGGCGCAGGTATAGTTGCTCTGGAGGAATACGAAATGGCAAAGGCGCGTGGAGCAAACATCCTTGGTGTTATTGATGAATATTTTAACAATTCCGACGGTGACGGCAATATGTTCTACCCATCATATGATGGTCAAAAAAGATTATGGAAGGGACTAATGGCCGGAGGAAATATTAAGCCTGATGTTGTTAAGGTGCATGGCACTGCTACACCTGTTGGCGATATCCTGGAGTTGATCAGTGTTGTTGATACCATCGGTGAGGAAGGCTACCATATTGCGGCGCCGAAAGCACAGTTTGGGCACATGCTGGGAGCCGCAGGTTCGGTTGAATTTATCACGGCGCTCTTAATGCTTAAAAATCAAAAGGTGTTGCCATGCATAAACTCTGATGAGCTGAATCCCGAGATAGAAAACTTTCAAAAGAAGGAGGGCTGGCAGGGCTCAGATAAACCAGCTGCCGCCTACCGGCACCTGATATCGCAGGAAGTTGTAGCTAAGGAGATTAACCAGATCGTTTGTTTAAATTACGGCTTTGGCGGAACGAACAGCGCGATGGCTGTTTCAAGAGATATATAAATGATAGATAACAAAGGTAAAGTTGCGGTGATATTCGGTGTACGGAACGAAAGTTCCATCGCTTATGATATTGCGGTAAAGCTGCATCGTTCGGGCTGTATAATTGCACTTAGCTATGTTGCTGATACTAAAGACGAGGTTTTATACCTGATGCAACAAAGTGGCATGGATCCCAGGCTATCCGCAGAGGTCGACGTGCGATTAGAGGAAGAGATCAGTGCATTTATGCGGATGGTTTATGATACTGTCGGACCGATAGACTACGTGCTGCACGGAGTGGCGTTCGGAACACAGTCGGTTATGTGCTATAGCCTCCCGGGCAGCAATGAACCGGCCCCCTCCTACATTGATATTCCGTTTGATGATTTAATGGATGCATTTAATATCAGCGCCTATTCGTTATTGCGGGTTTGCCGGGTTGCACAACCCTTGCTATCTAAAAACGCATCTATTTTAACGCTTACTTATAATGCATCGCAAAGGGTATTCCCGGGATACGCTGGTATGGCTATCTGCAAAGCGGCATTAGAAAATATAATGATCTATCTTGCCAGCCACTTTAGGGGCACTGGCGTACGCGTAAATGCCATTTCGGCGGGCCTTGTGATGACCACCTCTTCCGGTGGAATCTTTGGCGTACGAAAGCTGCGTAAGATGGGCAAATTTACGGCGCCACTTGGCAATATCGACTCGGGCGATGTAGGCGATGCTGCCTTATATTACTTCTCTGATCTTTCAAAAAGAGTATCCGGTAATATCCATTTTGTTGACGGTGGTTTTAATATTATGGGGCTTGGTGTGGATGGAGAAGGCAATTAAAAAAACATTGGATGAACTGATCCCGGCGCAAAATTTTTCGGCAGGCAACGACATTGTGTTCATTCCTGACTTTGAAAAATCATTTACCGAATCGTTTAAAAACAAAGTCTACACAGCGAATGAGATTGCCTATTGCGATCAATTTGAAAATCCGTTACTCCGTTACGCATCCACATGGGCAGCTAAGGAAGCTGTATACAAGGCCGTGAAGCAAATTGATCCATCAGCCCTCGGCCCCAAAAAGATCGAGATCCTGCGTGATAAACCGGTTGGCAGGCCTACGGTAATTATTCACCGCGATTCTGCTAAATTTGATATTGCCCTGTCAATCTCGCACGACGGCGATTATGCCTGGGCAGTTGCTTTTATTGAAAATCTGTAACATCTGATGACAGACCATTACTTTGAAAATGATTTGGTTAACCTGCACTACTATAAATTTGGTAGTGGCCCGCAGATCATGCTGAGTTTTCACGGCTATGGAATGCATGGCAAACAGTTCAAGATCTTAGAAACTAATTTAGGCGAAAAATACACTTTCATTGGCTTCGACCTTTTTTTCCATAAGGAAACAAAACTAAAAGATCAAACCCTACCCACTGTAAAAAAAGGAATTACAAAAAAACAATTTGCCGACCTTATTCTTGCTTTTTGCAAAGACCGGGGCATTGAGCGCTTTTCTGTTATCGGCTATTCCATGGGGACGCATTATGCCACTGTTGTTGCTGAGGAGCTCCCAACAATGATTGATGAGTTAATTATTGCCGCGCCGTCATCATTAAATCCGGGAAGGCTAATCCCTTTTTTTAGCAAGAGTAAAACCGGTAATAAAATAATGGAGAAGATGGTTTTAAGCGAAACCACTTTAATAAGGATGCTTAAGCTATTTAAAGGCCTCAGGGTGATTGATGCTGAAGCATATAGGATCCTTTACGGGGAAATAGGCACAGCTGACCTCAGGTTTAACTTTTATGCCTGTTTTACCTACCTGCGAGCCTTCGAAACCGATGAACCGCGCCTGATTCAGGTACTTAATGAGCAAAACATAAAAAGCATCTTTATATTTGGCAAACGCGACAGGGCATTTCCGCCGGGTATCGGCAAGGATTTCATCGCTAAATTGAACAATGCTACGGTGGTTGTTTTGGACGAGGGCCATGAAATGATCAAAAAGAGTTTTGTCAATACGTTAACCGATCTGCTGTTATGATAATAAAGGCGAAGCCGCTTCCTTTTTTCCTGGTCAAATGGGGTTCATCAATCCTGATGTGGTTTGTGCGGAAGCGCTTTAATAAAATGGTTATCCAGCCGATCGATATAAAACCCAATCATTCGTATATCTTAATGTGTAACCACTTTGGGTTTTTGGATGGCTTTTTTGCTTACTACCTGATCTTTAAAATGATCGATAAGCAACAAAAAATCAAAGGCTTGTACGCCATGTCGGTTAAAAAGCAGATGGAGAAAAAGCCATGGCTAAAATACTTTGGTTCGTTTTCTGTCGAGCCGGGAAGATGGTCGATAAAAGAAAGTCTGGAATACGCAGCGGAATTATTGAATACACCGGGAAATATCCTGCTCTTTTACCCACAGGCCGAACTGGAGTCGCAGCACATCAGGCATATTGATTTTAAAGATGGGATCAGGGAAATAGTAAACAGGATCAACGGCGATTGCCAACTAATCTGGAGCAGCAACCTCACCGAATACTTTGAAAGCCTTAAGCCCTCAGCTTACTTTAACGTGTTGGACTGCGGCACAAATCACGATTTCGATTTTGACACATTAAAGAGAAACGTGAACCTGCATCATTTTCAAAGTATGAAAAAGCTGGTTCGTTTTACGCATGAGCCCGGCAACCTGACCTATTGACCAATCCTTTTTAAACCAGCCTTGGCGTCGTTATCGATATCGGTTTGGTAGTCATGATTTTTCATGCTGATTGCCTGGTTATAATAATCAGCAGCCTTTTTATAATCCTTAATCTCCTCGTAGATATTACCAATTAATAAAGCTGCGTTTGCTGCGTAATAGTAGCTGGTTTCCTTACCGAGGGCAATTGCTTTTTGATAATTTAATACCGCTTCGTAGTTCTTTTCAATTTTGTCGTTGATCCTGCCTAAACGGTAATAATAATCGATCTTATCTCTTTGTAACTTAAAACTATTTACATCCTTATTGGCAATTTGCGCCATTGCTTTACTGTAGTAGCCGCCATCAAAATAAAAACGGGCTCGCAGCAGGTCGATATCCTGTTTCGGTTCATTAGCCTCGCGCAAGGCAATTCGGTCCTTAGCATCAAGCGTATATCCCCGTGTTCGCACCAGCTTTAAATAGTTATTATATCTTTCTGTATCATTTTGGAGCAGGTAGTAATATGCGATCTTTAAGTAAGCATCCTTTATAAAGCTGGTGCCGCGATATTCGTTTACGTAGCGGGTTAGCGGTGCCGGCGTATCGCCATCCATGCGATTGAGCCTGGCAATGCCAAGCATATAATCAATTGCCGGAACAACCATGTATTGGTTTGATTTTGGCGCAGCCTCCAGGCACTTTATAGTTTCATCGTTATGCGCAGTTTTTGATGATACATAGCCTTGCAAATACGATTTCAACATACTATTGTTATCCATTCCGGCCAGATAGCCCATTAACTTGTTATAACTATTTTTACTATGCAGTACATTAATATCTGTAATACATAAAAACCAGATCACTTCATCATCATAAAAGCTGTATGGTGATTTAGGCAGCTGCGCCCTGAGGTTTTCCAGTTGTGTAATACCAAATTGGGCATTCCCGCTCATGCCGAACAACCGGGCCATACCCCTAAAGTTTGCCGGGATAGAACCAAAAATAATATTTACCAGCGCAAGGCTTTTTTGGTTCGGCAAAAAGCCCGGAAACTTCTTTTCATTATCCTTTAAAAAACCATTTGCCTTTTTTGCATCCGTTCCTGAAGTAAAGTAATCGCCAAACTTTGCCTTTAAGAACGACCATTGCAAACAAATCTCCGCCTGCGAAAAGAGATAATATGGGGAATTCTGATCGTTACCCTCCAAAGCAGAAAGACGGGTAGATTTACGATCCTTAAGTCGTTCGTAGTCGTTTTTATTTTCGGATGCCAGCAGGCTGAAGTAATCGATATAATTCTCCAGTAAAATGGTGATGCCGTTTTGAGGGTTCAGCTGTTTTTCTTTGTTGATGAGTTGCGTGGCCTCATTCATCCTAAAGCTTAAAATGGCTTTGTAGGCTTCCACACAATTTGCATCAAAAACGAAATTGGCCTTTGCTGTTAAGCCGGAGAGTAAAAGAAGCAGGAAGATAAGCAAGTACTTTTTAGTCATTAAGCGCAAAGATATTGAAAACATTTATTAGGAGGCTAAGGCTTACTAACGCCAATGTTATTAAAATGTTTAGCAATAACGTAGCAACCAGTATTTTAATATTCCTTGCGGCTATAACCAAAATGCAAAAGCAGACGTATAAAATGTATAATTGTTTTCAAGAATACTTTTTACCCCTATTTTTAAAAATTAACTTTACTAAACAACTATTTAAGTTTAAATTGAACAATTCTGCTTTAATGCAAAGCATTTTAATACGAAGAGCGTTACCGTTGATTTTACTCAAAAAAAATAGCTTATGAGCAACCTGGCCGAAGCACGAAAAGAAGACATGAACAAATTGCTGATCCATCAACTATTTGAGCTGCAAAAAAATAAAACTCCTGATTCAGTTGCCGTTATTTTTGGCGATCAAACTTTAACGTACAGTCAGTTGGGCGAAAAAGCTGATAACCTCGCCGCTGCAATTGTAAAGAATTCGCCCGATTCACTAAATGCCGGAGTAAGCACTCATCGGGCAATAGAAACTGTAATCAGTGTATTAGCAATATTAAAGGCTGGCAAAGCTTATTTACCGCTTGATCCTGAATACCCGCAGGATCGCCTCCAACAAATAGTAAGCGACTCTAAAATCGATCTTTGTTTATCACTATCTTCTCAAAAACATTTATTTGAACCACTTGGTATTACCGTACTAACATCCGACAGCGAATACGAAATTCCCGCTCAGGCTATCCCCGAAAGCAAGTCGGCATGTTTTGTTTTATATACATCAGGTTCCACCGGCACCCCGAAAGGTGTTTCGATGGGACACACTGCTTTGGCAAATTTGCTATCGTGGCAGCAAAAAAATTCAATCTCAACAACGGGTATAAATACATTACAATTTGCACCGTTAAGTTTTGATGTGTCATTCCAGGAGATCTTCTCTACGTTAACAACCGGCGGCACGTTAGTTTTGGTTGACAATGACCTCCGTGTTGATCCATACCAACTGCTGCGCTACATTGAAAAACACAACGTTAATCGCATCTTTTTACCCTTCGTAGTTCTTCAGTACTTAACCGAAGCGGCTGATGCAGAGAAATATTTCCCGGCATGTTTAAAGGAGGTGATGACAGCGGGTGAGCAATTAAAGATCACGCCGCAGATAGTTCGCTTCTTTTCGGCTTTGCCGGATTGCGTTTTGTTTAACCAATACGGGCCTACTGAAACACACGTAGTAACACAGTTAAAGTTGGATGGCGATCCGGCGTTATGGCCACCGCTACCGTCAATCGGCATTCCGATAGACAATACAGAAATTCTTATTTTAGATGAAGAACTGAAACAGGTTCGCTACGGCGAAACCGGTGAACTTTGTGTAAGTGGATTGGCATTAGCTGATGGCTACCTGAATCGCCTGGAGATGACTGCCGAAAAGTTCTTAGATTGGAATGAAACCGCAGACAAAGTCACCAGAGTTTACCGTACCGGCGATTTGGCCAAATACATGCCCAACGGTAACATAGATTATTTGGGCCGCAGGGATACCCAGGTTAAAATCCGGGGTAACCGGGTTGAACTGGGTGAGATAGAAGTATTGATCAACCAGCTTAATGATATTCAGCAGGCCATTGTCGTTGCCCGCGAAGATGTTATCGGTCAAAAGCGACTGGTGGCCTACATGGTGTCCGCTACCAATAAACCGGATACCGACTATGTGCGCAAAAGTATTGAACAGGCATTGCCCGACTTTATGCACCCATCGGCCTATGTTTGGCTGAGCGAGCTGCCTAAAACCACTAGCGGTAAGGTTGACAGGAAGAATTTACCAAAGCCAGATTTAAAAAGACCGGAGCTTAGCACATTATATAAGGGCCCCTCTACTCCTATCGAAAAAAACATCACCGCTGTTTGGATGGAATTGCTACTGCTCGATAAAATCGGCATCGATGATAATTTCTTCCTGCTTGGCGGCAACTCATTGCTTGCCCTGAAAACCGTGGCGATGTTAAAGCAACAGTTTAATTACCAGGTGCCCATTACCAAACTATATCAATATCCTACGGTTAACGGCATGGTAAGCTTTATTACCGGGGCAAATAAAACATCTGCATTTACCTTCAAAAAGAATACAGACAAAAAAACCAATAGCGATATTGCTGTAATAGGCATGGCAGGCCGCTTTCCCGGAGCCAAAAACGTTGATGAATTTTGGAACATGCTGATTGAAGGTCGCGAGGGAACCAGTTTTTTCACCGCCGCCGAACTTGATACATCGATACCGTCAGTAATAAAGAATGACCCTGCCTATGTTAAGGCAAGAGGTATACTTGACGGCGCAGACGAATTTGATGCCGCATTCTTTGGCTTCAACCCTCGTTCAGCAGAATTGATGGATCCACAGCAGCGGATCTTTTTAGAGATAGCCTGGGAAGCGCTGGAAGGCACCGGCTATCTACCACAAAAATATAACGGCCAGGTAGGCGTATTTGCAGGCACGGGTTACAATACTTACTATACACATAATGTACTTAGTCACCCTGCTAAGGTTGACCAATACGGCCATTTTAATGTTCGCACACTAAATGAAAAAGATTACATAGCTACCCGCACAGCCTACCAGTTAGACCTAAAGGGACCGGCTGTTGCTGTGCATTCTGCATGTTCAACCTCATCGTTAGCAATTGCGCAGGCGGTAAGCAGCATAAGATGCGGACAATGTGATATAGCGCTTGCTGGTGCAGTTTCAGTAACGTCACCTATAAAAAGCGGGCACTTTTACGAAGAAGGTTCGATCATGAGCAAGGACGGCCATTGCCGCCCGTTTGATGCCGAAGCTACCGGTACGGTATTTAGTGATGGCGCAGGTGTGGTACTCTTGAAAAGTTTGGAAGATGCAGAACGCGATGGTGATACAATTTACGCAGTTATTAAAGGAATCGGCATAAATAACGATGGTGCAGACAAGGGAAGCTTTGGCGGCCCGAGTGCACAGGGACAAGCAGGCGCTATCGCCATGGCGATAAATGACGCCGATATTGATCCGGCTACCATCAGCTATATTGAGGCACACGGCACGGCAACTCCATTGGGTGATCCGATAGAAATCGAGGGTCTTAACCAGGCATTCGGCGAGCAGGAGCAAAAACAATATTGCGCCATAGGCTCTGTAAAAAGTAATATAGGGCATACCACCGCGGCATCGGGAGTAGCTGGTTTGATAAAAACTGCGCTGGCTTTAAAGCATCGACAAATTCCGCCGTCGCTATTTTATCAACATAGCAATCCAAACATTAATTTGACCGAAAGCCCGTTCTACGTTAATTCAACACTGAAAAATTGGGAATCGACAGAAAAAAGAAGAGCGGGTGTTAGTTCTTTTGGAGTAGGCGGCACTAACGTACATATTATTTTAGAGGAGCACATAAGTGTTCCTATGCAAGCCAGTACGCCTAAGCCTTTAAGTATAATCACATGGTCGGCAAAAACCGAAACGAGTGTTGGGAATTATGCCAAAAAGCTTGCGGATTTTGTTGATGATAATAAGGATATTAGCGTTGCTGATATCGCCTCAACCCTGCAAAATACCCGGGCTGACTTTAATCATCGCCGATTTGTAATTGCAGGAGATAACGAAATGCTATCGGCTAAACTAAATGCGCCGATTGAAACGTCGTCGTCAAAAAATCTTACATCAAAAGCTTCTGAAATTGTGTTTATGTTCCCGGGCCAGGGTTCGCAATATGTGAACATGGGCCGCGAGCTTTATGATAATGAGCCGGTATTTGAAGCGGCTGTTAACGAATGTATCGATCTTTTGAAGGATACACCCCATTCACAGATCTTCGATGTGATCTATCCAAAGACGATTGACGAAACAACTGCCGAAACTATAAAAAACACATTCTATACCCAACCAGCCATATTCATAATGGAATATGCAATGGCTAAGCTATGGATAAGCTGGGGAATTGAGCCGGCCATATTGACGGGTCATAGCATCGGCGAATTTGTAGCCGGGCACTTAGCGGGAATTTTCAGCTTAAAAGATGCACTACTGCTAATCTCAACCCGCGCAAAAATGGTAAGTGAAGTTGCTAAAGGCAGCATGCTTTCCGTTCGGATCGATGCGGAAACATTAGCCACTATTTTGCCTGCGAATCTCTCCATCGCGGTAATTAACAGCAATAAGCTTAGCGTTGTGGCTGGTCCGGATGACCTAGTGGTAGCTTTTTCGGAAGAGCTTTCGCAAAAGTCCATCCCTAGCATGTTGCTGCAAACCAGTCATGCCTTTCATTCGGCTATGATGGATGATATTGTTGCGCCGTTTGAGGAGGTAGTTAAATCAATTAAGTTATATCCGCCGGTTAAACCTATTGTATCTACGGTTACCGGTACCTGGATGAGCGAGGCTGAGGCCACCAATCCGCATTACTGGGCAAATCATCTGCGCAGCACTGTCCGCTTTGCAAATGCTGTGGATACATTGCAGGAAGAAGACGGCCGCATTTTACTGGAAGTTGGTCCCGGAAATGTGCTTGCAACTCTTGCCCGCCAGCAGGTTACGGTAAAAACTACGCCAATTATGGCCGGATTTGAAAAAAACGCAACACTTACCGAGTACTATTCCGTATTAAGGGCATTAGGTCAGTTATGGCTGAATGGAACGGAGCCGAATTGGAAGGCTTTTTACCACGATCAACAGCGGTTAAAAGTAAACCTGCCGGCCTATGCATTTGATAATAAACGTTATTGGCTTGAAGCAGCACCGCCTGTAAGCGCAACGACAACAGAAACAGAACAAACAGAGCAACCAACACCTATACAAAAAGAACAAACCCAACAATCCCTGATGAGAAAAGAATTATTAACCGGTAAACTAAAGGAACTATTTGAAGATGCCTCCGGAATCGAGATCGATGGAGCATCAACTGATATGAATTTTATCGAGATCGGCTTCGATTCGCTTTTGTTAACGCAAATCGCCACCAATCTTAAAAAGGAGTTTAATGTTCCTATTACCTTCAGAAAATTATTTGAAGAATACAACACCATTGATCTGCTTGCAGCTCATTTGGATGCAAACCTGCCCGCAGACGCATTCCAGTCGCAATCACCAAGTGTGGTAAATAATCACCAGCCCGTATATGCTAACATTGCGCCTTCTCCAACGCCTGTAGCAGCTAACCCGGCATTGGATATGATCCAGCAACAAATTCAAATGCTTGCAAGCCAACTGGCAATGATGCAAAACGGCAACGCGCCACAAGCTCCTGCCCCGGCCGCTCCTATTGCAGCAGCGCCTGCCGCACAAAATGGCATTGTATATGATCTTACACCTGAAGAGCAGGTTGAAGTTAAAAAACCATTTGGCGCAACCGCCCGTATTGAAAAACAGGTACAAGGCCTAAGCGAAAAACAACAAACGTTTTTAGCCAATCTAACAAAGCGATATAACGCTAAAACTGGCAGCAGCAAAGCCTACACACAAGAACACCGTGAACACATGGCAGATCCACGCGTAGTAAGCGGTTTCAGGCCATTGACTAAGGAAGTTGTATACCCTTTAGTGGTTAACCGCTCAAAGGGCAGCCACGTTTGGGATATTGATGGCAACGAATATATTGACGCTTTAAACGGCTTTGGCTCAAACTTTTTGGGCTACCAGGTTGACGTATTGAAAAAGGCTGTTTTAGAACAGGTTGAAAACGGCTACGAAATTGGTCCTCAGCATGTTTTGGCTGGCGATGTTTGTAAACTAATCACAGAACTAACAAACTTTGACCGCGCCGCATTATGTAACACAGGTTCCGAAGCAGTATTAGGTGCAATGCGTATCGCACGTACAGTAACCGGCCGCTCGCTAATGGTTGCCTTTAGCGGATCGTACCATGGTATTAACGATGAGGTTATAGTTCGCGGGACTAAAAAATTAAAGACCATTCCTGCAGCACCGGGTATTATGCCTGAGGTGGTCCAGAATATGCTGATCCTCGATTACGGTACAGAGGAATCATTAAAAATAATTGCAGAAAGGGCTCACGAGCTTGCAGCAGTATTGGTTGA
Organism: Bacteroidota bacterium; assembly: GCA_030775685.1. Lineage (GTDB taxonomy): Bacteria > Bacteroidota > Bacteroidia > Sphingobacteriales > Sphingobacteriaceae > Mucilaginibacter. Next base: position 57,275 of record JALYIP010000051.1, read on the forward strand.
ACCGGTACAGAGTCGCAGACCTGAATTCCAGCCGATAGATTTCCTTAAAAAAGTTAGAGAAATAACTAAACAATCAGGTACCTGTTTAATATTTGACGAAGTTATCAGTGGTTTCCGCATGCATCCGGGTGGTGCGCAGGCCATGTTTGGAATAAAAGCGGATTTGGGCACTTATGGAAAAGTTATCGGTGGCGGTATGCCTATCGGTGCAATAGCGGGTGTAAAACACTTTATGGATGCGCTTGACGGCGGTTTCTGGCAATACGGCGATAACTCGCAGCCCGAAGCAGGTGTTACCTATTTTGCAGGTACATTTGTAAGGCACCCATTAGCACTTGCAACAGGCAAAGCTTCGCTACAATACATGAAGGACCAGGGCCCGGCATTACAGGAAGGCCTGAATAAATTAACCGCATATTTAGCAGGTGAGTTAAATGCCATCTGTGAGAAAACAGGTATCCCATTATACTCTCCATCTTTCGGTTCGTTGTGGAAAATAAAATTCAAGGATGAGCTGCCTTACGGCGAGTTGTTGTTTACCCTGATGCGTGAAAAAGGTATTCATATCTGGGATCTATTCCCATGTTTCCTTACTGCATCACACACCAAGGAAGAGGTTGACAAGATTATTACCGCATTCAGGGAAAGTGTTGACGAATTGATTGAATCAGGTTTCTTTCCATCAAAACCAGCAGCTAAGGAAGAGTTTAATCCCTTTATGGAGGCACCGTTTCCGGGCGCAAGGTTAGGCCGCGACAAAGATGGCAATCCGGGCTGGTTTATTAGCGACGCGAATAACCCTGGTAAATATTTACAAGTAAAATAATTGTTTTGGAACAGATTATGATCGATACAGACCCTGTTGAGTTTGATCCATTTGCGGGCCCCGAAATTTCCTTGATAGCGCCTGCTACTGAATCGCAGGTGGAGATCTGGACTTCGTGCCTAATAGGAGGAGCAGCTGCAAACTGCTCCTATAATGAATGTTTTTCGCTGTTGTTGACAGGCACTTTTAATACAAGCGCAATGATGCGTGCCCTCCAGGAAATGGTGAACATGCATGAAGCGCTAAGAACCTCCTTCAGCGCTGATGGCACTAACATTTGCGTTTATAAGGAACTAACGCTCGACGTAGACTACAAGGATCTTTCAACATTAGCTGAGGCACAAAAACAAGATTTTATACACGAGTATAATAAACAGCTTGTTTTAACCCCTTTTAACCTGGTAACAGGGCCTTTATTTAAGGCAGCATTGTTTAAATTTTCGGAAAGCGAGCATCTTTTAACTTTCGTGGCGCATCACATCGTGTGTGATGGCTGGTCGATAGGGATTATGATGCAGGATTTAAGCAAACTATATTCTGCATTTGTAAAACAGGAATATATTAAGCTTCCGAAAGCGCTATTGTTTAGTGATTATGCCCTCGATCAGTTGGCACAATCAGAAAGTGAATCGAACAAAGAAACTGAACAATACTGGCTTGACCAGTTTATGGGAAGTGGCCATTTGTTAAATATACCAACAGATTTCCCACGCCCAGCACTGCGCACTTATAAGAGCCACAGGGAAGACCTGCTTCTTGACGGCGCATTGACAAACGAAGTTAAAAAGCTCGCTAAAAGCACGGGCAGCAGTTTTGTAACCACCCTGCTTGCAGCATTCGAAGTATTTTTAAAACAGGTAACCGGCCAGGAAGAGATTATTGTTGGTTTACCGGCCGCCGGTCAGCCGGCTACTGATAACTACAGACTGGTTGGTCATTGTGTGAATTTACTGGCGCTGCGCAGCTACCCAAAGAGCAATATCTCATTCAAGACATATTTAAGACAACGCCGAAGCGAAGTGCTGGATGCCTACGATCATCAGCTTTACACGTTTGGCAGCCTACTTAAAAAATTAAATATTGCCCGCGATGCCTCAAGGGTTCCCCTGGTGCCGGTTATGTTTAATATCGATATGGGGCTTGACGATGATGTGGAATTTTATCAATTGCATCATAAGCTGATCAGTAATCCGCGTGAATACGAGAATTTCGAGATCTTCCTGAATATCGCAGGACACGAAGAGTCCCCTACCCTTGAGTGGTCATACAACACACAGTTATTCAAGGCATCAACCATCAAAAAGATGATGGATAGTTTTGAATTTTTGCTACGTGAGCTCGTAAAGGACCCCGATGTGTTGATAGGAAATATCCTGTCAATGGATTCGGGCGAATTAACACACCAACTGGACGCATGGAATAACACCCAATGCGATTATCCAAAGAACACCCCTCTGCATCAGCTAATCAGTGAACGTGCGGCACGAATTCCATCAGAAACAGCCATAACGTTTAATAAACAGAAAACTACCTATAAAGAATTAAATGAACGGGCTAATCAATTAGCGGCAGTCCTGGTAAAAAATGGTGTTAAAAAAGGTGATAAGGTTGCCTTTTCGATGGACAGGTGTTCTGAAATGGTTATAAGTATGCTGGCCATTATGAAGTCTGGCGCAATTTATATCCCGCTTGATCCAATTTTCCCTATCAACCGCATTAATTACATGCTGGAAGATTCACAGGCGGTGGTTCTTTTAACTTCTCAAAATTATAAAGGCAAATACCAGTCGAACGCTAAAGAATTAGTGCTTGAGGATGAATGGCTGACAATTAATGAATACCCTAATACGGATCCTGAAATTACCGTTAACGGTGAAGATCTTGTGTATATTCTTTATACATCCGGTTCAACCGGGATGCCAAAGGGTGTGCAGATAGCCCAACATAACCTGGTTAACTTCCTGTACAGCATGCAAAAGGAACCCGGCTTAACTGCTGAGGACAAACTGCTTGCTGTAACAACCATCAGTTTTGATATCGCAGGATTGGAGTTATTTCTGCCGCTGCTAACCGGTGCTGAAATAATATTAGCCGATGCCGCTACCGCAAAGGATGGCAGGGCTCTGCTTGACCTGATAAAAACCCATAAGGCCACTGTAATGCAGGCTACGCCGTATACCTGGCGGATCATGCTTGAAGCTGGTTGGAGCAAAAGCACGGCCATAAAGGCAATTTGCGGAGGCGAAGCACTACCCGCGGAATTGGCAGAGCGCATTCTGAAGTTCGCAAGCTCATTATGGAATGTGTACGGGCCTACAGAAACAACTATTTGGTCTACTGTAAAGCAGATAACTGATGCGGATAAAATATCAATCGGCAGGCCAATTGACAATACCTCCATTTATATTTTAGATAATTTTTTAAAGCCGCTGGGGCCAGGTATACCGGGCGAAATTTACATAGGCGGCGAAGGCGTAGCTAAGGGTTATCTTAACCGCCCGGAATTAACCGTAGAAAAGTTTGTAAGCGATCCTTTTTCAAAAACAGCAGGCGCAAAGATCTACAACACCGGCGACTTAGGCAGATTTATGCCTAATGGTGAAATAGAGTGCCTTGGCCGCGCTGATGCACAGGTAAAAATAAGAGGCTACCGTATTGAAACCGGCGAAATTGAATACAACCTTGTAAACGAAACAAATATTAAAGAAGCAGTTGTAATTGCCAGGCCCGATAATTTCGGAATTGATAAGCTGGTTGCGTTTGTTGTAGCCGATTTTACAGACAATACCGTTAACGAGGCTACCCAGATACAAAACTGGAAACAGCACTTAAAAGATTCAGTACCCGATTATATGGTGCCTGATAATTTTATAATTATTCCGGCAATGCCTTTAACCCCCAACGGTAAGGTTGATAAAAAAGCACTGGCTAAACATGGCGTATCAGTGGTTGATGCGGGCCACGGGTTCGTTGCGCCACGCACTGACATTGAAAAGCTGGTTGCCGACATTTGGATAGAATACCTTGGCGTTAAAAAGATCGGCGTTTACGACAACTTTTTCGAACTCGGCGGCCACTCGCTTATCGCAGTGCAGGTAATGACCAGGATTGAAAAGGAAACCGGCAAACGCCTGCCCTTGGCAGCATTATTCGAAACCTCGACGGTTGAAAAGCTGGCGCAGTTACTTGAAATGGATGGCAAATCAATTACATGGGATTCTCTTGTACCGATAAAGCCCAAAGGGAATAAAATGCCATTGTATATGGTTCACGGTGCGGGGTTAAACGTGTTATTATTTAATACGCTGGCCATGAACATGTCGCCCGACCAACCGGTTTTTGGCCTGCAGGCAAAAGGGCTTGATGGCATTGAAGAACCATTGGAGAGCATAGAGGAAATTGCAGATCACTATATTAAAGCCATAATGCAGCAAAATCCTACGGGGCCCTATGCTCTAGCCGGCTATTCGTTCGGCGGCATTATTGCCTTTGAAATGGCCAGGCAATTTGAAGCAATGGGTAAGGAGGTAAAGATGCTGGCAATGTTCGATACTTATGCATACCGCACGCCACATTATGATGCTCCGCTTACTAAGACCTATAAACGCTTGAGGTTTTTTAAAGATAAGATGAAATATGCTGTAACCTCTAAAAATGGATTACGGGATACTGTCAATGACAAGCAAACATCGATAAAACGTAGGATTATCCGGGCTTACTGGAAATTGAAATACGGTAAAAACCAAAACCAGGAGGGCTTCTTCGGTTATTCGAATAAAATTGACGAAATGAATAACTACGCGGAGAAACGTTACCAGTTAAAACCATACAATATAACTGTAGACGTTTTCAGAGCTGAAAACCGGACATTTTATATGGACGACTTTGAATACCTGGGATGGAAGCCGTATGCGCTTAAAGGCATTAATATTCACAAAATCCCGGGTGAGCATAATACCATCTTTAAGGCCCCCAACGATAAAATATTTGCGGATATACTCCAAAAATGTTTGGATGAAGCTATAAACAGGTAAATTGCCACCCTGTAAACTACTATGGGGCAAATAGCAATTACCAACAGGCTTATAACAGATCCACAATGGCTTAAACCTGCAGCATGTAGTTTTAAAACAGGCGGTAATGTTGATGTCTGGAAAATCATTACCCAAACCGATTCTTCATTAATTGATGATATTCTGCCCCTGCTGACTGACGAGGAAAAAGCAAGGGCAGACCGGTTTTACCGGCAACGTGATCGTGAAAGGTTCATTGTTAGCCGCGGGGCTTTGAAACATATCCTGGGGAAATATTCCGGTCAAAGTGCTTCGACCATTGAGTTTGGTATCGGGGAAAACAAAAAGCCTTATGTAAAAAGCCAGGGAACACTAAATCTGCAATTCAACCTTTCACATTCAGAGGATGCCCTCTTACTCGCTGTTTCAAATTTTGCAATTGGCGCAGATGTTGAGTATATAAATCTCAATTTTAGTTTTAGCGAAGTACTGGAGGATAATTTTAGCAATGCCGAAATTGCCTATATAAATGAAATTAATTCGGCCAGTCGTTTCTTCAGGATCTGGACCCGGAAGGAAGCGCTTACAAAGGCCACAGCCCAGGGACTTGACGGCGACCTTAGATTACTACCCGGACTTGACGGTGTTCATCAAATTCAACCAGGCATAATAGCCTCAAACAATGATTGGCTAATCACCAGCTTTAACTTAAACGACAACTATACTGCAAGCATTGCAAATGCCCCAGCTGTTGATAAAATCGTGTTTTTTGATATTGGGGATCCAAAAAATCTGCTTGTTTTGTAACAGCGAAGCAATTAAAGTTCTTAAAAAAAAACAAAACTGGCCGCTATAACGTTCATTATGTTCAAGTTAAGGAATTTTAAATAATTGTTTAAAATTCTTATTAATTAGGTATTTTTATAGAGTAAAAGTAAAAAAGCGGATTATTTTAGCTGAAAGTTTCTTACCAAAGTGACTTAGTGTAAAATAAGAAGTATATTTAGTAGTCTCTTGTTAAACCTTTTCACCAAAAATTACGTAATCAGGTAAAATTTACATTATCAGATCCAGATTAACACATGAAAAAAAGAATACTGATTGTTGATGATGACTTAAGTATTTTGAAGCTCCTAAATTTCATTCTGTCGAAGGATTACGATATAGTTGTTAGAAATAACGGAATCGACGCGTTTTCCTGGCTGGAAGACGGCAATATCCCGGAATTGATTATATCTGATCTTCAAATGCCTTATTTTGATGGGCAATCATTCATAAAAAACGTCAAAATAAGCGGTCTTTTTCGCGATATACCCATAATAATGCTTTCGGCGGCCCACGATTTGGATACCCAGGTTAGCAATATGCCCTTCCAGGTGGATGCATATATGCCCAAGCCATTTAATCCTGCTTTTTTAAAATCAGCTATTATTCAAGTATTAAGTATTTATGACGAGTCCCCTAGCCACTGAATGGAATGAGAACGCAGGTTCGCACATCAGGATAGCTTATGCTGGTTTAGAAATAAAAGACCTCGTATCATCCGAGCTTAATAACTATTTCCAAATTGCATACAGTGACACACTTAGTCAATTAGAGGAATACCTTGGAAACCAATCCATTTTAACCGTTCCGGAAATTATTTTGGCTGAAGTAGATGAGCAAGGCGAGTGTTTTGCGCTTATTGAAAGGCTAAAGTCAAATTTTCTTTTCAACGGGGTTATCATCGTGCTGATCTCATTGTCTAACGACAGATCGTTAAAGCTGAGCGCCATGAAATTAAAGGTGCATGACTTTTATATTTATCCGTTCTCCATGTCAGATCTGCGTGAGCGTCTGAATTTTTTGGTGAAGTTTAAATTGATAAAACCAAAGCTGATGGAGATCTCAAAGGAAGTTGATATCACCTATCGAACGCCGGTTGGGAAACGGTTCATGGACGTGTTTATTTCTGGTTGTATGATTTTGGGTTTATCCCCCATTATGCTGGCTGTGGTCATTGCAATTAAACTTGGATCAAAAGGCCCGGTAATTTACAAAAGCAAGCGTGTTGGCACCGGATATAAAGTTTTTGATTTTTATAAATTCAGGTCGATGCGTACCGATGCTGATAAATTATTGACAGAGTTATCCACACAAAATCAGTACGCAAATGAGGATGGAGGCACAAAGGCCGCATTTGTTAAAATTAAAGACGATCCACGGGTAACTAAACTCGGTAAATTTTTACGAAATTCGAGCCTCGACGAGCTCCCTCAATTGTTCAATATCTTGTTGGGAGATATGTCATTAGTCGGCAACAGGCCACTACCTGTTTATGAGGCAGAAATGCTTACATCAAATGAGTGGTCGATGCGTTTTTTGGGGCCTGCCGGGTTAACCGGATTATGGCAAATAACCAAACGGGGAAAAGCGGATATGTCTGAACGTGAAAGAAAAAAATTAGACAATTTTTACGCGCAAAATTATTCTTTTTGGCTCGATTGGAAAATCCTTATAAGAACGGTGCCGGCAGTTTTTCAAAAAGAAAAAGTGTAAAAAACATGAATAATAAATTACGCGCTGTTTGTTTAACGTTATTTATCTCAGTTTTAGCCGGTAACCTTTATGCACAGGAAACGATTTTCAAAGACCTGTCATACCCTTACCTGGAAAAACTAATTGCAACTGCAAAAAGGAATTACCCCGAAGTTAAAGTAAAACAAAAGCAGGTTGAAATCGCCCGAAGCACTTTTCACCAGGCGAGTTTCGGCTGGCTTGAGGCTTTTAGTGCATCATACATTTATAGTCCGCAATCTTCTATTAATATAACCCAGCCAACCATTTTTAAAGGATACCAATTGGTAGCATCAGTGAGTTTGGGTTCGCTTTTTGAAAGACCATACACTATCCACAATGCAAGAGAGTCTGTTAAAGTTGCCGAATTTCAACAACAGGAATATTTCCTGCTGCTGGAAGCGCAAATAAAACATGCATACTTTGCCTACCTGGCGGCACAAGCCGACTTGAGAAACAAAGTAACGGCGGTTACAAATGCCGAGATAGCAACCAAAAATCTTAAATATACCTTTGAGAAGGGGGAAACCACGTTTGATGTGTACAATGCCGCATTGAATAACCTTTATAATCAAAACTCGTTTAGAATTCAGGCCGAGTTAAATGTTTTTGCAGCAAAAACTGATCTTGAGGAGTATATAGGGGACAAGTTGGAAAGCGTTAAATAGATTAATGGAACTATCTGCATATTTTAAACTTTTAGGTAAATATAAATACGTAATACTAGCTATTGTTCTCGCAGCAGTAGTTGCTTCGTATTTCCTGGTTAAAAACCTACCGGACGAATATGTTTCACGTACACAGATAGCCACCGGTATTGTTGACGCCTCCACACACCTGCTTGATAAGGATAACGCGCCAAACGCCCAGTCGGATCAAATAAACCGGGAGTTTAGTAATTTGATGGAAATCATCAAACTAAAAAAGCTAGTTGACCAGGTATCCTACCAGCTTATTATTCATGATCTGACCAGCAATGCTCCGTTCAGAAAGCTGAATCACGACTTTAAAAACTTAAGCCCGGCTGCAGTACAACACGCGCTTGTGGTTTACAGGGCCAAATTGGTGAACGGCGAACCGCTTTCCTTGTATAACAAAGATGAAAGTGGCCTAAACGAGTTGCTTATTTCCATGCACTATGATGAGCGTTCGTTAAGAAAATCTCTTGATATTGCGCGTGAGGAAGAAAGTGACTTTATCTCGGTTACTTTCACATCTGAGAGCCCCCAATTATCTGCATTTGTGGTAAACATACTTGCAAAGGAGTTTATAGAATATTATAGTGTAAACATCAAAAAGAATGAATCGAATGCAGTAGATTTTCTTTCAAATTTAATGAATGAAAAAAAGAGTGCACTTGATCAAAAAAAGGAAGACCTCCAACAATACAAAATAAAAAACGGCATCCTGAATCTTGAAGACCAGTCAAAATCCATTTTTGCACAAATCCTTGCCTATACAGATAAGAAGCTGGAGAATCAGCGAAATCTTGCCGCCAATGAGGGCGCGTTGCAAAATGTGGTTTCTAAGTTCGATCCGCAAAGCAGGAAGTATATTGAGTCTGCTATCAATCAAAACAATTCAGAAATTGCTGCTACAAATGAGCAATTAAAAACACTAAACGACGAATATGTTCATAGTGGCTTTAACCCGCAATACAAGCCTAAACTTGATTCGCTGCAAAGTGCACTTGTTACTCAGCTGCATACCACATCAGACAAGTACCTGGTTGATCCGCGTATTGGCAAGGACGCCCTGGTAGTGCAGGCACAAACACTGGAAGTATCAAGAGACTTAGCCAAATACAGCGAAAAATCAATAAACCGGGAACTGGCCGATCTGAACGCTAAGTTTGCACACCTCGTACCCTTTGATGCTACTGTTAAAACCTACGAATTTGATATTGACATTGCCACCAAGGAATATCTGGACGTTTTAAACAGGTATAATGCCACTAATCTGCAGTCGAAATTTTCGATACGGCTGCTACAAGTTGAGCCCGCTACGCCTGATATAGCACAGCCATCAAAAAAAATGGCGCTAATTGCTTTGAGTGGGCTACTTAGCTTGTTTATATGCCTGTTTGTGCTGTTTGTTCTATTTTACCTGGATGACAGCATTAAGGAACCCTCCAATCTTGTAGCCCGTACCAACTTACCAATGCTGGGTGCATTAAACTTGGTTAAAGGGCCCAAGCCAGACTTACGAACAATTTGGGAGGTTGAAAACAGGAACAAAATGCAGCAATTTAAGGAGTTGCTGCGATCTGTTAGATTTGAAATTGACCAGGAATTAAAGGGCGAAAAAGTGTTGGCAATTACCAGCCTCAATAAACATGAGGGCAAAACACTTATAGCCGTTAGCCTGGCCTATGCCTACTCGGCCATTAACAAAAAGGTACTTTTAATTGATGGTAATTTTGACAACCCATCAATAACCCGCAATTTACAACCTACGTTGTTTGTTGAAGATTACTTCAGGACCAATGCGTACATTGAAAGAGATAACAGCAAAATAAGTGTTTTGGGCAACCGGGGCGGCGATGTTACCTTGCTTGAGATCAATGATGAAAAATATATTCAAAACGAATTTGATCAGCTTCGGTTAAGATATGATATAATTTTGATTGACCTTCCACCGCTTGATTCGTTGAATAAAGGCAAAGAATGGATCTTATTTGCAAACAAAACGGTAGCGGTTTTTGAAGCCAACAGAAGTATTTCAAAATCTCAAAAACAATACATTGAATACCTAAAACTGCTGAATAATAAATTTGCCGGATGGATCTTAAACAAGGCAACTGTAATTGCTTCATCAAAGAAAAGCAAAAAATAAGCCTTTAATTTATTCTTAGGAGTTCATTTTTAATTATATATAAATAATTAATAAACTAATGAAGGTTGTACCAGCCAATACTGCATCTGATGATCCCATTAAAAAATTAAGCAAGCTACAGCAAAACTGTTATCATGTAGCTGTAGTTGTCGCTTTTGTTGGCATTTTTGTTTGGGCCGCCAAAATTCTGTTTTTTTAATTAATTTAACCATTGCAGATGTCAGATGACCGCATCAGAAATAGTGAACGTAAAAAGACAATTTGGGAAAATATAGTTCTTCATAAATTCTCAAAACCACTTGTACCGATATTTCTATTGGTGGCATCGTTATTTGTAAGTTATTTAATAGCTACGCAGGGCATCGTAGCCGGTATCCTGATCCTGATGATGCTTATAGGCGTTCCGTTACTATACGCTGTGGTTGCCTATCCGAAATTCGGCATTATCATTTTCATAATTGCGTCATTCTTTATCAACTACCAGTTTATTATAAGCCTCACTCCTCCCGACACCCCAATCGGCCTTGTGATGGATGTTTTAACCTACCTGCTCATCCTGGGTTTTTTTGTAAAGCAGAAGGCAGAAAAAAATTGGAGCTATTTCAACGACCCGATTAGCTACTTTATCCTGGCATGGCTCGGGTACAACATGCTGGAAGTTATTAACCCCGCAGCATCTTCGGTTTTGGCCTGGGTTTATACAGTGCGCACTATTGCCTTTTTAATGCTGCTTTACTTTGTGTTTGTGTTCCAGATCAGGTCTAAGGCCTATATCAGGCTCCTGTTTAAATTATTGCTGGTGCTTGAGTTGATAGCTGGCATTGCTGCATTCATACAGGAAAACATAGGTTTCTTTCCTTTCGAAAACAAATGGCTCAACGCAGACCCGCTTCGAATTAGCCTGCTGTTTATTTATGGGCACATGCGTAAGTTCGGTATATTTTCTGACCCTGTGGTATTTGCCTACAACATGGTTTTGGCCGCCTTATTATGCCTGTGCTTATTGTTTGCCAATATTAAAAAGGGCAACAAATTTATCCTTATTGTTTTGATGTGTTTCTACTTAATGGTGATGCTTTACTCAGGCACCAGGGCCGCTTTTGTACTTATCCCCGCAGCTTTGGGTTTAATGGCGATATTGAAATTCAATAAGAATGTTTTAATATTTGTTGTAGGAGCCGGCCTATTCCTGGGATTTTTAATAAAAGTACCTACTTCAAATCCAAGCCTTGTTAGGTTTCAAACAGCATTTAACCCATCGCACGATGCATCGTTTAACGTTCGAGCCGAAAATCAACGCCGAATCAAGCCTTACATTTTATCCCATCCAATGGGTGGAGGTTTAGGCTCTGTGGGCGTTTGGGGGCAGCGATTTTCACCCAACTCCTACCTCGCCAAGTTTCCACCCGACAGCGGATATGTTCGTGTAGCTGTTGAGATGGGCTGGATTGGGCTACTACTTTTTTGCGCTTTTAACTTTGTGGTATTGCAACGGGGGATCTATTATTACTACATAATAAAGGACCCTGAACTAAAAACTTACTGCATGGCAATGGTAATTATCATTTTCGCACTTGATATTGGTAACTATCCGCAGCAAGCATTCGTACAATACCCCACCAATATTTTACTTTATTTAGCAATGGCCATAATAAACGTTACGCACCGCTTAGATAAAAAGAATAACACTCCCCAACCTGTTATAACGGGTTGATTTAATATGCTGAAATAAATAAAAAGTAATGTCCCTTTTATCAACTATTAAGTCGAATCCTAAACTGAAAAAATTTGCTCACTGGCTGATAATCCCTAAGGGGCAGGCAAGGCCGCGGCTATGGGTAAGGCTGGTTGTTAATCCGTTTATTCATAAGCGGGGCAAAAACTCCATTATAAGGTTTAACACACGCATGGACTTATTCCCGTTTAAAAACTTCGAAATTGGGTCAAACAGTATAATAGAAGATTTTGCCACCATAAATAACGGTGTTGGTGACGTTTCAATTGGCAACAATTGTGGCATTGGGCTAAGTAATGTAATCATCGGCCCCGTTAAAATGGGGAATTATGTAATGCTTGCGCAGAATATAGTGATCTCAGGTCTTAACCATGGTTACGAGGACGTAACCACACCACCAAGAGTACAAAAAGTAGTAACTAAACAAATAACAATTGAAGACAATGTGTGGATTGGAGCCAATTGCGTAATAACTGCCGGTGTTACGATCGGTAAACATGCAGTAATTGGCGCCGGCAGTGTAGTAACAAAAGATATACCCCAATTTTCTGTTGCTGTAGGTAACCCTGCCCGCGTAATAAAAAAATACAACTTCGAAACCAATTCCTGGGGGAAAATATAAATGTCTATCGCAAAAAAATTAATAAATAAACATACCCTTTCATTAGCCAGCAATGCAGTTATGCCAGTTGTCGGCATGGTTACCGTGGGCTTGCTGGCACGCAGCATGAGCGTGGAAGCATTTGGCGACTGGTCGTTCTTTTTAATAACTTTTACATTAGCCAACTTAACCCGCAGCGGCTTTTTGCAAACCTCCCTGGTTAAATTTTATGCCGGCGCTAGTAAGGAACAGGCAGATATGGTGGCCGGTTCAACATGGTTTTTAGGCTTTGTAATTACGGCTACATTGGCCTTTTTTAGTTTAATTGTTCTTATCTTTTACCACGGTCATCAAACCACTGAAATTACCATAAAATGGTTTGCAATCATCTACTTCAGCACGCTCCCCTCCAGTGTTGCTTTGTGGATTTTGCAGGCCGAAGAACGTTTCGACAAAATCTTCATCCTCCAGCTAATTTGGCAGGGCACGTTCTTATTGTTGATAATTGTGTTGATGATATTACACAAGGGCTCCTTTCAGGAAATTATTTACGCTTACTTCACTGCAGTTGTAATTACCAGCTTATATTCAATAACAACAGGTTGGGCCAGGATCAGCTCGATAAGCAGCCGAAAATGGGAATGTATCAGGGAACTGGCTAATTTTGGAAAATACAGCGTGGGCACATCTATAAGCTCTTATTTACTAAGAAGCTCTGATAACTTTATCATAAAATTCATGTTTGCAGATCCTGCGTTTATAGGAATTTACTATCTGCCGCAAAGACTAATGGAGATCATAGAGATCCCGCTAAGAAGCTTTATTGCAACAGCAATGCCGGCCATGTCGGCAGCTGTTAACCGCGACGACAAAAACTATATTACCTATATCCTTAAAAAATACTCCGGCATCTTAACGATTTTAATTATTCCGGTATCCCTGGCTTCAATTCTTTTTGCTGACATTATAATTGACGTTTTAGGCGGACATAAATACCTGCATACCAATGCATCCAATATTTTTCGCATCTTTATGTGCTTTGCGGTATTATTGCCTGTAGATCGTTTTTTCGGGATTACGCTTGATATTCTGAATAAGCCGAAGATCAATATGATAAAGGTTATCATAATGCTCGTGGTAAATGTTATTGGTGATTTTGTTGGAGTTTACTTTTTCCACAGCCTGTATGCTGTTGCACTCGCATCAATATTTACTTTTTTAGCCGGAGTAATATATGGATATTGGGTTCTTAGAAAATACCTGAACTTTACCATGTTTGGCATTATAACAATGGGCTTTATTGAAACTAAAGCCTTAATCGCCGAATTAATACTGAAATACAAGAACCGGAATACCAAGTGATAAATGCTTTTTGATAAATAAATTACCCCTGTTATTTAGATGAGCCTTAAAAATCAGAACATCATTATTTTCTCGCAAATGCAGTTTGACGGGAAACTGGAGTCAACAAACTACACCATGGCCAAACTTTTGGCAAAGGACAATTTTGTTTATTACGTTGACAGGCCTTATACCTGGCGCGACTATATCAAATTCAAAAACACGCTTGAGTTTAAAACACGGCGACCACATTTCTTCTCATCTTCAAAAAGTATTATTCAAACAGACATCCCGAATTTAAAGATCATCATCTCTCCTCCTGTCCCTTCCATCAATATGCTGCCCGAGGGGAAATTTTATCGTACCGCATTAAAAATCAATGAGTGGCTGGTAGGCTCACGGATAAAAAAGGTGATTAAAAATTTAAACATTACGGATTACATCTACATAAACTCCTACAACTTCACCCTTCCATCGCTTCATAAATTACTTGAACCGGTACTGAGCGTTTACCATTGCGTTGACCCTATTATCGAACCTTACCAAACCAAGCATGGTTTAATTTCGGAGGATATTTTGGTAAAAAATGTAGACCTGGTTATTTGCACCAGCAAGGAACTGATGAACAAAAAGGCCTTATTAAATAAGAACTCCTACTTTATACCTAACGCCGCAAATATCAGTCACAGTTCAAAAACACTCAATCCGGATTTGAATGTATCAAATATTTTCAAAGGCATCAAAAAGCCGATTGTTGGATATTTCGGAGCGATTGAACGGCGGATTGACTACGATTTGATGCAAACGCTGTTTAAGACCAACCCGGATAAAAGCTTTGTAATGACAGGGCCAATCGACAGATATTACATTAAAGAGGAAGAGTACAAGGCCCCTAACCTATATTTAACCGGACCTGTTCCATACGACGAAATGCCTGCCGTATTAAAGGGATTTGACGTAGCTATAATCCCATTTAAAAAGGACGAGGTAAGCAGCGATATATTCCCTTTAAAACTTTTTGAATACCTTGGGTCCGGAAGGCCGGTGGTTTCCACTGATTTTAATCCCGATCTGGAAGATTTTACGTTTGATACAGTGTCATACTGCAAAAACGCCAATGAGTTTTCCGCAGCGATTGAGATTGCGTTAAATGACACGCCTGAATTACAAAAAAAACGACTGGATGTTGCTGCCGATAACACCTGGGAACACCGCATATCCGAAATAAAATCGCTTTTAAAGATAAACTTCGAGGAGAAAAAAGATAGAATATTTACGTGGTCAAAAAAATTCAACTAAAACTAATCGTTTTTGAGCGTTCTTACGTATAAAAAATAACGTATGGAGATTATCAGATTTACTGCAGCCATTATTACTACAATCCTTTTTATTTACCTGGGATTTTATAGCTTTTACCTGTTCATTTTTTCGGTAGCAGGTAAGTTATTTCCTGTAAAGGCACCGGCAAAAAGCACAAAGCTTGCAAAATTTGTAATATATATCTGCTCCTACAAGGAGGATGCAATCATTCTTAATTCAGCAGCCAGCGCAACAACGCTTGATTATCCAAGAGATCTTTTCCATATCTGCGTAATAGCTGATTCCTTGCAGCCGGAAACAATTGCGGAGCTAAAAGAGATGCCCTTACAAGTTTTAGAGGTTGTTTTTGAAAGCAGCACAAAATCAAAGGCGCTGCACAAGGCTATCGAGAATACGGTTGATGGTTTTGATGCTGCAATTGTTTTTGATATTGATAATATCGCTGCTCCTGATTTTTTATACCAGATAAATGATTACCTGCAAGCCGGTAACAAAGTAGTTCAGGGCCATCGTGTTGCAAAAAACACCAACACCTCAGTTGCGGTGTTAGATGCCATAAGTGAGGAAGTAAATAACCACATTTTCCGCAAATCGCAACGGGTTTTCAACCTTTCAGCAGCAATAATTGGTTCTGGCATGGCATTGGATTATAAAGTATTTACGGAAGTGATGATGCGGATAGACGCGGTGGGTGGTTTCGATAAGGAAATGGGGCTATTGTTAACCAATGATAGAATTGGCGTTGCCTATGCAGATGAAGCGCTGATATACGATGAAAAGGTTAGCAATAAAGAAGTATTTAAAAAGCAAAGGCGCAGGTGGCTTTCGGCCCAATTCAACCTATTGAAAAAATATGGCAGCAGCGGCTTTTCTGCATTATTTAGAGGAAAATTTGACTATTTGAATGAAGTGTATCAGTTATCTGTATTACCAAGGGTACTAATGCTGGGGCTCATGCCACTAATGTTGATTGTTGCCGTATTGACGCCGGGTATCGGGCCGGATTGGCACCTATGGCTGGTTGCTACCATTTGCTGCTATGCTGGAATTCTTATAGCCATACCAGTAAGTTTTTACAACAAAGATTTTTTTGGGGCGTTAATAAGGATTCCCATCATATTCCTTACGATGTTATTACTACTATTTAAGCTAAAAGGCGCGAATAAGAAATTCATCCATACGCCTCATACACAAAGCGTTAAATAAGCACTTCTACTGTAATAAATTCGTTACTTTAGTGAGCAATATTATATATTTAGAGAGTAAAATTGTGTAATAATTGAAATGATCAAATCTAAATTAGATAAAAGATGAGTGCCCCTACGCATTTAGATACTGCAAATAGCCGAAATGATACTGTTATAGAATATCAAAAAGATAAGGCACTTCCTTATTTTTTAAATGATTGCGCTAAAAAGTACGCCGGCAAAATTGCCATCAAGTTTCATGGGCGAAATCTTACTTACAAAGAAGTTTATGAAAGTTCGAACAAGCTTGCTAAAATACTGATAGATAATGGCGTAAAAACAGGCGACATTATCGGCTTGGCGCTCGACCGTTCACCTGAAATGATCGTTTCCCTGCTTGCTATTTTGAAATCAGGGGCGGCATATATCCCACTTGATCCCGAATATCCAAAGGACAGGGTTGAATTTATGCTGGAGGATTCATCGGCAAAAATCCTGATCACCTCAAAAAAACGCCATAAACACTTTATTTCAAATGCCTCAGAAATATTAATTGAAGATGCACTTGAAAAATTCAGCAATTATACCGCTGACGAGCCTGATACTGAAGTCGGTGGATCCGATCTGGCATATGTTCTATACACTTCCGGCTCAACCGGGAAACCCAAGGGCGTACAAATAAAGCATTTAAACCTTGTGAACTTTTTGCTTAGCATGCAAAAGGAACCTGGGATGACCGCCAATGATAAGATATTAACAGTTACTACCATATCATTTGATATTGCAGGGCTTGAATTATACCTGCCGCTTATCACCGGGGCTGAAATAACACTTACTGATTCTGACACCGCGAAGGATGGCCGTATGCTGTTTGACATGGTTAAGAATGACGGTATTACCTTTATGCAGGCAACGCCTTACACCTGGCGCATGATGCTGGAGGCCGGCTGGGAAAAACTGCTGCCGTTAAAAATTCTATGCGGCGGCGAAGCAATGCCAAAAGATCTGGTTGGGAAACTCACCGTGCGTACAAGTGAATTGTGGAACATGTACGGCCCCACGGAAACCACAATTTGGTCTACCATAAAGCTGATAGAAAGCGACGAAGACATTACTATTGGCAAACCAATCGCCAACACACAAGTTTATATCCTCGACGAAAATTCAAATAACATAACTGACGGCTCAATAGGCGAAATAATTATTGGCGGCGATGGCGTTGCGGCCGGCTATCTTAATCGTGATGAGTTAACAGCCGAGCGTTTTATAGACAACCCATTCTCAGATACTCCCGGCGACAAGATGTATCGTACCGGCGATTTAGGCAGATACAAGGAAAATGGCGACATTCTATGTCTTGGCCGAATTGATCACCAGGTTAAGGTTAGAGGCTATCGTATAGAGCTGGAGGAAATTGAACACGCGCTGCAGCAACAACAGGATGTGAAGCAGGCCGTTGTAGTTGCAAGGGAAGATACACCTGGCGACCCGCGGCTGGTTGGTTACATTGTATTAGAGGATGGCAACGAAGGAATAGATTTTAAAACACAGGTAAATGATTGGCAACAGGCTTTATTGGCCGAATTGCCTGAATATATGGTGCCCGATGACTTTGTTATCGTTACAGCCATACCGATCACTCCTAATGGGAAAATAGACAGAAAGGCGCTCCCGAAACCCGATTATAACTTAATAGTTAGTCGTCTTGGCGAATATTTGGCTCCGCGTACAGAAATTGAACAGCAGGTTGCC
Source organism: Bacteroidota bacterium (assembly GCA_030775685.1). Classification (GTDB taxonomy): domain Bacteria; phylum Bacteroidota; class Bacteroidia; order Sphingobacteriales; family Sphingobacteriaceae; genus Mucilaginibacter. Next base: position 75,441 of record JALYIP010000051.1, read on the forward strand.
GAAATTTGGCAGGAAGTAATGGGATTGGAAAAGATCAGCGTACTTGATAACTTTTTCGACTTGGGTGGCCGCTCGTTGTTAGCGGTGCAAATAATGGCGAGAATTGAAAAGCTTACCGGCAAACGTTTACCATTGGCCGCACTTTTCGACCATTCGACCATTGAGAAGCTTTCAATAGTGATTAACGCCGACTCCAAGTCGATAACCTGGGATTCACTGGTACCTATTAAACCAAAAGGTTCAAAAATGCCGATTTATATTGTGCATGGCGCTGGGTTAAACGTATTGCTTTTTAATGCGCTTGCCATGAATATGGATGCAGAGCAACCTGTATATGGCCTTCAAGCCCGGGGACTTAACGGAGTTGATGAACCCCTGGATGTAATGGAAGAAATAGCGGCCAATTATATTACCGAAATTATCAACCAAAACCCTACCGGGCCGTATGCACTTGCCGGCTATTCGCTTGGCGGAACCATTGCTTACGAAATGGCACATCAACTAATCGCCATGGGCAAAGAGGTAAAAATGCTGGCTGTGTTTGACACCTACGCCAAGCAAACCGATGCTTTTGATCCACCGGTAAAAAGAACTTTTAACAGGGTTAGGCTTTTCTTTATGAAATTATTCAACAGTTTTGCACTGCTGGCCGAAGACCCTAAGAGGACTTTTGAATATAAAAATGAACTATTAAGGCGTCGGATAGTTCGGGCCTGGTGGAAGATTACCGGTAACAGTGAAAAGCAAAAGGGATTTTTCGCCTATGATAATGAGATTGATGAGGCAAGTGCAAAAGCAAAACGCAATTATTTTCAAAAGCCGTTAAATATTACTGTCGATTTGTTCCGGGCCAAAAAGAGAACTTTTTATATGGACGATTATGAATTTATGGGCTGGAAAAAATTTGCCCTTAAGGGAGTTAATGTTCATGATATCCCCGGTGAGCACAATACCATATTCGCACCACCGAATGACAAGGAGTTTGCCATTGTTTTACAGGAATGCCTCGATAGGGTATCAAAACAATAAAACGCTGTTTTGAGCCATAGCATGAAGAAGGTATCCATTATCACTGTAAACTTTAATCAACCAAAAGTTACCGAAGAATTATTATTATCAATTCGCGCTCCATATACCAACCTGGAAATAATTGTGGTTGATAATGGCAGTAAAACTGAATCGGATGACTGGCAATCAAAATTCCCGCACGTAAAATTCATTCGCTCCGAACAAAATCTTGGCTTTGCGGGCGGAAATAATCTCGGGATTAAAGCTGCGACAGGAGATTACCTCTTTTTCGTTAACAACGATACTGAATTTACTGATGGACTGGTTGAGCAGCTTGTTGACTTGATGAATGCCAACCCGAAAATTGGCATGATCTCGCCCATGATTAAGTACTTTAGCGATAAAGGTTTGATCCAGTACGCAGGCTATACACCAATGAACTATTATACATGTCGAAACAGTTGCATAGGTTTGCGTGAAAAGGACAACGGTCAATACAATAACATCACTGCTCCTACCGCCTATTGTCATGGCGCAGCCATGATGGTTAGCAGGGAAGCTATTGAAAAGGCAGGGCTTATGAGCGAGGGCTTCTTTTTGTATTATGAGGAAGTTGACTGGTGCGAACATATAAAACGTGCGGGCTACGAGGCCTGGGTTTGCACAACTGCACTTATTTATCATAAAGAGTCGGTTTCTGTTGGAAAAAAGAGTAAATTGAAAGAATACTTTATGAACCGCAACCGAATCCTTTTTACAAGGCGCAATGCACCATTTTTTGGAAAGGTTGTATTCTACCCATATTTTATCTTGTTGGTGGTTCCGCGAAACGTTATCACCTATTTAAAGAACAAGAACTATCACTTTATTTCCATGCTATTAAAGGCTGTTTGGTGGAATTTCACCCACGGCAAAAACAGTAAAAACCTAGGTTATCCAATAAATTCTATAAAATGAAGATCGTATTCTGGCTCAGTTTTTTTATCGTGTTTTACACCTTTGCCGGCTACGGGATCTTCCTGTATTTTTTGATTAAAGTAAAAAGGGCACTAAAAGGCAGGCCGGTTATCCCCAACCCCGCCGAAGATCTCTTACCCGGATGTACCCTGGTGGTGGCAGCTTATAATGAGGAGGGATTTATTGAAGACAAAATAGCCAACAGCTTAAAATTGAATTATCCGGCCGGCAAACTCAAACTGATATTTATCACGGATGGATCTTCAGACAAGACCCCGGAAATAATTGCTAAACATCCTGAAATTCAGTTATTACACCAACCACAACGAGCCGGAAAGATTGCGGCTGTACACCGTGCAATGGAGTATGTGGATACGGAAATTGCAGTATTTACGGATGCCAATACTTTTTTGAATGCTGATGCCATTCTAAAAATTTGCAGGCATTATGCAGATAAAACTGTCGGCTGTGTTGCTGGTGAAAAACGCGTGCATATAGCCGAAAATGCTGATGCAAGCGCTGCCGGTGAGGGTTTTTATTGGAAGTACGAATCAGCCCTAAAAAAATGGGATTCTGAACTTTACTCTGTTGTGGGCGCGGCCGGTGAATTGTTTAGCGTTAGGCGTTCGCTTTACCAGGATGTTCCCGCTGATACGGTGCTGGACGATTTTATGATCTCGATGCTCATTGCTGAACAGGGTTATCGTATTGTGTACGAACCGGAGGCTTACGCAATGGAAACCGCATCGGAAAATGTGTCTGAAGAACTGAAAAGAAAGATCAGGATAGCTGCCGGCGGTATGCAATCCATATTGAGGCTTACTAAATTATTTAATCCGATTAAATACCCGGTATTATCCTTTCAATATGTCAGTCACCGTGTTCTGCGCTGGACAGTTACCCCTTTCCTGCTGATTTTAATATTTGTGCTGAATGCCTTTTTGCCTAATAACGCATTATACGATACCATTTTTGCCGCGCAGATCTTATTCTATTTGCTTGCTTTTCTTGGCTTTATTATGGAGAAACGCCACATTCGTGTAAAGGCATTGTTTGTACCCTATTATTTTTGTGTGATGAACTATGCGGTTTTAATGGGTATCATCAGGTATTTTACAAAAAAACAAAGCGCTATTTGGGAAAAGGCGCAAAGGAAGCAGTAATATTCAGATTTGTCACCTTTTAAAAAGTTGACAAATCTCACTAAAATTTTCACTCATGAAACTTTAACCCGTCAATCGCCTTATTCACTTTTTTATTTTCGCCGTAAATTACTAATCCAACCAAATCCTGCTCATCATCAGTATTCCTGACTGTTTCATCCAAATTATCCTGCTCGGTCATTGTATCAAATAAGGGCGCTGAGTAAATTCCAATTTCTAGTCCACGCTCCTTTGCCCTTTTAAAAACGCGATGCATCTGGTTAAGATCGTCAGCTTTATAAACCAGCATGGGTTGCTTTAAAAATGGCAAATAAGTATTATTCGAAGCAGTCGCCAAATGCCTGCCATGTAATTCAGGAAACTCAATAGCAACGGCGCTTGCCAAAAATGCAGTTACGTTTAGCTTTTGCCAGGTCTTTAAATCATTCCGAACAATGATCACTATTTTGTTTTCGTGCATATTATTGATCTATAAGCTTAATTCCATCTGTATATTACTTCTTTCATAAGGCGAGGGCGGGCCAGTTATTTTTTTAAAACCAAGCTTATGATATAGGCTAATGGCCGGTTTAAGGATAGTGTTACTTTCCAAATAAAGCCTTTTAGCTCCAAGCCCCCTGGCTTTCTCTATACAGGCATTGCCCAGCATAAACCCGATCCCTTTACCCTTTGCCTCCGGGGCTACGCCCATTTTAGCCAGTTCAAACTGATCACCATCCATTTTAACTATGGCACAGGTACCAACCGGCTGATCCTTATAGATCGCCATAAAAATAGAGCCGCCCTTGCTTAAAATATTTTCTTCCGGGTGATCAAGGTATTTATTATCAGAGGCCTCCATTTTAAAAAACTGGGTGATCCAATCTTCATTTAGCTTTTTAAAAGCGGTTGTATATTTTGGTTGATAAGGAATTATTTGAACCTCCTTGCCTTCGCGAAGCTTTTTTTCTACCTGTACCCTTTTTAGCAAGCTCTTTTGCTCAAGCAGGAATTCCCATTCTTCAATTGCCTTCCAGATATTGTATTGTGTTTCGGCAAAGGCTGTTTCAATAGCTGCATTTACATCGGTATACTGTGCCTGGATTTTATCGTTAATGCTTAACCCGGCTTCGCTTAGCTTTACGAGGTTTTTCCGACCATCGCTTTTTGATGGGTCTGCTATCACCAATCCCCCCTTTAACATTTCCTTAACAATGGTGCTAACTGATGGGTGTGAATGGCCAATCTCTACTGCAATTTGAGTAATAGATTTCTCCTCGCCACCAGCCAGCGCATAATAAACGGGAAACCATTTAGGCTGGATCTCAATTCCGTATACTTGGTATACCTGCGCTGATTGTTCCGCAAATAACTCCCCTAGCCTGCGCAACCTGCTGCCCAGTGCCATCTTGCCTGTCTTTTCATAAATATTCATAAGTAATAAATTACGTAATCAATTACGCAAATCTAGAAATTTATAAATTACTTCAAAATGTTTCTTAAAAAATAAGACTATTTAGACAGGTTGCCCGAATTGCAGCAGGTATCCATTATTATCGTAAATGGCAAACTCGCGCATTCCATAGCTGAACGTTTCCAGTTCGTAACAGTTAAGAGTTATCTCCTTCAATTGGGCCCATAACTCGTCGACATTGTCAACCGAGAAATAAAGCGATCCAGTGAAAGTAGGTTTATCAAAAGGTGTATGTGCGTTGGGATAGGATACCATTATTTCAACTTCATCGCGCGATAATGACGCCCACGTCCAATCCTCCATGTATCCGTTACAGGTAAAACCCAGGATCTCGATATAATACTCAACTGTATATTTCACCTGCTTTGAATAGATCACAGGCCGGAGCGCAACAAGCTTCATAATGGTTTAATTGTTAATTCCGGATAAAATTAACATTAATCAGCAATTATCAGCAGTTAATTTAAGGAGGGCTCAAGGGTTGCAGTAGTTTCAAGTCAAGGCATGATTTAAAACTGGGTAGAATAAATAAAGGGACAAACTAAATCATATATAGCCTTTTGCAACTTTGGATGGTTGATTTAAATTCGAAATCAATCTCATTCCACCCCTCTCACATTCATCTTCAATGTATAAATAGCCTTCGATGCTGTGATAAACAAGATATCCTTGTTCACCCCGCCAAAGCAGAGATTGGCAGTCCACGGCTCCGGCACCGGAATATGGCCTATTTTTTTTCCCTGCGGATCATAAATGGTAACGCCGTTACCGCTTATATATAAGTTGCCGCGTTCATCAAGCGTGATTCCATCACCGCCCTTCGGCGCAAATAAAACCCGGTTGCTGAGCATTCCATCCTTTTCAATGGTAAATTTGTACATCTTATTGTCACCAATATCGGCAACATACAGGTATTTACCATCCGGTGTGCCGACAATCCCATTTGGCTGTTTTAAACTCGCATCGACGGCAACAGGTTGATTTTTGCCTTTTGGCAGGTAGTAAACCTTTTGCCCGTCGAGATCGGATTTTGTTCTCGTCCAATAATCTCGCTGGTAATAGGGATCGGTCATGTAGATGCCACCTTTATGGTCAATCCAGATATCGTTAGGGCCATTCATTAAATGCCCGCCCAAATCAGTCACCAAAACCTTCACCTTTTTATCAGGATTGATGGACCAAAGCTGATCATGCTCATCAGCACAGGTAACCAAATTTCCCTTTTTATCAAAATACATTCCATTGGAACGACCTGCACTGTCTAAAAAAACAGACAATTTGCCCTCTGTACTATATTCCCAAATCTTGTTATTAGGCTGATCTGTAAAGAACACGTTTCCTTTTTTATCAACAGAAGCGCCTTCTGTGAACGCAAATTGTTTAGAGATGAGTTGGGGTTTGGATAAGGTGTCGTATAAAGCAGATTGTTGCGCATATACCGCAAATGTCGAAATTGAACACAGTGCGAATGAAAATATTTTCTTTAAGTCTATCATTATTAGTATTTAAATAATCGGTTAAATATCATTTTCGTCCGGAAATTCAAAAATAGGTGGCGGAAAACGAACTTCTTTATATAAGCCAAAATCACTTAACGCTATACAAACGGGGGATTTAAGTATTCTCAACCGCACCTTGCTTGATTTAATATCTTTAGGTAATTTAATCAACCTATTTCCACCTATACTGGTAGCTTCTGCAATCTGCTTCCATTTCCCATTTAAAAAAGCGTCAATCGCAACAGCGTCGATTCGTTGCCCGAGCTTTATGTTCTCTCGTAAGCGAATAACATTGAAAACTTCAGCCCGATGCATCTCAACAATTAATTGAGGGGTATTAACATTGTCGTCCGTTGCCCAGTAACTGTAACGATCATTGTCCAACAAATGTGCCGGACCAAATTTTGCTTTATTGCGGCCGCGTATGTTACTTGCGGTAAGTTTGGCTCCCTTTAAAAGATTATGTTGAAAGGTATATTTCAAGCTGGCACCGAAGCCATTTAAATACCTGACATCTCGTTGGAAAAGCAGTCCGCGCCTGTCTGGTGATAACCCAAGGTCAAGACAAGCCCCGTGCCCTACACTTTGATAATACAAACTCATTAATGTATCTATGGTCTTCACTTTATCATCCTGATTCTTATGGTAAAACCAACCCGGCCTTAACGACACATCGCACTCGGCGGGCATCCAGTATTTACCATCCCGCTGGCCTTCTATTCCCTCAGAATCTTTGGTATAGCCATTGCCTGGCTCCTTACCTTCGTCGGGGGCATGTGGCGTGTAGGTTGCCCAGCAGGTTACGCCTGCGTGTCCGCTCTCGTTACCCACCCAGCGCACATCCGGGCCAACATCACCAAACAAAGCAGCATCGGGCTGCATTCTGCGCGGGATGGCCCACGTATCCTTCCAGCCATAATAAGTTGAGCGATCTATCTTTCTTACCTCCTTGGCGCCGCCATAATAACCATCGCCGCCGTTTGCACCGTCAAACCACGAGATAAATACAGGGCCATAGTGGCTATACAATTCCTCCAGTTGCTTGCGGTAAACTTCGGTCACGTACTCCGGCTTGCCATATAAGGCGCTGTTCCGGTCCCATGGTGAGCAGTATACGCCCATCTTCATGCCCAGCTTATTGCAGGCATCACGGTATTCCTGTAAAATATCGCCCTTCCCATTTTTATAAGGGCTTTTTGAAATATTATGTTCTGTTGTTTTTGTAGGCCATAAACAAAAGCCGTCGTGGTGCTTGGCCACTACTACTATCCCTTTAAAGCCCCCTGCCTTTGCAGCGCCGACTATCTGCATGGCATCAAAGTTTGTCGGGTTAAATATTGCAGGATCTTCATCACCATAGCCCCATTCCTTATCGGTATAGGTATCCGGCCCGAAATGGATAATGCAGTACATTTCCGTTTCCTGCCAGATTAACTGTCCTTTAGATGGTAAAGGGCCGTAAGGTTTTGGCGCAGGCTGACAAATAGCAAATAAGGCAATTGATAAAAAAGCAGCAAGTAGTGTTATTTTTTTCACAAGCGTATTATATATTTTAATCCGTTTACGAATGTAATAAATTTGCATTTCAGATAACGGAACAAATTGTTTTGAGCGCCATTTTGTGTCATATTTTCTATTAAGTTTATCCAATAAATAAACAACGATTTGTACAGCAAGGAAGAAGCGTCACAATTAAAGCAGGAATTCTGGACGGCCTTCGGGCAATATATTTCACCGCATCAGTCGGCAGAGGGCTTGCGGGTTAACTGGGTAAATTATAAAACCGGGATAAAGCATGTATTTTTTAAAATGCAGGCCGATAAACGCACAGCATCTATTGCCATTGAACTTACCCATCCCGACCCGGGAATACAGGAATTATTTTTTGAACAATTTAAGGAATATAAAAACATTTTTACCGCTGTCCTCGATGAACCCTGGGAATGGGAACTACATGCGATGGATGAATATGGCAAAACCGTTAGCCGCATTTACAAACAGATAGATGGTGTAAGTATCTTCAATAAAAACGACTGGCCAACATTGATCTCATTTTTCAAACCGCGGATAATTGCTTTGGATGAATTTTGGAATGATGTAAAATATGGGTTTGATGCGCTGAAGTAATTTTACTAAATTTGTTAGCATGAAGCGTTCAGGAAGTGCTGACCTGCCTTTGCATTATGGCTACGTGCCGATTTGGCTTGCCGAACGGATGGCCAAGCTGGGTTTGGCTGTGGTAGAGAATATTGTGCTGGATTATGGCAAGGATGAAGTTTTACGCCGACTAAGCGATCCCTTCTGGTTTCAAAGCCTGGGCGCGGTAATGGGAATGGACTGGCATTCGTCCGGAATTACAACTTCGGTGATGGGCGCATTAAAACGCTCCGTAAATCCGCATAGTAAAGAGTTAGGAATCTACATTTGTGGCGGCAAGGGCAATCATTCCCGGCGAACGCCGGATGAATTGATAAAGGTTAGCGAGGCCACGGGGCTTGATGGTATCCACCTGGTTAAATGCAGTAAACTAAGCGCAAAGGTTGACAACACTGCCATCCAGGACGGCTTTCAATTGTATACCCACAATTTTATTTTAAGCAGCAGTGGCAAATGGGCCGTGGTACAACAGGGAATGAGCGCTGAAAGCAAAACCGCCCGCCGCTATCACTGGCATTCAGAACAACTTACCTCATTTGTAGACGACCCGCATACGTTTATCTACGGACAAAACACCGGCAGTATATTAAACATGGCCGACACGCAGGCTGATAGCGCCCGAAAAGGGGTTATGCAAATTGCATCCGAACATCCTGAAACCATGCTCAGGGAGATCAGCAAATTAACCATGCCCAATCATCATGATGTACGGGCAAAGGATGTTGACTTGAAGAGGCTTGGCGCAGTCTTATGGCTTGCACACGAAAAACAACCAAAGGATTTTGAGGGATTATTGCAATTGCAGGGGCTTGGCCCACGAACACTCCAATCGTTAGCGCTGGTAAGTGAGGTTATCCATGGTACGCCATCACGATTTAAGGACCCCGCCAGGTTCTCGTTTGCGCATGGTGGGAAGGATGGACACCCATTCCCCGTACCTACAAAGGTTTATGACGAAACCATCGGTGTACTTCAAACAGCTATTTACAAAGCCAAATTGGGCGAATCTGAAAAAAATGAAGCGATAAAGCGTCTTACACAGATTGCACAAAGGGCCGAACAGGATTTCATCCCAAATGCTAATTTTGATAAAGTAATTGAAGAGGAGCGAAATAATTCCTGGAAATACGGAGGTCGCACCGTATTAGGAAGAGCAAAACCGCCGCAACAACATCAACTTACTCTATTTTAAGCATTTGTGTTATTTGCCTAATTAATTAAACAAATGTCAATAAACGCTGTTATTAATTAAATTGACATTAAAAATATTTGGATTTCTCATAATTATTTATAATTTTGAGGAAGAGAAAACGTTTGATAGATTATTACCTTAAAATTGACAAACATGAAACGCAATACACTAGTTGACTTTTTAATAAAACACGGTTTTCTGCCAAACAAAAAAGCTGTTCTTGCTCCTGTTCCTGTGAGAGCTAAATCGCCCCTACCATCACGCAAAGGCAATTAATTAACCAGAATCTTTAATTTTTATTTTTGGGATTTTCCAGGAACCTGTTCGATATTTCTGTCCAAATTTCATTTGCTATTCCATCAGGCGCCTGGTTTCCATTTGTAACAAAAACTTTTTCCTCGTTTTTAAGCAATTCAATTATTTCAAAGTATTTATCCCTTACGTTCTTTAGGTTCCCAATAGTTTCGTAAAGTTCAACGGAGGTTCTTCCTTTATTAATTCGTTCAATGCTTATTTCCGGCGATATATCAATGTAGACGTTCAGATCTGGCCGCAACAGGCCGGCGCTTAATGAGTTTGCCTGGATCACCCAATTCAGATCCATATAGGGGCTTTGATAAGCGTAAGACGAAAGATAATACCGGTCAGTTATCACCGTATAACCATCTTCCAGCATTTTTAATATTCCATTGGTTTTATTCAATAAATGATCCAGGCGGTCTGCCACAAATAAGGCAGCAATCGTTCGATGGTCGGCTTCGATTTTATGACTGAAGATCTCTCTTATCATTTTGCCCATTGGGCTATCAGTGGGCTCGCAAGTAACGTAAACTTTTAAGCCGGCAGCTTCCAGCTTTTCTTTCAATAATTTTACCTGTGTACTTTTACCGCTGCCGTCGATCCCCTCAAAGGCTATAAAAAAGTTCTTCTTCATTACATATTTGTATGCTGCCAAATATACAGTGTTACACAAGAAATCGGATAGTAAATAATAACTAAGTAAGTAAGATAATAGGGTTGTTATTTCAGGGTAGTTGAGATTGCGTTTGCAGAATCCAGGTGCATTTTTATCGTTGGGAGATTTTCAGATGCTACTTTTTTTATGGCATTATCCGAACTGGCACTGGCAGTTGTAAATAACTTTACTGCTTGCTCATGATCTGCAATCATCATTTGTAAATAGGCTTTATCAAATGCAGCTCCTGATTTTTTTGAAAGATCATTGATCATTTGTTGATGTGCGCTGCCGATAGTGTCATTTTCAGCGATCTTTTTATCCGCTTCCAGTTTCTTGAGTTCGTCTCCTGCATTTGTATGATCGTCGATGATCATTTTTGCAAGCCCGATAACCTTTTGATTATTTGAATTGGTGATAGCCAGGCCGGACGCCTTTACTTCAGTAAGCCCACCTTCTATGCCGCTCTTAACGAATACTATCTCGTCCTGTTGCTGCTGGTTGTAGTTTCTGCCCTTTTTATCCTGGCAAGCTTCGGTAAAAAGCAAAAATATTAAACCTGTTAGCAGGTAAATTAAGTTCTTCATCATAAAGCGGTTAAGTTTATCTGCAAGTATAACAAATAAACGCGCTTGAAGTTTGGGAATAAGTCGGAAAGTCAGAAATATAAAGAGTCAAAATATTACGCTAAATTCCTCCCCGCATTCACAATGCCATATACCGTACGGATCACTAGCTTATTATAAATCTTTATCAGTTCTTCATCATTACAACCATTTAAACATTGCAATGCATAGTGCTGCATAATAACCAGCGGTAACACTATTCGCTCACGGATGGCGATTGATTTGCGTTCAACCGGATATTCCTGCATTAAAACATTACTGCCGGTTAATTCAAGCAACATGGCCTTCGTCAGTTCAAATTCATCCTTAAGCAGTCTCCAGAATGGGCCGAATTTTTCATCGTTTTCAAGGTAAGCGGTAACCCGAAAATCTGATTTCGACATGGACATGGTACAATTATCCACCATTGTTTTAAAGAAGCCCGAACGCTGATACAATTTCTTTATCTCGTCCCAATTTCCGCTCTCCTTCATTTTACTTAATGCAGTACCCACACCATAAAAACCTGGAATGCTTTGTTTAAGCTGGCTCCATGAAGTAACAAAGCTAATTGCACGCAGATCTTCCAGCTTTAAGGCAGAATCGGTATTACGTTTTGTCGGCCTGCTGCTGATATTGATATGAGAAAGTAATTTTAGCGGACTAAAGGTCTCTAAATATTCCACAAACAAAGGATGCTGGCGCAGTGCAATAAACAGTTTGTAACTCTCATCCGCCATTGTAGCGATCAATTCCTTATGGCGATTATCGAGCAGGTCGTTACGGTTTGGATGCAATGCAGATATGATACCAGCATTGATCAATTGCTCCATATTGAAACGGGCAGTTTCCACCGAGCCATATTGAGAGCTTACAGTTTGTCCTTGTATGGTTAATTGGATATGTTCGTTAGCTATCTCCTCGCCCATCGACGCATAAAAACGATGCGTCTTACCACCGCCACGCGCTGGCGGGCCGCCTCTGCCATCAAAAAAAGCAAGTGCAATACCATATTTCCGCGCCATGGCCGTAAGTTCAACCTTAGCCTTGTAGATAGACCAGTTTGCCATAAGGTAACCGCCATCCTTTGTACTATCGGAAAAACCAAGCATTATTGATTGCAGGTTTTCTCTTTTCTGCAAATGTTCCTTATAGAATGGATGTGTATATAAACGCTCCATCACCTCGGCGGCATGGGTAAGATCATTTACGGTCTCAAACAATGGCATAAAGTCAACACTTAGGTTATCCTTATCCCATCCGCTCCATAAAAACAGGTCTATCAATTGTAGAATATCAGATGCCTGCTGGCAATTGCTGATTATAAAGCGCTGGCATGCCTTTTCACCATTGGAATGCTGAATTTGTTTCATCAGCCTTATTGTATTCAAGGTATCACAAATCAGCTTATCTGCATCAACCGGGCAATGGTAATCAACCTTATTAAACAAGATTTGCTTCAATTTTTCAGCCTCATCCAGGTCGCCGTAACCAGCTACTATTCCGGTTTCCGGTGCTTTTTCTGTTGTAAAATTGAATACTTTACGCAATACCCTGCTGTCCTGTCTTATATCGAGCGTTGCGAAGTAACAGCCAAACAGTCGTACCTTTTTAATCAAATCATCTACAACTTTTACAAACAAACTGTCATGGTCAGCAATTAACGTCTGTCTTATAGACTGTAATACCTCCAGGATCTCCGGCTGCACATTTTTAGGCTCTTGCTTACTGTAGGCATTATCATAGATCAGCCGCTCTAGCGTAACCATCGATTTCTCTACCCCCCTGAAGGTTATCCGGCGTTTGAGCACTCTAAAGTCGCGGTAATATGCCCTGAAAACTCTTTGCCTTAAAAAACCAGCCACAGCCTTAGTTATATCACTGCTTACATTTGGATTACCATCCCTGTCACCACCCGGCCAAAAGCCCAGCTGTAACATCTGATTGATCCGATCGGTATCCAATTCAAACTCTTCCTCCAGTTTTGACTGAATTCCTGATATCGCATTATAAAATATATTTTCAAGAAACCAGGCCAAGCTCACTGCCTCGTCAAACGGCGTTGGCGATGTTTTATTAAAGAATGGCGTTTTACCGAGTTGTTGTAATAAAACATCGATGGTATTTATATCGTTAGTTTTTAAGGCCTCGATCAAATCGGTCATGATACCAAGAACTGAACCGGGGTAAAATTGTGTAGGATGTGCGGTAAGTACCAGCCTTAGAGAAAACTCATCCAGCTTTTTGCCGATGTTAGCCCGCTGTTGCTCACTAACCGATGCTTGCTGCAATAAGCTTTGCATGGTACCTGTTTCATCTTCACGCCCAATCTTGGTAAATGAGGAATCCTCAATCGCATCAAACAAAACCACCTGCCGCTCTATATATTGTATAAAACGGAACATCCGGTTGATCTGTTCCCTGTGATCAATATCCGGTACATATTTCTTGAAAAACGATTCAATAATTTCCGTTGGTGACAACTGCTTGTTTGCCTCCTTTTCGCAATGCGAACTAAAAAACGGCAACAAAATCCCAGTATCTTTAACTTGGTAAAAAGGCAGCGTTTGGAATAAACTGTTATATAACTCAAAACGGGTTACAACTTCATTATTAAAAGCTGTTTCTCTTTGGCTGAGTTTTAACGTTGATGGCATATAGCTATTAGATAAAAAATAAGTTTACTATAATTGGTTATACAATTGGCGCAGATAAAGGATTCAAAACCTCTGTTTTATTTTTTGGCTTATGAACTACGGTTTCTGACGCTTAAAATTAATAAATAATGAGTAATTAATAATGGTTAACTGGTATTAATGCCATATTTATTAAAATAAACCTTTATAATTTAATTTTTGTAAATTTGAGTGCTGATTTTAGGCCTAAAAAAGCATTTATGAAAACAGACTTCAGGGAGATAAAAAGCTTTTTTTACAGCCAGTATTTTTCTGATGGTTTAAGAATGTCGTTCGGCATTTTGTTTCCGTCACTTTTTTTAATGCAGCTTAACCATTTTGATGTGGGCATTACCATGTCGTTAGGTGCTTTATGCATTTGTACTATTGATGCCCCGGGGCCATTATATCATAAGCGCAATGCTATGGCTATCGGTAATCTGTTTCTTTTTGTCGTGGCAGCTATCACGGGTTTTGCGCGGCTTAATGTTTTTACTTTGGGGATAGAGATCACTGTATTCTCATTCTTCTTTTCAATGTTTATCGTTTATGGCAACCGGGCAGCGTCTGTAGGAACATGTGCTTTGCTGGCTATGATATTCATGATGGATAAAGCGGCAAAGCCAGATGAGGTATTACCCTTGAGCCTAACAATTTTAGCAGGCGGCGTTTGGTATTTGTTGTTTAGCCTGATTTTCTTCGGAATTCGCCCATATCGCGCGGCGCAACAAACTCTTGGCGAAAACATTGCCGATATAGCTAAGTTCGTGCGCATAAAGGCCGATTTCTATTTGTCAGATACAGACATTGACGAAAACTACCGCAAACTGGTATCGCAGCAAATAAAAGTAAGTCAGCACCAGGACGCTGTTCGCGAGCTGCTGTTCAAAACCCGGGTTATGGTAAAGGAATCCACTAATCCTAGTCGGCTAATGGTCTTAACTTTTATTGATTTGGTGGATATGTACGAGCAAATCATGGCAACCCACTACGACTATGGACATATCCGTGAAAAATTTAAGGCAAGCGGCGTTTTAAAACAAATAGCCGATTTATTGCAGGAAATGGCTGATGAGCTCGACAATATAGCTTATATGGTTTTATCGAATTCGCGCAGCAAACATAAACCTGATTTTAACACCGGCCTTGAAAAATTAAAGATCAGGATTGATGAAATTGGCACCAACGACCAGGCCACCAGCAACATCGCCTTAAAGAAGATCTTGATAAACCTGCGCGACCTGAATGAACGGATAAAAAGCATCTATGGTTATTATAACTCACGATCGGCGGAGGCTTTATTAGAGAAAAACGACGAGAATTATGAATATTCAAAATTTGTAACTCACCAGGATTATGCACCCCATATATTTTCAGATAACCTATCCTTTAACTCAGCTACCTTTAAGCACGCATTAAGGGTGGCGCTTGTTTGTTTGGTTGGTTTTGTCACTGCAAAGTTCATAGCATTAGGCCATCATAGTTATTGGGTGCTGTTAACTATTATCGTGATTTTAAAACCAGGATTTAGTTTATCCAAACAACGCAACTACCAGCGGCTTGTGGGCACCATAGCGGGCGGTATTATAGGCATAGGCGTTTTACTGTTTATTCCCAACAAGGATACTCAATTTATTTTGTTAGTCATCCTGATGATTGGTACGTATAGTTTCCTACGGTTAAACTACGTGGTGAGCGTAATTTTTATGACACCATATGTGCTGATCCTGTTCAAATTCCTGGGGGTCGGGATGGTTGTTAAAGAGCGAATCATCGATACCGTTATAGGGTCCTCCATTGCATTTATTGCCAGCTACCTGATTTTTCCCAGTTGGGAGTTTGAGCAGATCCAGCAAAACCTGCGTGAAGTGATAAACGCCAATGTTAGTTATCTAGCTAAAATTGCCGAAAGCATCCTGGGCAAGGAGGTAGGTTCGATAGAATATAAACTGGCCCGAAAGGATGTTTATGTAAAGTCGGCAAACTTATCGGCTGCCTTTGAGCGGATGACTTCAGAGCCAAAAAGCAAGCAGCGAAAAATAAAGGAGGTTCATAAATTCGTGGTGCTTAACCATATCCTGTCCTCGTATATCGCGACTATTGCATCTTCAGTGACAACCAGGGCATTGCACAAGGC
>JALYIP010000052.1 GCA_030775685.1 Bacteroidota bacterium
AGATAAAACTATACAAATATGGGAAAATCTAAGTGGTTTTGCCCAACGGCGAAGCCCCGACCGCATCATATTCTAAAAAAAGATTTTAAAATTTTTCTTAGGTTAACGGCTATGGCGGGAGGCTTGAACCGGCGGGGTAGCAGCGCGATCTAAATCAGCATAGCCTAAACTCTAATAATACTTTAAAAGTATATGATTAATAAAAGCACAAACATCTAACCAATAAAATTTTACATTATGAACAACAACAACAACATCAATCCTGCACTGCAAGATATTGAGGGCCTTATTGGTACCTGGGAAATGGAATTATCTAATGCTTCTTTTCTACCCGATCCAAAGACAATTATCAAAGGAACAGCCATTTTTGAATGGTTTGAGGGAGGCGACTTTTTGATTCTGCGGCAGGGTACAAAAAATGAAGCACCCTGGGCCACCTGGTTTATCGGGCACGATAAAGATTCTTCGAACTATACAGTACTATACCTTGATGACAAACAATCTTCCCGTGTTTATGAGATGAGTTATGAAAATGATAATTGGAAATTGTGGCGAAATTCTCCTGATTTTATACAACGGTTTGCAGGGAAGGTAAGCGAAGACAAAAAAACTATCACTGGATATTGGGAAAAATCCACAGATGGCAAGACATGGAGTCATGATTTCGATTTAAAATATGCAAAAATCAAATAAGATGTAAATAATAATTAATCTCCGCCAGTTCAAGCGGGACCTATGAACCGGCGGGGGACACTATACAAACTTTGAACTGACATATTAATGCAAATGAATACCGACATATTTTTTCAAAAGATCAGGACCTATCACAACATTTCTCAACAGGCTGAATTGGCTTGGACAAATCTTTTGCATCAAAAAAAATATCACAAGCACGACGATTTTGTAACAATTGGACAATGCCCTAAAAAAATTGCTTTTGTGGTTAAAGGACTTTTCTCTCAAAACTACATTAATGACGATGGAAATATTGTTATTAAATATTTCTTCCCGGAGCAAAGAATGGCAGCTTCATTAAGTGCAATGCTGGCTAACAAAGCAAGTGAATTCTATATAACTGCAATTGAAGACACAACCGTTTTGGAATATGATTTTTTTGAATTCAGAAAATTATTTTCCACTTACCCCGACCTTGCATTATTTTATATCGCTTATAACGATTTGCATTGGATAGTAGAAAAAGAACCGTTGGAAATTTCAATGAGAATCGAAACATCTGCCAAACGCTATGACGACTTTCTTAAAAAATATCCTACGCTTGTAAAACGACTAAAAAAGCATCACATTGCTTCTTACTTAGGCATAACGCCAACGCAATTGAGCAGAATTTTTCTCATCAATAAATAAATTTTCCATTTTCTCAACATATGTAAAAGTTTAGCGGAAGTGGTTGCCTCATCTTTGTGTCATCAAGTAACAATTTAAAAATTAAAAAGATGGCTAAGAAAATTTTCATTAATCTGCCTGTTGCAGATTTACAAAAGGCAACTACCTTTTACACAGAAATTGGGTTTACAAATAATCCACAATTCACAGATGAAACGGCAGCTTGTATGGTACTGACAGAGGAAATTTATGTAATGCTTTTAACGCATCTTAAATTTCAAGAATTTACAAAAAAAGAAGTTGGCAATGCTTTTACAATGGCATCAGTCATTAACTCTTTATCGGTTGACAGTGTTGATGAAGTAAACACAATGGCAGACAAAGCACTTTCGGCGGGTGGCAAAGAAACTAACGAACCCAAAGACTATGGCTTTATGCAACAACGAAGTTTTCAAGACTTAGATGGGCATCTTTGGGAAGTGCTTTATATGGACCTAACGAAATTCCCAACTGAGTAATTTCCTAAGCTTAAACCTTATCTAAAATGACACCCCCGCCAGTTGAAGCGGGACGCTTTAACTTATTCCTGGTCAGCGTCCCGCTGACGTTAACAAATGATCAGATTTTAGCATTGCGTCTGTTTTGTTTAAGGAGCTATTGTAAGCGGGACGCCTACATTTGTTTGGGTTAAAGCGAGACGCTTGAACCGGCGGGGGTATCAATGGGGACAAGCGAAAATTGTGGTCAATCAATTCAGCATCCAATCACTAAGTGATCTGGATCATTTATTTCACTACCCTGCATCATTACCCATTTCAAATATTTACGAAATATTTGTCATGTTAACATGGTACAATCATGAAAAAAATAAGCGCAGTATTCGATGGTTTAAAATTCGCAGACAGCACGCTTGCTTATGCGATCAAACTGGCCGAAAGCAGCAAGGCGCTACTGTCCGGTGTTTTCCTGGAATCATTTCTCTATAACAGTTATAAGCTGGATGATCTCATCGGGAGCCATGGCCTTTCACAGGTAAAAATGAAACACCTTTTGGAGAAGGACAAAGAAACCAGGTTAAAATCAACGGCTATTTTTGAACAGGCGTGCAAAAAAGCACAACTGAGCTATTCGATACATCATGACCCAAGCTTTTCGATACAGGAAGTACTTAAGGAAAGTATCTACAGCGATCTGCTGCTGATCAATGAGGATGAAACATTTAGCAATGTGCCAGGTCAGCCACCAACCCATTTTATACGGGAGTTACTGGCAAGCACGCAGTGCCCGGTCCTGATCATTCCGGCTGAATACCAGGAGATCGAAAAAGTCTTGCTGCTATATGACGGAAAGCCTGCCTCGGTATATGCGATAAAAATGTTCAACTATATGATGCCCTGGTTACGTAGCAAAGCTACCGAAGTGGTTTCGGTGGCAGATACTCAGGCTACTGCAGAACTCCCCGATGAAACCCTGGTCAGGGAATTTATCGCCTGTCATTACCCTGCGGCGAGCTACACACTGTTAAGCGGCGACCCTGAAGAAGAGCTTTTAATTTACCTTAAAAACAGCAGCAAAAACAGCCTCGTCGTTTTAGGTGCTTATCAGCGCAGCGGGGTCTCGCGCTGGTTTAAATCAAGCATGGCTGATCGCCTAATGAAGGAGATCGACGCGCCCTTGTTCATTGCTCACCATTAACAGTAAAACTGATGGAAAAGATAGTTGTGACCACCGACCAGTCCGTCAATTCAAAGGCGGCTATCCGTTTTGCTATTAAACTGGCCAAACAACGCAACGCGGAATTGACCATCCTGCACGTCTATCATCTTTTAAGGCCCTTCAAATGGAGCGAACACGCCTTTGCAGAGTATACCGACATCTTTAGAAAAAAAGCGGTAAAAGAATTAACTTCATTCATCGCCGGCATCTATCACGAAATCCATGAACCCGATATTGACTATCAATTAGTACTGGTATCCAATATCGATGTGGTAGACGGGATTATGGATTATGCCAATAAGCATTACTGTTCTTATATCTGTATCAGTACCCGTGGTGCCGGTACCCTTACAAAAATATTCGGTACACATACCGCTAAACTGATCAACAGTTCTGCCGTGCCAGTTTTATGCATACCAAGTTTTTACCATTTAAAGGAATTAACACACATCCTCTATGCATCGGATATGACCGATTATGAAAATGAGCTCAAAAAGGTCATTGACTTTGCCAGGCCTATCCATGCCAGTGTAGCGATGATGCATATTTCCTATACCTATGAATCTGCTTTGAATAAGGAATTGACGGAAGCCATGTTAAAGAAAAAAGCGGATTATAAGGTAAATCTGCTGACCCCAGAACGGGATATAACCCATACTTTTCTCGAGAATATGGAACATGCGATAAAGTCAGTTAAGCCGTCAATGCTGGTACTGTTTACCCACCAGTCAAGATCTATATTTGAAAAGTTGTTCTTCCCTTCTAATGCTGAGGAATATTCTTTTTACGGCAAGATCCCCTTACTTACCTTTAATAAAACGGAAGGGAAATAAAAAACTCCCCCGTAAACAAACCCCATATTCTTACGATAATGAAATACCCTTTAGCGCACCCTTTTTCATTGTCTGTAGCGGAGGTGCTCAGGCTAGCTCAAACAGATGGCAATAAAGGAATTTCAGAACACGAGGCTGCGAAGCGCAGTGAAGCCTTTGGCCTGAATTCCTACAAAACACAAAAGCAAAAAAGCCTCTGGCTGATCCTGCTTGCTCAATTCAGGAGCCCCATTGTTTACCTCCTGGTTTTTGGCGCAGGCGTTTCACTTTATTTTAAAGATGTTTTGGAGACGACAGCAATTTTGGCTGTTATTGTGATCAATGCGCTGATCGGCTTTTTTATGGAAATACAGGCCCGCAGTTCGATGAACGCGCTCAAAAAAATGGACGTGATCCTGGCTAAAGTGATCCGCGAAGGCGAGACGAAATCTATCCCATCTGAGGCGTTAGTTCCGGGCGACCTGATCCCGCTGGAAGCCGGGGATATTATCCCGGCAGACGGGCGTTTAATAACCGTTAACCGCTTACAATGCGATGAATCCTCGCTTACAGGCGAATCCCTTGCGTCTGATAAGATAACCGGGACGCTGCCTACAGATACCGTTATTGGTGACCAGCAGAATATGGTTTTTAAAGGGACTTCAGTAATTAACGGGAACGGAGAAATGGTGATCACCGGCATTGCGGCAAATACGCAGTTGGGCACCATCACCGCGCTGGTTGAAAGCTCGGTGGATACGATAACCCCGCTGGATAAAAAACTGAACCGGCTAAGCCGCAAACTGATCTGGATCACCCTGGCCATGACCACTATTTTTGCGGTGACCGGATTTATACAAGGCAAGGCGCTCCTAACCATCATAGAAACCTCGATCGCCCTGGCCGTGGCCGCTATTCCCGAGGGTTTGCCGATCGTTGCCACGGTAGCTTTATCCTATGGTATGTTGCTCATGGCCAGGCGCAATGCGATTGTGAAGGAATTGTCTGCCGTGGAAACGCTGGGCAGCACAGGGGTGATCCTTACGGACAAAACGGGCACCCTGACCGAAAATAAGATATATGCCGACACTTTCGCGTTCCCCGAGGAAAGTGTTAAGATACATATCGAAAATAATCTCCTGAAATTTCCGCATGGGGCGATTAAAGTAAGTGCCGGAAACTTCGAGAAGCTGTTATTAACCGGTATTTTATGCAATAATGCCGATGAAATTACCGGAGATCCGGTGGAAGTTGCCTTAATCCAAATAGCCATCGCTGCAGGTTTAGACAGGACCCTGTTAATAAAGCAATACAAACGTGTTGCAGAGGTTCCTTTTAGTTCGGAGATCATGATGATGGGCACCTTACAACAAATGTCTACGGGATATTTTGCTGCTGCCAAAGGCTCTGTTGAACGATTGCTGGAAAAATGCAGCCAGGTTCAATCGGACACAGTCATTAAAGCTCTTGACAGCGAATCCCGTAATGCAATACTTTTAAAATCGGAGAAAATGGCAGCCAGCGGGCTGCGCGTCCTGGCTTTTGCCTACCGGTCAGATAACATGCTTAACGCGCACAATTATTTGAGTGACCTGGTTTATACCGGGATGGCCGGTTTTCTTGACCCGCCCCGTACAGATATTAAAGGCGCTATCCTGAGTTGCAGGAACGCGGGTATTAAAGTAGTGATGATCACCGGCGACCATCCGCAAACCGCGCTGAACATTGCCCATAAGGTAGGCCTGATCGATGAGGGCGATAAAGCGGTGATCGCCGGGAAAGAACTGCCGAAGGCCGAACTATTAACCAAAGAATGGCTGCAGCGTATCCTGGCTACCGCCGTTTTTGCCAGGGCCTCTCCTAAACAAAAATTGGAAATTGCGGATGTTTTTCAGCAGGCGGGATTCATCGTGGCCATGACCGGCGATGGCATAAACGATGCCCCGGCTTTAAAAAAAGCGGACGTGGGTATTGCTATGGGCATCAGGGGAACCCAGGTAGCCAAAGAAACCGCGAGTATTATTTTGAAAGATGATTCTTTTACTTCGATCGCCCAGGCGGTGGCGCATGGCCGGGAGATCTTCCAGAATATTCAAAAGTTTGTGGTGTACCTGGTATCCTGTAACCTGAGCGAGATATTCATCGTGACTATTTTAGGGATAATTACACCGGCTGCCACCTTATTGCCACTGCAGATCCTGTTCCTGAATATGGTGACTGACATCTTTCCGGCATTAGCGCTGGGTTTAGGTACGGGAGACAGGACGGTGATGTCGCGGCCGCCAAGGGACCCTAAAAAGAATATTATTACCAACAAAAAATGGCTGGCTGTCGCTTTATACTCGGCTGCCATCACCTCGGCGGTGATCCTGGCGGTTTTTTATTGCAAAGAAGTGCTGCACAGCGATGACCGTACGTGTAACAATGTCGCATTTATCACCCTTACCTTCGCCCAGTTATTTCATGTATTCAACATGTCTTCGGATGGCTCAGGGTTTGTAAATAATGAAATTACCAGGAACAAATGGGTATGGATTGCCATTTTGATGTGCAGCGGTCTCATGCTGATGGTCTTTGCGGTGCCCGGCCTGCGTTTGGTTTTAGGGCTATCGGCACTTTCTTTTAAATTGTGGGTAGCCGCTTTAACCGTTAGCTTGTTGCCATTGGTTATTTTCCAGGCCTTCAAGGCAGTCAAGCAAATGAATAGCCCAAGGAGCTAAACTTGCATCTGGCTTTTTACGGGCCGTTCATCGCCCAGCAGTACACCCCATTGCTTATAATTTTCGCTGCGGTCGAATACGATTTTTAAAATAGACAGCACCGGCATCGCCAGGAACATACCTGACAGGCCCGCCATGACCCCGCCAATGATAATACCCACAATAGAAACAAGCGGATTGATCTTGACCTGCGAACCCACGATACGCGGCATTAAAATGTTATTGTCCAGGAATTGTACCACCGTTATGGCTCCCAATACGATCAGCACATCAGCAATGCTATCCGATGAAGCAAGGGTTAATAACACACCTAAAATATTGCCGATCAATGCCCCGAGGTATGGGATCAGGTTCAGAAAAGCAAATATGATCCCGATCAGTAACGCATTCTGTATGCCGAAAACCCACAATGCGCCGCCTAAAAGGATAATGATGTACGTGATCTGTATCAGCAGCCCCACGAGGTAACTTTTAACCATTTTTTCCGTCTGGCGGACAGCTTCTTCCACGTTTTTGTATTCTTCTTTTTTAAACCACATCAGCAGGAACTTTAAAAAGAGGTTCCGGTACAGGATGATTAGGTAAATGTAGATCGGCAATAATCCTATAAAAATGATTATGCCCGACAAGGACCCCGCCGCGCCGCTCAGGACCCCGCCCAGCGAACTGAATAATTTCTTGCTCTGTAGATTAATGAATTTCACTTGCTCTGCCGGGGAGTAGCCAAATGACCGGCTGATCCAGATGCTCAGATCGTCCAGGTGTTTGGCTACGGTACGCTGGATCTGCGGGAAATCATCCAGCAAGGCACCCACCTGGCTGGAAAATAGCCAAATGATCAGCGCCACAACGATCGTTAATAATAAGATCGGTAAAAACACCGCGATCACTTCAGGCACTTTTAATTTCCTAAAAAAGCGAAATACAGGCAAAAGCATGAGGCTGAAGAAAAATGCCATTAGCAGCGGCATAATGATCGTATTTCCGACCACGATGATGGTTCCTAAAACGAACAGGCCTATGAGTTCTATGGCCCGTTTTACGGTCGCCGGCATTTCTTTTACCATGTGGTACAGTTTTTACGCTTTTTGCAGTGTGCGTTTTTTTATTACCCAATATAGCCCTTTAATATCAGTTTCCCATCGGGGGATAATAAGGACGAGCACAATCTCCTCCAATAAGTCGAGGATGGTTAAGGCTGACACCCAATAAAACAGCGCATAAACCGGTTCGGGCAGCCAATAGAAAAGTACCAGGAATATGCCCTGGAAAACAGTAACAAATTTGGCCAGGTAGGTATGAAAACTACTGATCTTACGATATCGGATCAGCGCAAAACAGATCTGCGTTATAAAGAGCAATACTTGTACCGCTACCAGTGCCAGTTCTTTCCTCAGAAATTCCGGGTTCACCAGGATTATACCGATGATCGCCACCGCGATGGTCAGGTCGTCTGAAACAGAATCCAGGATCGAACCGAAGACACTAGTCACTTTATACCTGCGGGCCAGGTAGCCATCCACCGCATCTGTAAGGAAGCTAACAGCCAGCAGCCATTTAAAAGTGACCAATTGTTCATTGAACAATAACGTCAAGAGTACCGGAGCTGCCAATAACCTGTAAAAGGTTATCGCATTGACCATATAATAGCTGGGTTTATGCATAGGGTTGATCAGCATGATTACAGTCAATCATTATCCTTACCATTTCCATCTTTCACCTGGGATCCCGTGTTTGTTCCAATTTCTGTATGCCTGATCTGTCCGCCTAAATAACCGGTCCTTGCGATCAGCCCGAAGCCGATTAATGATACCGTAAGCGCAAGCAATGCGAACGGCCTGACCAGGGAAGTACTTTTTAGTGTGACAAAAAGCCCGGTCACAGCGATCACGCCTATAACAATTAAGCCGATTAACGAAGTTAAGGCAGACTCAGCATGTTCTTCGATAACATTTTTGGAGATTCCCTGTAAATGTTCGACAGTTTCTTCGGCACCTTCGCCGGTTGCATAAGCTATACCGGCTCCTATGGCAGATATAATTAAAAGGTTATAGGCGGCGATCAAAGTAGAATTGCTTTTTCTCCATATCCCATGGATCAAAACAAATGCACCCAGCGCAGCGCCGATGATCGGCAGGTGGGTGATCAGCAGGTGGATGTGCGTCTGGTTCATAACTTTTTTTATCGAAGATCAGTATTTAACCGTAGTATTTAAGTAATTGCCGTCAAGCGTATTAATGATCTTTGTCATTTATTTTTAGCGGGTAAACCGCCAATTTTATGATCTAAAAAAACGCAGTTATGAAGACGATCCTGATGCTCACTGACTTTTCCGAAAATGCGAATCATGCCGCAAAGACCGCCGCAAAAGTTGCCCCTCAATTGAACGCGGATATTTTGCTTTACAATACTTATTATGACCATCCCATACTCCCAACGTATGCCGGCGGCCCCTGGGTGGTTGAAGAATTCGTTTTTCTTAAGGATGAAACCACCGCAAAACTCAACCAGTTAGCCATTCAGCTGAGGCAAAGCATAGCCGGGAGATCAAAAGATGGGTTTAAACCTAAAACTAATTATCAATGCGGGGAAGGGTCGCTGGGTAAGAACACCGCGGCGATCATTGAGGAAAATAACGTCGGGCTCGTAGTGATTGGCAGCAGTACGGATAGTTCAATAGACCATGTGCTCTTCGGTAGCGACACGATGGATGTGATCGATCACGCATCCTGCCCCGTATTGATTATCCCGCCAAAAGTTGAATTGAATGATCTGAAAAAAGTGACCCTGGCTATCGCTTTTGAACTTGCTGATATCAATGCAATCAGTTATTTGACCGACTTAGGTAAAAAATTAAACTTTCAACTTGAGATCGTTCACGTTTCAATTTTAGAAAAAAAAGATGATCCGGTAAAAGGAAAGGCTATCCTTGATCATATTAACGCGATCAAACAGGATAATATAACTTACCAGGAGATCAGGGGAACGGATGTCGCCAAGCGATTAGGCAGGTTGTGTAAAGAGAATGGCTCAGCTATGCTGGCGCTGGTACATCACAAGGGTGGTTTCTTTTCCGGATTATTCAACAAGTCCACGACAGCGGCCGCTTTAGATAATCAGCATATACCTTTGATGGTGATTCCATCCGGAATGAACTAATTACTCATGGTCTGCAAAGGATTCTCCGCTGTTTTACCTTTAACGAAGCGGGGGTGTTGTGTAGGGGATTTCTGCGCTTTCCGTGCCGCCGTAATTGGCGGGCTGTGGCAGAGATTTCTCCCCGCCGGTTCATACGTCCCGCCATAGCCGTTAACCTAAGGATTAAAGATATCATTAACTATAGTAAAAGCAGCCTTTTTCCCTTTTTTAGGCTCAATCAAAAGGCTTTTAATATTAAGTAAAAAGACTTTGCACCAATCTGCAAATTGCAATTTTCCGATAATTACCATCCTTAAGACGTAGCTGCAATTTTTGGCATGTTTAAAGAACTTCCACATAGAACAAGCATAGTCGGGTGAATGGTGCCGGATAAAGACGTCAACGCATCGGAATACTTTCCAGTTTATCAGTATCCAAATAAATTTGGCGATCAGGTGGCACTCTAACCGATCCTTTTTAACAGCTTTAACTTTGTGGATATTAAGCAAGGATTTCCACGTTTTAAACACCAGTTCGATTTGCCACCTTAAACGATACAGTTGACCAATCTCGGCGGCCTTAAGCATTTCTTCTGAGGTATTGGTAAGATACAAACTAAACCTGCAGCGCTGTTTATATTCATCAGTAAGTTGATATCCAACGCTTTTTGCGCGGATTTGTGCTTTTCGTATCCGCTCGGCCCAAACTTCTTCGGGTACCGCGACAGCGATCAGACGGCAGTTAAAAGCACTATCTCCTTTACCAATAGTAACCTTTGTTTCTAAATGGGTACTCCTGGTTTGTTGTAATTTTTCGTGAAGTGAGACCCAGTTAATCGGTTTTCCTGTATCGCATAAGACAGGATTCCATAACGGATGCAACCTGTTAATAAAAAAAGCTTTTTCCCCTGCAATTTTAATCAGGTAGGCGTGTGATACATAGCCCAGGTCCCGTATATACAATTCGCCTCCGCGGATGTGCTCTAAAGTTCTTTTGGTATAGGCCAGATCATTCTCAGTAGCTTTAGCTAATTCCAGAACTTCCCAGTTCCCGTTCTTTATATCAAAAGAATATTGGATATTCATAAGGGACTTAGCGTGATTACCTGAGTGAGCCGGATAATCCTTTTCAAATTTTGGGGGCAAGGCGAACTTGCAGGAATCGGCAATAATTACTTTGCTGAAAGGCTGCCAGCTGTTCTCTCCGGCAACTCCGAGTTTCGAGAACATTTGTTCCGCTAAAACTGATTTTAGAAAATCAAAGCTTCTGCCGTTAAACCGCTTGTGTAAAGCTACTTTGCTCAAAGACTTTTGGTGTTGTTGCGCCAAATCATCACAACAGTTCTGTAAACTCAACTGATGGTGATCGAGGTCGCTGAATAACATTGTATCAATAAATTCTTCCGGCTTAAGTTTGGATGTTCGTTGTAAAAAGCCCGTTTTCCGAGCTATTTCTTCAAGTTTAGATGGCTCAAGGGCAGATGTTATGCTGTTCTGTAATGTGGCGGAGCGATCAGCAATAAATTTATCCTGATTGAAAACAAAAGACGCTTTTCCCCTACAAAAAGCTTGCTTTCTTCAAAAAAATGAGTATATTTATATAAGAAAAGGCGGTAAAATGTCTGGAAAACAACCGCCTTTTCATTAAAGATAAAACTATACAAATATGGGAAAATCTAAGTGGTTTTGCCCAACGGCGAAGCCCCGACCGCATCATATTCTAAAAAAAGATTTTAAAATTTTTCTTAGGTTAACGGCTATGGC
>JALYIP010000053.1 GCA_030775685.1 Bacteroidota bacterium
GGTTACCGTTCGGCTGCTGCAGTTAGTATTATTAAAGCTGCGATGAGCAATGCGACGGTTTACGATTTGGGCGAGGTAGTGGTAGATATGGCGGCTAAAATTTAATGGATATTTTCGCGTATTTCGAAATCCCTGCCTTGAACCATCAGTTATGAACCCTGAACTAAAAATAATTCAAACTGCCGACGGGTCAAACACCATTTATAACCCGCAGGTTGGTGAAAATTACCATTCCAGGCATGGTGCATTGCAGGAAAGTACGCACGTTTTCTTAAATTCAGGCCTAAGCTATTTTCTTGAAAAAAAGGAAACAGAATTAGCCGCTGTTTCTATTTTAGAAGTTGGTTTTGGAACAGGCTTGAACTTTTTGTTAAGTGCTGATTTTTGTACCGGAAAAAAAATCAATTTGGATTATACAGGCATCGAAGCATATCCTTTAACCGGGGAAATGATCAGCCAAACTGGCTACGACCAATATGTTTCTGCAGCGTTATGGCAGCAATTTATTGCCGATTATCCCAATGCGTTAACCGCGAAAATTTCTTTAACTGCTTACTGCCAACTGCAAATTGCCAACAGCAAACTCCTCAATTTCCAATCTAACCACCAGTACGACATCATCTATTTTGATGCTTTCGCGGTTGCCTACCAACCCGAAATGTGGGATGAGGCCGCGATGGCTCATACCCTTCAGTTTTTAAAACCCGGTGGCGTATTTGTTACCTATGCCATAACCGGCAATTTAAAACGCGCTTTAAAGGCGCTGGGATGCAAGGTTGAGAAAGCGCCTGGCGCTCCGGGGAAACGGGAGATGTTGAGAGCGGTAAAATCATAGCAACACTAGTTAATAATTTTGCTCAGCTTCTCATTTCAGGATATATCAACTTAATTTGAAGCATTTATAATAATGTGCTATATTCAGCCTGTTACAACTTATCACCGTTATGGCTTTCGGACTTTCTCCAAAATATGAATCAGAGCTCCCGTTTGAGGAATTAACACATGAACAATTTCTTACGTTAATAGTTGAAGCAGCAAAACAGCTCGATTGGGACATCAGGCACATCGGTTACGATGGCTTTATAGCTTACAGTAAGTTTTCTATGACTTCATGGAGTGAAGAAATAATCGTTAAGATAGGTTCGGAATCAGCGGCATTAAAAAGCGAATGCACCGGCAACCAAATGATGGATTGGGGAAAAAATCGGCGTAACATAGAAAGCTTAATTGATGCGTTTAATGGATTAAAAACTTCGCTTACTCTTGGAGATGTTGATCAAAAATATGAAGCCCTGAAGCCCGAATTGGTTGTAAACGAAGACGGCACATTTGCCGAAATGCCTGCGGCTGTAAAAGGCAGCCTTAAAAGCGTTCTTTCCATATTCATACCCGCAAAAGGTTATTTCATCACCCCGATACTTATTAACCTGAACATTATTGTTTTTATTGTGATGGTAATTATGGGGGTTGATTTTTTACAACCTACCGGTGAAAGCTTGTTGCAGTGGGGCGCAAACTTCAGGCCGCGCACACTTGAAGGTGAATGGTGGCGTTTGTTAACCTGCTGCTTTTTGCATATTGGTATTTTGCACTTATTGTTAAATATGTACGCCCTGCTTTACGTAGGTGTACTTTTGGAACCTTACCTGGGTAAGCTTCGTTTTTTAGCCGCCTATTTGCTTACGGGTATTGCAGCAAGTACCGCCAGTCTTTGGGCTCATGAACAAACCGTTAGCGCAGGAGCGTCCGGAGCAATTTTTGGTATGTATGGTGTTTTCCTGGCGATGCTTACCACCAATTTTATTGATAAATCGGTACGAAAGGCGTTATTGACAAGTATCGCCGTTTTTGTGGGATACAATTTACTGAATGGCACAAAAGGCGGAATCGATAACGCGGCTCATATTGGTGGTTTAGTAAGTGGCTTTATAATTGGCTATGTGTATTATCCAAGTCTTAAAGACAACGATAGGATGGATATTAAACTAGGTTCTATAGCTATTCTATCGGTTTTAATTATTGGTACCTGCGGTTTTGTTTGTGCCCGCGTGCCTAATTATATTGGCCAATATGAAGCCAAAATGAAATCTTTTGTATCGATGGAGCGCATGGCTTTGGAAATTTATAATATGCCTAAAACTACCCCGCGGGATTCATTACTTCATGAAATTAAAGACCGTGGTATTTATTACTGGAACCAAAATATAGATCTGATAAATGAGGCCGACCAACTTGAATTACCCGAGCGGATCCATGACAGGGACAGAGCATTGATTCGCTATTGTAATTTGCGTATAAAAAGCTACGGTTTACTTTACAAGGCAATTGAAGGAGATTCCGTTAGATATAAGGACAGCATTGCCGGTTACAATACACGCATCCAGGCTATAATAGACAGCCTGAAATGATCTTGATTAATATAGGAAAAAGCCTTAATTAATAAGTTACTTCGCCACCCAAACATTATTCGCCTTGTTCGAATCGGGATCATAACTACCACCCAGCACGATTTTGGTTACAGTGCCTTTTGCGGTAAAAGTGGCGCTATAAGTTTGCTCGCCATTCGCCCACGCTTTTATGCTCTGGTGAATTTGTTGCGTAGTTCCGTCTGCGTAATAGATAGTTAAATCGACAGGTGTTGGTTTGCTGCCCACGCGGTTAATTACAACCGAATAGCCTTTCCCTGAATTGCTTACCTTTCCGATGCCTAGGTCGGGGATGCCGCCATCAATAAACCAGCTTTTCCAGAACCAGTTGAGGTTTACGCCTGCACCGGTATTTATGGAATTGAAAAAGTCGAACGGCATGGGGTGTTTGCCGTGCCATTGTGAAATGTAGTTATGCAGGGCTTTTGTAAACAATTCATCTCCAAGCATATCCCTAACATACAAATATCCCATTGCCGGTTTTGGGTACGAATCCGTAAAGAAACTCGCACCTGATAGCTGAGTGGTAAGTGACATGATTGGCTGATCATCTTCGCGCCCCGCGCTTTCAGCATAAGCCTCCACGCCAAAGGTGTCGGTTATCTTCGGATCTATCTTCGGGCTGATAACCCACTCGCCAATAGTTGCCCAGCCCTCATCCATCCATCCATATTTGGTTTCGTTGGTGCCCATATAAAAGGGGAACATGGTATGGAAGATCTCGTGATCGGTCAACTCGATGCCATCTTC
Organism: Bacteroidota bacterium; assembly: GCA_030775685.1. GTDB lineage: Bacteria > Bacteroidota > Bacteroidia > Sphingobacteriales > Sphingobacteriaceae > Mucilaginibacter. The sequence goes on from JALYIP010000053.1 coordinate 3,177, forward strand.
GCTGGTTGGCGTTGGGTTGTCGTTCACCATCATTGGGTATTCCATTTGATCCAGTCCGTCAAAAACGGTTTCATGCGGGTAGGGGTAAGGCCATTTCGGAAACTGGTAACTCATGGCTTCAACGGTTTTGCGGGCGTAATTGATCACCTCAAAATAGTCCTTGTGGTTGGGGTTGAAAACGGCGTCAACCCTGGTGCGCCTGCCGGTTTTTGGATCAACAACCAAGCTGCTTGCCTTCCACATATAATGATTGCTGGTAGCAAATGTCATGTCGGTTACACTATCTGCTTCAAACTTCCAGGTATTGGTAAGCTTTTTTGCCGTGATTTGTTCGTTAATTTCTGTTTCGGTAATTACGTCGGTTACCTTGTCACTTAAACCCGCATCATGAATCCGCTGAACTATCTTTGGCGTGTATACTTCTTCGGCATTTTTAAGGTTGCCGGTGCTCCAAACCTTATAATTCCCCGGCACGGTAACCGAAAGGTTAAAATGGCAGAAATCATTATAAAACTCCTCGCCTCCACGGTAGTGATTCTGGTTCCAGCCGTCAATGTCATCATAAACAGCAATGCGCGGAAAAAAGTAGGCGATAAAGAACGCACCCGAATCAACCTGCCCGGTGCGGATATGCGATGTTTTATTCAGGATGTATGAATAGTCAATATCAAGATGTACTTTTTGCTTTGGCAAAATTGGAGCTGTTTTCAATGTCATGTTCGTGCCGTCAATTCTCCAGCGCGAGGCGTCCTGATCTGTTTTATCGATGGCTAACTTCTTTATCTGAACACCGTCGGTAGCGTCGCTATCAGAGATGGCCATGTTACGGATAGCGCCCTTTTTATAAATGTTAGGGTAAAGCTTCAGATCCACCTCGTATAATGTGTCCGGGCTGTTATTGGTATAATCAACAGCTACATTGCCATCCAGTACCCGGCTGATTGGGTTAAAATTTACTGCGATTGTGTAATCTGCGCTATTTTGCCAGTAGTTTTTACCAGGTGCTCCTGTTATAGTGCGGGTGCCTTTGCCATAGGTAGCTAGTAAATTTACGGGAATGGGCAATGCCGTTTGCGCGTAACTATTAAAAGTTCCCAATAATACTATTGGAAATAGCAGTTTGTAAAATGAGGCCATCAGTTAATACGTTTTATATTCAGTAATTTATCAAGTCAAAAATAGTACAAAACTCCGGCATTCTACTGTAGTGCCTCTAAATCTCGCCGGGCAATTCATTCGCACATCCGCACATCAAAAAATCCGACATCCGCCTACCATCCGCCTTTAAAGCCCTCAGTCAAAGCGGCCTGGTAATTTTCCAGGTCGAACGAGTAAAGATATGGCGCTTTATGTGCACCACCCTTACGCGGTTTTTCCGAGCGGTTTAAAATCCCGAAACCGAGCATTCTGCGTTGAAAATTCCTCCGGTCGAGCTTTTTATCCAAAATGGTTTCATAAAGCTTTTGCAGCTCGGGCATCGTAAATTCCTTTGGCATCAGGTTATAGCCTATTGGCTGATAATTGAGCTGCAGGCGTAAGGTATCCAATGCTGTTTTCAATATCAGGGCATGGTCGAGCTTTAGTTCCGGCAGGTCATTCAGATCACGCCAACCACACGTGGCCGAAAATTGATCAGGAGCAGGATTTACGTCGCAAAAGTCAACCAGGGCATAATAGCCTATGGTTAAAAAACGATTGGCAAACCAGTTTTCGTTGGCAGGCAGCATATCCTTATACATCTCGAAATGTTCCTTGGATCGTTCCGGATCGCCAAATACCTGGAACTGCTGCAAAAATATTTTGTCGAGGCCGGTACGTTCTTTCAATATACGGTCGGCAGCTTTTTCAATGGGCTCGGCCTTGAGCATAAAACCGCCCGGCAGGTACCATTCACCCTCGTTTTTTACCTTTAGGAGTAGCACCTTTAACAAACCCTCGTGAAAACCAAATACCACACAATCGATAGAAATGTGCGGTAGAAAGTTCTCCCTGGCGTTTTCGCAATAATCCTTAAGTTCCTTTTTGGTTAACATTTTCGCTATTCTACAAAAATACTTTGATTATTTAAATTATAATATTACTCTTGTGTAAATTATACACTATCAATTTTTAGTGGCAGACCAATTATTACTACTTTAACATAGGGCTTAAACGGGCGATTGCTAATTTCAACATATTAGTTCGCACTTTGCTATTTTATAAAACCATATATCTCTCATAAAATGAATAAATTTTCCCCGGTAAAATCTGTCATTGCAGCAATTGCAATGCTTACCGCCGTTATGCCTGCCTACAAGGCATCGGCACAAACAAAACCCGGCGATGCCAAAATGGACGCCTTTGTATCAAACCTGATGGGTAAAATGACGATTGACGAAAAGATAGGGCAGCTTAACCTGGTGGTGATGGGTAATGCAATAACGGGCACGGTTATAAGCAAGGGCGTTGAGGAAAAGATGAAGCGGGGCGAAATAGGCGGCATATTTGGCTTATATGGAACAGCTAACGTTTCGAAAATGCAGGACCTGGCAGTTAAAAACTCACGCCTGCATATCCCATTGATATTCGGGTTAGATGTAATCCACGGGCACCGTACCATATTCCCCATTCCTTTGGGTGTGTCAGCAACATGGGATATGGGTTTGATCGAACAGTCGGCACATATTGCAGCTAAGGAAGCAACAGCAGAAGGCTTAAACTGGGTGTTTTCGCCGATGGTAGATATTGCGCGCGACCCACGCTGGGGCCGCATCTCCGAGGGATCTGGCGAGGACCCATGGTATGGTTCGCAGGTTGCCAAAGCAATGGTGCACGGTTACCAGGGCACCAGTATGACCAATGTTGATGCTGTTATGGCTTGTGTAAAACACTTTGCCTTATATGGCGGTGCAGAAGCCGGCCGGGAATATAATACTGTAGACATGAGCCTGATAAAAATGTACCAGGATTACCTGCCACCTTATAAGGCCGCACTTGATGCCGGAGCAGGCAGCTTCATGAGCTCATTCAATACCATTAACGGCATGCCTGCAACGGTTAACAAATGGCTGCTTACCGATCTGTTGCGCAAGCAATGGGGCTTTAAAGGTTTTGTAGTGTCTGACTATACTTCATTAAACGAAGTAATCAACCACGGTCTTGGTGATCTGCCAACAGTATCGGCATTGGCCTTAAAGGCCGGACTGGACATGGATATGGTGGGTGAGGGCTTTTTAACCACGCTTAAAAAATCATTGAATGAAGGCAAAGTTACCCAACAGGAAATTGACCAGGCTTGCCGCCGGGTGCTGGAGGCAAAATATAAATTGGGTTTGTTTAAAAATCCAGGCAAATCTTTAAACGCTGACAGGGAAAAGAACGACGTATTTAACGATGACAACCGTAAATTTGCCCGCACTATTGCCGAACACTCGTTTGTGTTGTTGAAAAACCAGGATCAAACCCTACCGCTTAAAAAATCCGGAACTATTGCGCTGGTTGGGCCGCTTGCAAATAACCATTCCGAAATGCTGGGAACATGGGTAATAGCCGGCGACCCTGATAAATCAGTAAGTGTTGCTGAAGGAATAAAAAATGTACTGGGCGATAAAGTAAAGGTGTTGTATGCAAAGGGATCGAACATCACGGACGATTCGCTTTTAAGCATCCGTGCATTTGCCTTAACCGCGCCTGAAGCAAAGGATAAACGTTCCCCACAGGAAATGATTGACGAAGCTGTTGATGTTGCGAAGAAGGCCGATGTTGTTGTGGCAGTGGTGGGTGAATCGGCAAACATGTCGGGCGAGTCATCAAGCCGTGCAGATATAGATATTCCTGAATCACAAAAAGACCTGTTAAAAGCGCTTGCAAAAACAGGCAAGCCATTGGTAATTGTTTTATTTAATGGTCGCCCGCTTACCTTAACCTGGGAGGATAAACATGCCGCCGCTATCCTGGATGCCTGGGCGCCGGGCACAGAAGCCGGTAACGCTATTGCTGATGTACTTTTTGGTAATTACAACCCTGCCGGCAGGATCACTGCTACATTTCCGCGCAGTGTTGGGCAAATCCCGATCTATTACAACCATAAAAATACCGGTAGGCCGTTCGATGGGCATGGCGGCGCCAAATTTAAATCGGACTACCTTGATATTTCAAACGACCCGCTTTATCCGTTTGGTTATGGCTTAACCTATACCACCTTTAGATACAGCGGAGTGCAGCTTGATAAAACAAACCCGGTTGGCAACACAACGCTTAAAGCTACAGTAACGGTAACCAATACCGGTAAATACGCCGGTGAGGAAGTTGTGCAATTGTATATAAGCGATCCGGTGGCAAGCATCAGTCGCTCGGTTAAGGAGCTGAAGGGCTTTCAGAAAATAAGTTTGCAACCCGGCGAAAGCAAGGTGGTAACCTTTAACATCACTACGGCCGATCTTAAATTCTATAACGAAAAATTAGTTTACGATTGGGAGCCGGGCCAGTTTGTAGTACAGATAGGAGCAAACTCAAGCAACACGCAATCGGCATCGGTTAACTGGGCTAAATAACAAAATGCTTATTTTCGAGATAATATTAGTCATGAAAATATCCCTGTAAATATTAAAAAAATAAATATTTACAGGGATAAAATGACCAGGTGCGGGCTTTACTCATATTACCGGTGGTAAATATCTTTTTAAAGTGCCGCACACAGTTTTGATTTTATCAATTTTAGTGGTTGTTTTTTAACGATTTGTTAACACATGGGATTTTAAATATTATTATTATTCAACACCGCCCGGTTAAATAATTAATTTATAATTCTGCTTAAATACTTGTGTAAACAATACACATCTTCTACATTAGTATCAAACCAGCTCACAACCGAAATCAAATTATAAATCAACTAAATCTCAAATTTGTCTTTAAAATTACCGCTAAGGGAAGAGCTAAGTGCATTTAGCAATTGTTCTTCCCTGGCGGGTAAAGACTCCCCCGGGCTGGGTGAAACATTTTCAGGTGTATTGCAGCTGTCGACAGATAATGCTGTAATCACACCTGGACACTAATTATTAATATCAAAAAAGAACTGGGAATTTATTCCTTTCCGTTTTTTTGATACTTTAGTAAGCCATAATTATTACGCTAAATTTTTGATGAAGCTCAAACGCTGTAGCCTGTATTTACTATTGTCGCTGTTACTGTGGTCGTGTAGGCATGCTACCTTGTTCGAGCAGGTTTCATCGGGGCACTCGGGCATACACTTCAGCAACACAATTATTGAAAACGACAGCATCAATCCACTCGACAAACTAAATATCTACAACGGCGGCGGCGTTGGTATTGGCGATTTTAATAACGATGGCTTGCAGGATATCTATTTTGTAGGTAACGCTGTTCCCAACAAGCTGTACCTGAATAAAGGCGACATGAAGTTTGACGATGTAACTACCGAGGCGGGTGTGCCGGGCTCAGGTGGATGGGGCAGAGGGGTGGCCGTTGTGGATATTAATAATGATGGCCTGATGGATATTTATGTTTGCTACACATTGTTAAGCGATTCGTTAAAGCGGCAGAACGTGCTGTATGTAAACCAGGGGATAGATAAAAACGGCGTGCCTCATTTTAAGGAGATGGCTAAGGAGTATGGCCTTGATATAAGGGTGCACTCTACCATGGCCTCATTTTTTGATTATGATAATGACGGCGACCTCGATATGTATCTTACAGTAAACCAGGTGCAACCAGATGATAATACCAGCAGTTTCAGGCCAATGGCAAAGGACGGCTCAAAAAAGAGTACCGGGAGGCTTTATCGCAACGATTGGGACCCGGTTTTGAAGCACGGGGTTTACCACGATGTATCAAAACAGGCCGGAATAAATATTGAGGGCTATGGCCACGCGGCCAGTATTGTTGATATTAACCGCGATGGCTGGAAGGATATTTATGTTACCAATGATTTTTTGGGGAGTAACATCCTCTATATCAATAATCACGACGGCACCTTTACCGACAGATCAAAGGAATATTTTAAACATACGGCAAACAGCGCGATGGGGCAGGATATCGAAGACATCAATAATGATGGCCTTGCCGACGTATTTGAGCTGGATATGAGCCCGGAGGATAATTACCGGCGTAAAATGTTCATGAGCGCTAATAATTACCAATTTTACCAGAACCTTGATTATTACGGCTACCAATATCAATATAACCGAAATACCTTGCAGATTAACCAGGGGCCAGGGGTAAGGCAGGATGACTCCGTTAGTCACCCGGTATTTAGCGAAACTGCTTTTTTGGGCGGGATTGCACAAACGGATTGGAGCTGGTGCCCCATGATCACCGATTTTGATAACGATGGCAACCGCGATATTGTAATAACCAACGGCTACCCGCGCGATGTTACCGATCATGATTTTACCACCTTCAGGGCTGAGGCTTATATGGTTGCCGGCAAAAAGCAGATCCTCGACCAGATCCCCGTTATTAAAATTCCCAATTATGCATTTAAAAACGCTGGTAACCTTGAATTTGCCGATGTTACAAAAGGTTGGGGCCTTGAAGCGCCATCATTTTCAAATGGCGCAGCCTATGCCGACCTGGACAACGACGGCGATATGGAACTGGTGATAAATAATATTGATGACGAGGCCTTTATTTATAAAAACACCCTGCGCGAGAAAAGCAAAACCGACAGCCATTACCTGCAAATACAATTTATAGGCGGTCCACAAAATAAAAACGGAATAGGCGCCTGGGCTGATATTTATTATGACCACGGCAAGCACCAGGTGTATGAGAATTCGCCCTTCAGGGGCTACCTCTCAACCATACAAAACATAGCTCATTTTGGATTAGGTAAGGACGCTGAACTTGATTCGGTGGCAATCAGGTGGCCAAATGATAAAAAGCAAACTATTCAAAATGTTAAAGTCGACCGGGTACTAAAGGTAAACATTGCCGATGCTCATGACAATTATTCATTCAATCAGCCTGCAATAAACACGCAGTCGTTATTTAAGGAAGTGACCCGCGATTTGGGGGTAACTTACAAGCATAAGGAATATGACTTTGCCGACTTCAATGTTCAAAAGTTAATCCCGCATAAATTATCGCAGTATACACCCGCTATTGCGGTGGGTGATGTTGACGGCAACGGTTACGACGATATGATAATCGGTGGCACAAGTGCGTTCCCTGCCCAGTTATTATTGCAACAAGCCAACGGTAAATTTATTCAGCGTAACTTGTTTTCTGCCGCAGATGATCCCTCCGTACTCCGGGTTAAGGATGAAGGCCTGCTGCTTTTTGATGCTGACGGCGATGGTAAGCTTGATCTTTACATTGCAAGTGGCGGTTATGAATTAGGATCAAATTCAGCTGCCTACCAGGACAGGCTTTATATTAATGATGGCAAAGGCGATTTTAAGTTACAGGAGGATGCGCTACCAAGGAATTACACCAGTAAGTTATGCGTAAAGGCCATCGATTATAATAAAGATGGTAAACTTGACCTGTTTGTATCGGGCAGGGTAGATCCATGGAGCTATCCGAAGCCTGTTTCGAGTATGATACTGCGCAACGACAGTAAGGACGGGCACATTAAGTTTACCGATGTTACTGCGACGGTTGCCAGAGATCTCAATAACATCGGGCTTGTTGCTGACGCTGTTTTCTCGGATTTTGACAACGATGGCTGGCCCGATCTGATCCTGGCAGGCGAATGGATGCCTATAACGTTTTTGAAGAATGACCATGGCGTATTTAAAAATGTTACTGCAAATACGGGGATAGGTGGTAAGTTCGGCTGGTGGAACAGCATTACCGCAGGCGATTTTAACCACGATGGTAGAATTGACTACATAGTTGGCAATACGGGCTTAAATACTTTTTACAAGGCATCAGACAAATATCCGGTGTACATTACTGCTAAGGATTTTGATAACGATGGCAATTATGATGCCTTCCCCTCTGTTTTCTTAAAGGATCAGGATGGCGAATTGAAGGAGTTTCCTGCCCAAACACGTGATGATCTTATAAAGCAAATGTTTGATCTTCGCGCCCGGTATCAAAATTATAAATCATTTGCCACAGCCACAATGGATGCGGTAATTACGCCCGAGATGCGCAAAGGGGTGCTTCGGTTAAAGGCAAACACGCTGCAGTCATGCTACCTGCAAAATAATGGTAACGGCAAGTTTACCATGAAGCCTTTGCCGATAGAAGCCCAGGTGTCGCAGTTGAACGGCATGGTGGTGGATGATTTTGATGGCGATGGAAACCTGGATGTAGCCATCAGTGGTAATGACTATGGCACCGAAGTATCTACCGGCAGGTACGATGCCTTTAACGGTTTGCTGCTGAAGGGCGATGGTAACGGAAATTTTAAATCATTAACTATAATGCAAAGCGGGATTTACATCCCCGGCGATGGCAAGGCTTTGGTTAAATTAAGGGGTGCAAAGGGCAATTATTTGCTGGCAGCTACACAAAACAGGGATTTGATGAAGATCTTTGAATTGAAAAAAACGGTCCGCAACATCCCGCTAAAACCGTTGGACGTTTTCGCCACCATAAAGTATAAAAATGGAAGAACCGGTAAACTGGAGTTTTATAATGGGACTTCGTTCTTGTCGCAGTCAGGCAGGTTTTTTAATATAGATCAATCAATGCAATCAGTTACCATAACAGACAGTTATGGACATACAAGAAGTGTACCGCTTAATTAAATATTATAATATGAGATACTTTAAGGTTTTAGCCGCTTTAGCCGGATTCTTATTCATCGCAGGTTGCGCTCACAAACCAAAGGCAACCATGCTTAGCGATGCAGACGTACTGCACGATAACGTGGATGCGCTCACCCAGGTAATAATTTACGATGTGTTTACCCCGCCGGTAGCCAGCCGCATTTATGGCTACACTACATTGGCCCAATACGAATCCATGCGTTATGCCGACCCGAAATATAACTCCATAGTTACTAAGCTAAGAGGCTTTGGAAATCCGCCGGTGCCGCAAAAGGGTAAAAAATATAATTTCGCGCTGGCAGCAACCAAAGCTTTGTTTACGGTAGCTCACAAGGTTACTTTTTCAATAGATTCTCTTAAAAAGTATGAAGACGGTGTTTATGCGATGTATAAGGATAACCTGGATGATTCCACCTACGCACGTTCGGTTGAGTTTGGCGAGAAAATAGGCAAGCTTATTTTAAAGCGGGCCGCTGTTGATAATTACCCGCAAACCCGGGGCAAGCCGAAATATTTGGGTGATGAGGGTCACGCCAGGTGGCGCCCTACTCCGCCGGATTATATGGATGGCGTAGAATTTTTGTGGGGAACCATCAAGCCATTCGCTATGGATACCTCTGCGCAGTTTTCGCCGCCACCACCACCGCCCTACAGCGAGGATAAAAACAGCGTATTTGTTAAAATGTACACCGACGTATATACTACCAATAAAAACCTGACACCAGAACAAATTGAAATAGCCAAGTTTTGGGATGATAACCCCTTCGTGATCCAGCATAAGGGACACCTGATGTTTGCTGATAAAAAGATCACACCCGGCGGTCATTGGATAGGAATTACCGCTATTGCCTGTAAAAAAACACATGCCAATGCTGTAAAAACAGCACAAGCCTATGCGCTCACCTCCATAGCTTTGTATGATGCTTTTATTTGCTGTTGGGAGGTAAAGTATCGGTACAGCTATGCTCGCCCGGTAACAAATATCAATGAAAAACTGGACCATAACTGGCTGCCCTTATTGCAAACTCCGCCGTTCCCTGAATATACCGCCGGGCACTCCACCATCAGTGCGGCAGCAGCCGTGATGCTTACACACGAATTTGGTGATAATCTTGAATTCCAGGATACCAGCGATTTGCGTTATATAGGGATGCAGCGTCATTTTAAATCGTTTAAACTGGCTGCAGAGGAAACATCCAGGAGCAGATACTATGGAGGGATCCACTACCTTAACAGCTCGCTAATGGGGGCGCAACAAGGGAAACAATTGGGTGAATTTATTTGGGGGAAATTAAAGCTTGACCAATAGCCGTGTTCAAAATAGTATGATAAAAAGGTAAATTAGTACAGTTTTCACTTCGCTTTAGTTAGTTAGATTTACGGCTGTGGATTTTGCCTGTTTAACCGTTTCCTAACGGCATTTAACTTTGTTGTTAATGTTTTAATGGAAAGTGTTATCGGGGAGTAAATTAAAGTATATTGATGAAAAAACTAATCGTCCTGGCTGTTTTGGGCCTTGTTTCTAACACGTTATTATTTGCCCAAAGTGCCGGTGTAAAGCAGGTAAAGCTAACAAATTTCGACCTGCAGTCGTCGGCTGTTATAAAGGCGGATGGTACGGAGCTGTCGACTACGGAATATCAATCGCCTGTTTATTGGATGCCGGTTAAAGTGCCCTCAACTGTTCTTACCGGTTTGGTCGCCAATAAAATTTACCCTGACCCATACCAGGGTTTAAACAACATGCTGATCCCCGATGCTTCGGATCAGTTTAACAAGGAATATAACCTGGAGCAATACAGCCATTTGCCGAATGAACCCAATCCATGGAAAAAACCTTACTGGTACCGCACAACTTTTAAAGTGCCTCCCGGTGATAAAGGCAAAACCTTCCAACTGATCTTTAAAGGGATTAACTACCGCGCAGCCGTATGGGTAAACGGCAAGCAGATAGCCGACTCCACCCAAATGGCGGGCATGTTTGCAGAATACAGCCTGGATGTAACGAAGGCTATTAACCCGGGCGGCGAAAATGCGTTGGCTGTAAAGATCTATCCTTTGGACTATGCGGGCTATCCTGCAAAGGAGCAGCTTAAGGCATTAGGTCCGTTTTATGAAAATGGTGGCCCTACAGGCGATATCGGTAAAAATGTAACCATGCTTTGCTCTGTGGGCTGGGATTGGATCCCACCCGTGCGCGACCGTAACATGGGCATCTGGCAGCCGGTTTTCCTGCGGACTACCGGCGCGGTAACCATCGCTCACCCAAAATTGGTAACTGAGCTGCCAAATCTTCCTGATACGAGCGTAGCTAAGCTTTCATTAAATCTTTCACTTGCCAACCATAGTGACGCTGCAGAAAGCGGCAAGCTAACCGTCAGCATAAAACCGGAAAACTTCGCAGGCTTACCGGTAATGTTTTCACAGGATGTAATTGTTGCCGCAAGCAGCACGGCTGATGTTGAAATCAATGCTCATAAAGTAAGTCAACTGATCGTCCATCAGCCGCATTTGTGGTGGCCAAATGGTTATGGCAGGGCAAACCTGTACCGTATTCGCCTGCAATACAGTGACGCGGGAGGTATTGCTGACGATACCACGTTTGTGTTCGGCATTCGCACAGTAAGCTCAAAGGCAACCATGGTGGATAAGTTTTTGCGCCGCGAATTTTATGTGAATGGTAAACGCGTTCACCTGAATGGTGGCGCCTGGGTGCCTGATATGATGGTGAACCGTGATTCTGCCCGGTACGATTACGAAATGCACCTTTGCCGCAACGCCAACGTAAATTTGGTGCGTATTTGGGGAGGGGGAGTTACCCCGCCGGATGCGTTCTGGAATGCCGCCGACAAATACGGCGAAATGGTATGGTCGGACTTTTGGATCACCGGCGATACTCAGGGAGAATTTAAAGGCTCGCCCGATTGGCCGCTTGAAGGAAATATATTTACAAAGAATGTAGTTAGCACGATATTACGTATCCGGAATCATCCAAGCCTTTTAGTTTGGACAGGCGGTAACGAGGGCCATGCACGTAAGGAATTGTACGATGCTATGCGCGATGCCATTGTCAATCTTGATGGGACAAGGCCTTACATCCCAAGCTCATCCGGTTTCGCAAAGCTGCCTGAAGGCTGGAAGGGCTCATGGCCGGATGATAAACCATCAGGTGTGTACAGCGGTGGTCCTTATAATTGGGAAGACCCCAAAGTATATTATAAAAAGGCAGATGCAGGTGGTGATTGGGTGTTTAAGGACGAAACCGGTCTGCCATCGCAGCCACCGTATACTACACTGGCTAAAACTATTCCTAATTTGGTTTGGGATACCAAATTGCCTTTCCCGCTGAACGATAGCTGGGGTTACCATGATGCGGCAACCGGAGCTGCGCAATATGATAAATATATCAGCGAAATGGTAAAACGCTACGGGCAACCGGCAACCATGGTGAATTTCTCCGATAAAATGCAGCTGATGAATGCTGTAGGCTACCAGGGGATTTTCGAAGCCGCCGGGCACAAGCTAACCGAAACCGGTGGTGTAATGCTTTGGAAACTGAATGCCGCCTTGCCAAGCGTAGTTTGGCAAATTTACGACTGGTACCTGGAGCCAAATGCGGGTTACTACGCCATGCAAAATGCCGTTGAACCGCTCCACATTCAGTTTAACCAGGATGACTCAACCGCAGCAGTGATCAACAGGATGCACCATGCAACCGGAACTTTAAGCGCTAAGGCCGAAATTTATAATATCGACAGCAAAAGGATTTTCTCATCAACTATCAGTCACATAGGTATGGCTGATGAGGGCACGCAAAGTGTTATAAAGCTGAAAAATGCTTTAGCAGATGCAAAGGGTGTAAGCTTTGTAGTGTTGAACTTAACCAATGCCCTCGGTAAAACAATTTCGCATAACGTGTACTGGATTGCACCAGGCAATAACTTAACCGACCTGAACAATCTGGCCAAAACCCATGTTGATGTAAAAGTGTTAAAAGCCGAGAACGTAGCCGCAGAAAATAAATGGACAATGCAGTTTAGCAACAACACTGATAAAATGGCATTTTTTATACGCCCCCAATTAATGCAAAACGGTGAAGAGGTAATGCCCAGTTACTGGACTGCAAATTATTTTACACTTGCGCCGCACGAGAGCATAATTATTGCAGTAAGCGCGCCGGTAACCAAATTAGGCTGGATACATCCGGATGTTTTGGTGGAGGGATGGAATTTGGAGAAGCAACAGGTGTGGTTGAATGTTGGAAAAAAATAGCCGGGGCAATTGCCTTTTTAAACTTACGAAGCTTTTAAAAGTTTCGTAAGTTTAGCCGTGTAAAAACAAAACCTAGGCAAATAGTCTTTTCTTTACATGCAATCTTCCCACATCCTCATCATCGGCGCAGGTGCAACCGGTCTGATGGCAGCCCGTACATTAAGCAAGGCTGGTAAAAAAGTTACCGTGTTGGAAGCCCGCAACCGCTGTGGTGGCCGCATCCATACCTTAAACCAGGAATCATTTTTTAAAAATGCAGAGTTGGGTGCTGAGTTTGTTCATGGGGATTTGCCGGTTACGTTAAACTTGCTGAAAGAGGCGGGTATTTCATATCATTCAGCATCCGGAGAAATGTGGCATTATAAAAATGGCAACTTCAGCCAGGAGGGAGCGTTTAAGTGTTGGGATAAAGTGATTGATACACTTGGCGAATTGGAAGCTGATATCAGCATAAACGATTTTTTGGATAAAGAATTTCCCGGTGACGAACACAAGGAATTAAGAGCCGCTGTGATTGGATTTGTTTCCGGCTATGATACGGCAGACCCTGCCCGCGCAAGCTCATTTGCATTGCGCGAGGAGTGGCAGAACGAGGATAATGGCGCACAGCATCGCGTTGAAGGGGGCTACGCTGTAATGATCAAATACCTGGAAGATGAATGCAAACAAGCGGGTGCAGACATCTATTTAAATTCGATAGTAAAAGAAATTCAATGGCAGCCGGACAAGGTAAAAGTTGTTATTGATGATGGAACCAAATATGAAGCCAATCAAGTATTAATAGCTATGCCTTTAGGTGTTTTGCAGGCTGACAGAACCGAAATCGGAGCTATCATTTTCGCACCTGAAATTCCAGAACAACATAAGGCCATTCGATCAATGGGTTTTGGATCGATCATAAAGATCCTGCTGGAATTTGACCAGCCGTTTTGGGAAGATGAAGAAACTGAAAGCGTGACTGGAACAAGTTTGAAAAACATGAGCTTCTTGATCTCAGAAGAAGCCATTCTAACCTGGTGGACACAGGCACCACAGCACACTCCTGTTTTAACCGGCTGGCTTGGTGGGTTGCCGGCTTTTGAAAAGCGGGATGCATCCCCGGAGGAAATTCTGCAACTTTCGTTACAATCCATAAGCAACATTTTTAAACGCAGCGTAGATAAATTAAAGGCAAAACTGGTTGCCTATGATGTTGCCAATTGGACGGCTGATCCGTTTACCCGCGGCTCCTATGCTTATGATACCATTGAAGCCGCTACCTCAAGAAAATTATTGAATGAACCGATTGATAATACCATATTTTTCTCCGGAGAATATTTATATGAGGGCCCGGCAATGGGTACGGTTGAAGCGGCCTTGACGAGTGGGATGGGGGTGGCTGAAAAGATGTTGATCTAACTTAAACTTTACAGAGCTGATGGCATGGCAGTAGAACTGCACAGCGGTAGTGCATGGCGACGAGGTTGCTTCGTCGCTATGCTCCTCGCAATGAAACTTTTTTTATGTTTTTTACCCTTCGCCTTTTACCTTTTAGCTTTCACCTCTTCTCCGCTTCCCAATAATTCCCCGATATTATGATCAGATCCAGCATCTTAATGCTGTTATCATAATAATCATAATCTTTCAATTTAAATGCTACCAGGTAATCCCAAACCTTATTTAACCAGGCTTGATTCTTAGCATCAACCATTGCCGAAACAGCAAATGGCGCAACAAAGCTCAATGCTTCAAAATTACGGTGCTTCATATCAACGCCATCAAGCGAATAGCCAGCGCCAAGGTTATAGGTATCATTTTTGGTGGTGCTCCTGATCCAGCGGTTTATTTTATCAACCAGTTGTTTGGAACGTTTATCCCCTGTTAGCAGGTAATCGGTTGCCAAACGCCAGGGATCACGGCAGGCGTTGTAATTATAATAACCGTCATAACGCGATTCCAGGTAGTTTGGCGGTGCAGGTTTTGGTTGTTTGTTGATCTTGACTATAAAGTCGGGAATCAGGCCTGCCTCCGGGCTATATTTATCCTGCACGCTCTTAAATAGTTTGTACTCTGCATCAATCACCTTATCCCAGCGAACATCGCCGGTTGCCAGTTTAAAAGCCTTAAAATGCGATGGCATAAAATCAGACGACCGTGTATCAAAGTAATCCTTGCTTTCCGACTCAATGCCATCACTCAACAAGATCGACCAGGTTTTATGATTGATCTCGTATTGCATAATGGCGTTGATCATCGCCTTCGCCTCGCTGAGGTAGTTTATTTTGCCATTGCTGCCCCATTGTTTATTCGCCAATAATAGAGAATAAGCAATATCCATATCGCCGTCAGTTGCAGAAGTATTATCAGTGCTTTTGTCGTTGGTATACTGCGCCCAGGCCATTAAATGTTTGCTCCTGCCGGATGGGTGGGCTTTGTAATAGCGATATAAATTGTCATAAACATTCTTAGCGGAAGTGTCATATCCCGCCATTAACGTCACGATGATCATCCCGTAACCTTGCCCCTCGGATACGCATTGCTTTTTATCCTTGTTCTCAAACCAAATAAAATCCTCATTCTTGCCCGGCTCATGCTTGATAAAACGCTTCTTCCATTGGGTGTAAAAGGTTTTAACTGTATTGTCTAATTGTATTTGCGAGACGTGATTGGGTTTGATAACGCCTTTGAAATATTTTACGTGTTGAGGAAATGGTTTTTGGGGAGATTGAGCGGAAAGTAGGCAAGGAAGAAGCAGCAATAAAACTGTTAGTCTTTTCATATTTAAATACTTTATCTCCTATCGTCACTGCTATGACGCCACTGTTAATCGCCTCGCGTATTCCTAATCTCCAGTCTCTAACCTCTAATCACTAATATTGATAATTCCTTATATCCTGTGCTGCATTAAATGCAACAGCTTCCTGTCCGTATAATACAGCCGGGGGTACGGGTGTTTGAATCCCTATCTTCTTGGTAATTACATGATCACCGATGATCTGCTTCTTTTCTGTTTCTACAATACTCATATCCTCGCCCGCAAAATACATCTTAAGGCATTCCAAAAAGTTTTGAATGGCAGGGGTTTGCTTGCAGGTAGCAGCATACCAGGCGCGTTTGGCAACACTATGGTGCAACGGCTTTGCAACGATGTTCCGGCCGGCAAGGTATGGTTCAACAATCCAGTCGGCCATAACCGTAATGCCTAAGCCGGCGTTTACCATCTCGATAGTTGCATCGGTATAGTGGATGCGGTGCAATGTTTTGGGTTTTACCTGCTGCGCCTGGATCAATGATTCAATTACCGGCGTGTCCTGGTACGATGGATCGTATAACGGCAGGATCAATTCCTGGTCCTGGAAATCTGCTATTTCAATAATATCTTTTTTGGCAAGGGGGTGGTCTTTACAAATTACTGCTGTTAACCTGTCCTCAAAAATAGGTTCATAACGAATTTTGGTATTTACCATTTGTGTACGGATAATGCCGATATCAAGGTCGCCGTTCATCAGGTATTCCAATGGCCGCCGGGTGGCATCGGCCAGGATCTGGATATTGATATCCGGCCATTGGTTTTTATAGTATTTAATGATACCTGGTAACCAGTGATAAGCGGTATAGCACTGCATGCTGATGCTTAATTTGCCTGTTTTGCCGTTTTTATAGTTCCTGATATCCTCTTCAAGCGCCTTGATTTCCGCCAAAATTTTCTCCGAACTGCGCAAAAAACGGTACCCTTGTTCAGTTAAATGTAATCTTTTGCCCTGGCGACTAAAGATTTCGACCTCAAGTTCGCGTTCAAGTTCCTTTAACTGGTGGCTCAGTGCTGACTGTGTTAAATGCAGTGTATTAGCTGCTTTGGTCAATGTTCCCTCTTTTGAGATGGTATCTATAAGCCTGAAGTGATGGATAGCTATATTCATTATTACTTTTTCTAATGATTAGCACAAAATTAATTCATTTTTTTCATAGATGAGTGAATTATATTTTTGCGGTGTCAAAATTACACTTATGTTAAACATCTCTTCAAAACATTTCCTCCTGGGTTTTTTGAGTGTTTTAATTGTTTGGAAGGCGCAAGGCCAGAAACTACTTACCATAAAAGATGCCGAACAAATGGCGCTTGCAAATTATGGTACTATTAAAGCAAAAGCAAACCAGTTAAATGCTTCAAAAGCATATTTAACGGAAACCAAAACAGAACAGCTGCCGGACGTCAATCTTTCGGCACAACAAGATTACGGAACAGTAAACGGGCAAAACGGACCGCTTTACGGGTACCACGGATTCAACGTAGCATCATCGGGCCCAACAACAGGTACACAAAATTGGAACGCAGCCTTCGGTGCACTTTATTTAGCCAACGTTAGCTGGGATTTCTTTTCGTTCGGCAAGGCTACAGAAAAAGTGAGGGTTCAAAGAACGGCTGTAAGTCGCGATGAAACTGACCTGGCGCAGGAACAATTTCAACACGAAGTTCGCGTAGCCAGTACCTATCTGAATTTATTGGCCGCTCAACAGCTAGAAAAAGCGTCTGAGGATAACCTGCAACGCGCAATCGACCTGCAAAAGGTAGTGGTTGCCCGTGTAAAGAACGGGTTAAATGCGGGGGTTGATTCGTCGCAGGCTAATGCGGAAGTATCAAACGCCCGTATTGCTGTTACCAACAGCAAGCAAACCGTGCAGGATCAAAGTAACCAGCTGGCTATCTATTTAGGCATCCCATCGCAGGATTTCCAGCTCGACAGCGCGTTTATAACCAAGCCGCCTGCGAATGTGGATCCACAGTCTCACGTCAACATCGAAAATCACCCGATCTTACAATTCTATCAAAACCGTGTTAATGTAAGCAACGAGCTTGCTAAATATTACGCCACATTTGCCTATCCTACCTTTAGTTTCTTCGGTACTTACCAAGGCAGAGGATCGGGCTTTAGGGCTGATTATGGCACTAACGCTACCGATTATACAGGCAGCTATGGGAGTGGTGTTGACCCAACCCGGTACAACTATCTTGTCGGAATCGGCGTGATCTGGAATCTCACCACACCTTTTAGGGTACATTACCAGGTAAAATCGCAGAAATATACTTCGGCGCAATATAAAGACGAGTATGACCTGGTGAGCCAGCAACTGATGAATCAGCAATTATTGGCTGAAACGCGCATCAGCAACGCTTTAAAGAACTTTAACGAAGTGCCGGAAGAAGTTAAAGCTGCAACTGATGCCTATCATCAAAAATATGCGCTTTACAAAAATGGACTCGCCAACATAGTCGACTTTACCCAAGCACTGTACGTGGTTAACCGGGCCGAAGTTGATAAGGACATTGCTCAGAACAATGTTTGGCAGGCCATATTGTTTAAAGCTGCCGCCACTGGCGATTTCGGAATTTTTATAAATAACTTTTAATACACGAAATAGATAATGGGAATGATTAAAGGTGCGCTGCAGAAACCAATCACGATATTGGTTATAGTAGCTGGATTATTTTTCTTTGGTATAAATGCAGTAAAAAGTATTAAGATAGATATTTTTCCGGATTTGAATTTACCGGTGATCTATGTTTCTCACCCTTACGGTGGTTTTACGCCAAACCAAATGGAGGCTTATTTTGGTAAGCAATACGTTAACTTACTGTTGTTTGTATCCGGTGTTAAAAGTATCGAAACAAAAAATATCCAGGGC
The DNA here is from genome assembly GCA_030775685.1 of Bacteroidota bacterium. Classification (GTDB taxonomy): domain Bacteria; phylum Bacteroidota; class Bacteroidia; order Sphingobacteriales; family Sphingobacteriaceae; genus Mucilaginibacter. The sequence goes on from JALYIP010000053.1 coordinate 21,833, forward strand.
TTAACATTAATAAAAGTAACATTTTACGAGGGTACGAACATGGCCCAGGCCGCGGCGGAGGTCACGAGTTATACCAACCGTGCCCAGGCTGGTTTCCCGGCAGGATCGCAGCCCCCGTTTATCTTAAGGTTTGATGCGTCAACCTTACCGGTAGGGCAGTTGGTATTGAGTAGTCCGACTCGTTCAAATAATGAATTGCTTGATTTTGCGTTGGTATACGTGCGCTCGTCGTTTACGTCTGTACCGGGCCTTGTTGCTCCGGCTCCCTTTGGCGGTAACCAGCGAACGGTTGTTATTAAGGTTGATCCGGAACTATTACGCTCACACAACTTAACGCCCGATCAGATTGTACAGGCCCTGCGCGATAACAACCAGAATACACCGGCCGGTAACGTTCGTATAGGGAATTTGAACTACTTAACCCCCGCAAATACCACGATCAAGCAAATCCCGGATTTTGGCAATATTCCACTATTTAAAAATGGTGTGCAAACCGTGTTTTTACACGATGTTGCAACCGTTGAAGACGGCGCGGATATTACCAATGGCTATGCGCTGATAAATGGCAAGCGCTCGGTTTATCTGCCCATAACAAAGGCTGCATCGGCTTCTACATGGGATGTGGTACAGAATCTTAAAAAGGCATTGCCAAGATTCCAGGCACTGGTGCCGCCGGATGTTAAACTTTCGTTTGTATTTGACCAATCGGTATACGTAATAAATGCCGTGAAAAGTCTGGCCGAAGAAGGTGCCATTGGTGCTGTACTTACCGGTTTAATGGTATTGCTGTTTTTAGGCGATAGACGTGGAGCGTTGATTGTAATATTAACTATTCCTACCTGTGTTATCTCAGCAGTTGGTTTCCTTTACCTGTTTCATCAAACTATCAATATCATGACGCTGAGCGGACTTTCGCTGGCTATCGGCATTTTGGTCGATGAGTCCACGGTAACCATTGAAAATATTCACCAGCACTTTGATATGGGCAAGCCTAAGGCCTTGGCTATATGGGATGCCTGTAAGGAGATCGCCTTCCCTAAATTGCTCATCCTTTTCTGTATCCTGGCGGTGTTTGCACCGGCCTTTACTATGACAGGCATTCCCGGAGCATTGTTCCTGCCATTATCATTGGCTATTGGCTTTTCAATGATCATTTCTTACTTGCTGGCCCAAACATTTGTGCCGATAATGGCAAACTGGATAATGGTTAACAAGCATGAAGATCACAGCCACAAGGATGGTTTTGCATTAGAAGATGAGGGTGAGCCATGGCAGCAAAAAGAGCTTGCCATTAAAAATGCTACTAAACAAAACGGCCACAAACTTACCGGTTTCGATAAGTTCAGGATGGGCTACCTGGCTTTAATAGACAGGATGATCCCGGCTCGCAAACTCATCGTAATTG
>JALYIP010000054.1 GCA_030775685.1 Bacteroidota bacterium
ACAACAAGTTATTTAATAACTATCTTTAAAAAAAGAACCTGTATAGTATATACAGGATTAACACAATGTTGTATAGTTAGAATAGGATTTACTCACAAATCTGTATAGCTATTTCCGGACGGGTCATAGTGGGTTTACATGGTTTACATAATTCAAGGTTTACATTTATATAAAAATCTATTAATCAACATCTTACTTAAAAAATAGTTAAATAAGTGTAAACCCAGTTTCTTGAGGGAACTATCGGCTAAACTCCCATCTATAACTGATGGAAACTAGCTTTTCACAATCCCATTTAATTTAGCTTAATTGCATCATCAATTGTTAAAATGACACAAAATTTAAAAATCCCCCAAATAACCATCAGGAAGGCAGGTTTGTTTTTTCTTATAAGCTTCTTTGTGCTGACCTGGCAATATTCAAAAGCGCAGCAGTTGCCTGTGTTCAGGGATGCAAGCAAACCGCTGGACACGAGAGTTGCAGACCTAATTTCTAAATTAACGCTTGAAGAAAAGATTTCATTGCTTGGCTATCGAAGTAAAGCAGTGCCGCGCCTAAACATCCCGGCCTATAATTGGTGGAACGAGAGCTTACATGGTGTTGCCCGCGCCGGCGAGGCCACCATTTTTCCGCAGGCAATAGCCATGGCTGCCACATTTGATGATAACCTGGTGAAACAGGTGTCAACCGTTATTTCAACCGAGGCACGGGCAAAATATAACCTTGCCTATGCAAAGGGGCAACATCAACAATACATGGGACTGACGTTCTGGTCGCCCAATATTAATATTTTTCGCGACCCAAGATGGGGACGCGGGCAGGAAACTTATGGCGAAGACCCTTACCTGACCGCCAGGACCGGTACCGCTTACATACAAGGGATGCAGGGTGATAATCCGCTGCATTTAAAGGTATCGGCAACTGCCAAACACTTTGCCGTACACAGCGGCCCGGAAAGTGAGCGCGATAAGTTTAATGCTATTGTTGATGAAAAGGATCTGCGCGAAACCTACCTGTATGCTTTCCACGCGCTGGTGAACGGCGGTGTTGAATCTGTGATGAGCGCTTATAATCGGATCAACGGGATGCCGAATTCTATCAATAAAACATTACTAACTGATATTTTACGCAAGGAATGGGGCTTTAAGGGGCATGTAGTTACCGACTGCGGCGCTTTGGACGATGTTTTCTTAACCCATAAAACTTTGCCGAACAGTACAGAAACAGCTGCAGCAGCCATAAAGGCTGGCATTGACCTGGATTGCTCCAGTATTTTACAGGACGACGTTTTAAAAGCCATCAACCAAAAACTGCTTACCGAAAAAGAGGTGGACCAGGCATTGGCGGCTCTCCTGCGAACACAAATCAAGTTGGGTTTTTTTGACGACCAGGCTGCATCGCCCTACAAAAACTATGGTGATGACAGTATCCATAATGCAGCCCATGTTGCGCTAACCCGTAAAGTAGCCCAACAAAGTATGGTGCTATTAAAAAACGACAAAAATATCCTGCCATTGAAAAAAAGCGATTATCCCAGCATTATGGTTTTAGGCCCGAACGCGGCGTCGCTTGATGCTTTGGTGGCAAATTATCATGGCGTTAGCAGCAAGGCGGTTAATTTTGTTGAGGGGATAACTGCCGCGGTTGATAAAGCCACCCGTGTTGAATATGATTTGGGTGCAAGCCATACGGATACTACCCACTTTGGTGGCACCTGGGCAGCGGGTAATGCTGACCTGACCATTGCAGTTATCGGCCTGAGTCCGGTCCTGGAAGGTGAAGCAGGCGATGCGTTTTTATCGCCAAGCGGCGGCGACAAAAAAGATTTGAGTTTGCCTCCCGGCGATATTGCTTTTATGAAGGAATTGAGGAAATCGGTAAAAAAACCAATAATTGCGGTAGTAACAGCCGGCAGTGATGTAGATATTTCTGCCATTGAGCCATATGCCGATGCTATCATATTAGCCTGGTATCCCGGCGAACAGGGCGGCAATGCTTTAGCTGACCTGGTTTTCGGGGCAGTTTCACCATCAGGACATTTACCGGTTACCTTTTATAAATCGATAAAGGATGTGCCGGCTTTTGGTAATTATAACATGCAGGGCCGCACCTACCGTTATTTTGACGGGCCGGTGCAATATCCATTTGGGTTTGGGTTAAGCTATACCAGTTTTAATTACCATTGGCAACAGCAACCTCAGCAAAAGTACATCGCCAAAGATTCTATAAAAATTTCGGTACAGGTTGAAAACACCGGTGGTATGGACGGCGACGAAGTTGTACAGGCTTATATCCAATATCCGCAAATCGACAGAATGCCATTAAAGGAATTGAAGGGTTTTAAACGGGTAAGCGTTAAAAAGGGCGATAAGCAATCGACAATAATAAGCATCCCGGTTAGCGATCTGCAAAAGTGGGATCTTGAAAAACACAAATGGCAGTTGTATCCGGGCAAGTATCAATTGTATTTGGGAAGTAACTCTACAGATAAAAAATTGAGTGCCGAATTTTTAGTTAGATGATTTATTTATTCGAATAATTTGCGATACAATGTTGCGTGAATGTAAACAGCATTTCTTTATATATTAACAATGTAATACATTTGCCACGATTGCAAGCAAATCCATTTTTTACAAATGCATAAGTACTCAAACCAAACCCGACATTTATTAGCAGTTGATTGTATAGTTTTTGGATTTGACGGTGAAGCACTGAAAATACTTTTGATCCAAAGGGCTTTTGAACCCGAAAAAGGCAATTGGAGCCTTATGGGAGGCTTTGTGCGACAAGATGAAAGCCTGGAGCAGGCCTCGAACCGCATTTTGAAGCAATTAACGGGCCTGGATGGGGTATACCTTGAGCAGCTCCATACTTATGGAGATACAAAGCGCGACCCGATAGAGCGTACAGTGTCTACCGCATATTTCGCTTTAATCGATATCTATAAATACGAAACCCAGCTAAGTAATGATTACCATGCTGAGTGGTTCCCAATGAAACGGGTTCCCAAATTAATCTTTGATCACCAGGAGATGGTTGAAGCGGCCAAAAGACGGATCAGGTACAAGGCTGCCCTTCACCCTATTCTTTTTGAGTTATTACCGGATAAATTTACCATCCCCCAGCTTCAAACTTTGTACGAAGCGGTTTTTAATACGACCATCGACAAAAGAAATTTCAGTAAACGGGTGTTAGCCACCGGGTTGTTGATAAAATTAGCCGAAAAGGACAAGGCGGGGTCTAAACGGGGAGCTTATTATTACCAGTTAAACAAGCAAAATTACTATGCCAAATTCCAGGCATTTTTAAATTTCATACCCAACCCTGATACACTTTCGTTGTAACAATTTATGAGCTTTGGTTGTTAGATTGCTAATTTTTTATTCAAAATTTCTTTTTGTCAAAAAATAAGTGTTATTTCAACACTAAATTATAAACAAGATATGACTACCGACCAATTTGTAATGGGGGTGGACTACGGATCCGATTCCGTCCGCTCTGTATTGATCGACGCAAATAATGGTGAAGAGATAGCAACCTCAGTATTTAACTACCCCAGGTGGCATCAGGGATTATACTGCAACGCACCTGAAAACCAATTCAGGCAACACCCGCTCGATTACATTGAGGGCCTGGAAACTACCATTAAGGATTGCTTAAAAAAGGCTGGCCCTGGCGCTGCAAACGCTGTTAAAGGCCTGGCGGTCGACACTACCGGATCAACACCTGTGGCCGTGGACAAAAGCGGAACGCCATTGGCCTTAACACCAGGATTTGAAAATAATCCGCATGCGATGTTTGTTTTATGGAAGGACCATACCGGCGTAAACGAAGCAGCAGAGATAAATGACCACGCCACCAAATTTGATATTAACTACCTTAAATATGTAGGCGGTATTTATTCATCCGAATGGTTTTGGGCCAAGCTATTGCGCACTTTACGTGCTGATGAGCAGGTAGCAAAGGCATGCTATTCTTGGGTGGAACATTGCGACTGGATCCCATTCTTATTAACCGGTGGCAACGATGCATCACAAATAAAACGCGGCCGCTGCTCTGCCGGGCACAAGGCGCTTTGGGCGGAAGAATTTGGCGGATTACCGCCAGATGAGTTCTTCTCATCGCTCGATCCGCTTTTGACGGGCATCACTTCAAGACTATTTAAGGATACTTATACATCAGACGAACCCGCCGGTACCTTAAGCGCTGAATGGGCTGAAAGGTTGGGATTATCAACCAATGTAGTGGTTGGTGTCGGCGCTTTTGATGCGCACATGGGTGCAGTTGGCGGGCAGATTGAACCTTATCACCTCAGTAAGGTAATGGGTACATCAACCTGCGATATACTGGTTGCGCCCACTGCTGACATTGAAGGTAAACTGATCCGTGGTATTTGCGGGCAGGTAAATGGCTCGGTTATCCCGGGAATGGTTGGGCTTGAAGCCGGACAATCTGCCTTTGGCGATACTTATGCCTGGTTTAAGAACCTGGTTGCATGGCCGTTGAATGCTTTGTCGTCATCTGCGCTTATCGACCCAAAAACAGCCGAAGCTTTAAAGGAAGAGCTTTTGGCTAAGATAATTCCCGAACTAAGCAGGCAGGCTGCCCTGTTACCTATTGAAGAAAACGCCGAACTTGCTATAGACTGGTTTAATGGCCGCCGCACACCTGATGCCGACCAAACACTTAAAGGAGCGATAACCGGCCTGGGGCTGGGTAGTGATGCCCCGCGCGTTTTCAGGGCATTGGCTGAGGCCACCTGTTTTGGGGCAAAAAGTATCGTAGACCGTTTTGTGCAGGAGGGTATTCCTGTAAAAGGGCTGATAGGAATAGGCGGCGTCGCAAAAAAATCGCCTTATATTATGCAGATGATGGCAGATGTTTTGGGGATGCCGATCCGCATTCACCAGTTTGAGCATACCTGTGCACTTGGTGCCGCTATGTTTGCCGCCGTTGTAGCAGGCATCTATCCTACGGTTGAGGATGCGATGGTTGCCATGGGAAGAGGTTTTGATGCCGAGTACTATCCCAACCCGCAGAACAGGGAGATCTACCAGGAAAGATTTGATAAGTACACAGCCCTCGGAAAATTTATAGAAACAAAGCACTAATTTCTCGATTTTGTTCGAATTTCACGAATTAAGAGGATGGTAGAATTTATTATATTTTATTAAAATGAGTAAATATCAGCATATAAAACAAAGCGCGTACGAGGCGAATATGCAGCTGCCTAAATTGGGGCTGGTGCTTTTTACCTTTGGCAACGTGAGCGCTGCCGACCGGCAGCTTGGCGTTTTTGCTATAAAACCAAGTGGCGTGCCATACGATGAACTTGCGCCCGAAAAGATGGTGATTGTTGATTTCGACGGCAATACCATTGAGGGTGATTTGAGGCCATCATCTGACACTAAAACACATGCCGTACTTTACAAACAATGGGAGCACATTAACGGCATAGTGCACACGCATTCAACGTACGCAACAGCCTGGGCGCAGTCGCAACGCTGCATCCCTATTTATGGAACTACCCATGCCGACCATCTAACTGCCGATGTCCCTTGCGCACCGCCCATGCATGACGATATGATAACCGGCGATTACGAATACCAAACCGGGTTCCAGATCATCAATCATTTTGTGGAGGCAGGCCTGGATTACAGGGAAACAGAAATGGTATTGGTGGGTAATCACGCTCCCTTTACCTGGGGTAAAACTCCCGAGAAAGCAGTGTATAACAGTGCAGTTTTAGAAGCCGTTGCACAAATGGCCTATTTAACCGAACAAATAAACAATAATGCACCGCGCCTGAAGGATTCGCTCATAAAAAAACATTTTGAACGTAAACATGGGCCGGATTCTTATTATGGACAGTCTTAATCAGTTGGCAGTTTTGAGTTGGCAGTTGGCAGTATAAAAAGAATATCGCATGATACAGCAAATCACTAATTCACTAAATCGTTAATTCACAATTAATATACAATGATAGATTTAAAAACATTTGAAGTTTGGTTTATAACAGGAAGCCAGCATTTATATGGGGAAGAAACTTTAAAATTAGTTGCGGAGCATTCGCAGCACATTGCGAAGGGCTTGGATGCGGATGGACAAACGCCAGTTCGCATTGTCTATAAGCCGGTGGTTAAAACTCCGGAAGAGATTTACGCAACTTTGCAGGAAGCCAACACTACAGCAAACTGTATCGGAATAATTACCTGGATGCATACGTTCTCGCCTGCCAAGATGTGGATCCGCGGGTTGAGCATTCTGCAAAAGCCGATGCTGCACCTGCATACACAATATAACCGCGATATCCCGTGGAGCTCGATCGATATGGATTTCATGAACCTGAACCAAAGCGCTCATGGCGACCGGGAGTTCGGCTTCATCGTATCGCGGATGCGCAAAAATCGCAAGGTTGTGGTTGGGCACTGGCAGGACCCTGACGTATTGGGTCAAATAAATGCCTGGGCCCGGGCAGCAGCCGGCTGGCACGACTGGCAGGGTGCAAAGTTTGCCCGCATTGGCGATAACATGCGCTACGTAGCTGTTACCGAAGGCGACAAAGTTGAGGCGGAATTAAAATTCGGGTACTCGGTAAATACTTATGGCGTTGGTGATTTAGTTAAGGTGATTGACGGGATTAGCGATGAAGCTGTTAATAATTTGATTGCTGAATACGAAGCTACTTATGATATGGCTGCAGATCTGCTTAAAGGCGGCGCAAAACACCAATCTGTTTACGATGCAGCAAAAATTGAACTTGGCTTAAAGCAGTTTTTAGAAGATGGCGGCTTTAAAGGCTTCACCGATACGTTTGAGGATCTGCATGGCATGATCCAGTTGCCGGGCATAGCAGCGCAGCGCCTGATGGCTGCCGGTTATGGCTTTGCAGGTGAAGGCGATTGGAAAACTGCGGCTTTGGTGCGCGCGTTCAAGGTAATGGGCAGCGGCTTAAAGGGTGGCAATGCCTTTATGGAAGATTATACCTATCACTTCGATCCTAATAACGAGCTTGTTTTAGGCTCACACATGCTGGAGATTGATGCTTCGCTGGCAAATGGCAAGGCTGCATTAGAGGTGCATCCTTTAGGCATTGGCGGCAAAGCCGACCCTGCCCGTTTGGTGTTTAATGTTGCCGGTGGCGCCGCGTTGAACGCCTCCATCGTTGACATGGGCAACCGTTTCCGTTTATTGATAAACGAAGTTGAAGCTGTGGAGCCGGAAAATGATCTGCCAAACCTACCCGTAGCCCGGGTGTTATGGAAACCATATCCTGATATGAAGACGGGCTGTGCCGCGTGGATCTATGCAGGTGGAGCCCATCATACCGCTTACAGCCAAAATTTAACTGCCGAACATTTGCAGGATTTTGCTGACATAGCCGGGCTGGAATTTATTCGTATCGGTAAGGATACTAAATTGGATCAGCTGCGGAATGAACTGCGTTGGAATGACGCCAGTTATAAAAAATAGCCTGATTTTTATTGATATATACGAGCCGGTTAGACGAAAGTTTAACCGGCTTTTTTCATGAATTAAACAGACGCTTATACTTAAAACTTACCATAAGTGATATCATAAAGGATAAAAAAACAGGCAAACAAGCCGGATTTAACTTCACCTACGACAATTACAATTACCAGCTCCGCTCGATGTACGGACAGGAAAAACAGTTGAACGAATTACTGAAGCCGGGCGATAAGATCACTATGCGGATGTTTACGGGTGGTTTTAATGTAGAGCAGCCTGTAATGGTTAGCCCTGCCTATATCCTGAAGGATAATGTAAAGATCTTTCAATTGGCCGAGGCTGATAAATTACCCAATTACCCTTTTTTATATGACGCAAACAAGGTCCGCTTTGCCGAAGGACAAGTTAGCAATATTGTAAAGTACCCGGACGGAAAATGGAAAACAGCGCTGTTTGAAACTGTAAAAGGCTACAAATTTAACCTGAGCTTTAAATCAGATGCCCTGGATTTAAACAGCATCGAATGGGGCGATCACATCACGCTCCGCTTTGTACACGAGGTTAAAACCGGGTCAAAGGCCTATAAAATCAATGACTGGGTATCGCTCTCCAAAAGCAGCAAGGAATATGGCGTTAAAAATCCGGACTTATTCAATAAGTTTTACACTGCCATTTAAGGCGGTGTAAAACTTTTACGGTTTAAAACTGTCATATCCTTATGAAGTATTTAACCCTGTTTTGTATTGCGTCAATATTCATCGCGTCTTGCTCGTCAAATAACAATAAAGCCGCTAATAAGGATTCTGTTAATGCCAATGCTGCCGATACCGGTAAAATTACGGCAGTTGCACCAGCAGCCAGTTCGTTATGCTTTTTAAAGACCGATGTAAAGGATACAACGAGCATTGAACTGGTAACAAAGGACACCAAAGTTACCGGCGAGATGAACTGGCTGCCTTATCAGAAGGACAGCAGGAAAGGTACGCTTAATGGAGTAGTTAAAGGCGATACTATAAACGCTGTTTGGAGCTTTATGCAGGAGGGCATGAAGGATACGCTGAACCTGAAATTTGTTTTGAAAAATGGTGAACTGATGCAGAAACCGCTGAAGTTAAATACAAAAACCGGTCGCGAGCAAACAGATGAAACTGCGGGTTATTCAACGGTTTACCAGGTATATAATAAGGTGAAGCATTAACCCGTTTATCCGTTGATCTCCTGTAGCAATCTCTTCTTATAAAGCTGCCCAACCGGGATAAACAATTGATTTTGCAGGATGATATTGTCCTGAACTATCCGGTTGATAAAAGCTTTGTTTACGATGTACGAACGGTGGCTTTGCACGAAGATCTCAGGATTGAGCTTTTCCAAAATACCTTTTAAGGTGTGGTAAATAATATGCGTTTGCTGGGCTGTAATAATCTTAACATAATCCCGGCATCCCTCTACATACATTATTTCCTGCTGTTTGAGCACCAGCAAGCCCTGTTTATCTTTTATAGTAAGCGTGCTTGTTGAACTTTCGGGTGCTGGCTCTGCATCAGTTTTTGCTTTTTGAACGGCTTTTACAAAACGTTCGTATGCGAATGGTTTTAGTAAATAATCAACCGCATCCAACTCAAAACCTTCGTATGCATATTGTTTATAGGCAGTTGTAAAGATAGTTTTGGGCGGATTTGGCAGCGCCTTTAAAAAATTGATGCCATTCACCAAAGGCATCTCTATATCTAAAAATAACAGATCGATGGCATTTTTACCAAGGTATTCAAAGGCGTCAAACGCATTACGGAATGAAGCAGCGTGCTGCAAACCCGGGGTTTGGGCTATGTAATGCTCCAACACCTGGTGCGCCAGGGGCTCATCGTCAACAATTACACACTTCATTTTACAGCTTAATTATTAGTGTGGCAATATACTGATTGTCTTTTTGATCGAGCGAAAGCTCGTACCGGCCACGGTAATATAATTCCAATCGTTTTTTTATGTTGATGAGACCAATGCCACCGCTTGCCGGTTTAGCAATTGGTGCGGTTTGTTCATAAACATCGTTACTGATAATAAACCTGATCTCTTTATCAGATACAGTTAGCCTTGCCTCCACCCCTGCGGTATCTTCCAATTTGTGCTTGCCGTGTTTAAAGCTATTTTCCACCAATGGTAAAAACAGCAGCGGAGGAACGTTAACATCCGGAATCAGTTCAGGCACGTCCAAAATTATTTTTGATTTGGGGAACTTCTTTTGTTCCAGCTCAAAATATCCTTTTAAAAAAGTCATTTCATCCTGCAGGCTTACCGTTTCGGTGTCACAATCATACAAAATATACTGCATCATTTGCGACAGCAGCAAGATAAACCGCGGCGTGTCCTTTGATTCAGTAAGGCTCATCCCGTACAAGCCATTTAGGGTATTGAACAAAAAATGAGGTTGCAATTGTGCCTTTAACATGCCGAGCTGCAATTGCAGGTTATCCGTTTCCATTTGATGGCGGAGCTGTTCGTTTTGATAAGAGAACCGGGCAAACGCAATACAGAAAAAAGCCAGCAAATCGGTAAACATCAGGTTAAGATCGGGCCCAAACCAGCTTGATTGCATCACAAAAAACCTGTGTACTGTTAATCCGTTTGTACATTTAGCGAAGATCCATCCCCAGGCAACGTCATTAAATGGCATAATGAAAATAAACACCAGCACTGTTGCCCCAAACAGCAACCAGTACCTTTTAAGATGCAATAGCTTAGGAACCGCCCAGCGGTAATATGGAATCAGGTATAAAGTGGAGCAAATACTGTAAAGGCAAACCTGCAGGTACGGGAAATTGCTTTCCCGCTGAACCGGCAGATGTGATTGGTCAAGGTAATACGAGTATTTATATAAACACACATACAGGAGCCAAATGAGCACCTCGAATGCGATAGGGAATGTTATGGTCTTTTTCTTAGTCACGATGCTAATGTGCGGCTATTTATCGGGTTTATGAACTGCATTTTCGACTAAACCCACTTTTTGCGCGACGAAAAACGATACGATTTTTTCGGTGGTGCAAATCCTCTATCCTGTCGAATAACAAATAAGGCCCATTGATTTTCGATGTTGATTTGCAGTATAAATATTTAAAGAAATGAAAAACATCTTTATTACACTGATCGCAACTACACTACTGTTATTCTCGGCAAACAAAAAAGTTTCGGCCCAGCCAAAAGCTGAACAGCCCCGTAATTTAACCATTAACCAAAGCGTTGCAAAAGCAATATCACTGGAAAGCTACGAAGCTTTTAAAAAATCAATTAAACCGTTGGTCGAAAAAATGGGCACCAAACAAATCATCGGTTTGGGCGAAGGCACGCACGGAACCGCAGAATTCTACAAGCTGCGCTACTGGATCAGCCGGATCCTGGTTGAGGAAAAGGGCTTTAACCACATTGCCTTTGAAAACGATTACAGCGATGGCTGGCTGTTAAACAGCCAGCTAAATACAAGCGCTAACCTCGATAGCCTGATGAAAAAACACATGCTCAGCATCTGGCAAAACACCGAAACCCGGGAGTTGCTTACCTGGGTGAAGGAATATAACAGCACCCATGCTAAAAAGGTAACTGTCAACGGCATTGATTATGTTTTTATAATGCCTGATATTGAAGTTTTTAAACAGTTAATCGCGAACACTCCTGCGGCTAATTTTGCAGATTCGCTTGCCGTTATTGCCAAAGCTGCTGCCTACCAGGACCAAAGCTGGCAGGAAACGAATAAAAAGGATTCGAAATTTGATTTCCAGGCGACAGATAAGAGCAGTTTTGACGGATATAAGGCCACTGATAAACTGGACAAACAAGTGGCAGCTTCAAACCTCCCCGCAAAAACCAAGGCCGATTGCCATTTAGCTTTATTGAACATAATGCAGGCATTTTCGCCTTTTTATGATGAGTTTATGCTGATACCCGCAGCATCGCGGGATAGTATTATGGCGTACAACACATCTTTAATAATGAAGGAGCCGGGTGCAAAAATGATCATATGGGCGCATGATGTACATCTTTCAAAAAAAGGAATTTACAACAATGAGGTCGGCGGCACCGGCGGTAAACTCCTGAAAATGTTCCCGGATAATTATTTTGTATTGGGCACCGGCACAGCAAACGGAACTTTCGCGGCCACAACCGAGCCCAGAGATACTTACACAAATCCGATGAACGCATACCCGCTGGCAATCCCGGTTAAAGGGTCGTGGGATGAATTGTTAAACGGGATGACAGGAAAGGCTTTCTATTTTGCTCCGGCAGCGTTCAATCCCGGCGGGGAAACCAAACAAATGCGTTTTATAGGATACGGACCTGACAGCGGCGAAAAATCATACGATGCCGTAAACATAAACGAAATGTACGATGCGTATTTATTTGTAAAGGATACACATGCGGCTACGCCTTTGAAGTAAACTTAAACTAAAAAACCTGGCTCCGCTTTTAGCCAGGTTTTTGAATGAGAGCAAGGTTTTTAACAAGCCTCCAAAACCTTACATTTTACAGGTAGTTCGGCAACTTTAACAAAAGGTTTCACTTGTTGTTTTTCTTTTAATGCCTTGCGGTATTTATCAAGGTTGATCAGCAATACACTGAAAAGAATAACTGCCAGGCCGATGATTTGTAATCCTGAGATATGCTCGCCGGCAAATAGCACACCCAATAGTACGGCAATAACCGGATTTACATAAGAGTGAGTGCTTACCTGTGTGGCGGGGCGCACCTGCAGTAGCCATACATAGGCACCGAATGCAGCTATCGAACCAAAAATTATTAAATATACCAATGCTATCCATGCCGACACAGGTACCTGGTAAATATTGAAACTGCTAAATTCCTTGTTGATAGCCGCTGCGGGCAAAAAGGCAAGCCCGGCAATAGTCATTTGCCATGCCGTATTTAAGCGGGCGGGCCCGCTGCTACTTTTCTTTTTTGAATATAAGGAACCGGCCGACCATGCAATTGGCCCGGCAACCAATAATACTATTCCCAATAAATTTGATGAATTATGGCTGCCGGACAGCACTTTACCAAGTTGTTCTCCAAATAGCAATATTACTCCCGCGAAGCCGATGATAAGCCCGGAAATGACGTATTTGTTCTTGAAATTTGCGCGATAATTTCCCTTATCAAGCACCACAAACCAAATTGGGTTTGCCGATACCATAATGGCTACCATTGCGCTGGGCATTGTCCGCTCCACCCAAAAAACTATTCCGGTGGCTACAAACAACGTGAGCAAACCGCTGATTCCCGAATTGATAATGTCCTTTTTGGTCCAGATCTTATCGCCTTTGAATGCACTCCACGCTAATAACAATAGCCCGGCTGTTGTATAGCGAATTGCTCCCAAAAGCATTGGAGGGAAGCCATGTACCGCCATCCCTATAAAAAAGTAGGTAGAGCCCCATACTATGTAAACTATAGCAAATGCAATTAAAACCAATAATGCAGGCGCTTTTTGTTGATTACTTGTTATCATGATATTTGATTTTTATTTAATAGTGAATCGATACTCCATTTGTAATTTGGCAGCGACGCCACCAGCAGGCTTGCTGCACTTACCGTAAAAACTGAATAGCCCAGCGGCGACTCGATACCGAATGAGATCGCCATAGAGATTCCGAACGCAAGGCTTAATAAAGCGCTGCCTATTGCGGCATAACGGGTAAACAACCCGGCTAAAAGCAGTAGTCCAAACAAGCCCTCGCAAATTGTGGCTATTACACCAAAAACAGGAATTATGGACTGTGGCATAAAAGCCATTGTTTGTTTTGCGTAATCCATAAAGTGCGACCAATCGCCCCAGCCAACGTGTGGTTGCCCGTGAGCGCCGAGGATGCCAAGCCTGTCGGCAACTTCCCATAGGTAGCTGCAGGCTAAACCGGCACGAAGGTAGATTGAAGCGAATATTTGATTTTTGATGACTTGCATAATATTTTCTTTGCTGATGTAAATTTACCATCCAATTGGCCTATCTTTATAGTCCAGAAAATACAAACAAGGTAGTCCAGATATGCAATTTCCGAATGGCCTGGTAGTAATTGATAAAAGCTCGCAAATTCCTGTTTATTTGCAAATAGCGAATGGTATTATCAGCCATATTCGCAGGGGGACTTTAAAGCCAACGTCTGCCTTGCCATCAAGTCGGATATTGGCTGCCGATCTGAAGGTCCACCGCAAAACGGTGGTAGCGGCTTATGACGAATTGTATGCCCAAAGCTGGGTTGATGCTTACCCGCGCAAGGGTCTCTTTGTAGCCAAAAACCTGCCTGACGTAGCGCCAAGAAAAATAGCAACAACTACACAGCAATATGTTTACCCGGAAAAGACCTTTTTTGATGTAGCCGGCGAGAAGTTTCCTTTACCCATGCCGTCCGCAAAGAAACCGGAAAACAATTTATTTTTAAATGATGGCTTTCCTGATACGCGCCTTGCCCCTGTCGACTTAATGGTGAGGGAGTACAGGCGGTTTGCCGGGTACCAGTTTACTTCTAAATATTTGATGTACGGGCCTGAGCAGGGATCAGAAAATTTAAGGAATGAGCTAGCCCGTTTTTTTGGCGAAACCCGCGGCCTGCAGGTTAAGCCCGAAAACATCCTGATAACCAAGGGAGTGCAAATGGCGCTCTATCTCACTGCAAAAGTATTGCTTACAAAAAACGATGTTGCCATCGCAGGCGACCCGGGCTACGATGGTGCAAACGAGGTTTTTGAACAAACAGGCGCCAAATTAGAATTGGTACCAGTGGATGAATACGGAATAGTTGTGGATGCCATTGAAGTCATCTGTAAAAAAAAGAAGGTAAAGCTGGTTTATGTGATCCCGCATCACCATAGTCCCACAACCGTAACCTTAAGCGCCGAGCGCAGGATGCAATTGCTTGAACTGGCGAGGAAATACAAATTTGCCATTATTGAGGATGATTATGATTACGACTTTCATTACGCCAGCAGCCCCATCCTGCCACTGGCCAGTGTTGACTATTATGGCTCCGTAATTTACGTAGGGTCTTTTTCAAAAACCATAGCTCCGGGCATTCGGATAGGGTTTATGATAGCCCCGCAAAATTTTATTAAACAAGCCACACGGTTCCGCAAGCTTATTGACCGGCAGGGTGAGCAGCTTTTGGAGGAGGCGATGGCCAACCTGTTAAAAAACGGCGATATAAGCCGGCACCTTAAAAAAGCGAATAAAACTTGTCACGAACGACGGGACATACTATGTAGCCTGTTACGTGAAAAGCTGGATGGACATGTTCGTTTTAAAATTCCGGATGGTGGTTTTGCGATATGGATGGAGTACCTGAACGGACTTAAACCCCACGAAGTATCCGCAAAAGCGGCAACCATGGGCTTGAACATCAGCGATGGCAGGGGCTATTTTCATGATCCGAATTATCAGAACATCGGTATCAGGGTTGGCTTTGCATCATTGAATCCGAAGGAACTGGAGCAGGCAGTTGAGATCTTAAAAAATGCCATCTTAGCGTCAAGCGCTATTTAAAAATATTAGACTTGTCGTAGCGTATCATTTTATCTTTCTTCCTTTTTGGTTGAAATACAATAAGAAGTGATTGCCTGCAACATTCCATCTTTAAACTTGTAAACGTCGCACGAGGAAATATAGCTGGTGCGACCTTCCTTTTCCAGATAAAATTCAGCGGTGCCATTTATAGCCACGCATTCGTCATCAACAATCAGGTTGTCTAAATTAAACTTGGTTGTTACCTCGGTAAAGTATTTGGCTGTGCCGGTACAAAATTCTATCAATTTACCCTTCCCGGTGATCAATTGTTCGCCAACGATATTAAAGCTTACATCCGCCGCCAAATAGGGATAAGTAAACTCAAAATTCCCGCCGGAAAACTCAGTTGCAATTTGTTTGTGTGTTGGTTGCATATTTATAATCGGGATTTATTTTTAAATATCATTCTTTTCAACACATAAAGCAAGCATTTTTGTTAGGGTTTTGAGCCTGTATAGCCTGTGCCGGCCTGTTGTTACTAACACTTATTTATTATCTTTGCAAGCATCGTATTGTACTTATGGAACAAACCCAACTGGTTAAGGGCCTTAACATAAATTTTAATGAAACCGGCGAAGGCAAACCGCTTGTTTTTCTGCACGGATGGGGCTCAAACCTGCAGGCCTTCACAAAAATACAGGAACACTTCACGCCTAATTTTCACATTTTCGCAATTGATTTACCTGGTTTTGGTAAAAGCCAGGAACCCAATGAGGTTTGGGGAGTTGAAGAATACACCCAGTTTATAGAAGAGTTTTTCAGGGTAAAAAATATCAGCAATCCGATTCTTGCAGGTCACTCATACGGCGGCAGGATCTCGATACTTTATGCATCGCGCAACCCGGTTTTAAAATTAATTTTGCTGGATAGCGCTGGTATAAAACCGAGCCGGTCGCTTGAGTATTATATAAAAGTTTACTCGTACAAGGCCGCTAAAAAAGCATTACCGCTATTTGTTGGCAATAATAAAGCCCAGGAAATAATGGAAAGCTACCGCAAAACCGCCGGATCGAGCGATTATAACAATGCTTCGGGCGTGATGCGGAACATTTTGGTTAAATCGGTTAACGAAGACCTTAAGCATGTAATGCCATCGATAAAAGCCCCTACCCTTTTAATTTGGGGCGAAAATGATACGGCCACACCTGTCAGCGATGGGCAAACAATGGAAAAGCTGATTCCCAACGCCGGACTGGTAGTTTTAAAAAATGCCGGTCATTTTAGCTTTGTTGAAAAGCTGCATGAATTTTTAATTATATTGGATAACTTTCTACAGGCCGATAAGAAAAATGCTTAATGGATAACATACTATTTTTTATTGCTCTTGCAGTTTTACTGGTTTATGCATTTGCAAGGCTGAGGTTCGAGCTGCACATGATGCAGTTAAACTCTTACCGTAACGACAGGTATTTTAAATGGCTCAAAACCAATTTGATCCTGTCGACCCGGGTTCTGGAAGTTATTGTGCTTGTTATTACCGGCATCATGATCCTGCTTGCCAGCGCCGTAGTAAGCAGCGTACTGTTTATACTATTATTTGGCTTACTTGCCTGGTTGCTGTTTATTAAAAAGCAGAAAAAACCGGTAGTGTTCACAAAACGCGCACAAAGGTTATTCGGGCTAACATTCGGACTTTCTGTAATAGCTGCATTGGTTTACTTTTTTGTAACCGGCAAAACGCTTTGTGCGCTGTGGGTTGGCGGTTTGGTATTATTGTTCAGCTTTGTTTTTATCGCGATAGCAAATGTTTTAATCGCCCCGGTTGAAAAGAGCATTAACAATTGGTATTATAACGATGCCAAGAAGATCCTTGCTGACAGGCCCGACCTGATCATTATAGGTATTACAGGCAGCTACGGCAAAACCAGCACCAAACACTTCTTGTACAGGATCCTATCCGAAAAATACAACGTTTTAATGACCCCCGGAAGTTATAATACTACCATGGGTGTTATTAAAACTGTTCGCGAGGAATTGCAGGCAACGCACCAGGTTTTTATTGTAGAGATGGGTGCCAAGCAGCCAAATGATATCAAGGAGATCTGCGATTTGGTACATCCGCAAATCGGCATCCTTACTGCCGTTGGCGAGCAGCATTTGGAGAGCTTTAAAACCATCCAAAATGTTCAAAAAACAAAGTTCGAGCTGATCGACGCACTACCATCCGGCGGACTTGCAGTATTGAACGCAGACTATGAATTTATAGCCAATCGCCCGGTTACCGACAGGGAAACGGCCTTGTATTCGTCGGATAATGAAAAAGTTGATTTTTATATAAAGGATATTTCCTATTCTGCCCGGGGCTCAGCTTTTTCGGTTTATCAAAAAGGAAAGCACCTTGCCGATTTCGAAACCAAGCTATTGGGCAGCTACAACTTATCGAACATATTGGCAGGCTATATCGTGGCCCGGCACCTGGGTGTTCCGGATAGCAGCGTGGCATTTGCCGTTAAGAAATTGGAGCCGGTGCAGCACAGGCTGGAGGTTAAGGTACATCCAAATGGTGTTACCGTTATTGACGATGCATTTAATTCAAACCCGGTAGGCTCAGGCATGGCCCTTGCTGTTTTAAAAGCGATTGAGGGGCAGCGAAAGATCATCATCACACCCGGTATGATCGAACTTGGCGAGAAGCAGGAATATTATAACACGCTTTTAGGTGAACAGATTGCAGAAAGCTGCGATTATGCTATACTTGTAGGCAAAAACATAACTTTACCAATTATGAAGGGGCTTAAGAACAAAAACTACCCCGACAATAAAATATACGTTGCCCAAAACTTTAAGGACGCCGTAAATCATTTAGGCGGCATGACGCGGGCGGGCGATGTGTTATTATACGAAAACGATTTGCCCGATACATACGAACTATAGACCAATTATTTTAGAGAACAAATGAAGATAAAAGTAGGTGTTATTTTTGGCGGACGGTCGGTTGAGCATGAAATTTCTGTTATTTCGGCACAACAGGCTATCGCTGCATTTGATAAGAACAATTACGAAATTACCCCCATCTATATTACCAAAACCGGCAAATGGTATACCGGGGACGCGCTTTTAAATGTAGATAATTATAAAAACACGGATAACCTTTTAGCGCAGTGCACCGAGATCTATCTTTCTCCAGCGTATGGCGATTTCTCTATTAACGCGATGCAATCCTCCATCTGGAAAAGCAAGGAGCTTGGCAAAATAGACATTGCATTCCCCATCATCCACGGCACCAACGGCGAGGATGGTTCGTTACAGGGCTTGCTTGAGCTAAAGGGAATTCCCTATGTTGGCTGCGATGTTTTATCCTCGGCCATCGGCATGGATAAGATTATGATGAAGATGGTTTTAAAGGAAAGTCAGTTGCCCGTAGTTGACTATACCTGGTTTACCGACCGGAGCTGGCACCTGGATAAAGAGGCCGTCATAGAAAATATTAAGAAAATTGGGTTCCCGGTTATTGTAAAACCATCAAACCTGGGTTCAAGCGTTGGGGTATCAAAAGCTGCGGATGAGGCAGCTTTAATAGATGCTGTTGAGCTTGCCAGCCGATTCAGCGCCCGCATACTGGTTGAGCGCATGGTAACCGACCTGAAGGAAATTAATTGCTCTGTTATAGGCGATTCGGCTAATCAAAGCGCCTCTGTTTGCGAGGAGCCTCTTGGTGCAGGCGATATTTTAAGCTATAAGGATAAATACATCACCAAAGGCAGTTCATCAAAGGGAATGACGAGCACCAAACGCCAGATCCCTGCTAATATTCCAAAGGAACAAGCTATGCTGATCCAGGACCTGGCAAAGGAAACCTTCAGGATCCTTTCCTGCTCAGGTGTGTCTCGAATTGATTTTTTGGTTGATAAAAAGGACAACAAGGTATACGTAAATGAAATAAATACCATACCTGGCTCATTATCTTTTTATCTTTGGGAGGCAACCGATAAAAACTTCGGTCAGCTTTTAAAAACGCTGATAGACGTAGCCCTTAAACGCCAGCGTGAGCGCGACAATTTAATTGTAAGCTACGGTGAAAATATATTTAACATGAGCGCCGGGTTGTCGAAATCGGGCAAATCATAAAACAAAAATGCTATGGCTGCTAAATATGTATCAATAAATAACCAGCTGTTTTTAGAGGAAGATGCCAAAATAGGCGTGGCCGACCTGGCCATGCACCGCGGCTATGGCATTTTTGACTATCTTAAAGTTATTGATAACCGCCCCATATTTATCGAGGATCATTTAGACCGATTCTTTAATTCGGCGAAGGAGATGTACCTGGAGGTTGAGCCTGACAGGGAACAGCTCAAGAAAACTATCCTTGAATTAATTGAAAAGAACGGGATAGCAACTTGTGGTGTTAAATTACTACTTACCGGCGGTTACTCCACCGATGGATACGCGATGGGTAAACCCAACCTCATCATCTTGCAATACCCGCTCAACATGGAGCAGGAAAACGAGTTTGACATGGGCATGAAGTTGGTAACCTGCGATCATCAGCGGCAACTTCCATTTATCAAGACCATTGATTACCTGATGGCGGTAAGGCTGCAGCCGTTTATGAAGGCAAAAAATGCCGATGATGTGCTATACCACAACACCGGCGTTATAACCGAGTGCCCGCGTGCCAACTTTTTTGTAGTTACCGACAAGGAAATCTGGACCCCTGCACACAATATTTTAAAGGGAATAACACGCAGTAAGGTTTTAAAATTCAGGATCAGCGGCTACCCGATAGTAGAAAAAGACTTCAGTATTGACGACTTCAAAAACGTGCGTGAAGCATTCATAACCAGCACTACCAAATATGCCTACCCGGTATCATCTATTGATGGCAGGAGGATCGGAAACGGGAAAATAGGGCCGGTTACCAGGCAGGTCAGGGATCTGTTGTTTAAATTAACTTACGCCAAATAGTATCAGCTATATGAAATCTATCATTCCCCTAAAATTCATGCTTCCGGTTGGATTGTTATTATTAGCTGCCAGCTTTATTCTAAAACACTTTTTTATACTGCCCGATTTTGTTGATGGATTTCTTAAAGGGATTGGCATCGGTATTATTTTCATATCGCTGATTAAACAGTGGTATATGAAGTGGGAGAACGCTAAATAGGATACTATCCTTAGTATTGGCAATGTTCTATTTCAGCGGAATTTTCACCTGAATTTCATCTCCCCATCACCTAAAAAACCTTATAAAACGCTGCCCCCCATCCTTTATTATCCTACAAAAAATATATAAAATTATTACCTGAATTATTAGTTTAAACTAAAATATTAGTTGTTTTTGTGCGTTCATTTGACTCACTTAAACAACAAACAACATGAACAAATTTTTGATTTTTATTGCAGTATTTCTATTTACTTACCAATTTGTAAATGCACAAACGGAGAAGGGAAACCAAACGCTTGGCGTCAATCTTGGGCTTCAATACAGCAAAGCCAGTGATATCGCAGTGAACCCGGGTGACAACTCGGTAACAACTACAAAAACCAATTACAACAGCTTTAATATCGGCCCGAATTATAGCTATTTTATTGCCAATAAGCTGGACATCGGCACCTCGCTTTCTTATTCAAAATTCACATCAGACAACAGCAACAATGTATCGAACCCAAAAGTTACTGGGCGTAACTTTGAAGCAATGATATACTTGAGAAAATACTTTTTGTACGATAATAAAATTGGATTTAGAGTTGGCCCTTACCTGGCCTACATGTATGGCGATTCAAAAAATACTTATGCACCTGTAAATTCCATTTATAGTGTTGAAAATAAAAACTATAATTACATGGGCGGGTTTAATTTGGCGCTGGTATATTACCCTACAAAAAAGCTGGGCGTTTCGGCCAACATAGCCAATCTTGAATACGATCACGCTAAAAACACCGCGAGCTATCAAAATGCGGTAGACAATGACCATGGGAAAAGTAATAACGTCTATTTCGATTTTATTAATAATGGGCTGTCACTTTCAATATTTTATACTTTCGGCAGCTAATATTGGTGCAATAATTTAAAACCGGGTTAAAAAACATCTGTTTTAAAGATTAAAACGTTTATAAACGAAACAAAAATCAACCATGGAAAAATTTGCATTATTAGCGCGCGTAGAAGCTAAACCCGGTAAAGAAGCCGAAGTATTGGAGTTTTTAAAAAGCGCACTGCCGCTTGCACAGGATGAAACAGATACAGTTAGGTGGTATGCCCTGCAACTCGGGCCATCTACATTTGGCATCTTCGACACCTTTGAAACAGAAGATGGCAGGAATGCTCACCTTACCGGTAAAATTGCAGCCGCGTTAATGGCAAATGCCGCTGAATTACTATTGACAGATCCGGTTATAGAAAAGGTGGACTTGCTGGCAATTAAGTAGAAAAGGCGGATTTGCAATTTACATGATTTAAAAAATCTCCAGGCGAATAAATCCGCCTGAAGATCTGAGAGCAGGTGAATCATCATATGGGATCCCGGACTAAGTCGACAGGATGACATTCCAAATTCAATTTCAGGCGTTTAAACGGCTTTTTTCTACAAAATCAGTCAATCTTAAAAAAAATAAAAAAAACTGAAACTTTCGAAAAATAGTTGTCGTATAACAACACTCATTGAGCGCCCTGCTCATCAATAATTTATCAAATCAAAAAGACTCCTGGCGCGAGGCCGGGAGCCTTTTATTGAGACTAATATAAATATTAAAATTTATATTCTCAATAAGGTTTTGATTCACAGGGCTTAATTTTTAGTTTAGATAGTTTACTATAGGATGGAGTTTAGAGTAGCTGGTAAGAAATTACCGGCTATTTTTTTTATTGGAGATTCCACCGATTATTGGAAGATCGCACCGATTAAATAGATCTTGCGAAGATGATTTACCTGATTTTGTACCCAGTTTAACATAATGTTACTGCCTACTGACTACTGACTACTGACTACTGACTACTGACTACTGCCTAACACTAATCCAACGCCTCGGCAATTTCAGTAAAGCCTTTTTCACGAGCAAGGTCTGCAGCTAGTTTGCCGCCTTCCATCCGGGTGGTCACGTCAGCGCCGTGTTCCAGTAATAAAATAAGCAGGTCGATATTGCCGTTTTGGGCCGCTGAATGCAGTGCTGTTGCGCCTGCCTGTTGTTTTACATTTACTAAGGCATTGTTTTCAATCAGCATCCGGGCAATCTGGGTGTAATTGCCTGCCGCCGCCGAATGTATAGGGTATACTTTAAAACCATTGTTCGACGGCATATTTACATCAGCCCCTTTTAGCACCAGGTATTGCGCAATTTCATAGTGGCCGAAATAACACGCAAGGCCGAGTGGCGTAAAACCATCCTCGGCGTAAAAATTAATGGCATCAGGATGACTGTAAACAAGATTAGCGACCACATCGAAACGGCCGGCGGCTGATGCTTCAAAAAGGTTTATCTCGTCGAGGTATTTTAGAATTATAGCGGTAACCTCCGGCTTCTTATAATAGCAGGAAAGCATAAGCGGTGAAACCTGGTGACTGGTACGGCTTTTTGCCAACGCAGGGTCCTGCGCAAGCAGGGCGTCGAGGCTGCCCAAATCAGCCATAGTAATGTATTGCTCCAGTTTTTCAACACTCATTATTATTGCGTTAACTACAGGTTAGAATATAAATTACTGGTAAATATAATAAATACCTGCTTTTTTTCACATCAAGCAAATGTTCTAATTAGAACAAAGGCGCTAAATAGACCTTAATAGGCGAAAATTATGCAAATATTGCTGGTTGTGCTAGTGACCTGGGTGGCCGAAGCATTTTAAACAAAAGAAATCATGCCGAACTTGTTTAATAAATTCCTTTAGAAGTGTTTGTTAAATGCTGCCTTCCGGTATTTAGTTTTGCTTGAATACGTTGACCTATAATTGCTGAATATTCTTCCGAACCGAGTTTGTTAAGGTGGAATACATCATCAAATTTTTCCGGGTGATAGTTAAAACGTGGGTCTGTTGAGTAATCTAAAAAAGTAACATTTGGATATTCCCTGCTAATTTTTTCGATCAGCCCCCTTTCTAAGGTTTGATTATCCAGGTAAAATGCATTGTTTAGTATGGTTGGCGAAATAATAACCAGTGTCGCAATTTTTTCCCTGGCTGCATTTTCCAAAAACTGTTTAAAATAATTTAGCGCTTTAACATCGGCAACTTCTTCCTTTTTATGGGTCCGTACTGATCTAATATTCATCCTTTTATTATAATCCTCCATCTCCGGCTTCGTCATAGCTCCCGTAAGGGGTAAATAGCCATTGTCATCCTTCTCGGCAGATTTTGCAAAGAAAATATTGTGTGCCAGTATGAAGGCTGAAGAATTATAAGGATAGGTTTTAGAAAACAGCTTATATGTTTCAAAGGGGCTAACCTCTTTTATATACTTTATAAATTCTTGGTGTTCATCGCAATAAGGCAATAAAATATCAAGCTTCTCGTATTTGGATTTATCAATGCCCAATTCTCTTGGGGTTATGTCTAATATGATAACTTTAGGGATATGCCTGCTTAGGGAAATTTCTTCCATCGCCGCTGAATAGGGAATCATAAGCCCGTCGCGACCTGAGTCATAACAACTTAGTCCGGTGTATTTTGATATTATACTAGGCGAATAATGCCTTACTGCCCTTGAACTTCCGAAGATCATAATATCCTGGGAGGTACTGTCAATGGCGTAAGTAGTTTGGCTAAATTGCCCTACCCGCTGGTTAAAGTATGCCTTTTTTAGTCCAAATCCCGCTAATCGATCGGCTGCAATAAGTATAACTGAAAACCCCGCTAATCTTACGAAAAATCTAACGACTAATTTATTTTTCATCAAAATTGAAAATATATGAATTGGCTACCATTAAATACACCAAAAATAATTATCCAGAGAATTGTAAAAACCAGTGCACCCCATCTTAGCACAATATTTGGCGAACTGAAAAAATTAAATTTCCCGGGGAAGTACTCTATTTTATACTCTAAAATAAACAGGAGCACGATGGCTAAAACCGATTGAGCAAAATTGCTGACCCCATCGCCTATAAATGGCATAGCCCCAAAGCTTTTTAAATTATGAATGAGCGTAAAGGCATCTTTAACAGAGTTTGCCCTGAAAAATATCCAAGCAAACGTAACCAGCGTTACAGTAAATACAATATTACCGAATCGCATTACGGCTGCGGCGAATTTATTTTCAGGTGTTTTACGGAGATAAGGCTTGATGAGAATATATACCACGGAATACAAACCATGTAATACACCCCAAATAATGTAGGTATAGTTAGCGCCATGCCAGATCCCGCTCAATAAAAAAACGATGAATACATTAAGATATCTGCGGCCGCCGGACACCTTACTGCCGCCTAAGGGAATATACACATAATCGCGAAACCAGGTTGAGAGGGAAATATGCCACCTTCTCCAAAAATCCTGGATATTGGAAGCAAAATACGGCCGATCGAAGTTCTTCATCAGATCAAACCCCATTGTCCTTGCACAGCCTATAGCTATATCAGTATACCCCGAAAAATCGCAATAAATTTGTATGGCAAAGAAAAAGGATGCGATAACTATGGTGGTGCCGTTGTGCATATCCGGGTTGTTATAAACGGAGTTTACAAAAATGGAAAGCCGGTCGGCAATTACCAGCTTTTTGAAAAAACCCCATAACATCATTTTCAACCCAGATTGCATCAGATCGTAATCGAACGAATGCCTGGTATGCAATTGTGGCAGAATATTTTGCGGTCGTTCAATTGGCCCGGCAACCAATTGCGGGTAAAACATTACGTATAAGCTGTAAATACCAAAATGTCTTTCGGCCTTTTGATTACCGCGATACACCTCAATGGTGTAACTCATGGCCTGGAACGTATGAAAGGATAAGCCGATGGGAAGTAATATTGTTAAATAAGGAATTGGGTTATGGTAGTTGAATTTATGACACAGTATATCGACATTGAGATTTAAAAAATTAAAGTATTTAAAAACAACCAGGATCCCCACATTAGTAATTAAACTCGCCGCCAATAGCATTTTTCGTCGTCGGGGAGCGTGTTCAGCTTCAATAAAGATCCCGGCAAAATAGTCAACAACAATGGTAAAGCCCAGTATGAGAATATAAACGGGAACAAATGCCATATAGAAATAGCAACTTGCCGCTAACAATATTATCCATTTGAGTTTGTGCGGAACGGCAAAGTATAAAATCGTTACGATTATGTAGAATATTACAAAATCAATGGAATTAAATAACATATCGCTTTAAGGAATATTGGCCTTCTACGCGAGTAATTGTCTGAAAGTTAAATTGTAATTAATTTTTTACAAGGACTGTACTTTTTAAAATGTGATTAAACCGGAAGTTATAAATGATTACTAATAAAAAATCCGGCTGAATAAGTTGTTTAATCTATTAACTTTATATTTGCATAATAACAGGGTTACATCAGGATGCCGGTAAAGGGAAATCAATTTAAATCAAATAATTTCAAGGAAGAAAATCAGCCGCGCCAGTCGTCTGCAAAGGCGGAGAGGGAGAGGCCTGTAAAGCCAAAAGCATATTCGCAGCAGTCGTACGAGGTCTTGAACAGCAAATTGATAAAAATATCCGGCTTGTTCTTGCTGTTACTTTCGGTGTATTTTCTATTAGCCTTTACCTCCTACCTGTTTACCTGGCAGGAGGATCAAAGCTATGTTTCGCCAACAAACGGCGGCTGGCATAACCTTTTCCGCACCACGCAAGAATTGATGGAAAATGGGGTAAAAAGCCCTGTTACTGAGAATTGGGCAGGTAAATTAGGTGCATTACTATCCAACCAATTTATTTATGAGTGGTTCGGCCTGGCCTCCTTTGTATTTGTTTTTGTATTTTTTGTTAGCGGCTATCGTATGCTTTTCAAGGTTCGTTTGCTTTCAATGAGCAGAACATTGGCTTACAGCTTCATTTTGCTGATATTTGTTTCGGTAGCAATAGGCTTTTTCCACGCCTTTATGACCGATACGCCGAATTACATGGAAGGTGGCTTCGGTTACTGGAGCAACCGCCTGCTTGATGCCCAAATTGGCGAGGCAGGTACCGGCGGTGTGCTCATATTCCTGGCGCTAACCATATTGATAATTGCCTACAACATCGACTTTAAGATTACTAAACGCAGCGCTAAAACCGTAGCTACTGCTGCTGTGGATGAAATAGTGCCCGAACCCGTTGACCTTGTAGACGAAGAGATTTCATTACCGGTTGAATGGCCCGGCAGTCGCGCAAACAAGCAGAAGGAAGCTAAGCAAAACGTTGAAAAAACTGTTAATCCCGAGCCTGTAAAGGAACAACAGTTTGTACAGAACCCAATATTTCATGAGCCGGTTGTGCTGACGCCCGATCCGGAAAATGCTGACAATATCGAAGAACAAAACGATATACCGTTAACGGTTGGCCTTACCCGCCCTACTCCTATCTTAAACATTGAGGAGGCAGATGAAGCTAAGAAGAACAGCTTGCTTGATCAGTTTGGTATATATGATCACAAGCTCGATCTTGCATCCTATAAATATCCGCCGCTCGATCTGCTGGAGAATTACGGCTCAAACAAAATAAGCGTCGACTCAAGCGAACTGGAAGCCAACAAAAATAAGATTGTTGAAACGCTGAACCATTATAATATAGAAATAGACAAGATAAAGGCGACTATCGGGCCCACTGTTACTTTATATGAAATTATCCCTGCACCGGGTGTAAGGATCTCCAAGATCAAGAACCTGGAGGACGATATCGCCTTAAGCCTTGCAGCGCTGGGCATCCGTATTATTGCGCCGATGCCGGGTAAGGGTACAATTGGAATTGAAGTACCGAACCAGCATCCGGAAATGGTTTCCATGCGGTCGGTATTATCGACAGAAAAATACCAGAATACTACGATGGACCTGCCTATTGCATTAGGTAAAACCATCAGTAATGAAGTATTTATTGCCGATTTGGCTAAGATGCCTCACTTACTGGTGGCGGGTGCTACCGGCCAGGGTAAATCGGTTGGTATTAATGCGATATTGGTTTCATTGCTTTACAAGAAACACCCGGCCGAGTTGAAATTTGTTCTGGTGGATCCAAAAAAGGTGGAGCTTACGCTGTTCCGCAAAATAGAAAGGCACTTTTTGGCCAAGCTGCCTGATGAGGCCGATGCTATTATTACTGACACCAAGAAAGTAGTAAATACGCTGAACTCGCTTTGTATTGAGATGGATCAGCGTTATGACCTGTTAAAGGATGCACAGGTGCGTAACCTGAAAGAATACAACGATAAGTTTGTACACCGCAAAATAAGCGACCCCGAAAAACACCGTTACCTGCCATTTATTGTGCTGGTAATTGATGAGTTTGCCGATTTGATGATGACGGCAGGTAAGGAAGTTGAAGTACCGATTGCCCGGATTGCCCAATTGGCGCGTGCAGTGGGGATCCATTTGGTGATTGCAACACAAAGGCCGTCGGTAAATATCATTACGGGTACCATCAAGGCCAACTTCCCGTCGAGGTTGGCATTCAGGGTATTGTCGAAGATCGATTCACGCACCATATTGGATAGCGGCGGCGCTGATCAGCTGATCGGTCGCGGGGATATGTTGTTATCTACCGGAAGCGACCTGATCCGTCTACAGTGCGCATTTGTTGATACGCACGAAGTTGAGCGCATTTCGGACTTCATTGGCAACCAGCGCGGGTATCCGTCGGCTATGCTGCTGCCTGAATATGTTGGCGAAGGCGAAGCCAGCAGCACCAAAGAGTTTGACCCGGATAACCGCGACCCGATGTTTGAGGACGCAGCACGTTTGATTGTGTTGCACCAGCAGGGCTCAACCTCGTTGATCCAGCGTAAGATGAAGCTGGGTTATAATCGCGCAGGCAGGATAATCGACCAGTTGGAAGCCGCTGGGATAGTTGGCCCGTTTGAGGGCAGCAAGGCGCGCGATGTGTTATATCCGGACGAATACAGCCTGGAACGCCATTTAGAAACACTTCAGAAAAACAATAATTAAACCTTTATCGTTACTATTGCTCTTAATGCTATAGAATTGATGACCCTAACGGATCTTCAGTAAGGAATGAAACATTTTTTTAAAAATACGCTCTAATATTAAACGGGTAAAGATCCGGAACGACAAAATGAAGAAATTACTCTTATTATCATTATTCACCATATTAAGCGCAGGTTACACCTTCGCTCAAAAAGACGTTGCAGCGAAGGATATTTTGAACAAGGTTAGCGCCAAATACAAAATGTACGATGTCGTAAAAACCGACTTTGTTTTTACCTTAGATAATCAGCAGGCCGGGGTTAAGGAATCTCAAACAGGAACCCTGGTTGCCAAATCAAAGCTCAACAAATTTAAGGTGAGCCTTTATGGTAAAGATGCAGCTACCAAAAACATTGCCGAACAAGAGATCATCAGCGATGGCAAAACCCAGTGGACCTATCTAAAAAAGGATAACGAGGTGCAGGTGGGTAATGTAGACAACAGTGGCGGAGGCTTAAATCCTGCGAAAATCTTTACCATTTATGAGCATGGCTACAAATACATCTACACCGGCGAAAAGAAGATCGGTGGTGTAATTTACCAGGAGATTGACCTTACCCCGGAAGACGATAAAACATCATTTTTTAAAGTACGCCTGGAAATCGACAAGGCTAAAAAGCAGATCTACAGCGCGCTGATCTTCGATAAAAATGGCAACAAGTATACTTATACCTTAAAAACATTTGTACCGAATGTTGCTGTTGCCGATAATACTTTCACTTTTGATGCTAAAGCGCATAAGGGTGTTGAGGTGGTGGATTTGCGTTAGTCGTGATTAGTTAATTAGAGACTGGAGATTAGAGATTAGTAGGAAAGCGTGGTTTAGTTTTAAAAATGGCAACTTTTTTCAAGTTGCCATTTCTGGTTAAAAGGGGATGTCTTTATACTGGTGATTTTGGGATAAGGCCGTTTCTGCGTAACCTATAACTTCGTCCTTTTCCATTATTTCCAGTTTTTGTTTTACGGGTAGATAATTTACGTTCGACGGAACCTCCAGGGCCAGGTACGTTGCGTTTAGCGATTCTGACGGGCAGCCCATTTCTGTGAAAAGGTTCACGAGTGTAGCCATTTCAAGTTCTTCGTCCATTATAATGATGTGGATGGTTGAGTTACCTGAATACTCAACCGTTTCGCGGTACATTAGCATGGATTGATCCTCGTCATATTCAGCAAAAACAATATCGCCCGAGGAAAGCAGGGGAACGTAGAATGGGATATTGTCTATTTTATACAAGTTTTTTTCTGCATCAACCGCCTCTGCCCACATCGTTTCGTTTGTTTGCTCATCGAGGATGTCGCTGTAAAAGTTGAAGAGTATTTTTACTAAGTTATCTTTGCTCATTTGAACCTAAATCTCCAATTTATTAATTTCTATAATCCAACTCATAACCTCAAATAAATCTTATTCTTGTCCAAAATCTTTCCAAACGTCCAGCAGATGAGCATGTAAAAGATGGCGAACAACAATGAGCCAATTGCTCCCGGCGCTATTACCTGGAAGAGCACTTTATTGATCCAGCCGTAAATATTGTCCTGCGGGGTAACCTGGATCATCCATAGGCAGACAACAAAAAGCTCGGAGAAAAGATAAACCGGCAGCGGATTTTTCCCTACCGTGGTGAAAAAGGCAGTCCAGTTAGCTTTGTTGTATTGCCTGATCTCGATAATGTAAACCAAGGTAGATATCAATATCAAATCGATGCCTACTGTTAACAGGGTAAATGGACTCGACCATAGTTTTTTGGAGATGGGGAATGCCATGTTCCAGCAAAGGGCGATGAAAATAAATAACGATCCCCAAAGCATTAGCTTGGCAATAGTTTCATAGCGCTTGCCCTTCTCCTGTATATAGCGCCCGGCAAAATATCCACAGATAACATTAACTATAGCCGGCAGGTTACTTAAAAATCCCTCGGGATCAAAAGCAACACCCTCGCCGTGATACAGGTGGTCATCGCCAATAAGAAACTTATCTAAATAGGTTCCTGCATTGGTGAGCATACCGTAAGGCTGCGCGTGATCGCCAAAAATCAGCAGGATGAACCAATAGCCAAACAGCAGTAAAACACTGATGATAACAATAGCTGTAGTTGATTTTATAAAATGAATCATCAGCGAAGCAATCATATAACAGATGGCTATCCGCTGTAAAACACCAAGGATCCGGGTGTGGCTTATCGGCGTTAACTGGAAATGCCAACCGGCTGCATCGTGTAAAAAGAATGGAAACCACGACATTAAATAGCCAAACAAAAAGATCAGGGCAGCCCGTTTCACGATCTTCCACACAACAGACGAATTGCTCTGCCCGGCAAACTTTTTCATGGCAAAGCTCATGGCATTACCTACGGCAAACAGGAATGACGGGAACACAAGGTCGGTTGGTGTAAAGCCAAACCATGCAGCGTGTTCAAGCGGGGCAAAAGGCGCCGCTCCGCTGCCGGGCGTGTTTACAATTATCATAAAGCAGATTGTCATTCCGCGAAATACGTCGAGTGCGAGAAAGCGATTTGAGCTTTTGTCCATAGTTTAATATTCTGATTAGGAGAAATCAAGGTACAATATAGTCCGAAAGTCGGGAAAGTCAGTAAAGTCAGTAAAGATTTTTTTGTAAGGCATAGTGAGCTTTACAAATCAAAGAAATCTAATTGTCATCTTCAAATCTTTCGGACTTCACCGACTTCCGGACTTCCCGACTTTTTGCTATTTTTGAAATCCGATGCTTACTGTAACCACCCATACCCTCGAAAAGCTTGAACTGCTGCTCAGAACCAGCGGTTACCGGGTGCGTTATGAAAAAGGGAACTTTAAAACCGGCGCATGCCTGCTGCAAAACAGCAAGGTAGTTGTGGTAAATAAGTTTTCGGGCCTTGAAAGCAAGATCCTGGCGATTAGCGAACTGGCGCGGGATTTAGAGATGGACTATAACTTGCTCGACGAAAAACAAATCGCCTTTCATCAGCAGCTTAAACAAACAACACTGGAACTGTGAAGATAACTTTTTTAGGAACCGGAACTTCGCAGGGCGTACCTGTTATAGCCTGCAACTGCGAAGTTTGTACTTCTACCGATGCAAGGGATGACCGTTTACGCACTTCCATTTTGATTGAGGATAAAGGCAAAGTTATAGTTGTTGATTCGGGGCCTGATTTCAGACAGCAAATGTTGAGAGCCCACGTACAGCGCCTGGACGCCATAGTGTTCACCCACGAACATAAGGACCATATTGCCGGGCTTGATGATATCCGCGCATTTAACTACCGGCAAAAAGGCCCAGTTGACGTGTATGGCGACTTGAGGGTACAAGCCGCACTGAAACGCGAGTTCTATTATATTTTTGAAGAATTTAAATACCCGGGAATTCCGCAATTAAACCTGCATACCATTGGATCAGAGCCATTTAATATCGGCCATATCACCTTTACCCCTGTCGAGGTTTTACATTATAAATTACCCGTACTTGGTTTCAGGATAAATGATTTCACGTATATAACTGACGCAAAAATCATTTCGGCCGAAGAGACGGACAAGATAAGGGGCAGTAAAATACTCGTGATAAACGCCCTGCAAAAGGAAAGCCACATTTCGCATTTTACATTGGATGAGGCTGTTGCCTTTGCACAGGAAATTGGCGCTGAAAAAACATACCTCACCCATATCAGCCACCGGCTGGGTCGGCACGCCGACATTGCCAAAGAGTTACCTTACGGTATCGAGCTTGCTTACGACGGCCTGCAATTGGATATAGCTGACTGACTCCTTTTCAAAATATCACACAACCTTAAGGAATAGCCACTGTTTGTGCTCCGCAGAAAGCTATCTTCGCGATTAATATTTTTACCTAGAATGAAACAATTAGCATATGTAAGCTCGGCCGTTAGACTTATGAACGGAGAAGAGCTTCTGGAAATTCTTAAAACCGCCAGGAAAAACAATTCCGAGCGTGATGTAACCGGCGTATTGCTTTACAGCGAGGGCACTTTTATCCAGGCGATTGAAGGTGAAGGCGACGACGTTGATAGCATATTCACAGCCATCGAACTGGATGCAAGGCATAAGAATATCATCAAACTGATAGACAACACGATTGAAAAACGCTTCTTTCCTGACTGGACCATGGGATTCGCAAATATTGACATGGACAGGGCAAGGGAAATTACCGGTTTCCTTAGTTCGACAGGTGACCTTGTAAACAGCGACAATAAAAATACCCTGGCTACTGTTTTACGAACTTTTATCGCCACAAATAATTTAGTAATTGAAAACTGATCGAAGTTTAGAAAGCTACAGCTTCACAAAGCTTACCCTATCCATCGTAGCTTTATAGTGGCCTAAATGGCCGGTATTGTGCAGGTCTATCCTGCCCCTAACCGTTATATTTTTATTATTCATAGGCGTAAATCCACCATCAGTAGCTTCAAACAAACCGGTGTGGGTACCCTCCAAATAAAGGGGGCAATCCTGGCTGAAGTTTATCCAAATAGCGTGTTTATCTGAATGATCTGTGAACAGGCTATCGTTATATAATGCTGATTGTTCCCTGGCCTCCTTGTAGGTTCCCGAAACCTCCACGTATTGCTGATCATAGCTTTTAATGCTGTCGATAAGTTTGGTAAATGTTACTTTCTTAAAAGTAATGGCAACATCGCAGTTGCTTTTATAGATCCCTTTATTGTTTTTACAGGATAGCAAAACTACGGAGATAAGACAGGGGAGCGCCAATTTACCATAAAGTATAACAGCAGAGCGCTTTGCATAGGTAGATGCCATAACTGTATGTTTTGTTATACTTATTTATCGCGTAGTGAGGTTGTTTGACCGCATTCGGATTAAATGGTTTAATTTTTTTTATTTTTTATTTACAATTTCCGGTTTATATCTTGCGCTACCTAATAATTCCATTTTTACCGTTTGAACTTTACATTTAAATTAAAATAATCAATCTATGAACAAACTATTCTCGGCGGCGCTTATATTACTTTGCGCATTCAGCGCCAAGGCACAGGACGACAAGTTACACAAGGATTGGGCCAACATACAGGGTTACGAAGAAAGGAACAGCAAATTAGCACCGCCCGCCAAAGGCGAGAACCGTGTGGTATACATGGGCGATTCCATTACTGACTTCTGGATCAATAATGACTCTACATTTTTTAAAAGCAATTCCTACATCAATCGGGGTATCAGCGGGCAAACTACAGGGCAAATGCTGGTACGTTTTCGTGAGGATGTGATCAATTTAAAGCCAAAAGTTGTGGTGATCCTCGCCGGGATAAATGATATCGCCGAAAATAATGGCCCATCGAAACTGGAGGATGTGTTTGGAAACATTGTTTCAATGGCTCAACTGGCAAAAGCAAATAATATTAAGGTAGTAATATCTTCTGTATTGCCTGCCAACAAATTTCCGTGGCGGCCATCAATAACCCCTACAGAAAAAGTTATTCAGCTTAACGCAATGTTAAAGGAATACGCTGCTAAAAATAGTATTACCTATCTTGATTATTATTCAGCAATGGTGGATAGCGAAAAAGGCCTGCCTGCCAATCTTGCGAAAGATGGCGTACACCCAACGCTGGATGGTTATAAAATAATGGAGCCATTGGCGCAGAAGGCTATTGCTTTAGCTTTAAAAGGAAAATAGTAATTAGGAGTAAGATCTCATAAATCTTACTGTTAGTTGAATCAAAAAATTATATTTGATAATGCCCAACAATAAACCGCCTATCACTGGAAAATATATCGATCCTTTAGTT
Source organism: Bacteroidota bacterium (assembly GCA_030775685.1). Lineage (GTDB taxonomy): Bacteria > Bacteroidota > Bacteroidia > Sphingobacteriales > Sphingobacteriaceae > Mucilaginibacter. The sequence goes on from JALYIP010000054.1 coordinate 33,833, forward strand.
GATTTTGCTTTTAAGAAAATATTTGGTAACGAGCCAAATAAAGATCTGTTGATTGCATTTTTAAACGAAGTGTTTCGCGGGCGCAAACTTATTGTTGATTTAGTTTACAATAAGAATGAGCATCCCGGCGATTTGAAGGACGAAGGTGCCGCAATATTTGACCTGCTTTGCACAGGTGAGAATAACGAAAAATTCCTGATCGAAATACAGCGCGGAAGACAAGGTAATTTTAAAGACAGGGCGTTATTTTATACATCAAGACTTATCAGCGATCAGGCCCCAAAAGGCAGACGAAGCGAATGGGCTTATAACCTAACAGAGGTTTATTTGGTTGCTTTACTGGAGGATTTCACCTTACAGATAAGCGACAGGCAAAATTACTTGCATGATATTTTCCTCTGTAACAGGGAAACCGGCGAAATATTTTACGATAAATTGGGTTATATTTATTTGGAATTGAATAAATTTGCTAAAGCAGAAAGTGAGCTGGAAACAGATTTGGACAAATGGCTGTATGTTTTAAAGAATATAAGCCGGATGGATAAAATTCCAACTTACCTGCGTAAACCAATATTTGAAAAACTGTTTAACATTGCTGAATACAGCAACTTTACAAAGGAGGAACGAACAATGTACGATAGTAGCTTAAAATATAAATGGGACAACAAGGCCGTACTGGATTATGCTATTAAAGAAGGCCTCGAAAAAGGAATTGAACAGGGAATTGAAAGAGGAATTGAAAGAGGCGAGCATAATAAGGCATTGCAAATTGCCCGTGAATTAAAGAAAGAAGGGTTAGCAATTGGCTTTATTGCAAAAACAACCGGACTTACTACAGAAGAAATAGAAAAACTTTAACGGTAAAATTGCCGGTTTTTATTCAATCGCATTTTATTAGCCAGGTAATAACTTCTTTAAGTAATAATCTTTTTTTCGCTCTTTGGATAAATCGAATTTTTATTCTTTTTCGATTTCTTCCGTTTTCCCCACCAGATAATAAATCCGGTTACTGGTAAGCTGGCGCAGATCAGGCTGGCTAAAAAAGCGATGATCTTGCCGGTAAGGCCCAGGATTTGCCCTACATGGAGATCATAGTTCATCTCATTCATTTTCATGCCGGGGCTTTTTTTAGTGTGGGGCAGCAGTTGTAAAAGCTTGCCGCTGTACTTATCAAACGTATAGCTGTCGCTGTTATAAAAGTGCAGGGTTTTGGCGTAAGCGGTTACACCTACTGTACCGGCAATTGCGTCATCGTCATAAATTAAAAACATTTCTGCCCCGGGAGACTTACTTTTAGACACCAGCAATGCCCTGTCAATTACAGGTTTATTTATTTTGGCTGATTTTAACAGGGAATCGGATTTGAAAATTGTCTTTTCAGATGCATGGCTTGCACCCAAATTAGCAGCGTTATAAATGCCATTCCGCACCCAATCGAATGCTATTGATAACCCGGTGATGGCCAAAATAATGGCAATACTGGTTGCGTAAAAGCCTAATACATTATGCAGATCATAATTTACCCGCCGCCAGCGGCCATTCCATTTTATTGTAAGGCTGCGCTTGCGATCCGTTTTACGTTTGGGCCACCACAGCACAATGCCGGTTATCATGATCAAAACAAATATGATAACAGAGATCCCAACTACCAATGTCCCGATTTTAGGCGGCAATAAAAGGTATAGATGGATGTACTCTACGACGATAAAAAAATTACTTTGCGGATCTTCTGTATGGGTAATAATGCCGTTATACGGGTTTATATAAACATATTTGAAACCCGTTTTAGGATGATTCACCAATACCGCGGCGGGCCTGTCCGTACCATAGTAATATATATAATTTGCCTTAGCACCCGGATGTTGCCTGAGCGCCGTTTGCTTTAAAATTGAAGGCGCAAGATATTGCTCGCTTTGCACCTCAACCCTCCGGTAGCTGTGAATGGCATCCTGGATCTCGTCCTGGAAACAAAAGATACACCCGGTAATGCTTACAATAACCACCACCAGCCCGGTTATAAAACCGAGCCAGCGATGCAAAAAAAGTATAGCTTTTTTAAAAGGGGTCATTATTACAGTTTGTAAGAAGCGCTTAAAACAAATTGGCGGAGCTTTTGAGGGTTCACAGTTGTATAGCCTGTATAATAATGTTTATCGGTTAAGTTGTTTGCGCTTAAGCCAAGGCGGTATTTCGTCCTGTCTAAGAATACCGAGGCATTAATCAGCGTGTATGATGGCAGCGAAAATGTACCCTGGCTCACGCTGTTAACTATTTTACTATCGCTGGCGTAGTTACCGCCAAGGCCAAAACCTAAGCCCCTGATAGTGTTTTGTGGTAGATGATAGCTAACATATAAATTAGCCAGGTATGGCGATCCGGCAGTGGTTGGCCTGCGGCCTAAAACATCGGCATCTGCGTTGGTGTATTTTGAATCGTTATAAGCAAAACCAGCCACCACGTTAACTCCTTTAAACGGGTTTGCAACAATTTCAGCTTCAAAGCCTTTACTGTTTTGCGTGCCATCCTGTACAGAGCCATATACCGCCGAATTTGGTATGGCGCGAAGGGAATTGGTTAAGTTAATGCGGTAATAGCTGATGGTACCATTTAACTTTCCGTCAAATAATGCCAGCTTAACACCGCCTTCAATTTGGTTTGCATTTTGAAGTTTGGCAACTGTAGGCTGGTTATCGCCATTGGTATAAACACCCGGATTAATAAAGCCATTTTGGTAATTGGCAAACAGCGAAAGCACTTCCTTAATTGGCTGGTAGATCAACCCAAACTTTGGCGAAAACGCGGTTTGATCAAATGGTTTGGTTTTTTGAAGATGATCGCTATCATACGTGCCCTGGTTCCTGTAATTATCAACACGTACACCTGCAGAGGCTATAAGTTGCTCGGTTATGTTGATCACATCCGACACATAAGCACTGTAGGTATTGGTTTTGTAGATATATGGATAGGTATTTGCAGCGGTCAACGGATTTGCAGCATTGGTTTCATTCACTAATTGCTTGTTAAATCCGCCGTAATCGAAATTTGGGCTATTGATGGGCGCCACGCCATAAAAGTTCCCGTAATATACCTGGTTTGAATTGTTGTGCTGCAGATCAAGCCCGAATACAAATCGGTTACGCATCGAGCCAATATTAAAATCGCCGTTTATATTTTCCTGGATCTCGGTAGCGTTGAGCTTGCTGTTATGGGTCGACTGGTCATACCTAAGGATGTAATTATTACTGCCTGGCAAGGGGGTGGCGCCAAAGCTTTCCGCTACTGCGTCAGTAACCAGGTAATAGTATGGGTTAGGTCCGTTTGAAAAACTATTTGATGATGTAAACACCGTTTGAGATGTAAACTGATCAGATATTTTATAAGTGGCCTTTGCAAAATAGTTAGTGCTGCGCGAGTATTGATTGATATCGTCATTTGAATATGCCTGGTTGTAGTTTATCTTCAATTGGTTGGCATTGGTAACTCCCATATCAAGTGGTGACGAATAGAAGAAAAAGAATGGCTTCGCCGAATTGTGCCCATAAAATAATTCGGCCTGGGCCAGGAAAGATAACCTGTCACTCGCCTTTACAGACAGACTTGGCGCCACGGCTAACGAGCGGGACATCCCGTAATTTTGAAAGCTGCCCTCGGTATTGTAGGCTGTATTTAAGCGAAAGAGTACACTTTTACTGGTATTGAGGGGTGTATTCAAATCAAGCGTGGTGCGGCTAAGGTCGAAGTTGCCTACTGTATGGCCAATCTCTACTCCTAGGGTATCATAAGGTTTTTTAGTTACCCGGTTTATTGCACCGCCAAAAGAGGTTAAGCCGCTGCCAAACAAGGTTGCAGACGGACCCTTAATGACTTCGATCTTATCGATATTCACGGCATCTATGGAACTGGTAACCAGCCCTGCTACGCCATCGCGTATAAGAGATTGTGTGGTAAAGCCACGTAGGGTAAAGTAGCTGCCGCCATCTCCCGCCCTGCCTGTTGCATCCCATAATTTTTGTATGCCAGGCGCATTTCTGAGCGCTTCATCCACTGTAAATACCTGTTGCTCTGTAAGCAGCTCGTTTGTTATGGTTGAATAGCTTTGTGAATTCTCGAGATTGCTCAATGGTATTTTCCCAACATCGGCGCTGATTTTCCTGGTAAATCGGTTTGCCCTGTTGGCAATAACGTTTACCTCGCTTAACTGCGACATGCTTGCATTAACGGTAATAATGGGTACTTCAGTAGTTTGGTTTGCAGTAACCGTAACCAGCACTTCCACCGGCTGTACGCCCATGTAAGATATAATCAGCGTATATGAACCTGCCGGGGCCTTAAAATTAAACTCCCCGTTTTTATTGGTTGCCGAACCAAACCTGGTGTGCATTAAGCCGATGGTGATATTTTCAGCCGCTTCCTTATTTGCAGTAACAACCTTGCCACTAACAGTTCCATTGGATTGTTGGGCATAAAGATTCCCTGCAGTTACAAGGGTTAGTAATATTAAAATGAGAGTAAAAGTTCGAAGAGTAGCAGGTTGACATTTTTTCATTTGCTTTTATTTAGACTAATTATAAATAATGGTGCAAATGTATAACCGACACTTTTAAAAACAAAGCTTTTTGTGGGATTTATTTAGAATGATTCTTAGTAAGAAAATAAGAAATTAGGATATAAGACTCTAATTAGCTGATTTACAAATCATACCGGCGTCATTGCGAGGAACGAAGCAACCTCTACGCAGGACAATCAGGAACCTTAATGCTTTTAGTGACCTTACAGCCGCTTGATTAGTTAACATTTGGCTTTTTCCTCCCATGCATGGATGGCGTAGAGATTGCTTCGAAGCAGGTTGCAAGCAACCAGCCTCGCAATGACGAGTTATATAATTGACTGTCAATAACTTACTTAACCACAGGCAAAATTATCTTGGATTGGTTTTGATAAATATTGATCGTCTCCTTTAAAAAGTCTTCATCTTTAGCATGGTAAATATCGATGAACTGTTGCGGGTTACGATCAACCAGTGGGAACCAGCTGCTTTGAACCTGCACCATTATTTTATGGCCTTTTTTAAATGTATGGGCAACATCAGGCAAGGTATATTTTACCTGGGTTGGCTTATTAGGCACAAAAGCTTCGGGTGCTGAATAGCTATTACGATACCTGCCGCGCATAATTTCGGCGCGTACCAGCATCTGGTACCCTCCCATCGGCACTTTGCTGGTAGCGTCGCTTTCAGAGTAAATGTCTACGTCATTATGACCTGCGCCGTCCGGAAATACATCTATCAGCTTTACAACAAAATCAGCATCGGTATTTGAAATGGCAACCAACAGGTCGGCAACCACCGGACCAGCCAGGGTTACATCCTTATCAAGTGCCGGTGTTTGATAAACCAGCACATCCGGGCGACGAGCGGCAAAGCGCTGATCGTCTGTCATATAGTTACGGGTACGGTTAAAGTGAACATCTTCAGTATAAGGTACCGGTTTTGACGGGTCGCTTACATAAGTATCAAATGCGGGTGCAAAGGTGTTTACAGCATCAAATGACAATTTGCCTTTTTGTTGAAGATAAAGGTTTGTGGGCGTAACATCTGCCGGTGGCCATTGCTTCATACGGTGCCAGGTGTTCTCGCCGGTATAAAACACGGTCGCTTTGCTGATGCTATCAACTGAGCCCACTCCGCGTAGATAATAGTCAAAAAACGGGATCTCGATATTGTCAGCATAATACTTGCTGGTATTACTTCCCCATTGTACGTTGCCAAGGTGGGTGCCGTCATTATTGCGCCATTGCTCATGATACCACGGCCCCATTACCAGGCGATTGTTGGTTTCAGGGCTTTGCTTGTCTATGGCTTTGTATGTGTTCCATGCACCAAAGCAATCCTCCGCGTCAAAAATACCACCTACGACCAGCATGGCAGGCTTAACATTTTTTATGCCGACACGAGCGTTACGCGCCATCCACCAATCATCGCGATTCGGGTGATTCATCATCTGGTTCCAGAAAACAAGACTGTCGCCGGCTAATTTGGTAAGATTAGACACCGCGCCAACGTTCAGATAAAATGAGTAACTATCATGATCGGGATAATCAAAACCCTTAGCTGCTACAGTTGTAGGTTTTGGATGCGGCGCACCGAACGCAAAGCCCGCATAAAATGCAAAGGCATCCATCTGGAAAAAAGCCCCATTGTGATGAAAGTCATCGCCTACAAACCAATCGGTAACAGGCGCTTCGGGGCTTACCGCCTTTAAGGCCGGGTGCCCGCTTAACGATGCCATGGTTGAGTAAAAGCCGGGATATGAAATCCCAAATACACCTACCTTGCCATTGTTATTATCCAGGTTCTTCACCATCCAGTCGATGGTGTCGTAAGTATCGCTGGCTTCATCGATATCCTTACTTGTTTTTTTGTTGAAGTTGAATGGCCGTACATCAGCATAAACACCCTCGCTCATCCACCTGCCCCTAACGTCGGCAATTACCATGATGTAACCCTTTTTACAATACTGGATGAGGTGGTTAACCCAAAACGCGCGGTATTGATCTTTGCCATAAGGCGCGCATGAATATGGTGTGCGTTCCATCAGGATCGGGTGCTTTTCTGAATTGTCCTTTGGCAAATAAGCAGAGATAAACAGCTTAACGCCATCTCGCATAGGGATCGACACCTCCTTTTTGGTGTAATTGTTCACAAACCAAACTGAATCAGCATTTTGAGCAGCAGCGATAACCGGCAAAAGAAAGGTTAACAGGAAGTATAATTTTTTCATTTTATGAGGATTAATGGGCTATAACTAATTTAAATATTCAAATACCGGGCATGTCACCCTGAGGCACTCGAAGGGCGACGTGCGCAGAGGCCTTTCCCTTTGCTTAGCATAATGGTAAGGCCTTTACGCACATGGTTCGAGTGCCTCACCATGACAGCCTCTATTGTAATATGATATCACTTCACTATTTCAAAACAGGTAAAATCAGCTTCGACTGATCATGATAGACATTGATGGTTTCCTTTACAAAATCCGAATCCTTAGCCTGGTAAATATCCACAAATTGCTGCGGGTTACGGTCGGTTAATGGGAACCAGCTGCTTTGCACCTGTACCATAATACGGTGACCCTTCTTAAAGGTATGCGCAACATCGGGCATGGTGAACTTTACCTGCGTAGGTTTATTGGGAACGAAAGCTTCCGGTTTTGAAAAACTGTTGCGGTACCTGCCGCGCATCACCTCAGCGCGCACCAGCATCTGGTAACCACCCATCAGGTATTTGGTAACCGGGTTTCTCGGCGCGTTGTCCGGCAAAACGTCAATCAGCTTAACCACAAAATCAGCATCAGTTTTTGAAATACTTACCATCAGGTCGGCAATCATGGGGCCGCCCAGGGTGAGGTTTTCTGTCAGCGTATCTGTTTCAAAAGTCAGTACATCTGTACGGCGGGAAGCAAAACGCTGGTCGTCGGTCATGTATTCTCTTGTTCGATCAAAGTGGATCCGCTCAGCATAAGGAACCGGTTTTGCCGGATCACTTACATAAGTATCAAAACCTGATTTGCCGGTTTTGGTAAAGGATAACTTCCCGTCTTCTTCAAGGTAAATGGGCGTTTGAATAATATCTGTCGATGGCCATTCTTTAAATTTCCGCCATTTGTTCTCACCCGAAAAAAAGATGGTAGTCTTGCTGATGCTATCAAGTGAGCCTTTGCCCTTCAAATAATAATTGAACCATGGCACCTCTATGTTATTTTGATACCACTCAGATGTGTTGTTATAAAACATCACATTACCCAAATGGGTGCCGTCCTTGCTGGCCCACTGCCCGTGGTACCATGGGCCCATTACCAGTTTGCTGGTAGTTGCTGGGCTTTGCTTAACCAGTGCATCGTAAGTGTGCCAGGCACCGTAACCATCCTCAGCATCAAATAATCCGCCTACAATTAGCATGGCGGGTTTTACATTTTTAATACCCGAACGGGTGTCGCGCGCCCTCCACCAATCGTCAAGGTTGGGGTGCTTCATCATGTTGTCCCAAAACTCAAGCGAATCGCCGGTTATTTTGGTAAAGTTGGGTAGTGCACCCATTTTCAGGTACCAGGAATAATTGTCGCCGCCTGAAATATTAAATGTTTTGGCGGGCAGCATTGACGGTTTCGGGTGCGGCTGACTAAACCCATAGCCTACGTGAAAATCAAAGGCATCCATCAAAAACAGCACACCGTTGTGGTGGTCGTCGTCGCCAAAAAAACGGTCGGTTACCGGCGCCTGCGGACTTACAGCCTTTAGAGCCGGGTGTCCGCTTAGCGCTGCCTCGGTTGCAAAAAAGCCGGGGAACGAAATACCAACTGCCCCAACGTTACCATTGTTATTTTCTACATTTTTCACCAGCCAGTCGATGGTATCATAGGTATCGCTGGCTTCATCAATGTCCTTGTCTGTTTTTTTATTGGGATTGAAGGGTCTAACCACTTCAAATTTACCTTCGCTCATCCACCGGCCACGAATATCCTGGGTTACCAAAACATAGCCTTCACGGCAATACTTCATCATATAACTGTACCAATACTGCCGGTATTTTAAGCCGTAGGGCGAACAGGAATACGGCGTGCGGGTAATTAGGATTGGGTGCTTTTCTGATTGATCCTTAGGCTGATAAATAGAAGTAAAAAGCTTGATGCCATCCCTCATCGGGATAGTGACTTCCTTTTTAACATAATTATTTACAAACCAAACTGAATCGGCATTTTGGGCGAACGAAATAAACGGTAAAAAAAGAAATACAAGAATGTATAATTTCTTCATAATAATGAGTTAAGCGGTCAGCAAGTAAATATGGCGAAAAAATTGCAGGTAGGAAAATGATGTGCGGATTTCGGATGTGCAAATGTGCGGATGGGGAATTGATGTGCGAATTTCGGATGTGCAAATGTGCGGATGAAGAATTGATGTGCGTCATGTTTGATTCCATTCGCACATCCGCATATACGCACATTCGCACATCAAATCACTTATTCAATTCCCGCAGTTTTTCCCTGATGTAGATGCCTGCCGGGGTTAACTGTCCCTCTGTCCAGTTGCCGGTTTCCGGTGCGCCGGGGAGCAGCAAGGCTGTAGTTTCCTGTTTATCGGTGATGTTCCAGTTCGTCCAGCTTAAGTGATTGGTTTCCATCCATGTTTTTACCTGATCGCGATTGAATTTGCCGTTACCGTTTGATTCACCCACACCCCACTCTGTTACCATTAGTGCGAGGCCCTTTTTTATAGCAAGATCGCCTTTGGCACGCAGCTTTTCCTGGTGACTTGGGTCGGATGCGTAAAAATGGAAAGAATAGGCAATGTTCTTAAACCCGGTAATGGGGTTTGCTGCTACTAGATCCACATCCTGGTCCCAGTGAGGGTTTCCAATTACAATTAAATTATCAGGATCATATTTCCTGATCTCCCTGATTACCTGGATAGCGTAATTTTTAACGGTGTCCCAACTTATGGCTTCCGGTTCATTCCAGATCTCATAGATCACGTTCGGAACTCCTTTATACTTTTGCGCCATCTCCGCAAAAAAATCCTTTGATTGCGAGAGGTGCTGATTGCTGTGGTGATCATGCCAGTCAATCAAAATATAAATACCATCCTTAACTGCCTGGTCAACCACGGCTACAATTAGTTGCTTTTGCAGCGCAGGCTCCTGCAAATACCCGTGATCAGGCTGCACACCCATGGATGCCCTGATGAGTGAAACTTTAAAGTCGCTGGTAAGCCAGTCGACCACAGTCGGATTATAATATTTGCGCCCCTGCCATAAGCTCCATGAAAAGCTGATGCCGCGCAGTTGCGGCGCTGTGCCGTTTTGGTTTACAATTTTGTTGCCTTCAACCTTTAAAGCGCCATTAATGGCAACCGGTGTTTGAGCGAAAAGTGATGTGGTAAAAAGTATAAATAGAAAAATCCCGGCCGCCTGTTTCATCAGATTTTATAATTGAAAACAATGTAACAGAATTTATTTACAGGAAGATGAAGATGTAAAAAATGAATTATAAAAAGGAAAAAAGCGATCGGGTTTTACTAGGCAAAGATTTGACAACTTTCAAAAAGTTGTCAAATCTAAATTTATTTAAAGATCTCCAGATAACGGCTAATAGAACGGGTAAACATTTCCTTAGCGCCATCCTCAATATTTTGCCATTCAAAAGCGCCATACATTGCATCAAACTGCAAAGGACTAACCCTGTCACTGATCTGCAAAATATCCTTTTGAGGAAGCGGAATAGCATTAGGGTAACTGTACATCATGCTGATAAATTTACGATCAACGGCAACGTAAAGACTATCGCCCACAAACAGACTCCCATTTATACCGATGCCAGGCACGTGCAAAATAGCGCTTCCCGGGAAGTGGCCTGCTGTATGAATTATTTCCATACCATCCCATAACACCTTTTTTCGATCCTGCCAAAGCTCAATTTTCGGGCTTTCGTCCATTATCCATTGCTTATCAGCTTCGTGCAAATAAATTGGGCAATCAAAAATGTCGGCCCATATGGCCATCAGGCTATAATAATGCGGGTGCGATATGCCGATACCTTTCAGTCCGCCTAGTGATTTGATAAAAGCGATAGTGGGCTCATCGATAAACGGAATGCAATCCCATAGCAGGTTACCTCCCGGTGTGCATATTAAATGTGCCTTTTGTCCAATGGCAAACGAGGGCGTTATCCGCAGATCATAAAGATTGGGCAACAAATGGTTAAACCTAATGCTCCTGCCGGTTTTAACTTCATCAAAGCTTATCCATTTCTGGCCCGTTGGAAGCACGTACTGGCGGTCATCTGCACAAATTGTACATATTTCAGGAACATTGCCGGCATATCTTGTACCACAGGTTTGGCAGATATTCCTATCCTGGTTATTTGCTATAATGGTCATAAGCAGCTTTTGCAATTTTTGCGATCACCGCATCGCGGGTGGCTTCATCATCGGTCGAGTTACATACAAAAATGGAAATAGCCAGGTGCTTGCCATTTGGTAAGGTAATTATTCCCACATCATTTGTCGCCGGCGATAAACCACTGTCATTTGTGGGAGATGTTCCAGTTTTGTGAGCAACCACAGTACCTGCCGGTAACAAACCTTTTATGCGGTGAGGCCCCGTGCTTGTTTCGGTAAGGATCTTATATAAAAACTCAGTATTCGGCTTTGAAAGAATTTCGCCTTTGTAAAACTTATCCAGCAAAATAGTTGCTTCCTTCGGCTTGCACCAGTTGGTATATTGCAACTCCCATGACGATGCCATGTCTGCCTCGGATGCCCTTACAGCAATCCCTCTTATGCCAAGGTGCAGCATGTAATCCTGTACAGTTTTGGGGCCGTCAATCACCTTTAATAAAATATCGCAAGCATCATTGTCGCTTAAAGACACCATATAACTCAACAGATCGGCGATGGATACGTCAACATTGCCATCAGGATATTTATCACGTAATGGGCTGTAAGTTTTTGGCAGGTCTTTCTTTTTGATATGGATCTTTTTATCCAACGTAAGCTTACCCGAATCAACCCAATGCAAAACGGTAAGCGCTATCGGGAACTTCATTACGCTGTGCATTACCAGCCGCGCATCGCCGCTAACTGATAAGGTGTCACGGCTTTCCAAACCCATAATGGAAACGCCTACAATGCCTTTTGATGATTTTGAAATGGTGGCTATCTGTTCACGAAGCGTATTTTGCGCTTTAACAAAAAATGGGGTCAAAAGTATCAGCATTAAGCCTGCTGAAATGATAGATTTTTTCATAGTTATAGAGTGTCAAGAGCCAGGAATCAAAAGCCAGGAATAGCAAATCCCCGAACTTGATCGTCAAAAATAAAAGTTTTTCTCTTGATTCTTGCCTCTTGACTTCTTGCGTCTATCATTAACGCATTTATTTTACATGAATTTTAATCCAGTCGGAAATTATCTTCATCGCTGCGGGCGACATGGTTTCTTCGATCTTTTCATATTCCGATAAATCGCCTGTTTGAGCGGTTTGCATCAGGTGGTTTAAGCCTGGCATCGCTTTTATTTCGACATCCTTGTTCCCATTTTTAGTTAGGATCTCCTTTATCAAGCTTAAATTGCTTTTCGCATCTACCTGGGTGTCTTTCTCACCATTTATTGCCAGTACCGGGCATGTGACTCTGCTGAGATCCTTTTCAGGATCATAGGCAATAAAGAAGCGCATCCATGGGATGTTATACAAACTGTTGTACTGTTTATAAACATCCTTTATGCCCACGTTTTTGGCGTTCAGCGTCACCAATGTTTTATCGGTTTGCGCCTTCTTCCAGTTCTCAAATAAGGGCGTTATCTGTTTGTCCAAACTATCAACATTGGGCGATGAGGCAAAAAGCTTAAGGATCCCCATGTGAAGTTGTTTAAATGCATTGATTGATGTACTGTCGACCCCTGCTCCCTTCAAAGCGTAGATATTTTGTTCGATATTAATCACTGCACCACCAACGCCAGGGCCTCCCCACATCACTATAAAACTAACATCCTTGCGGCGGGCTGCAACCATCGGCGCTATGATCCCGCCTTCGCTGTGGCCAATCAGGCCGAGATGCTTCTTATCAACATCAGCTCTTGTCTCCAAATAATTCAAACTTGTTTCCACATCGTAAGAAAAATCGACGCTGGTAACATTATTCCCCGCAGTGCCAACAGTGCTTTTGCCTGCGCCACGGTCATCAACCCTTAAAACAGCTATGCCATTTCTGGTGAGGTAATCAGCCAGTACCCAATATAATTTATGCCCGAACAGCGTGCCGTCCCTGTCTTGCTAGCCGCTGCCGGTAATTATTATTACGGCCGGATATTTTCCTTTCCCGGTCGGCCGCGTAAAGGTGGCGCCATAATGCAGGCTTTTATCGGCATTGTCATATTCCACCTCTTCACTAACATAATTAAACGGAGGCTTGGGTGTTTGTGGCCTGCGCATCAGTTGCAGGTTAAGTGGCAGGTTTGATCCCCCCTGTTTGAAAGTCCCTGTGATCCCACCTTTTCCATCCCACAATCCCTTGTAAAGGATCCCGGCCTGCGCAACCTCTATAAAAAGACTGTCCTTTACAACAGTGGTTTTACTGCATTTTATCCCAAACGCCTTTTGATCAGGACTATCGAAAGTAGAACTATAAATGCCGTCTGCTGCCTTATCCACATTAAAAATCACCTGGAGCTTGGTACTTCCAAGGGTTAACGAGCCAAGGTAGCTGCCGCTCAAGCCCTGTGCGTTCAGCTGTTTTATGCCGATTAGCATTAATACACAAATGATTAATTTTTTCATGAATTTTGATCTGGCTGGTGTTTTTTGAAATAGATATAGGAGTAGATAACTGGTATAAATACGATAATCCCAACGCCGCACATAAATACAACCGTCGCTGCCTCCGGCGGCAGTAATAGTGTGAGGACGGTAAGGATAATCCCCCCGACAAACCATAATTTCCCCGCTAATCGATGAGTTACCCGCCAGGTATCCTCGCTCTCCAGGGTCCACGGTGTACGTATGCCGGCAAAATAGTTGGGTTTGATGCTGTGCATAATGTTGCCCATAAAGGCAAACAACAAGCCGGTTAGGGGTAATATCAGTTTATCTATCTTAATTCCCTTATGAGCGGTGGAAAATATGATCGCGATCACCAAAGCCGATATAAAAAACACAATTCCCAAGGCCAGCTTTTGAAAAGTACCCTCACCGGATTTTACCTGTTTTTTAGGATCGATGCCCGGCAAAAACCTTAGCAACAGGTAAACAAATAATTGTGTACCCAGCATAATGGCCACCAGTGTTATCAGTTCGCTTTTATTGCCGTAGCGGTTTACCTTGCCATCCATGCCATAGTGCATGGGTACGGTTTCCGGCAGCGATGCATACACAAAAAACAGGTAAATAACCGGGATCAGCCATATCAGCAGGGCAGCCAGGTCGATATATGTAAATTTCTTCATTGTGATTATATTTTTATTTTTTAGGTGATTGCAAACTGATGATCCATTTGAGCATCTCGTCCATAACGGTGGTGTTTAAGGAATAATAGATAAACTGCCCTTCTTTAACCGATACTACCAGGCCCGCCTGTCGCAGCAGGTCGAGGTGATGTGAGATGCTTGGCTTTGAAATATTAAACTGATCCGCTATCTCGCCCGCTGTAAGGTCCTTGTCCTTTAGCAGTTCCAGGATCTCCCTCCTTGTGGGATCATTAAGGGCTTTGAATAGCGCGTTCAATTTGTATTTATATATTTAGACAAATGTCTAAATACTTTTTGAGATTTCAAAACGCTTGAGAATTTTAACACAGAGGACGCGAAGATGGCACTGAGAAACAGAGCTTATCTGCTTTATAACTCCGTGAACTCAGTGTATCCTCTGTGAACTCCGCGTTAAAACCATCGCCATCATGTAATTTCCTAACCACACTCATAATTTCCTTAAAATTTCGTTACTTGTAGCTGCTAATCAAACCATCATCATGCAACGAAGAAATTTCCTAAAAACCGGCTCATTAGCCGGCCTTACTTTAACCACCCTTGCTGCAACATCCTGCAATTTAGTTTCGTCCGACAAAGACAAAACCACTGCCGATGGCCAGAAAAAAGATGAATTCGCCTTAAACGAAGTAACTATCGACACGCTCCAGCAAAAGATGAAAAGTAAGGAATATACTTCGCGCTCCATAACCGAAATGTATTTGAAGCGGATTGATGAAATTGACAAAAACGGGCCAAAGCTTAATGCTGTTATCGAACTCAACAAGGATGCCCTTAACATGGCCGATGCAATGGATAAGGAACGCGCCGCCGGGAAAGTGCGCGGCCCACTGCATGGCATTCCAATTTTAATTAAGGACAACATAAACACCGGCGACAATATGCACACCACCGCCGGGGCGATGGCCATAGCTGATAACTTTGCCAAGCAGGATGCGTTTATTGTGCACAAGCTCAGGCAAGCCGGTGCTGTACTGCTTGGAAAAACCAATTTAAGTGAGTGGGCCAACTTCCGCAGCACGCATTCAACCAGCGGATGGAGCAGTCGCGGCGGGCAAACAAAATGCCCTTATATTTTGGATCGCAATCCCAGCGGATCAAGTGCAGGCTCAGGTTCGGCGGCTTCGGCTAACTTGTGTGCCATTGCGATAGGCACTGAAACTGATGGCTCTATCGTTTCCCCATCTTCAGTAAACGGCCTGGTTGGTATCAAGCCTACAGTTGGGCTTTGGAGCCGCTCTGGCATCATCCCGATCTCGAAAACACAGGATACCGCCGGGCCAATGGCACGTACGGTACGGGATGCCGCTATTTTATTGGGAGCCCTTGCCGGTGAAGACCCACAGGATGTATACACCTTAACCAGCAAAGGTAAAATTGAGGCAGACTATACCAAATTTTTAGATGCGGATGGCTTGAGAGGCAAGCGCATCGGCATTGAAAAGGATGGCATGAAGGTTAGTCCGGCTATGGATCTTATATTTCAGCAGGCTGTTGATCTGCTAAAGGCTAAGGGCGCAACCATTGTTGAGGTTGAACTTTACAAACAAATAAAGGAAGCCGGCAAAAATGGATTGACCGTACTACTTTACGAATTTAAGGACGGATTGAACAAATATTTAAGCGACGCCAACTCAAAGGTTAAATCACTCGCGGATGTTATCGCATTTAACAAAAAGAACGAAGCTAAGGCCATGCCGTTTTTTAAACAGGAAATCCTGGAGCTTGCCGACAAAAAAGGTGGCCTTGATGAAAAGGAATATCTGGATGCCGTACAAAAAACAACCAGCATTACCCGAACCGCCATTGATACCATTTTAAAGGAAAACAAGCTGGATGCTATTGCGGCACCCACCAATGGCTTTGCTGTTTGCATCGACCTGTTAAATGGTGACTATGACAACGGCTTTTCGTTTTCCGGCCCGGCTGCTATGGCGGGTTATCCGCACATTACCGTGCCTATGGGTTATGCGCACGGATTACCTGTCGGGCTTTCATTTATCAGCACTGCTTACAGGGAGGCAGATATTATTAAACTTGGATACGCTTATGAGCAGGCGTCGAAAAAAAGGGTAGCGCCGGAGTTTAAGGATGTTGTAGGATAGTAGATTGAGTTAGGTATTAATTATTTTATTAAATATCAATTTATTCAACTAATCACTATTTTTATTGCCAACTATGGCCGAGCACGAAATAATAAAACACACCCGCGAAATAATAAAGGTAGTTAAAAACCCTGGCGACCTGAAGCATAAAATTGGTGATACCATTTTGGAAATTGCCATTATTGTTTTTGCCATAACGCTTTCTCTTTTTGTGGAGCGATACCGCGAGCACCAGCAGGAACAAACCCTTGAACATAATTTCCTGACCAGCCTGGTAGGCGATTTAAAGGGTGATCTGCAGCAGCTCCATAACGATTCGGCCAATTATGCCCGTATGAATAAGAGCTTTGCCTATTTGAGACAAGCGTACACCGGCAAAAAACTGAATCCTGATAGCGCCTTAAAGGCAGCCGAATATTTATATAATTCGGTTGAGTTTGTTCCGTCAAACAGCAGGTATGAAGCTTTGAAAGCTTCAGGGAAGCTCGATGTTATTGAAAATAAAACGCTGCAGGTAGAAATAGTGAACCTTTATCAGCAAACTATGGCAGGTTTAATATTATCGACTAAGTCCTTCTCGGCCTTTAAGAACAAAATGAGTGATTACGCCGACTATAATATTGTGTTCACCAAAACGGGGAACAATATTCAACAGGTAATGGAAAGGCCGGTAACTTACAACCTGTTAAATAAGGAGGGGTTTATTACAAACATTATAGACCAATACCATCAAACCTCGTTAGAAGTAAGGAAGATTATTACCGAGATAGAGGAAGAAGAACATAAATAGTGATCTTTTAGTCCGAAAGTCGGAAAAGTCCGGAAGTCCGAAAAATAAAGGACAAGGCTTCCTGCCATGAACTATGAACCATTAACTATCAACTAATATGGAATTTGGCCGTGTAACACCAGGGGAATTGATGGAAGTAGATTTTACACTGCCTCCTGATCCTGAATTAACGATAAAAACTTTGGCTTCCGCAAAAAACGAACAGCCTTTACAGGTGCATGTTGGTTGCGCTAAATGGGGCCGCAAGGAATGGATCGGCAAGATCTATCCGCCCAAAACAAAAGACGCCAACTTTCTCGACGAATATGTAAAGCATTTCGACTCTATTGAGTTGAATGCCACCTTTTATAATATCTACCCCCCCGAAACCATTACAAAATGGAAGGAAAAGGCGGCTGCAAATCCCGGTTTTAAGTTTTGCCCAAAGTTTTCGCAAAGCATCAGCCACATCCGCAGGTTAAAAAATGCGGACGAGATCACCACACAATATTACAACGGCATTATGGCCTTTGGCGATCAGCTTGGGCCTTTGTTTTTGCAGGTTGGTGATAATTATACCCCAAAAAGCCTGCCCGACCTAAAAATCTATCTGCAACAATTACCAAAAGATGTTCCTGTATTTTTGGAAGTACGGCACAAGGAATGGTTCGCGGTGCCTGAAACCCGAGACGCCTTATTCAGCATGTTGCATGAGTTGAATATCGGCGCGGTAATAACAGATGCATCAGGACGCCGTGACGTAGTACACATGGAATTGCCAACGCCTCATGCTTTTATCCGCTTCGTGGGCAATAGCCTCCATCCTACTGATTACGCCCGCTGCGACGAATGGGTAGAACGGATAGCCCAATGGCAAAAAATGGGCTTACAATCTGTTTGGTTTTTTATGCACCAGCATGATGAACGGTATTCACCCGAATTAGCAGATTATGTAGTTGAGCAGCTTAACGAAAAGCTAGGTTTGAGCTTGTTAAGGCCAACGTTTTTGGACAGGGATAAACCGGTATTATTTGACTTGGATTAACGGATTTTAAGGATGATCAGGTCCTGTCTTATCTATTAAAATCATTCAAATCCCTAAATCGTGTTCATTGAGCCACCAACCCCGAGATCACGTTAATACTCAGCGCCAGTATAGCAGTATTAAACGCAAACGACAACAGTGAATGGATCAAATTAAACCTGCGGATTTGCCTTGAGCTGATGGAAACATCAGAGGTTTGAAATGTCATACCAATAACGAAGGAAAAATATACGAAATCAAGATAGTCAGGTTCCGGGCACCCGGGAAATTCCAGGCCGCCGATCTTCTTTGTTTCGCCATCATCCATGTTGGTATCATAATAAAGGTGTGCGTATAATAGCGTAAAAATGGTATGCACCAGCCACCACGATACTATTACCGCAAAAATAGAAAGCAGGATATGCCCATTAACATTTGCCGCGTGCCCTTTAGCTGATTTTAAGAGTGAAACAATTGCTCCCATACTCGCTACTGCCGCGCAAATTACAAACATGAAGATCACTGTACGACTCGAATCCTGGAGCTTGGCAATTTTACGCACCTCCTTAGGATGCGAAGTAGCTATGATGATCCAGTCCAGTAAAATAACGGTAAGGGCAAAACTGATCCAGGTAAACAGCACCAACGATGGCAACGCAAAATGCGTCCGGATGCAAAAAAACGTGATCGCTGCAACAGTCAGCGAGATCAGCAAACGGTAATGCGCGTCGAGGCGGTAAAAAAATCTTTTGTCGGGTTTTAGTGTTTTTGCCATAGGGGAATTTGGTGGAGTCCGAAGAGTCGGGAAAGTCCGAAATCCGGAATACTATTAAAGGTCTAAGATATAAAGTTTTGGGAGAAGATTAATCTTCTATAATTTCAGCCACGCGGCCCACCTGTCCATCTTCCAGACGTACCTTTATGCCGCGCGAGTGAAAGGCAGAGCTGGTAAGCAGGTCTTTTACAATACCACGGGTTAATTTACCTGAACGCTGATCCTTTTTTAAAATGATCTCTACTTCAAGGCCGGGATATATGTCGCTTCTGTTTTGTCCGTTCATGGTTTCTAATTTAAATTTGCAGCTAATATTTTCTTGAATACTGCCTCACCGTTAGGATCGGCTCCGTCAATTTCACCTACCAGCTTTCTTTTGTTATTGATGAAGTAAATCTTCGGAATAAACCCAAGATTGTAAAGCGCTGTTAGATTATTTAAGTTTTTAGCTTCAATGTCGAGCTGCTGCCAGGGCATGTTCTGGATTTCCAGCATTTGCTTCCATTTTGCTTTGTCCTTATCCAGTGATACACTCACCATCCTGAAATTGTCATTGTGATAACCTGCATATATTTTTTTTAAAACAGGAATTTCCTGTTTACACGGCCCGCACCAGCTTGCCCAGAAAATTACAATGTTTAATTTCTTACTGGTGTCAATCATTTCTGCCTGCTTTTCATCGATGGTTGTCAACAACGAATTTGGTATCAAACTAGAATCATCCGGACGCTGTTTTAAAAAAGCGGCAACGGCACGGCCTAAGTATGCTTGCTTTACCTCGTCATTAAACTCAGCATACAGGCTTTTTATTTCGTCGTTTTTTAAATAGAATCGCCAGTTGTACAAGGCAAACATTGCCTGGTAGGCATTAGGGTTATCATGGATCAGTTTTTTCAACCTGCCAAGCTGCGACCTATGGTTTGTGCTGTCTTTAGTTATTCGGATAAATGGCAGGTAGCTGTGACTGAAGTTAAATTCATTTTGCTCGCCGCTCTCCATCTTAATACCCGCATTCTTATTTTTTGTCAAATCGCCGGAAAGCGTTGTTGTACCGGGTTCTATATAAAAATCACCGAACAGGTCCGGCTTATCCTTATGTGGTGAATATGGGTTAATAATACCCAGGCAATTCATTTTTTTATCTGTTCCAGCAAATCTTATGTTACCCAATTCAGGTTGAAATAGCGTATCAGTGTGGATCTTAAATTCAAAATGATCATTAACCACCTTTGCAGAATCAATTGCTTTGCTGCCAACCGGGAAGGTTTTATATAAATATACCTTAGTCGCATTTAAGCCTTTTATATCTCCCTTAATAATTATAGTTTTTTTATCAGGATGGCAGGCGGACAAAATGCCGATCAAAAAAAGACAGGTTACTTTTATAAAATTGGTTGAACGATGCATAGGTTTAGAATTGATATTGCAATTTACCCATTTAATTCATCTTTAAGAAACCAGCGCGGTCACGGCTTTTTCCACTTTCTCAAAATCAAAGCTGCCAACTATCTTGTCAAGCGACGCAGTGATCTCGATATTCATTAAATTGCCGATGCTGCCTTCATGGGTATGGTTAACCTGTTTATCCGGGTTAAAATCGCCTTGTTCAATGGCATGACCAACCTGCTTATAGGCATCGCGGAAAGGTGTACCGTTTAATACCATCCGGTTTACTTCTTCCACGCTGAACAGGTAAGCGTATTTGGGATCTTCCAGAATATTTTTATTTACGGTAATATTTTGCAGCATAAAGGTTGCCATGTGCAGGCAGTTCTTCAGGTCGGTAAATGCAGGGAACAGCAATTCTTTTAACAGTTGCAGTTCACGGTGATAGCCTGATGGCAGGTTGGTGGTCATCATCGCAACATCCGTCGGCAGGGCTTGCAGGCGGTTACATTTACCGCGCATAATCTCCCAAACATCGGGATTCTTTTTATGCGGCATAATGCTGCTGCCGGTGGTCAGCGTATCCGGGTAGCTTACAAATGCAAAATTCTGGCTCAAATATAAAGCCTGGTCCATAGCCATTTTTGCCAGTGTAGCCGCGATGGATGATAGGGCTTGCGCGATGATCCTTTCGGTCTTCCCGCGGCCCATTTGTGCATAAACTACATTGTAGTTCAGGCTGTCGAAACCCAATAAATTGGTGGTCAATGTACGGTTAAGTGGAAACGAGGAGCCGTACCCGGCAGCCGAACCCAAAGGATTTTTATTGGTGATCTTATAGGCCGCCAAAACGAGTTCCAGGTCATCTGCCAAACTTTCGGCATAAGCGCCAAACCATAAACCGAATGACGATGGCATGGCCACCTGCAAATGGGTATAGCCCGGCAATAACGTGTCTTTATGTTTTTCGCTCAATTCAATCAGCTGGCGAAACAATTTCTCAGTTTCCTCAACAACTTCCTGCAGTTCGTGGCGGAAGAAAAGTTTCAGGTCAACCAGCACCTGGTCGTTACGCGAACGGCCGCTATGGATCTTTTTACCGGCGTCGCCAATACGCTGGGTCAGTAACATCTCTACCTGCGAGTGTACATCCTCAACCTCGGGCTCAATGGCGAAATTACCAGCCTCAATATCTTTGTAAATACTTTTTAATTCCTTTTGAACCGATTGCAAATCATTGGCGCTCATCAAGCCGATGCTCTCCAACATTTGAGTATGGGCCAGGGAACCCAGCACATCAAAGGCAGCCATCTGCAGGTCAAACTCGCGGTCGCGGCCAACGGTGAAGTTTTCAACGAGTTCATTAACGGTAACTGATTTCTGCCAGATTTTTGCCATCTTGATTTACGAATTACGATTTACGAATTACGATTTGAAATCCGTCATTGTCACTTAGTTACCCCGCAGGGTGTTCAGCGCAGCAACAATAATAGAAAGAAGTTCGTTCCCTTCCTTATAAATCGGGTCAATTTTTTCTTTTATTTCAGGATTTAGTTCTTCTAATAGTTCTAAAAAGAACAGGGTTTCATCCAATTCTTCTTCTACAATTTTTAGTTTATTTATGAAATCATTTTTCGATTTTGCTCTGCAAGCGGCCCGATAGTTTGCGCCTGTTGAACTCGCGCTTCTATTTAATTGATCGGCGTAGTTCTTATTAACGATGTTGTAAGGAAGGCTAAGCACCAGCCTTGCATTTACGATTGCATAACTTTTAGTTCTTTGTTTAAGTTCTTCTTTTGTCATTGTGATTAGAGTTAATTTTTGAAATCCTAAATTAATCAGTCATCAACAAAATCGTAATTCGTAAATCGTAATTCGTAAATCAGTTTATGCTTTTCAGCATCTTAATATACAACTCAATCCCCTCCCTAACCTCATCCACATAAACAAACTCATCCGCGGTATGTGACCGCGCTGAATCGCCCGGACCGACTTTTAAAGATGGTATATCCAGCAATGATTGATCCGATGTTGTCGGTGAGCCATAAGTGGTTCTTCCCAACGCTATCCCAGCCTGGACTATCGGGTGTTCCCTGTCTATTTTAGATGGTTTTAAGCGGATAGAACGCGAGGTAACATCGCAGCTCACATGCTGACGAATGATCTCCAATACTTCTTCATTGCGATAAGCATCTGTTACCCGTACATCAACCGTGAAGGTACAGCTTGCAGGCACCACGTTATGTTGTGAGCCGGCATTAATGATGGTTACCGACATTTTTATCGGGCCAAAAACTTCCGATTCATTAGGAAAGCGGAACGTCCGGAACCATTCGATATCGGTTAACGCTTTATAAATAGCATTATCGCCCTCCTCGCGGGCGGCATGGCCGGCTTTGCCATGGGCCACACAATCCAGCACCATCAGGCCGCGCTCGGCAATGGCTAACTGCATCAGGGTGGGCTCACCCACTATTCCAAAATCAAGCGGACCAAGATCCGGGATAATCAGTTCCAATCCGTTTATACCGGAGATCTCCTCTTCTGCAGTAGTAGCCAGGCAGAAGTTATATTTTAAGTTTTCCTTTTCATAAAAATAAAGGAAAACGTTAATGAGTGATACCAGGCATCCCCCTGCGTCATTGCTGCCCAGGCCAAAAAGCTTGCCATCTTCAATTTTGGCATCATAAGGGTCGCGGGTATAGCCGGAGTTTGGTTTCACCGTGTCGTGGTGCGAATTAAGCAGGATGGTAGGCTTTGCTGCGTCAAAATGCTTGTTCCAGGCCCAAATGTTGTTCAGTTTGCGGTGGGTTGTTACGCCGTGACCCTGCAAAAACTTTTCAATAACATCGGCAGTCAGGTTTTCTTCCTTGCTGAATGAGGGGACGGCTATGAGTTGCTGTAACAGGTTTATGGCCTGTTCATATAATGTGTTTATTTCGATCATAAGAATGTGGCTGCAAAATTAACTTTTTTCCAAAGCAGACGGGGAAAAATCTATAATTGTGACAGCGAAACAGGATCAATTCCTAAAAAACGTTGGAATTACGATGGCAAAAGGTGTTTTTACCCCTGATAAAAATTTCAATTACGAAGGTGAGAAGGGTTTTGCCCCTGTTAAAATTTTGGATTACGAGAGCAAAATGAATTTCAATCCTGATAAAATTTTGAATTACGAAGGCATAATATCTTTTGCCCCTGATAAAATTTTGAATTACCATGGTAAACAGATTTTCATCCCTGATAAAATCAATGCGATAAATTTACTAAAATATTGACTTACAGATTCTTAAATAAGAATAGCCGGAAATTCGCCCAAATAAAACTTCCTGATGACGGAGAATGAGAAAAAAAGAACTACCCTTAAGGGCGTATACAAATATACGATTTTTACCCCGGATTTGAAAATCAAACAACTTATTCCGGTACCAGTGCAGGCCGTTGATCTGCGCAATTGTATTTAGCCCTTTCAGGGCTTTAGTTTTTGATAGAACTTGATTGTCCTGACCCTGAAAGGGTCTAATATACCAGCGCAGGTCGCAGGCCTGCGTTAAAGTGTACAATTAAAAATATTGTCTAATCCGTCTTTGTGTATTCTTAAATTAAAACATAGAAAAATTTACAAGAAGACTCTTCCCCGTCATTACATTTTTACATTCATCCACACATTTCAGCCTTATAAATCCCTATTATTGCGGCTGAAACTGAAAAAACTGACCATGAAAAAAACACTCGTACTTGCGGCGATTTTATCTGCCATAATTATAAAATCTGCCGATGCGCAAACCACCAGCAGAACCTACAAACACGGCGGCTATACGCTAACCCTCACCAACAACGATGCAACGCTTGATACTGCCGAGTTAACCCGCCTTGTAAAAACATTCTACATCGTTTACCCGGAGCTGGCTAAGGAATACAACCCTGCAACGCTTAAGGATGTAAAAATGGCCGTTGATACCAGCTATAAAGGTGTTGCCGCCACTGCCGATGGTAAGGTTACCATTGCATCAAGCTGGCTGCACAAACGCCCTGAAGACATTGACGTGGTTACCCACGAAGTAATGCACATTGTACAGGATTACGGCGAAAGCGTTGGACCAGGCTGGCTTACCGAAGGCATCGCCGATTACGCGCGTAATCAGTTCGGTGTAAACAATGCAGCTGCCAAATGGACATTGCCGGATTTTAAACCAACCCAAAACTATGACAATGCTTACCGCGTTACCGCCCGTTTTTTGGTTTGGATAGAGAAAAAAGTTAAACCGGGTTTGGTAAAAGAGATGGACAGCCAGATGAGGAAGCATACGTACACTGATGCCTCATGGAAAACGTTAACCGGCAAAACGGTTGACGAGCTTTGGAAGAGCTACAGCGAAAATCCGGCTATTTAACTAATAACCGGGATCGTGCGATTCCCTCCCTTGGGAGGGCGAAGGGAGGGGTTTCTACGCCAAGCTTTTACGTGTGCTTAGCAGTGGTGTCATAGTTTGCGAAACCCCTACCTTCCCTTCCCCAAGGAAGGAATCGCACAGGCCACTATTTTAGTCTATCGCACATCTCCATAGTTTGGTCACATGTTTCGTAATTGAGACGGAGAACCAACTTCAAAAAACTAATCCTCAATCTTCGAATGCTTATGCGTATCATTCATCGTTATATACAGGATGAGCGACAACGCTATGCAGATGGTAACATACCAGTAAAACCACTCCTGGTGATGGTCGGTTTTAAACCATAATGCAATATATTCCGCTGTGCCGCCGAAGAGGGAAACCGCTATAGCGTATGGAAACCCAACCCCTAACGCCCGCACATTAGCAGGGAAAAGCTCCGCCTTGACAACCGCATTTATCGAGGTGTATCCGCTAACGATGATCAGCGCGCACATGATCAGCGCAAAAGCGATCCAGACATCTTTGGTATGGCTTAGGGTTACAAGAATGGGCACCGTTGTGAGCGTTCCTAAAATCCCAAAACCTATCAATAATGGCTTACGCCCAATCTTATCTGATAACAAACCAAATACCGGCTGCAACAACATAAATACCACAAGCGTAAGCGTAGAAATTAACGTGGCGCTGGTTTTTGAAAAGCCGGAGGTATTCACCAAAAACTTCTGCATATAGGTGGTAAATGTGTAAAAAGCAACTGTACCGCCAACGGTCAGCCCTATTACAGTCAATACCGCTTTAGGATGTGCCGCCAATGCTTTTAGGGTTCCCCGGTTTGAGCGGGTTTTAGTATCCGGTTCATCTAAAATTACCGATTCCGTCATACTTCGTCTTAGATACATTACCGTTATGGCAAGTATCGCACCTATCACAAACGGGATGCGCCAACCCCAGGCATGTAGCTGCTTATCGGTTAAAAAAGCCTGCTGTAATAAAACCAGCACCCCCAGGGCCAAAAGCTGGCCCATTATCAATGTTACATATTGAAAGCTGGAGTAAAAGCCGCGGTGCTTTTTGGTAGCCATTTCACTAAGGTAGGTTGCGCTGGTGCCATATTCGCCGCCTGCGCTTAAACCCTGGATAATCCGCGCCAACACTAAAATTATCGGTGCTGCCACCCCGATTTGCTTATACCCCGGTGCGATAGCGATGATCAGCGAGCCTACGCTCATCAGCAATACCGAAAAGGTGAGCGCCGCTTTACGCCCTTTCCTGTCGGCATAAGTCCCCATTACCCAGCCGCCTATAGGCCGCATCAAAAAGCCGATAGCAAAAATACCTGCGGTGTTTAATAACTGCACCGTTTCGTTTTCCTTCGGAAAGAACGCAGCCGAAAAATAAAGGGAGAATGCGGTGTAAACATACCAGTCATACCACTCAACCAGGTTGCCTAATGAGCCGCCAATGATGGAGCGGATGCGTTCGCCGGTTGTTTGGGGGGTAGTGATGGCTTTTGTTTGCATATAGTTTTGTAGTCGGATAAAGCTATCATTTTTAACAGGATTATCATAATTCCCGAATTGTCCTGCGATCTTTATGTGTAAATTAGTACCTATAATTTTCCGGCGATGAGTAGAAATTTTAGCTACTTTAGCCTCCATAAAATCATTGATCATAATAAAAAATGGATGAGAACTTCAAGTTCCGTGCGACGATGAAATCGGACGAAGAACTTCATGAATATGTGGATAACCGGGAGAAATATTTGCCGGAATCTGTTGAATCGGCAGTTGAAGAATTGCAAAACAGGGGTATAGTTTTTTCGGACGAAGAATTAAAAGTAATTGCCGAAGATATGCAGGCCCGCCGGGAACTTGCCGGCACGCCGCCGACTAACCCGAGTCTATTTGCATTTTCAGACATTAACAACCAGATCGACGATCCTGATGCGCCTGAATTTTATTCAAAACGGGCTATCTACGTATTCTCTATTCTTTTCAGTGTCCTCTTTGGTTCAATAATGCTGGCCATAAATGTATCCAAAACGCCAAAAAGCAGCCGGGCGGCCCTGGTAGCACTGTTTGGACTAGGCTATACAGCTTTAACCATTACCATTGCTGAGCTACTCAATTTACCTACCGGGGCAGGGATTGTTATCAGCATATTGGGTGGCTATATCTTAAATGCATTTTTCTGGAATAAATATATAGGCAACGACACGCTTTACAGATTAAAACCTATCTGGGTCCCATTAACTATCGGCCTTGTTATAGTTGGCGGACTACTATTTATCATATTTAAATACGGTATAAAATGAAAAAATTCTTAGCCCTCACATCGTTTATGCTGTTGGCGATACTATCCTGCCATAGCCAGCAAAAAGGCATCCCATACGGTAACAATCCTGCCGCTGGTAAATATTACAACATCCGCGGTATTAAAATGTACTGCGAGGTTTATGGCGAGGGGAAACCCTTGCTGATGATCCATGGCAATGGCGGAAGTATCTCGGCATTCAGTAAAAACATTCCCTTTTTCGCCAAAAAATACAAGGTGATTGCTGTTGACAGCCGTGCCCATGGTAAATCAATCGATACAAAGGATTCTCTGAGCTTCGAAATGATGGCCGATGATTTTTCAGCCCTGCTGGATGCCATGCATATTGATAAAAGCTATGTGCTTGGCTGGAGCGACGGTGGCATTAATGCTATACTACTTGCCATGCGTCACCCGGATAAAGTGATAAAATTTGCCTCAACCGGCGCCAATCTATGGCCCGACTCTACAGCCTTAACGCCTGCAACCTGGAAGGATATGCGCAACCAGTATAATTCCGACAAGGACAAACCCCGCCCAACTGCGAAGGATAAAAACGACTGGAAGATCTTCATGCTCGACTGGCTGCAACCCAACGTAAAACTATCTGCCCTAAAAGCCATTACGTGCCCGGCGCTTATCATCTGCGGCGACCATGACCTGATCCCGATTGAGCATACCGCGCAAATTTATGAGAACATACCCAAAGCTTATATGTGGGTAGTACCACATTCGGGCCACGGAACGCTGATTGAGCATACGGAAGACTTCAATAAAAAAGTGGATGACTTTTTTATGCACGAATCCTTTTAGGTTTGTTACCTGTTAAAGCTCCAGGTGTTTCCTTAAAGGCTGTGGATCGTCTGCAGGCCATGGGGTATATTCGCTATCGATAACATCGCCTATCTCGTCGAGCGGGATGATCTCGGTACCAAAAAGATGCTGAACCCGCTTCCAGATCCCGAAATCGTTTTTAGCGATAACGTGACAGGTCGCGTGATTAAAAACGCTGAAGAAGTAGTTATCGGCGCTGTTGCGGATAACCCGGTAGGTTTGGTCGTTTACTGTTATCTCTATTGCTTTCATATTGTGATACAACAAAGCTATAGGCTAACGCCATGTAATACAAATAATTACAGGGGGTATTATAACCCATTTTTAAAGGGTGATTTAACGGGGTGCTGTTGGGGTGATTTAAGCAACCCTATCACGTAGTGAATTTGTCTTCCTGAGCGCAAGCGAAGGATCTTCAGCAAGCGATATTCACAGCGGACAGGTACAACGGCAACGTATCAGGCGAATACATGTCCCATGTAGAAGATCCTTCGCTCGCGCTCAGGATGACAAAAAATTTATTTATTCACCATTTTCATTGCACCTTCAGCATAACGCGGCCCGGTATTTGAAAATTTATCCATTACGTTTTGAATATCCTGCAAATCGCCGGCAGATAAATCAACATCAACACAACCGGCATTCTCCCGCAGGTATTTCGTTTTTTTAGTTCCGGGAATCGGGATAATGTCATCGCCCTGCGCCAGCACCCAGGCTAACGCCAGTTGGGCAGGCGTGCACTCTTTTTTCGCAGCTAGTTCGGCAAAGGCCGATGCCAGGTTACTGTTGTTCTCTTTGTATTCGTCAGCAAAGCGTGGCAGTGTTTTGCGAAAGTCGCCGCTGCCGATCTCATCAAGATTTAAGGTATTGGTTATTAAACCGCGCGACAACGGACTGAATGGCACCAGCGAGATCCCCAACTCCCGGCATACCGGCAGGATGTGATTTTCCACATCTCGGGTGAGTAAGGAGTATTCACTTTGCAAAGCCGCTATGGGGTGAACAGCGTAAGCCTTACGGATAGAAGCAAACCCGGCTTCTGAAAGGCCAAGGTAACGCACCTTTCCTTCCTTTACCAGTTCGGCCATGGCGCCTACCGTTTCTTCAACCGGTATATTAGGGTCGATGCGATGGGCGTAATACAGGTCGATGGTATCGATCTTTAATCTTTTCAAACTTAGCTCAACCGCTTGTTTGATATAAGCCGGTGAACAATCAACATACGATCCTGCGCCGCCTGGCATATCGCTGCTGTTTTCCTTCTGCCTGAAGCCAAATTTTGTGGCGATAAATACCTTGTCGCGGTTGGCAGAAAGTACCCTCGATACCAACTCTTCATTTTTGCCATTGGCGTACACATCGGCAGTATCCCAAAAGTTAATACCGAGGTCAAGTGCAAGGTTCAATGTAGCAATTGATTCCTCATCATTAAAAGTTCCGTAGCCATGGTTCATGCCCATGCAGCCCAATCCTATCGCCGATAATTGCTCACCGGTTTTTCCAAGTTCCCTGAATTTCATAGTAAGATTTTTTACAAATATACGGGCCTAAATCTTCTCCAAAGGAGAGGACTTTAACTTCGCTCTTTTACATTTTATTTTATGTCCCTCTCCTTTTGGAGAGGGGTTTGGGGTGAGGCTTGATTACTGATCCCGGCCCAGCAAACTCAGCATAAAGGCATATTTCAATGCAGTAAGCTTCTGCCTGTCAAATCGTCCTGAATCTCCGCCATGCCCGGCGCCCATATTCACTTTAAATAAAACAGGATCGGTACCGGTATTGTTTTCGCGAACTTTTGCCACCCATTTTGCAGGTGAAAAATAAGGCACCTGGGTATCATTTAATCCCCCTGTTGCAAAAATTGCCGGATACTTTGCCTTTTTCACGTTGTCATACGGCGACCAACTCAGCATATAATCATAATAATCCTTTTGGTTCGGATCGCCCCATTCCTCGTATTCAAGCGTTGTAAGCGGCAAACTGGTATCAAGCATATCAGAAACTACGTCCATCCATGGCACCTCGGCAAGCACCCCCTTGAACAGATCGGGCCGCAGGTTAATGATCGCTCCCATCAGCATGCCACCGGCGCTTACACCATTTGCAAACAATTTATCGGGCGATGAATATTTATTATCAACCAAATATTGGGCGCAATCCACGTAATCAGTAAAAGTATTTTTTTTGTGGAACAGCCTGCCTTGCTCTTTGTACCAATAACGGCCCATCTCCTGCCCGCCCCGGATATGTGCAATAGCGTAAACAAACCCGCGATCGAGCAAACTAATTACTGCACCATTAAAAAACGGGTCGGAATTTGCTCCATATGAGCCATAGGCATACAGCAACATTGGGTTGCTGCCATCCTTTTTAAACAGACTTTTTTTATAAACTACCGATACCGGCACCATCACACCATCCCGGGCCTTCACCCAAATGCGGTCGGTTTCGTAAAGGTCAGCCTGGTAACCGCCGCCAACATGCGCCTGTTTTAGCAAAACCTTTTCCTTTGTTGCCAGGTTGTATTTAAATTGTGTAGTAGGTGTTGTTAGTGATGTGTAGGCGTACCGGATGCTGTCAGAATTGTAGTTATCGGTAGATGAACTCATCGCTGCCACATAAGCGTTCTCCTTAAAATCAACATAGTATGACGATCCGTTTTCCCTGTTGATCACCCTGATCTGCACCAGCGCCTTTTGCTGGTATTGGCATACAAAATATTTTTTCAGGATTATGGTGTTGGTCAAAAAAGCGTCGGGCATGGTAGGAACTATGTCCTTCCAGTTTTCAACGCCTGGATGTGCTATTGGCGCAGTTACCAACTTAAAATTTTCAGCCTTGTAATTGGTTCCGATATAAAAAATATCACCACCATGGTATTGCGCGGAATACAACACATCCTTCAACCTAGGCTGGATGAGCACTGTGCCGGCAGCCGGGTTTTGAGAATCGATATACCTTACTTCGTTACTATTTTTGCTGGTGGTGTTAATAAACACAAAGCGGTTATCGTCAGATGTACGAACATCCACCGCGAATGTGCTGTCCTTTTCAGTGTAGATCTCCTTGTCTGTAGCAGGATCAGTACCCGCGGTGTGCTTCATCACCTTGTAGCTGCGCACCGTAGCATCGTTGAGGGTGTAGTATATTGTTTTTAAATCAGCAGCCCAGGCATAGCTGCCGTCTGTATTGCCGATAACTTCCGGTAAAAATGTACCGTCAGAAAGGTTTTTAATATGCAGGGCGCTCCTTCGGCTTCCGGTTGTATCCGCTCCCAATGCCAGCCATTTACCATCCTTACTTATTGCAGTTCCGCGAACCAGGTAGATCTTATGTCCCTTAGCCTCGGCATTTTCGTCGAGATAAACTTCTTCGGGAGCGGCCTGGGTTAATTTTTTACGGCAATGAAGCGGGTACTGATTTCCGGCTTCGTAGCGGACATAATACCAATAGCCATTTTCCTGCACAGCCAGCGACTGAAATTTTTGCTCTATCCGCGCCACCAATTCGTCATATATCTTTTTTTGAAGCCCTTCAGTAGGTTTCAAATAAGCGGCTGTATAAGCGTTTTCCTGTTCCAGGTGCGGAATCACTGCTGTGTCCTTGGGATTATTGAGCCAATAGTAATCGTCGGTACGGGTATTACCGTGTTCGGTAAATACCTTAGTTACTTTTTTAGTTTTAGGGGCAACTAAGGTTTGCGCATTGGCTGAGAAATAAATGCCAGCAAAAAATAAAAATAAATATTTTTTCATGTGATTGTCAGTTAACGGGTTAGGTTATAAATATAATAATATGTTTTAATATTATTCGGCTGTTTGATTTAAATGGCGCAGAGTAAACCCACCCGACAATGCGTCGCCCGTAGCCTTGTCTTTGCTTGCACGGAAAGACGCAAAAGGCAATTTTACATTAAATTTTTGCCGGTATATTGCTTTTAAGACACGTTTTTACCATCCAAAACCGTATCTTTCAACCCCTCAAATCACCCAATTGTCAAAATACATGTTTAAACATCTTTTTTTAGCGTGTGTGTAATTCTTTGTATTACATTTGTGACAAAGAAATTTAAAACTCTAAAAAGACAAAAAACAATCATGAAAAAATTAATCATTTTAGTTGCAGTTGCCTTAATAAACACAGCGGCATTTGCACAAACTACCTGGAATTCTGACAAAGCGCATTCAAAACTTCAGTTTACCATTACTCACTTAGCAGTGTCTGATGTTGACGGTTGGTTTAAAGATTTTTCTGCTACCATCGTTTCTGCAAAACCAGATTTCAGCGATGCCAAATTTACCTTAACAGTAAACACCGCTTCTATCAACACTGAATCAGATCAACGCGATGGCCACCTTAAATCTGCTGATTTCTTCGATGTTGCTACTTACCCAACAATGACTTTCGTTAGCACAGGTATCAGCAAAACTGCTACCGCTAATCACTATAAATTAAACGGTAACCTTACTTTACATGGTACAACCAAAGCAGTAAGCCTTGACTTGTGGTACCGCGGTACTATCACCAACCCAATGAGCAAGGCTGATGACGCCGGCTTCCAGGTTACTGGTACCATCAAACGTTCTGACTTCGCTTTCGGCAGCAAATTCGGCTCACCAATGTTAAGCGACGAAGTAGCAATCAAAGCTAACGGCGAATTCGCAAAAGCTAACTAATTGTTAGAGATTAGAGATTGGTTAATTAGAGATTAGTTAACCTCCAAAAAAACAGCGCTCCGGATACCGGGCGCTGTTTTTTTTATATTCCAAGCCTTCCTCCTTAACTTTCGGACTTTCGGACTTTCGGACTTTCGGACTTTCGGACTTTCGGACTTTCGGACTCCCCTCCCGCTTCCCACAAACTTTTTACATCCTCCAATAGTGTATCTCCTACACAACTCCTATATTTGATCAACCAATATATCCTATCCTCATGAAAAAACTGCTACCGCTACTGCTACTGCCACTACTGCTTTTATATGCTCTAACCGCATCAGCCCAGGAAAAAAACATTTACCACAAGGGCTGGGTCGATTTTAATAAGAACGGCAAAATGGATGTGTTTGAAGATCCGTCGCAGCCGATTGATAAGCGTGTTGAAAACCTGCTGAGCCTGATGACAGTTGAGGAAAAAACCTGCCAGTTGGCTACCCTTTATGGTTACAAGAGGGTCTTAAAAGAGGAAATGCCAACGCCATCATGGAAGAACGAGGTTTGGAAGGATGGGATCGCCAATATTGATGAGGAATTAAATAACCTCACCTCCAAAACCGATGATGCACCTACGCAATATTCATACCCATACAGCAAGCACGCAACAGCTATAAACACCATCCAAAAATGGTTTGTTGAGGAAACCCGCATGGGCATCCCGGTTGATTTTACCAACGAGGGGATCCACGGCCTTAATCACGACAGGGCGACTTCGCTCCCTGCTCCTATTGCCATTGGCAGCACCTGGGATAAGGCGCTGGTACGCCGCGCCGGGCAAACCGTGGGCATGGAAGCAAAAGCTTTAGGCTACACCAATGTTTACGCGCCAATATTAGATGTCGCCCGCGACCAACGCTGGGGCCGGGTTGTTGAAACTTATGGTGAAAATCCTTTCCTGATCGCGGAGTTAGGCAAGCAGATGACACTCGGAATCCAGGAAAAAGGCGTTGCATCAACCTTAAAACATTTTGCAGTTTACAGTATGCCGAAGGGTGGACGTGATGGCGCAGCCCGTACCGATCCGCATGTGGCACCAAGGGAAATGTACCAGCTGTACCTCTACCCTTTCCGCCGGGTCATCGAGGAAGCGCATCCGCTTGGGATAATGAGCAGCTATAACGACTGGAACGGCGAACCCATAACCGGCAGCTATTATTTTTTAACCGAACTACTGCGCCAAAAGTTTGGATTTAACGGCTATGTAGTATCAGACAGCGAGGCTGTTGAATACCTGTACAGCAAGCACCATGTGGCCGGCAGTATCCAGGAAGCCGTTCGGCAGGCCTTTGAGGCTGGATTAAACGTACGTACCAATTTCAGTATGCCACAAACTTATATAATGCCACTGCGCGAGCTTTATAAGGAAGGTAAGATCAGCATGAAAACCCTTGATTCGAGGGTTGGTGATGTGTTGAGGGTAAAAATGAAGCTTGGTTTATTTGATGATCCGTATGTAAACGATCCGAAAGCTGCTGATAAAATCGTACACAGCGAAGCATCTTCGGCAATGGGTTTACAAATGAACCGCGAGGCTATGGTGTTGTTAAAAAACCAGGATAATTTATTACCGCTTAACAAGGCATCCATAAAAAACATATTGGTGACCGGTCCGCTGGCCGCCGAGAAAAATTATGCAACCAGCCGGTACGGACCATCGCACAACCATGTAACCAGCGTGCTTGAGGGCATAAAGGATTATGTTGGCACCGGTGCAACAGTAACTTATACCAAAGGCTGCAACATAGTTGACGCAACCTGGCCCGAAAGTGAAATTATTGAAACCCCGCTAACCGCACAGGAGCAAGCCGATATCGATTCTGCAGTAACCGCCGCCAAAAAATCAGATGTGGTGATTGCTGTTGTAGGTGAAGATGTGGAGCGTGTGGGTGAAAGCCTTTCGCGTACTGGTTTAAACTTACCCGGTCGCCAGTTAAAGCTGATCCAGGCATTGCAGGCCACCGGCAAACCCGTTGTGATGGTGATGATAAACGGGCAGCCGCTTACCATAAACTGGGAAAATAAATTTGTCCCTGCCATACTGGAGGCCTGGTTCCCGGGCCCCGAAAGCGGAAAGGTGATTGCCGAAACCTTATTTGGCGATAATAACCCCGGCGGTAAACTTTCAATTACGTTCCCGAAAACTACAGGTCAGCTTGAATTTAACTTTCCGTTTAAACCGGGATCTCAAGCCGGGCAGGGCGGCGCAAACAGCTGGGGTAAAACCAGTGTTAACGGCGCATTATATCCGTTTGGTTATGGTTTAAGCTATACCACCTTTGCCTATGATAACCTGCAGGTATCGCCCGAAAAGGAAAACCAACAGGGTGATATCACAGTAACAGTGGATGTAGCCAATACCGGCCAGCGCAAAGGCGATGATGTGGTTGAGCTTTACCTGAAACAGGAGATCAGCAGCGTAACTGTTTATGAATACGACCTGCGCGGCTTCGAGCGCATCAATCTCAACCCCGGCGAAAAGAAAACAGTGACCTTTACCCTGCACCCCGACGACCTGGCCATCCTGGATAAAAACATGAACTGGACAGTTGAGCCAGGTAAATTCCAGGTAATGATCGGGCAGTCATCGGAGGATATAAAATTGAAGAAGGAATTTGAGGTAGTGAAGTAGGTTTGATTTCGGAGGGCTGATGTTCGATTTCAGATTTGCTTTTGGTCTCCGCAGGCTTTTCTTTTCGGAAAACCTGCGTGTATGCTTAGTATGAAGTAAACCCTGCGCACTTACACCTGCCCCTTCAACAACAAAGCTGTTACAAAGGCAATTATTTTTTGATTTTCGGTGGATTTGCCGGCGCTGTACCTGCTGATTGGCAAGTCCCGACATCTGCATTATAAAACTATATTTAACTGAAAAACAAATAGTTAAAATTAAAACAGAATTTATTTCCCACGAATACTGTCACACTTACAGTTTTTCAGCGTCAATTTATTGACGTAAGGTAAACGCTGAATTTTTAATAGGAAAACGATTTTTGATAGCTTTGTAGTGTTTTTGACGTATTTGGTATGCCTTGTATGTCGCTACATTTTTTTTAATTTTAGAAGATTAAATATTATAGTCGCTGCCACGTCAGCAGGAAAAGCCAGAAAATCAGATAATTGAATGGAAGTTAAGAACAAAAGTGTGAAGGGCAGCCAGCTAAAACACATGATAACAAAATGCCTGTATTTTAATAAGGCAATGTCATGCGCAGAACTGGCGGAGTTATTTGATAAAAGTATTCCATCAATTGCCAAGATAATTAATGAATTGATTGATGAGGGCTTTGTAGTGGAACAGGGCTACGCACCCTCAAGTGGCGGCAGGCGACCATTGATGTACGCCATTAATGCCGACGCCATGTATATACTGGCCATAGCCATGGACCAGATGAACACCCGCATTCAGTTATTCGATCTGCGAAACCAGGCGGTTGCTGAAATGATGATGTTTGAATTGAAGCTTGGCGGTAATGATCAGGCTTTAACCACATTGGTTGAAAACATCAACCTGTACCTGGAAAACTGCGGCGTACTTAAGGATAAAATTACAGGCATAGGCATAGGAATGCCTGGCTTTATCGACCCGGTTAAGGGTAAAAACTATACTTACCTTAACAGCGGCGAGCGCACCTTATCGCAATATATCTCAGAAGAAACCGGCTTGCCAACTTATATAGATAATGATTCCAGCCTGATAGCCCAGGCCGAACAAAAATTCGGCATAGCCAAATCGCAAAAAGAAGTGATGGTAATAAACCTGAGCTGGGGTATTGGTTTGGGAATGATAGTGAATGGTGAATTATTCAGAGGTAAAAATGGTTTTGCGGGTGAGTTTAGCCATATCCCGCTATCGGAAGATGGCGCACTTTGCGAATGCGGCAAACGTGGATGCCTTGAAGCCGAAGCTTCGATGTCGGTGGTATTGGAAAAGGCAATTGAAGGTATCGAACAGGGCCGGGTTACCAGCCTTAAGCTAACCGATAACGAAAAAAGCAAGCAAATGGTTGACGCAGTGATGACTGCGGCAAATAACGGCGACCAGTTTGCCATAGAGCTATTTTCGGATTCGGGCTATAAAATCGGCAAGGCGCTTGCGATACTTATCCATATCATGAACCCGCAGGTTATCGTGTTGAGTGGTCGTGGAGCAAAGGTTGGCAAAATCCTGCTGGCGCCAATTCAACAGGCTTTACATAAATATTGTATTCCACGTCTTTCAGGGGGCACCGAACTACTGATCTCCGACCTGGGCTTCGATGCTGAACTTATCGGCGCAGCCATCCTGGTAATGGAAAACTTTGACCAGGAAGTAAAAAGCCAGGTGGTGACAAGTTAATCCGAAAAGCCAATAAAAATTGCGTCCGATAGATGATTTCTTCCTGCAAAAAGACGAGCCTGTAAAAGGCTGCCTCCAGTTTTTACGGGACCTGATCCTTAATCACGACAAAAACATAACCGAAGCATGGAAATATGGCATGCCGTTTTATTGTTACAAGGGTAAAATGTTTTGTTACCTCTGGGTTCACAAAAAGACACATAACCCGTATATCGGGATTGTTGAGGGCCGAAAGATAGAGCATCCCTTGCTGATAATTGAAGATCGCGCCCGGATGAAAATCATGCAGATCGATGCAGGCGGCGACATCCCGGTTGAAACAATTAAGGAGATCCTGAAAATGGCGATCGATATTTATAGTTTTTGATTATCCTTGTCCATGCAAATAAAAAGAATATCCGCCGCAGAATATAACCTGGTTATCGGCTTGTTTAACAGCTACCGTGTATTTTACAAACAGCAGCCTGATCTTGCCCTTGCCGAAAGCTACATAAAGGCACGCCTGCAAAATAATGAATCGGTTATTTTTGTCGCGATGGTTGATGAAGAACCTGCCGGATTTACCCAGTTGTATCCCCGCCTTTCATCGGTAAGAGCGGCGAAAAACTGGTTGCTTAATGATCTTTATGTAGATGGAAACCATCGCAAACAAGGCATTGGCGAGGCCCTTATAAAGGCAGCAATGGATTTTGCCCGAAACGATGGCGCAACGTTTGTTGTGCTGGAAACCGCTGTTGACAACTACACCGCTCAAAGTCTTTATGAAGCAATTGGCTTTGTAAAACAAAAATCCGACGGATCGTTTTTTACCTACCAAATTCAACTCTAATAATTCATCTATCCCAATAAAACAAAACATGCAAAAGCCCGACAGCCTGATATTCGACATGGACGGAACCCTTTGGGATGCCGTTGATACCTATGCCGAATCGTGGAACCTGGTGTTTAATGAATTGGGAATTGATATAACTGTTTTGCGGGAGCAGGTGCTGAAAATGGTAGGTATGGAAGCTTCAAAGGTGACAAGCAGGGTTATGCCGGATTTTGACGATGAAAAACGCCGTGACGTATACAAAATTGTAAACGAAAAGCGCCGGGAATTACTGCCCGTAAAGGGCGGCGTTTTATATCCGGGTGTAAAAGAAGGATTAAAAAAACTTGCAGAAAAATATAAACTGTTTATCGTTAGTAATTGTGATAAGGGCATCATCCCGTTGTTTATTGAATGGGCCGGTATTAATGAATATATAACCGACGAACTTGCCCATGGCGTAAACCTTATGCCTAAGAACCATAACATTAACCTATTGGCTGAAAAGCACGGCCTCAAAACCCCCGTTTACATTGGCGATACCACAGGTGATGGCCAGGAAAGCAGGAAAGCAGGAATCCCTTTCGTGTTTGTTAGCTATGGCTTTGGCGAAACCGAAGACTACGACTTGAAGTTTGATGACTTTGACTCGCTGACAGATTATTTTATGGAACTGATCTGATAATTTCTAGTGATTCAGGATAATATCATTCCAATGAGTGAAATCCTTACTATTAAACTCCTCATTCAATAACTTTTTCGATACATATTAATTTACCGTCATGATTGACACCTACCATCTCTACTTTTAATTTACTGGTGAAATCGTTATTATAAAATTGCAGGCTATATTCCTGGTTTTTCTTATCTAAAATAATATTGGGGTTCCAATAGAGCGTAATTCTCGTATCATTTTGCAACACTTTTGCGGAGGTAGCATAATCTGGAGAATAAAACTCTTTTACGGGCGTATAGCCCGACATTGAAGTATTCAGTTTATCGTTATTATTAAAACTAAACCCTTTGCCTTTCTTTGTGTAAATTGATATAACCCCACCGGGGGCACCAAACGCACCGCCCATTGATGGATCATAAATTTTTACATAATCAAATTCACCCATACCGATTTCCCGGATGTCCTGTATGGTGCTTTTATTATTATTCAGAAAGAATTTTACGGGCGTTTCAGCTCTCCACCACGCCATAGGGTTGTCAGATAAAGGGTTAGCTATTTCCAGGCCGGGTACTTTATTTTGCAAATATTGAAAAATAGTGAAGTTATTTAACGCCTTCGGGTCATCTCCGACCATGAAATTGGTGGATATACCGCCACTGAACAATCCTGTGGCATAAGTCGCATCTAATTTTTGAATTTGCGATTCATACGTCCCTTTTATAACCACCTCCTTCAATAATTTATTCCCTTTTTTTTCAGAATCATTCGATATCGAACCCAAAGGTAATACAGCAGAGGTTTCAACGTCCGTTAGTAAATCCAAAGGTTTGTAGGGTGGCATATGCAGATTATCTATCAGCCCGTTATTAATCGTCAAATGGGAATACGCTGCCAATAAAGCCTTGTCGCTAAATTTAAAACTCAACCTGGCATCTCCATAAAAAATCACTCCATCTTTATAAAAAATCCCCTTTCTATCTATGTTTATTGGCAATAATGTTTTCACTGAATCTTCAGTTTGTATAATGACATTGCCTTGTAAATGCGCCATGCTTGAAAGATTTTTCACACCGCTTACATTCCCGTCAACTGTCAAAAAGTTGTGTTCTATAAATTGGTGGGACGTCCGGCTTACATCGCCGTCAGTCCATTTATATTTACTCCACCCATTAGTCAGCATCACTAGATCTAATTGCTTCGCCAGGCTATCACTACTGTTTCCGAAATAGTAGGCTGGATTCATAATTTTACCGCGAAGATCACTTGTCAAAAATAAGTATGAAATAATGTTATCCCTGCGCTTCAATGAGGTTGCAGTATCGGCGGCAGTGACTGAAATTGAAAAATTTGCTCTCGAGGTATCATTTAGAACAAGTTTTAATTTGTTTAAAGATCGTTTTTGGGTATTAATAATAACCGTTTTTATGTCTGCATCAAGGTTATATTCGTGATTGTTAACAAAAGTTATTCGTTCAGCAATTGGCCTTAAAGCTTTATCAAAAATGGTGATGTTAAGAATACCGGAGGGCAAATCCTTAACAGGGATTATACCATTGGTACTTTCTGATTCTGATAAATTTAATTTCGCCTCGTACACAATGCGATTATCACATTGGGCAGTGAGCAAAAGGGTTTTGTTTGCTTCATCAACCTGACGCGATCTTATCACAAAAAATTTTTTACTTTTTGCTACTTCGCTGATATGTAACACCACACCATTCAACTTTTGCGCCGGCAAAAGCGTTTCATGATTTGTACCAAACTGGTCCTTCCAAATTGCCCTGTAAACATGGCCTTCCCTCGGAATCATTACAAATACGCCCATGCCGTCGTGAACGGTAGAAAAACCTGAGACAACGGAATCTTTAAACATTATATTTCCTGAACCTGCTACAGGAAATCCGTTCAAATCAGTAATTTTAAATGCTACAACTGAAGGAATATTATTTACCAAGTCTCCGCCCTCCGGTAAAAATCGGATATCTGCTATATTATTTGTACCAGGGTGGATTTTAGGTTTCAAGTTAAGTACAGGCAATTGCCTGTTGTAAATAAAAACATCCCCCTCATTCAGAATTGCAGCAGTGTATGCTCTACAAAACAGGCCGTTAACCTTATCATCATTAGGAAGAGTAAAACTTCCGGAAGCCGTTGATTCATATATAGGGGCTATTATCCTCTTTAAAAGTTTACTTTTATCATCAAATAATTCAAAATAGAAATTTTTGCTTTTCGATTTCGTTGTCTTGTTAAGTAGATAAGCCTTAAACCATACAGTGTCACCCAAAACATAATTATCTCTATCATAATGAATATAAATTTTTTCATGGCTAACCCCGCTTCCATGTTTTGCTAACAAGGAATCGGGCGTTTGACCCAAACACCGGCCAATACTTGCGAAAAGTATGGTCAGCAAATAACATTGAATACCGATTTTTTTCATGTTGATTTTATAATTCGACTGAATACCAACTGGTTCAACATTTTGGGGAAACGAAGTTATGCAATGGTCCGTCTTAAGTTTATTGTTGTATCATGCATCCATGATAGTTTTTAAAACTAATATAGCTGTCATTTTTGGTTGGTTATGAGCTAAAAGAATATTGAACACCAAATGACGAATATTAAAGTTAATCACCTCAGTTCATTATTCACCATTCGATGTTCATTATCAATTTTCGTTAGCTTTCTATTGGCAACTTAAAGTAAAACGTCGACCCCTTGCCCTCTTCGCTCTCAAGGCCAATTTCGCCTTTATGGCGATGGATGATCTCACTTGCCAGGTAAAGGCCAATACCAAAACCCGAAATATTCCGCATCTTCTCGCTCTCAACCCGGTAAAAGCGCTGAAACACCCTTCCCTGATCCTTAGGACTTATGCCGATCCCCATATCGGTGACGGAAACCTTTAAATTACCATCTTCCATGCTGCATTTTACGGTAATTGGACATTCCTTATCTGAATATTTTAAGGCGTTACTTAAAAAGTTCCCGATAACCTGGCCTATCTTTTCACTATCGGCCTTAATGGTAATCCTGCAATCAGGTGCAAATAAAATAATATAGCCGGGGTTCAGGAGCCGAAACTCTGAAATAGCCTCCTCTATAAGCGTCGTAATGTCGAAGTCTGATAGCTTGAGCTGTAGCTTTCCGGATTCGAGCCTGGAAAGATCCAAAAAGCCATGGATCAGGTCGGTCATGCGGTCAACCTGGTTACTGGCCCTGAACAAAGTATTGGTAACAAAGCCATCGCCCGAGCCGCTTAATCTTTTGGCCAGGATCTGGATATAAGCCTTGATCGACGTCAGCGGCGTTTTCAGTTCGTGACTAGCCATCGCAATAAAATCATTTTTCCTGATCTCGTCGCGTTTGCTGTCGGTAATATCTATAACTGTTCCAAGCATTCGTGCGGGTACCTTTTCGCGGCTGCTGCTATCAGGCGTATCATAAATAACAATACCCTGTGTTTTTATCCACCGAAGCGCACCGTCAGGACGTTTTACTTTAACTTCATATTGGTAATTTCCCGTAACCAGTGCGCTTTTATATGCAGGCAAAACAACATATTTCATATCATCGGCATCAACATACAATTGTAATTCTTCCCGGCTCACTGGTCTATCGGTAGGTAAACCAAATATTTCGGCCATTCGTGGCGAACTTATAAAGGTATGGTCACGCAGCCCAAGATCCCAGGTAGCCAT
Organism: Bacteroidota bacterium; assembly: GCA_030775685.1. GTDB lineage: Bacteria > Bacteroidota > Bacteroidia > Sphingobacteriales > Sphingobacteriaceae > Mucilaginibacter. The sequence continues at coordinate 75,704 of JALYIP010000054.1, forward strand.
TGCGGCGGCCTCAGTTGCCATTCGCAACCGGTCTTCATTTTCAATGGCCGTTTGTTTTGATTTCACTTCGGAAGTAATATCTACAACAGTATTAAGAATGTAGGCCACATCCCCACCTGATCCCAAAATTGGGGTATTACAGCATGACCAATAATGTAATTCATGCTCGCCGGTTTCAGGGTCGCAAATGTCAAACCTGTATGTGGGGATTTCTATTTTTTGCCTGGTTTCAACCACTTGGGTAAACACTTCACGGGCATTGGTATCGTTGTAGGGCGAATTATCATCCGGAAATACTTTACAAAAGCCCCGTCCTATGATCTCGTCACGAGTGGTTGATGTAATTTTAAGGTATTCATCACTAACTGCTACTATTGTAAAGCAGGGTGCATCTCCTCTCACCAATAGCGAGCCAGGCGATTTCTCAAAGATCATTTGAAAAATATCCGAAGGCAAAGCAGGTATTAGGTCGGCACTCATAGGTATAATATCGCCTTATTATTAAAAACCATGAAATTAAGCAGTTAAACTGTAAACCAAAAGTAATTTGCCGATAAGTTTTATAATAAAGCGGAATAAACAGATTAACTTCAGCCAATCATTCATTTAAAATGAAAAGAAGAACGGAGACCGCCGCAAAAATCAAAGGCTTTTGGCGCATTCTTGGCCCGGGTTTAGTTACCGGTGCTGCCGATGATGATCCGTCAGGGATAGCAACCTATTCACAAACCGGCGCACAGTTTGGTTACGGTCAACTTTGGACGGCGCTTTATATGCTCCCGCTCATGACAGCTGTTCAGGAGGCCTGTGCACGCATCGGCCTGGTTACCGGCAAGGGGATTACTACGCTGGTTAAGGAAAAATACAGTCGCGGAGTTTTATACGCAGTGGTATCGCTGGTAGTGGTTGCCAACGTTATCAACATTGGTGCCGACCTTGGCGCAATGGCTTCGGCAGCGCAATTGCTGGTGCCCGTTCCGTTTATTGCGCTAACCCTGGTATTCACTGCCATTATTTTACTGCTCGAGGTTTTTACGAACTATAGAGTTTATTCAAAAATATTAAAATGGCTGGCAATAACCCTGCTGGCCTACCCTATTACGGTATTTATTGTCCATCAACCCTGGGCAACTATTTTGAAGGCCTCAATAGTACCGCATTTTGAATTCTCGTTTGCGTTCTTTTTTATCATAACTGGCGTATTGGGTACAACTATATCGCCTTATATGTTTTTTTGGGAGGCCTCGCAGGAAGTAGAGGAAGATAAAAAAAGGCACCTGGTAAAAAACGGCAGCAAACCGGCTATAAGCCAGATGAGCATTAAACGGATGCGGATTGACAATAACTTCGGAATGATCTTTTCTGAGTTTGCCACCTGGAGCATAATTGTAGTGGGCGCCACCGTTCTGCACAACAGTGGCGTACATGATGTTAAAACTGCCGCTGATGCCGCGAAGGCTATTGAGCCGTTGGTACACAGTTTTCCGAACGCAGGCTTTTTATCAAAGCTTATATTTTCAATTGGCATTATTGGCCTGGGAATGTTGGCTGTCCCGGTGCTTTCAGGGTCGGCAGCTTACTCAGTAGCTGAAGCCTTTAACTGGAAGGCCAGCCTGAATTTAAAGCTGAACAAGGCAAAAGGCTTTTACAGCATTATTATAGCAGCCACCGTTGTTGGGTTGATATTGAATTTCATCGGCATAGACCCTGTAAAGGCACTCGTTTACGCAGCTGTACTGAATGGCGTGGCAGCAGTTCCGTTATTATTTTTAGTAGTTAAGATCTCGGGCGATGAAAAAATAATGGGTGAATTTAAAAGCGGGTGGCTTTCAAAAACCATACTTTGGGTAGCTTTTGGAGCGATGGCGGCTGCCGCAGTGGCGATGTTTTATACCATTCTTTAGCCCTGTAAAGCATTTGTTGCGTCGGCTTTTTAAAAATGATTTATAAATTTGTGGCAGGATAAATTATTTAACTAAGCCCTTATGAAACAATTTTTATTAATTGCCGCCTTCACATTTATATGCCTTGCAGGCTATTCGCAGACCACGCCGCCTAAAGACACTACTAAATTTTGGACCATCCACGGACAAAATACTTTCCTGATAAACCAGAGTTCATTTTCAAACTGGGCAGCCGGCGGTGTCAACTCCATTGCAGCCAACATTGTGCTTGATTACGATTTCAATTACAAAAAAGGCGTATGGAGCTGGGATAACAAAGCCATTGCGGGTTATGGCCTCAGCAAGCAAAACGGTACCGGCTGGCGTAAAAATGATGACCGAATTATCTTAAATAGCTTACTTGGCCGCCAGGCATCAAAATATTGGCTATATACTTTTTATATGAACTTTCAAACCCAGTTTACAAAGGGTTATAATTACGATGCCCTGGGTAACCGCACTTTAATATCGGCGCCTTTTGCTCCCGCAACTTTAACTTTCGGGCCGGGCTTTGCTTATAAAAAATCCGACAACTTCAGGATCAACATATCGCCTGCTGCAGCACGCATCACCATCGTTCAAAACGATTCGCTGTCGTCAATCGGTTCCTTTGGAGTAACGCCGGGTAAAAAGAGCCTGTTTGAATTCGGCGCTTCTTTGGATGCTTACTACAAAGTAAGTTTGGTTGAGAATATTTCGTTTGAGAACATATTGAAATTATACTCAAATTACCTTAAAACCCCCGGTAACATCTACATGGACTATACCGCTAATATCTTCATGAAGGTAAATAAGTTGGTAACTGTAAATGCCGGTTTGGAGCTCATCTCCGACCCCAATACCAAAGTACCCGTTCAAAGCAACGGGGTAACAGAATACCACTCGCTATTACAGGTAAAACAGATTTTTGGAGCCGGTGTAACGTATAAATTTTAGCCGGTAAAACCACCTGATTTTTCTTAAAAATCAGAAAAGCAATGCCTCTTGGTGTTGCTTTTTTATTAAACAATACGCTAATAATTATCTTTAAGGTTAAATATTTATTGCATTGTGTAACGGCTTTATATAATTTAAAACTCTCAAAAACAATTTCCCGTACTTTTTATTATTGCTCTTATTAATATTAAAAAAGGCGCTCGATATTTATTTCTAATATAAAAATTATATTAAAACCTAAATAAAGGTCCTTTTACGATTTAAATAGCTATAATGTATGGCAAAGGAAAATAAAAGGGATAAGAAGACATCGGTCCACACGCAGATCCCAAAAACAAAAACGGGTATTACCGGGCTTGATGAAATAACCGGCGGAGGTATTCCAACGGGCCGTCCGTCGCTCGTTTGCGGCGAGGCTGGCTGTGGGAAAACATTAATGTCGCTTGAATTTATTGTTAGGGGTGCCATGGAGTTTAACGAGCCGGGCGTGTTTATGGCCTTTGAAGAAAAAGCGCAGGAACTGACAATGAATGTCGGCTCACTGGGTTTTGACCTGAATAAGCTTCAGAAAGAAAAAAAACTAAAGATAGACTATGTTCATATCGACCGCAGTGAGATTGAGGAAACAGGTGAATATGACTTGGATGGTTTGTTTATTCGCCTGGATTATGCAATAAACAGCATAGGCGCAAAAAGAGTGGTTTTAGATACCATCGAGAACCTTTTTGCGGGTTTAACTAACCAGGGAATTTTACGTGCAGAACTGCGCAGGTTGTTCCATTGGTTAAAAGAAAAGGGGGTTACCGCAATTATCACTGGTGAACGTGGCGAAGGCCCGTCATTAACCCGTCAGGGGTTGGAGGAGTACGTATCTGATTGCGTTATACTGCTTGACCACAGGGTGATCAACCAGATCTCAACCCGTCGTTTGCGAATTGTAAAATATCGCGGCTCGGTGCACGGAACAAACGAGTATCCGTTTATGATTGACGAGGATGGTATCTCTGTGTTACCAGTAACTTCCCTGAAGCTTGCAAAGGAGGTTTCTTCGGCACGCATCTCTTCGGGCATCCCTGCACTTGACAAGATGCTTGGAGGCCATGGATTTTTTAAAGGCGGAAGCATTTTAGTATCGGGCACGGCCGGTACAGGTAAAACAAGCATCGCAGCATGCTTTGCCAACGAGGTTTGTAACCAAAATCAAAAGTGCCTGTATTTTGCATTCGAGGAATCGCCAAACCAGATCATCCGCAACATGCACTCCATCAGCATGGACTTGAGAGAGCATGTCAATAACGGACTTTTGCAATTTATGGCATCGCGCCCAACCTTGCATGGACTTGAACAACACCTGGTAGCAATGCATAAGCTGATAAAAAAGTTTAAGCCGCAGGCGGTTGTGCTCGACCCGATCACTAACCTGATAACAGTGGGCTCGGTAAGTGAGGTAAAGGCGATGCTGATCAGGCTGATAGATTTTTTGCAGGAGGAACAAATCACAGTATTATTTACCGCCCTTACTTTAAACACGGTGGTAACCGAACAAACCGATGAGGGTGTATCTTCCTTAGTAGATGCTTGGTTATTGGTTCGTGATATTGAATTCAATGGTGAGCGAAACCGGGGCATGTATATCATGAAGTCGCGCGGCATGAAGCATTCCAACCAGGTAAGGGAGTTTGTAATCACCGATAAGGGGATTGATTTGGTTGAAGTTTACCTTGGGCCTGAAGGTGTGCTGACAGGTTCGGCCAGAGAGGCACAAAAATTGCAGGAACAAACCGGACAGGTTCTGCGCAACAATGCCATGAGCATGAAAGACAGGGAAGTACTTCGTAAAAAGAAGGTGCTCGAGGCAAAAATAGCCAGCCTGCAAAGTGAGTTCGAGTCTGCAGAAGACGAACTTAACAAAATTTATATTGAAGAGGAATTGGTGAAGAAGGTTACAGACCAAAATCACCAGGAAATGTTAAAGATGCGCCGCGGGGAAAACGATGTCGCGGCGAAGAAGGTACGTAATAATGGAAACAAAAAAGTATAAATACGAGTTGAGGTTGTACATAGCCGGAAAAACTGCTAAGTCGCAAACGGCTTTACATAACCTGCAAAAATATTGTGAGGAATATTTGGAGGGGGAATATAAGATTGAAGTAATTGACCTGCTCATCAAGCCGCAGTTGGCTGAAGGCGACCAAATTTTTGCAGTGCCCACGCTGGTTCGTAAAGTCCCGGAGCCGATCCGTAAAATTATCGGCGACCTCTCAAACGAAGAAAAAGTTTTGGTAGGACTAAACATACGACCAGCCATAGCTAACGGATAATCATAATGACAAAGCAGCCAGGAATGCCCGCATATAAAAATGATGTGCAAGACGATGACATTTACAGGTTGCGTTTATTTGTAACCGGCGCCACCCCAAATTCAACCCGTGCCATATCAAACATAAAGGAGTTTTGCGAAACGTACCTGAAGGATAGGTATGAACTGGAAATTATAGATGTTTATCAGCAAAGATTAATAGCCGAAAACGAACAGATTATAGCATTACCAATGCTAGTAAAAGTAAGCCCACTACCACAGCGAAGGCTGATTGGTGACATGTCTGACACCGAAAAGGTAAAGCGGGGGCTTAACTTATCAGCTGAGTAGTAATATGGAAGAGACAAAAAAGACATATGAACAATTATTGGCCGAATACAATGAGCTTCAGATGCAGTTGGATGAAGCCAATGATACGATCGATGCCATACGCACCGGCCAGGTTGATGCGCTTATTGTTAATGATGGCGACGGACACCAGTTATATACGCTTAAAACTGCTGATCAAACCTACCGAGTGTTTATTGAAAAGATGAACGAGGGTGCGGTTACTATTAACCGCGAGGGACTAATTCTTTACAATAATTCGCGCTTTGCAGCGATGGTAGGCATGCCGCTTGAAAAAACTATAGGCCTGCATTTTAATGATTTCATAGCCGAAGAATCACGAAATGTTTATGAAGAAGTAATCGCCAACGCCTGGGAGGAGGATTGTAAGGAAGAGATTTGCCTTATAAACACCGATGGACATACGGTACCCTGCTTTATTTCCTGCAATACCCTTGAACTCGATGAAGGGGTTGCACTGAGCCTGATCCTAACCGATCTGACCAAATTAAAGGAAACTGAAAATCAGCTTAAAATAAAAAATTTACAGCTCGCGGCAGCGCATTTAGCTACCGAAAAGCTGAATAACGAATTGGAAGATACGGTTAAGCACCGCACAAACGAACTTTTTGTGAGCCGGGAGCACTTTAAATACCTCGCCAATAACATTCCGCAAATGACGTGGACCAACCTGCCAAACGGCGAGGTTGA
>JALYIP010000055.1 GCA_030775685.1 Bacteroidota bacterium
GCTGCGGATTGCGCTGGAGATGAGTTTTGAGCCGATCCGAATCGCCAGTATGAAAAGCCATCAAAGGAGTATCTGCCCACTGATACCCTCTTGCTCTGAACCGTTGTAAGATCGCATGTTTACCGGCAGGATTGCGACAGTATGTTTCCAAGACCATCGCAAGCGGGGCTAATTTATCACCTTGCCCATTCTCTAATGGAATGCCGGCATCATCCAGGAACCCAAAGCCGCGCTCATTCAGTGTTTCACAAGATCCCATGATGATGCCGGGTGTGAATGCGGCGCCATGCTCATTTAGCCATTTGGCTGTCTCGATATCACCATGCAACAATGCGCGGTCGAAGGCATGTTGAAAATCTTTTGCACCCAGTGCCGCGATGGTTTTGACCATGTCAAGGAGGCCCATGTTAGCGGCGTGACTCATGGGAGGTCCCCAGTTGCCACTCCTGACAGGTACATGCAATAAGTTCGGGTAAGCTGTGAGCAGCTGGGTGACCGCACTGGCATCATTGGAGCGAATGGCCTTATCGATCAGCTGAGTCACGGTGTTGGCGGTGATGCGCTGCTTGAGTTGTGCCCAGGAAGAGAATCCGTATTCCCGGGCTATAACCAATTGGGCATCACTGAGCTTTGTGCGCGTGGATAAGGTGTGATCATCGGCTGTATGAACCCTGGGATGTTGGCGTCGGACGCGATCGAGGGCATCGGTTGATTTTGCCTGACACTGCCGGAGCAGTTCGCGTGCCTGTAGTTTGGGGACATCGAGATGGGGCTGTGCGGGTAATCCGCGGGAGACTGTTGACATAACTTTCCTTCTTTAAATATGCCCGTATCCGCATAAAGGCAAGAAGTTAAGTTAATAAATTATGTGTTTGTGAACCACACCGGTGGGCTTTGCCCATTTCCGCGGACGGGATGCTTCCGGTAAGCAACGTAAAAATAGGAAAAATTTGAGATATTTAAAGTCTTGCCGATATTACTCCCGATCCCTGCAAAAATTTTCCGTCTGGCTAAAACACTCCTATAAGCCCAAAGGGAAAAAGAAAAAGCGGCTGAAAGATCGCTCCATTATCAATAGAAGAACGGTTTTCACCTGGAAGCGCTGTTTTATGAATTGATGCGGCATTTACCCCACCAAAAATTTGTTGAATAGGCCATGACGAAAAATTGTTTTATCGCCGGCATAAATGCTTGTTCTTATTAGCCATTCGTAACGAATTGATAATAAGCACCTTTTAAATCCTGAACGATTGCGGGTTCTTGTCCGGGAGTTCCACCTTATTTATAAATAAATTATTATACATTTGTTAACATTGATTGCGTAATTGATGGTCTTGTCATAAGAAGTTTGCCATATAGATGAATAAGCACACAGAAAATTCTAAGGTTAAGTCTGATATATTGAGGAGTACTGAGAATTCAGATATCCCTCATGTATATCGATTGTTTCAACTTATTTCTAAAGGAGACAAAGAAGCCTTTCATCAATTGTTCAATTTATATGCTCCTTTTTCTGTTGCTATTATAAAAAAGATTATTGGCACCGGAGAACAGGCGGAAGATATTTTGCAGGAGGTATTTCTAAAACTCTGGCTCAAAAGAGAATCCTTACCTTCTGTTGAAAACCCAAAGGCCTGGATAGCCAGAATTACATGTTATCTGTGCTATAATTGGCTAAGGCATGAAAAATACTGCGAAAAAGCAAACACTCAAATTAAATACCTGTTACCCGCTTACAGCAATGAGGTTGAAGAAGCCATTGGTTTTACAGAGACTACTGATAATCTTGCGAAAGCGGTAAAAGAACTTCCTCCACAAACACGAATGATATTTAAGCTGAATAAAGAACAGGGAATGAAAATTTCCGAAATAGCGGATTATCTGCAACTGTCTCCCCAAACAGTCAAAAACACGTTAGGAACTGCGCTTAAAAAAGTCAAAGCCTACCTCAGGCAACAAGGACTTACCTCCTGATCTTTTATTTTTTCCTCCTGTATGGTACTTTCCTGTTATCCGCGTGTCTATGTAATAAACAGCTGGGTTAATAAGGTTTGAAGAATATCGATCATATCAAAAGTTTGGTGCAAAAAGCGCATGATAAGTCCATTAGTAAGAATGAATTGGATGAACTTTTGCAATGGCTGGGAGATGAAGGAGCAGCGGAGTCTATGCCGGATATCTGCCATTTGCTCGGAGTAGAGGAAAAAGAAGCGGATTATACCAGCCAGTGGCAAAAACTATCGGACAAAATTCAGGAAGAAGATGTGCGTGCTGATCGCCGGATAAGGCCGGTTGGCAGATGGACAGCTGCGGCCGCCGTATTGATTTTATGTAGTGTGCTTAGTGTGGTCATGGTCAAAATAAATAAGCACGGGGAAAGTATAGCGAAAAACTCAGGTGCCGCAAAGAATAAGGACGCAATCGTACCGGGGACTAAAAAGGCAATTCTGATAACAGGCAACGGGAACGAGATAATGCTTGACAGCAGCTCGGATAAAATGATCGTACGAGGGAAGAACTTTAGTATACAGACAAATAAAAAAGGACAGTTAGTTAATAATAGCACCGGCACAAGCGAAGAAGTACGGATCAATACAGTTGCTACACCTCCCGGCGGACAGTACGAGGTAATACTGCCGGATGGCACAGCAGCGACATTAAACGCAGCATCCAGTATTAGTTATCCAACGGCTTTTCAGTCAGATAAGAGAGACGTGAAAATAACCGGAGAAGTATATTTTGAAGTAACCCAAGACCCCCGAAAGCCGTTTGTAGTAAGAACGGAAAGAAATATGCAGATAGAGGTACTTGGGACGCATTTTAATGTGAATGCCTATTCAAATGAACCTTCCGTTAAAGCGACATTATTGGAGGGTGCTGTTAGAGTAACTTCTGATAAAGCAGCACGGATATTAAAACCACTGGAACAGGCTCAGCTTACCGATGATGGAAACCTTCACCTTTTAAAAAATGTAGACGTAGGGAGTGTTGTTGCCTGGAAAAATGGAGTTTTTGAATTTAATGGAACAGATATTAAAACTGTCATGAGAGAAATAAGCCGTTGGTATAATGTAGATATAGTTTATGACGGAAACGTACCTACAGATCTGTTTTCAGCGATCATCAACCGGCAAAACAGCATTGACCAGGTTTTAACGATGTTACAAAATACATTAAGGGTACATTTTTCTATTAAAAACAGGACAGTATATGTAAGCAACCAAAAATAAGAAATAAATACAACT
>JALYIP010000056.1 GCA_030775685.1 Bacteroidota bacterium
CTTTTCATTAAAGATAAAACTATACAAATATGGGAAAATCTAAGTGGTTTTGCCCAACGGCGAAGCCCCGACCGCATCATATTCTAAAAAAAGATTTTAAAATTTTTCTTAGGTTAACGGCTATGGCATTTTGCTTGAGCCCCAGTAATTTAAGCATTTGAAACGCCCGGATTAGCCGACCTAAAACCAGCCAAATCCTTTAATCGGCAATTACCTGTGCAGGCTTTCTTCTCAGTCTAACTAACACCAGCATTATTACAACCGATAATAATATAAACACCAGGTAGCTGTAGCTCAAATTAAGTTGATCTTTAGCTGGAATGACCGCTACCACAACGTAAGTAAGCAGCGAAAGAAGCACATACACCATGCCGCCTGTAAACCCGCCCGACATGCCCGCATTTTTGGGGAATCTGCTCAAACAGTATGTAAAATAATTATTGTAAGTAAAACCGGCGCCCACATGTATCACAAAAGCAAAAAATAGCAGCACATAAACATTGTTCACAAATTTTGCAGTTACAATCATTAACACTACCACTATAAGCTGCACTAAAATATTGATAAACAGCTTACCAAAAAACGGCCGGTTGATCAATGCTTTACCAATAAAGCCGCCGGCCATCCAGGCCAGGCCCAAAATAAGCGAGCAATAACCTGCAACAACCGGCGTAAATTTAAAGTGATGCTCAATAATAAACGGACCGGTCATGTTATACATGATCACCATCGAATAAGCAAAGGTCAGCATCAGGATACCAAGGCTGAACGTAGTTGCTTTGATCATTTCGACGTATATGGCAGCTATTTTTTTTAACCGGAATGCGGTGCGGTGCCGGATAGTTTCGCCGCTGTATAAAAGTTCCAGCACAGCTATAATTGATGCCAATGCCGCCAGGAAATAAAAATTTGACTGCCAGCCGAACGTATGTTGAAAATAGCCTCCCAGGAATGGGGCCACTATTGGCCCGGCAGACCAAATAATGGTAAACATGCTGAGGTAATGTTTTAACTGCGCCCCTTCGTAAACATCCACAAAATAGGCCCGCTTGGCTATTACTATCATAGCCACCGTAATGCCATGGACTATCCGCATGGCATAAATTACATAGATATTATGCGTAACGGCAATAATTATGCTTGCCAAAATAAACACCATGAGCGCGCCCATACTGAACTTGTATCGGCCGTAAGAGTCTAAAACACTCCCCAGGAACAACTGCGAGGTGCCATAGCTGATCAGAAACACCGTGAGGGTTAATTGCACCTGTATACTGCTGATGTGCATATCGGCTCCCATATTCGGTAACGAAGGAATATAAATATCTGTGGCAAACCCCGACAGGGGCAACAAAGCGAACGCCAGTATAGTTGAAACCCGCTGATTTTTGAGTTGTGATGTTGTTATAGCAGATGTTGTAAGCATTTGCCGCAAAGGTAGCAATAGCCCAAATCCGGATTGTTTGCTGGAAGTAATAAAGAGAAAGTCCGTGTTTGAGCCCCCGCTGTTCGTAGACTTTGTCTACAAATCATTATGCGCTAACCTCACCAAACATTCTTCAGCTGACTTTCCGGCTAAATACAGCTTCTAGGCCACGATACTCCATCGTTTTTAATTTGTAAATTACCTGTATATTTAACCGTCAGCTTTAATAGGAATAGACAGATTAATAACCAACCATCACACTAATCGAGCCTAAAAAGACCATAAACCACGAAAAACAGCATACCGATGAATAAAAACCTGTATATTTTATTAATTGTCTTTTTGGGGCTAACCACAGCCGCCATTATAGCAAACAGTATAGTCTATTTCCAAATTGGACCAGAAGTTTACACACTCGACTCCTTCATCGCATGGTTTTTAGTAATGCATATTATTGCTGTTGTAGGATCAATATTATTGTTGTTGTATTATTACTATCGGGGCTACCGGTTTGCCTTTTTTACAGCAATCATTGCCATTATAGCAAACCTCAGTTATGCTGCCGTCATCTATGTTATCATAACGTCGGGAGGACTAAGAAGCTATTATACGCCCGCATCTCTCTTTTCCTTGGGTGGCATTATTCTATACGCGTTAAGCCTTACTTTTTCCAATACCCGAAAAAGGTTCTGGTTAAAGCTGGCTGGGGTTTGCGCATTAGTGATTGGCCTCGTTTTAGTAGCGGCAGTTATTGGACATAATTACCCTAAAGCTGTGAGCATTAATACCATTTTAGGAAAAATTGTCCCGTGGACCCCGATAGCCAGCGGCTTAATTAACGTGCTGTTTATTATAAACTTCGTGGGCGAGATCAGGGAATTAAAGACTGCAAATGCCCCCGGGCAGAAACCTGTAGAGAGCATATTTAGTTTAGCGGCTATTTTAGCTTTTATATTCACAATAACATTGGGAACACTTTTAGTTAACCAAAGCCATACACAATTATATTGGCGAAATTTCAATGCTGAAAAGGCACAGGAAATGGTTAAGCTAGCCGGAGGGGCCAAAACCTTTGTTAACAGCAAAGGCGACAGCCTGCATTATATTTTAATAAAGCCGCTGGATTATGACACGGTAAAGAAGTATCCATTAGTTGTGTGCCTGCCTTATGGTGGTTACGAGGCCGGGGCTGCCCAGATCCTGTCGACCGGCATCATCAGAACTACATACCCCGCATTTATTTTTGTACCCTATTGCCCCGAAGGCAAAGGTTGGGGAGGTATTCCCGGTGTTCCTTCGTTGGATTCGTTGGTTTATGAAACCATAAGCGCGCTTGCCGAGCCTGGAATAGATGTAAAAAGACGTTATGTAACAGGTGTATCAAGAGGCGCGTACGGAACCTGGCAATTTATTTGCACCCGGCCTGATCTATTTGCCGCTGCGATACCGGTTAGCGGCGCAGGCGACCCTAAACTTGCATCAAAAATTATAAATATGCCTATATGGGCTTTCCATGGCGCCAAAGACAGGAACGTTCCTGTAAGTGGATCGCGGGATATGATTGAGGCGGTAAAAAAAGCAGGCGGGCATCCGGAATATACGGAATATCCTGATGAAGCGCACAACATTTGGGAAAAGGTTAGCTATACACCGGGTTTGTGGAACTGGCTTTTTACCCAGAAACGTAAGTGATGAAATTTACGGTTTAGTGCCTGCCGGTTTCGCGTTATTCCCTTTTTGGCTACAACGCGTTTTTAATTAAATCCATTCGCCGTTGAATGCAGGTTATTTATGAACTGACTGACTTCTGATGCGGCTTAAAGTTTCCCTTGAAACTCCAAGATATGAGGCGATCATATGTAAAGGAACCCGGTTAAAAATATCCGGAAACCGGGTTATAAAATTATTATATTTTTCCTCCGTGGTGTAACTGATAGCACCAATTACCCTATTTTGTATGGCGTCGTAACTTCTTGCCAGCAGGCCGTCAATAAAGTTCTTTAACCTGGGGATTGTCGTCAGCAGGTGTGTAAAATCCGGCTTGTCAATCAGGATAACCTCGCAATTTTCCAGGGCATCAATATTACATTTGGACGGGCTTCCATTATTATAACTTTCGCGATCACTGATCCACCAGTTTTCGACCGCAAAACGGAGCATATGCTCGATCCCGTCCTCTCCCACCGTGTACATGCGAAGGCAGCCCTTAACAATGAAACAATTGTAATGGCAAACATCCCCTTCCTGTAGCAGATATTGTCTTTTTCTAACTTTTTTTTCAATGCTAACAGCCCTGACAGCATTAATTTCTTCAGCATCCAAGCCAGCTTTTTCCTTAAGATATATTTCAAATGCTTCAAACATGGCTATCCCTCTTCAACAAATCTATTTAAAATCACTCAATGCGCAATTTTGAAATATGAAAATGGTATACAGGTGACTAAGGCTGTCAACGTTGGTTAGAGAAGATTTCAAGCTCATTATCGTGACATTTGTCACAGGTATTTCGTTCCAAATGTCCTTGTCAGTTCTCGCTAAATCCCCGGAATTTTGCCCTGTAAATAATTTAATGAAATCATGAGATTAAAAAATAAAATAGCTGTTATCAGCGGCGGCACAAGTGGCATCGGACTTGCCATCGCCAAAAGTTTTGTAGAAGAAGGCGCGGAAATATTTATTTTCGGCAGAAGAAAGGATGCATTAGATGAGGCGGTCAGAATTATTGGCGGCAATGTTACAGCCATCCAGGCGGATGCCTCGAAACTGGCAGACCTCGATCATGTCACTGATATTGTCAGGAAGGCAAAAGGTAAAGTAGACATCGTTGTATCAAACGCAGGATTCACCGAACAGGTACCGCTGAGTGAAATTACAGAAGATCATTACGACCGCACATTCGATTTGATGGCGAAAGGGCCACTTTTCCTAACCCAAAAGATGCTCCCGCTAATGGAGAGCGGCGGTTCGATTATTCTCGTTTCTTCGGCGATGCATTATATGGGACTTGCGAATCACTCCGCCTATGCCGGTGCCAAAGCGGCGCTGCGTTCATTTGTCCGTACATGGGCAGCGGAGTTTAAAGACAATGGTATTCGCGCCAATCTTTTAAGCCCGGGGCCATTTCCAACCGCAATTATGGAGGGCCAGGCAGAAACACCCGAGGAACTTGCCGCACTTCATTTGCATTACGCCAATTACGTCCCGATGCTCAGGCTTGGACGTGTGGAAGAAGCAGCGGCAGCGGCAGTATTTTTGGGCTCTGATGAAAGCTCCTTCATGACAGGATCTGATCTGGTTGTCGACGGGGGAATTAGTAATATCTAATAAGGCTTTGTTATTAAAACATGCCAATCTTTTAGAAGGACGCTTTTAAGTTAAAACTGCGTTTTGAGGAGATCTTGAATTGCCTGAAATTTGAGACAAAGGGATCGCAAAGGCGATCCTTTTGTTTTTAAAAATTTGGAAGATATACAATGTTTATCCGTCGGTTCAAGCAGGCTTAAATAATATCTAACATATTTTGCTCAAATGAAACCGGCTTAGGCCACGCTTCCTTTACCCTTTTTCATAAAGAATAATGCGCCTCCTAACATTGCCAATGAAATCGTCCCGCCATATAAAAAGTCCCTGCTAGCAAAATGGCTGCCTGTAAAACCAGCAATCGGATAGGCAATAGCCCACCATAAATGCGAAAAAGCAAAATGGGAACCGTAAACTTTACCCTGCTCATTGTCCGCTATATTCTCGCCGATCAAAGTTTCAGACGGCATTTCCGCCAAACTTTGCCCTAAACCTGCAAACAGCCAGAGTACCAGCATAACGGGGTAATCGACAAAATTGGTGATGGAAATCGTAATGGCCAGCACGAGCGCACCAACTATAAGCGACAATCTTCGGGTTTTAGTTTTATCCAAACTTCCTGCGACGAAAGCGGCAATGCTGGCACCGATACCAAACGCTGCCATTACCCATCCGTAATGTTTATCGTCGAGATGCAAGCTACTTTTAATATGGCCAACCGTATTTACCAATATTTGCGCCCCTGCGATAGCGGACACAAATTCAATAAAGAGGGCAAACCGGATTAATGGATTCTTGAATAGTAGTTTTATTCCTTTAATAGCATCATGCCAAGCGGTAAAAGTTTTTTCGTTTTTCTTTACCGCGTGTTGTAATTTATTAACCGGAAGCATCAATATTAAAATAGCGGCCAGTATAAATGAACCCGCATCAATAAAGAATATTTCCCTTGCCCCAAACCAAACGGCCAAGACTCCTGCAAGCCCAGGCCCTAAGACGCCTAATATCTGAAAGGTAGCGGTTGATAAACCTACCGCTTGCCGGTATTGGGTACGATCGACCACTTGCGGAATTACCGAACGATAAGTCGGTGTAAAGAATGCGTTAAACACATTTAGAAAAAACACTAAGGCGTAAATTTGCCATTCCTCGTTTACAAAAGGCAAACAGGCCACAATGGCCATTCTGACAAGATGTGTGGTAAATAAAATTGCTTTTCGGTTTACACGGTCAGCCAATACGCCAGCAAATGGAGAAAAAATAATAAACGCAGTTACGCGCAGTGTTAGGGCCGTCGCCAGTATAACCGCTGATCTTTCCTTACCGAATTGATAAGATAATAAAGCCAGTCCAACCCAGGTAAAAGCATCGCCTAACAGGCTTATGGATTCAGCAAAATATAATCCAGCGAATACGCGGTTTCGTAAGGACTGAAAAGGTTCTATAAATACCTTTAACTCACTGTTCATGCAGTTTTATCATTTGTTATTAACCCAACTCTAAAGTATTGGTTTTGATTGTGGCATCAAACCTTAAACAACAAACCCTGATATTTCTAAGTAAAAGCATTACGCTGAAATCCAAAAACCTCTAAAACAACAAAGCCCGATATTTTCATACCAGGCTTCATGTCGATTCTTAGATGTACTCAGAGCGGGAATCGAACCCGCACTCCGTTTACGGGAACAGGATTTTAAGTCCTGCGTGTCTAACAGTTCCACCATCTGAGCGGGCGTCTAACCCGCCGATTCAAGCCCGCTTGAACACAAACTCCCGCCCGTCCAAGCAAAATGCCTCGACAGGCGCAAATGATATCAGCCATAAATCATCACTATATTTGTATTTTCCTCATTTATTACTGCTTTCATATCTAAACATTTCCTTAAAAAATAATAAGTGTCCCAAACTGTTTGAACTGCAATTTCTTCCGGCCAGTCGATGTCATCGCCTCCTTTGTTTTTTATCCAGCATTGTTCAATCCATTCTGCTTCTTTGTTTACAAATCCATATAACGCAGTGTCGTCCTTGTAGGCAAGCCATACCCGTTCAAGCTCATGTAGCTGGCTCGCAGAATAATTATCGGAATAGCTAAATGTATCATCGCACCCTGCTTCATTTATTTTACACATTAAAAGTATCATGTAATCTAAAAAACGAAGAAAGCCATCGGATTTGATATTGCTTCCTTCACCGTAGCCTTCGTCGGACTCATCTACCGGATACTGTGACCGATATTTGCTATATTTGGTTCGTAAAAGCGTAGCTGCTCAAGGTGCTGCTGGTAATATCAAACAATGATTCGATGCCGCTGCTCTTAAGCATGCTACCTAATATCTGCTCATTCTTTTCCCGATCTGCGTTTGTTCTATAGTCGTTTCCATACACCTCCTGCTCATACCATCCAACAATTTCCCACAGCTCGCTTGGGCGCATCTCATTGAAGTCATTTAAAATTGAGTTGATAACCTGACTGTACGTAATTGTAAAACTTTTTCCGCACTCAGCAGCGCGATCCAAAATATAAGTGGAAAATGACGTTTCGAATTTAGCTGTTGAAATTAAGTCGTCGTACAAATGTTCCTTACCTTCCCTGGAATTCAGTTTATAAAAGTAAGCGTATCTGCTCATGATGTGATGTTTTTTTGGTGACTTTAGAATATAGATATAAAATATAATTGCTCTAAAAACAACAAAGCCCCTATCGGGGCTTTGTACTCAGAGCGGGAATCGAACCCGCACTCCGTTTACGGGAACAGGATTTTAAGTCCTGCGTGTCTACCAGTTCCACCATCTGAGCATGGTCCATTTGTTATTGGCTTTCTACTTGGATAAATATACTAACCTTTTAACAATAAATCCCTTCTTGTGGAAGGGATTTGAGCGAAAGACGAGATTCGAACTCGCGACCCCGACCTTGGCAAGGTCGTGCTCTACCAACTGAGCTACTTTCGCATTTTTTCATTCCCGTAAGCCTGATCTTCAATCGCTGACTATCTTTTCGCTTGCGGAGTGCAAATATAGAGAGAAATGCCTATTCTGCAAATGAAAATTTTATTTTTTTTGATTTTGGATTCAATAAGTTTGATTGCCTTTATTAAGTTATTGTTAGCTAAAGGCTTACGTTTGTAAAAAAAAATTACCTAATCAACCTATTCAACTTACTCAACCTAATCCAACTTAATCAACCACTCACCTAATCACCCATCCCCTTCAAAACATCTAAAATCAAATCAGCTTCAAATCCACGGCTTAAAGCGTATTGTTGCAGCTTATAGCTCCGTTTATAACTATCCTTTTCGGCCAACGTCTTTGCTTTTTTAGTTAAAACAGCCTCGAGGGTACGCAAATAATCATCGCCATCTATAGTAAGCAGTGCTTTTTTTATCAGCACATCCGGCACTTTTTTTAATTTAAGCCCCTGTTTTATCTTGATCCTGCCCCACCCCTTTTGCTTGAACTTGCCACGGGTGTAGGCTTTTGCAAAGCGCTCCTCGTTCAGGTAATTGCCGCCGATGAGCAGACTGATGATGTTTTCTACCGCATCTGTCCATAATCCCCATTCATATAATTTGTCCCTTACCTCCTGCTGTGAGCGTTCCTGGTAGGCACAATAATGTTCAGCCTTTACCAGGGCAACTTTTTCGTCGGTTATTTTCTTTGTTTTGGGGCTGTCCATTAAAACCAAAAATCGTTAAAAATTCTTCTATCTACAGAAATATAAGCAATTTCGTACCATGCTCAGCAATCAATATACCATAGCAGCTATCCGGCAAATAATAAATGCCGGCGGAATTATTGTTAAAGAATATAATATCAGCACTTTATTAACCGATAGTCGCCGGATCAGCAACCCGGACGGTGCATTGTTCTTTGCTTTGAGCGGCAGGCGCAATGGTCACGAATTTATTGCCGAGGCCTATGCCAGCGGTGTCCGCAATTTTGTGGTGAGGCAAGGCAGTGAGATAAAAGCTCCTGAAGCCAACTTTTTAATGGTTGATGATGTGCTGGTGGCTTTGCAAACATTGGCAGCCTATCACCGTAACCGGTTTGAGCTTGAAGTTATAGGCATTACCGGCAGTAACGGCAAAACCATTGTGAAGGAGTGGCTATACCAATTGCTGTCGCCGGATAAAAACGTGGTACGTAATCCTAAAAGTTATAACTCACAAATTGGGGTACCACTTTCGGTATGGCAGATCAACGAGAAAAACAACCTGGGGATCTTTGAGGCAGGGATTTCCACTGTTAATGAAATTGATAAGCTGGAAGCCATTATAAAGCCCTCGATAGGCATCCTTACCCATATTGGCCCGGCGCACGATGAAGGCTTTGAAAGCCGCGATCAAAAGGTGAAGGAGAAATTGAGGCTATTTAAAAACTGCCGCCTGCTGATCCATAACTACGACCAGCTGATAAACTTTAAGGACAATATCCCGGTAAAAAACTGCTTCACCTGGAGCACAACATTTAAACAAGCCGACCTATATGTTTTCAGCTCGACGGTGATCTCCAAAAACTTCTACCTAAGGGCGAAGTACCAGGGGAAGGAAATTGAATGCCTGATCCCGTTTTTAGACGAGGCTTCTGTTGAAAATGCCACAGTTTGCTGGGCCACCATGCTGGCAATGGGTTACAGTCCGGTTGAGGCTGACAAACGTATTGAACACTTAAATGCGGTGAGCATGCGGCTGGAATTAAAAAGCGGCATAAATGATTGTTCGGTGATTGATGATTCTTACAATTCCGACCTGCAATCATTAGAGATCGCCCTGAATTTTTTAACGCAGCAAAATCAGCACCATAAAAAAACACTGATCCTGTCGGATATTTACCAATCAGGTTTGTCTGCCGACGTATTATACAGACAGGTTGCTGATATGATCAGGATCAAGCAGGTTGATAAGTTTATAGGTGTAGGCGATGCACTCACGGCCCACCAGGATTATTTTGATGTTCCGGAGAAGTTTTTTTACCCGGATACGGCTACCATGCTGCAACACCTCCGGGCGCTGAATTTCCGTGAAGAAACCATCCTGATCAAGGGTTCACGCAGCTTTGAGTTTGAGCGGATCAGCCGCGCGCTGGTGCAAAAGGCGCACGAAACCATATTGGAGATCAACCTGAATGCTTTATTGAATAACCTTAACTTTTATCGATCCAAATTAAAGCCGGGCGTAAAGGTCATGGCTATGGTTAAGGCATTTTCCTACGGCAGCGGTACATTCGAGGTAGCCAACATCCTGCAATACAATAAAGTTGATTATTTGGCTGTGGCCTATATTGATGAGGGCGTTGCTTTACGTAACTCGGGCATCAGCCTGCCCATTATGATCCTTAACCCGGAGGCATCCGCATTTGATAAGCTCATCGAATTTAACCTGGAACCCGTTATTTATAGTTTCGGGCTGTTTGACGACTTTATAAAATACGCAAAGGAACAAAATGTAACAAGCTTCCCTATCCACCTCAAAATTGATACCGGCATGCACCGCCTCGGTTTTGAAAACGTGGATGTTGAAACCCTTTGCGACATGCTGGAGGAAAACAGGTACGTGCGCATTCAATCCATATTTTCACATTTGGTTGCCAGCGAGGCTGCACAGCACGATGAATTCACAAAAAAGCAGATCAGCAGCTTTGAAAAGGCTTATAAGGAAATTGAGAAAACCCTGGGCTATAAAGTAATTAAGCACCTCAGCAATACTTCTGGGATCATCCGCTGGCCTGGCGCTCATTATGACATGGTAAGGCTGGGAATAGGCTTATATGGCATTGATATGGGGATGACAACACCGGATAGTGGCCTGCAACCAATTGCCAGCTTAAAAACCAGCGTTGCCCAGGTAAAAAAGGTTAAAGCCGGCGAGACCATCAGCTATAGCCGTAGCGGACGCCTGGCAAAGAACGGCCAAATTGCGACCGTACGAATTGGCTACGCCGATGGCTACCTGCGCGCCTTTGGTAACGGAGTCGGCAAAATGTTGGTGAACGGAAAGTTGGCACCCACAGTCGGCAACATCACCATGGATATGTGCATGATTGATGTAAGCGGCCTTAATGTACGCGAGGGTGATGAGGTAATCATCTTTAACGAGCAGCAGCGCATCAATGAGCTGGCTACTCAAATCGGCACCATTCCCTATGAAATTTTAACCAATGTTTCGCAAAGGGTTAAAAGAGTGTATTTTTATGAGTAGATTTATATAGATGAAGCAGATAGCGAGCGCCCTTTTACGGTATTTTATTAAAGGACTACTAATAGTAGTTCCGCTTGGCGCTGCCTTCCTGCTGATCTTTTGGGCGGTAAAAAGCCTGGATAGTGCATTGAATCTTAGTGATTACCTATGGAAGGACCCAAAGACGGGCAAGCCTATGTACATCCCCGGGCTGGGCATCGTAAACGTAATTGTGCTTATTTTAATCGCAGGCATCCTGGTTACAAATGTGGTAACCGACCCTATAAAGCGCTGGTTCAACCGCTGGCTAAACAGGTTGCCGTTATTTAAATTTTTATACTCATCGATAAAGGACCTTACCGAAGCCTTTGTTGGCGAAGAAAAGAAGTTTAACGAACCTGTACTGGTAGAGATCAATGAATTCGGATTAAAAAAGATCGGGTTTATGGTACAAAAGGACCTTGCTGCATTAAACCTGCCGGGCGAGGTCGCGGTTTATTTCCCCTGGTCGTATTCATTTGCAGGGCAGGTAGTTATCATACCTGCTGACAAGGTAAAACCTATCGACAAAAGTGCGGCAGATATGATGAAGTTTGTGATCTCGGGCGGCGTTAGCGGTTTGGATTAGGCTTTTTGAAGCTTCTTACAGCTATAAAAGTGGCGATGATCATTAATATAGCCGACAACAAATAAGGCGCTCCTGGAAAATGGACGATAGCCCCCTCCTTTTTGGTGAAGAAGAAAAACACATAGCTTAATAAAAGTGGCCCAATAATAAGGCTGATGCTGTTCAAGATAGCAAAAGCACCCTGTAATTCGCCCTGCTCATTTTTCGCAACCTCATCGGTAGCAATCCCCTGTAAAGCAGGGCCAGATAAGCCGCCAAGGCAATAAGGCACCATGAACACGTAAAGCATCCAGCCTTTTGAAGCAAATGCTATCAGCGCCAATCCTACCGCATAAAAAATTAACCCCGCGATAATATTTTTCTGCTGGCCAAACTTGGGTACGGTATATCTTATCAACCCACCCTGGATTCCTACCAAAACCAAACCCACAAAAATCCCTAAAGTACCTACGCTAGCCGGTGTCCAGTCAAATTTTTCATACAGGTATGTAGACAGTAAGTATTCTACAGCTTTTTGCGCGATGTAAACAATTGCGGTAGCACCTAATAAATTTGCCAGTGCAGGGCGTTTTTTATAGATCCTCCATAACGATAAAAATGGGTTAGCGCGGCTCCATTCAAATTTCCTGCGGTATTGTGGCTTAAGCGATTCAGGCAATACAAATAATCCATAAAACCCATTGGCAAAAGCGAATCCCGCTGCAGCCATAAACGGTAACCTTAAGTTGATTGCACTCAGGTACGCCCCAAGTGCAATTCCGAATATTAACCCTACGGCAGATGCAGCACCCACCAGGCCAAAATTAGCTGCCCTTTTACTTCCTGTACTTACATCGGCAATATAGGCTGTGGCTGTTGATGTGCTTGCACCGCAGATCCCGGCAATGGTGCGACCCACAAACAACCAAAATATTGTAGGCGAAAAAGCCATTACCAGGTAATCAATTGCAAAGCCGAATAAAGAGATCAGTAAAATTGGACGGCGGCCATACCTGTCACTCAAATTGCCCATTACTGAGGCAAACAGGAACTGCATAGATGCATATACAAAGGTTAACCAGCCGATATAGGTTGATGCCTTGCTTACATCAATATGCCCTAAAACCTGGAGTAACTTAGGCATAACGGGAATGATGATCCCTAAACCCAGCACATCAATGAAGATGGTTACAAATATAAATCCAAGCGCTGCAGATTGTTTGGGTTTTGCCATATTGATTATTACACCCTAAAAATACGGGAGACGTGTAAAAGGTTTTGATAGTTGTTAAAAAAAGTCCGGAAGTCGGGAAAGTCCGGAAGTCCGAAAGAAAAAAATATTAGTATTAATTAACCTCCAGTTTCTGTTCCCTGCCTTCTTTTTTAAAACTCCGCACAGCTAATATAGAGCTTAAAAGCATCAGTACCGAACCTATTATAAAAGGCGCACCGGGAAATTGAAAGAAATGATTAGGTTTTGTGAAAAAGTAAAAGGATTCTGTCATCAACAACGGGCCAAAGATAGAACTGAGGCTCATTAAGCCGGTCAGGCCGCCCTGTAAGTTCCCCTGTTCGTTAGGCGGTACATTGTTACTCATATAACCTTGCAATGCAGGCCCGGCAATTCCGCCAAGGCAATAGGGCACCAAAAATGCAAACATCATCCAGCCTTTGCTTGCAAAAGCAAATAACGCCAAACCGATAGCATATAACAGCAAACCGATCCAGATACTGCGCTCCTGCCCAAGTTTTGGTATAATTACCCGGATAAGGCCGCCTTGAACCAAAGCCACCATTAATCCAACAAAACCAAGTGAATAACCAACCCACGTTTCGTTCCAGTGAAACTTGTCCATTGTATAAAATGTCCATACACTTTGCACTGCCTGAGCTGCGAAATACACCAGGAACAACGATGCGGCTAAGCCGATAACTGATTTATATTTTTTCAGCTGAAATAAGGAAGTGAACGGGTTGATCTTTTTAACATCAAGCGGGCGCCGATTCTCAACAGCAAGCGACTCCGGAAGAATAAAAAAGCCATACACCGCGTTGGCCAAAGCTAAAATCGCCGCTGCTATAAACGGATAATGCACATCGTATTTACCCAGGATACCGCCGAGCACCGGCCCTATAATAAATCCCAGGCCAAAGGCCACCCCTACCAATCCGAAATTTGCTGCACGTTTTTCGGGTTCGCTAATGTCCGCAATATAAGCTGTGGCAGTTGTAAAGCTGGCACCTGTAATACCGGCAATAATCCGTCCCACAAACAATAGCCAGATGGTTGGCGCAAATGCGGAAAATAAATAATCAACGCTAAAACCCAATAAGGAACAAAGTAATACCGGGCGGCGGCCAAACCTGTCGCTCAGGTTGCCGATAAGCGGGGCGCAAAAGAATTGCATGCTGGCATAAGCAGCTGTGAGCCAACCAGCGTATCCGGACGCGTCGCTTACGTCGCCATGAATTAAGTGTTCAATTAGTTTAGGGATAACCGGTATAATGATGCCCAGTCCAATAACGTCAATTAATAATGTAGCAAATATAAAGCCCAGCGCTGCCTGCTTTTTTGGTTTATGCATAGCGCGCAAAGTAAAAAATTTAATGTAATATTTTTAAATAATAAGTTGGAATTAATAAAACAATGATCTACCTTTAACTAATAATATAGTTACAAACCATCCGAGCGCTATTCGTTCAAAATGTATTGTTAACATTTCCTTAATCCTTAAATACCACACACATGAAAACTATGAAAACTTTACTGCTGTTACCGGGCGTTCTGGCAATGCATTTCGCCATCGCACAAACAGAATCTCACGTTAAACTCTCAACCGACTATCCCTCCCCAGGTGAAAAGATCACGATGACGTATGATCCGACGGGAACCGTTGTCGATGGTAAAAAGGACATTACAGCTTCTGTATTCTATTTGGATAACAAAGATTACCCGGTTGCCGATATCGACCTAAAGGTTAACGGGAAATTACTAACCGGAGAATTAACCATTCCGGCCACTGCGAAATCCTTCTTTATCAAAATAAGCAGTGGCAGCGATGTTGACGCCAATAACGACAAAGGTTACACCTATTTAGTGTATAAAGACAAACAACCTGTTGCTGGAGCTTATGCGATGAATGGCAATTTACTAGCGAGCGGAATGGGGCAATATTTTGCTAAAATAAAAACCGACCCTGTCGCTGGCATAGAATTATACAAGAAAGAGTTTGCGCTGCATCCCGATACCAAAAAGGATTACGAGGCAAGTTATTATTATATGATTGCCCGTAAACCCGAGTATAAGGCAGAAGTATCAGAGGAAATCAAATCGCTTGAAAAAAGCAGCGATGAAAAGGACCTGATGATGGCGGTTACCCTTTTAAATATAACAAAAAGCAGCGGCGCCGACTCGCTAAATACCATCGTGAAAAACAAATTCCCGGACGGGCTAACAGTTAAGAATGAGTTAAGCACCTCGTTCTACAAGGAAAAAGACGTTGCTAAAAAAGATTCCATTTATAATGTTTACATTAAAAAATACCCTGAAGATAAAAGCGAAAAACATCCAATCCAGGACAATTTACGTGTTCAGCTGGCTAATGCTTACCTAACCAAAGGAGATATTACCAACTATGACAGGGTTGCTGCCCAGGTAAAAAACAAAAGCAATCTTGCTATGGGTTTAAATAACACAGCTTATCAATGGGCCGAAAAAGGTGAACACATGGACGATGCAGCGAAATTGTCAAAACAATCGTTAGATATAGTTGCAGAAGATATAAAGAATCCCGTTGCTATGGCATATAGCTCACCTTCGCAGGCGAAAAAGAATTATGAAGAAAGTTACGATATGTATGCAGATACCTATGCATATATTTTAATGAAGCAAAACAAATTTGCCGAAGCGTTGAAATATGAGCAACCGGTAGTTGATCACGCCAAGGCCACTGACCCGGAAGTAGCTGAGCACTATGTACAAATTTTGGGTGGGTTGGGACAAAACGCCAAAGCATTTGAATATGCAGAAAATGCGATAAAAGATGCAAAGGGCACTGCGGTATTAAAGGATGAGTTTAAAAAGAATTATATAAAAGTAAAAGGAAGCGACAAAGGCTATGATGAATATTTTTCGGCATTAGAAGCGGCTGCAAAAGCCAAAGCAATAGTTGAACTTGCCAAAACAATGATTAACCAACCATCCCCTGCCTTCGCTTTAAAAGATCTCGACGGCAATACTGTTTCACTTGCTGACCTTAAAGGAAAAGTTGTAATAGTTGATTTTTGGGCAACCTGGTGCGGCCCATGCAAGGCATCATTCCCAGGAATGCAAATGGCTGTAAATAAATTCAAAGACAACCCTAACGTCAAGTTTTTATTTATTGACGTTTGGGAAACAGGATCGAATTATGTGGATGGCGTGAAAAAATTTATTGCCGACAACAAATACACCTTCCATGTACTGATAGATGAAAAGACTGAATCAGGCAAACAGGATAAGGTAGTGAGCACCTTTAAGGTAGATGGGATCCCTACCAAATTCATCATAGATAAAGCCGGTAACATCCGCTTTAAATATGTAGGCTATTCCGGCACACCAGAAAAGGTGCTTAACGAGGTAATCAACATGGTTGATATAGCCGGTAACCCCGAAGCATACGCATCCGCACAGAAAGTAACTGAACCCAAAAGCGGTTCAAAATAAATAACAGATCCGAGCGATAAAAAAAGCGATGAACCCTTCAGTTCATCGCTTTTTTTCTATTTAGAAGTTCGGTTTCAACACGTATTTATTATAGAAACGGAAGATATGCTCGGTAGCCTCTTCTGCCGTATCCACCACGCGGTAAAGCATCAGGTCATCAGGATGGATATTATGTTCCTGGTCGAGCATTTTTTGCTCAACCCAGTCAAATAAACCCTTCCAGTAATCAGTGCCAACAAATACAATCGGGAAGCGGGCTATTTTACCTGTTTGAATTAAGGTTATTGCCTCAAATGACTCATCCATGGTTCCGAACCCACCCGGGTACACAATAAAACCCTGCGAGTATTTCATGAACATTACCTTGCGAATAAAAAAGTAATCAAACTCGAGGATCTTATCCCTGTCGATATACTTATTATGGAATTGCTCAAAAGGTAGCTCAATATTTAAACCTACAGATTTACCACCTGCCTCGTAAGCACCCTTATTGGCTGCCTCCATAATGCCGGGGCCGCCACCGGAAATAACACCATATCCCCTTTCGGTTAAGATTCGTGCGGTGTCTTCCGCCATTTTGTAATACTTGCTATCGTTATGGGTTCGGGCAGAACCGAATATAGATACACAAGGGCCGATTTTAGCCAGTTTTTCAAAGCCGTCGACAAATTCGGCCATAATTTTAAAGATCTGCCAGGAGTCGGTAACCTTTATCTCCTGCCAGTTTTTGTTCTCAAAAGCTTGTCTTATTTTTTCTTCACCTGTCATAAGTATTCTTTGTCCGGAAGTCCGAAAGTCGGTAAAGTCCGGAAGATTTTTGGTTTTCTACGATAATATTACAATAAATGGCGGTTTTAGTTTTGCTGATTCTATGCCAGGCTTTCGGACTTTCGGACTTTCCGACTTTCGGACTTATTTTCTGATGTTATCCAAAGGCCAATAAAAGTAATTAATCCGTTAACTATTATCAGCTCGTTATCAAAAATGTAACCTCCTAATAGCGTAGCTGAATTTAAGCTAACGTAATAACAGATCGCCGGCGAGATCAAACAAATAAATGGCACCAACTTATCCTTCACTTGCCGGTTCCCTAAAAACAACCCAAAGGAATATAACCCAAGCAATGGCCCGTAAGTATACGATGCCACCTTAAAAATAGCATTAACTACAGCAGTATTGGTTATAGCGTTAAATATAATGATGGTAAGCAGCATAGCCCCCGAAAATGCGATATGCACATAGTGGCGTGTGTTCACCATTTTTTTACTGTTGACATCCTTGTTTTTATTAAAGCCCAAAAAGTCGACGCAAAATGAAGTGGTAAGTGCAGTTAATGCTGAATCAGTTGTTGCAAACGTTGCTGCCGTTAAGCCAAGCATAAATACCATTGCCGGAACCAGTCCCAGGTATTTTAGTGCGATGGTTGGATACAGGTAATCCGTTTTTTCAACCTTTATACCATACTTGGCAGCGTACATGTAAAGCAATGCACCAACCCCGAGAAAGAAAATATTGATGATCACAAATACAACAGTAAAGCTGAACATGTTCTTTTTCGCTTCGCGGATATTTTTGAGGCTGAGGTTTTTCTGCATCAGGTCCTGATCGAGGCCCGTCATTGCAACAGTAATAAACAATCCCCCTAAAAACGCTTTACTGAAATGGAATTTACTGGTAAGGAAATCGCTAAAGAAAAACACCTTTGAATAGCTGCTGTTTTTTACCGCTTCTGCCGCTTCAAAAATATTATAATGCAAACTTTGACAGATAAAATAGATCGACAGAAAGACCGAGGACACCAGGAACAGCGTTTGCAAGCTATCGGTAATGATAATGGTCTTCAATCCACCTTTAAACGTGTACGACCAGATCAGCACCAAACAGATCAATCCTGTTACTGCAAAGGGCACATGATAGCTGTCAAAAATGAATTTCTGTAAAACAATCACCACTAAATAAAGTCGAAATGAGGAACCGATGATTCGGCTGATCAAAAAGATCCCTGCTGCCGTTTTATAGCTCCAGGTACCCAGTGCCCCTTCAATATAGCTATATATCGAGGTGAGTTTCAGCCGGTAATATAAAGGCAATAAAACTGTTGCTATAACCACAAAGCCAACGGCATTGCCTAAAACAAACTGGAAATACTCAAACTGGTCGCCGGTAGGCGCGCCAACTTTGCCGGGGACTGAAATAAACGTCACGCCGCTTAAAGCTGTACCAATCATCCCAAAAGCCACCAAATACCATTTGGAATTACGATTGGCAACGAAGAATGTGTCGTTGTCCGATGATTTTCTCGACGTTAGCCAGGATATGATCAGCAAAACTAGAAAGTAACCTATAATAAATGAAAGCAGTATTCCAGGGGACATAGATTTGTTTTAGTTCGAATCTACTAAAGTGATTCTTATTAGTTTTTACAATTATATTTAAGTTGGATGGTGTCTCGAATGTTTCCATTATTAAGATAATATGTTAGACTATTTTCCTCTTTTTTAATGGAATCCTTAACTTTTATTTTCTTCCAAAGTAAGGAATCTTCAACATCATTAAGATATATCTTATCAACTTCCTCTTTATTAACCACCTTAATCGTATTGTAGTTATGATTATTTGTATCGTTAAATTTTTCTGAGATAATGCCATTTAGCTTTAAATCTCTAGCTTTTACTTCTAAAGCACACTTTTCACCCTTAAACCAATAGGCGTAGATGCTTTTGTAATTTACCGCTAAGTAGATTAGGATAATTCCTATAACAACCATAATCCTTGTTTTCGGCGTATTCATTAAACAGCAAATAATATGATAATAACCATTTGAAGCAAGTTAGCACATAGTACTCAGTCTATCAAAATATATAAATCAATTTATTCAACAACAGCTTCCGATCCACTTTATAGACTTCCGGACTTTCGGACTATTACTTATCTTCGCAACATGAACTTTTCATCAAAGTTGCTGGAAGATGCTGTAGCTGAATTTGCAAAATTGCCGGGGGTTGGTCAAAAAACAGCCTTACGACTGGTTTTACACCTGCTTAGCCAGGATAAGGAGGATGTGGCAAAATTTAGTTCAACCATCAGCAAACTTCGCAACGAGATCCAGTTTTGCCGGGTTTGTCTGAATATTTCTGATCACCCAGTTTGCGAGATCTGCTCATCCCCAAAACGGGATAGCAGCATCATTTGTGTGGTTGAAGATACCCGCGACGTAATGGCGATTGAAAATACCAATCAATATAATGGCGTTTATCATGTACTGGGTGGCTTAATATCGCCAATGGATGGCGTTGGGCCGTCAGATTTGGAAGTAGATTCGTTGCTTGATCGCCTTAAGGAAAATGATGTTAAGGAGATTATTTTTGCCCTTAGCGCTACCATGGAGGGCGATACCACTATATTTTACTTAGACAAACGCTTAAAACCTTTCAACATAACTATCTCGACAATAGCGCGTGGCATAGCTTTTGGTGGTGAATTGGAGTACGTAGATGAAATCACCCTTGGGCGATCGATAGCTACACGTGTTCCATACACTAATTCATTGTCGAGGTAATATGAAGCTATCTGTTATTATTGTAAACCGCAACGCCTGTATCATGTTAAAACAGGCTCTAAATCCTTTAATTGATGCTTGTAAAAGCATTGATTATGAATTAATTATAGTTGACAATGCGTCGGCAGATCATTCGCTTGACATGCTCGCAAATAACTTTCCTGGTTTAAAGGTAATTGCTAACGAAACAGACCTGGGCGTGGCCAAAGCCAATAACCAGGGATTACAGGCTTGTACAGGGGAGTATATTTTAATGGTCAGTGCGGATACAATAATAATCAGGGATTCAGTTGAAAAGATGATTACGTTTATGGATGCCCACACCGATGCAGGCGGAATGGGGATCAGGATGCTCAGTCCGCAGGGACGTTTTCTACCGGAATCAATCCATGGCTTAACAAGCACCTGGGGAGCTTTTCTGAAAATGATTGGCTTTGCCAAGCACCTTTCAAAGACCCGCTTATACGACCGTAACCGCAAGGATTGGGTGGAAGAGTTCCGCGAATCCGAGGTGGATATCCTAAACGGTGCCTGCATGATGTTGCGTAGAACCGCGTTAAACGAAGCTGGTATGTTTGATGAACGCTTCCTGATGTTTGGGCACGATATTGACCTATCCTACCGGATCAGGCTTGCGGGCTTTAAAAATTATTACTTCCCAAAAACATATATCATTAACTTCGAAAGCCTCCGCTTATCGAAATTTAGCTGGGATTACATTAAGTATTTTTATGGCGCGATGTTTATATTCGCCGTCAAATATTTGATAAGGGTGCCTGAAATAAAAGTAAAGGGTATCCCGCAATTGTTCCCTTCTACTTATGAAGTTAAATGATTTTACCTGTTGGTTTGAACTTAGGTAAAATCTTGCTATTTTTGATATATGCAAGCCACAGTCGATATTCAATTTGATGAGTTACTGAAGATTGTTAAAAATCTGCCTGGAAGCAAACTATCCATTCTTAAGGCAGAGATCGAAAAACAAACAACGTCAGCAAACAAGAGGAGCGATTTTGAAGCGCTTCTGTTAGGCGGACCTACCTTCTCGGAAGAGCAAATAGAAGAGATCGCTAGAACAAGAACAGCTATAAATAAATGGCGGACAAAATAGTTTTGGCGGACACCTCCATCCTTATCGATTATTTTAGAAAAACAAACAAACCAAATTCGGCATTTGTAAAATTATTCGACCGGGGATACGAATTTTGTATTTCCGCAATAACGGAGTATGAAATATATTCAGGTGCCACACCGGCGCAATTTAAGTTTTGGGAAGCTTTTTTAGACAACGTTCGCGTTCTGCCTTTTGATAGATCAACGGCAAAAGAAGCGGTAAATATTAATGCAGCATTAAAACTCAAAAGTAAACAAATAGATCTCGCCGATCTATTTATAGCGGCAACAGCAATCTCCAACAGTCTATCTTGTGCTACTTTAAATAAAAAACATTTCGATAGAATTGATTCATTACAATTAATAGAATTATAATCACCAAATATTTTCAGTGAGCCTCGCTCTCCCATTTATGAACCTTACCAATAAAATTGTTGTTATAACCGGCGCATCTTCGGGCATCGGAAAATCACTTGCTATTGAATTTGCCAAACGCGGCGCTAACCTTGTACTGGGCGCAAGGCATTTTGTAAACCTTTGTACCATAACCCAACAACTTGAACAGCAATACAAGATCAGGGCAATTGCCGTGCAATGCGACGTAACTGTTGAGGCTGATTGCGAACTGTTGATCAAACAAGCGCTAGTTACATTTGAACGTGTGGATATATTGATCAATAATGCAGGGATTTCTATGCGTGCCTTATTTAACGATGCGGATGTTAAAGTTTTAAAATCGGTAATGGATGTAAACTTTTGGGGAACAGTTTACTGCACCAAATACGCGTTACCCGAAATTCTGAAAACACAGGGAACAATTGTTGGCGTTTCATCAATAGCCGGCTACAAAGGTTTACCCGGCCGTACCGGTTATTCTGCATCAAAATTTGCGATGAATGGTTTCCTGGATGCCTTGCGTGTTGAAAATTTAAAAACAGGTATCCATATATTGACAGCCTGCCCTGGGTTTACGGCATCCAACATTCGTA
Organism: Bacteroidota bacterium; assembly: GCA_030775685.1. Lineage (GTDB taxonomy): Bacteria > Bacteroidota > Bacteroidia > Sphingobacteriales > Sphingobacteriaceae > Mucilaginibacter. Next base: position 21,876 of record JALYIP010000056.1, read on the forward strand.
ATACAGCATTAAATAAAGAAGGGAAAGAACAGCGGGAAAGCACCTTAAATGAAGAAAGCATGATGACCAGCGACGAAGTGGCTAAAATCATAGCCGATGGCGTTGAGAATAAGGCCAGGACATTAATAATGACCGGACAAGGTAAGCTGACTGTGCTGATCGGCAAGTTCTTCCCTAAACTACTGGATAAGTTGGTTTTTAATAAGATGGCTAAGGAAAGAGATTCGTTATTAAAATAGGGAAATCATGTCCTTTATACAGTCGTGTCAGGATAGTCTAAACAGGCCTTTATTTGATCTGCGTTGAGTTCCGGAAAATCTGAAATGATATCATCAGCGGTCATTCCTTCGATGATCCATTGTTGAACATCAAGCACAGCTATTCTTGTCCCGATAATCACCGGTTTACCAAATCTTATTCCTGGATTTATTTCTATATATTTTTCAAAACTCATATCTAACGCATTAAAAACCTTTTACCCTTCGCCTTTAACCTACATTTTCCCCAACCTTTTCCAGCTCAAACATATCATAGTCACTAATCTTACTCAAATCCAATACAATTCTCCCCATCTCGTCCCGGTCAAAAACCGGTTTAAATTTAGCACCCCAAATAATCTCGTGTCCCTGGTATTGGGTACGGGAGTGAACAGTTTGTGAAAAGGTATCATCAAAAGCCCTTAGTAATATAGCAAAGCCGGCCTCTGATTTTATCATATCTTCTTTGCTCATGTCGATCATTGGACTGTTCTCATCAAGCGGATGTACCACTGTCCAGTTGAGGGTAAGCACACTCACTTTACTGCGTTCTACCTCAAGCGGATAAAAACGGCGGGTTGTTTTACCATCGACGGTTTCGTTGTAAGAGAAGATGATCTCTATCTCCAGGTCAATCAGCATATTTCGCCGCAAGTTTGCTAAGCGGAACATAATCCCCCTACCCGTACCCATGTAAGGCGCCACCAATATATTTTTGCTATATACAATTTGAGCTGATGGTCTTGAGAAACGTCCATATAATAAGCCGGTGGCTAGCGCAAAGGCAAGCAGGCCCATCATTGATTCCAGCGCAGCCACACTGTTTGTACCCATCCCCTTCGGGCTGATGTGACCATAGCCGACGGTCGACATGGTTTGCGCCGAAAAAAAGAACGAGTCCATAAAGTGGTTAAACGTGGTATTTCCCGAAGTTCCGTCTAAACCGTTCGGCCCGAACGACATGTAGATAAAAGCGAAAATGATATTCACCAACAGGTAGCAGGTAATTACCAGCAGCCAGAATTTTCGCCAGCTCATGGTTATCAGCGTGTGATAGTTATTGGCCGTATTGAAAAAAGGCAACCCAACCCGCCTTACGTTTGGCGAACCATCCTTATTCATAAGGGGCTGGTTCTTTATAACCGGCTGCGGGCCAAAGCCAAGATCATCTTCGGGATTTATTTTACGTTCCGGTTTTGCCATATTTCAGCCGCATTAGCTTTATGTTTTTGTAAAAATATCATTCTGCTTGCTTTTAGAAAAAACTATTTACATATTTGTCGTACAAAACAATAATGAAAATAATAAACAACAATTGGTGGTGGCTTAACGAGTAATCGTAAGGCAATTCCATTTTTGTTTTTTCAAAATATTCAGAAGGGTTGCCAAATGTGGCAGCCCTTTTTTTTTGCCCCCCGGCCCCCTAAAGGGGGAGTGAATTACGGGGAAGTATTTATTAATATAATTAACCTTTTAAATTCCCCTTTAGGGGTTAGGGGCTTATGAAACAGATCTTAAATCATCTTTTTGAACACAAAACATTTACCCGCGAGCAATCAAAAGAAATTTTGACCGCCATCGCACAGGTCAAATACAACAACTCGCAAATGGCGGCTTTTATGACGGCTTACTGCATGCGCAGCATTACCGTTAATGAACTGGAAGGTTTTCGCGACGCCATGCTGGAGCTTTGCCTCCCTATTGATTTGGAAACCGACCAGGTAATTGACCTTTGCGGAACCGGTGGCGATGGTAAGGATACCTTCAATATCTCTACCCTTGCATCGTTTGTAGTTGCAGGTGCGGGGTACAAGGTTGCCAAGCACGGTAACTACGGCGTTTCTTCAGGCTGTGGATCGTCAAACGTGATGGAGTTTTTAGGCTGTACATTTACCAATGATACCGATAAGCTAAAAACCGATATTGATAAGGCAAACATCTGTTTTTTACATGCACCGCTCTTCCACCCGGCTATGAAAACGGTTGCTCCTATCCGCAGGGAGCTTGGTGTAAAAACTTTTTTCAACATGCTTGGCCCGCTGGTTAACCCTGCTAAGCCTAAAAACCAATTGGTTGGCGTGTTTAATTTGGAGCTTGCAAGGGTTTATGCCTACCTGTACCAAAAATCAGATGTTAAATACACCATTGTAAATGCACTGGAGGGTTATGACGAGGTATCGTTAACCTGTGACTTTAAAACATTTTCGGGCGCGGGTGAAAAGATCAACAGCATTGAGGCGCTTGGTTTCGCTAAGCTGAATCCTGGTGAGATTCTTGGCGGCAGTTCAGTAAGTGAATCTGCAGATATTTTTGTTGAGGTATTGAACAACAATGCCACAGCTGCGCAAACCAATGTGGTTTTATGTAATGCTGCTTTGGCTATCAACACAATCAACCCGCAAAACACCTTTGCTGATTGTTTTTACGAGGCTGAAGCATCATTGGTTAGCAAAAAGGCTTTAAAAAGCTTTGAAACTTTAGTAGCTAACTAAAATGAAGATTAAAATTTGCGGTTTACGCGATCCGGAGAACATAAAAGCTGTTGCCGCTTTTGAGCCAGGTTATATGGGGTTCATATTTTATGGGCCGTCGCCACGGTTTGTGGGTGAATTACAGATAGAGGCGATTGAAGGGATCCCATCAACCATAAATAAAACGGCAGTTTTTGTAAATGAAACGGTCGAAAATATCAACAAGATCATTGATAAATACGATTTTGATTTTATTCAGTTGCACGGCGATGAAAGTCCTGAATTCTGTAAATCGTTAAGGGATAAAGCCATCGTAATCAAAGCTTTCGGGGTAAATAATGATTTCGATTTCAAGCAGTTGAATAAGTATAAAAACAAGGCTGATATGTTCTTGTTCGATACCAAAACGGATCAGCATGGAGGCTCGGGCAAAACATTCGATTGGAGTATCCTGGATAAATATGAAATGGAGATCCCCTTCTTTTTAAGCGGCGGCATTAGCCCGGAAAATATTGAAGAGGTGAAATACATTAATCACCCTAAATTTTACGGCATCGATCTCAATAGTAAATTTGAGGTCTCGCCTGGATTAAAGGACATTGAAAAATTAGAAAAGGCATTTAATACAATAAAACAAAGCGCAGACTAATGAAATACGGAGTTAATGAACAAGGGTACTATGGTGATTTTGGCGGAGCATATATCCCCGAAATGCTTTACCCCAATGTGGAAGAATTACGCCAGCAATACCTAACCATCATCAATGATGATGAGTTTAAGGCGGAGTTTAACCAGCTTTTAAAGGATTATGTAGGCAGGCCATCGCCTTTGTATCATGCTAAAAGGTATTCTGAAAAATACGGCGCCAACATATTCCTTAAACGTGAGGATTTGAACCATACAGGATCGCACAAAATAAATAATGCCATCGGGCAGATCCTGCTTGCTAAGCGTCTCGGCAAAAAACGCATTATTGCCGAAACTGGCGCTGGTCAACATGGGGTGGCTACCGCTACTGTTTGTGCGCTGATGGGTATCGAGTGTGTAGTTTACATGGGCGAGGTGGACATGGAGCGCCAGGCTCCCAACGTATCGCGCATGAAAATGCTTGGAGCAACGGTTGTGCCTGCGGCATCCGGTAGTAAAACATTAAAAGATGCCACCAATGAAGCCTTGCGCGACTGGATTGGCAACCCGGTTGATACACATTACATCATCGGTTCCGTAGTTGGCCCCTATCCTTATCCTGATATGGTGGCACGCTTTCAGTCGATTATCTCTGAAGAAACAAAAAAACAGCTGTTGGAGCATACCGGCAGCGAGTTACCCCAATATGTAATGGCCTGCGTAGGCGGTGGCAGCAATGCCATGGGCATGTTCTACCATTTTTTGGATGATGAATCTGTGAAATTGGTTGCCGTGGAAGCAGCAGGGAAGGGAGTTGATAGCGGTCATTCTGCTGCTACCACTTTTCTTGGCCGTGAAGGGGTTTTACATGGAAGCCGTACAATACTGATGCAGACGGACGACGGGCAGGTTGTTGAGCCTTATTCTATTTCAGCAGGGCTGGACTATCCGGGCATTGGCCCGCAGCATGCGCATTTGTTTAAGATCAACCGGGCGCAGTATGTAAGCGTTACGGATGATGAAGCTTTGCAGGCAGGTTTGCTTTGCAGCCAGATGGAAGGAATTATCCCCGCCATTGAGTCGGCACATGCAATAGCTTACCTTGAAAAAATGAAATTCAAACCAAACGACAACGTAGTTATTTGCCTTTCAGGCCGTGGCGACAAGGATTTGGACACGTATATTAAATATTTTGGATACTAATTAGTTCATAGTTCATGGATGATAGTTCATAGCAACTACTACCGTGAACAATGAACCATCAACCATGAACTAACAAACATGAACCGTTTAAACCAACTTTTCAATACAAAAAAAGATAACCTGTTGTCTATCTATTATACAGCAGGCTATCCAGAACTGAATACGACTCTTGATATCGCTGAAGCTTTGGAAAGGGCCGGGGTAGATTTCTTAGAAGTGGGCTTCCCCTACTCAGACCCGGTTGCTGACGGCCCCACTATTCAGCATAGTTCCGAAAAAGCGCTTGAAGCTGGTATGACCCTTAATTTGCTTTTTGAACAATTAGCCGACCTGCGTAAACGGGTAACAATCCCAATCCTGCTGATGGGTTATGCAAACCCAATGATCCAGTACGGCGTGGAGCGCTTTTGCAAAAAAGCGGCTGAAGTTGGTGTCGACGGTGTTATCGTACCCGATCTGCCGATATACGAGTATGAAACTTTGTACTCGGATTACTTTAAAGCCAATGGATTAAGCAATATTTTCCTGGTTACCCCACAAACATCCGAAGACCGCATCCGCAAAATAGATGAATTAAGCAATAGCTTTATTTATCTGCTTTCGTCGTCATCTATCACAGGCGGCAATTTGCAGGTTTCGGTTAACATTGAGGATTATTATAAGCGGATAAAGGCTATGCAGCTGAAAAATCCGGCGATCATCGGCTTTGGAATTTCAGATAATAAATCGTTCACCAAAGCCTGCGAATATGCCAGCGGAGCAATTGTGGGGAGTGCTTTTGTTAAACTTCTAGGGACGGAGGGTTACTTGGAGAAGATTCCGGGATTTATTGAGGCGATAAGACCTTATTAGAGATACAATTCCAAATCCCCCTTACCCTCACGGATAACTTCAAAATCGCCACCGGTACAATCCACTACGGTCGACGGAATGTTTTCACCGTAGCCACCGTCAATTACAAGATCCACCAGGTCTTCATATTTTTCGTGGATCAGTTCAGGGTCTGTTGAATATTCAATAATCTCATCATCATCCTTTATGGAGGTTGAGAGGATAGGATTACCCAATTGCCTTACAATCTCCCGGGCAATGTCGTTATCCGGCACCCTGATACCGACTGTCTTTTTATTGGAGCTTAACAGCTTGGGCACGTTATGATTTGCATTAAATATGAACGTAAACGGACCAGGCAGCGCCTTTTTTAACACCCTGAACGTGGTATTATCAATCGGCTTTATATAATCGGAAATGTGGCTCAGGTCAGAACAAATGAAGGAAAAGTTAGCCTTTTCAGGTTTAATGTTCCTGATCTTACAAATGGCCTCAATAGCCCGGTGATTGGTAATATCGCAGCCAAGGCCATAAACGGTATCCGTTGGATAAATAATGAGGCCGCCTTTACGGAGCACTTCCACAACCTGCTCTATAGCCTTGGGATTCGGATTTTGGGGGTAGATTTTAATAAGCATGATGTGCTGCAAATATACGGTACAGTATCGTTAAAAAATAAAACCATCCTTTTTACAGAATGGTTTCATTTTTATAAATCCGAAATGGAAATTCCGAAATCCGAAATAAGATTATTTCTGCTTAGCAAACTGTACGTTGATCAGCAATTTGATATCCTCACCCACTACAATTGAACCTGCTTCGGTAACGCCATCCCAGGTTAAACCAAAATCCTTACGGTTGATTTTGCCTGTTACTTCAAAACCAGCCTTGGTGTTTCCGTAGAAATCATCAGTTGATCCGCCGAATTCAGCAGCCAGTGTAACTGATTTGGTAACACCCTTAACGGTTAAGTCGCCTACCAGTGCAAATTCATCATCACCTGTTTTTTTGAACGAGGTTGATTTGAAAGTGATCTGCGGGAACTGCGCAGCGTCAAAAAATTCAGCTGATTTTAAGTGCTCGTCTCTTTGTGTTTGGTTAGTATCGATGCTGTCGATATTTAAAGCGAAAGTAATTTCTGAATCTTCAAAATCGTCATTAGAGGTTTCAAGCGCTCCTTCGAAGCTTTTGAAGAAACCGCTAACTGTTGATATAACTAAGTGCTTAACTTTAAATTGTACTTCTGAGTGCATTGGGTCAAGAACCCATTTTGTTGCTGTTGCCATGACTTTTAATTTTTAATGATTGTTTTATAGAACAAATGTATATAATAGGTGTTTAAACATCTAATTTACATTTCAATATTACATTAGTCTTACAATGTGCCTTATTAACGTCCAAACTACAGTTTTGTTGGCGTTGTGGAGATTAAATTTCTGTTATCAAAACGTTCACTGTTTATTCATAAATTCTGAAAGAATGCGGTGAAAATGGTGCGTACCCTGCTCCCGGGTAACTGAGTAGCGGCCATGCTTGTAGAACCTTGATTTTACGCCGCGCTGAACATTCTCTACAATTTCCTCGTCCTCCTGTTCAACTTTATCAAGCCCTGCTCCTGCCCCTTTATCCAATTTTGAATCATTCCACATATAGGAAAAGAACTTTACCCGGCATTCATCAACAGCAACCGGCTCCACCACATTAACGGACAGTCCCCATGGATAAAAATTAAACATCATATTGGGAAATACCCAAAAGTAATAGGCTGCCAGGTTTTTACCATAATCCGGCGACGACTCCGGCAGGTCGAAGCAATCATCCGCTGTTTTAGCGAGGCCCAATTGCAAACTGGAATATGGAAAAAACAACTCAGTGGCGTATTCGCCAAAATCTATCACGGCATTTAACCCGGCATGAACAAATGGGATATGGAACCCCTCGAGGTAATTTTCACAATATAACGCCCAATTAGCTTTCACATTAAATACTCTTGACAATCCGGGCTTAAACTTAAATTCGTTTAAAGGCATCCAGCTTACCCTTTCCATCATATCCCTGAAAAAAAGTTCCTTTGGGTATTTATTATCCATTGTGATAAACAGCAAGTTCCCCCACTTAAACAACTCCAGTTTGGGCAGGTTATCCTCCTCTGCCGGGAAGTTTTCAACCTCCTTAAATTCAGGCATAGATAAAAACTTGCCATCGAGATTAAACATGCGCCCGTGGTAACGGCAACGCAGGTTATTTATCTTGCAGGCTTTGTCAACAACCAGGTTGCCGCGGTGTGTACAAACGTTTGATAGTACATTGGTATTCCCTGCTTTGTCAGCAGTTAACAAAAGTGGTTCATCCAGGTATCCTTCCAGCAATGTGAACGGGTAAGCATTCTCACCGTTCTTCAGTAATTTATCGCTGCCAATAAACTGCCATGACGGCGTAAAGATCTTTTCGCGGCATTGTTCAAACACTTCCCGGCTGGTGTAAAAATCAGCATTTAAGGTTTTAGCTTTGGCTATATCCGGGTCGACGAAAAACTGGGGCATAATATTGGTTAAAGATGAATTGATACCGCAAGTTAAAGTAAAATCGTTTAATTAAGCAGGGATTATAAATCCCCAAAGTGAGAAAACTATCCCCTACTTTTTAAAAGATAACCATTTACCGGATATTTGCGTATTACACCTCCGGGTAACAAAAGGGCAAAAATTACACAAAGGGCCTGCTTTTAGCCTTTGAGTTTATTTTTTCTTCGTTTTCCATATCTTGGGGCATTAAATTGGCTCACTAAGGAAACGTTTTATCATTCAGTTTAGATAGTAAATAATGTTTGGCTTATTTATTGCCAATTGTTGATATAATATAATTATGAAAAGACTTTTAATTATAGTTTCATTTTTACCATTCCTGGCCTTAGCTCAAACTTCCGACGAACATTTGAAGGTGGCTAACGCCCTGGCGGCAAAAAAAGACTACCCTGCTGCAATTGCTGAATTTACCAAGGCTATTGACCTGAACGCCAACAACGTAAAAGCATATTTATATCGCGGCAACGCTTACAGCAACAGTAACCATTTTGATGAGGCTGTTAATGATTATACCAAAGTAATAGGCATCGATCCGGGTAACGCCAATGCCTATTACTACCGTGCAAATGCCAACAGCAATATAAAAGCTTACAAAAGCGCAATTGACGACTACACCAAAGCCATGGGGTTAGGGCTTCACGAATCAGATATTTACCATTACCGCGCAAATGCCAAGGTTAATTCATCAGACTATGCAAGCGCTATTGAAGATTTTACCAAAGCCATTGAGCTTGCAACAAACAACCCTGAGCTTTATGAATACCGCGGTGTTGCCAAAACCAACGTGGGCGATTATAATGGCGCGATTAAAGATTACGACATCGCTGTAAGGTTAAATCCTAATAATGCAGACATATACTATTACAGGGCAAATTCAAAAAGTACCCTTGCCGATTATAATGGAGCAATAGCAGATTACAATACTACTATCCGGATGAACCCATCCAACTCAGAGGCTATTTTTTACCGTGGCAATACCAAAACCAATATCCGCGATTATAAGGGAGCAATTGAAGATTATAAAAAAGTTGTGGCGATGAACCCGGGTTTGCACAACTTGTATTATTATTTAGCAAAAGCTATCAGTAACAGCTCGGATAATAAGGAAGCTATTCAATATTTCGACAAGGCTATTGCACAAGATCCAAATAACGCAGAGCTCTATCTATATCGTGGTGTTTCTGAAAGCAAATTGGAAAACAAGGATGCTGCCATGGCTGATTATAACAAAGCTATTGATATTGATGCCCATTTATCCGAAGCATTCCAAAACAGGGCTGATTTGAAAATCGACCAAAAAGACTATCACGGAGCGCTTGATGATGCAAACAACGCCGTTAATTATGGCACAAATAAAGACGGCTATGCTTACTTAATCCGTGCAAAAGCAAAAAGATATCTCCAGGACACCAGTGGTGCAATGGAAGATTATAATGCAGCTATCCGTATTGATCCTAAAAATACAGACGCATACTTTGGCCGTGGTGAGGTAAAAATCATGATGTCAGACTATCCGGGGGCAATTACCGATTTTAACAAGGCGATTGAGATGTACCCAAACAATTCCAATGCCTATTTAAACCGGGGCCTTGCTAAAAGCCGGATGGGCGATAAAACAGGCGCTATTGCAGATTATAAGCGCCAGATTGAACTGGATCCTAAAAACCAATATGCCTACATTCGCCTGGGTAAAATATTAATTGATGACAGGCAATACAATGAGGCCATTAACTTATTGAACAGGGTTATCACCCCGTCTATAAAAAATGGCAAGGTATTAGTACTTAGAGGCAATGCCTATGCGGGATTAGGTGACAATCGCTCGGCAATAATTGATTTCGACAGGGCTATTGCTGTGGACTCAAATGCAATTTCTGTAGCCTATAGTGGGCGTGCAGGCGTTAAGTTAGGCCTGAGAGATTATGACGGTGCTACTGCAGATATAAACAAGGCCATTGAAAAGGATCAGAACAACGATGACGCTTACTTTTCACGCGGAAACTTAAAAATGATCCAGAAAAATTATGCAGGCGCTGTTTATGATTACATCAGCGTTTTATTGATCAACCCGGATAACGTTAAAACCTATGCTTATCGCGGTCTTGCAGAAGCTTATACCAATGACACCTCGGCCATGAATGGTGATTTCAGGCAGGCTATGAAAGTTAGCCCTCGGGACGAAATGAACTACGTGTTACGTGGAAAAGCAAAAATCGTAATGAAGGATTACATTGGCGGTTTAAGAGATTTAGACAAAGCTGTTGAGATGAACCCGCATAACTTTGATACCTGGCTGGCACGCGGAATGGCAAAGCTGCAACAAAACGATAAAAGCGGCTGTGCAGATTTAAAAAGAGCACAGGAACTTGGCTCGAAAGAGGCTGTTGATGACCTGGCCAGATATTGCAGATAGGGAGAAGTCTTGAGTCTGAAGTCGGGAGTCAAAAACATTCCTAACTGTTGACTACTGACCATGGACTATGGACCATGGACTATTGACTCACAACCAGTTTCCCGTCTGACAGGTCATTAAAATCGTCTTCGTAGTTAACCTTCGCATTCGATAGTTTTACGTAATCAACCGATCCTGTCCCCTGGAACGTGTAATCTATCCCTATTATTTTAGCCTTGATGATATCGTTGTTGACTGTATAAACCAATTTATCGTTTACAAATATTTTGGCTTTTCTATTTACGGCCTCAATCCTCACCTTCACATAGTTATTAAAGTCGACGCCAAATGCAGAAAGGTCTTGTTGCTTGCCTGATGCATAATAATTGGTAAACAGCAGATCGAGCGATGAGATGCAGCCTTTGCTGCAGAGCGGTATATAAATAGCCGTTCCCTCGCACAGGATATAGATCTTGCTTAGCTGGCATACTGCGGCACCTTCCTTATAATCGTTTTTTACGGCTGTTTCAAAAACAAAATTGTCACTATAGATCGGGCCAAAATCGCGAACATTGGCATAAAGCACATCGGGCGGTACCGGCTGTAGCTTTACATTTTTCGCCAGGATCTTTTCAATCGGCAACGACATTTTTCCGTTATGGATAGCATCCTCCTTGGGAAAATACACCGGAACTGGCGATTGGGTAACAGCGGGCATCCACCCCTTTGATTTTATAAGCAGCCTGTGCATGCTTACAATCCTTGTGCCCACAATAAGCTTTGCCTTATAATAATCAGGATAATAATAGATTGATGTATGCTGATGATCGTTTTTAGAAACTTTGACCTGAAGGTGCCTGTCCCATGATTGTTGAATAATTACCGAGTCGTAAGGCGATTTGGTTGCATCGTAACTAAACACAACAGAGTTTGGCAGCCCTTCGGTAACTATTTTCTTACTGCTAAAAGAGTAATTGCTATCTATTACCCCCGGCGGCTGGGGTTTATTAAGCTCGGTTATCGCAAAAACACCACCTATGACAATTATAGCAAGTGAAAGTCCTATCACGATGCCCTTACGGCTCTTTTTAACTGGCTGCGCTTCCTTAACATCGTCTATAACGGGAGCAGATTTTTCTTCAGCCTTATCAACGGCTATCGTGCCGTTGCCATTTTGTGATTTAAAGCTCCGCCAGTTCTCATACCCTAAAAACTGAACAAGCGTATCGAGCGTGTGTGTATTCGGCAAGCTTTCGTACTTCACCTTTCCCCAAACTCTTTTTAAGGTAACGTGGCTTAAAGCTATACCTGTTTTATCCTGGATCTTTTCACTTAAGGTTACAAAGTCCTGGTTTGTCCATTCGCTGCTGTCGCCCCAACCGGTACTCGCTTCAAATAATTTCTTGGTTTTTTCAATAAAAAACTCATCGTTATGCATAGCTGAAAATCGTCATTATCCCACAAAAATATAACATATAGCCTAAGCCCGGGTTTTGTACAAACTTGTACAAACTTGTACAGGCCATGAATAGTTAAACAGCTCACCTGTGCTTAACTTTATATTATAAATGTATTAAAAATCCGTCCCGGATAAAATAGTACAACCGATTAAAACCTCTTTGTTATGTTTAGTAAAAATACACACCGGGTAATTTTGTGGCTGTTGTATTTAAATTGCTTTTTGTTAACAACAGCAAGCGCACAATACTTTGATTTTACCGGTAATAATAAGAGAAAGACAACGATACCATTCAGGCTGGTACGCAACCTGGTAATCATCCAGCTAAAAATAAACAACCAGGGGCCTTTTAACTTTGTTATGGATACAGGTGTGGGAATAATGATCATCACAGATCCCGGCCTGATCGATTCACTCCATATCCCGGTGAGCCGGATGTTAAAGCTGCGCGGCTTTGGTGAAGATGAAGCTTATGATGCCTATGCCTCTCCAGAGCTTGCCGTAACAGTAGCCGGCTTACGCAGTTTTGCCGTTGACGCTGCCATTTTAAAAAAGGATCATTTCGGACTGTCAAGCTACGCAGGCATGCCAATCCATGGTTTACTTGGGTATGAATTCTTTAACAACCTGGCGGTAAAAGTAAACTTCAGTGATTCCACCATAACCGTTTACAACTCGAAGGATAAACATAAATTTGCGAAGGGTGAAAAAATACCCATCACCATTGAAGCCCATAAACCTTACATGGAAGCCAATGTTTATTTACCTGATGGCAATGTAAAGAAGAGCAAGCTGGTGGTTGACCTGGGCGCAGGCCATCCCCTTTCACTTGAAAATATTGACGAACATAGCGGAATTCAAAAAAAATGTATTCATGCAAATTTGGGCGTCGGCTTTAGCGGCCCTATAAATGGTTTTCTTAGCAGGATAAGCCAGATTGAGTTTGGGAAATACAAGATCAAAAACGTCATTTCCTCATTCCCACAGGATGACTCTTTAAAAAACTATATAAATGTAAAAAGGGATGGCAACCTGGGCATTGGCCTGTTAAAAAAATTCATTGTAGTATTTGACTACCCGGATAATGCCATCTATTTAAAACCCGGCCCAAATTTCAAGGAGCCGTTTGAGCAGGACATGAGCGGCCTGGAATATTACGCAGACGGTGACGATTTTAAGCGAATCATCATTAGCCGGGTTGAGCCGGGCTCCGCAGGAGATCAAATCGGCCTGGAAAGGAACGATGAGATCCTGGCCATAAATTTGAAGCCGATTGCCAAAATGAGTTTGGAAGAGGTGGACAGCATTTTTAAATCATGGAATGACCGAAGCCTGTTGTTAGAGATCTACCACGATAACAGGCATGATTTGGTGATAATGAAATTGAAGAGGAGGATATGATAGGCTGATTTGACAACTTTTAAAAAGTTGTCAAATCAACCTGCATATTAATTAATCTCTAACTGATCCTTCGATGGGAACACCGGAAAAATACCGTGTGGTTCGCTTTGGTACCAGTAGGATACACTAGCTATGTCATCCTGTAAAGGCATATACCTACCATTACTGTGCCACCCCAAATCCTGTATAGTAACCTTCAAATCCTTTTCAAAACGGATGGGATCTGCAATGTGCCAGCGGTAAAGACCGAAGCGCTGTGCTACATCGTAATGACCATCTCCGCGTAATACCTGGGGCAACCCGGTGTAAGGGCCGCTAAATTCGGTGTACTCACTGCTTTCAACACCTGCTGCGTTTTTTCGGCGCGTGTCAAAGTCATAAGCGCCGCAAAAATAATCTTCAGTTCCGGTACCGTTAATAGTAGGGAATTTGGTATCACCGTCCATAAAGAACTTGATCTCCCCCTCGCCCCACCAGCCGTTTTTATTGGAACCATAAGCCATGTAAGTCCCTACGTATTGTCCCTTGCCCTTAATGCTGTCTACCAAAACATAATCCTTTTTTAACGGCACCGGGTTTACCCTGCGAAATTGCGCGTGAAAATATGCAGCATCTTTGGGCACATCGGTTAATGTATAATCTACCTGGTAGTATAGAGACATATCTTCATCATCAATATTCTCCATAGTTATCTTGCATTTCTTACGGAATGGCATCGGCCAGTAACAATTTAAACCACTACCTGGGTTAACTACAACAGCGAGAGAGGTTACAGGAGCATATCTGCCCCAGCCCACGCAAAAGAAATCACCGACAGGAACTTCAACCGACGGCGTAGTTTCATCGTCCCAATAAAAGCGGATGATTGAATAGCGCCAGTTACCTGTTGGGGTCATCCAGATATGCTGAATAGCACCCTGGTCGTTTATTTCGGCGATGGTATAAGTGGTATGTTTTTTTATGATCACACTTGGGCTTACCTTCCAGGTTTGGCCAAGCTCACGTGCGGCTCCGGCTCCTGTACCGGTCGTCGCCATACCGCCCTTACCTTTTTCCCCGTTAAAGTTCTCGGGGCTGATAGACCGGGTTTTAGCATCAGACATGCGATAGAGGTTGCCCAAGTTAACTCCCAACCCATTAAATTTCTCCTGTGCCTGCGCCGATAAGGAAATCAAAGCGCCCGCCAAAACAATTAAAACTGATCTTTTCATGTTACCTGTTAACTAAGTTTATAAAATTCAATTGCATTAAGTCCCCAAAAACGAGTCTGTTCATCAGCAGACAGCTTCGAAGTATATTTTTCTACAATTCCGATAATCTTATCATACCCACCGGCAACATTACAAACCGGCCAATCAGAGCCAAACATTACACGATTAGCACCAAAAGCTTCAAATACAACATCCAGGTAAGGTTCAAAATCGCCTTCCTGCCAGTTTTGCCAGTCAGCCTCTGTTACCATTCCAGATACCTTGCACCAAACATTTTCATGCTGTGCGATGGTTCTCATGCTGTTGGCCCACTTATCAATATTTTTATTTTTGATATCGGGTTTCGCAATATGATCGATAACATAGCGCACCCCCGATATATTCTTAACAAACTGGTTGGTGTAACCCAGCTGGTCAGGGAAGACAAGGATATCATAAGCAAGGTCGTAATTCTTAAGTGCAGCTATTCCCTTCATAAACTGCGGGTTCAGCATATAGGCTCGGTCAGGCTCGCCCTGTAATACGTGGCGGATCCCCTTCAGTTTTTTATTTTCACTGTAATGGGCAATGCGTTCTCTTACATGCGGATCCATCAGGTTAACCCAGCCAACAACCCCTTTTATAAAATCATTCTGATCGGCAAAATTTAATAAAAACTCGGTTTCAGCTTCCGACTGATCAGCTTGAACGGCTATGCATCCGTCTATGTTATTTTTTTTTAATATCGGTTCCAGGTCTTCCGGGTAAAAGTCCCGGCGTATTGCGCTCATGGAGTCATCTATCCAACTATCCCGTACCGGGTCAAACTTCCAAAAGTGCTGGTGTGAATCTATTTTCAATGAAGTATCTATATTTTATTATTTACTTAACTTAATCAACCACTCTCCCAATCAACTCAATCAATCACCCTAAGCATTTGCAAGCGCTCTATCCAGGTGCACATATCCCCCGTCTACATAAATTAACTGCCCGGTGGTATGGCTCGACCGCTCCGACAATAAAAATGCCGTCATATCGGCTATTTCCTCCGGGGTTGTCATCCGGTTTCCTAATGGGATCATTGCTTCAATTTCCTTCCTTTTCCCAGCCGGATCTGGCAGTGTATTTATCCAGTTCTCGTAAAGGGGTGTCCAGCACTCAGCCACTATAATTGCATTAACCCTAATGCCGTATTTTAACAGCTCCACTGCCCACTCGCGGGTTAGGGCAGCCCTGCCACCGTTTGAAGCAGCGTAACCAGACGTATTCCCCTGCCCTGTCTCCCATGTTTTAGAGGTGATATTCAATATCGGGCCTTTCGATTCCTTTAAAGCCGGCAAGGCAAAATGCGCCATCAGGTAGTAATGAACAACATTTTTATGCAGCGACGCCATAAACTTCTCATAATTGCCGCTTTCAAGCCCAACACCGTCATTTGCGCCTGCATTGTTAACAAGACCGTCAATACGTCCAAAATGTTGCAGGATCTCCTTCACAGCCTTTTCGCAAGCTGCAGGGTCGTTAAGTTCGGCCACAACCTGCCAGGCCTTTCCGCCTGTTGAATTGATCTCCTTTACCGCGGCCAGGTTGTCCTCTGCGCTTCTTCCGACGATTACAGGAACAGCGTCCTCTGCGGCCAAAACCTTTACTATTCCAGCGCCTATCCCTTTAGCCCCGCCTGTTACTATTATTACTTTGTCTTTTAGTCCTAAATTCATTGTTTTAAATTAATTAATCAATACATCAAGTATTAATGTCCACCAACCACATCTAATTTTTTTACCTTCAAATTCCCATAAGCAAAATAGAATATATAAGCAAAACAAACTGCCGGGACTAAATAAGCATATTGAATATTTGTCATATCAGATATTTGACCCATGATGGCTGGAAATATAGCTCCGCCCACAATTCCCATAATTACAAATGACGAACCTAGCTTTGTTTTTGTCCCGAGTCCGCGGATGCTTAAGGAAAATATTGTAGGAAACATGATCGACATAAAAAAACCTACACCGATTAATGCGTATACAGAAAAGTGAGATGGCATAAAAACAGCCATTAGGATTAATAACACATTCATTGCGCTATAAAACGCAAGTATTTTCACGGGACTGATAAATCGCATTAAAAACGTACCACTAACGCGTCCGAAAAGAAAGCCTAAGGTTGCTGCGGACAAAAAGCCGGCTGCGGTTTTTTCTTCCATACCAACTACTCGCTCCGAAAAACGAATAAAGAAACTAAAGACACAAGCTTGTGCACCTACATAAAACAACTCTGCTACAGCTCCTGACATTAGCTGCTTCTCCTTTAATAAATCCCCCATTCTTTGCCATAGTGATTTGGCGTCATATTCTGAACTGTCCTGATTTTCTTCAACAATTTCAGGCAAAGGCGTTCTAAATATACATATGGCCACAATTAATACTACTATGCCAATTATTAAATAAGGGATTTGAACTGAAGAAGCCTCTTTATTCAAATAACTATTTAATTGATCAGGCGGCATAGCCGCAGTTTGTTTAGGTGTTAAATTTTTACCTGATAAAATAAATATTCCTCCAAGAAAAGGTGCCAGGGATGCCGCCAATCCATTAAAGGATTGAGAAAGATTTATTCGAAAAGCGGCCTTATCGGGATCACCCAAAACAGTTATGTAAGGATTCGCTGCCGTCTCTAAAAATGCAGCACCACAAAACAATACAAATAATGCTCCCAGGAAAAATAGATAACTTCTTGTGGCAGCCGCGGGGTAAAACAAAAATGCCCCGACTGCAAAAAGTAATAATCCTAAAAGGATGCCGCCTTTGTATCCATACTTTTTCATGAATTGTGCAGCAGGAATAGCCAAAAGGAAATAGGCAATGTAAGATGCTGAATCTACATAAGAGGACTGCAAATCGGTCAGTTGACATGCCTTTTTAAGGTGTGGAATTAATATTGGATTGAGATTTAAGGCAAATCCCCACAAAAAAAACAGGGATGTAACTAAAACTATGGCAAGTATTTTTTTGTCCTTTGACATGAATTCGGTTTAAAATTGATTAATAAATAATTGGCGGCTGAAGATAATTATTTAAATGCAGCTTGTATGTCTTGTAGCGATATTCCAAGTGTTTTTAACACAATATTGTTCAATTCCTGCTTATCCCCGGTAAAATGAAATACACTATGGTTATGCGTCAGCTTTTCATTTGGCTTCAGAAACGCTGCCGGCGATACACTTTCAATTTCATAGAACGGTCCCATCTGCGTTTTATCGGCAAGCGGGCCGTCGTTGTAAGCGTTCACCGCGTCACCTACAAAAGGATCGCGGTCTGTACGCCATTCCTGGTTCAGGTAGATCGCTTTGGGGTCCGTGTCAAATAACGTAATGGTGAGTACATTATTTTTCGCATCGTAATTACCCGCCATGTTTTTCGCTCTTGCCGCCTGCATCCCAAGCTTGCCACGCGATTTGCCGTCAGCCTTAAATAACAGGATGCCGTTATTATATTTTATCCTGTTCTTAGGAATTTCGCCAAAATAATCAGTAGTAGCTACCTTACCAGTTCCGTCACTGTAAGGAACGATGGTAACGGCTTGTGGCGACGGAGTGAACATATCCAGATTCCAGATGCAGGGAGCGCCGGTTTGTTTATCCCAGGCTTTATCACCGGTGTTAGTTAACGTTGTAGTTGTGTGAAAGGCTACAGATTTAACCTTGCTATCCATATCAATTTCCAACATCTTTTTCACTTCAGCCGGTTCAATAATTTCTATATCACGGTTAATCAGCAGACTAAGTGTTGTCCCCGCATAGTTCAGCAGCTTTGCCGATTTACTCAGCGATGCCTTTTTATCAGTATTTGAAACGAGTTTCCAAGCTTCATTATCCACAGCAACGGGCGTGTGCCAGTTGGCAAACTCCATTTTCGTGCCGGGTTTAAAGAAAAGGGAGAACTTACCACCTTCCGGGCCGAGCCATAGCCTATCCTCTCCCCCGTAAGCATTCATATGCTCATCGAGCTTTTCCTGGCTGAACGTTTTATAATTTATCCATCCAAAGCTTTTGCCATCTACCCCCTCAGCTGTTGATGTAAATACCTTAGCCTGGTATTTCGGCGAAATGACAATCTGCCCGCTCCCATCCTTACTGTTTAATACAACAACACTGTCCTTCCTTTTCAAAAAATCCAGGTCATAGCCAAAAGTTCCCTTTTTATAAGGGCTCTCAACAACTTCCTGCTTTGGCGCCTTTTTTTCCTGGCAGGCGCTCATGCATAACGCCGCCAGGATAATGGACGAATATTTCAGAATGCTCATAATTTACTTGGATTTATGTTTGGGGTTTATCGCAATGGTATTCACAAGTGTACCAATTTTATCAATGCTGATCTCGATCACATCACCTACGACCAGGGTGAATTCACCGGGAGGCACAAGGCAGGTGCCGGTCATCAGGAAGCAGCCATAATCGAAACTCATTTCGCTATACAGGTAGGATACCAGTTCGTCAAACGATCTTTTTATCCGTGAAACTGTCGTCTCATCATTAAAAACAATCTTGCCATCGCGCTTTATATTCAACTTTATGGCTGTTTCGCCGCCAATGTGTGCTGAACTTACATACAAACAAGGCCCTAGTCCGGCGCTTTTTTCATAAATCTTAGCCTGCGGCAGATAAAGGGCATTTTCGCCTTCAATGCTCCGGCTGCTCATATCATTGCCTATGGAATATCCCTGGATAGCTCCCTTAGAATTGATAAATAAGGTAAGCTCAGGTTCCGGCACGTTCCATGCGGAGTCCTTGCGGATATAAACCTGCTGCCTATGTCCTGATACGCGTGAAGCAGCAGCTTTAAAGAACAATTCCGGCCGTTCAGCATCATACACCTTATCATATAAACTTGCAGCACCCGACCCTTGTGATTCCTCCATCCGCGCATCACGGCTTTTCAGGTAGGTAACTCCTGCTGCCCAAACTTCCTGGCGGCTTATCGGCGGCAATATTGATCCATCCGCCAGCCATTTGGCTTTTATGGCCTCTGTTAATTGTGTTGCAGATTTGGTTTTGGCTTTAAGATACCCCTCAAGGTCATCCCGATTTACTAAAGTGTCCCAGGGTTCATCTATTACAAACGAAACGTCGTTATATTCAAGCAGGATCCCTTTAATTGTGTTATACAATTTCATGATCAAGTTTAAAGTTTTTTTCTTTAAATGTACAATATACAATCATTAATCAATTGTATATCTGAAGTTAGTGGCGCTTAACTCGGTAAATATCCCAGTACAACGTCAAAATTGACAATTCGCTGTAGGGTGTAACCCTTCTTTATCCATAGATAAAACAGGTTTGCCATTTTTGTAGGTAACTATCCAAATGCTGTCGAAATCGTCGTCGCCCCACTTAAGCCCTTTGGTTTTTACTCCAAGAGCCTTCAAAATGTTATCCAGCGCTTTATGTTCCCAAACAACTAATACGGTACCGGATTGTGCTTGTATGCTTTGTGCTAAAGACGGGTAGTCGTCTACTGCATATTTGCTGTTGATACTTAAGCTATATTTTATTGCCAGTGGGCTGGCAGTTTGGAACATCCTTGCATGTGTGGTAGATGTTTTAGCATTCAGCGAAGGCACATAAATAACCGATGGTGTTCCGAATTTACCGGTAATGACCTTAGGTAGTTGCAGTGCCCTGTTTAGTCCCTGGCAGTTTAAGCTCTCACCTGTTGCTTCCTTTTCGCCGTGGCGCACAAGCACTATCTTCAAATTGTCAGACTGTTGTGCATTTGCACACGAGGAAATACCATCAACCATAAAAATTATAGCTAATAATAACAGGATGTTTTTCATAAGTTGATGTTGTTAAAAAGGTTTACCGGATAAAGGTGTTGTTAATTTTTATTTTGTGGAACGTGTTTTTTTATTTTTATATAGATGAGCTTCGACGTTGGGGTGTTGCTTTTCCTTGCAACGCTGTCAATTGGCACCAGGACGTTTGTTTCAGGATAATAAGTGGCGGTGTTTCGTTCGGGAATATTATAGGGCACTATCACAAACATGCGTGCAACTCTTTCCTTGCCTCCATGATAGTTAAAGAGGTCTACGTGCTCTCCCTCCTTAAATCCTCCTTTTTGAATATCCTTCCGGTTCATGAATATTACCCGGCGCTCGTTGTGAATGCCACGATAACGGTCATCCAGTCCATAAATAGTAGTATTAAACTGGTCGTGACTGCGCACGGAAGTCATCATATACTCATCGTCGGCCAATTTGTGTTCGGGTAGTCCGGCAATAGTGAATGGCACCTTATCGCCAAATTCCTTAGTTTTAAATTTACCTTCGCGCGGGGCATTTGGCAGGTAAAACCCGCCCGGTTCACGCACTCGCTTATTATAGTCGTCAAAACCGGGGATCACCTTTTCAATTATATTGCGTACCTCATCATAACTTTTGGCGTATTTATCCCAGTCGATAACCGATCTGCTGCCAAGGGTTGCCTTTGCAAGTTCACAAACTATCTGGTTTTCATTCATCAAATCATCCGAGATGGGATCCAACACGCCCTTCGACATCTGGATCACCCCCATCGAGTTTTCGCAGCTGATGAATTGCACTTCGCCTCCAACAACATCCTTGTCGCTCCGGGCCAGTGTGGGGAGTATGATTGATTCCTCACCATGAATTAAATGACTGCGGTTTAATTTGGTAGAAACATTTACCGTGAGTTTCATTTTACGCATCCCTGCGGCGGTGTAAAGGGTATCCGGCGTAGCCGACAGAAAGTTCCCTCCCATCGCAAAAAACACCTTCAATTTACCAGCATTCATCGCTTCAATAGATTCCACCACATCGTAACCGTGTCCGCGCGGTGGCTCAAAGCCCAATACTTCCTTAAGCTTGTCTAATTGTTCGGGTTTCGGTTTATCCCATATTATCATGGTGCGGTTGCCCTGCACGTTGCTATGGCCACGAACCGGGCAAAGGCCTGCACCTGGTTTGCCAATAGCTCCTTTGAGCATAGCGAGGTTAACAATTTCCTTAATGGTATCAACCCCGTTTACCTGTTGGGTTACCCCCATTGCCCAGCAGATTATTATTTTGCCGGTGTTCTTCAGCATTTCTACCGCTTCCTTAATTTGTCTTAAAGGAAGGCCAGCAGCAGCTGCAAGGTCATCAACCTTATATTGATCAAGGTGGTGTAGGAAATCGGTATAGCCAACCGTGTTTTTCTTGATATGCTCATGATTGAACACCGTACCCGGGTTCTCCACCTCAGCTTCATAAAGCAGTTTTTCAATGGCTTTTAACAGCGCCATATCACCATTTATTTTTACCTGTAGATACAGATCAGCCAGTTGCGTATTAATGCCCAGGACTCCCTTTACCGTTTGCGGGTTTTTGAAACCCATCAAACCGGCTTCATGCAGCGGGTTAACAGCAATTATTTTCGAGCCGTTCTCCTTGGCCTTTTGCAGCGCAGTAAGCATCCGGGGGTGATTAGTGCCTGGGTTCTGCCCCATTATGATGATAACATCTGTGTCGTAAAAGTCATTGAGCGTAACAGTTCCCTTTCCAATACCTATGGCCTCAGCCAGTGCAACGCTGGTCGATTCATGACACATATTGGAGCAATCGGGCATATTATTGGTTCCAAACTCCCGTACAAACAATTGGTAGGTAAAAGACGCCTCATTACTGGTGCGCCCCGATGTATAAAATGCCGCTTCATCAGGCGACGCTAAAGCATTTAAATGACCGGCAATCTTTTTAAAGGCGGCATCCCAACTAATTGGCTGATAATGTGTGCCGCCCTTCGGCAAATACACTGGCTGGGCTATTCTTCCTTTTTTACCTATTTCGTAATCATTCAGTTTAGCAAGATCGGCAACAGAATTTTGCGCAAAAAAATCTGCGGTTAATTTTTTGGTAGTTGCTTCTTCCGCAAGCGCCTTTGCGCCATTTTCGCAATATTCAGCAATTGGCGAACGGTCATCATCGGGGTCGGGCCAGGCGCAACTGGAGCAGTCAAAGCCACCTTTTTTGTTCATGTGGAATAACGCCTCCATGCCCCGCACAACACCTGCTTCCTGTATCACATCGGTCATCGCAGCAGTTACTGCCGGGATTCCTGCAGCCCATGTTTTGGGCTCGGTAACTTTTAAATCCAGCAGTTCCTCCGGGTTTTCGGCTGCTGGTATTTCTATTTTATCGCTCATAACGTGTTCTCAGCTAAAGGATTGGGGTAATTATCACTTTGGTCTTCAGCAACATTATCCAGACAGGTAAAATCTTTTTCAACTAAAAGATGCAGCGGGTGCCGGGTGCTCTCAAAGCCTACCTTATCCGTATTGGCCAATTCGTCGATCATCTTCTTCGGCATAAACAGGGTGATGGTGCTGTTATTAAAAGTTGCTGAAAGCTCGTAGTCTTCCACTATCTGCAGGTCATAAACCAATTTTTGGAGGCCAAAATCCACGCTGTCTTCCAAATGTCCGTTCTTAACCAATGCAGCTACGTCCGACTTTGTGAGCCGGTACCTGATTGAATTGCTTTTAATCCGTATTTTCATGAATAGGTAATAGTATGCGGTAACCCGCGGTATAAATATTAAAACGTTGGTTTCGTAAAAAACCGATTAACGTTATATCAAATTCTGTTGCCAGCTCAACTGCCAGGCTTGACGGCGCACCTACCGCTGCAATAATTTTTATGCCAGCCATTACCGCCTTTTGAATTAATTCAAAACTGGCCCGCCCGCTTAATAGGAGCATGTGATTATCAAGCGGCAATAAGTCTTGTTTCAAAGCAGCGCCAATCAGTTTATCCAGTGCATTGTGCCTGCCTACATCTTCCCTGAGCAAAAGCAATTCGCCATTTAAGTTAAATAAAGCAGACGCGTGTAAGCCGCCAGTAGCTTCAAAAACTTGCTGTTGAGCTCTTAAAATACCGGGTAATTTATGAAGTAACTCACCATTCAAAACAATGTTATCGCTGTGTTGTACAAACTCTCCGACCGTCCGAATCGCATTTATTGATCCCTTGCCACACACACCGCAGCTGGATGTTGTATAAAAGTTGCGCTCTGTATTTTGCAGGTTGGGAATTACAGCATCGCGTAGCTTTACCTTGATCACGTTTTCTTTGTTTTCCGCGCAGGCAATAAAGCAATGTTCTGCATGGGCAATATCCGTACTGTTTTTCACAATCCCCTCTGTAAACAAGAAACCAGTTGCAAGCTCTGCGTCATTTCCTGGCGTACGCATCGTAACTGAAATATTCTGAACCTTTGGCTGTCCGTCTAACATATATTCCAAACGGATCTCCAACGGCTCTTCAATAGCAAGCGCATCATAGGTGTCAATACATTCTGCATCAGTCACATTAATAATGGGGATTCGTTTTATTTCAGCCATAAAATTTTCGATGACGAGTTTGGGATAAAAATAGCTCTTCCTAATTTATAGAAAACCATTGCCGATTCAGATTGTTTCAGATAAATATACGGGCAATTAATTCGAACTAACAACCTGTTTTTATTACAATTTACCCTAATTTTACCCCATGAAGATCAAGATCCTGGCATTTGGCATTGCAAAAGATATCTTCGGCACCCCGTCGGTTAACCTGGAGCTGACCAATGATGCAACCGTTTATAATTTAAAATACCTTTTAGAGCAGCGATATCCACGTTTAAAGCAATTGGCCTCATACATGGTGGCTGTTAATAATGAATACGCATTGCCCGGCGATAACCTGCACGAGCGGGATGAAATTGCGATAATACCGCCGGTTAGCGGGGGGTAATTGATTAGATAACAACCGCTTTGTCATTGCGAGCGACAGCGTGGCAACCTCGTCGTAAACATCGCCGCCTTGTTTGGCTACGAGGTTGCTTCGTCGTTCCTCCTCGCAATGACAAACCGGGAATAAAGACAAATATATTTCCATTGACAACCAACATCCAAATATCCTCATCCACCCTCAACATCCAATCCTCCATAGACTGGATCATGTCGCCCGAATCGGGTGGGACTGACGTATTTATAGGCACGGTACGTAATGCCACCAAAGGCAAACGAGTGATCCGGCTTGAATTTGAGGCTTACGAACCGATGGCCATTGCCGAAATGGAAAAGATCGCTAAGCAGGCTTTTAAAAAATGGCCCGTCCAAAAAATATTGATTCATCACCGTACCGGGGTATTGGAAGTTGGAGAAGTACCCGTAGTAATTGCTGTGTCGACAGCTCATCGGGCGGCCGCCTTTGACGCATGCAGGTTCATCATCGACACATTGAAACAAACAGTACCTATCTGGAAAAAGGAGATCTTTGAGGATGGCGAAGTTTGGGTAGCGGCGCACCCCTAGTTGATTAGAGACTGGTTGATTAGAGATTAGTTGTCAGCTGGCCAGTCTTTCAATCCGCCTTCAAGTGAAAACACCTTTGCATTGGGGAATTTGCTTTTAACAATCTTTACCGCTTCACCACTGCGTTTGCCGGAGGCACAATAAAATACTATTTGTTTGTTTTGGGTGATTGCAACAAGACGGCTGCATATTTCCGCAACCGGGATATGTTGGCCACCGATGTTGAATATATCTCTTTCTTCTTCGGTGCGCACATCTATTAGGGAAACTGTTCCCTTTTCAATTTCTTTTTTTAAGTCGTTCGCAGATATCGTTGGGATGACGATGGTTTCAACCAGCCTGCTGATGTGGGTTTGGGTCACATCGCCAATTTTTATTACGCGGCTCTGTAGCGTTTGAGCGTCGAAAACCAGGATCTTCCCGGTTAGTAATTCCCCTGTTTTGGTAACATACTTGATCACCTCGTTAGCCTGGATGCAGCCAATTATACCGGCAAGCGTTGGAATAACACCACCCTCAGTACAATTAGGTATTTGTGAGGCGTCAACTTTGGGGAACAGATCGCGATAGTTGGGTGATCTCCTGTCCTGCTCATCGGCAACATTCCATACTGCCACCTGCCCTTCAAACTGGTAAATCGCGCCGTAAACCAATGGTTTTCCATTAATCACAGCAGCATCGTTAAGTAAATAGCGGGTTTCAAAATTGTCGGTTCCGTCAACAATAATATCATAACCTGCAATCAGGCTCATTACATTTTGTGAAGTGATCCTTTCATCATGTGGCACTAATTTTATCCCGGGATTTTGTTTTTGAAGTCGTTCGCAAGCAACTGCAACCTTCTTTTTTCCTTGATCTGCAGGGCCATACAAAACCTGCCGATGTAAATTACCTTCTGAAACGGTATCAAAATCGGCGATGCCTAAAGTGCCTATTCCTGCAGCGGCAAGGTATTGTGAAGCAGGGCAGCCAAGTCCGCCTGCGCCTACCACCAGCACCCGCGCATTTTGCAACAAGGTTTGGGTTTGCTCACTAAAACCGGGTAAAGCTATCTGGCAACTGTATCGTGTAAAGTCTGAATTCATTCGGCGGCTAGTTTTTGGTGAAGCGTTATCTTTACCCGCTCCAACTCATCAATTGTATTAACGTTAGTAAGTGCCTCAGGGTTTTCGGAATGTAGCAAAGTGACGTCACTATTTATTAACACTTTCCGCGGACAAGAATATCCCTGCGCCAAAAACGACAATAGCAGCGGATAGCTTTTAGGTTCCCAAATGGTTATCAGGGGTTCAGGAAATTCATTGAGTGGGCTCTGATAAGCGGTAGCCACTGAAGATGCATTCCGGTTATCAACCAAATATTGCAGCGCATTTTCATCCATCAGCGGCAGATCGCAGGCAATAACCAACCAGGCGCTATCCGGCTTTTCCCTGAATGCCGATAAAATTGCTCCGTAAGGCCCTAACCCGGTAAACGTATCCGGCAGACTTAAATAATTGCTATCGATCTCCTGTTGCTGATCAGCGCGACAGGATATAAACACCTCATTGCAGAAAGGCGTTAAAAGATCGGCCATATAATAACGCTGCTCCTTGCCATGCCAGTTAACAGCTCCTTTATCAAAACCCATCCGCTGGCTTTTGCCACCTGCAAGCACAATACCATTAATTACGGGCTTAGCCTCCACCATTTGCGATTTAAAAAAGGCTATTATATTTTCAATATCGTCAATCCTGTACAACGGTAAATCCTGCCAGTTAGGGACAGTCTCCTTTATAAAATCAAAAACCTCGTTCGTATCATCCGTCAGCAAAATCATTTGCACATTAGTGAGCTGATCGATCCTTTTTTGTAATGATGCCCTTTTATTTTCGCTGATGATGACCACCTGCGCCTTGCATTGGTGATGATTGCCATTTGCCAGCACCAAATCAACTTCAGCGAATGTGTTCCTTAACTTAAAGCTATTAAATTCACCGGCGTAGTTTACCTGGCGATAGTTAATCTGATCGGTATATTCTAAAGTCGCGCCATTTGCCAGTCGTCCGGGGGTAAGCATAATATCATCATTATGCGTGGTATCGACATAGGCGCATTTATAATATGCCGATAAAGCAGTAATTAGCTGTCCGGCTAACAATTTAATTACGGTACAAGGGGCGCCAACGATGGCCCACTCATTCCTGTTAAAAGTACCGAATGCAGGCCTGACCAATTTAGTATGTTTGCTATGCTCTTTTGAAATCACGTTTACCTCCTGTTTTTTCAATCAGCTTTGTTTCCTTTATTATAATATCGTGGCTCATGGCCTTGCACATATCATAAACGGTTAATGCAGCAATTGATGCGCCAACCAAAGCCTCCATCTCCACCCCTGTTTTGGCCGTGATACTTGCCGTACAATCAATAACCACTTCCTGCTTTTCATTCAGGCTGATGGTAATATTGCAGTTATCCAAACCTAATGGATGGCAAAGCGGGATCAAATCCCCAGTTTTTTTAGCAGCCATAATGCCCGCAATTATCGCAATTTGAAATACGGAACCCTTTTTTGTCTGCAGATCGCCATCAGTTAAATTGATCAAAACCTCTTCAGGTAGCGATACAATACTACGTGCCGTAGCTGTGCGCCGGGTTACTTGCTTACCGCCGACATCAACCATGTTTGGATTACCGTTTTTATCAAGGTGCGTGATCACAGATGTATGCTGATTAAATTGATTAAGCTGAAAATATTGATTGCTGGTTGTTTTGCTGAGGCTGATTTTACAGTATTAACTTCATTAAACTGATTTATTTTTATCTGATAATATTAGTCTTTTAACGTTTAGCCGGTTCTCTCCGAAATTAATCAATAACCCTATCTCAATTTTATATATCCTCAAATAATTCAACACTTGATTGATGTGAATATCATCCAACACACTTAGTGTCTTTAGCTCAACAAGGACAAGCCCTTCCACTAAAAAATCAACTCGTCTTGAACCGATAGGCTCAACGTAATCTTTATAAAATATTTCCACGCAGAATTCACGTTCAAACTTCAACCCAGCCTTTGAAAACTCAAGAGCCAATGCCCTTGATATATAAACTCCTGGAAGCCATTTCCTAAAAATGAATGCACCTGCATTGCACACCCTATTATCTTATGGGTAAGCTCTGAATGTTTATATTCTTCCATCAATTATAGATCCTATGTGATTATTCTACAACATTAAAAAATCACCCCAAACATTCAAATCAACCTAACATCAGCTTCATCAAAAAAATCAGCAAACATCAGTGATCAAAATGGCCATACCTTAAAAACTTCTCCCTTTTTAAACTCATTGCGTTCCAAAGGTAGTTCCATAAATGCATCTGTATCAGTTAAATTAGCAAAATCTCCTGAACCATTGCCTTCAACGGGGGTTGCCACCAGCTGGCAATATTCGTTTTGATGCAGCTTTACCTGTAAAAAGTATTTTAACGGATGATGAAAGTTTACCCGGTCGTTCAATACCGCGCGAACTTGCGGTTCGGCTTCGATTCCTAATGACGCATTAAGCCAGGGTAAAAAATAACGATGCAGGCACATAAACGTTGCTACCGGATTACCTGGAAATGCAAATACCAAAGGTCCCTTATTGTGCTTACCAAACCAAAATGGTTTGCCGGGCCGTTGCTGCACCTTGTAAAGAAGCTGTTCAACGTTCAATTCTTCCAATGCTTTTGGAATGTGATCGAACTTACCCATAGAGATGCCGCCGCTCAATAGCAATACATCATAATTTTCAAGGCAATTTTTCAGCTGTTTTTTGATGATCTCCGGGTTATCAGGCAGGTGAAGCATATCAGCTTCGATATGATGCTTTTGCAAAACTGCTTTAACCGTATAATTATTTGACCGTCGGATCTGGTAAGGCGACGGCGATTGATCCACCTCAACCAATTCATCGCCCGACGAAAGGATCATCACCCTTGGGAGTTTCTTCACCCTTAACTCAGTTTCACCAACAGACGCAACCATGCTGATCAACGCCGGGGTTATCAGCTGACCAATGGAAGCCACCAGGTCGTCCTGTTTTTTGTCCTTTCCTTTATAGTGGATGTTTTGACCGCGTTTTATTTCGTGGGTTACTAATGTTGCAAGGCCGGCACGTAACTCCAAATCTTCGTAACGAATTATCGTATCTGCAGATGAAGGTAACATGGCGCCGGTCATGATCTCCACACAGTCGTCATGTTCCTCCAAATCAACAGGCTCATCACCCGCAGCCTGCGTTGCTTTTATCTTAAAGGTGCTAACCCCTGACTCTATAGCATTATAATTTACAGCGATACCGTCCATCGTTACCCTGTCAAAGGGGGGGAGGTCGCGGTCGGCTTTAATATTTTCGGCTAATACCCTGCCCAGGCTAAGGTCGAACGGAATGATTTCTGCTCCATAATCTTCTGCCTGTGCAAGTATAATTTTTTCAGCTTCTTCAACAGTTATCATATCACCGGCTTATGTAATTTCTATTTCTTAACCGCCAATTGTGGCCATCGATTCATGTACGCCCTGGCTTTCAGCGCGCTGGTGTTCTGCCTCCCAGCCATCCTTTACACGGTTGTTAAATGTATTCAGTAACCGTTCCTTTAAATCATCTTCACTAATTCCTTGTCGTAATAGATCTTTAATATTCATTACGCCATTGTCATACAAACAGGTTTTCAGTTCCCCTTCCGGCGTAATCCTAATGCGGTTGCAGGTTCCGCAAAATGTACGGGAATAGGCTGCAATTATACCTACGCTGCCCTTATGCCCCGGCACCTGGTAATTATATGAAGTTGAATATTGAGCATCATCCAGCTTTTCTATCGCCGGGTAATGTGCTTTTATCTCATCCAGGATCCGCACATAATCCCACTTTAATCCTGTATAAACATGCCCATCTCCGTTAAATGGCATTTCCTCAATAAACCGTACGCTCACAGGCAAATCCTTTGTCAATTCAACCAACGGAATAATATCCTGCGTATTTTTACCGTCCATCACTACCGCATTTACCTTTACCTCAATATCGTGCTTTAAAAGTTCATCCAGTGTTTTCATTACATTACCAAATTCATCGCGTTTGGTAATGGTGAAGAAACGGTTGGCATCTAAAGTATCTAAACTCAAATTTACTGAGCTTACCCCTATCCTTTTTAACTCAACTACATGGGGCGCGGTTAAAACGCCATTAGTTGTGAGTGTTAACTCCTTTAATCCCGGCAATTCGGACAACGCAGTGAGCAACTTCATGATGTCCTTACGTACAAAAGGTTCACCACCTGTTATCCTGATCTTTTCGATGCCCATTTTCACCAGCAGCGCGCAAGTCTGCAGCATTTCTTCGTATGTCATCAAAGCCGACCGGGAAAGCCAGTTAAGGCCCTCCTCGGGCATGCAATAAAAGCAACGCAAGTTGCACCTGTCTGTTACGGCGAGCCGCAGGTAGTTAATTTTTCGTCCGTGGTTATCTGTCAGCAAAAAAATAATCGTTTTGTAAAACAAAGATGTCTGTGTAAAGGTAAATAATACAAGTCAGCACATTGTTTTTTCATTGTACTATTTATGGTCTAATTAACACATTCTTTACAAAAGCATGAATTTGCAGTAGTTGATTAAGGTCGATATTTAACCTATTGAACTATCTTTGTTAACAACATCTTCCAAATTGAAGGAATTACAAGACATAGTAAACGCATATGATAAGGCTGCCGGAGCCGGCAGGCAAACTGCCCTAGCAACGGTGGTGCTGGTTGAAGGTTCGTCGTACCGGCGGGCGGGTGCACGCATGCTGGTTACCGAGGATGGCGAACTTACCGGTGCGATAAGCGGTGGTTGCCTGGAGGGTGATGCACTGCGAAAGGCCCGTTTGGCCATGGCACAAAGTAAGCCAATGCTGGTTACTTATGATACCACCGATGATGACGATGCCAAATTTGGCGTGGGCTTAGGCTGTAATGGCATTATCCACATACTGATTGAACCATTATTCCCGGATAGTGAAATTTCGCCTGTTAATTTATTCAAACAATTCCTGAGTAAGCGCGAACAGGTTGTCCTGGTCACCATATTTTCATTAAGTAACAGGCAAGCTACCCAGCCCGGTACCTGCCTCTTGATGAATTCAGTTGAGCAAACCAATGGTTCTATCCCTGACAACGAGATACAACAGGCTGTATTGGCAGACGCACGGGATGTGTTAAAAAACGGCAACTCAGTTACCAAAACTTATGTCTATGGCAACGGTTATACCTGTTTTATAGAATTGTTACAGCCTGCCGTTTCACTGGTAATTTTTGGCGCCGGCAACGACGCTATCCCGATGGTACAATTTGCGGCCGTTTTGGGCTGGCAGGTAACCTTGGTTGACGGCAGGGCAAATTATGCAGTACCTGAGCGTTTTCCGCTCGCCAAAAAAATCATCATATCAAAACCAGGCCAGGCCCTTGCTCAACTGAAATTTGATGAAAGAAGCGCGGTTGTGCTAATGACGCACAATTACAATTACGACCTGGCAATCCTCAGGCAACTTTTGCAGATTCAACTGCCTTATGTTGCATCACTCGGCCCTAAGAAGCGATTACGGCGAATGCTGGACGAGATACAAGAAGGTGGCATTGATATAAAACCTCAACAATTAAATAGTGTTTACGGCCCCGCAGGGATAGATATCGGATCAGAAAATGCTGACGAAATCGCATTGGCTATAATTGCAGAAATACAAGCTGTGCTAAACAAAAAGACCGTAAACTCGTTGAGAGATAAAACATCCGTACATAACCGCCACGCTGAACAGGTTGTTCAGCAAACCGTTGCGATTGATGAAATAACTCCATACGCTAAATGACCGGGATAGTTATTCTCGCCGCAGGCTCCTCGAGCAGGTTAGGCAAGCCCAAGCAAAACTTAATTTATAAGGACAAAACACTCCTCCAGCGAACAATCAATGCAGCGTTGGATACCGGCTGCTGGCCGGTTATTGTAGTTTTAGGCGCAAAGGCCGATCTCATCAAACCCATTATCGAAGATTTACCCGTTGAGATTATTTATAATGATGATTGGGAAGAAGGCATGTCGTCATCAATTCGCGCAGGGATCAACAAACTGCAGAAAAACGATTTCAATGTCGATTCGGTTATCCTGATGCTTTGTGATCAACCTTTTGTAGATGCGGAGGTCCTGAAACAACTTATCCCCGCCAATTCCGCAAAAAGTATAACAGCCAGCGCATATAATAGAGCCATAGGGCCGCCTGTTTTCTTTGACGGATATTATTTCCCGGAATTACTTTTGTTGCAGGGTAACGAAGGAGCCAAAAAATTAATGCTAAAATATGAGGTCAATATCACAACAATTCCATTCCCTTTGGGAAGCGTTGACATTGACACGGCTGAAGATTACGAGAATCTGAAGCAGAATTCTTAAACATTTGTCATTGCAGACAGGCACGAAGCAACCGCCCGCAATGACAATATTTATTTTTATTATTTCACTACCGAGAACTTGTAGATAGTTTGAGTTTTATATGTTTCGCCTGGCTTCAACTCAGTTGACGGAAATTGCGGCTGATTAGGTGAATCAGGAAAATGTTGTGTTTCCATTGCAAAACCTGTCCGGTGCCCGTCCTTTTTACCACCCCACAAAGTATTGCTGCCGTCCATAAAATTCCCGCTATAAAATTGCAGGCCGGGCTCGGTGGTAAATATTTCCATTTTAATGCCACTTAAATCGCCCGTTACCGTTGCTATTGATGTAGTAATATCATGCTTATCCAACACAAAATTATGATCATAACCTTTTCCATTCTTTAACTGCTCGTCTTTTACTTCTATCCTGCTTCCAATGGCAGTTGAGGAACTGAAATCGAAGGGTGTACCCGCTACCGGAACAATTTTACCTGTCGGGATCAACGTTGTATCAACCGGCGTGAAATTACCGGCTTTTAATTGTACAACATGGTTAAGTATAGTACCATTGCCAACGCCGTTAAGGTTAAAATAGCTATGGTTGGTTAAATTTACAATAGTGTTTTTATCTGTTGTAGCCTCGTAGCTAATCTTAACTGCATTATCATCGGTAAGCTCATAAGTTACTTTACAATTTAAATTTCCCGGATACCCTTCTTCCATATCCTTCGATAAATAGGTAAGCACTATCGTGTGATCATCTGCTTGTTTGGCATCCCACACAACATCATTAAATCCAACTTTACCACCATGCAGCGTATTGGGTTTATTGTTGATAAACAGGTCGTATTTTTTTCCGTCAAGTACGAAATGTCCTTTGGCAATCCTGTTGCCATAACGGCCGATAGTAGCTCCGTAATAATTTGAGAGCGCTTTTTTATAGCCGTCAATATCATCAAACCCAAGGGCAACATCTGTTAATTTACCCGTTTTATCCGGGACTAAAAGCCCAATCAAATGTGCTCCGTAATCAGAGATGGCAGCCTGTACGCCATTTTTATTTTTAAGCAGGTAAAAATGTGATTGCTTGCCGTTAACTGTTTTTTCAAATCCTTTAGCTGGTGGCAATGTTGCCGTAGTTGTACTATCTGTCATAGTGGTGGTGGATGTTTTGTTTGCTGATTGGTTGCAGGCTGTAAAATATATCATACAGGCAGGCAACAGAATTGCTGGTAATTTTTTAAGTCGGTTGTTCATAAAATGGCTAATTTAATAAATTGGTTTATTCAGTTGTAATAGTTATTTACTGTTCAGGTTCTTAATCAAATCAACTTCTTCCTGCTTGTATGGACTACCATCCTTACGGAAAATATCGTGGAACCAAACTTTAGGCTCCGATCCATCTGGCATTGGGGTATCCCATGCGTAAATAGTGTTTGTTTTCCCGCTTACAAAGCCCCAGTTAATAGCGCCAACATTTTCCTTTTTCAGCATAGGCGTGGTATTTTCAAAGGTACTGTTGCGCGGGCGGGCCATATATTCGGTGCAAATAACAGGGCGATTATTTAATTTAAGCAACTGAACAACGCGCTTGTGTAAATCAGGCGTATCATAACAATGATAAGTAATCACATCGGAGTTTTGAAGCTGAATCTTATTAAATGTTTCCAGATCCCAATTCCACATGCCCGAGCTTACCGGCTGATCAGGGTTTATTGCGTGAGCCCACGCAAATACCTTTGGCAACAGCCTTGATGCAATTTTATTTTTGTCGCCATTACCGGGTTCATTGTATAAATCCCATAACAAGATCCGCTTATCGTGCTTAAATGAAGTTAAAATATCATCAACATAAGCTTTAAGCGCTAAGAAATCAGCCGGAGTTGTGAGGGGCTTTCCGGGGTCCTGCATCCAGCCTGAATTATGGATTCCCGGTTTCGGGTCGGGCTGTTTGCCGGGTTTGGCGTTGGGATTCCAGCAATCATCAAAAAAAACAAATATTGTTTGGATATGGTGTTTATCGGCGATAGCCAAATATTTATTTATCCTATCCTTAAAGCCTTTGGGGTCTTCCTTCCAAACAACGCTGTGCAAAAACACTCGCATGGCATTAAAGCCGATGCCTTCCGCATAACCAAGTTCACGATCTATTGTAGCCGGATCAAATGTGTCTGCCTGCCACATTTCCAGTTGATTAATGGCCGTGCTCGGTGTAAAATTGGCGCCGTTTATCCATTTGTGCTGTGCGTACCAGGCATTGGCCTTCGCGGCAGGCCAGATACCTGTAGCTTTGTTTTGCGCAATGGTTGTAGAAAATGCCAGCGACAGCGTTAGTGCGAATAGTATTTTGTTTCTCATTTCATTATATTGGTTTATTCTGATGGTGCGTTTAAAGCAACTCCCTCTTTAACCGGAACACCAAAATTTGGCGATCCATCTTTATTCCAGGTAAATTGCTGCATTCTTGGAGACCGCTGTTTACCACAGCCCTTCCCCGGCGCTGAGTTTGCGTGGTAAAGAATCCAATCCTCTTTCCCGTCCGCAGATTTAAAAAATGAATTATGCCCCGGCGCATACACGCCATTTTCCGGAGATTGTTTGAATACAGGCGTTTCAGATTTAGTCCATGACGCCGGATCGAGTAGATTCTTATCCGCAGAGGTGCTTAACATACCAAGCGCATAATAATCCGTCCAGCAACCACTTGCTGAATATATCAGGAACAGCTTATTGCCATGTTTGAGTATTTCCGGTCCCTCGTTTACATTAACATGCGGCGGATTGCTCTTTTCGCCCAGGTCGCCGTATTTTTCCCAATCATAGGTTGGGGACGAGATCTTTACCCGCTTGCTGCCGATGGTCCATGGATTTTTTAGCTTGGCTATGTAAATGTCCTGCTCACCGTTTTTGTCGCCTTCCCATCCGGCCCAGATCAAATAGAGCTTGCCTTTATTTTCAAACATGGAAACATCAATCGCCCATTTGTTTGTCTCATCGCTTAACTTCCCTTTAATGTCCACGTCCCTTCTAACGGATCTGCTGATGGGTTTTCGAGCACATAAAGGCGGTGATGATCATTGTCGCCATCATCTGCAGCGAAATACATGTACCATTTGTTATTTGTATAATGCAGCTCGGGTGCCCAAAGCTCCTTTGAATACATGGTGTTTGGCGGCGGCATCCAAACAGTTTTATACTCCCCCGATTTAAGATCGGCCATATTTTTTGTTTTATACAAAATCAACCGGTCGCCCATGGAGTTGGTGTAGTAGTAATAACCGTTATGGTAAATAACCCAGGGATCAGCTCCTGATGGCAGCAACGGATTGGTAAACTGCCTTTTAACGGACTGTGCAGATACAGAACCGAACAATAAAACTGTTAAGAATACATTTAAAAGTCGCTTCATAACAAATTGTTAGCTCCTATTACTTGAATGTTTTTGTTGATGTATCAGGCTTAATGAATTTTAAAGGTAGGTTTTTATTTATTTAAGCAAAGATAAATTTTGATTTTTCGCTCAAAATCTTAATCCGCCCAAATCAACAACTGCTGAATCGCAGATATAAGTCGGCACAATTCCGGTAGCTGTTATACGGTTGTCAGCATCTTTAGGAAGGGTATTTCCCGATAATACCAACACTGTATCCAATCCAAACTTATTACCACCCAAAATGTCGGTTTGCAGGGTATCGCCGACCATGACTATTTGTTGCTTGGTTATCGTACGGTATTCGCGGATCAAATCGAACGTAAACATAAACATTTGCGAATCTGGCTTACCGAATCTTATAAATTGCCTGCCGATAATGCTCTCAATCATTGCTGCTATCCCGCCTATTGCTATGCCTACGTCGTTTATAGATACCGGATATGCCTTATCTGTATTTGCAACTATAACAGGGATCGTTCTTTTACGGAGAATATTCACGGTTTTATTCAAATCATCACACCAGTTGAAACCCTCATCATCTAAAAAGATCAACGCATTAACTTTATCTATATTATCGGCATTAATGGAACTTACCGGCAAGGTATGTAAACCAGAGCTTTCAATATAATGCGATGATTCGGGGGTGCCCAAATAGGCAGCTATACCATCATCAACCTTTAAATCAAGATATTCCTTGGTAAGCATCCCGGAGGATACGATCCTTTCTGGTGTTATAACCGTTAATCCTGCGCGATGGTAGCTTTCTGCCAGTTGCAGTGGGCTGCGGGAGGCATCGTTGGTAACAATATAATATTCCTTCCCTTGTTCCGACAAGTAATCAAAAGTATTTTGAATGCCCGGCATCAAACCCTGGTAAGTTTTAATTACCCCAAATGCATCAAAAAATATAATATCGTATTTATCAATAATGGACTTAAAGTTTTCGATGCGTTTCATGTTAGAGATTAGAGGTTAGTGACCAGAGATTAGTTACCTTGTATGTTCCATTAGTTTAGACCGAGTGCCTCGATGATCTTCTCCGCATCAAAATCTCTATCGACTGACGGCAGGTAAATATCAAAAGCTTCGGCTTGTAATTTTTTGGCGTATTGTTCATTAAAGAAATACTTGCCGTCTTTTATCACGTAATTTAAAATAAAAAATCGGTACGCTTCCTTTAAAAACCGGATCTCGTCAGCAGTTATAGGGTTTACTTTGTGATATTCCTTCAGGAAGAGGATAAACCTGTCCTCCATCATCGTAGTTATAACATAGCTGAATACTGTTCGATCTCCCCTATCTGAACATACGCGGCTAAAGAAATAAAAATCAAGGATGCGGTAGCTCATCCTAAACCAGTCGTAATCCCAGCGGGAATAGAGTTCCAATTCAGGAGTTACAGAGAAATTACCTATGTTCCAATCGATAAAAACAGGAATGATCTCAAACGAACGCATGTTGTGTTTCGAGCGGTTTTTTATGAACAGGTCGCAATGATATTTCAGGAAATCAACCTGCATAGCCGATCCGTATTGCTTCTCGTTAATTTCGAGGTCCTTCTGTAACGCAAAAATATCGGTACGCAGCGTTTTGGATGATTTCGGCAATACGTTTTTAACCCTCGAACATGCTTTATGGAATTTCCCTACCTGTTGCCCTAATTTTTTAATGTGGTGATCTTCCAGCCTGCGCGGCAAGCGGTCGAGGATACGTGTAGGATTATAAAACACCACCCACGCATCTGTTTTGCCTTGTTTATGCCGGTAAATGTAAACCCGGTTATTTTTTAATAATGATTTTGAAAGCAGGTTTTCAAATGGATAAAGCAAATTGTTTGAAAGGCTGTGAATGATGCGGTGATCTTCCTTAAAATGCTCGTACACCCCAAAATAAGCCAATTTAGCAATAACAATATCACCATCATGAAAAGTGATGCGGAACACATGGTTTGTAGAAACCATGGCGCTGATGTCTTCTATCTCGCTGATTGATTTGGATGCATCGTAACCTTCCCAGGCTTTTTTTATAATAAAGGTATAATCTAATGGTGTCAGTGCTTTTGCCTTCGATTTTAACGGCTGCTCAAGCTCTGCAAGGTGTAATGCTGTCATTATTAATTATATAATTTCAAAGTATCTTTTTAATTCCCAATCCGTAACGCTTTTACCAAACTGGCGGCATTCCCAAAGGCGGGTATTAGTAAAGTGGTCAACAAAAGCTTCGCCAAATAGTTCTTTTGCTACAGCTGAATCCTTCATGATATTTGTTGCATCAAACAGGTTCAACGACAAACTGCCGTTACGTTTATCCTGGTACCCATTTCCAACGGCGGCCGGGATATTGAGGGGTAGCTTATTTTTTACTCCGTATAATCCAGATGCCAAAGCAGCTGCCATTGCCAAATATGGATTTGTGTCGGATCCTGGAATGCGGGTTTCCAGGCGGGTGTAGTTTTCTGAGGTGTGAATTACTCTTAGGGCAGTTGTGCGATTATCAACACCCCAGGTTACAGTAGTTGGCGCCCAGGCACCCTCAACCAAACGTTTGTAACTATTTATCGACGGGGCATACATCGGAAGGATCTGCGGCAAGCAATGCAGCTGACCGGCTAAGTAATGCTTGTGTAGATCGCTCATATTAAACTCATCATCAGCATCATAAAAAAGATTCTTTAACTTATCCTTTGTCCATAAACTTTGGTGAATATGCCCGCTGCAGCCCGGTAAATTCTCGTTCCATTTAGCCATAAAGGTAGCCACAATACCATGTTTGTTCGCGATCTCCTTTACCGCAGTTTTAAACAACACTGCTTTATCGGCTGCCTCTAAAACACTATCGTGCAATATCGCCGCTTCATATACTCCCGGTCCTGTTTCGGTATGTAAGCCCTCTAACGGCACATTAAATTGCAGCAGCAGATCAAACAAGTCATTATAAAACTCATCGTTCAGCGAGGTACGCAATATAGAGTAACCGAACATGCCGGGG
Organism: Bacteroidota bacterium; assembly: GCA_030775685.1. Classification (GTDB taxonomy): domain Bacteria; phylum Bacteroidota; class Bacteroidia; order Sphingobacteriales; family Sphingobacteriaceae; genus Mucilaginibacter. Next base: position 60,493 of record JALYIP010000056.1, read on the forward strand.
GTTAGGCTTTCCAGGTTAGTAAAGCTTTTTTCCTTCAGACTTTGTGGGGTTTCACTAAAATTGAACCACTCAAATTCCTGGGCGAACTCAGTATGGTAACCCATATCGTCGCATTGTTTCGCAATACGTTTTAAAAGACTTCTCCCGCATGCAGGCAGATCGTTCCCATCAGCTTTACTAAAATCGCCTAAAAAGAAGGGAATGTTATCATCCCATGGCACGTTCCGTAAAGTCGACAGATCTATCCTGCACATCTGATCCGGGTAGCCGGTATGCCAGCCGGTAAGCTTCACGTTATCATAACAGGCATCGCTGCTGTCCCACCCCCAAACCACATCACAAAAGCCATAACCGCCCTCCAATCCGTCAAGAAACTTTTTTGGATGGATTACCTTACCGCGTAAAACACCATCGATGTCGGCAAACGCGAATTTTATTTTTGTTATGTTATTTTCTTTAAGGTAGGTTTTGATCTGTTCTTCGTTCATGGTGCGTAAACTAAATGGCGGGGCAATTTAAGCAAGATAAATGTAAAGGATAAACAATAAAATTGTATACCTAATCTATACGTTGCCAATTGTACCTTTGTTTGAGCAAATCTGCATAAATGGCGCAAACAAGCAAGTATTTATTTGTTTACGGAACCTTGTTATCTAAGGAAAATGAATTCGGCAAGTATTTAAACCGGAATTGTTCCTTTTATAACGATGGGAAATTTAAAGGCAGGCTTTATGATGTTGGCGAATATCCCGGTGCTGTGTTGAATGCTGATGGACTAAATTACGTATATGGTAAAGTATACCGGCTAAATAACGCCGATGAAGTTTTAGAAAGACTCGATGACTATGAGGGATTCGGCCCCGAACAGGATCAACCTAATCTATTTACAAGAGAACTGATAAATATAGAAACAAGGAATGCGCTGATGGTATGTTGGGTGTATTTATACAATTTACCTGTTAACGGTTTTAGATGGATAGAATCCGGGAAGTATCTATCATAGGCATTTTCAGCCGGCACTACGATGGGTTAAAACCCATCGTTACAAAATATCCCGAGCCGATAGCTCTTAAAAAGCTTTTGAAATCCAGAGGCATAGCCTCAACTCATATTTTAGCAACGGATTTCAATCCGTCGTAAAAAAAATCCCCCGGCGTTTTACAGCCAGGGGACGAGAACATATTAGTTTAGTTAGGAAGTTAGAGTACAGCCGATTTAACGGTTTTGATGATAACGGCAGCAACCTTGTACGGATCAGCAGCCGAGTTAGGGCGACGATCTTCCAGGTAACCATTCCAGCCTTTTTGTACGGTGTAAAGCGGGATGCGGATAGAAGCACCACGGTCAGACACACCATAGCTATAGTCATGGATAGAAGCAGTTTCGTGCTTACCGGTTAAACGCAGCTCATTGTGCGCACCATATACAGCGATACATTCAGCAACAGCCGGACGGAAAGCTTCGCAAATTTTGTCGTAAGTTTCTTTGCTGCCAGCAGTTCTCAATGTAGTATTTGAGAAGTTAGCGTGCATACCTGAACCATTCCAGTCTAATTCGCCCAATGGTTTGCAATGCCAGTTGATAGATACACCATGTGCTTCACCGATTCTTTCTAGTAAATAGCGAGCAACCCAGATCTGGTCACCAGCTTCTTTAGCGCCTTTAGCGAAGATTTGGAATTCCCACTGACCTGCAGCAACTTCAGCGTTGATACCTTCAACGTTTAAGCCTGCTTCAAGGCAGATATCCAAATGCTCTTCAACAATTTCGCGGCCAAAAGCATTGTTTGCACCAACTGAACAATAGTAAGGACCTTGCGGACCAGGGTAGCCACCAGCGGGGAAGCCAAGCGGTTTGTTGGTTTCAGGATCCCATAAAAAGTATTCCTGCTCAAATCCGAACCAGAAATCATTATCATCATCCTGGATCAAAGCACGGCCATTTGACTCGTGAGGAGCACCGTGTGAATCAAGTACTTCGCACATTACCAGGTAAGCATCAAGTCTTCCCGGATCTTTACAAATAAAAACAGGCTTCAACACGCAATCAGACGAACCACCTGGTGCCTGCTCGGTTGACGAACCGTCAAAGCTCCAATTTGGGCAATCTTCTAATTTACCGCTGAAATCCTTTTCAATTTTTGTTTTACTGCGCAGGCTCTGTGTTGGTTTGTAGCCATCAAGCCAGATGTACTCGAGTTTAGTTGCCATTGTTTAATGAATTTATAATATAGGGTTGAATTCTTATTTTTTGTAAACGTTATCTACAAATATTGATGCGAATTTAAATTATTTTTATAAAATTCATTACAAAATGTAAAAAAAATTCTAATTATTTTTAAAAACACCTATTTATAGTATGAAATTGACGAAAAAACATCAAACAATTGTAAACTTATTAACAAGTGGTTAAAATTTGCAGGAAATGAGCAAATTGGCCTTTAAATAAGCACTTATACATAATAAATTAAACCAGAATCAATCGATTTGAAAGATGCAGATTTCAAAACGATTGATAATCTATGATTTACCCGTTAATCACAAAACAGAATTCGGAATTCGGAATTCCGAAGTCCCAAATCCTTATACACATATTGCAGATTTTTTACACAGGGAAAAATATTAATCTCTATCTTCGGCCAGTTTAATTTCCATCTGCAAAAATCAAATTTATTATGAAGATAACTGTTGTTGGTGCCGGAGCTGTTGGAGCTACCTGCGCAGATAATATCGCCAGGAAGGAACTGGCCGAAGAACTTATTTTGTTAGACATCCGCGAAGGTTTTGCTGAAGGCAAGGCTATCGATATGATGCAAACCTCTGCCCTTTTAGGGTTCGACACCAAGGTTAAGGGTGTTACCAATGATTATGCAGCTACTGCCGATTCAGAAGTGGTAGTTATTACTTCAGGCCTGCCGCGCAAACCGGGCATGACCCGTGAAGAGTTGATTGGCACTAACGCCAACATCGTAAAAAGCGTAACCGAAAATATCCTTAAATACTCTCCGAACACCATCATCATCGTGGTATCAAACCCGATGGATACCATGAACTACCTTACCCTTAAAACTTCGGGCTTACCAAAGAACCGCATTTTAGGTATGGGCGGTGCATTGGATTCTGCACGTTTTAAATATTACCTGAGCCAGGAATTAGGCTGTTCTCCTGCTGATTTAAACGCAGTAGTTATTGGCGGTCACGGTGATACCACCATGATCCCGTTGATCAACCACGCTACATGGAACAGCATCCCTGTTACCCAGCTGTTGAGCAAAGAACAACAGGACAAAGTAGTTGCAGCAACAATGGTTGGCGGTGCTACCTTAACTAAACTGATCGGCACTTCTGCTTGGTATGCGCCAGGTGCGGGTACAGCTGCAATGGTTGAAAGCATTGTACGCGACGAGAAAAAACTGATTTCATGTGGTGTTGCCCTTGACGGCGAATACGGTCAAAAGGATATTTCACTGGTTGTTCCGGTTATCCTTGGTAAAGGCGGTTTCGAAAAGATCCTTGATTTTAAATTGAGCGATGCAGAACAAGCTGAATTTAACAAGAGCGCAGATGCCGTACGTAATATGAACCAGGTTTTGGTTGATACCGGCGTTATTTAATATTTGCTGTTACTTATAGCGAAAAGGCTTTCACTGATTGGTGGAGGCCTTTTTTGTTATTATTTAAGGGCGAAAGATATGGGTATACCATAAGCAACATTTACATTTTCACCCTTTGCAAAACCTGGTTTCCAAGGGGGCGAAAGTCGAATCACCCTTAAAGATTCTTCATCACAACCATCACCTACACTTTTCACGACGTGTATATCAATTAATTTACCATCGCTTCCGCATAAAAAACTCACTATTACAGTTCCTTGTGTACCATTTTTTCTCGCAACCGCCGGATATTTTAAATTGCGGCTGAGAAATTTTATAAAACCCTGTACTCCACCCGGGAATTCAGGATTCGCTTCTACTTTAGTAAATACAACCCTGCCCGACTTATAGCTATTTTATGAATAGATTAATTCGCCTTTTTTATAATTATTTTCGACTTTGGTTGTACCATTATTAACCAAATGCCAGACACCGTCTTCTCTGCCACTGTCCACTTTACCTTCTGCCACAGCATTTTTAAATTCATCGTCAAATTGGATCCAGTTTCCTGATCCATTTACAGCAAGCGTTTTGCCAGTAGAATCGCGGCATTCCTGGTAAAATATCTTACCATCTGCTTTACGATTTTCTACATAAAATAAGTTTCCATTTGGGTAATAGCCAACTTCCTTCCCAATCGCCTTTCCATTTTCGAAAGTACCGGTTGCTTTTTTCTTGCCGTTGGCGTAATAAGAGATAAAATGGCCATCGTATTTTAAATGGACATCATTGGTTTTTGAATTAGTGACCAACCGAACCTTCCCATTTTTGCCATATTCATAAACAACGAATAAGTTTTTGTCCACACTTATATCAGGCGGCAAAACTACCATAGAATAATCTGCACTGTCTTTGGACTGAACAAGTTTCCCCGAATCTTTAAGATAATATATTAATCCGCCGCGTTGCGCGTGAGCAGTATCAATAAGAATTATACAAAAAGCGAAGGCAACAACTAATTTGATCATAAAAATTACTCTGTTAAATGAAAGTAGACAGGAACACTATACGCTACCCGTACAGCCTTTCCACCCTGCATGCCTGGTTTCCACCTGGGCATTAACTTCATAACCCTTAACGCTTCTTCATCACAGCCATCGCCAATGCCACGGCTAACTCTCATATCGGTAAATGAACCATCCATTTCAACAATGAAGCTTACTATCACATTCCCCTGTGTCCCATTCTGTTTCGCATCGTAAGGATATCGAATATTTTTCCTGAGAAATTTACCAAAAGCTTCCATTCCGCCAGGAAATTCAGGCACCACTTCTATGCCTTTATACTTAGGCTTTGCCCACGGCGTGTCGACAATTGTGGAACTCAAAGTTCCTCCTTTACCATTGACAAGTGTATGATTTTTATAATCGCTCTCTTTTTCTATCCTTTTTCCTTTTACTATTCCATTTTCAATATTGCCTTTGGCAATAATTACGGTGTAGTCGCTGTTAAACTGAATCCACTTCCCGTTGCCATTTTCAGCCAGGACACTTCCCGTAGAGTCCCTGCAATCTCGAAAAAAGACAGTTCCATCAGTTTGGTAATCTTTGACGGTGTGTACATTTCCGTTTGGATAATAGGCAACCTCTTGTCCAATTTGCCTTCCATCAACGAAGTTTCCAATTTTCTTCTTTTTCCCGTTCGGGAAATAAGTAATAAATTTTCCCTGGTATAATAAATTTATATCCTTAGTTTTCGAACCTGTAATTAAGCCCAGTTTACCGTTCTTAAAATATTCACACACAACATACATTGTTTTATCCACGCTGGTATCAGGTGGTAAAACCACCATATAATAGTCGGCGCTATCCTTTGAAGCCACAAGTTTCCCGGAGTTTTTAAGGTAGTATATAAGGCCGCCCGATTGCGCATCCGCAGAAAAAAACACAAATGCCCCTATTATCACGAATAAATATTTCATCTATTATTATTTAATTCAACCTGCGCTGAAGATAATCGGCAAACTATAAGCAACCCGGACAGGCTTACCACCTGCAAGGCCAGGATTCCAGGGCGGTGACAATTTCATCACCCGTAAAGCCTCTTCGTCAATACTTTTAGATACACTTTTGGCAATTTTAAAATTTGTTAATGATCCATCAGCCTCAACTACGAAGCTGACAATCACCTTCCCCTCTTCTCCTTGTACCATTGCATCGCGCGGGTATTTTAAAGTTTTGGCCAAAAACCTTCCATAGGCTTCTCCACCACCCGAGAACTCGGGAAGAACATCAACATTTTTAAATGCAGAATCCGCGAGTAATATTTTATATGTATCCTTATCTAACGAATTTCCCTTCAGATACATTGATGTTGATTTGCCATACTTAGTCGACGCAATATGCCATTCCCCTTCCTGAAGTCCATTTTCAATTTTACCTTCTGCAATAACCATAGTAAAGTTATCATCAAACTGGACCCATTTTCCGTTACCATTTTCAGCTAAAATATTCCCCGTCGAATCCTTACAATCGCGGAAAAGCACCTTCCCGTTAGGTGAATAATCCTTTATCGTATACAATTCACCATTGGGATAATAGTAAATTTCGTGGCCCGTATGCTTACCGTTGATAAAAGTTCCTGTTTGCTTTTTTTTACCGTTAGGATAGTAAGCTACAAACCTGCCCTGGTACAACAGGTTTACGTCATTAGTTTTTGAATTTGTAATCAACCTAACTTTACCGTTTTTGTCATATTCATAAACAATATACATTGTTTTATCTACGCTGGTATCAGGAGGTAAAACTACCATGCTGTAGTCCGACTTTTCCTTTGATGAAACGAGTTTTCCTGAATTGGTAAGGTAATAAAAAAGACCGCCGGTTTGGGCTTGCACAGCTGTGGCAGTACTTAAAATCACGATTAAGAGATATAATATTTTACGCATTGTATATTTCAATTATTTGCAGGTAATTTGAACGGCACAGACCGCTTAAAATTCATTCGCACAATTTTATTGTTTTTTATAGCAGGCGACCACTTTGGCGAATTTTTTAATAACCGGACAGCCTCTTCGTCGCAACCATCGCCTATTCCTCGTAAAACTTCTACATCCTTTATTGTTCCATCGGTTTCAACAAAAAAACTGACCAATACATTTCCCTGTGTGCCTTTTCTTTTGGCAGCTTCAGGATAGACAACTTTCCTGGTTAAATAGGTATCAAAAAAACGATTCCCTCCAGGAAACTCCGGAATTTTGCTCATCGGTATAGGAATCTCGTTTCCAGACACGTCAAATGCGTGGTATGAAGTTGAGTTTCCTTCTTTATATATGCTTTTGTAAGTTATCGAATCTCTTATTTCTTGCCAATTTCCGTCTCGTAATCCATTTTTGACAGATCCTCCGGCTATCACTTTGGTTACATTATCATTATCATTAAATTGAACCCAAATCCCGGTTCCTTTTTCAGTCAATATTTTACCGGTAGAATCCCGACAATCACTATAAAGAAGCCTTCCATCAGGCATGTAATTTAAAACACTGTAAAGTTTGCCGTTATGGTAATAGTTAACGACCTGTCCAACTGGTTGTCCATTTTCGAAACCTCCCACCTTCATTTTCTTACCATCAGGAAAATAAGCAATATAACGACCGTCAAATATCAAGTCTACGTCGTTAGTTTTAGATGTTGCAAGAAGTTTGATGTTTCCGTTCTTGTAATATTCACGTACTAAATACAAATTTTTATCCACGCTGGTATCAGGCGGTAAAATAACCATAGAGTAGTCGGCGCTATCCTTTGAGGAAACTAATTTCCCGGAATTTTTGAAATAATATGCAATGCCAGTGGTTTGGGCGCTTACCGCGTCGGCGCACAAAAAACTGATACCTAAAACTAATAAGCATTTAAATATATCGAAACTCTTCATTTGCGATTTCCAGTTAAGCCAAAATTTATTGGAACACTAAATGCAAGCCGCGCCGGTTTTCCATCGCGAATGGCCGGCTTCCATTTTGGCATTAACAATATCACCCTCAATGCTTCCTCATCACAGCCGGCACCAATCCCTCTGACAACATGAGCGTCGATAATGCTTCCATCCACCTCAACAACAAAGCTCACTATCACCTTTCCCTGTGTCCCCTGCTCTCTCGCTACAGCAGGATACCTAATATTAGTTAACAGAAATTTATTAAACTCATCTAATCCTCCCGGAAATTGAGGCATGACCTTGGCAGTCGAATGGATTGAGCTCCGGGCAGTATCATCCAACGATTGCGGCCCCTCATCGCCATGGTTCTCCCCTTTTATCCAATGTCCATTTTCACGAATATCCCACATCGAAACTTTGTCGCCGCGATCAACTGTTCCCTCAGCAGTGATATTTTTAAAATCAGGGTCAAATTCTATCCAGTGCCCACTGCCGTTTGCTGTTAACACTTTACCTGTCGAGTCTCTGCATTCCCTTAAAAACTCCCGTTTTTTGCCAGGATTATCATCATCAGTTAAATAATTTATTATGGTGTATAATTTCCCGTTGGGATAATACGAGGTCTCATTTCCAACAAGTTCACCGTTTACTACTGTTCCCATTTTACTCCGGTGGCCATTCATAAAATAGGCTAAATAATTCCCCTCATACCTCAAATTCACATCATTGGTTCTAGAACTTGTCATTAGCATTAATTTGCCGTTCTTGTAATATTCACGCACCAAATACAAATTTTTATCCACGCTGGTATCAGGCGGCAAGACAACCATCGAGTAGTCGGCGCTGTCCTTTGAGGCTACAAGTTTTCCAGAATTTTTAAGATAGTATATTAGCCCACCCGACTGCGCATTAACCGCACCGGCAAAAACCAGAAAAGTAAAGAATGTAAGTAAAGGTTTAAGCATACATAATATTAACTACCTGCAATATACGCTAAGCTTTTAATAATGCATAACACTGGTTAGCAATTTCCAATTCTTCATTTGTGGGTACTACAAGGATTTTGGTTTTCGCATCTTCTGCATTGATTTCCCTTATACCCGGCACACGCCCGGAGTTTTTAGCCAAATCAATTTTAATTCCGAAATAATCCATATCACGGGAAGCTATTTCACGAACCAGCGCGTCATTCTCTCCCACTCCGGCTGTAAAGATAATTGCATCCAATCCGTTAAGCACTGCTGTATAGGAACCGATGAACTTTTTAATGCGATAGGCGTAAATTTCATAAGCCAGTTCGGCATTAGCATTTCCCTCCTCAATCATCTTCCTGATGTCGCGCATATCGCTATGCCCGGTAAGGCCAACCATCCCGCTTTGCTTTGTAAGCAGGTTGCTTAATTGCTCGGAAGTGTATCCCTCCTGCTCTATCAGGTAAAGCAATACTGATGGATCTATATTCCCGCACCGGGTGCCCATTACCAGCCCGTCAAGCGGGGTTAGGCCCATGCTGGTATCCAAACACACGCCGGCTTTAACGGCAGCCATACTGCAGCCGTTCCCTAAATGTACGGTGATTAGCCGCGCGTTCGGATTGTTTAAATACTCCATGGCCCGTTCAGACACATATTTATGGCTGGTTCCATGGAATCCGTAAACTCTTATACCCAAATCTTTATAAAAGTTTTCAGGCACCGCGTACCGGTACGCCTTTGCAGGCAGGGTTTGATGAAATGAGGTGTCAAACACCGCAACCTGAACAGCTTTCTTAAACATCTGTTCAGCAACCTCAATGCCTTTATAATGCCCCGGGTTGTGCAATGGCGCAAGCGGGAACAACCGTTTTATTTCTGCCTTAACTTCGGGTGTAATAATGGTTGTTTTTGTGAGTGTTTCGCCACCTTGTACAATCCGATGCCCAACCACGTCCAATTCAGAGGGGTCCTGTAATACCGCTATATCCTGCCGGGTTAAAAGCTTACCTACCTCAAGCATTCCCCGCTCATGGTTAGCTAAGGTACCCTCTATCTTTATTACCTTTTCGGTACCCGAGATATTAATTTTATGCATGATGATAGAATTTTCTAACCCGATTCTTTCCACCAGGCCGGTGCAAACGGGCTCAGTTGAAGGGAATTGAAAAAACTGGTATTTTATGGAACTGCTTCCGGAATTAAGAACCAATATATTCATAAGTGTTTTTTATCAGGCTTGCTGACTTTGTATGGCGGTTATTATTACTGTGTTAAAAACATCATCAACGGTACAGCCGCGGCTCAGGTCGTTTACCGGCTTATTCAGTCCTTGCAACATTGGCCCAATTGCAAGCGCACCGGTTTCCCTTTGGACTGCCTTGTAAGTATTGTTACCTGTGTTCAGATCAGGAAATATCAATACACTCGCCTGACCCGCCACTTCGGAGTTTGGCATTTTTTGCTTCCCCACTATCGGGTCAACAGCCGCGTCATATTGAATAGGGCCCTCCACTTTTAAATCGGGACGTTTTTCCCGTACCAATAAAGTTGCCCGCCTAACCTTCTCTACATCCTCGCCAGCGCCGGATGTTCCCGAAGAGTAAGACAACATGGCAATCCTCGGCTCAATACCAAAACGCTTGCTGTTATCTGCCGATGAAATAGCTATCTCCGCCAGCTCTTCCGCTGTTGGGTTTGGATTAACCGCACAATCGCCGAATACAGAAACACGGTCTGCAAGGCACATAAAAAACACAGACGACACCGTTTTAATGCCCGGTTTGGTTTTAATAAACTGCAATGCCGGCCTTATGGTGTGCTGCGTTGTATGTGTTGCTCCGGAAACCATGCCATCGGCATGGCCCTTAAAAACCATCATGGTGCCGAAATAGGAAACATCTGTCATCAGGTCGCGCGCCATTTCAAGGGTAAGGTTTTTGCTTTTGCGCAGCTCGTAAAGGGTGTTTACATAATCATCATAATTTTCGGAATTAGCCGGGTCGATAATCTTTACCTTACTTTCATCAAGCGTAATCCCCAGCCTTTTTGCCGAGGCGTTGATCTCCACAGGATTTCCCAGCAGCGTAAGTGTAACCAATCCCTGCGCAATTAACCTGGAAGAGGCAAGCAGGATCCTGTCATCGTAGCCCTCGGGGAGTACTATATTTTTAATTTCCTGCCGCGCCCACTTGCTCAGTTGGTATTGGAACATATGCGGCGTAATTGCCTCAGAATGATAAGTGGCAATCTTTTTATCGAGGGCGGCTATATCTACAAACTTGTTAAACGAATCAATAGCAATCTGGATCTTTTTATCATTATCCTTTGTTATTCTTGCTTTTACCGTCGCCACGTTGGTGGTTGTTTCAAAAGTACCTGTTTCTACCGATATGATAGGAACCACCACCTGCAAACCTTCTATCAGTCTCATCACAGGTTCTTCCGGCACTACGCCGGCCGTTAAAATTATTCCGGCTATTTTGGGGTAGCTGGAGGATAAGTTTGCCTGCAATGAACTGATAATAATATCGCCACGGTCGCCGGGCGTTACGATCAGTACATTTTCCTTAATAAAACTTAAAAAACTGGGCACCTGCATGGCCCCGGTAACAAAATTGTCAACCTGGTTGTTCAGGTATTCTTTGCCGAAAAGCAGCTTCCCGCCAAGTTTCTGGTAGATGTCGCCCATGGTTGGATTCTGTAGTGCTTTATCAGCCGGGATAACCGCGCTGATTATTTCAGGCGGCAATTGAACCTTCAAAAGCTCTCTTACATCCTCCGCTTGTTCCGGTAGCACCCTGTTGGCAATAATCCCCAATACCTGGATCTCCCGTTCCTCGAACGTGTGCAAAAAGTTCAAACTATCCCGTATGATCTCTGCTGTTGTCTTCTTTTCGCCCGATACCACCAATAATGCAGGTGCATTCAGGTTTTTGGCGATCATCATATTGGTTTCCAGTTCAAATGCGGTCCCTTGCCCCAGGAAATCACTTCCCTCTAATACGGTAAAATCGTAATTTTCTTCCAGCTTTTTAAACCTGCTGATGATGGTATCGATCATTTCACCCTGGCTTTGATCCTCCAAGTGCTGTAATACCTCCTGCCTGGTATAAGCATAAGTATCCTCGAACTTTAGGGGTAGCTGAAAATGGTCTATGATCGTCCTGATATGGATGTCCTCCCCGTCTTTAGGATCATTCTTTATGACAGGTTTAAAAAAGCCTATTTTTTGAGCCTTGCCTAAAAGCATATCTACCAGGCCAAGTGCTATGATCGATTTACCGCTATAAGGTTCAGCAGAAGCTATGAATATTGTCTTGGTCATACATTCCAAAAGTACGGGTTTTCGCCCGGTTTTGAGTATTGTCTTAGGGCGATATTTAAGCTGATTTCAAGTAAAATATGAGCTTTTTAATCACACAGATACTACCCAGTACTACACATGTCAATCTTACTTTTACAAGTAAGCCGGTAGTCGCCAAAAAATTAGTTCTATTTGAAATGCTTATCAATCGCCGTTAACAGTTCGCCTGTGATTTTCCCATTTGTAGCCAATAATTCACGGGTTTGCAAAACTTCTTCTCCGCCTTTAAAGTTTACTACGTCTCCCCCGGCCTGTCTTACAATTAAAACACCTGCTGCTATATCCCAGGGATTTAAATTATATTCATAAAAGGCATCGAATCTTCCACATGCTGTATAGGCAAGATCCACGGCAGCTGAACCCAAACGCCTTAAGCCGTGACAGCTTTTCATCAGCTCGGTGAAAAGATTTATATAGGCGGCCTGTTTCGAAAAATCGTAATATGGAAAGCCAGTTGCCAATAGGCTTTTGCCTATATCCGGGCTATCGCTTGTCTTAATAATGTTTCCGTTTAAATACGCCGGCGATCGTTGCCATGCATAAAAGCATTCATCCTGGTTTACCTCGTACACCACACCAATAACCAGTTCATCGTATTCCTGCAAAGCGATGCTAACTGAATAAACAGGCAAGCCGTGAATAAAATTGGTGGTGCCATCAAGCGGGTCAATTATCCAGTTGTAACGTTCGCCGGTTTTGTTGATCGTTTTTTCTTCGGTGACAAAGCCTGCTTCAGGCAAGACCTTTTGCAGATTAGCTACAATCATCTCCTCAGCGGTTTTATCTACATATGACACGAGGTCGTTCAAGCCTTTTATCTCGATCTTATCAGCGCTAAACGTTTTCCGCTGCTCCCTGATAAAACTACCGGCTTCTTTAGCAATTTCAATTACTTTATCTGTTAACTGATCAAACATAAGTATGAATTAAATGGACACGAATGTCATGAATTATATCGAATTACACGCACCAGGAAAATGATTTTAACTGGTTAAGTTAAAAATCAGGAATTATTCGCCGGTGTCCTGATGCCTTAGCGACAAACTGAACGAAAACACCCGATGAATAAAATAGCTTGCGAAAAACAGGCTCAATGCAGCTAATGGACGAGCAACAGGCGGATACATACTCAGCCACTGTATAAAAATTTTCAATATAGCCAGGTTGGCAAAAAAGCCGATTACAGCAACTGATACAAACCTGAAGAATTGTTTATAAGGCGGTAATTTTGATTCAGAAAATACAAAGTACTTAGTTATGACAAAGTTGACAACCACGCCCATAAAAAACGAAATAGCCAGCGAAAGGGTAGAATTGCGAACTGTAAAAGAAAAAATGCAGTACGTTTTTTGAACGAGAAAATTGTGATAAAACAAATAGAATGCAGAAATATCAACCAGGAATCCTAATCCCGCAGAAAATATGAACCTTATAATATGGTTATCAAGCAGCTTATTACCCAGGTTTATCTCAGCCATGTTTCGGGAGGGTCTGTTTTCTTCGCAATCCGGTAATAATTAAAACAGCGCCTCCTGTTACCATAAAAAGCGAGATCATTTCAGCCTGTGTGAAGCTTATTCCCGCAACATGGTATAATGTATTTACCCTTATCAACTCAATTAAAAACCGTTCAACGCCGGCTAATATCATATAGATCCCGAACATTATGCCGGGAATTTTTATCCTGTCGCGAATGCTCCATAAAAACAGGAACAGCAGGATACACACAATACACTCATAAAATGATGTAGGAAATACCGGCGCCGGCAACTCATGGTTAAATTTCCCAACAAAACCAGGGATAGGTATTCCCTCGTTATTAACATTATGCGGAAATTTAAAGCTCCATGTCCAGTCGGGCGCCCAGCTTAACCAATGCGGTTTGGGGGCCAGGTTGTTTTTCCCCCAATCACCATCGCCTGACATCTGGCAGCCTATACGACCGATACCGTAAGCCAGCATCATGCCCGGGCCACCAATATCCAGCATATCAAGCGGCTTAATACCGTTTTTCTTAGCTACATATAAAACTGCTGCACCACCGCAAATTAAGCCGCCATAAAACGTAAGGCCGGCAAATCCTATCAGCATCCCAACCGGGTCGCGCATAAACTCGCCCCAGTTCTCCAGTGCGTTAAATAATTTCGCCCCGGCAAAGCCAAATACCGCCGACCAAAGCAAAATACTGCCCATCAAATCACTTGGATGTACGGTAACCTTTTGTATTTTAGGCTCAGGCAGCTCCTGCTTTTTTGCTTCATAGTAAGCCCAGTACGCAAAAATGGCCGCTCCAATGATCCCACCGATCCAATTACCGCGCAATGAGAGGATAAAACCTTGTGTATCGGTAAGCACCTTGCTGAAATTAAGCGCTATGTCAACTAACTTATATCCTAAAACAAATCCAAAAAGCCCATTTCCAACTAACTCCCCAACTGATGCCGGCTTACCAACTGTCACAGTTTTTTCGAACGAATGAACATAACCTAGTTTTTCCTTCCGCTTAAACTCCTGTATAAATGCCCAATAGGCACCCATGAAGGCAATGGCAACAAAAAAACCGAATGTTTGGACAATTTGCAGAAACGGAAGTTCGAGGCCGGTAAGGTATTGAATTAGGTAGTATAGATTTGGAAACATCGTTTGTAATTTGGCACCAAGATAGGGTTAATGAGCTAATATTTCTTCGCTTTCAGTTATTTCAACATCACCGTCAGGTGATATTTTTGTTAAGTGCACTGTTTTTAATTCGTTTACAAGCAATGGATCGTATTCCGTTTTCACCTTTACGTAATTGCGTGTAAAGCCATGCATAAGGCCGTCCTTAGTTTCCCGCTCAAACAACACTTCATCTACTTTATTGAGTTGACCTTCATAAAATGCCCGGCGTTTTTTGTTAGACAAGATATGAAGCATCTTATTCCGTTCAGCACGTGTTGATCCCGGTACTACGCCGCTCATTTCATTGGCCAGCGTATTTTCCCTTTCCGAATAGGTAAACACATGTAGGTATGAAACGTCAAGCTCATTTAAAAAATTGTAGGTATCAATAAAATCCTCTCTTGTCTCGCCCGGAAAGCCAACAATAACATCCACCCCAATACAACAATCAGGCATTACTTCCTTTATTTTGGCAACCCTGCTTACGTAAAGGTCACGCTTATACCGGCGGCGCATCAATCCTAATATCTTGTCAGAACCTGATTGCAGGGGGATATGAAAATGCGGTACAAAGCGTTTTGATTGAGCAACAAATTCTATAATCTCGTCGCTTAACAGATTCGGCTCTATTGAAGAGATCCGGATCCGGTTGATCCCATCTATATCATCCAATGCCTTAACCAAATCAAGGAATTTATCCTCGCGCTTCCCGTTTCTTATACCAAAGTCGCCGAGATTTACACCTGTTAAAACGATCTCCTTTACTCCGGACACAGCAACTTCCTTAGCCTGCGCAACCACGTTTTCAATGGTATCGCTGCGGCTGCTGCCACGGGCCAGCGGTATTGTGCAAAACGTACAGGAATAATCGCAGCCATCCTGAACCTTTAAAAAAGTCCGGGTACGGTCGCCAAAGGAGAAACCGGGAACAAAATCCTTAGCCTCTGATACCGGCTGATTATAAACTACTGTTTTATTTGTTTTTGTGAGATCAGTGATGTAATCGACTATCTGAAATTTCTCTGCAGCGCCCAAAACCATATCAACTCCCGGAATTTCTGCAATTTCCTTAGGCTTTAACTGGGCATAGCACCCAACTATGGTAACAAATGCATTAGGCGAGATCTTCAACGCTTCCTTGACTACCTTTCTGCATTTTTTATCTGCATGATCAGTAACCGAGCAGGTGTTAATAACATATACATCAGGGGTATCGGTAAACTCAACCGTTTGAAAACCAGCGTTATTAAACTGGCGGCCAATGGAAGAGGTTTCTGAATAATTCAGCTTACAGCCTAACGTATAAAATGCTACCTTTTTGTTCATTTTTAAAGGCTGCAAAGATACTCATTTTGTAAATAAAATCGCCAGCCAAATTTCCCGGGGTATCTGCGACGCTAAAAATCTGCGGAATGTACCCTATTCAGTCCCCCACCGATAGCTGTCATTATCCAGGCCAATCAGGTCGACGATACGGTTAACTACCGTCATGGCCAGATCTTCAATGGTTTGCGGCTTGCTGTAATATGATGGGATCGCCGGGCAGATGATCCCACCAGCTTCGGTAACCGTTTGCATATTACGGATATGGATCAGGTTGAATGGGGTATCGCGGGCAACCAGGATAAGTTTGCGGCGTTCCTTTAAAATAACATCGGCTGCCCGGCTGATCAAATCGTCAGAAACGCCTGACGCTATCCGGCCAAGCGTGCCCATGGAACATGGAACAATAACCATCGTGTCGAACTTTGCCGAACCCGACGCGAAAGGCGCCATGAAGTCGGTTTTTGGATAAACTTTATAAGGAATCGATTTGTAGTCATCGTCATCCAGCTCAAATTTCCATACGTCCTTTGCGTTATCCGACATAACAATGGCAACCTCAGTAATTTGCTCACCAAGTTCCCCGAGCTTCTGTAGCAGTAATTTGGCATATATCGAACCGCTGGCACCGGTTATTGCAACAACAATCTTTTTCTTCATTTTCATATAAACAAACCCGGCTCGTAAAAGTTACAGGCATAAAAAAGGGTCGAATATAAATACTCGACCCTACATCTACCTATGAAAAACATGCCCTTTGAGAGGGCACTACAAATGTACTAACAGTTTTTTAATTTTTAAATAATTTCTTAAAATAAATTTAACCTGCTTTTGGAAAGTTTTTTTCTATAAGCGTTTGAATTATACCGTCGACCAGCCCGACAGTAGGCACATAAATATTTTTTATGTTGGCCCATTTCAT
Source organism: Bacteroidota bacterium (assembly GCA_030775685.1). Taxonomy (GTDB): domain Bacteria; phylum Bacteroidota; class Bacteroidia; order Sphingobacteriales; family Sphingobacteriaceae; genus Mucilaginibacter. The sequence goes on from JALYIP010000056.1 coordinate 77,262, forward strand.
CACGGTAATATAGATCTCACAGGCCGGAATTATCACGTCGGCACGATCCTGATTAAGACCAAGCACATTTATCCTGTCTTTAAGTGAAAATGAATTTAAATACCCATAAAGAGATTTAAGTTTACCAAAGCTTAATGGTGATTTTTCCTTTTCTTCGGATAGCTTGTATAATTTATTGATGTTACCACCTGTGCCTATGCCCGAAATAATTTTGAATTGCTTGGTGTTCTCACGAATAAAATCCCTCATATCATTCCAGCTTTCTTCAGTGTCCTGGTTATCAAGCATCCTGATGGTGCCTATATTGAACGATTTGGAGGCCCACATTTCTCCCGATGAAAAAAACGACAATTCAGTGCTCCCGCCCCCCACATCAATATAAAGGTAATTTTTGCTTTTATCGATGGTTTGTTCGGCATGACTTGCGTAGATCATCCCAGCTTCTTTTTGTCCATGAATAATTTCAAAATCAACGCCGGCTTCTTCGTTAATCTGCTTTACTATATCAGTTCCATTTTTGGCCTCACGCATGGCTGATGTTGCATACGCCATATAGTCGGTTACCTTGTACACCTCCATTAGCTTGCCAAAAGCCTGCATCGTTTTTACCAGGTCGGCGATTTTTTTATCGGATAGCTGCTTATCCAGGAAAGCGTCATCACCCAGGCGCAAAGGAACGCGTATCAATGTGTTTTTTTTAAACGAAACTGAACCATTGTTTTCAATAATATCAGCAATAAGCAAGCGGACTGCATTTGAACCTATATCTATAGCGGCGTATCTCAATTTATTATCCTTTATATTTTAAATAGTTGTAAGTATCAACCTGTGCCCGGTGCGGTAGCTCAGAGCGGGTTTTGTGGTATTTATTGGTATTGTGAATATTAATTTCGCGCGATTTGGTGTTGTCTTCAAGTTGAAGATCAATAATGTCACGAATCTCTTTTTTAAGCCCCTCATCATATATAGGGAAGCCGACTTCAACACGGGTATCAATATTACGGGTCATAAAATCAGCAGATGTCAGGTAGATGAGTTCATTGCCGCCGTTGCAATAAATATGCACCCTCGCGTGCTCCAGGTATTTATCTACAATACTGATCACCTCAATATTTTCACTATACCCTTTTACCCCTGCAATAAGGCAGCACATACCTCTTATAATCATCTGGATCTTCACTCCTGCATTACTAGCCTGGTAAAGCTTATTGATCAGTTGTTCATCAGCGAGGCTGTTCATTTTTAATATCATATACGCCTGCTTTCCGGCCTTAGCGTTTTTTATCTCATTGTCAATGAGTTTGTATATCGCCGGTCGGGCGTCAATTGGCGAAACAATTAAACTCTTTAATCCCTTTGGTAAAATATTTTTACTCAAGGCTTTAAAAACATTTACCAGGTCGGCCGTTATCCTTTTGTCAGCGGTAAGCAGCGTATGATCTGCATACATCCTTGCGGTTTTTTCGTTAAAATTCCCGGTAGACAGGCATGCATAATAGGCAGGCCTGTCCTTCTCTGTCCGCATTACCAGGCAAATCTTCGAGTGTACCTTGTAGCCTTCAATGCCATACAGTACAGCAACACCTTCTTCTTCCAGGCGCCTGCTCCAACTTATGTTATTTTGCTCGTCGAACCTAGCGCGGAGTTCTACAAGACAGGTTACCTTCTTGCCATTTTTAGCAGCGCTCATTAAAGCGTGCATTATTCGGGAGTTCTCCGCCAGGCGATAAACCGCTATGCTGATCTCCTTTACCTTTGGATCGATAGCCGCCTCCCTCAAAAAATGGATCACGTAGTCGTACGACTGATAAGGCGTACTGATCATAAAATCTTTCTTCGCAATCATTCCCATCAAGCTTTTGCCAAATGACAAACCCTCAACAGGCAGCGGAATGCTTTTTTCATATTCCAATTCCGACCGGCCAACGTTTGGAAACGAGATGAAGTTTTTAAAGTTATGGTAACGATTCCCTGGAATAAGGCTTTCTCCATGCAGCCCCATTTTATTCACCAGGTACTTAAGCATATCTAACGGCATTTCCGAATCGTAAAGCAACCGCATTGGCTTGCCTTTTTTGCGCTTTTGCAGGCTCTTTGAAAGCGAATCGATGAATTTCTCGCTTACTTCCTTGTCAAGATCAAGTTCAGCATCACGGGTAAGCTGAATAGAATATGCCTCGATGGAGTCATGTTCAAATATGAAGAAGATATCCTCCAGGCTATACCTGATGATATCATCCAGTAAAATAATAAATTTAAGATTGTTGGTTTCGGGCAAGACGATAAAGCGGGATAGTGTATCCGGAAACTCAATCAATGCAAGGCGTGATTTTTTATTTTTAGTGAGCTTTACAAAAAAATAAATGGCCCGGTCGCGCAGTTCGGGCAATGGCAATGCCTCATCCAGCATTATTGGCACCAGTGTGGCCAGCAAACTTTCTCTGAAATACCGTTTAACAAACTCTCCCCTGCTTACATTAAGCTGTTTATCGTTGAGTATAAAGATCTTTTCTTCTGCAAGCTGTTTTACAATGATATTTTCATACAGGTTATTGAACTTACGTTCCTGTCGTACCACGATATTTTTTATCTGGTTTAAGATCTTCTTTGGATTATACCCTAAAATTTCCTTTGCCTTTTCATTCAAATTTGCGAGGCGGCTTAGCGTAGCTACCCTCACGCGGTAAAACTCATCAAGATTTGATGAAAATATGGCTAAAAATTTAATCCTGTCAATTAACGGAACCGTTGGATCGGCAGCTTCCTGCAAAACGCGATCATTGAAATATAACCAGCTTATTTCACGATTAATTAAGGGTACGTGTTTACTATCCATATAAAAGACTAGCCTTTCGGCCGTGGTTTACAAATCTGCTTATTTAAATGTTAACTTAATATTAACTCATTGGTATGTTAGTGTGTTTTTATTATTTAGTTAATGAGGAAAAAAGTCCATGGACCATTGTCGATAGTCGATAGTTAGAAAAATCAGCCATGGACTATGGTTTATCGACTATGGACTAAAAATCCTACCTTTGCCACACACCAAATTTACCTTTACTATGCCAACATTCGATATTGTAAGCAAGATAGACGGCCAGACGCTGGATAATGCAATTAATATTGCGAAAAAAGAAATATTGAACCGTTATGACTTTAACGACTCAAAAAGCACCATCGAGCTTGATAAAAAGACCAATACAATAACTGTGGTAACTGAAAATGATATGCGGTTAAAAGCTATCAGCGATTCTATCATCAGCCGTATGGTAAAACAAAGCCTTGACCCTAAAGCTTTAGATCTGGACGGTAACGTGCAATCGGTTTCCGGCAACATGCTCCGCAAGGAAATAAAGATAAAAGAGGGTATCGACAAAGAAGCTGCGAAAAAAATAGTTAAAAAAATAAAAGACAGTGGCCTAAAGGTACAGGCATCCATAATGGAAGTCCAGGTTCGGGTTCAGGGTAAAAAGATAGATGATCTGCAGGCAGTTATCAGCCTTTGCCGAAAGGATGACTTTGGGCAGCCGTTACAGTATATTAATATGCGGGATTAGCTTTGTTTTGAATCACACTGATTGTGGGACGATTTCACCGATTTTTTTTAAAAAATTTCAAGGTTTAGCGCATCGCCAATCGGCGCAATCAATAAAAATCAGTGCAATCTCACTAATAAAAAAGACCGCTCCTTGCGAAGCGGCCTTTTCAAACTAAACCAACTATTATGAAAACACTCTTTTTATTTCGGAATTCGGATATTCGATTTCGGATTTAATATCCTAATCAAACTTTATCTTTCGGACTTACGGTCTTTTCTGACTTCCCGACTCCAATTATTTTATAGAAATTTCGCGTGACTGAATTTTGGCTTCTTCCTTTTTAGCTACATTAAGCTTTAAAATTCCGTCAGCATATTCAGCTTCGATCTTTGAATGATCAGCAGTTTCAGGTAAGGTAAATGACCTGGTGAATGAGTTGTAGCTATATTCACGTTTGCTGAATTTTTTACCTTCTTCCACGTTTTCTACCTTCTTATCAGCAGATACGCTCAATACGTTTTTGTCAAGGCTGATCTTAAAATCTTCCTTTTTTAAGCCCGGAGCAGCCAATTCTATCTGGAACTCGTTTTCAGTTTCTGCTATATTAACAGCAGGAACACGGCTTGATAACTTGTCGCTCAAAAATGAGTCGTTTAAAATTGAATCAAATACGTCGCTAAAAAATGGATTAACGCCGTGATTCTTTTGTCCGTTTGCAAATTTTACTAAAGTCATGATTATATTCTCTTAAGTTTTTCTTTTAATATATTTGCTAAGTGTTTATCAACTGTTATACCAAGGGGTAAAAACGCATCAAACACGACACAATGTCTGTTGAAATTCAAAACACACAGACAAAATGACATTTTATGAGTGAAAAAATAGCCGATTATAAATACAAAACCCCCATTGCGATCCGATTTTCAGATATTGACGCCGTAGGGCATGTTAACAACGCCATTTACCTAACCTATTTTGAAGTTGCACGTTTTAACTATTGGAGAGAGGCGATCAATTGGAACCTACGTGAAAATGGGGTGATAGTGGGACGATCAGAAGTTAATTATCTTAAGCCAATTACACTGGAAGACGAGATAGTTTGTTACGTCCGCACAACAAGGATAGGGAACAGCAGCTTTGATATAATGCATTTATTGGTAAGAATAACGCCACAAGGTGAAGAAATCTGCACTACTGGAAAGACTGTATGCATCAGCTACGATTACTCATTGAATAAGTCCATATCGATTCCACAGAAGGAAAGAGACATGATGATTGCCTATGACGAGCCAGGGTTGATATTGAATACGAATTAGTTGGTTGATTGGGTTGATTAAGTGAGTGGCGGATCAGGTTTTAATACAACACAAACAGCTTTTTACGCATTATTAACGCATCCAACCTAATCTCAAAAATCCGCTTAATCCCGGTTCAGAATGATTTCACCTGCTCCATTTGCAGCAGCTTTTCATCCAGTTTGCTTATTTTTTGCCGGTGCCCCGTAACCATTATGGCCAGTTGCAAACAGCCATCCTTTTTGGAAACCTGTACCCGTCTTGACGTCAATTGCAAAGCACTGATAGCTTCTTCGACCGAACCCATATTAGCATAGCTGGAATCAGTAAACACAATTACAAAAAGCTTGTCGCGATGGATCTTGTCTATGTATCTCTCAAGCAGGTTAAAAAACAGCAGCACCATCAACGTAATAACTGTACAAATTAGCGCCAGTGTATAATTCCCTGATCCAGCCGCCATTCCTATTGCTGCAGAGATCCATATCACCGAAGCCGTTGTCAGCCCGCTAACCGTTATATTGTCCTTAAAAATTACACCCGCGCCAATAAAGCCAATACCTGTTACTATGTTGATGTTAACTCCTGCTCCGGCCCGCTGCGCAACCATAGTGTAGATTGTTGAGCCAAGGCAAATTAAAATAATGGTGCGAAAGCCGGCAATCTTATTTTTATACTGCCGCTCCAAACCTAATAAGCCCCCACAAACAACCGCTATCGCTATTTTAATCAGGTCCTGATCCGTTATGTTAAATTCTAATGCAGACAAGTTAATTAATGCTTTAGTGAGTTTGTGAATTAGTGAATAAGTTAAAGGTTTACAAATCAGATTAATGACTCGCATCCATTAAAATCGCCCAAATCCGTTAATCCTGGTCAAAGATTTTTCCGGGGTTTAAGATACCATTTTTATCAAACACTTGCTTAATCCCGCGCCATAAGGCAAAATGAACTTCGTTGTATTTTATTGGCATAAACCCCTTTTGTACCAAACCAATACCATGCTCGCCGGATAATGTTCCGCCTAGGGAGACTGTAAGTTCAAAGATCTCGCGAATCCCATCCTTTAACTTAGTGTCCCAATCCCCATCGCTCATCTGGCCTTTGATGATATTTACATGCAAGTTTCCATCCCCTGCATGACCATAACACACTGATTCAAAGCCATATTTAACTCCCGTTTCTTTAATTCCTTTAATCAGCTCCGGCAAGCTTGCGCGCGGAACAACGGTATCTTCCTCTTTATAAACGGAATTTGATTTTACTGAAACGGCCATCGTCCTGCGCATGCGCCATAGTTCCTCTTTTTGTGCCGATGTATCAGCAAACAAAACCTCCTTACAATCAAATTCCTCCAGCACCTGGTTTATCTTTTCACAATCGGTAAAAATCACCTCCTGATTGGTACCGTCGACTTCGATTAGTAAAAAGGCTTCAACACCGTCCTTCAGGTCGAACACAAGTCCATCTTTTTCTATCACCCACTCCACTCCTCTCCGTTCCATAAATTCCAGGGCTGACGGAACAATCCCCGCTCTGAATATAGCAGATACCGCACCACAGGCGGCTTCGTTGGAAGTGAACGACGCCAGCATTAAGGCATCTAACGTTGGCCTCGGAATAAGTTTTACAACTATCTTAGTAATAATTCCCAAAGTACCCTCCGATCCTATCATCAATTGGGTAAGGTTATACCCTGAAGCATATTTTAAAGTATTGGCGCCGGTCCAGATTATTTCTCCTGACGGAAGCACAACTTCCAGGTTTAAAATATATTCCCTAATGGTACCATATTTAACCACCCTGGGTCCGCCCGACCCGTGCGAAACATTGCCTCCTATAAAGCAACTACCTTTACTTGCCGGATCAACCGGATATAGCAAGCCTTTTGCTGCAACCTGGTTCATAAATTCCTCGGTAACTACGCCAGGTTCCACGGTAGCCTGCAGGTTTTGTTCGTCAATTTTTAACACCTTATTAAAACGTTCCATCGCGATGAGCAAACCACCCATAACAGGTAGCGCCCCGCCACTTAACCCTGTTCCCGCGCCGCGCGGGGTAACGGGAATTAAGTTATCATTACAAAGCTTCATTAATGCCGAAATCTCCTCCGGTGATTTCGGTTTTGCTACTACTTCCGGGTAAAAACGCAGCTCTTCTGTTTCATCATGGCTGTATTTTTCCAGTTCGGCGTTGCTGGTTATAACCGCATCGTCGCCAACTATCTGCCTTATAGCTCCAAGTATATTTTCTGTTATCTTATTATAGCTCATATTGTTATAACAATATTTGAGTAAGCAACTTTACCATTAAGCGGCGGGTTCATTTTTTTTAAAGACACCCTGATCGTATCAGTAAAGGGAAATTGACTTTTTATTTCGTTTGCGACAGCCTCGGCGACTGTTTCAATCAGCTTGGAAGTCTTTTTCATTTCAGCCTCTACAATACCATAAACCCTTTCGTAGTCCACTGTATTACTAATCTCATCATCCTTCAGGTTTTTTACCGGCGTAAAACTCACATCTACATCAACAATAAATCTCGTTCCCAGTTTTTGCTCCTCAGGGTAAAACCCATGAAATGCAAAAAACTCGGCTCCGTGCAATGCTATAGTTATCATAAATCAAATGTAATTGTTTTTAATAATATGATTCCACCGATTGCAGTACGATTTCCCCGATTGGATGGATATTGTTGAGTCAATAATTGATTAACCAATGTCGCCAAAATGCTGATATCACAAACTAAATCGACAGAAATATTTTACCATCGATAAAAACTAAAATTCAAATCGGTGAAATCATTTTTAAATCTGTGAAATCAAAAAAACATATCTTTGCCCACCAATTACCCACTTTATGTCTAAAAAAGATCTTTACGAATCGCCTGATTATTATTTAGCTGATGAATTGTTTACCGAAGAGCATATGCTAATCCGCGCTACAGTACGCGATTGGGTTAAAAAAGAGGTGAGCCCTATAATAGAAGATTATTCTCAACGCGCTGAATTCCCAAAACATTTAATAAAAGGCCTTGGTGAAATAGGCGCATTCGGTCCAACTATCCCGGTTGAATACGGTGGTGCCGGATTGGATTATATGTCATATGGTATAATCATGCAGGAAATCGAGCGTGGCGATTCCGGCATCAGGTCCACTGCATCTGTACAGGGATCGTTGGTAATGTACCCGATATACGCATATGGATCAGAAGAACAAAAACATAAATATCTCCCTAAGCTCGCTACAGGCGAATTAATGGGCTGCTTTGGCCTCACCGAACCCGACCATGGGTCAGACCCGGGCGGCATGACCACCAACTTTAAGGATGCGGGCGATCATTACCTATTAAATGGAGCAAAAATGTGGATCTCAAACTCACCTTTTGCAGATATAGCCATTGTTTGGGCAAAAGACGAAAGCGGCAAAATCCGTGGACTAATAGTAGAACGGGGCATGGAGGGTTTTACCACGCCCGAAACTCATAATAAATGGTCATTACGCGCTTCGGCCACCGGTGAGCTGGTTTTTGATAATGTTAAAGTACCCAAGGAAAACCTATTACCAAATATTGCCGGCTTAAAGGGACCTCTTGGCTGTCTTAACCAGGCACGTTATGGTATTGCCTGGGGTGCATTGGGCGCAGCCATGGATTGCTATGATACGGCTTTAAGATATTCTAAGGAGCGCAAACAATTTGGCAAACCTATAGGCGCATTCCAACTGCAACAAAAAAAGCTGGCCGAGATGATCACAGAGATTACCAAAGGTCAATTATTGGTATGGCGTTTGGGAACTTTAAAAAATGAGAACCGGGCCACTCCTTCTCAAATCTCCATGAGCAAACGCAACAGTGTTGAAACAGCGTTAAATATTGCCCGTGAAGCGCGTCAGATGCTGGGTGGAATGGGCATCACCGGGGAATACCCGATAATGAGGCACATGATGAATCTGGAATCAGTTGTGACTTACGAGGGAACACACGATATCCATTTATTAATTACCGGTTTTGACGTTACAGGACTCGAAGCTTTTAAATAAGAGGTAACCTTAAGCGATAAATAACCGTTTAATTATAATTAATTTATTCCCCTGGGAATGAATTGTGTATTTATTCATTACATATCGATTAATAGTGCCCAATCTCCTGATTAATAACACCTTCAGCATCAACCGGCTTTTGCTTTTATTGGCGATGGTTTGTTTGCTGGCGTCGTGCGGAAACAAGGCGGATGATACAGGCGATTATTCTGAACAATTTAAGACCTTTTCGACAAATCTTGCCAAGCCGCGACACCACATTAGTTTGGAGGACGATCAACGATACATCGACTCCGGGTTTCGCGAAATCAAAAACCCTTATATCAACGATATTTTCAGGTATTATGGCATGAAATATCTTTACTATAAGCGAGGTATTATGAAACCCCGCATGGCCCTTGTATACGCCGACAGCATGCTGATGATGGCAAAAAAAAGCGTTACCAGGAAACAGTATGTAAGCAATTATGCCGAAGCTAATTTCGCTATGGGTGACGCGTATTTCGACCTTTCCCAGCTCAGCCATGCTTATCAGTGTTATTACCAGGGTTATTTTCTGGGTAAAAACAATCTAAAAAACGAAATCCTTGCTGAGTATACTTATCGCATGGGGATGGTGATGTTTAAGCAGGGACATTATCCTGAGGCTGCTAATTACTTTAAAACCAGCTTCAGGCAAAGTTTGTCGTACAAGGACAGCTTCACTGCATTTTACCAGCGTCAGGAGTTACTTGATAATGTCGGCGAAAGTTTTAAAAACAATGGCGAACTGGATAGTGCGACTGTCTGGTTTAATAAAACATTGCAATACATCAATAACAATAGCAGCAGATATCAAAATCAGGGCCAGGCGAGGCTTACTAATGTTGCGCGTGCCGTTGTTTATGGCAACCAGGGCGAAATTGCCATGTTACAGGGGCAGTCTGCACAGGCGGAAGAACTTTTACAAAAAAGTATTAAAATAAATCTTAAAAAGATCGACGACTTTACCAATGCCCAACTGGCTGAAATCAACCTTGGTAAATTATATATCAACACCCGGCGGTATCAGCCATTCGTAACATTGTTCAGCGATTTACGAAGACAACTTGATACCGTAAAAAACGAGGAAGCAGAAACCAATTGGTACTTTTTGATGAGCAAATACTACCAGCAAACCGGTGATTTTGCAAATGCCTACAAGCATGTTCAAATTTATAATTCATTAAAGGATTCCACAAGTAAGCGTATCAATGCGCTAAAAGAAACAGACGTAATTCAGCAAAAAGAAAATTACGATAAGCAATACCAAATTGATGACTTAAAGGATAACAATAAGCTTCAACGGATCTATATTTATCTGTCAGCGATTTGTGCCGGAATGGCTATAATAATTATTTTGTTAGTTTACCGTAACTGGAAGAAATCGAAGCAAGATGTGCAAATCGTAAGTGATTTAAACAAACAGATAAACCTGCAAAAAACTGATCTCGAGGTCACACTTGAAGAACTTAAACAAAGCGACCAGGAAAAAGACAGGATCTTGAGGGCTGTAGCACATGATCTTAGAAATCCGATAGGTGGTATAGCTTCTTTAAGCCAGGTAATGATGGAAGATGAGCTTACAGACGATCAAAAAGAATTAATTGCACTTATAAAAGAAACATCAAACAACTCATTGGAATTAATAAACGAGATCCTTGAAGTAACAAATAACGGCACTGCACAACTTAATAAGGAGCTGGTGGACATGAATTCTCTATTAAACATGAGTGTGGAGTTATTGCGATTTAAAGCCTCGGAAAAGAATCAAACAATTAAACTTGAATTACTGACCGAGCCAGAAGACTTATTTGTAAGCAGGGAGAAAATATGGAGGGTTGTTGGTAACCTTATAAGTAATGCTATCAAATTCAGCCCGGCTGGCGAAACCATATTTGTAAAGGCCACAATTGTAAAAAGCGAACTTATAATCTCGGTTAAAGATGCCGGCATAGGAATCCCGGAAAGTGTGGGAACTAAAGTATTTAACACATTTACGGAAGCTAAAAGACCAGGAACTGCTGGTGAAAAATCCTTTGGGCTCGGGCTATCTATAAGTAAACAAATAATTGAAAGTCATAATGGTAGGATTTGGTTTGACAACAATCCTAAAGCGGGGATAACATTTTTTGTTGCACTGCCACGCCAGCAAAAAAGTGACTCACCTAAAGTTTATAATTCTAATTTAGAGATAAAAGCCTACTCCTGATAAGGCCTTCAGAACTATTTGCCGCTTAAAAACTTTGCATACCAATGCCCCGATCCTTTGATAATACGTTGCTGTGTATCAAAATTAATATGGATCAGCCCAAAACGTGGATGATATCCTTCTGCCCACTCAAAGTTATCGGTAAGCGTCCAGATAAAATAACCACTAATTTTCAAGCCCTCATTTTTCGCCCTTAATACCTGCTGTAGATAGCTTTGCAAATAAGCAATCCGCCGGGTGTCCTCAACTTTGCCATCGCTTACCTCGTCGGGAAACGCTGCACCATTCTCAGTCACGATGATGTTTTTTATTTGAGGATAGCTGTTAAACTTTTTGATCATCTGGTAAATAGATGCCGGGTATACCTCCCATTTCATGCTTGTTAACGGCACCCCCCTTTTTTCTGCCTTCACCAGTGATGCACCAACGTAAGGTGTAAAGAACGAGTTTTTAACAATTTCGCGTGTATAGTTTTGTACGCCGATAAAATCAAAATCAAACTTCATCTCATCCTCATCTCCAGGCAATTGATATTTTGCAACACCCTTTAATGCCGGAACATCATCAATAGGATATCCTAAACCCAAAATAGGCTCAACAAAGAGTCTGTTAAGTAAGGCATCAACTCGTTTCGCAGCGTTTATGTCTTTTATCTTATCGGAATGCGGCTCGATGTACGAACACGAAAATGTTGTACCGATTTGTGCATCAGGCACTAAACTACGCAATATTCTCCCTCCCGCTGCCATACACAAAACGGCGTGATGAATAGCAGGTAAAAAATTCTTCAACCCTGTTCTTCCCGGGGCATGGATGCCCAGGAAATAGCCGGCTCCTGTAAACACGCCAGGCTCGTTCATTACCATCCAATGCTTTACCCGGTCGCCGAAATTTTCTGCACAAGCCGTTACAAATGCTTTAAACCAGTTTACAACTTCACGGTTTGTCCAGCCGCCCTTTACCTCCAGTACCTGTGGCAAATCCCAATGGTAAACGGTAACCCATGGTTCAACTCCCTGTTCAATGCAATAATCGATAACACGATTATAGAAGTCGACACCGACCTGGTTTATTTCGCCGGTACCATTTGGAAATATACGGGTCCACGATATAGAAAACCTGAAACAGGGGATGTTCATCTGTTTTATCAGGTCGATATCTAGTTGGTATAAATTGTAGAAATCGCAGGAAATATTGGGCTTGTCGCCATTCAGGATCTTACCTTTTTTTGCTGCAAAAGTATCCCAAATGGATTCCCCCTTTCCATCCGCATCACAGCCACCCTCTATCTGGAACGAAGCCACAGAGACCCCCCAAATAAAATCGTCGCCAAAAAGTTGTTTATTGAAATCCAGATCCTGCGAAGTACTTTCCATTAAAGAGCTATTGTAGTGCCAAATTGTGCAATACAATCAAATAAACGAAATTTTTAAACAAATAATTAGTGAATGAAAGATGACCTCATACTTTTAAGGATCATCCACTCACGGAAATTTGTAATAAGCTTTGAAAACTTTATGATGAATTTCATAACAAATGTGTTTATTTAATGATAAAGGTAATGTAGCGTTATAAACCTGTGATGTCGGTATCATTATGTTATTGTTAACTGATAATCACTGCGATAGCCAATTTGTTTTAATACCTGCTATATTTATAATTTTACAGCATGAAAAACTATTTTATCCAGCTTTTAAACTACGACCGTTACGCCAACGAAACTATATTCGCCGCCATGCTTAAGACAGATCCACCCGAGAAGTCGATCCAATTAATGGCGCATTTACTTACAGCCCAGCAGATCTGGCTAAACCGCTGTAAAGGATTGCCACCGATAGCGGGCGTATTATGGCCGGAGGGTAAAACAGATGATTTTGCAGGTACTATCGCGTCAAATACCGAAGGATGGTCAAACTACCTGGATACATTGCAGTCTGACGATTTTGAAAAATTAATCAGCTATAAGAATTCACAGGGCGATAGCTTTCAGAATAAATTGAGCGATGTACTTGCTCATTTAATTAACCACGGCACCCACCACCGCGCTCAAATAGGCCAGCAACTGAAGTTTGCGGGAATTGATAGCCTACCCAATACCGATTATATTTTCTACATACGACAATTAAATGGCTAACCTATGTTGGTTGTTACGTATTTTTGGCTGCTTAATTTAAAAAAATGAAAAAAACGTTACTGATATTATTTGCCTGCTCCTTCCTGTTAGCCTGCTCAAACAAAAAAGCTGAAAAAAGTGCCGCCATGGACGATGTGATGAAAGTGCATGAAAAAGTTATGGAAGTTGACGGAAAGGTTATTGCCAACCGCATGAAACTTGATACTTTGATTAAAACAAACGCTGTTGCGGCGAAGGATTCAGCAGTAATTCTTAGCAAAAAGCTGTCGGCCGCTGAGGATGCAATGGAGAACTGGATGCATAAATTTGATTATGAACAAAAAGGAAAATCAGATGCCGACGTTATTTCTTATATGAATGATCAAAAAAAGCTGATCATGGATATAGATGCTCAATTAAATTCTGCCGTTGCTGAGTCTGATGCATACCTTAAGAAAATTAAGACTAAATGAAAAAACTGATCTGTGCTGCTACAATTATTTTATTAATCAGCGCCTGTAAATCAAATAATTCGACGTTACCGATTTACGGCAACAAAAAACCGGTTACTAAAACAGTGAATGGTAAACAGGTTACCGATACTATCTATCAAACCATTCCCGATTTTAAATTTGTTAATCAATATGGCGATACAATAACCGGGAAAAGTCTTGACGGAAAGATCTATGTGGCTGATTTCTTTTTCACCACCTGCCCCACCATTTGTCCGGTGATGCACCGTAATATGCTGCCTGTTTATAATGAATTCAAAAGCAATCCTGATTTCAGGATCATATCGCACTCCATCGACCCAAAATATGATACCATTCCCGTCTTAAAGAAATACGCTGATAAAATGGGCCTAAGCGGTAACACATGGTGGCTGCTACATGGCGACAAAGACGCAACTTATACCATTGCAAAAAGCTATTTAACATCGGTACAGGAAAAAAACCCGCAGGGTAGTTATGTACACGATGGTTATTTTATATTGATCGACAAGCAAAAACGAATTCGCGGCACTTATATGGGAACTGATCCTGCTGAAGTTGAAAAAATGACGGCCGACATAAAAACCTTAATAGCTGAGCCTGATCAAAACCAAACCAAATGAAGGTTATAATAATCGGCTGTATTTGTTTCCTGGTAATTTTATTGGCGATTTCATGCCAGAGCGATGAACGCATTGAGTTTAACCGGTATTATTCAAATGGAAGCACAGTTTACCAGGCCAAATGTCAAAATTGCCACGGGATTAAAGGTGACGGTTTGCAAAGCTTCATCCCACCGCTTAACGATTCATTATATTTAAAAAACAATAGGAAAACATTGGCTTGCTTGTTAAAAAACGGATTAAAGGGAAAAGTCATCATCAATAATAGAGCATTTGACGGTGAAATGCTCCCAAGCGGCCTTACACCGCTTGAAATTGCCCAGGTACTTACTTACGTAACCAATTCATTTGGCAATAAGGCGGCAACCAGCACGGTTGAAACAGTTAATGCCGACCTGGCTAAATGCAATTAATTATGGCTACCTTAACTGCTCACATCAAAACGCAATGAGCTTTTTCAACCCTATTTCATTAAATAAGCAGTTTGAAGTAAACGGATCTGCAGGATCTATTGATAATTATATTTCTAAAAATGAGCCTCATGGCTTTTCCGCACATAAAGTTTCAAAGAACGGGTATAAGTTTTTGTCGGACCTTTCGCTGGGCACCTTAATAAAAAACAGAAGACCGGGCTCCATTAACGGCATCCATACTAATGTTGTAATAACACCTATCAACAAGGATAAGGCTATTGTAAACCTGGAGAGTAAATCGAGATTCGAGTTGATCTTGATAATAGTTCTTTGGGCTGTAATTTCAATATTACAGCTAGTTGGAAAACAACCTATTGCCGGTTGGATAACTGCCATATTATTTCCTGCGTTGCTTGTATTCTTTTTTCTTCTGCATCGCATCCAGGCAAACGCGCTGCAATCAAAGGCAGAGCAGTTTTTGAAGCAGTATAACACTATCCCCGCAAAAAACAAGTAACTTCGCGCCTGCAAAACGTTCTATCGCTGTTGGAATTTATCCCGACGGAGGAAAGTCCGGGCAACATAGAGCATCCTGCTTCCTAACGGGAGGGCGTCGGCAGCCGGCGACAGCAAGTGCCA
>JALYIP010000057.1 GCA_030775685.1 Bacteroidota bacterium
TAAGCTGGTATTGATAAAAAGCTTCGTATTGCTCTTTATTCTTTTTATACAGACGGAAAAGGAAGTGATTGTCTTCGTTGCCTTTCGTCCACGGCAAAGGGAAACCAACATCATTGGTTTGCTGATCGAAGTCGAATAAAGCTCTATGCTTAAAATACTGTGGCCTCATAGCGCTTTGGTAGATTAATAATAAATCAAGCTAATCAACTGGCCTTAAACAAGACTTCTGTTTCTTACGTATTGGTATTGCTGATAAAGCCAGTCTATATGCTTAGCTAATTCCTGTTTAACACTATTTTCATCTTCCTGTTTCTTTAGGATTAAGCCATTATGGGTTAATACAATACTTTCATCCGTACCTAAATTAACAAGTGTAGTTAAATAGCGGTCGTATAGGTCTTCCCTGCTGAAAAAGCCATCGGGTGGATTCTTAACATCGTAGCTCGTGAGGGCTTTAATTGCTTCCAGTCTATTTAATTGTCCTTCCTGGTCATCTTTTGGAAAGCCTATAATATCTAAAACTATTTCGTGATTGTTGATGCGCAGGTTGTCTATTTCAACGCCGAGATCGCTTAGTTTGCCTACGAATGAGGTTAATTTATATTGCTCGAATACCAAGTTTACAAGGTGATTTTTCATAGTGAACGATTTTATAGATAAAGCTACCGAAACAGTTATTAAAAACAAAACCCTGCGCTTTTAAATGCAGGGCTTTGTTTTAGCTTTTGCGGTTAGGCTTGCAGCCGCTTACTAAGCTGCGCCATATCATCTGTTAATTTGCTTTCTACCACCTTAGCATAAATTTGTGTTGTGGTCAGTTTGCTATGCCCTAATAATTTACTTACAGTTTCTATAGGTACGCCATTGGTCAATGTTACCGTAGTGGCAAATGTATGGCGGGCAATATGAAAGGTAAGGGGCTTAGTAATATCGCACGTATCGGCAATTTCCTTTAAATAGCTGTTCAGTTTCTGATTACTTAGTGTTGGCAATACCTTGCCCTCGGCTATTGCTTGTGGATGCCCTTTGTATTTTTCGATGATCGCTAAAGCTTTTGGTAACAAAGGCACTCTAACAGGTTCGTTTGTCTTTTGCCTGTTGGTAGCAATCCAAATGTTATTCTCGGATTTCTCTATCAGGTTAGCAGGCTTTAAATTAAAGACATCAATATAAGCCAATCCTGTATAGCAACTGAAAACAAAAAGGTCTTGAACTACCTGTAACCGTACAATGTTGAATTTCTTAGCTTCAATCCTTGCCAATTCGTCTTTGGTTAAATATTCCCGTTCTACCTTATCAAATTTCAACTGGTAAGCGTGAAAGGGGTTGCGGTCTATCCATTCCAACCTTACAGCAAGATTAATCATCTTGCAAAACCTTTCAATATGTTTCATCAGGCCATTGTTATTTAGGGCTTTTTGGCCTTTCTCCGGCGTTCTGTTGCGCAGGTAGTACTCTAAGTCCGTAATAAACTTATAGCTTAATTCTGATAGGTATTTATCGCTGGTTTTAAAGCGCTCTTTGATGAACTCTTTAATATACTTCTGCGTAGTATAATAGTTTTTCATCGTGCCTGCCTCCAATAGCTGCCCTTGATCTGAATTATGATATTCCATTAATTTACATAGTGTAAACTCGGCCTGATCGCCCCCGGTAACCTTTTCTTTTAAGAGTTCTGCGGTGATAAATTTTTTCTGCAATAAAAGCTGTTGGTAGCTGTCAATAATTCCGGCCTTAAATTGGTCAAGGTACTTATTCAGTTTAACGGTTTCTTCCCGGCTTCCCTTTGCCATTCCCTTAGTAGCGTTCCAGTTATTTTCCTCAATAGAGCGTTTAACAGAAATTTCGATACGTTTGCCGTTTACTGTAATGCGGGCATAAATCGGTGATTTTCCCGCTTGGGTGGTCTTTTGCTTTTTAAGGTAAAAAGCAACGCCGAAGGTGTTGTTTGTGGTACTCATAGCTATTTCAATTAATAATTTACAAAAGCATGGTTTTGACTGATTTGATATGTCCCTTGAAAAAGGGTCACCGGTCTGAATAAAAAACAGATATCAAACCGTATCAAAATGTGTCAAAATAAACTAATCAATTAATTGACTATCAATACGTTACAATGCTTTTGGTGACCCAAACGTAAGAATTTAAAATGGGTAACCGAATAGGTCTCATTTTCTTTGGTTTTACTTGAATAACTTGGGTTGAAATAAAAAGAAAAACCCCTTAAATCATACTATTTAAGGGGTTTTCGACTCGATTGGTATCGCTTTTGTCGGGATGGCAGGATTCGAACCTGCGGCCTCCACATCCCAAATGTGGCGCGATACCGGGCTACGCTACATCCCGAAAGGGAACGCAAAGGTAAGATTTATACTTGCTGATGCAAATGTTTTTTTAATAAAATTTAAACTTTTTCTTGTTTCAATATTACCTGGCTCTCAGCTTGATTTTATACCCACTATTTCTCAATAAGTTAGCTAATAAATTGCGGGTTTTGTAATAAAAGTTCAGGTAATAAAAAAATTCAAATCGTTATTGAATCTTACACAGTTGTGGTCACAGACCAGTTAATAACAATAAAAGCAACGCATAACGTACAGACTAATCCGAGGATAACTAAGATCCAAAAAATAAAATTTCTCATTAGGGAATTATAAAGCTAGTTAAAGTTTTGAACAATAAACCAGTAGCAAAATATCAAATCGTTGAAATATTATGTAATTATAATTAATTAAATTAATTTTTAGCAAAAAAAATAATTAAAAACAGCAATCTTTCAGAACTGTTCGAAATTTCTCAAATCAATGTATCTAATATAGCGTATTTATCCCTGCAAATTACTAAATGTAAAAACAACAGATAACCTATTTATTATCAGTTATTTACAAGTAGTAATTAACGTTGTTCTATTGTTCGGTGCTGTACAATTGCCAGATAAACAGTAACTCATAAACGAGAAAAAAGATCACCAGGAACGCATGAAATTTTTTATTATTCGTTTTAATAGCGACAAGGCATAAGGCTATGTGGCTTATTATCCTTACTGGGTACTCCCACCTCGCTAAAAGAAAATATTCCTGGCCTTTAATTAAAGTATCGATCACGTCGGCCACAAAACTTACGGCCAAGACGCCAAAAAACCAACTCTTCTTTTTATAGAAATAATCCTGGTAACTATTGTAATCTTTTAAATCATCGGGAAAAAGCAATGCACATAACACAAAAAATATCGTTATGTAGATAATTACGAAAAAGTATTCAGCAAAAACCCAGTTGGTATTGTTCTTTAACTGGTACTCCCACCACCAAAAGTGAATCAACGTTAAAAACACAAACAACGCCCATAACAAATGCACCCAATATGGTTTTTCGCGACCGGGATGCTGGATAAGTTTAACAGTACCCTTAAGCAAATGGGCAATGCTTAAGCTCAAAATAATTGAAAGTATAGTCTTTATATGCTGAAAAACTTCCATAACAAGGTTTGATGGTGCAGATTCTCATTGCTAATTTAGGAAATAGATCGTAAAACTCCTATTCGGCAATTACCTCGCAACCAGGATTTCGACATTATAACCAATAAATAACCCACTGTCTATCACACCTGTAATTGATTTTATCCGTTGCTCATAGTCAGGCTTAATATCCACAAATCGCACATCAAGTAAAAAGTTTCCATTTTCGGTTATAATGGGTCCATCCTTTCCCTTTGCCATGCGGAGTGCAATATCGGTAACATTAAGATCCTGTAAAGCTGATTCCACATAGGTGAGCGACCCTGGAAATATTTCAACAGGTACGGGAAAATTGGTTCCAAGTTTTTTCACCAGTTTACTTTCGTCAACAAGAATATAAGTTTTTGAGCCGGAGCAGATCAGTAATTTCTCTTTAAACAAAGCCCCGCCCCTGCCTTTAATTAAACTTTTATCCGGATCAACTTCATCTGCGCCGTCAAAGCACCAAATTGGTTTGTCAGTTAACAAGGTAGTTACCGGGATACCCAGGTTTTCGCAAGTCATCCCAATTTCTAATGAGGCCGGGATCATTTGTATTGTGAGGCCCTCCTCTTTAATCCGTTTTGCAATCGCATATAAGGCCATATAAACTGTGGAACCGGAACCAGCGCCGATGACGTCCCCATTGTTTATCTTTTCTGCAATTTGCTGAGCCACCTTTTCCTTGGCTTCCCTGTTAATTATGGTGTCGGACCATTGCAAATGATCTAATAAACTGCTGTTCCACTTCATATATTTCCTGTAGATGATAAAAACGAATTTAGTTTTTTATTTTCTTAGGATTTATAAAGATTTTCAATTTTACTTTTTATGGGTTAATGGGGGTAATTAATGACTTTATAGGCTATTAAGTTTTCTTTTAATGGCCTGCTTTTCGGGCGATATACGGGCGAGTGCGAGTGCCTGCTCAAAATTTTGTTTAGCCTTTGAATTGTTAATGCCGGTATAAAGCTCGCCAAGCAGGGCAAAGTAAAAATGATTATCGGTGAGTTTTAGCTTTTCTGCAACTACAATTGCTTCTGTTTTTCCATTTGCTTTTGAAAGTGCATAGGTCCGGTTCAGTGCTGCTATGGGCGAATACTCCACTTGAAGTAACCGGTTATAAAGCTGCAGGATATTCTCCCATTTCTCCTTTGTGTCGGCCTGCTGTGTGTTCCAAAAGGCAATACTGGCTTCTAAGTGATATTTTGATAATACATCACCGGTTGTCGAACAGTTTAAAAAGTAACCGCCCCGGCTTATCAATTCTGCGTTCCACAAGCCGGAATCTTGCTCATCGTACAAAATAATTTCGCCATTCTTGTTTATCCGTGCGTCTAAGCGCGAAGTATGAAAACACATCAAGGCCAATAGCGCGTTTGCCTGCGGCTTGTTGGTGCTCTTATTTTCAATTAGCATATAGCAAAGGCGCATGGCTTCAAGGCAAAGCTCCTTCCTGATAATTTGATTTTTATTGGAAGAATAATAACCTTCGTTAAACAGCAGGTAAATGGTGGTTAAAACCATCTCCAACCGCTCGTCAATTTCCGATTGCGTTGGAAGTTCTATTTTAATCTGGTGCTCCCGCAGCTTTTCCCTGGCCCTGAATAATCTTTTGTTGATGGTTTCCTTATTTACCAGGAATGCATCTGCAATTTCATCTATCCCAAAGCCGCATAAGATGCGCAGTGACAAGCCAACCTGTGCCTCTGGTGATATTACAGGATTGCAGATAGCAAACATCATCAGCAATTGACTGTCATTAATGTTTTGAGGGGATAAGTCGATTTCAAATTCATACAACTCTGATGAATTTTCCCTTACTTCAACAGCAACCTTATCCTCAAAAACAAGTTCCCGCTGCAGGTAATTCTTCGTTTTATTTTTTGCAACGTTATAAAGCCATGCTACCGGATTTTGCGGGATCCCGTTCATTGGCCAGGTTTGTGCTGCCGCAACAAAGGTGTCGCTGGCAATGTCTTCAGCAATTTCAACCTGCGCAAAACCAAAACGGCGGCAAAGTACAGCGACTATTTTCCTGTACTCCTGCCTGAATAAATGTGGTAATAACTCCTGCTGCTCCATAAACAAGTTAAGCTCCCGCAAATTAACTGCAGGAGCTTACAATTTTTTAATGAGTTCCGTCGCGTTTAGCAAGTTTTCTTACTTCCACGGTGTTTCCTTCGCCCTGTAAAACCGGGCAGCCTTTGGCAAACTCGGCAGCTTCATCTGCCGATTCGGCTTTAACCATAATGTAGCCACCTATGGTTTCCTTTATCTCGCCAAAGGGACCGTTGGTAACCATTTTATTGTGATGCACCACGCGGGCATCATCAAATAACAAGCCATTGCCGCCAACAAACTTGTTTTGCGATGCGATACCACCTATCCAGTCCATCGTTTGCTTCATCCAGATTTGTATTTGTTCGGGTGATGCCACTTTTGTCCCATCTTCGTGCCTGAAGATTAAAATAAATTCGTCCATTGTTTTTAGGATTAATTGTAATTAAATATATGAATTACACAGATAACAATCGACAATGGCAGGATTGGACACAAGGTTTAAAGAAATTCTCTATAATTCGGCGATAAAGCGTTCCATTTTCACACATGAAACACCCGGAACGCTGTGAAACATGCTGATTATCAGCGTTCCCCAAAAAAAAACACTTTGCAATTTTGATGATTAATCCTGAAAAAAGTTTACACCCGCAGCCGCTTACACCTCCATCCGTTATGTCTAACTCGCATTAACTTAATAAATTCAGCAGGTCTGTTTTTGAAAGCGCGGTAAAAAATGATGAATCGGTTTTAATCAGGCTGTTGGCAAGGTCCGTTTTTGCTTCCTGCATCAGTATGATCTTCTCCTCCACGGTAGCAGGGCAAATTAGTCGCACCGCCACAATGTTTTTATCCTGCCCAATGCGATGACATCGGTCTATCGCCTGGTTCTCAACTGCTGGGTTCCACCATGGGTCAACAAGGTATACATAATCAGCCTCGGTGAGGTTTAAACCTGTACCACCGGCCTTTAGGCTGATAAGGAAAACCCGTACATCCGGGTTGTTTTGAAATTCCTCAATCACGGCCTGGCGGTTACGGGTTTGTCCCGTTAAATAGGTAAAGGCTATTTGCCGGCCGATCAATTCTTTTTTTATCAGGTCGAGCATGGAAACAAACTGCGAAAACACCAGGATCTTATGGTGATGCTTTTTGCCTTCTATCTCTTCAAGCAACATATCAATTTTTGACGATGCATTACCGGGCATCTTCTCCCCTTTTATCAGCAACGGGGAATCGCAGATCTGCCGGAGTTTGGTTATGCCCTTCAATACATTCATCGACTTTTTCTTTATCTCATCACCTGTAGTAGCTGAAATAAAATCCCTGAACTCCTTTTCATAAGCATCATAAATACTGCGTTGCTCAGGCTTCATATCGCAATAAAGCACCATTTCAGTTTTTTCCGGGAGATCGGTGGCTACTTCCTGTTTGGTGCGCCTTAATACGAACGGCTTAATCTTGTTTTGAAGTTCCGTTGCCCGTTTGCTGCTTTTAAACAGGTCTATTGGTGACGAATAGATCTGCTTAAAATACAATTTACTGCCAAGCAAACCCGGGCAGGCAAATGAAAGCTGACCGTACAGATCAAAGGTATTATTCTCAATAGGTGTACCTGTCAATACAATTTTATTGCGCGATTTTAGTAACCGCGTAGCCTTGTACCGCTGTGATTCTGGATTTTTGATTTGTTGTGACTCATCGAGGAAAATATAATTAAACTCATACTCCTTCAGAAAAACAATATCAGCAAGCAAAGTGCCATATGAGGTAAGCACGACTTCATACTTATCAAAATCCCTGATGTTTTTTATCCGATCAGCGCCGTAGATGGTACGCACTAAAATCGATGGCGCAAATTTTTCTATCTCCTGTTGCCAGTTATAGATCAGCGATGTGGGCACTACAACCAAATTTGTGTTATGGCTCACCTTTGCCCTTTGAGAAAGTATAAATGCGATAACCTGGATAGTTTTACCCAAACCCATATCATCGGCAAGGCAGCCGCCAAAATTGAAATCATCCAGGAAATTCAGCCAGCTAAGACCTTGTTGTTGGTAAGGGCGCAGGGCTCCGTTAAAGCCAGCGGGAGTGTCAATGGGTTTGATCGATTCAAAATTATCAAGCCGCCTGTGGTAAACGTTGATGTCCTGCTTAACCTTATCATCCAGCATTTCAGCATCAAACAATTGTTCAATAACAGTGAAATTGCTCCTGGAGATTTGGAGCGTATCATCATCAGTTATTTCACCCGAATTAAAGTAGTCATTGAATTTTTCTAACCAATAAGTCGGCAGAATCCCGGTAGTACCATCATCGAGCTGTACATACTTGGTTTTATTTTTAACGGCACGGTAAATCTGTTTCAAGGCCGCTTTTTGTTTGCCGTATTTGGAATTTATAACAACGTTAAACCAGTTGAAGCCACTAAGCACCTTGATGCTTATTTTAACCTTATTCGGATTGAGCTTATTACCCTCCAGTTCATTAAAACCGAGGATAGTTATATTTTGATTCTGCCATTCATCAAAAACACCCAGGAACCAATCTTCGTCTAAGAAACGTTTTTTATGCAGGTAGAAATAATGCAGGTCATTGGTTAGCTGTTCCTCAAAATAAGGATGTTGCTTTACCAGCAGCGCGGTAAAATCAACTTCACGCGCATCATCCCGGTAAACTAAAAATTCCTTCCCTTTATGATCAACAGAATAGATTTGCTTTTTAGTTCGTACTGAGATTTCTACCTCTCCATACCGCATCACCGGGATGATCATCACATGCGTACCAAAGTCAGAAAGATAAATTATCCGTTCGGTTTCATTAGTAAAGCCCTGCTGCTTTAACTGCACAGGTGTTGCCGGCGGGATGTGCTTATAATCTACACTTACCTTATCCTCCAGCTTTGTCAACAGTTGGTTTTTAAATTCGTTAAATTTAGATGCATGAACCAATAAATTGTCTTGCTTCTTAGTCAGCAATTCAATCACATTCAGCTGCTGGAGGTTATTAACAAGATAAAGCTCATCGCATACCAACACAAAATAGGTGAATTTTAAGTGCAGGTCTTTTACGTCATAGGTTTTACCACCGATTACCAAAGTACCGGATAATTCAAAAAATTGATCCTTTGGAGTTACTGATAGTTTTACATCATCCTTAAGCACATCAACTTTTACCGGAAAAACCGAAGCGGCTGTGATCTTTTCAGACACCTCGCTATCATGCGCATAAAAATCATAGTCAACAGGATTTTTAATTATGGCCCTTAGTGCAGTAATATCGGCCTCGGTTGCCGTTTTATTGATATGATTTTGAAATTTATGAATGCCGATAAAAAACTTCAGTTGCTGCGGATCTTCCGTATCCCAAATAAAATCAAGTGGCGGAATGGCGGTTAGCGGATTTTTTATCTTACCATCCACACTCGTTTTTGCCTTATATAATTCAACAAACAGGTATTTGTAATACTTATGCTGTTTCAGTACAACGCAAATACTGCTCTCTTCACTATCTGTGGGTTCAACATCGGCAACAATTACGCCTTTTAACTGGTTTATACTCTCCTTAGTTACTGGTAATAGGGCAGCTAAATGGGGAGCTATTGTCAGCTGGTTATTTGCATAGGTAATCTTAAAAAACGAGTCAAGGTCCGGCTCGTTTTCCAGGCCATAATCGGAAGCAAATCGCTTCAATTTTTGATGACGCATCTTGTCGTCAAAAAAAATCTTAAACTCATCCCTCTTAATAACGGCTGATAAAACGCCTGCCTGGTGTTCGCATAACAAGTTCTTGTCAGCATTACATTCGCAGGTCAGGATTAAATATTCCCCTTCCTGTTGTAAGGCAACTTCCGGGAAAACAGTTTTTAAATATTTATTGGTAAAAACGCCACCGTTAACTTCTAATTGTAAAGGATAGATATGTCGGCTATCCGTATGATCAGGATAAATCCCCGCATAACTGTGCTGGGCAATGCCGGTTTGCGTCAACGTATTAATCGTGACGCCCTTTAAAACCACCGCATAATTTTCCGAACTTTTCCCTTTGTCTTCGCTTTGCTTGCTCAATAGAATTTCCTGGCCTGTAAGCAGGTAAATATCCGAAACAAATACTGATAATTGAAACTGAATAAAATCGAGGCGTTCATTTCATAGGTTCACTAAATTTTATAAATAACTGATTATCAATTATTTATTTTGATTATTTTCTTTCAAAGCTTTTCACATAATAAAATCTATTTTTCCGACACCCCTACATTACCACTTCAAACGCAACTTTCATATTAATTAAAACTGCGCTATTGTGGATTAAGCGTATCAGCAAAAAAAAGTAAATTTTTATTTTGACGTACTCTCCGAAATAAACAAGGTTTTATGTCTTGCTTATACTTGTGGTTTATCCGTATTGATTTTATCATAACATATTTATAATCAATTATTTATAAATAAATCATATATATTTACTTTCATAAAATGACGCCATTGCCAATTATCGCGTCGCCCAAAATCGCATTCACAGTAACAGAAGTTATCAGCTATCATGATTTTTTAACTTATTTCCATTGACAAAAGATTAACCATTAATAAACAAGTAACCTAATATCATTAACCTTTAATTACTATTTTATGAAAGCAAAATTTAACTTTTACCTGTTTGCCGGCATCCTTGCCTCATTGTTTGCCTTATCGTCCTGTCACAAGGAAAACAAAGCCGATTATGCACCGAAAACCGTTGATTTATCAGCAAAAAACACACAAACACCCATGTCTGTTACTGCCGCTACTTTTAAGGTGGTTGGCTATCTGCCCAGCTGGGAGGGCGATGTGAGCAGTATTCAGTTCAGCAAGCTTACCCACATTAACTATGCATTTTTAACACCAACTACCAGCGGCGGGCTCAACCCTTTAGATAACCTGGCTAAATTTACCAGCCTGGTATCTGCTGCCCATACCAACAACGTTAAGGTAATGATCTCTGTTGGCGGCGGTGGTGGTGGCGATGCATTTCATACCATCGTGGCCAGCTCAAGCCTGCGTACAGCTTTTGTTAATAATATGGTGGGATTTGTAAATCAATATAACGTAGACGGTGTTGACGTTGATTGGGAGTTCCCTTCGGCAGGTACCGAAGCCAATAATTTTTTACTGATGATGCAGCAGCTGGCTACGGCAATGCACAACAGTGGCAGGTTATGTACAATAGCCGTTATTTCAACGGGCGCAACTTATATTACCAGTGGCATGTTTACCACGCTCGACTGGCTCAACATCATGGATTACGACGATAATAACTTTCAGCATTCTACCTATCAATCAGCGGTTGATTGTCTGAACTACTGGAGCGGTCGCGGTTTACCTTTGGAAAAAACCATTTTAGGCGTGCCATTTTACGGTCGCGATAATCGTTATGATTACCTGACTGTTAACTATAATGTGATCTTGTCCGAAGGCGGAAGTCCGAATTCCGACACTTTTCAAACCATTGGCTATAACGGTATTCCTACCATCACCAGTAAAACCAACTTATCTTTCGACAGGGGAATTGGCGGTATGATGATATGGGAACTGGCGGGCGATGCTACAGGCGCTAATTCATTGTTGTCGGCAATTCATACAGCGATAGTTGCGCATTCCGGAGGCTCTACAAACCCTCCTATCGGCCAAACTATCACCTTAAAGGGATTTAATAATGAATATGTAAGTGGAGAGAACGGCACCCAGGCAATGAATTGCAATCGTCCAACTGCATCCGCATGGGAAACCTTTACCGTTGTTGATGCCGGTGCCGGTAAAATTGCGTTGCGAAGCATGGGTAAATACGTATCATCAGAAAACGGCACGCAGCCCATCACCTGTAACCGCACCACCTTCAGCGATTGGGAAAAATTCGATTGGGTGCCAACAACCGATGGTAAGATTACGCTAAGAGGGAACAATGGTAAATTCATTTCAAGCGAAAACGGCACACAAGCCATGACCTGTAACCGTACAACAGCATCGGGATGGGAAGCTTTTGGAATTAATCAATAAATAATGTTTAACATAAGTTGGGGCTTGAGTAAAGAGCCCCTACTTATAAAAATTAAAAAGCTTATTTAAGATCCTGGTCGCTAATATAAACTGCGCCCCTGGATTCCTTCTTCTCCTGCAGGGCCTTATTATTGATCTCTTACGGAGTGATATTTATATCCGCCTGTCACCTATAAAATCATATATTTTATCTCTATTCCATCGCCTTTCTGTTGACTTCGCCGCAACGAATAAACTAATATTACCATATGTACTATATTATCTGACCGATATTTTGAATGCGGGAGATGAATATTCCATAACAAGGTTACCCTGTGCAATAGTTACTAATACCTTTTATAAACAAATTTTTCAATGGATGTTACTTCCTTGCCCATATTAGGGAAGTAACTGGTTTTACTAAGTTCCGCTAATAAGCCATCGTCACTGTACTTATAGGCTATGGGCGTTAAGCCATCCTTACGTAGATCACGGTCGGCTAAACCATTAACAGTGGCTGGCCCACCTAGTGATCGCATTAGCTGCCCTTTCTGGTTATAGGTATAATCCCAAACGTTTTTTGTTGCGCCATCTTTAATCTCGTATCCACTTATTTGTCGATGGTGCCTATCATAAACAAACCGACGTTCAAATATTAAAGTATCATTTTTATAACTACATATTTTTTTGGTTAAAAGGTTATTATGATAGCTATAGCGATATTTATCGCAAATTACTGCCTTGCTACCCGGCGTTTGGATTAAGCATTCTACCATGGTATGTCGCTCATTATATGTAAACAGTTTTTTCCAGTTTAAAACATTACCGGGGCCAAAGTTAGTTTGCGCTATTATATCACCTGTTTTATTATATCTGTAAGTTATTATATAATCATGATAACCGAAGGCATTGTCTGCAGGTATATTGGTAGTGTAAGCTTCTTTAAGCAACTTGCCTTTGGCATTGTACACATAAGTTTTAAGCTGATGATAAAATGCCTTGTCTTCTTTACTGATGAGTTTTCCGTGTAGACTGTAGGTATAGGTTATAGATGGCGAATCTGGAATGGGGCCCGACGATGTTCGCGAAGAAGAATAAATTTCCTTCGACAAACGCCCGTTAACATCAAAAAACAAACTGCACTCAGGCACCTTGTTTTTTGTTGTAGTGTCAGAGCCGCTTAGCATATACTCGTCTACCTGTTTTATTTTATTATAAGCCATGTATTTACATTGCTTTTCAAGATAGGTTTTATCATCTCTAAACTGGTTATATTGGGCACGCAGATTAGCGGTAACTAAGGTAAAAACGGTACAAAATAACAGTCTTTTCATGTTAGTTTTAGGGGTCTTAATCGTTTAAAAATAGTGTTTTATATCATCAGGTCTGTACAATATGTTAAACTTTTTTAACATATTGATAATCAAAACGATATGAATATATCGATGAGTAAGTATTTCCGAAAATTCACTCACCAAATAATGCACCTCTTATATACGAATTGGTGGGTAAAACGGGCATTTAGCCCAAAAACAAAAGCCTGCAAATCATTTGATTGCAGGCTTTACCTGTTTTATATGTTAGACTTGCCGGAGAGGGAGGGATTCATCCCCCCGGTACCTTGCAATACACCTGATTTCGAATCAGGCACATTCGGTCACTCTGACACCTCCCCTGAGCTCTTTTTAAATAAGCGTGCAAATATATCTAAATGTATCGGAGGCAAATATTTCAACCCTCCACCATCAACATAAATTCATTGATAGCTTCAAGATAATTGCAGCCCGGCTGGTTTTGACTCTTCATTTTTCCTGCAACTATGTTTATCACTTGTTGTATCTTCTTTTCGGCAGCAATTACCGGGCATTTGTTTGGATCGCCTTTTAATTCTGAAAAATGCTGCGCATAAATATAACTCAACTTTGATTTAATAGCGTTAAGTGCCGGGGCGTTTCTACGCATAAGGTACCAGTCTGAAAAACATTCAATATTCTTATCAATAATTTCTTTCGCCTTTGGAATCTCCAGTTTGCGCTTTTGTAAGGTTTCGTCATTAATCTTCGAAATAGCATCAATATTTACCAGGGTTATATTTAAAAGCTCAGCGGCATTTGCCTCCACATTGCACGGAACGGAAAGATCAATGATTAGCTTTTTATTTTTACCCTCTAGCTGTGATTTTAAAATAACCGGCTCGGCGGCATTGGACGCAACCAATATGATGTCCGAATTCTCAACGTGCTCCGCCAATTGACTTATCGTCGCATGTTGCAACCCTAATTCAGCTGCCAGCTCCGCTGCTTTTTCTTCCGACCGGTTAATTAGGGTAACATTTTTTGCTCCGAGATAATCAACCAAATTTTTGCAGGTATTGCGGCCAATTTTACCAATGCCGATAACCAGTATTTTTTTATCAGCACAAGCTTTAATATTTTCTTTTATATACTCAACCGCAGCGTACGAAACCGAAACCGTACCGGCGCTTAACGTTGTTTCATTACGTATTTGCTTTGATGATTGCAATACACTGTTCACCAATCGTTCCAAAAAGCAATTTAAAAAACTGTACGATTTTGCCAATTTTACCGCTTGCTTTAACTGGCCGGTTATTTCATAATCGCCTAAAATCTGAGAATCTAACCCGGCGCCTACATTGAACAAATGTTTGACTGCATCTGTTCCGTTTTTTACATAGCCTAAACTTGTAAATACGGCTGCATTCCCGGTTGTTTGTGTGCATAACAAATCAACTAATTGACAAGCATGATCGGCGAAACCGTAGATTTCCGTCCGGTTACATGTAGAAATGATAAATAATGA
The DNA here is from genome assembly GCA_030775685.1 of Bacteroidota bacterium. GTDB lineage: Bacteria > Bacteroidota > Bacteroidia > Sphingobacteriales > Sphingobacteriaceae > Mucilaginibacter. The sequence continues at coordinate 14,384 of JALYIP010000057.1, forward strand.
ATCAACATTATGAAAAGGTGCAAGATTTAGAATGTTTACATATTGATCATCGTTGATAGCAAAGGTTCCTCTTATAGTAGTTTCTGCTTTTTTGTAATTTATGCCCGCAACAAAGAATTTTGAAAGTTCATCCGGTAATTTAGGATTCATCTGCCCGTTTAGTTATATTGAAAATTATTAACTCCGGTGTAAAGATTCAGATAACTGTACTGATTTATGCTGATACACATCATGGAGAAAAGTGACCTTCGTCACAATAAGATAAACAGATGCTGATGAGCCGGGGAATCTATAAAATGACTCGGCGAATTATGTACTTTTCTGCTGACATTTAGTAAATAAAATGTCATTTGGCCGAAAAACAAAAATCTACAAATCAGTTGATCGCGGGCTTTACTTGTTTATATGTTAAACTTTGCGGAGAGGGAGGGATTTGTACTTAAGCCAAAAGCCTCTTTCTGTGCTCCTATCAAATCGGGACTACTTTGTTGCCAAATCAGCCACCGAATTATTGATTTTAAAACAACTGCTTTAGCTGCGCCATTTACTTCATTTATAACTAATGGGAAACTACACGGGATAAAGCCGAATTTAAAAAATGGAAAATTGGACATGTGGGTAATCTGTTTTAAAAGGGAATTTATCCATGAAACGACTTTTAGCTTTATGGCAATTACCATGAGTTTGCTAATATCACGCTTAATCCAGGTGCAATTTTTAATAGTTTGAACATTTTGTACTCTATTTATTAACTTTTGTACCCCTTCTCCCATTGGTGCAAAGCATAATTTTATCGCCCAGATAATAAACCGAAGGCACTTTCAATAAAAAACAATCATCGCTGACTTTTGGCCATCCAAAGGGAGTTTTAGTTATCCTGTTTTTAAATGGGCTAAATGCCGCGGGGTATTCCGGACGTTATCGTTAACCAATTAACTATATAAACTATTGTAATTTTCATGCTAAATACAAAATCAATACTAAAAGCTGCTTTTTCAAAAAGTATTATCCTGGTGCCTTTGCTTGTTGTAATAAATGTATCAAAAGTCAAAGCGTCAATTATATCTTACAAAAAAGAACCGGGCAGTGTAGTTTTTACTTTAGATAAAGGCTTGATGCAGGTTGTCGTTTGCAAGGATGATATTATTGAGGTAAAGTATACCATATTTGATAGTTTCTCCAATAAGACCTTGCTGGTAGTTAATAACAAATGGAGTTACCCGGAGTTTCATATCACAGAAAATAAGAAGGAGTATATAATTACAACCTCAAGGCTAAAAGTGATTGTAAATAAAGCTACCAACGCCATTATTTATACCGACCTGGATGGGAACGAGATCACGTCTGAAAGCAGCGCCGATAACAAAACCATTACCCCGGCAACTATTGCAGGCATTGAAACTTATAATGTAAGCACGCAGTTCAATTCACCGCAAAATGAAGCACTTTTTGGCCTCGGCTGTCACCCTACGGATACGCTCTCTATTAATTACAAGGGGCGTAACCAGGATATGGCCATTAAGTACATGACGGGGGCCATACCTGTGCTGTTGTCCACCAAAGGGTATGGCTTGATGTGGGATAATTATTCAGCATCCAACTTTTACGGTGCTGAAGCCAACAATACCAAATTTAAATACGTTTCTGAAAGCGGCAGGCAGGTTGATTATTATTTCTTTTACGGTCCTGATTTTGACCAGATCATTAACCTGTATCGTACTACTACAGGTAAGGCGCCCATGTTTGCCAAATGGGCCTTTGGCTTGTTCCAGTCGCAAGACAGGTATATGAGCCAGGATGAGGTATTATCGGTAAAGGACAATTACCGCAAAAATCATATCCCGATTGATGTTATTGTGCAGGACTGGTACTATTGGGATCCATTTCCAATTGGCGTGCATGTGATGAACCCTGCCCGCTACCCCGACCCCAAGAAAATGGTGGACGAACTGCACAAGGCCAATATTCATGGCATGATCTCCATTTGGCCGGTATTTGGAAAAAAAACAAAAGACTTTGACGCGCTGCAAAAGACAGGTGGATTAACAGACATTACCTGGGACAATATTGTGACCCATACATTCGATAGTTATTATGACGCCCATAGCCCCAGTGCACGTGAACTGTATTGGGACCAGGCGCGCGACAGTTTAATAAAACGGTACGGCTGGGATGCATGGTGGGTTGACCAGTGTGAGCCCGATAATGGTACCCTCTTGGATGAACGTCGGAAAAGTAATTTCTCAATTGGAAGAGGAATAGATTATTTTAACACCTACTCATTGGAACATTCGAAGGGGATTTACCAGGGATGGCGCAGGGATATTCCGGGTAAGCGCGCGTTCTTTTTAATCCGGCAATCCTTTGCCGGCGAACAGCGCAATGCAGCCACGCTATGGTCTTCAGACATCTCCTGTACGTTCTCCGCATTCAAAAGCCAGGTGCCGCAGGGGATAAACGCCTGTGTATCGGGTATTCCATACTGGACATCGGATATAGGCGGTTACCACTATAACTGGGTAGCACCAGATTGGTCGAAACCTGAATTCAGGGAACTGTTTACACGCTGGTTCCAGTTTGGAGCGTTTTCGCCGATATTCCGGATCCACGGCAAGGGTGAGCGGGCCATATTCTCGAATAACTGGGATGATAAAACCAAAGCTATATTGTTAAATTTTGATAAGCTGCGTTACCGCTTGCTTCCCTATATATACTCGTTGGCGGGCAACGTTTCAACCCATAATTATACCATAATGCGTTCCCTTGCATTTGATTTCAGGGACGATGCCAACGTTTATAATATTCCTGATCAATATATGTTTGGGCCGGCATTCCTGGTTAACCCCGTAACTGAGCAGTTGTATACTGCAGCAGGGGCCGATGGTAACGAAAGGGCCAGGAAGTTATACCTGCCAAAAGCTACATGGTATGATTTCTGGACGGGGCAGGTCCTTACCGGCGGAAAAACAATAACAGCTCCGGCTCCTATAGATATAATGCCGCTATATGTAAAGGCCGGTTCGATTATCCCCATGGGGCCGGTGGTTGAATATGCAACAGAAAAAACCAACCAACCAATTGAGTTAAGGATCTATCCCGGTGCAAATGGTGAGTTTAAGTTTTACGAGGACGAAAACGATAACTACAATTACGAAAAGGGGCAATATGCCACATTCACCTTTAGCTGGAATGATAAACTACATCAGCTTGCCATATCGGCTATTAAAGGCGATTACCCGAACATGCAGCAACACCACACATTTAATGTTGTACTGGTTAGCGGAGAACACGGTTCAAATGTGGGGATAACCGTTAATGCAGATAAAACAATGGAATATGATGGTAAGGCCGTAACAGTGCAGTTATAGCCATGGTGTTAAGATATAATGATTTGGACCAGGCCAGTGCAAAAGCTTACCTGGTTAATAATAGGTAAGAGCGGATTTATAATAGCAGATCCGGGATTTAGTTGATAGTGGCACTAATTTTAAATGCCATAAATTGCGTTTCGGGATGAGATCCGGAACGCATTTTTTTTAGTGAATAATAACACAACATTATATTACCTTAGTGTACGGCCTTTCATATGGCTCACACCATTGATTGTCGACCCTTTTCAATTATACCGATGCGCATAAAATTTTATATCCTTATAGTAGCCATGCTTTTTGCGTGTGCCCTGGCTTTTGCGCAAGGTAGCCAGTATCAGTTTTCGCAACTGGATATAAGCAATGGCTTGTCGCACAACCAGGTTAACTGCATCTATAAAGATTCAAAAGGCTTTATGTGGTTTGGCACCATGTCTGGTCTTAGCCGTTATGATGGTTATTCCTTTAAAGTATTCAAACACGATGCCGGCAATAAAAACTCACTCGTTGATGATTTTATACAAAGCATTTATGAGGGACCTGATCAAAACTTATGGTTAGCAACCAGGGGCGGGTTTTGTATCTACGACCCCAAAACAGAGCAGTTTAGCGGCGACATATCATCCTGGCTAAAAGCGCTAAAACTTCCGGCTAATGCAAATATTGCTAAAATAACAAGGGACAGCCACGGTGACTTTTGGTTTGTTTTGACAAATTCAGGCGTTTATCGTTATAGTGCAACAAACAAACAAACGTATCATTATTCAAACAACGCAGACTCATTCCGGCTATTATATAGCAATAGTGTGGCCGATATTGCCGGCGACACAAGGGGGAATATGTGGTTTGTTTATGGTGACGGCATGATTGAAAAGCTGGATGGGAAGCTTAATAAAATTAGTTACCGCTCAGATATTTTAAGTAAAGCCACCAACGGCAAAACACGATCTTATTCTATTACAGCAGATCGCGACAATGATTTGTGGTTTTACACACCAAATGTAAACGCAGGGGTTTATTATTTTAGCTCGGCAACTAATGTGTTCAGATATATTGATAAAAGATTAGGTACAGCCGGGTTAAATTCCAGTATCGTTAATAACATTGTTCAGGCTGATGACGGCCTGATATGGATAGCAACAGACCACGGCGGTATAAACCTGTTGGATAAAAGGAATTTTAAGATTACTTATTTACTGAACAGGCCGGATGATGCCAAATCATTAAGGCAAAATACTGTAGTGCTTTATAAGGATAATTCAGGTATTATGTGGGCAGGCACGTTTAAGGAGGGAATCAGCTATTATCATAAGAGTATTATTAAATTCCCGCTCTACAGGCATTACGCTTCTGATCGAAACAGCCTGAGCTTTGAGGATGTTGATAAATTTGTTGAAGATAGGCAAGGCAATTTATGGATAGGCACAAATGGCGGCGGGTTAATTTACTTTAACCGGAAAACCGGGAAATACACACAATATAAGTACAATTCGCAAGACAGTAACAGCTTGGGCAACGATATAATTGTTAGCTTATGTATTGATCATGATCAGAAACTTTGGATAGGAACTTATTTTGGGGGGCTGGATTGTTTTGACGGAAAAACTTTTACCCATTACAGGCATGACGACAAGGTACCAACCAGTATTGCTGATGACAGGGTGTGGAGTATTATAGAAGATTCAGCACACCGCTTATGGATCGGCACCTTCGCTGGTGGTCTGGAAATTTTTGACCGGGCAAAAAAAATATTCTACCATCCCTTTAAGCCAACAGAAATAAGATGCCCCTATATATCTACAATTTTCGAGGATAAGGATGGTAACATTTGGGTAGGAGGTTATTATGGTATTGATGCGATAATGAAGAAAACAAACCAGGTTGTTCATTATAATCGTGATGTCAACGATAGTAACAGCCTGATAGGCAATAACGAAAACAGTATTACACAGGATAGCCGGGGCCTGATATGGATTGGCTCCCGCGAAGGGCTAAGTATCTTTAATCCTAAAACAGGCAAGTTTACCCGTTTTGTGAAGGGAAACGGGCTTCCTGATAATTCGATATTAAACATACTGGAGGATAATAAAGGGGCGATGTGGTTAAGTACCTCTGATGGATTAAGTCGTATGGAATTAACAGCAGCCGGCAATGGTTATAATTTTCAGTTTAAAAACTTTGACGAAACTGATGGCTTGCAAGGCAGGGAATTTAATGTAAATGCGGCCTTGAAAACAAAGAAAGGCGAACTAATTTTTGGCGGCGGGCACGGCTTCAATATTTTTGACCCACTGAGCATCCAGCCCAATAGTAATAAACTCAAACTAATATTTACTGATTTTCAGCTATTTGATAAAAGTGTTACAGCTACCGAGGCCATCAATGGGCATGTTATACTGTCAGAAGCAATTTCGTCAACCCGGTCAATAACGCTTAATCACAACGAAAATGTGTTTACTATTGGTTTTGCAGCACTAAACTTTTTCAACCCCAATAAGGTGAAGTATCAGTATATGATGGAGGGGTTTGACAAAGGATGGCTTACAGCCGGCAACGCAACCCGCAAGGCAACGTATACTAACCTTGACGGCGGCGACTATGTATTTAAGGTTCGTGCAGCAAATTCAGATGGCATCTGGGATCCCGATTACATCACTTTAAAAATAAAAATACTACCCCCGTTTTGGAAATCGCCATTAGCATATATTACTTATGTAGTGCTGATGATTGGGGGCCTTCTTCTGATCCGCCGACGCGGAATAAAAAAGATAAGGCAGCAATTCGTTGCTGAGCAGGAGAAACAGGAAGCAAAACTTATTATAGAACAGGAGCGGCAGGAAGTTAAGCGGATGCATGAGCTTGACCAGATGAAGATTAAGTTTTTGACCAATGTAAGCCACGAGTTCAGGACGCCTTTATCCCTGATTATGGCGCCTGTTGACAAAATGCTTAATTGTACCGATGATGCCGACCAAAAGGAGCAATTGGGTATGGTAAGAAAAAATGCCAGGCGATTGTTAAACCTGGTAAACCAGCTGCTTGATTTCCGTAAAATGGAGGTGCAGGAATTGAAGCTGCAAACCAGGCCCGGCGATATAATTAAATTTATTAAGGATACCGCTTTAGGGTTTACTGACATTGCAGATGAAAAAAGCATAGGTTTTGTGTTTGATACGGATGTGGAAACCTTAATGGCAAGTTTCGATCATGACAAAATAGAGCGAATATTATTTAACCTGCTTTCAAATGCTTTTAAATTTACGCCTAAGGGGGGGCATATAAGCGTTTTGCTTAATGTGATACAGGATGAATCAATAGTGGGAAGCCAGCTACTGGAGATTAAAGTTATTGATACTGGTATTGGCATCCCGCAGGAAAAACACGATAAAATATTCGAAAGGTTTTTCCAGCATGATGTTCCGGGATCGCTGCTTAACCAGGGCAGTGGTATTGGTTTATCAATCACATCTGAATTTGTAAAGATGCACGGGGGTAAAATAAGTGTGGAAAGCGAACCGGATCATGGTAGCTGTTTTATAATCCAATTGCCATTGTTATTACAGGATAACTTCAGTTTAACCCCAACAGCTATCAATACAAATAATGATGATGAGCGGGATCCTTTACCAACCCGGGAAAACAAGAACGAACCTAAATATCAGATGGTAGACAAAAAGCCTGTGGTATTGCTGGTGGAAGATAACGACGATTTTAGATTTTATTTAAAGGACAACCTGAAGAACACATTCTTTATTATAGAGGCGGCGAATGGTAAGGATGGCTGGCAAAAGGCCTTGTCACAACATCCTGATATTATGGTTAGTGATATAAGCATGCCCGAAATGAACGGTATCGAGCTTTGCAAAAAAATTAAGACAGATAAACGCACCTCGCATATCCCGGTCATTTTATTAACAGCCCTAACCGGGGAGGAGGACCAGTTAAAGGGACTGGAAATAGGTGCTAATGATTACATGACCAAACCATTCAACTTTGAGATCTTACTTTCAAAAATAAAGAACTTGCTCACCCTGCAGGATACCTTTAAACGAACCTATAAAAAGCAGATGAGTGTACAGTTGCAGGAGGTGCCATTGCAATCGGAAGATGAGCGGTTTTTAAGGAATATGGTTGAGTATTTAGAACAGAATATTTTAAACTATAATCTTTCTGTAGAAGAACTAAGCCGGCAAATGAATATGAGCCGTGTATCGCTTTACAAAAAAGTATTAATGTTAACTGGGCAATCTCCGCTTGAATTTATCAGGTCGATAAGGTTAAAAAAGGCAATTCAATTACTGGCCGATAGCCAGATGAGTATAAGCCAAATCTCATATGAAGTTGGTTTTAACACGCCTAAGTATTTTACGAAATTGTTTAAGGAGGAATATGATATGCTTCCCTCAGAATATATTAACGCAACCCGCAAAAAGAAATATCCGGCATAATCAGCAACTATAGCGCCGCCGTAGTATTTATCTCATCAAATTTAAATTTCTATTGGCTGAAATATCGTCAGTTGAGGGGTTTTTTTGTAAAATTTTTGTTCCTATTTTAAGCTAAAAACGGGAAAAAATTTAAATAAGGCACATGTCATCCCGTTCGATTTAAATTTAATTCATTGATTTATAGTTAGTTGCATATTGGTTAACATTTGGTCTATAATCTTTATCAATACTACCTATCCTGCTTTTCGAAACAATCATAGTTTCATTCCCGAGAATATGTGTTCCATGCAGTCAAGTTAAATTAATTGTAAATAATACACATCCTCCCCAATTATAAACGCAAAAACCCAACGAGGTTAATTTATTTTTTGCAATGCTGAAAACTTTACTTACCGTATGGTATAAGTTTTTTCCCAGTTTGTTTCGGCAATCGATTGCAGAAATAAAAACAATGCCTGAAGATGATTTTAAAAGATCGCTTTCGACTTTGTTATATACCCCATTTGACAAATTATGTGAGGAAAAATTATGAAGAAAGATTAACACCAACCAACCAAAGTTTATGAACCAATTATTTACACACCTTAAAATTCATTTTTAAAATGGAAAAAAATTTACGAAAACGAATAAAATGCGGCGTTTTGCTATTCATGTCAGCCATGTTGCTGGCGCTTTCAGGCTATGCACAAACCCAAAGGGTTACCGGAAGGATAATAGGGGCTGACGATTCCAAGCCGCTACCCGGGGTTAACATTAAAATTAAGGGCACAACAACCGGAGTTGTATCGGCTGTTGACGGTACTTATGCCATTAATGCAAAGACAGGCGATGTGCTGGTCTTTAGTTATGTAAGCTATGAAACCCAGCAAATATACGTGGGGCAAACCAGTACAATTAATGTAACATTAAATCTGGCGGTAAATATATTAAATGAAGTTGTTATTGGTTATGGTAAAGTTAAACGGCCTGATCTGACCGGATCAATATCATCCGTTTCGGGGTCTGATCTTTTAAAAACACAGCCAACTACCTTTGACCAGGCTTTACAGGGAAAAGTTGCCGGTGTTATAGTGCAGCAGGTTTCAGGCCAGCCGGGTGGCGATGTGAATATACAAATACGCGGAATAGGCGGTTTTAACAATGCCCCCCCGTTGTATGTAATTGATGGAGTACAGATCCCACCCAATGTTCAATCGCCTATTGCAGGCCAGGGTAGCAACCCGCTATCCACTATCAACCCGTCGGATATCGCATCCATTGATGTATTAAAGGATGCTTCGGCTACAGCAATATACGGTTCACAGGCTTCAAATGGTGTAGTAATAATTACTACAAAAAAGGGAGTTTCGGGCCCTCCGCTAATAACGTATGATGGATATGCGGGCAGTCAATCATTGCCAAAGTATTACGATGTAATGAATTTGCAGCAGTATGCAACATTTATGAACGAAAAGTCGGCCATTATTGGTTACGATTTGAGGCCACAGTTTGCCAATCCGCAATATTTGGGCCTGGGTACCAACTGGCAAAAGGCATTGTTCAGAAAAGCCCCTATGCAAAACCATAATCTTGCAATTAGCGGTGGCGATGCCCGGACAAAATATTATTTATCGGCCACATACTTTACCCAGAAGGGTATTGCTTTAGGTTCTGATTTTAAACGAACTTCTGTTAACCTAAACATCGATAACAAAACTACAAACTGGTTAAAAATAGGTACAAACCTGGCGCTCTCTCATGTTTCAGAAAACGTAGCTACGACAAATACGGGTGTGATTTTGCAGGCATTAAACCAAACACCAGATGTAGCAGTAAAAAACCCCGATGGTACCTGGGGCGGTAATGATCCAAATATTTACGGCGCTTACGGGGCTAACCCGTTTGCCTTAGCTACAATCGTGACGGATTTGAAAAGCAGGTACCAGTTAATAGGAAGCGCTTATGCTGAAATTCAATTTACAAAGGACCTCAGCTTGCGTAATGAGGTATCAGGAAATTTTGATTTTGCAACTGAAGATCAATTTACGCCAACCGTTACCATGGGAGCTTATAGCATACCGGTAAACTCGGGTAGTTCACAGAGTGCACAAAACTTTTATAACGCAATTACAAATTACCTGTCATACCAGCACATGTTTGGTAAAAAATATTATTTCAGCGCTACAGTCGGGCACGAAGCGCAATTGGTTAAAAGCAGCTCGGTTTTGGCCGCACGTACCAATTTTACAAGTAATGATGTAACTACAATAAGTACTGGCGACCCAAAAACAGCAACCAATGCGGGTGCAAAAGCCGATGGCGCCCTTGAGGCCTATTTTGCCCGTGCAAACTTTACGTACGACGATAAATATTTATTAACTGCTACTATACGCAGGGATGGTACTTCAAAAATTGACACAAGTAACAGGTGGAATACTTCCTATTCGGGTGCAATTGCCTGGAAGTTGAACCATGAAGCTTTCCTGAAAAATGTAAAGGTAATTAATGATTTAAAACTTAGGGTAAGTTATGGTTTGGTAAATAACCAAAACATAAGTGAGTATGCTTATGGTTCTACGTTAACCACTGTAGCAACAGGGCTGGCAGGTAATTCACAGCTAACCGCTACTTTGGGAAACCCCAATATTAAATGGGAAACGACAAAAGAACTTAACCTGGGTTTAGATTTCAGTATTTTAAACAACAGGATTGTATTTACAGGCGATGTTTATTCCCGTAAAACAAATAACCTGCTATTAAGCCTCACCGAGCCATACTATTCAGGAACTTATGCATCAGGAGGTTATTCGCCGGGCGCTATCCTTGCACCTTATGTTAACATTGGCGCTGTTAGTAATAAAGGCGTTGAGTTTTCAATAGCAACCACCAATATTCAATCAAAAAACTTTAACTGGAAAACCAACCTGATATTCTCTCATAATCAGAATAAGATTCTTGCCTTAAACCCGGGTACGCCTGCGATATATGGGAGCATAGGGAGTAACGTATATACCAAAACTGTTGTAGGGGGATCTATTGGCGAGTTTTATGGTTATCAAACGCTTGGCATTTATAAAAATGCTGCCGATTTCGCTAAATATCCGGCCCTTATGCAAAACGGAGGCGGGTCAATTCCTATTACGAATGGTTCCGGCGGGGTTTGGGTAGGCGACGTTATTTTTAAGGATAATAATCATGACGGAAAAATTGATGCAAATGATCAAACCGCTTTAGGTTCGCCTTTACCAAAGGTTCAGTATGGTATAAATAATACTTTTAGCTACAAGAATTTTGATCTTACTGTTTTTATGACAGGAGAGTATGGTAATAAAGTTGTTAACCAGGTAAAGGTAAATGGCGATGATCCAAATCAAAATTTCGGCTATTTCCAGGCTGTAAGTAACTACGCACACATCGGGTTGATTAGTGCAACTGGTTCTGCATCGGATATTAATAATGTATTTATTACCAATCCCCAAACCAATATTACCAGGATTAGCCAGAGTAGCGGCAATCAAAATACAATCTTTTCAGATAGGTATGTTGAAGACGGCTCTTTTTTAAAGTGCAAGAGTATTGCTTTAGGCTACAGCTTTTCACAAAGTATTTTATCCAAAATACATTTGAGATCGCTACGAGTTTATGCCAATGTAACTAACGTGTTTACCATAACAAAATATACCGGGTACGATCCGGAAATAGGTTCATGGAACCCATTATTAGCCGGGATGGATAATGGATATTATGCACAGCCCCGTGTTATTACAATTGGTGCCAACATATCTCTAAATAATTAAAATTTACTATTATGAAACTGATTAAAATAAATATTTTCTCTTTGTTTATCATCGTCATGATAATAAGCAGTTGTAAAAAGCAGTTCCTTGACCGGCCTCCGCTGACAGGAATCACGACCAATAATTTTTATAAAAGCACATCTGATCTGAGGCTTGCCACTTCGGCCATTTACGCCCAACCGTGGTTTGACTGGAATAATTTCCCCTTGCTTGGTATCGGCGATATCATGAGTGGCAATATGCTGCAGCCTTACAATGCAGACCTGGCCCAGTTTACTACCTTTTCTATAACCAGCAATAATAGCTATGTTACACAGGCATGGCAGGGCTTTTTTAATGTTGTGGCCCACTGTAATGTAAATATAAAGGCTATCAATACCCAGTTGCCGGATAGCGTATCCGCAACAGGTAAAAACGGAGCTCTCGGAGAATTAAGGTTCCTGCGTGCAACGGCTTATTTTCACCTTGCCCAATTGTGGGGACCGGTGCCTATTATTGAAGATAACGACAAACTAATTGCCAACCCGCTTGTGCCGCGCAATAAGCTTACTGATGTTTATAAATTTATAATAAACGATTTAAGATTTGCAGCTACCAATTTACCAAAATCAGACCAGGCGGGGCGGGTGACTACGTGGTCGGCACAGGGTATGCTGGCTAAGGTATATTTAACCAGGGCGGGCCTGGGCCAAAGCGGCACCAGGAACCAATCAGACCTGGATAGCGCGATATATTTTGCAGGGAATGTTTGTAATACAAGCGGCCTGACACTTTTTCCCAGTTATTACAACCTGTTCAGAACTCAGTACAACGACAACTCCGAATCGCTGTTTGCATTTCAATGGGCGGCAGGTGTAGGCTATGGCCAGGGTAATGATATACAAGCACAATTTGCACCCAGCGCAAGCATAGTGCCTGGTGCTGGGTGGGGCGGTGCAATTGGCCCAACCACTAGTTTGTATAAATTGTACGCCACGCGCGATTCAATCCGTCGTAAAGCTACTTTTATGCTCACCGGCGATTATTACCCGGAGTTAAATGCTGCGGGAGGAGGTTATAAAGCAACCGGCGTAAATGTTAAAAAACATATAGTAGGTACTCCTGCCGATAACAATGCGCCGACTATGGACCGTTGGTCATCAATTGAACACAATACCGTTTTGCGGTTGGGAGATGTGTATTTAATATATGTGGAGGCTATATTGGGTAACAATAGTTCTACCTCTGATGGAAGGGCTTTACAATATTTTAATGCAATAAGATCAAGGGCCGGCTTACCTGTAGTATCAACCATCACAACTTCAACCCTAATGAATGAAAGACGGGTAGAATTGGCATTTGAAGGCCAGTATTGGTTTGACCTGGTACGGCTTTCTTATTACAAGCCGCAGGCAGCGATAGATACGCTTAATCATCAAACCCAGCTGCAACCCGGGCAAACGGTTGTTGACAGATCACTGTTTACCTATGATGCGAATACCGGAATTGCGAAGCCTGGATCCAACGGGCTTATCATTACCCCGGCAACAATCAACACGTTTACCTTGCCAATACCGGCAAATGATCAAACGGCAGATCCTAAATTGTTGCAAGCACCTGTGGCGTATTACTAACAGAATTAGAATTATTTATAATATTCTTTAAATAAAAAATATGAAAAAGCTACTTCACAATGTCAATAACTATTTATTGCTTGTTATACTCGCTGCAATACTGCTCGCACAATCGGGTTGCAAAAAAGATAAATTATCATCTACAGGCACGCCGGTTATTACATCCATACGTAACTATGTTGCTCATCCGGGCGATTCACTTTTAAGCAGTGTGGGCACCGGTCAATGGGTTGTTATTTCCGGGAAAAATCTAAAAGGTGCTCTTAAAATTTATTTTGATGGTGTGGCCGGCTCTTTTAATGACGCATGGTTTTCTGATACCAGCGCTATTGCGTTAATACCCTCGGTTATCGCCTTCCCAACGGTACCGGCAAAACAGCTCAATACCATAAATTATGTAACCACGCATGGTCAAACTACGTTTTCCTTCTCAATTGTGGCTCCTGCGCCAACAATTTCAGGCATTTCGGATGAAGCGGCTAACGTAGGTGATTCTGTCAAAATTTATGGTTTTAACTTTTTCTTTATCAAAAGTTTAACTTATGCGGGTGTTGCAATTACTAATTATACGCCTTCAACCGATGGCACCTACATTAGCCTGGCGGTACCATCCAGTGTTACGCAGAATGGCGGCATTGTAAGTGTTACAACAAAATCAGGTTCAGCCTCTACTGTTTATAAGGTTCATGATTTCGTTGACGGCGTATTTCAAAACTGGGATTCTATAAACGGGTACCCGTGGGGGTCAAATACGCAAAACAGTTCTACTGATTTTCCTGGTAATACCGGCTACTATAACGTGTTGACGGCAAGCAACCTTTCTGCGGGTGACAATGCCTGGTATAACGGTGGCCGTGGAGTAAATATGAATGCCAGCCAATGGGTTCCGGTTGCAGATATTGACAGCAGTTTATCCAGTTACGCTGTGAAGTTCGAATTATCCGTTCCTAAGTCTACTCCGTGGACTGCCGGTTCTATTTTCGTAGCAGTAAATTATAGCTTTACTTATATAGCCCGGTACAGGCCCTGGATAAACAGCGCGGGTAAAACAACGCCGTTTACTACTACCGGCTGGACAACCGTTACCATTCCGTTATCAAGCTTTTTAACCAATAATGGTACAGGTACGCAGGTAGCTTCTATTAAGGACCTGGTGGGTGCCAGCGGTAACACCGGTATGAATATCTGGTTTATGAATGATGGTTTAACCACGGTTACAGCTTTTACTGCAGCCATTGATAACATCCGGGTTGTAAAAATTAAATAAAAAAGTTTTAGTTGATTAATTAATGCAAGGGGCCTTTTAACAAAAGGTCCCTGCATTTTTTACAAAGACAATAAATATATGAAGTTGATACCCCACCTAAAATACTACCCAATTTTTTTGCTGGCATTGTGCGCCTGTAAAAAAAACAACAGCACAATAACACCGGTTAAAACTGATACCACAGCCACCAACGTTATAACTCCGCAAACAGATCCTGTGGTAGCCAAGTCAGCGGGATTTTTTTTAGATGACTGGGTACCCAAAACTTTTACCGCCCCACTTAATGCCAATGTTGCTCAGCCAACTACCGCAGCTACTGTAACTGTAAATGTTGACTATAGCACCGTAATTACAAAGGTTCCCAAATACCTGTTCGGTAATAATACTAATCCGTATATGACCCAGATAGTTACCGAACCGGTTTTGGTAAACAACATTAAAAACCTATCGCCCAATATCCTCCGTTTTCCTGGTGGTAATATCTCGAGCGTTTATTTCTGGGATGGGCAAATACCTGCCGACGCACCGGCCACTTTGTATGACTCAAACGGGAACAGTGTTGCGGCCAGCTATTGGTTAGGGAATAACACAGCCAGCTGGACATTATCATTAGATAATTATTATAACGCATTACAACAAACCAACAGTACCGGGATCATAACGGTTAATTATAGCTATGCCCGCTATGGCACCAGCGCCCACCCCGACCAGGTTGCCGCGCATTTGGCTGCTAACTGGGTACGACACGATAAGGGGCGCACCAAATACTGGGAGATTGGCAACGAAAGTGGAGGCCCGTGGCAGGCAGGCTGGAAAATTGATGTATCCCAAAATAAAGATGGTCAGCCACAAATTATTACCGGGGCACTGTATGGTAAGCATTTTAAAGTATTTGCCGATTCAATGCGCAAAGCCGCAGCTGACGTAGGCGCCAAAATTAAAATTGGTGCGCAGTTAGTACAAACAGACCCCGTAAATTCATGGAACGCAGTTGATAAAACATGGAACTCCGGCTTATTTGCCTCCGCCGGCGATTATGGCGATTTCTACATCGTGCACGATTATTTCACCGGATCTGATAATGAAACGGCTGCAACTATTCTTAATTCGCCGGTAACAGAATCAAAGGCTGTTATGGATTGGATGAAAACCACTACCTCACAGGGAGGTGTCTCATTAAAACCTATCGCGTTAACCGAATGGAATTTATTTACAACAGGGTCAAAACAAATGACGTCATATATTGCAGGAATGCACGCCACAATGGTTTTAGGCGAATTGCTTAAAAATCAGTTTGGGATGGCGAGCCGCTGGGACCTTGCAAACGGTTGGAACAGTGGTGATGATATGGGGATGTTTAACGCGGGCGATGAACCCGATGGCGTGAGCAAATGGAACCCAAGACCAGCTTTTTACTATATGTACTATTTCCAGAAGTATTTTGGCGACCGGATGGTTAGTTCAACAGTCCAAACTAGTAGTGATGTATTGAGTTATGCATCTTCGTTCACATCGGGCGAGGCTGGTGTGGTGATTGTTAATAAAGGCACAGCATCACAAACGGTAAATGTTGACATTAAAAACTTCGCAAAAGGCAGTAAGTATTATTACTATACCCTTACCGGAGGAACAGATAACGGTGAATTTTCCGGAAAGGTTTATATCAACGGCAATGGACCGAACGGAGCAAACGGCGGTCCGTCGGGCTATTTAACACTTACGGCATCCTCATCGGCATTACAAAATGGTATAAAAGTTTCCGCACCGCCAATGTCAGTTATTTTTATCGTAGCCGAAAGCAAAAAATAAAGCAACTATAGCAAAGTATTTGTAATAGATTTATGCAAGTTAAATTGAAACCAATATTTATGAAGTATATAATAAGCTGTTCTGTGGCACTTCTGCTGCTCAGTAATGTTTCGGCACAAAATAAAAAAGAAGCTGCGATTAATGCAAAGATCAGCAGCATCATTAAAAAGATGACTCTTGAAGAAAAAATGGAAATGCTTCATGGCAACGCTTTATTTTCTTCTGCCGGCGTAAAGCGTTTAGGTATCCTTGAGCTAACCTGCGATGACGGCCCATTAGGCGTGCGCGAGGAGATAAAACGCTTTGACTGGAACTCTGCTAACTGGACAACTGATTCTGCCACCTTTTTGCCAAATGGTTCGGCAATAGCGGCTACCTGGAATCCGGCAATGGCAAATAAATATGGGATAGTGTTAGGCGAAGAGGCAAATGCCCGCAAAAAAATTATAATGCTTGCCCCTGCATTCAATATTTGCAGGATGCCCCTTTGTGGTCGTACTTATGAATATTATTCAGAAGATCCTTATTTGAACAGTCAATTGGCTATTCAGTCTGTAAAGGGGATTCAAAGCCAGCATGTGGCAGCTTGTATTAAACACTTCGCCGCAAATAACCAGGAGGTCAACCGCGGCGAGGTAAACGCAATAATTAACGAACGGGCCCTGCGCGAGATTTATTTACCGGCATTTAAGGCAGCCGTACAGCAGGGCAATGCCTATACCGTTATGTCGGCGTATAATAAGTTAAATGGTTACTGGTGTTCAGAGAACGATTTTTTATTGAACAAAGTATTAAAAAAGGAATGGGGCTTTAAAGGGATTGTAATATCAGATTGGGGTGGAACACACCATACAGTCGCCGCAGCAAACAGCGGACTGGACCTTGAAATGGGATCAAGCGGCCCCTATGATCAATGGTATTTCGCCAAGCCTTTGCTTGCGGCTGTTAAAGCTGGCGAGGTTTCAGTAAAAACGATAGACGATAAAGTGAGCAGGATTTTATGGGTGATGTACCACACATCCATGAGCGCCAATCAACCCAAAGGGTCAATTGCCACACCGGCACACAGCAAAGCGGTATATGATATTGCATCAGAATCTATCGTTTTGTTAAAAAATGATGCGCATTTACTCCCTTTAAAAACGGGTAATATAAAAAGTATTGCAGTTATCGGCGATAATGCCACACGTACATTTGCTTTGGGTGGCTATGGTGCAGGTGTAAAGGCTAAATATGAGATAACCGCATTGGCAGGCATAAAATCAAGATTTGGTAAAACAGCCGAAGTCAAGTTTGCGCAGGGTTATAAGGCCAACTATTCGGCGAGCAAAACTGATGCGCAAAACGCTGGATCTGATCAGCCGGATCAAACCTTAATTAACGAAGCCGTAGCGCTTGCAAAAACAACCGACATTGCCATTTTGTGTGTTGGCTCAAATCGCGAATATGAAAGTGAGGGCCATGACCGCAAAAACCTTTCACTGCCCTTTGGCGAACAAGCGCTTGTTAATGCGGTGAGTGCAGCTAACCCAAATACCATAATTGTAATAATGGCTGGCGCGCCGTATGATCTGAACGAAATTAAAAAATCAAATCAAACCATAGTTTGGTCGTGGTTTAATGGATCAGAAGCCGGTAATGCATTGGCTGATGTATTAAAGGGCGTTGTAAATCCTTCCGGCAGATTGCCCTTTACTTTTCCTGTTTCGTTACATGATTCTCCCGCGTTTGCTTTAAATACATATCCGGGAGAGGACCTGACTACTAACTACAAAGAGGGAATATTAGTGGGGTATCGCTGGTATGATACCAAAAAGATCGATCCGCTATACTGTTTTGGCTATGGGTTATCCTACACCAACTTTGTCTACTCCGATTTAGCAACCAATAAAAAAAGCTATAAAACTGGCGACAAAATAGCAGTATCGGTTAAGGTGAAAAATACAGGCGCAGCGGCAGGTAAGGAAACCGTTCAATTGTATATCAGCAAAGTTAGTTCGTCCGTGTTAAGGCCGGAAAAGGAGCTTAAAGCATTTAAAAAGATCATGATCGCACCCGCTGAAAAATCTGTTGCGTTGATGAATATTAGTGTCAGTGATCTTGCTTATTTCGATGATAAATTAAGTAAATGGGTGGTTGAGCCAGGCGAATATAAAGTAATGGCCGCTTCCTCATCGAAAGATATCAGGCAAACAGTCACATTTACTATTAATAAGTAAGTTAAACTAAAAGCGGAAATACAGGCCTCAGAAATTGTTAAATTTTTTAGTTGGCTATTGAGTAGACTTACGGGAAATAACATGCCTGATACAAGTAGCCGACTTGTGCTTAATTATTAACAGGCTTCACAAGTTAAAAGTATGTTGTTTAATCCAAGATCGCGAGGATAACATATACGCCCCAAAAGCGAAACGTTAATATTCATTGATTGCTTCTGCCAATGACAAATTAGAAAAATTATCGGCAAAGTTTGTTTTTTGGTTGCAAATGCAATATTTACACTAGAGCATTTGCAACCAAAAACGACTATAAACCGCGTTTAAAGTATCCGAATTATTTTTTTAAAGTTCTTTAAATATTTGACGGCGGTATTATTGCAGCAGTTTTTCTCAGATTTTAAAAGGAAGTCATACGATGAGATAAAATCATGGCCTATTTTTCCAATTTCGATATCACATTCTTTATAGTGCCATTTTATAAAATCGATAGTTGTCTAAGACTCGTTGTGTAGCGTTCTAATGTGCCGACTGCATATTGCTTACCGACTAACGCTGCTATTCTCCTATTGTGCTCTTTAAAAACAGGAATCAAGGTTCTTGGTTCATCAATATCTATTAACGCCTTGTAGAAAATTCGACTCTACTGCCATCTATTGTAATTCTTAAATAAATTGGGGCGGTTCCATTGGCTAAGGTTTTGGTCTTTTTTAATTGAAATTGATAAAAATTGTACTGATCATCGCTTTGCTGTAAAAGGTTAATTAATAGACTTTTATGATACTTAGCGGTACCAAATAGGTCTCGATCAGATTGAGAAATTATGGTGGAATTTGGATAGCTCATAAGCAAAAACGCCTAAAATCATAGATTTTAAGCGTTTTTAACCGTCTATAAAGACTAATTGGCGGAGAGGGAGGGAATTGTACACCTCTTTAACCGGACTGATATTCAATATGTTATGAGGTATCTATTTCTTACTCACCGAAATACTCACCACTTTTATTGTACAGAGTAATTGCAAATCTATAACTCAAACATACAATTAATTGATGATTTATATATTTTAATGTTTATTAATTATCGGAATCACATTAGAAACTCTCAGTATAGTCTCGCGCCGGAAAATGCTCTGTCATTTTTATTTGCTTCTTAAATCGTCACTCCCGGCATAGAAGGCTATAAACGCTACAATGCCTAAACGCATCCAATATCTTTTTCGAAATATCGCCACCTTTTTACAGAAAACATGAAATAAGATTATTTCACTTAGAGTACTAAAATTTTAACAACCTGAAGATCAACGTTGTATTTATTGGCATGCAATATGTCTTAACTGAAATTGAATCGGTCAGAACCTTGGCTTTTAAAACTAAGGTTAAGTATTAGCATTCATTCTCGATATGGCATGGAAGATGAACCAGTAAAAAATAGAAGCCACGATGCAAACTGCAGGGGACATCAGGAATATATGCTGATCTTTCTGCATAAGGTGTGTCTGTATTCATTGGAATTGCTTTACCTGTTTTATAAATAACTATTTAACAACACATCATCATTTTTTTAATTATTACTATGAAGAGAATTGCTATAAATGGATTTGGTCGAATCGGCCGGGCCTCACTTAAACTTGCCCTTGAAGGCGGCGACCTCGAGGTAGTTGCCGTTAATGACCTTATGAATATTGAGAATGCTGCCTACCTCCTGAAATATGACAGTATTTATGGACGCTATGAGCGAACTGTGGAAACAAATAACAACAAGCTTGTTGTGGGAGGGAAAAGCATTTCCTATTTTTCTATCAGGGACCCTGAAGACCTTCCCTGGAAGGATATGCAAATCGATGTTGTAATCGAAAGCACTGGGTTGTTTACCAGGTATGCGGATGCGGAGAAACATGTTATCGCCGGTGCAAAAACTGTCGTCATGTCCGGGCCTACAAAAAGTCCTGAGGTCCCTACGGTTGTATACGGTGTCAATACCGCAGATGGACAAACCGGGGTATTTTCATTAGCAAGCTGCACGACAAATAATATCAGCCCGCTCATCGAAATCCTTGGAAGAAGACTGGGGATCAAAAAAGCAATACTCAACACGGTGCATGCCTACACGGCTTCGCAAACTTTGGTGGACGCACCTTCAAAACGGGACCCCAGGATGGGCAGGTCAGCCGCTGTAAACCTAGCCCCTGCATCTACCGGCGCGGCAATCGCTACCACGAAAGCTCTACCCCAGTACGCGGGCAAATTTGACGGCGTTGCTATACGTACGCCCGTGCCCGTTGGCTCGATATCCGATGTTACTTTCATAGCTGAAAGACCAACGTCAGCTGAAGAAATTAATGAAATTTTAAAGCAGGAGGCTGCCAGTGAGCGCTATAGTGAAGTAGTGTCTGTAACTGATGAACCACTGGTCTCGTCAGACATTATCAAAAGCGGCTATGCGGCTATAGTCGACCTGGAGCTGACCAGGGTTGTGGATGGTGACCTGGTTAAGATCATGGCCTGGTATGATAATGAATGGGGCTTTTCCAACCAGATGATCAGGCAGATCAAGCAACTTGAGATTTAGGATTTTAAG
Organism: Bacteroidota bacterium; assembly: GCA_030775685.1. Taxonomy (GTDB): domain Bacteria; phylum Bacteroidota; class Bacteroidia; order Sphingobacteriales; family Sphingobacteriaceae; genus Mucilaginibacter. The sequence goes on from JALYIP010000057.1 coordinate 35,461, forward strand.
TGCAATAGATGTTTTTAGTTACTTTTTAGAGGGACGTATATTGTACGTCCCTCTTGTTTGCTGAAACTGCTGGATATTAAACGTTAAGCCCAGCGTGGTCGTCAAAGACTGCGAACATCTACCAAAATCAAACCGGTTATCCTATAAAATATTTTATGATTTTGTTCGGACAACGACGATTTTCTTATTTACCTCACTTTAATCAATTTCTGTTTTTGTAAGTTCATTCCTTCAATGCCTGTTCGCTTTTCGTGTCCCAAAGGAAGATCAAAATGAAGATTGAGATCCCCGGTAAAAACTGCGCTACGCAATACCAACGCCAGAAATTCCGGCCAGTTTGCTTAGCTAAGATAGCCGCCGCCCACTGAAAACAATTAATGATACCCTCAACGAATAATAAGAACAAAAGATGTAAGACCCACATGATGTTAAAGTTTTAATTTGATAAAATTTTTGTCAATACGTAATTGTGAGGGAACATATCAGCTGTAAATCAGTCGCCGATGAATTAATGTTGATTCAAAACAGCTCCACCACGATGGTGTTAAACCACACTTTGTGCCAAGGTGTAATACATTGTTTATAAGCACCTTAAAACAATTCTGATGTTATGTAGATTATTTAATTTAGTTATTTAGCAAGTTTCTTATTGAAATATCGAGATTTTATGGAATAGCCGCCTCACCCTATCTCCGGACAGCCCCGGCAATACAGATCTTTATGAGTTGTTTTTCTGCGCAGTGTGTCATTGAATACCAAGTTCTGCAGCCTTGTTATCCTTATCATTAATACCTCGAATTCTTAAAATTCACAAGGCATCAGTTTTAGCGATATATCCCGCACTAACGCGACCAGCCCTCTTTATTTCATGATTCAATGGGTGCGTTTTAGCGTTAATACATTGAAAATTAAACAAATAACGTCATGGCCTCCCCTTTGCAATTGGACTCATGCTGCGCCGCTAAAAACATAAAACGGACACACCTATAAACAAATGGAAATTACACTTGAAATTGCAGAACTCACGCTCAATGCTGCCAAAAACACGGCGCGCGATATTGGCGTACCCATGAACATAGCAATTGTGGACTATGGTGCCAACTTACTATTGTTTTGCCGCATGGATAAAGCGTGGCTTGGTTCAATGGACCTGGCCATAAAAAAAGCTAAGACAGCACGTTTTTTTAACATGGAAAGCGGTGAGATAGGAAAACTGTCTCAGCCCGGTGGCCCCTTGTACCAGGTAGAAATATCAAATGGTGGCCTGATCTCTTTTCACGGCGGCATCCCTCTCAAAAATAATGAAGGTGAAGTAGTCGCTGCGATCGGCGTATCCGGCGGGTCGGTAGAGCAAGACTATCAAGTTGCCGCGGCCGGGGCGGATACTTTTGCAAGAGAATTAGATAAACATTAATTACTATTTAAAATTAAAATATGAATACCATTGAAGAAAAAACAGGTGTTTGCCCACTAGGGCACCATGGGACTTTTAGCCAAAGTGAATTTCATGAAATCTATTCGCCGGAGCAGTTGGTTGAGGCTCAACACAAGGGCTTTGGGTTCTATGGCGGCCGGGCAGTGCATGCCAAAGGGATCATTTTAGAGGGGACCTTTACACCCGATCCGCAAGCTTCAACACTAACAATCGCGAGGCATTTGCAAAAGGAGAGCAGCGATATACTGGTAAGGTTCTCAAATACTACATCCCTGCTTGACATTCCCGACAATTTGAAGGAAGCCAATGCACGCGGGTTTGCCATTAAGATTATTGGGGCCGATGGTTTTACTACCGACATTGTTGCCCATAGCTTTAATGGGTTTCCCGTTAAAAACACAGACGATTTCAGGGATTTTTTAATGGCCTTAGCCGCATCGGGACCGGACGCGCCAAAACCAACCGAGGTGGACAAGTATTTGGACGCTCATCCTGCCACTAAAGCGTTTGCAGAGAATCAAAAGAACCCGGCGAGTTATGCTACGATAAGTTATTTTGCAGCAAATTCTTTTAAATTTACCAATGCAGCCGGAGTCTCCACTTATTTACGCTACCAGTTTATCCCGCAGGAAGGGGAGCAACTGCTGACTGACGAAGAAATGGCAGCAAAGAGTTCTTCTTATATCCAGGACGACATTAAAGCCCGGATAGCAGCGAAACCGGTTAAGTTTGATATGTATGCCCAGCTTGCGGGTCAAAACGATGTGATAGATGATCCTTCCACTGCATGGCCCGATACCCGCGAAAGAGTTCTTTTGGCTGTTTTGGAGATCAAAAAAATCTCGCTGAATACCCCGGAACAGGATAAAGCCCTGATCTTTATTCCCAACAACGTTCCTGAGGGAATTGAAACCGCCGACCCAATGCTGGATTTCCGGTCAAAGGCTTATCCCATTTCGCAAAAGGGAAGGCAAGGAGTGGTTGATTAAGTTAAATGATTGATTGGGTTAATTGAGTTAAGTAGTTTACAGTGTTAATTGCCAGGCTCAATTAGCCCTTTACGAGCACAAATAAAGCGACAAATAATACGATGCCATTATGGAAGAAGAACAAATACGTGGAGCCCTGGATGCGCACTGGCGTGCATCAGCGGCCGGCGATGCAAATGCTGAACATGATATTTACGACGACGATGCCATCTGTGATTATCCCCAGTCCGGCGAACGGATTCTCGGAAGAAAGAATTTGCAGGCACTACGGAGTCATCACCCGGGTAAGCCCTCAGGCTTCAAGGTAAGGCGGATGTAGGAAATGGTGATCTCTGGATCACGGAGTACACCATCGACTACCAGGGGCAATCGGCGTTTACGGTAAGTATCATGGAGTTCAGTAACGGTAAGGTGGTGCACGAGACGCAGTATTTCGCAGATCCCTTTGCGGCGCCGGCCTGGCGAAGTGAATGGGTTGAGCGGGTGGGGTGACGTGTCAGTACAACGCCTGCAAAGCGTTCCATTTTTATACGCGGAACAGGTGGAACGCTGTGAAATATACTGATCGGCAGTGTTTTAGGTTTTAACCGATATATCTCTTACTGAAAAACTGTTGATAATAAAACCCTATAGAGGCGCTGCTGTAGTTTCAGGAGCTTTCAAAGAGCCATCCATACCATCCAACGCATCCCGTTCAAATACAATGATGATCCGGGTCCCATTGTCAACTTCAAAGCTGATATCAGCATCGATATCTTCACTAAGGCCTTTCATCAATTGCAAGCCAAGGGATCCTGATTCCACATCGTCTCCAATTTCCGGCATCCCGATGCCATTGTCGGCCAGTTCCAGTTTTATTTTCGCTCCATCGTTAGTCAACAAAATTGAAATTTCGCCACGCCTGTTACCAGAGAAGGCATATTTGATGGAATTGGTTACGGCCTCGTTGATGATGAGCCCCAATGGAATGGCCTGGGATATGTCAAGATTTACCTGGTTAATTTGCAGTTTGAATTTGATTTGATCTGAGGTGCCGAATCCATCCTCCAAAGATTTAACCAGCTCAGGAATATATTCCGCCATGGGTATCGTTTTGATATCATCAGACTGATATAGTTTTTGATGGATCAGCGACATGGCATAAATACGGTGCTGGCTGTTTTCAATAGCTTTTAAGGCATCATTTTCAAGATAGGCAGCCTGCGATTCCAACAAACAAATTACCGTATGCAAATTGTTTTTTACACGGTGGTGCACCTCTTTCAGCAGCCATTCTTTTTCGGTAACCAAACGCTGCAACAGTTCATTTTTATGGGTAACGATGAGGTTGTTTTTCTTTCTTGTCGAGCTTTGCCGGTAAAGCAGTCCGGCAATTATAAGCACCATACAGGAGCCTGCAATAAGCCAGTTCCTGGTGGCGTCGGCGTGTTGTTGCCGGAGCTGTGCCTGGTCCTGAACCAGCTTAAGGTGGTTTTCACTCTCCGAAGTGCGGTATTTTAAGTCCATTTCCTCTATCTGCATATTTCGTTCGGCGTTGAAAACGGAATCTTTCATTTTTCCTGAAATCAATAAATGCTTAATAGCCGATTGATAGTCGCCCAGGGCAGAATCCGCCACAAAAAGAGATGCATGGATGCTTTGTGAATAAAAATTGGTGTTGTTCCTTTGATATCCCTCTAACGCGGTAGTTAAATATGCCTTTGCGTCGCTATACGCTTTACGGCGAAGGTAAAAGTCGCCTATTGCGGCAGCTTCTTTGGCCCGCCAATAGTTGAGCACCGTGTCCCTCGATTGGTTGAACAAGCGGGACATTTCAAAATAATGTTTGTCGGCCAATGGTCTGTTTTTAAGCCCTTCATAACAGTCGCCAAGGATCTTTTCCAAAACAATATTTTCTGCCGGAAGCCACGGTTTGTATTTTGCATCTATATTTAAGATAAATTTTAAGGCTTCGTTTGCTTTATGCTGCTTTATTAACAGATCGACTATATGATTGCACGCATAGATCAGGTTATGTAAGGTCTTGGTTACAATCATATGGCTCAATGCTTTCCGCGTCCAAACCTCGCTTAATGAGTCCTTACCTAAAACAGAATAAATATTAGAAAGCTGGGCGTAATAATCCTGGGCGAGGACCGAATCGCCGGTTTTTTGCATTATTCTTTGTGTTTCAAGCGCATAATAAAGCGCCTTGTTATAGGCGGATTTTTTAACATACCGGGATGCTAACATATCTGAAGCTTCCATCAAAATTCGCTGCCCTGCTGCATTGCCACGTTTTATCACTTGTAAAAGTTCATTTTCGGCAAGGTCATTTTTTCGTTGCTCCAAATGAATTTCCGCTATTTCTGCCAGGTAATACATTTCGCCAGGCACATCATGCGCCTGCTGCTTAAATTGCATTAAATTTTGATAACAGGTAATTTTAGTCGGCTTTAATGTATCATACGGGCTGATAGCTGTTCCCAGGAATTCCCAGGCAATAGCCTCGTTACGCCGGTCATTTAATTTTTTGAATTCAGCTATCAGTGGCAAAAAAATGCTCCTGGAACTATGATCCGGGTTTCGCCGTGAATAATTAATCGCGGCGTAAATATTTATGGCATCCTGGTATTTGGCCTGGCTATGTTTTTTATTTAACTGACCGGCCTGCCGTAAATAGAAATCAACACTATCTCTGCCGAAATTATAATCTTGAATATAATACGCAGCAGCGTCTATGAGCTTATGAACACGTTCGGTATCGGGCAGCGGGCCATTCAACGCCTTGCGCAGCGTATCTATGGAAGGGTCATCCTGCGCATATGCGGCAAAGCCCACAAAAACCAATACGGTAATGATTATTGACTTATACGTTGTAAATCCATTTTTAATAAGAAGCCGTGGCGTAAATACAAGTTTTTTCATATCTCTTCATCAGTAAATAGTTGATTTTCTTAATATAAAACTCAAGCCATGTTTTTTTGAAAACAGGATTATAAATATTCGCTATAATAAAAGCTAAGGAAAAGGTATTGACCGATATTGATCACCCTGATTATTAACTAATTATCGAATATTAAATAAATCTCTAAAATTTTTTTGTGAAAAAAAAGATTGAAGCCTTTTTTAATAAAGCCCCGATCATGGGTGCTAATATTTCCGGTTTCAGCGAAATGTCAAGGTCGATCACAGTGGCATGTGGTCTTATTATACTGATTGTAAGGTAAATATAGATATGGCACCCAATTTGAAAAGCGCCACATTATTTATTAAAATCTTGAATTATATATGGAACTTAACGGTAGAAGGATTCATGAACTCAGCTTCCAAGAATTTATGCCGGTCAGCCTTTTTGGATCAGTAATGGGGCTTTCCGGGCTTTGCTTTGCATGGCGTTTGGCAGCGCAAGCTTTGCATGCAAGCAGGTTGATTGCTGAAATTATTGGATGGACAGCAATTTTGACTTTTATAGCACTGACGATAACCTATATCGCCAAATGGATTCGTTATCCCGCAACAGTAGAGGGCGAGTTCAAAAATTCCGTTTCTGTTGGCTTTTTTGCAACGGTAACTATCTCACTATTGCTGCTGCCAGGAATTTTATTACCATACGCCCCGATGATTGCCTATATGATATGGCTGCTTGGCGTAACCATTACGCTTTTATTTGCATGGTTCGTGCTGCGCAAATGGATCGACGCGCAGCAAGCCCCTGAAAGCGCCATGCCGGTGTGGGTACTCCCTGTTACGGGTACGCTGAATGTGCCTATCGCAGGTAACTCATTAAAATTTGCCGGGGCTCATGAAATCTGCCTGATGTTTTTCGGGATCGGGATCATTTTTATCATCATCATGATGACGATTATTATTTCGCGGCTTTTTTTCCAGGCGCCGCTGGCTATTAATGTTCAGCCTTCGCTTTTAATCCTTGTGGCGCCATTTGCCCTGGCGTTCAATGGCTATGAGGGCCTGAGTGGTGTTCAGGACATTGCCGCAAGCGCCTTCTTTTATTTTTGCCTCTTTCTGCTATTAATATTCGGCAGCAAAATAGCACTGCTACCTAAATGCTGCCCATTCCAGGTTTCATGGTGGTCGGTAAGCTTTCCGCTTGCTACGGTTTCTGCCGCATGTTTGCGCTATGCCCAAAACCGGCCCGGCAACATACACTGGATATTAGCAGCGGTTTTATTGTTCGTTGCCACACTTGTTATTCTATACCTGCTGGCGCAAACAATTTATCAAATATGGAGCGGTAGATTTGCGCAACCTGTTAATACCACGGCTATTCATCCCCGCACCAATCAACCACTTTAGGCACGGGCATAGCGGACTACCCGCTTCCACCAATTTAATGACCGTAGAAATTTAAATTTCAGCATAGGAGATTAAATTTAACCCTTTTCCTTAACAAGGTAAACAGGTGATAACGGCAATTCTTGCTGAGCGCTGATATCAACGTTTCGTTTAAACCCGTAGCTCTCGAAAAAATTCAAATAAGGATTGTTTTCATATTCGCTTATCCAAATCACCTGCTGCATAGTTGATATGGAAAGACATTTTTCAAATAACGATTTGCGAACTAAGGGGTCGTCATGTTTAGCCAATACACCAAAGTCGGCTATTCTTGCCAGCGTTTTGCCTTCAAACAGCTCCGGCCGCCACCCCTTTGACGTCACCCGCGCATAACCGGCCGGTTCGTCATCCGCATAAACTACCAAATATTGATTAGACATGCTATTTAGCTCTATCGTCAACGTTTCGTGATTGAAATTTTTGTTGATATAATCATCCAGTTTCTGGTCAGGGATCCTTCCTGAAAATTTCTCCCTGGCAATTGCCGAAGTCAGAAAAAGTAGGGTATCAACACCCTGTTCAGTTCCAATGGTGAATTTTGTTACAATGTTAGTTGCCATCTTAATTTGATTTTATAATTGTCATCATTAATATTTAGCCGGCCCCACGTTTATTCTGCGCTTGCTTCAAGCACCCCTGCTGTTGTGTTGTTGGTCATCGTTTCGATAGCGTCGCCGCCATTTGTCATGAATGCGCGATCAATAAGTTCCGTTTGCTGCGCGATGTGGTTTTTTTTGAAACCGGTAGCGGTGCTGCTGCTTTCGGCTCTTGCAATAACATCAAGCGAAATATTGGTTTTGCCAAATTTTCGCCGCATATAGGGCCAGGCGCCCATGTTCCCGGGTTCCTCCTGTACCCAAATAAAATCCCGGGCCAGCGTATATTTTTCCCTGATCCCTTGCATTTGCTTAAACGGCGTTGGGTAAAGCTGTTCGATCCGTACTATTGCTACATCCCCGCGCTTATCGGCCTGTTGCTTGTTAAGCAGGTCATAATAGATTTTGCCCGAACAGAAAAGCACTTTGGTAACGTCGGCAGCAGTTACGTACGCATCATCAATTAACTCATGAAACTTACCTTGAGTAAAATCAACAAGCGGTGAAACACATAACGGATGCCGCAACAAACTTTTGGGTGTAAAAACGATCAGCGGGACCCTAAACTCGCGATGTAACTGCCGGCGTAATACATGAAAGAAATTGGCAGGAGTTGTACAATTAGCCACCTGGATATTATTATCTGCACAGAGCTCCATGAATCGCTCTATCCTTGCGGATGAATGCTCCGGCCCTTCGCCTTCATAGCCATGCGGCAATAACATCACGAGGCCGTTCGCACGCTGCCATTTTGTTTCGGCACTGGTGACATATTGATCAACAATAACCTGGCCCGTGTTTAAAAAATCACCGAATTGTGCCTCCCATAAAACCAGCGCATTTGGATTCGCCAGGGCATAGCCATATTCAAAGCCCAAAACGGCATATTCTGACAAAGGGGAATTGTATATTTCAAATTTGGCAGCGGTTCCCATTGAATTTAAAGGAACATATTCCTCGCCTGAGTTTATAACATTCGCAACAGCATGCCGGTGCGAAAAGGTCCCCCTTTTAACATCCTCCCCGCTTAACCGAACCGGGTGATTTTCTACCAGGAGTGATCCATAGGCCAGTAATTCACCCATAGCCCAATCAAATACTTTGGTGTCGTTTACAAGCTGTTTCCTATCCCCAAAAAGCTTTTCAATTTTTTTCATGAATTCCCTTCCCGCCGGCAGGGTTGTTATAGCATTGCCAATTTTCACCAGTGTTTCCTCCGGGAAGGATGTATCGACGGGTAGTTCAAAATCCGATCCTCTCCCCTTCCGTAATCCCTGCCATGCACCCAGGAACATCGGTTTAGTAACCTTTATGCCATCTTCCGTCTTAGCCTCATCCAAATAAACCTGCAATTGTGACCTTAATGCGCTATCGATTTCGATGCCATATTCCGGAGATATGCGGCCTTCGGTAACCAGCTTCTGAACATAAACCTCTTTAGGATTGGGGTGGACTCCTATCGCTTGATATAAAAGCGGCTGTGTGAATTTTGGTTCATCTGATTCGTTGTGCCCGTATTTGCGATAGCATAGGAGATCAATAAAAACATCTTCCTGAAATGCCTGGCGATACTCAATTGCCATTTGTATTACATATGCCAGTGCTTCCGCATCGTCACCATTAACATGAAACACCGGCGCTAAAACAATCTTGGCCAGGTCTGTACAATAGGTACTTGAGCGCCCATCTTTATAATCGGTTGTAAAGCCTACCTGGTTGTTAATTACAATATGAATGGTCCCTCCTGTACGGTATCCCGCCAATTTTTCCAATTGCAGCACTTCATACACCACACCCTGGCCCGCAAGCGACGCGTCACCATGTAGTAATATGGGGGCTATCTTTGTGTAATCGCCATTATACTTCAACTCTGCTTTTGATCGGGTCAATCCCTCAACAACGGGATCCACCGCTTCCAGGTGAGAGGGGTTCGGGCAAAGACTCAGGTGCACGTTTTTACCATTTAACGTGGTTACATCATTGGAGTAGCCTAAATGATATTTAACATCACCGCTGATAGACTCGCCACTATCGGCTGTCTTTCCCTGGAACTCGGCAAAGATTTCCTTATAAGGCTTTTTCATAATATTGGCCAGCACGTTTAACCGCCCCCAGTGCCCCATGCCAATGATAAACTCTTCCAGGCCCAAATCTGCCCCTTTTTCAATGATGTGATCCAATGCCGGGATCAATGATTCAGCCCCCTCCAGCGAGAATCGTTTCTGCCCGAGAAACTTCGTTCCAAGAAATGTTTCAAAAACGACTGCTTCATTTAGTTTATTGAGGATCCTTTTCTTTTCATCAATTAAAAAAGCCGGCCTATTCCTGGTTTTTTCCATACGCTCCCCGAACCATTTTATCCTTACAGGATCCGGGAGGTACATATATTCCGCGCCGATGGAACCGCAATACGTTTGTTCCAGCATCTCACGGATATCCTTTAGCTTCGCGGGCCCTAAACCAACTTCGCTCCCTGCCCTAAAAGTGGTTTCAAGGTTAGCACTACCTAATCCAAATGTTTCAAGGTCCTTTCCCGGCAGAAATTGCCGGCGCTCTCTTACCGGGTTAGTTTTAGCAAATAAATGCCCCCGCGTACGATAGCCGTTTATCATATTGAGCACATTCACCTCTGTTGAAAAGTTTTCAGAGAGGTCGGCTGTGTTATTTGCGGGTTGAGTTGTTGCCGGCAATTCCGAAGTTGCACCGAGGTCGAAGCCTTCGAAGAATTTTTGCCAGCTAAATTCTACGGATTCGGGATCATGCTGATAGGCTTCGTAAAGGGAGTTGATATATCCTGCATTCCCGTTATTTAAGTATGTTAAACGGTCCATTATGGTCTATAAATTTCTATAAACAAAGATACACGGGTATCACGCTGCTGATCCGCTGTAAAGCGCCAAAGATTTGATGATTCCAGCCACGGCCCGCCTTCTTACTTTAAGATGATAGTACAGGATGTTCTTTTGCCAATTTATTGACAGGCGTATCATTTGTCTGTTTTTAAATAAATTTTGGCCGGATTCGTAATGAGTTTATGTAAAGACTCCTTTAGTTTTGTACCGATTTCAGACCAAATGTTTATATCAATTCCATGCCGCCAATATTAACTGATCTTATTGCCAAAGACCTGACAGTAATTTTTTGCGGGATTAATCCCGGCTTAAAATCTGCGTGGGACGGCCATCACTTTTCGGGGCGAAGCAATCGCTTTTGGAAGGTTCTGCACCAGGCAGGTTTTTCGCCCTATGAAATTGAACCTGTAAACGACGCAAGCATCATGGATTTCGGCTATGGCCTCACTACTGCTGTGGAACGGGCGACGGCCCGTGCAGACGAGCTTTCAATAGATGAGTTTGACGATTCAATTGAGGCATTTAAAGTTAAGATGACGCATTGTAAACCGAAGTATATTGCGTTAATGGGCAAACAGGCCTATATGGCTTTTTGCAGAAAAAAGCAAATTCCGTGGGGAGCCCAACCCGATGATTTTTGCGCGTCAAAGGTTTGGGTACTACCTAACCCGAGTGGTTTAAACCGGGGATTTACCCTTAACGACCTCGTTACCTCCTATAAGGAATTGTACCAGGCTATTCAAGAAGGTGAAGCTCAATTACCGGGCCCCGGCACTAAATAGCAGGCGTTAGGGGTTATTCACAGCATTACATTTATATTGTCGCCCTCAGGTGTTCTGAGGGGCGGGTTTTGGTAACCTGGTAAAACGTATTACTAAATGATGATAAACTTTGATAGCCGCATAAAAAAGCCACATCGGCTAATGAGTGTTCATTTCCAACAATAAGCCGGAATGCATTCGCCATCCTTAGCAGTTTAAGGTATTGTAAAAAGGAAATGTTTAAGGTTGATTGAAAGAACCTCGACAGGGTTCTTTCGCTAATTCCAAATTTTAAACTAATGCTACGCAAAGTATGGCCCTCGGAAAGATTAGCCTCCATATGTGCCATTATTTTCAACATCCGTTCATTTTCTGTAAATGGTAAGGCAACTGAAAGAATTTGATTGCTCACCTGCGGCAGGATGTTTTTAATGCTCTGTAAAAATGCAAATCGCTCATCACCCGGCAAGATGTGCGCATTCCATTGCTCAGTGAACCTGATCATTTGAAAAAGAAGATCACTTATAGGGTAGATGCCCGCTTTGGTATAAAATTCATGTTGCGAATCACCGTGGGTGTGAAAAAACAATGTCCTGCACTTAGTTGCTGAGTGGCCTATCGTCAGGGCGTGCTCTATCCCCGCCGGGATCCATACATAATGCCGTGCCGGTATAACGAAAAGTTTTTCACGAAATCTTATATATCCCAGGCCCCCTTCAACGTAAATTAATTGATTTTTGGAATGCTTATGAAACGGGATGTACTTTTCCCATTTCTCATGCTTTACAAATATCGAATCCCGGCATAATTCAATTTCCCCGAGAGAAGCTATTAAACTCATTTTTTTATTTTATCTAATGTCCGAATTGTCGCGTATTTAACCGTCATGTTGCTGTAAACAATCAAGCATCAGTATCTCATGCGGGTTGAAATGTAAAAACAATAACCACCGTGCTTCTAATACCTTTCGAAAACAGCTTATAAATTCCTCAAAGGCATCACCATACGTTTTTTCCAATGCACAACGGTTTTGCCCACAGCAGGAATAACCACGATCACAACAGCGACAGCCAACAACGCTAGGGCAAAGCACATAAATATGGCGCGATTTGTTAACAATTGACTCTGCTGTGTAAGGCTTTGCCATATCGCCGAATTCGCCAAACCCGATGCCTGTTCGGCTGTGAATCCCTTTGAAACATAAAGTGACCGGTAGGCATTTAAACGGACAATGGTATTTTGATTATCTGACGCGAGGTATCCCAGGAACCCCTCTTTAAAATATTGATTAAAGTATAATTGCAGGTTATAAAATCCGGCGGTTGAATTTGCAGTCGCGGTAAAACGCGTACAGGCAGCAAGTACCATTCCGCTCACCCCGGCCCCGGTAGCCGACGAAAGCACGTATAGCATAATAGGAATAAATAAAAGCCCTGATGCGGCTCCCTGTACAAATACCGGCAAGAGCAGATCTGTGAAAGACAGATCAGGTGTCAATAAAAAACTCATCCACAAATTGAACGCACCCAGCATTACAAAACCAGTTATCAAAAGTATCCTGATGGTTACTTTTTCGGCTAAAATTAGTCGGATAGACAAAACCAATAAACCCACCATCCCCGCAATATTGCAGAGGCTTAACATAATAACATGGAGAGCACTCCACTTGAGTATTCCGCCGGCATAACCATAGATGAGGTTCACGCTATCCTTACCCCCGTAATAGATAGCCAGCAAACAAATACCCATCACAAAATTCCGTGACTTAAACACGCTGAGATGAACAACCGGCCTTTTGACAATACTTTGTCTGTAAAAAAACAACGCGGACCCAGTCACAGCGGCAATAGTACTATACCGGATACGGGGGTCAGCGAACCAATAATACTTGGATCCATAAACAATGGTGTAAGCCACTGCAAGCGCACTGAAGGCGAATATCACCATTCCGCCCCAATCAATCTGATACAAAGGATAGCGCTTATGCACGGACTTCTGTTTTAACATTAGTAAAATAATGAGCATCGTTAGCAGCTGAAACACGATCAGGTAATAGTATGTTACCTTCCAATCTGCCGATTCTACCACTATCCCTGCAAGCAAACCGATCAAAACAGTATGGCTAAGCAGTGTTCCATAAAATACTGCCGGAGCTATTTTTTGCGCGCGATCTGAAGGTAAACGGGTAAACATCAGCAACAACGCAAACACAATAACATTACCGGTTACAATACCCTGCAGAAACCTTACAACAAGAAATAAAGTGATATCATGGCAGTGCAAACAAATAAAGTTTAGCAATATGGCCACCATCATACTTATCAATAGATAGCTCCGGGTTTGAAAGTACTTGAAAAATCGAAATTGTACCGGTAAAACGGTAATAATGCCGGCATAGGTTGATAATACGGCGAACGAAATATCTTCAGGTTGAGCACCAAGATAAGCAACCATATAACTCTGGGTAAGCACAAACATCCCCAACTGCACCAGGTTGGACAGTAAAACCATGAACAATGCGATGCGTACCCCCCAATGCCAACCTGTTACCCAATCTCTAAAATATACCGATTTCATGATTACGATCTTTTTTTAACGGCCACGGTCACATTCATACCTGTTACCACGTTACTGGTGTGCTCATCTGCAAATTCAATTTTAACAGGCACCCGCTGAATGATCTTGACAAAGTTCCCTGTAGAGTTATCCGGAGGCAAAAGCGAGAAACGTGCGCCGGTAGAACCGGCGATAGCCATGATCTTGCCTTTAAATACCTTACCCTCTATCGCATCTACGCGGATCTCCACAGGCTGGCCAACGTACATGCCGGCCACTTGCGTTTCCTTATAGTTTGCAGTGATCCATTTTTCTCCCTCGTTAATAATACTGACCAATGGCTGCCCGGGTTGGATCTGCTGCCCCTCTAAAATGTTTTTGCGGCCCAACCTGCCGGAGTATGGCGCTCGGATAATAGTATAGGATAAATTAAGTTGCGCCAGTTCCAGCGCAGCTTGTTTTCTCTTAATATCTGCCTGCAGCAAAGCGAAATGAGTTTTAAGTTCAGCTATCCGCGCCTCGTTAGTCCTCAGTCCGTTTTTGGCGGCACTGTAATCGCTTTCTGCCACATCATAATGCGCTTTCACCTGTTCCAGATCAGCACCCGTAGCGGCTTCTTCCTTTACCAGGTTTGTATACCGTTTAATATCCTGTTCTTGTTCCACGTACCTGGCCTGCGCACCCTTGATTTGATCCTGGTTGACGCTGGTACCTGTTTCGGCCGAATGGATGCCGGCTGCAAGTACCGTTAGTTGAGCACGCGCGTCCAGCATTGCTGCTTCTGCAGCCTCCAACTGAGCGCGATACTCCCTGTCATCCAGCATAACGAGCGTATCGCCCTGCTTAACCAACTGATGCTCGTTAAACAAAACGCGCTGTATATACCCCCCGGCTCTCGCTGATACCGGATTGATGTAGGATTCAACCTGGGCATCGTTGGTTTCTTCATATTGTTCGCTATACTTCCAATACTGAAAAAAATAGGCCAGTCCTGCAAGAAACAAAACCACAGCTATAACAGTGATTACAATATTTCCAGGATGTGTTTTATGATTATCTTTTTTCATTTTTTTAATTATTTATAAATTTCCGCTGGTATAAAGAATATGATAGTAAATAGCAATTGCATCAGTTTGCGCCTTCACCAAATTGAACCTTGATTCCTGGTACAGGTTATCTGCGTCCAGCAGGTCTGTTAATAAGGCAAGCTGATTTAAATATTTGGTATTTACGATATGGTAGTTTACCTCAGCCTGTTCTACGGAGTGCTCATTAACTGAGATCCTGGTGAGCGCCTCGGTATACTTGATATAATAAGACTTCACCTCTGTATGCACATCATCAGTATAGGCCTCTTGCTGCATCTCCAGTTCTTTAACCCTCAGTTTACCTGCCGCTACCTTACTTTTATTGTGGTACAGCGATGAAATGCTGTACTGTGCCTTCAACCCCACAAAACCAAGTGCATAAGCCTGGTTAACCGGTGGAAAGACCAGAAAATTCGGGTAATTAAGACCATATGCAGTATAAAAGCTTAGGCTGGGGTTATTACTGCTTTGAACACCCCTAAGCTTCGCCCGCTCCACCTCCACATTTTCAGCAGCTTTTTGCACACTATATGATGAAACTCCGGCTGCCTCAATAATTGGCACCAGCGAAGCTGTTTCCGGCTTGGGCATCCCGGCTGAATCAACAGGCGAGATTCGTACGGAATCCGGAACATTTATTAAAACGTCCAGTTTTTGGTTTGCGATGGTAATATCGTTTTCATTTTGCTGCAGGGAAAGCTCAACGTTGGCTAACGTCACCTCCGCCCGCAGCACATCGCTTTTGGTAACTTTTTGATTTTTATAAAGCGCATCGATGTTATTCAGTCGCGTTTTCGCTCTTTTAAGCTGGTCAAGAATAAATTTTTGCAGGTCGTTAAGTTTAACCAAATCAAGGTATTGGTTAGCCGTTTGTAAACCAATATTTCCTGCCTGATCACGGGTGTTCAGCTTCGCAAGCTTAAAGCGTGAAGTTTCCTCCTTTTGAAACGCCCGCACCCTGCCACCACCGTAAATGTTAAATAATGCATCAACACCTAATGCCGCAGCATTTTTTG
Source organism: Bacteroidota bacterium (assembly GCA_030775685.1). Classification (GTDB taxonomy): domain Bacteria; phylum Bacteroidota; class Bacteroidia; order Sphingobacteriales; family Sphingobacteriaceae; genus Mucilaginibacter. Next base: position 51,089 of record JALYIP010000057.1, read on the forward strand.
TTGGTGGCAATGGTATGGTAGTAGCATGGCTGAGTCCCTGTGAAAACAGTGTAAGGTCAGAGAAACGCTGATAGGAGCCATTGACGTTAACTGTTGGCAATGCCGCATTGTAAGCATCCTTACGGTCATCACTGGCCGCATTTTCTTCGATATTTGCGGCTTGCACCCATTTATTCTGGCTTTTGGCAAATTGCACAGCCTCGGCAAGGGTAAGTTTATAGCTATTGCCGGAGTTTGCCTGACCTCTTGCAGTTATAGGATTTAAAATAAAAATAATTAGCGATAAAACGATAGCTAATAAAGACAGCCTGTTGCCGTCATAAGCATAGTTGTACATGAACTTTGTCTTTTATTAGACAAAAGTCCCCTCAAATAGCATAAAAAAATAGGCAAAACCACCTCAATGTTCGTCGAAATAGCCTAATTAAATCTAAGTGGAGAATTTAATCGAATTCCCTTCGATATTCGACCGGTGACATTCCGGTGCCTGCGCGGAAGAATTTGCCAAAAACGGACTGCTCTGAAAAATTCAGCATTCCGCTGATTTGTGATACGGTGAGCGTTTTGTTTTGCAGCAAAACCTTGGCCTCCAGGATGACGGTATCGTTGATCCATTTTCCGGCGCTCCTGCCGGTTTTCTTTTTGATTGCTGCTGAAAGAGATTTAGGCGTTATATGAAGATGACCGGCATAAAAATCGAGTTTGTGCTCGCGCATGTAATTACTGTTCAGCAGGTGCCTGAATTTTGCGAACAAGGGATGTCCCTTTAGTGAGGTTGTCTGCCCTGACATGCGTTGCCGGTGATAAGCATCAACTTCGTAAACCAGGGCGAAAATATAACTTCGGATAATCTCGGCCTGGTGGTAGTTTGCCGTGGTTTGCGTAAGTTGGATGAGGTCAAATATCTTGCTGTATCTGGTAACGGTAGATGCTGTTAGCGGTAAAACATGAAGATCACTATTTTCAAAAAAATCGTACCTGGCGAGAAAAAAAGGGTCCGCATATCGTTCCAGCAAAAATGTATCCTTAAAAAATATCACATCCATTTTCAGAACGTCGCTGCTTTTGGTGAAATACCGGATAACCGACGGACCTAAGGTAATAATTGACGGGGCATCAACGTCCAATGACACCAGGCCGGTATTCAGCCTTACGCCACCCTCCTTTATGTAAACAATCGCATAGCTTTCAGCCCGGTACGGCTCCTCCTGGTACGGACGGTCACCAGAGCTCACAAAAAGGTATTCCTTACTGCTATCAGGTACGGAGAAAAGCCTGCTGTGTCTTGAAAGCGAAAAGGTTTTCATTGTCATCTGTGGATACAAAATTACAATATGGTGCGTGGGTTTGTTGGCAACTCATCTCTTAATTTTCGCCGAAGAAATAGCTGTCCTATACACTTTAATAAAGTCCGCTCACGGATGCGACATCTTACAGTTGATTTTCACTTTTTCGGGCATCGCTAATCTATTTCTATACAAATTTGAATTGATAAATTATTATTTACTGTTGTAATTCCATGAGTTCCCCATTTTTTAGTTTTCCTGTTCTACTCACTTCGTGCGATGAAACCCGGGACGCCCGTCTTCACCACTCCATTAAACCGCTGCCTGTTCTGAATGCGACAAATTTCGGCAAACGCATCATCCGGCAAGGGGGAGATGTCAAAATTCTCGCGCGCGCGGGCAGCAGTTTTGGGTGTGGTTAGCAAAGCTGTGCCGCGCTGGAGCGCCCAAGCCAACAGCACCTGGGCTGGCGTCTTTCCAACCCGTGCGGCAATAGCCGTAATAACCGGATCTTCGAGCAGCCCCGGCCTTATTCCATGACCCAATGGCGCAAAAGCCAAAAACACAATACCCTTCTCCTTGCAGAATTCAAGAAGCTCCGTTTCCGGCAGATATGGATGTGCTTCGACTTGGACCACGGCAGGTTTGATTCTTGCCGCTTCGTAGATGGGTATTAGTTCTTTCAAACCAATGTCCGACAACCCGATGGCCCTACATCTGCCACCATCCACGAGTTTCTCCATCGCCCTCCAGGTGTCAAGCAAAGTCACGTCGCGGTCGTAGATCACATTGCCGTTTTCATCCCGCGGATCCTGCTCGTCTCCCGGTTGAAATGCAAACGGAGTATGAATAAGATAAAGATCCAAATAATTAAGCCGGAGTTTGTTCAGACTCGCTTCGAATGCCTGTTCAACGTATTCCGGCCGATGGTTTGTGTTCCACAACTTTGTGGTAACAAATATGTCTTCGCGGGTAAGCCCTCCGGCTGCAAGTCCTTCTTGTAACGCCTCGCCCACCTCGCTCTCGTTTCGGTATCGTTCCGCACAATCGAAGTGTCTAAATCCAGCCTCCAACGCGTCTCTCGTAGCACTTATCGTTGCGGCAGCATCTGGAATCAGCGTGCCAAACCCGAGCGCGGGCATATGTATGGTGTTGTTTGTCGCCTTCATTTTTATAACATGTTTATGGGTCCTTTTCTTTTGTTGACCAACCCGGTTGATGTTGCTTTCGAAACTTAAAATCTATTTTTTTTTAAGTCTCCATTTGCTATGTATTTTTAAATTATATAGCAAAGTACGGCAGAAAATTTCAGGGGGCTGTGTGACATACATCACATTTGGGCTGCAATCGGTGTTATCACCGGGCTGCTCTTCATCGTAAAAAGCCGACAGATTCAGCTTATAGTCGGTGTTGTCACAACATCACTAATTAAAAGGATACTCGCCTATTTTCAGGCCCAATTGTATAAATACAGTTCAGGTGTTTTATTACTCAGTATATTGCCGGGAATAATGCAATTTGCTGCATATTATTAGGTTTTATTTGTTTTTTACGATCTAAATATCATCCGCAAAGCTTGGTCCCTTGTCATATAGGCAATGGCCCAGCTGTAAAGCGTACGGAGTTTATTATTGTAGTTAACCAGGGATACTAGGTGAATAAACAGCCAGATAAATAGGGCTGCGAAGCCCCTCATGTGCACCCTGTGCTTAAACAGATCAACAACAGCATTATGGCGACCAACGATAGCCATCTCGCCCCGGTCAAAATATTTAAAGGGCTTTAATGCCTTTCCATGTTCTATAGCCAGAAAGTTTTTGGCCAGCGTGCGCCCCTGCTGGATGGCCACCTGCGCCAACTGCGGATGCCCATTGGGATAAACAGGATCTGTTTGTTGTAAACAGATATCGCCAATAGCCCAAATGTTGCTCAAATTATTAACACGGTTGTACTCGTCGGTTATCATCCTGCGCCCGGCACCAAGGCTGGTAAGTGGGATGCCATCGAAAGTGTGAGCAATGATACCTGCTGCCCACATCAAGGTCCCAGCTTCAATTATATCGCCGTTGTTGAATGTTATAATTCCATTGTTATAGTTCGTTACGCGCGTATTTAACCTAACCTCAACTCCCAGGTTTACAAGCGCATCGTAAGTTTCCTTGCGGCTTTTATCGCTCATCGGTGCCAGCAAGTACGGGCCGCTGTCAACAATATAAATTTTGCGGGTGATATGTTTTAAATCCGGGTAGTCTTTGGCAAAAATGTAGTTTTTCATTTCGGCAAGCATCCCGGCAACTTCCACTCCCGTGGGGCCGCCGCCAGCTACTACTATCGTAAGCAGTTTTTTGCATTCGGCGTCATCGGTGCAGATAGCTGCCTTTTCCAGCATTTTAAGTAGCGTGTCGCGCATACGTAAAGCGTCATGAACACCTTTTATCGATATGGCGTTTTTTTCGACGCTTTTAATGTCGTAAAAATTTGTTTTGGCCCCAGCGGCAAATACCAGGTGGTCGTAGTATAATTCACCGTTGTCCAGGTAAACAATTTGTTTCTCCGGGTCAACTTTTACGACTTCCCCCATTCTGAATTTAACTTTTTTATTCCGAAGTATTTTACGGAACGGATAGCTTATGCTTGATGGCTCCAGGAAACTGGTGGCTACCTGGTAAAGCAGGGGGGTAAAGTAGTTGTAGTTATTTTTATCTACTAAAGTAATATCGTAATTTTTACTTTTGAATAGTTGACGAGCAAGGTTCAAACCAGCAAAGCCACCGCCAACTATCACTATTTTCTTAACATCGCATAAGGTATTTTCCATAAATAAATTGTTTGGTTAGTTAAGAGGCTGCAGCAGGACGCCATTCTTCTTAAAGTCCGAAAAATTGATACCTGTGGTATTCTTAAAGAATTTGCTAAAATGGGAAAGATCTAAAAAGCCAAGGTCATATGCAATGCTTTTCATGCAAGAGTTGCTGTAAACCGCTTGTCTTTTTGCTTCGAGGGCTATCCTTTTTCGGATTTGACAACCAGCCGAAATACCTGTAAGTTTTTTTATTACTTCGTTTAAATAATTGGGGGTTACATACAGCATATCGGCATAATCAGCCACCATTTTTTTAACCCTAAAATACTTTTCAAGCAGCGACATAAAATTGTAAAGAATCTCGTTATTGCGCGGCTGCCTTGTTGCTTCGGCCGGTGTTTTAAACTGCTCACATAAATGGATCAGAAAGACATTAAAATAGCGCTTCAGTATTTGGTTTCGGTATAAATTATGCTTTGTAAATTCCTTTAACATTATCTCCATAATATCCCGGATATCGGTAAGTGCATCCCCTTCAATACTTACCAGCCGGGTTTCGGCGAACATTTGATAAACGCTGTCATACAACCATTCGGCGCCATGATCGGACGCATCAAAAAACGAAGGCAGGAACGACATTACATATCCCTTAATCCCGTTGCTAAGTCTAAGCCTATGAAAGTCGCAGGGTTTTACGATCAGGAGGTGGTTACCCTTAATAGTCGTTTTTTCAAAATCTATCGAAAGGCTGCCGCTGCCACCGGTTATAAAAATTACGACGAACTGGTTGTGACTTCGGGCATAGCTGTTTTCATCTATAATATTATCCACCATACATTCCAGTGTCCGCATCCTGAAGGGCAGCTCATCTTTTTCACTTCCGAAGCTCAAAGGCAAAAAGGTATTCGATTGTTTCATCACTAATTTAATTGTGGGTCTTAAAAGTGATTTACCTTATCCTATTATCGTGCCGCAGCGAAAATAATATTCAACTAACTGATAAATAAACAATTATGAATATTAAATGAGAATCAAAGACGAAATATCAATTACGAAATTTGGTAAATACGAAATATCGCGTGGCAACTCTCTCAACACGATACATAATTTATACCATCATAACCTTAAATGATACATTGATGCTCCCCCGATTCCACCTGACCTTTACATCCTGAAATATTGATAAAAAATCCAACGCGATGGAAACGATACAGTTAATAAAAAAAGGGTTAAAACACGGCACACTCAATAAATCTGGCATCTCGCCGGATTATGCCAATCCGGGCACCTATACCGGCCACTGGAAGTTGGCCCTTGACACTGGCAAACTAAGCATCTGCCCACGTGCAAAAAAACTCATGGCGCTTAACCCGGGTGCTAATATAAATCTACGTCATGTTTTAAAACTGGTACACCCCACACAAATTGCGCGGCTGATACGCGAGTTTAGGTTTGCTTGTGATAACGACTGCAATTTTGAGATTCAGGTAAAAATAATTACACCCACAGGCAAAATAAAATGGGTGCGCGTAGCGGGCGTACTATACTACCGCAGGTGGGGTACGGCTGAACAAATGGTTGGCATTATAGAGGATACCACCCAGAAAATATGTGAAGAAAGCCTGAGCATGGCCGTAGTAAACCACGAACTGCGCAGCCCGCTTACCATTATCAAATTAAATGTTCAGCTGCTGATAAACATGCTTTCGGCCGGCTATGATAAATACCCGGTACGGTTGCTAAGCAATGTAGACCAACATATTAATTTCATGACCAAACTGATTGATGAGTACCTGTCATCATCATTAGACGAAAAACGGTTACCACAAAATAATCTCTCCGTTTTTGATTTGAACGAGCTGATAGATACCGTGGTGAGCGAAATGAAAACCGTGCACACCGGCAACCGTTTTCGTAAGCCCTCCGCAATGCCGATTTGGGTTAGAGCCGATAAATATAAGATAATACAGGTGCTGGTAAATTATTTTACCAATGCAGTTAATTTCTCGCCCCCTCTATCGTATATAAGTGTCTGCTCAACCATAAAAGACAACCATGTTGAAGTGGCAGTGCATGACCAGGGTGTAGGTGTGCCCCAAGGACAGGAGCAGGACATATTTCAAAAGTTTTATAAATGCGAGCAAAAGGCCGTTCGCCCAAAAAACAGTAAAGGGCTTGGGTTATACCTGGTAAAAAACATCATCGAGCAACACGGCGGAACAGTGCGCGCCGAAAAGGGGGTCGATTGTGGCTCGGTATTTTACTTTAGCCTGCCATTGCACCGTGACAGTCGGTATGAACAGACCCCAATGGCTGTTTAAATTCAATTTAAATTATATAAAGATGGAAGACGTAAAGGATTTAAGCTCGATAATAATTTTGGTGGACGACTTTTACGGTAAAGTCCATTCTGATAAATTGCTAGGCCCGGTATTTTCTGTTGTTATAAAAGATGATTGGCAATCCCACCTTGATAAAATGTATGCCTTTTGGAACGCCGCTTTATTCGGCGGACCGGGTTTTAATGGCAACCCATTTACAACACATGCGACACTACCAATAGCAGGTAGTCATTTCCAAAGGTGGATAAAACTCTTTGCCCAAACCATAGACGAACACTTTGAAGGCCCAAAGGCATCGGAAACAAAAACAAAAGCCGGGCTAATGTCCCTGATGTTCCAAAGCAAGTTATCCGCGACGAAAGATGGCTCAAAGGTTCTTTTTTAGGCGTGTAATTTCAACAAATGCCAATATGGAAAAATTGAAAAATGATAAGGACCTTCAAATAATTGATATAAAACTTCCCGCCGGCGCAAACATTTCCGGGCACATTGCTACCTGCGACGCATGCCTGATGGTTGAAGCAGGAAAAGCATTGCTGATATTTGCGGGCGAAACGAGAGAGCTTAGCCCTGGCGTTGTGACGCTTATACCCGCCAATGAGCAGCACCTGCTAAAGATAATTAAGGATTTCAAAGCCATTATCATTCTTGAAAAGGACGCTTTGATTAAGTACCCAGGCAATGACAACTCGTACATCAACTGAAATAAAAAATATACCCACCAAACATGGCGGGTACATGACGCCCCTCGCGCACGAGCGCCATGCAGGGCTTTTGTTTTGCTGGAAGATAAAGCAGGGCCTTAAAATGGGTGCCGCTTTGGACAGGATTGACAACTACATCCGTTTCTTTTGGGATAACCACCTGGAAAAATATTTCGTTGAGCAAGAGATCCTGCTATTTAACCAGCTGAATTATCCGCTTACCCACAAAGGCAAGTGTGATCATAAAGTACTTTCCGAATGGTTTAATAGGGCCGCCCGGTACGGCCTGGCCCGCGAGAGCGAATATTACATTTTTGTTGAGATGCTCACCAATCACTTTCGTTATGAGGAACGTGAAATTTTACCATTCCTGGAAATGGAGCTGCCGGCAGAAACGTTAAACGGTATCCGTAATATTTTGGCACATATACGCCAGGAACCGTTTAATGACAATCATCCGGATGAGTTTTGGGTTAAACCCAAAAAGTGAGTACAACAACCCTTAAAATTTAACTCATTCAAAATGATTATAAAAGACATAATAGCACAGGCGAAAACCTCTAACCGCCCGATTGCAAAAATCATTAAGCATATCGGCAACAACAAGGTTATAGTAATAGGTTTAAAAAAAGGGATAACCTGGGCAGATCATAAAATTTCACTGCCTACCATATTGATAGTTGTTGATGGCAGCATTATTTACAGGGAAGGACATAAAGCCACGGCTTTGGAAAAACTTGATAACTTTAATATCCCGGCAAACATTACTCATGCCCTGGAAGCACTGGAAGATAGCCTTTGCATATTGCTACAATGGTAAAATACGGCTTTTAGTTAATAAGCTTTAACCTATTGCATTGGAAGCATATTTAGCCGTATTTTTATTAAAATATGGAGCAGATAAATACGTATTCCATCGCCAGGCTGCAAAAAGCATTTGAGCTTGCAACAAAAAGAAGCGACTACTTTTTTGTGGATGCACGCAGAGAGCCCATAATTACAGATGAGCCGTTCAGGGCCGAAACATACTCGATAACACTGCTTAAAGAAGGCACCTTAAACCTGCAGACCGACCTGGCCCAGCACCAGGTTAAAGGATCGTCGGTTATCACCATAGCACCAACAGTTACCCGCTCATTCCGGCGGAGCAACGACAACCCCGAGATAGACTTGTTATTTTTTACCGATAATTTTTTGCTGGAAACACATTCCAATATTTTTTACCTGGCCAAATATCATTTTTTTGAAAATAACGACATGCACGTGCTGCCACTGGATGAAGCTGGCTATAACAGGGTGAAGGCCGTTTTTGATATGATAAAAACAACCTTTAATAAAGAACATCCTAACGAGGCTGTTCTGATGCGGAGCTATACATACCTGCTAATACACGAAATTGACGCGCTGCACCGGAGTGGGGAGCCCATTAGTAAATTGGATGAAACAAGTTCGCAGTTCATCAATTTTAGAAACTTGCTCACTAAAGAGTTTTGGCGCCACCGCTCAGTTGGCTTTTACGCGAACAGTCTGAATGTTACACCAAAGTACCTGTCAGAGGTTATTAAGCGACAAACGGGTAAAACCGCGGGCGAATGGATTGACAAGGCTGTTATACTGGAGGCAAAAGTGCTGTTACAAAAACAAGATCTGGGCATAGCGCAAATAAGTGACAAGCTGAACTTTGGCGACCAATCTATTTTTGGTAAATTCTTTAAAACACACGAGGGCGTTTCTCCACTTGAATACAGGAAAAGGCTCAAGTCTTGAGCCTATAGTTAAAAGCTGCGACTGCTATAAATTGTTGACTTTCAACCCTTCCCTACGACTCCATTTACATTAAATCAGCACGTCTGATTCGCCCGAAACAGTAATTTCGACCAAAACTACCGCCATATATACCTTTTTGGCGGTAATATCCTGCAGATATTTGTATCGTACAATAAAGGAAATCTAACCCCTGATAAAAAAAGACGATGAAATACGTAGCGGAACAGGATAGAAAATTTACAGATATGGGCAGTGTTAAAGTATACCACTCCATATATCCGGAAGTATATCCTGTTAGCGATAATGGCTGGGGTCGGGTAATTAAGTTTGACAACAAACACATTTTAGCCGGCGGGCAGGAGGTACAGAGCTTCGTTGGCAGTCCTATACAGATTATAAGGATGATGATAAATGGCGCGGCCTCTTATTATGATTCGACCGGTTACCGTACTGTTTTGGGCGATAGCGATATACTATTGATAAACACCGGGAACGAAGTGCTGCAATCTGTTTTAGATAATGCCGAACAAAATGAAGATAACGAGCTGATAGAAATATGGCTGCAATCAAATGATTCAGATAAGAAGTATGAATTTCATTCGGGGCCTGCTAAAAGAAAAACCGGCCGTTTTTATACTCTGATTGCCCCGGAGCAAACCTGTAAAGAATACCCTGAACAAAAGAAATGGCTGCGCATAGGCTCGTTCGCAATGGGCAGCAGCTACGAAATTAAAAATGTGCCGGCCGGGCATTCGGTAATCCTGTTTGTTTTAAACGGTTCAGCGACGGCGAATGGTAATGACCTGGCCTACAGGGATACCATAATTTTTTGTAATAAAGATATCCAGCTCGATTTTGAAGCTGCAGCTGACATCTTTTTTATGCAGGTGGAAACCGCTGAAATTAATAAGGAGGTAATAAAATGAGCGCAGTTGCAACTATCGGTACCGAAAACATCATCAACTACATACACCACATTCTGTCTGTCGAAAATACAATAAACAAGAAATATGGAATAACCCCATAAAAAAACCAAATATCATGAAAGCTATACAATTTAAGCTTGCGCTCCGCAGGCTTACCAGGATTTTTTTGCCCTTTGTTTTTCTGTCTGGCGGGCAGGTTTTAGCCCAGCAGGCAAGCACTTATAAGCTGTCGTTACAGGATGCCATCGACATTGCTAAAACCCAGAACAACTTGGTTAAGGCGGCCCAAAGCGAAGAGGACGCCAGCCTCGCTGATTATAAAGATGTCAAAAATGGTGCGCTACCGTCAATTTTAGCGAGCTCGAGCTACCAGCGCTTTACCAAACTCACCTTGTTTAACGATGGTCTGAGTAAATCGCGCTCCGTACCAAAATATCCAAGCGCAAACGGTGCCGACGCGAACCTGTCTGCTTCGTTTAACCTTTATGCCGGCGGCAGGCAGCGCGCCTTTGAATTGGAACAAAGCTTTAAAAAGGACCTGGCCGGCGTGAATACCAAAGAGCAATCAGCAAATACCGGGTTACAGGTAGCAGCCCAATACCTGGGCGTTGTAAGTTTGAATGACCAGAAACGGTTTATCGAGGAGCAGGTGGTACGCGCTGAAACCCGCGTTAAAAACATCACCGCTTTATATAATAACCAAAAAGTTACCCGCAGCGATTTGCTTCGTGCCGAGCTGCAGCTTTCAGCAGTAAAACTTAATCTTGAGCAAACCGAAAATGACATTACCATAAGTAATCAAAAGCTAAACGTATTGCTCAACCTCCCAGATTCAACCAAAATTACCACCGCCGATTCAGCAAACATGCCCCGCCCGGTGGCGGATTCATTACTTGCCCTTGTTACTATCGCGCCAAAAAACGCTTTTGCCGTAAACAGGGTGGATGAAAATATCAACATACAAAATGCCAGGATAAAAGGCCTAAACAGCAATTACTCGCCAACTGTGGCCCTATACTCCGCCTATGGGCTAAGCTACCCCAATACCCTTTTTTCTCCGCCGGTTGACCAGGCGTACTCCATTGGCTTTGTAGGCGTGAAAATTCAATACAATATATCATCACGCTATCAAAACAAAAACAAAGTATCGGCAGGCAAGATCAGGCTGGAAGAGCTGCAATATGTTCAGAAAAATATTAACGACAATGTTCGGCAGGAAGCAGGAAGCTTGCTGATAAAATACCGGGAAGCGCTGAACCGCATATCCGTAAACGAAAAATCGATTGAGCAGGCACGGGTGAATTACAAAATTGTAAGCGCGAAATACTACAACCAACTGGCCCTGCTTACTGACTTGCTTGATGCGGATAACCTGTACCAGGAATCGAAATTCAACTTGGTTCAGTCGCAAACCAGCGCACGGTTCATTTATTACCAACTGCTTTATACATCAGGAAAATTATAAATCATACTAAACAATATTATATATAAAATTCATACAAAATATCATGGAAACTTCAGCAAAACCCAAAAACCACGTTGGCAATATATTTTTGTCGATACTCGCGCTGCTTGTGGTGGCAGGGGCAATATTTTACTTTGGCGCTTACTTTTTAAAGAGCCGGCACTACCAGGAAACCAATGATGCACAGGTGGAATCGTACATCAATCCTATCTCGGCCCGTGTTGGCGGATACATAAAAGCGGTACGCTTTGATGAACACCAGGTAGCCAAAGCCGGCGACACGCTTGTTGTTATAGATGACCGTGAATACCGCCAGAAGGTTGCGGAGGCAGAAGCTGCCGTAGAAGACTCAAAAGGACAGCTGATTGTACTTGAGGCCGGCATTACATCGGCACAAACCGCCACCCTGGTTAATAAGGACCAGATTGACGGCGCAAAGGCACGCCTTGTTTTGCAGCAGGCCGATATTAAAAGGTATAGGAACCTAATGAAGGATGAAGCCATTACAGGTTCGGATCTGGAGTCTGTTCAATCGCGTTACGACGTTTCGTTGAGCGATTACAGCGCATCTCAAAATAACCTTAAAACCAGCTACGCCAAAATCATAGAGTTAAAATCGCACAAGGCCTTGCTGGCAGCTGATTTGAAAAGGAAACAGGCCGAGCTGGAACTTGCCCGTATCAACCTTGGGTATACCATAATCCGCGCACCTTATACTGGCCGCATGGGCCGAAAAACGATATTGGAAGGGCAGCAGATACAGCCCGGTCAGCCATTGGTATCCATCGTAAATGAAAAGGAAAAATGGGTTACGGCCAATTTCAAGGAGACCCAGGTAAGCGGCATGTACGTTGGCCAGCCGGTTGATATAAAGGTTGACGCCATTGATGACAAGGTTTACAAAGGCCAAATTGAGGCCATATCGGCATCCACGGGGGCCAAATTTTCTATCCTGCCACCGGATAATGCTACCGGTAATTTTGTGAAGATTATACAACGGGTGCCTGTTAAAATAAAATTTATCAGCAAAGATACCGATCCTGTGAAGGCTGGAATGAATGTTTTGGTATCGGTTAAAAAAGAAAAAAACATATGAACGCGCCAACCTACCTTAAGCCCTGGCTTGGGGAATGGAGCTGGGGCATGAAAATTTCACTGTTCCTTATCCTGCTTTCGGCGGTAGTGCAATTCGCAGCATTTTCGCTCAGTCAAACCTATGTAATCTCCTATTTCGGCGCTCAGCCCGAAGATATCAGCTTCAGCATACAGCTTACCTATGCAGGTATTTTAACAACCCTACCTATACAGACAAGGCTACAAAGGCATTTTGAGATGAAAGGCTATTTGATATTGTTAATTTTCTCAGGCATCCTGCTTTCAGCCGCTTGTATTTATATCAATAACATCGTTTATTTTTTTATTGTAAGATTTTTGCAGGGTGTAGTTATTTGCAGTGTTGCTACATGCATGCTCACACTTATAGCCAACTATTTAAGGCTGGAGTTTAAGCAGGTTGTAGGCGCCTCTATTTTTTACGGCACTGTTTTAAGTAGCAGCGTACTCATTGGCCTTGTTGCCGGGCAGGTAACTTTAAATTCCAACTTTGTTAACCTGTACAACTACCTCATCATTTTCCAGGTGATAATACTCGTTATCGTGCTGGTTGGATTTAATTCAAAATCAGGAATTCGGCCATATCCCTTATACCAGATAGACTTTACAGGTGCGGTTTTCTTTGTGCTGGCTGCGGTCGGCTTTGCTTATACAATCATTTACGGCTCTAAATATTACTGGTTTACCGATAACCGGATAATATTTTCGGCTACAATAACTATTAGCGGGCTGATGTTATATGTGTGGCGTGAGCTAACTGTTAAGCGTCCGCTTGTTGACCTGAAGGTTTTTAAATACCGGAATTTTTGGATAGGCCTGATCATGCTTGCCCTTTATTATGGCACGAAAGAAAGCATCAACCTCATTTATGGCTACACTGCTTCTGTTTTGCAATGGAGCGAGCCGCAGGTAATTACCCTTGGCCTGGTAAACATTGCAGGCCTCATTATTTTTATGGCGATGTCTGCTGCCATCCTCGTTAAACGAAAGGACGTCACCTTAGGCTTTGTTATCTGTGGCTTTAGTATGCTGCTTTTATATCACTTGTGGATGTATTTTATCTTTACACCCGATCTTTCATTTGGAGATCTGATTCTCCCCTTATTTTTCCAGGGTGCCGCGTCGGGGATATTATTTGTGCCGATAATGATATTCATGCTTAACTCGGTTCCGCAAAACACCGGCATTACCGGGCTGACTATGGCGGCATGCACCCGTTTTGCATCATTACTTAATGCTGGCGCCGGGTTTTATAACCTGCAGCTTTATTATAACCAACTCTACCGAGAAAGCTTTTTAGCACGCCTTACCAACGACGATCAGCCAACTGCCGACCGCCTGGCAGGCTTCAACCAATTGTTCCAGTCCAAAGGCTACAGCGCTGACCAGGCTAATGCGCTATCCAATATATCACTGTCCAAATTGCTTGTTATACAGGGGCAGTTGTTAACTAACCGGGCAGTATTTCTTTTCATCGCAGCAATGATAGCTGTGATTCTGCTGCTGGCGCTGCTGGTATTTATCATTCAAACGTTTTTAAAAAGAAGAACTACAGGCTTAGCGGTGTAGCGCAAAGATCTGTAGGCTATAGCCGTTATTTATTTAGATAACTTATTGATTGCCATTACCTTTTACAGATAGCGACATTTCGTATGATGTTTGGTGGATTAACGAATTATCAAAGCAGTATTACTGGTTTATTGTTTATAAATATCTGTAAATAAGATAGTTAAATTAATGGCACAATGTTTTCATAGCGTGTACCGAACAACGCTAAACTAAATGATAAACCATTAATAAAACCACGATGAACAACCGCGACAAAAACACCCGCAAGCTAAATTTTTTGTTGACCCGAAGGGTTATTGAACTGCATGGCCAGGGTTATGATCATGACTTCCTGGTATCTGGCGGCAGGCATTTGATCTGCCTGCAAAATAATAAGAATTTTAACTTTGGAGATGTAAACATCAAAGTTGTCGACCAGGGTTATGACCAGCTAAGCCACAGCTTCAAATACATCCACACCATTGATACCGGCAACGGAGAGCGCGGGGTATTAATAGCTGACGGGATTCTAATCAATTCCATGTTCGCTTAAGATTATTAACGGTTGCGCTGATGATACCGGAGAATATTCCCGATATAGCTCCATACAGCCAACGCTGAACACAAAAACGCCCCGTAATGCAAACGGGGCGCACATCCTCCCCCATCCGCCGCAACATCACGTTGTAAAATCAGCTGAACTATAAACCACCTGTAAAACACCCTAACTATATGATTTTTAAAGGCATTTCCCAGGTGTTACCTGCAAATAGCAGGGAAGTTCCGGCATACGCTGTGGAGCAATGGGTTCATGAGGTCATTTTTTCTAATGGCTGTTGTCCTGGCCCTGTCTCCGACGGCTTGGTGAATGGAAAATCCGGCCCCGCATGTCACTATATTTCATTTAAAAACATGGTAAGTAACGAAATTACGTGACTAAAAACCCACGAACATCGGATCAATGTATTGATAATCAAATAATTATGTGTTTGGCACGCGCTTAGTAACATATGAACAGGATGAATCAATGAAGTACAATGATTCTGATAAGGTATATCAACGTTAGCTAAATCAAAGACAATGGAAATCGTATACGTAATAACTCACCTGGTGATGACAATTTGCCTGATAAGTATTTTGTATTTGTCGCTAAAACATAACGAAGCTATCAACAACCAGGAAAAATTATCGGTAGCAAACCGATTTTACACACATGGTTTAAAATTGATTGAAGTTATCACAACAACGGGTTACCGGATAGCCGCGGGAATATTGATATCCTATCTAAAATAGTATCCAAACTGTTTTTTAAACATAAATAAATACACACATCATGAAAAATTCAATTAAAATCGGTGTTATTACACTATCGTTATTTTCATTCGTAAGCCTGCATTCAAATGCGCAAACGGCAGCTAAAACAGAAACTTATGGGTCGGGTATCAGGTTAAGTATTGGCGCGGAGGCCGGAATACCCGTTGGCTCTTTAAAAGACGGCTATGACTGGAATTTTGGAGGATCCGCCCAGGCCGATTTTCCAATAATAAAGGATCAGTTTTATGCCACTATAAATAGCGGATACAATAATTTCTTTGCCAAAAACAGCAACAATTCCAATGACCTCCATCTAATCCCTGTAAAGGCTGGCCTCAAATATTTTCCTGTAAAAGGCTTTTATGTGCAAGGCGAGGCAGGCGCATCATTCCTTACAAATAAGAGTAGCATCGGGACTGATAAATCTGCTGTTTTTGTATACGCCCCCCAGATAGGCGTATTGCTGAATATTGGCGGCAATAACTACATAGATGCCGGTTTCAGATTTGAAGGGAATACCAAATTTTATGACCAGGGCAGAACCAATAATTTCCTGGGCCTGCGGGTAGCTTATGCCTTTAACCTGTAATGGTGTTGAACTGCTTTTTTTGAGACTTGCCCGGGTATTTCTCAAAAAAAGCAGTCTCGGTTTACGATGCCCCGTGTACGAATAACCCGGATAAGTTTATTTAAATGAGAAACCATGACAACTACGAACCTCTTTAATAACCGGCTGGCAATCAGAAACCTGGCTATTGTGACTATTTTAAGCCTAGCCTATTTATTTGGCAAGCATTTGCAGGCAAATAGTAACGCTCCCCACAACGGAGCTTTTAAAATAAGGTATACAAGTAATCAACATATCCCCGCAACGCCATGAATAATATCTTAAATATAATTGCAATAGTGTTGTTGCTGTTATATGTCTTGCTGATGATATTCATTGTTCGAAGCCCCAAAAGTGATATATACGACGAAGGCGATACATGGTAATGACTATCCCAAAAGCAGATCCCTGTTTCACGGAGTCAAAGGCAGTGATTTTAGACCTCAAAAATGATTTTGATACGATCCCAGGATGAAATAGCATTGAATGTGGCAACAACTATTAACAACCTTGATTATGATATGAAATTATCAATTATTGATCCAACGGTAAGCGAAGAACAAAGCCTATACCCAGACTTCGAACGAATGAAATTGGCAATAAGCTCATTAAATGCCGGAACCTGGACCGTAGATATTTCAACCAATTCATTAATAGTTTGTACCAGGTGCAAGGAAATTATCCCTATATGTAACGAAGGAATTGTAAAAGTCAGCCTGCTTCGTGATCTTATCGCCCCCGGATATGAAAAGAAGGTGGTGGATGCTTTTTCGCTGGCATTGAAAACTGAAAGTCCTTTTAATGTAGAAGTGCCAATAATTGTTGTTAAAGATTCGTGCCCCCGGTGGTTGAGGGTTACGGGTACGCCAACTCCCGGAAGGAAAGATTCTCCGCCTGTTTTTCATGGAACAGTTGAGGATATCTCGGAGAGAAAAAACGGTGAGCTGTTGAAGCAGGATGTCCTGGCGATGGTGAGCCACGATTTGAGATCGCCACTCTCGGTTATTAAACTGTATGTGCAGCTGTGTGGTCATCTGGCCGGGAATATCGGCAATAATTGTATTTCAGGGATGCTTAAAAAAGCGGAGCTGCAGGTTCATAAAATGAATAGGATGATTCAGTGCTACCTGGAGTCGTCGGCCATGGAGGCTGGAAAAATCAGTCACTTCCCGGTAGCGTTCGATATCCAGGAATTATTGAAGGAGGTTATCGGCGATGTGCGTCTTTTATATCCCGGGCACATTCTTTTTCATAAGCCCGGCCCCTGTTTGCAGGTATATGCCGACAGAGACAAAATTGCACAGGTTCTTCAAAACCTGTTGAGCAATGCTATCAAATATTCATCGCGTATAGATGTGATTACCGTACATTCTGCAAAAGTGGGAAATTGTTTACAGGTTACCGTTGAAGACCATGGAACAGGCATAAAGGCCATAGACCACGAAAAGGTGTTTGACAGGTTTTACCGGGTGGACGACGAAAGCGGGACTACAGTGAAGGGCTACGGCATAGGGTTATATCTTTCCAGGGAAATCATTAAACAGCACAATGGAGAGATCTGGTTAAAAAGCGAAGTTAACAAAGGCTCCAAATTTTATTTTACTTTGCCTTTATCCTCAACCACGATTCTTTAGTCGTTTTGATAAATAAAAATTTATGGCTGGCAGGCCACAAAATTACAACCTGGGGTATGTTGAATAGCGCTGTTTTTTTTAAGAATTATTACATTGTTATTGATACCAGTTACAACCATCCATGGAAGCTAAGGAATTGTTAAAAGCTCATGTTGCCAGGTTAGCCACGTTGACCGATGAGCAGTTTGACCATTTCTTTTCGCATTTTAAAAAGCGTAGTTTTCAAAAAGGGCAGTCTATTATTGCCGAGGGCGATACCGTGGGTTGCGAATACTTTGTGATCTCCGGGTGTTTAAAATCATTCTTTATCAATGATGATCTTAAAATGTTCGTCCTTCAGTTCGCCATGCCTACCTGGTGGGCCTCGGATTACAATGCCTTATATAACCATACCAAAGCCACCATCAACGTAGATTGCATTACCGACGCCGAAGTGCTTTGTCTTGCTAATAGCGATAGGGAAAAGCTATGTGATGAACTTCACCAGGTGGAACATTTTTTCAGGTGGAGGACCAACAGGGGGTACGTTGCATCGCAAAAGAGGCTATTGTCCTTTATGAATAATAATGTAAAGTATCGGTACGAAGAGCTTTTGAAATTATATCCTGAATTGTACAATACCGTTCCTAAGCATTTGATAGCGGCCTATTTAGGAGTTTCAAGAGAGACGCTTAGCCGGCTATACAATCCTTGAGGTATTATCTGCAACAAATAAATCTAGTTTTCCTTGCGAATGTGATGTAGATCACATAATTCCCCGAAAATCCTTCTGTATTTTGTGTTGCAATAATATAATGAAGAAACAAACAATAATTGTTACAGGCGCCTCATCCGCCCTTGGTAAGGAAATAGCACGACATTTTTTAAAGAACGGCCATAATGTAGTGATCAATTCATTAACCGCAGAAAAATTAACCAGGGTGTTTCATGAACTTGGCGGAGGTGAAAACTTGGCTATGGTAGCGGGTAACGTTAGCAATAGACTTACCGGTATAAAACTATTAGCTGTTGCGGTTGGACGATTCGGATCTGCAGATGTATTGGTGAACAATGCTGGTATTTTTGAACCCAGGCCATTCCTTAAGGTTGATGAAGCCTATCTCAACAGATTCCTTGACGCAAACCTTAAGGGCACCTTCTTCACAACACAGGGAGTTATTCCGCAAATGCTTAAACAAGGCAGTGGTGTAGTGATCAATATTGGCATACCGTTGATAAGCAACGTGCCCGGGGGCGCCCCTATTACGGCATTATTCGCATCTAAGGGCGCAATACATTCGCTCACCCTGCAACTCGCTGCCGAATTCGGTAAATATAACGTCAGGTTTAATACCATAGCGCTGGGCACAGTGCGCCCGCCAATTTACGTTGATGTGGCAGATTGGAGTGCCGGATTACATTTATTGACCAATTCGGGCGAAGTGGAAGATATCGCACAAATGGTATATGCTGTTGCCAAAAGCAGTTCTATTACCGGTGCCATAATTACAACCTAGACGGAGGGACGGCAGCTGGTTGTTTATAAATTATTTGTCGCCGCTCCCTGAGTACTTTTTTTCGATACCCAATTTTTTCATTCGCGAATTCAGCGTTGAGGGATTGAGTTCCAGCAACTCCGCAGCACCGCCCTGCCCGTATATCTTCCAGCTACATCGCTCAAGTGCCGACAGGATATGATCGCGTTCGCTTTCGGTCATGGTTTTAATTCGGCCTTGCGTACCGGCTGCTGCCACCTTATTTTGCCCGGGCAACCTCAGCGAATTAACAACGGGGCCCGTTGTGAGCAACACGCTCCTGGCCATCAGGTTTTCCAGTTCACGTATGTTGCCAGGCCAATCATAATTCAGCAGTGATTGCATTACATGATCTGCTACCCCGGTAATTGTCTTATTTTCCTTACGGGCATAAATATTCACAAAGTGGTTAGCCAGCGATACGATGTCTTCCTTACGTTCGCGTAATGGGGGCAACGTAATCGGGAAAATATTTATGCGATAATAAAGGTCGAGCCTGAATTTGCCCGCCGCTATTTCCTGTTCCAGGTTGCGGTTGGTTGCCGCAACAATACGAACATCAACCTTTTTTGTCCGGCCCCCTATTTGTTCAATCTCCTTCTCCTGCAATACCCTTAACAGCTTAACCTGCAGGTCGAGCGGCAGCTCGCCAATCTCATCTAAAAAAACGGTGCCCTCATTTCCCTGTTCAAACTTCCCTATTCTTTTATCTGTGGCCCCGGTAAAGGCGCCTTTTTCATGGCCAAACAATTCTGATTCAATCAGGTTTGCAGGCAGGGCTGCACAGTTCACCGCAACAAATGGCTTTTGTTTTCGGGGCGAAAGGCGATGGATGCTTTGCGCTATCAGCTCTTTTCCTGTACCGCTCTCCCCTAGTATCAGCACAGATATATCCGACGTGCCCACTATTTTAACATTCTCCAGTACATCCTGCATGCACTCGCTGGCGCCAATAATTTCCTTGACCTCATTACCCGGCAAAGTACCCACCGAAGACTTTGCATTGCCAATTATGCCCTGGTTTTGCCGGTGTAAATACCAAGCAACATCCAGCATTACCAGTACATCCTTTTCACGAAAGGGTTTTACCAGGAAGCCATACGGCTTGGTGGCCTTGGCAGCGTCAAGGATCTGCTTATTTGAATTTGCCGATAAATACACAAAGGCGATATTTTTCTCGCGCAATATTTTAGCAAAATCAATCCCCGTTAAATCGCCCTTTAAATGTATGTCCAGCAATACCAGGTCTGGTTTTTCACTTTCGACAATTTTTAGTCCCTCATTAACAGAACGGGCCATGGTACAAACTACGTAATCTGCCTTCCTGAGGATTATCCTCAGGTTATTGGCTTCAATAAACTGGTCTTCAACAATAAGTATTTTGGTATTCATACATACATATCTTTAGCGTTGGACGATTTTACAATGTTTTGCGGGTCATTTATTGCATCCGGCTTAAATTTAATAGTTATTTTAGTTCCATTTTCAATTTCAAAGTCAATATTCGCATCAATATCTTCACTTAATCCTTTCATTAATACAATTCCTAACGAGCCTGATTCAGCCACCGCTTCAATCTCCGGCATCCCTATGCCATCGTCAGCTAACTCTAATTTTATCCATCCACCCTCGTCAATCATCGAAATTGAAATTTCTCCTTTCCTGTTATTGGGAAAGGCATATTTAATAGAATTGGTCACACCTTCATTTATAATCAGCCCTAACGGAATGGCATGTGATATATCAAGATGTACCGGGTCTATCTTCAGATTGAATTGGATTTGGTTTGAAACGCCAAAACTATCCTCCAGCGATTTCACCAAGTCAGGAATATAGCTCGCCATATCAATCGTTTTGATATCATCCGACTGATATAGTTTTTGGTGGATCAATGACATCGCATAAATACGGTGCTGGCTGTTTTCAATCGCTTTTAAGGCATCGTTTTCCAGGTAGGCCGCCTGCGATTCCAATAAACAAATTACCGTATGTAAGTTATTCTTTACACGGTGGTGTACCTCCTTTAGCAACCACTCTTTTTCTGTGAGTAAATGCTGTAGCGCATTATTCTTTTTATTTATCGCTTTATTGGCACGCTGTTTCAATTTAAACTGGCTGAAAAGCAATCCTAAAATTATCAGCAGCAAAACAGCCCCGGCGATCATAATATTCCTGATCAGCTTATTTTGTTTTAATTCTGCCTGCTGGGCCGCCTTTTGTTGGTTTAATAATTTAATGTCACGGTCTTTTTTGTCTGCTGCATACTTTATCGTCAGTTCGTCCTGCTTTTTTCTCTGATCAATGCTGGTCGCTATGTCATAGTAAAATTTGTACTTGAGATGATTTTGCAGAGCAGATTTATAATTTCCTTCCAGGGAGTCGATTTTATACAGTACAAGATATTTTTCAGCTTGGATGTACGGGATTGCTGACTGGTCTTCCGATGCTTTTTTCAGGAGCAAACGGGCTTTTTTTAAATCTTGCTGTGAAACATAAAATTCGGCTGTCTCAAGATAGGCACGTGAAAATTCGTGGTAAGAATCCGCCAACGGATAATTGTCATTCATTTTAAGCAATGCCATATAGCTTTCACCCGCCAATTGAGGTTTGTTCAAATATTTATAACATTCGCCTTTGCATGAGAGCACCTGCATTTTCTCCCATAGCGTAACAGGGGGGTATTTACCCGTAACAGTATTAATCAGAGACAAGGACTCCCCGGGTCTGTTCATTTCAATAAGCAGCGTGTGCGCAAAAAATAAACTTTTATACCAAAAAAGATGGGTTCCCACCGTACCGGTATCCATCGCTTTTTTAAACCATAACAATGCGTCTTCTTTTTTTCCCAAATTCGAATATGCACTTCCAACACGTATAATAAAAGATCCCGCAACCGCGTCAATGCCCGACCATTCCATGTTCTCAAGGGAAGCTTTGGCATATCCCAAACCTTCTAAATAGTTTGTTTCATTAATCGTGTAGGCTAATATATTTTCAGCGTATAGTGCATGCCTGAAGCCGGTTGCTTGTTGAAGCGACAAGATCTGGCGAAAATCCTTTTGCGCCAAAGTTTTATTTTGTGTTACATGACAAGCTGAAATACTCCACAAGAGGTCGATCTCTTTTTCTGTTAATTGTAATTGCTGATAGATTCCAAACGACTTTTTGAAACATGACAGTTTTGTGGAATCGCTGTAGGGCAGCAGCTTGCCAAGGTGCTGCCATGCACGGGCAACGGCTTCCATATTCCCATCCCGCCGGCCAGTGGATACAATTTGAGCTAATGCAATTTTGCTTTTTGAAATGTCACCCAGTTGCTGTTCATACAATTCTGCTTGTAAAAACTGGCATTCGGTTTGCCAGTTGCTGTATTTGCCCGCGTTGCTAAGTTTTAAAGCAGCATTAAGATAAGTATTTACACTGTCAAGGTCTGACTTATGGGTTCCCGATTGGTGCAAATACCAAATCCCTAACTCAATCAGTAGTTGTACCTGGTTTTCTCCCTTCAATTTCTTCAGTAATTTAACAGCCTCCGAAATCCTGCCGGTATTGATCAAATCTGCGCCGCCTGACGCTGACCTGGCGCCAAAACCCTCGTTCCATGGCAAAAGAAAAGGCGTGCCTGTTATCCGGCAGGCAATGGACATTACGCTATCCTGGTCTAAACTACTCTGCGTCAAATAATTGATAAACTGCGCCGTACTTACGGCCAATAACCGTTTTTGAGCAACGCTATAGTTTTTTAACGTGGCCTGCACAGAAAGCATTTGACCATTAACCTGCACCATCACCAACAATAAAATTATTGTAACTATGGAGCTGCGTACTGTTCGGCAAAGAGTCAATCTAGGCATATATCCCCCCTTCTTGTATGTTGTTAGAAGGACTATTGCTTTTATTTAACGGATCAACATTAAATACAATGGTTATCCGCGTCCCATCGTCAACTTCAAAACTGATTTCAGCATCAATGTCTTCACTTAACCCCTTCATTAAAACCAGGCCTAAAGAACCTGGATCAGCCTCCTGTTGAAGCTGCTGCATTCCAATGCCGTTGTCAGCTAATTCCAGTTTTATTTGCTCTCCAACATTAGCCAACAAAATTGAAATTTCGCCTTCCCTGTTATCGGGGAAAGCGTATTTAATTGAATTGGTTACGGCTTCATTTATAATAAGCCCTAATGGAATAGCATGCGATATATCAAGCTTTACCGGGGCGATATCAGTCTTGAAATGGATTCGGTTTGAAACATCAAAACCGTCCTCCAGCGACTTTACCAATTCTGGTATATACTCAGCCATATCAATTGTTTTGATATCATCCGACTGATATAATTTTTGATGGATCAATGACATGGCATAAATGCGGTGCTGGCTGTTTTCGATAGCCTTTAACGCGTCGTTCTCAAGGTAGGCCGCCTGCGATTCCAGCAAACAGATTACTGTGTGCAGGTTATTTTTTACACGGTGGTGTACCTCCTTTAGCAGCCATTCTTTTTCGGTGAGTAAATGCTGCAGTAACTCATTTTTATGGGTAATCGAGTCGTTGCTCCTTTGTTTTAGCCGGTATTGGCGGTACAACAATACTATAATTACAATCAGCATTGAAACACCCACCAATGTAAAATCCCTCACCAGGTTAGCCTTTTGAAGGTTACTTTGCTGCAGCTCATTACTTTTGTTTAACAGCTCGTTCTTTTGGTTTAATATTTTAATCTCTGCCGATTTCTTATCCGTTTCGTATTGAACTTCCAGTTGCTTTAGTTGCTTGCTCTTGGTTACAGTAAATAACGAGTCGTTTATTTTGGTATACTTTACGTGATAATAAAGTGCGGCCTGGTAATTGCCCATAGCGGAATCAAGTTTGAACCAGCGCCCGTAATTTCTTGAAATCAGTATCGGCAATTTACCGCCCCTCTTTTTGATAAGATCTTCGTTTTTAAATAAATACGAGCGTGCTGCGCTATATTGCGCAGTTGCCGTAAAGTATCGTATCAACACATCGTAAACATTGCCCAAATCGGCAATATCGTTCGAATGCTGCGACAGTATTCTCAAAAGTTTGTCGGCGTATAATTTGGCCTGGGGGTATAATTTTTGCCCCGTATAAAGGCTGCAATAAACGTTGGGAATGAGCGCGATATAAGCAGGATTTTCTGTTTCGAAGTACTTCGGATCGACGCTTTTTAAAAACTTGAGTCCATCGTTGAATTTGCTCATATGCCTGTAGGTGATTCCTATATTTGATGCTATAAGCACGGAACTGGCATGATCATTATTCCTTTCGGCTATCTGCAACGCATTTTTGTAATATTCTACAGCTTTATCGTTTTCATCCAGTTTACCTAATATTACCGCCACTATATTATCAATTTCACAAAGCTGCATGGTGGTATCTTTTACACTTTCGGCCGTTCTTAATGCTTCAAGGCCATATTTCAACGCATTTTTAAAATCCCCAGTCAGGCTATATAACCCTGAATATATAATATAGACACCCTGGAGCTGTTTGTAATGAATTGACTGGTAAGCCCGGAGAGAAAGTTCGATATTTTGTAGTCCTTTGGAATATTCGGACTGCGTTTGATAAAGATCGGCCAGGGATTTATAAGCATAGGCTTTTAATTCTATATGGTTTGATTGTTCCAACGCCTTTGCAGCTTGTTCATTCAAGCTTACTTTCTCCTGGAGCTGGTTTGGATTGGTATAATCATAATATTGGGCCATTTCTAAATAAGCCATCCCCAAATGATAGTTGTCCTTCGTGTTCTTTAAACGGTTAATAGCGGTTTGAGCATTCTTTTTACCGTCTATCTGTTGGCCTTTTTCCCGCTCTAGCATAGATTCCACCAAAGCAATGTATCCATACATTCCGGGTGATTTTGTTTTAGCGTTAATAACCTTTGCTTGCCTGATAAATACACTTGCACTGTCAAGGTCGGCCTTAAATTCTCCTGCTTTTAAAACGTTATATGAAGCCAATCTTAATAGATGGTCTATTTTAACAGTGTCGTCGTTTCCCGCTTTTACTGATTTTAACAAACCTTTTGCTTCCTGCGAAGAAATATTCCGCGTCATGTCCTGCGCATTGGCAAAGTTGATCATCAATAACAGGAGTGTAGTGAAAACAAATATTTTCATAGTTATTTAGCGTTAGTTTATCTATTAAATTAACTCTCCTCCCCCTCACACATATACATCCTTTTTTATAGCTCCGATAGATGGCGTATCCCCATCATTTAGCTGACCGGCATTAAAAACAATAATTATTCTGGTCCCGTTGTCAATTTCAAAGTTGATATCAGCGTCAATATCTTCACTTAGCCCCTTCATTAATACAATTCCTAATGAGCCCGATTCGGTTTCGCCTGTAATCTCCGGCATCCCAATACCGTTGTCTTTAAGTTCTAATTTTATTTGCTCCGAGTCAGCAATCATTAAAATAGAAATTTCACCTTCCCGATTATTGGGGAAGGCATATTTAATTGAATTGGTTACCGCTTCATTTATAATAAGCCCTAATGGAATTGCATGCGATATGTCAAGCTTTACCGGGGCGATATCAGTCTTGAAACGGATTCGGTTTGAAACATCAAAACCGTCCTCCAGCGACTTTACCAATTCTGGTATATACTCAGCCATATCAATGGTTTTGATATCATCCGACTGATATAGTTTTTGATGGATCAACGACATGGCATAAATCCTGTGCTGGCCGTTCTCAATAGCTTTCAAGGCATCGTCTTTTAGATAGGCTGCTTGCGATTCTAACAAACAAATCACCGTATGCAGGTTGTTTTTTACACGGTGGTGTACCTCCTTTAGCAGCCACTCTTTTTCGGTAAGTAAATGTTGCAACTGATCGTTTTTTAAGGAAATCATTTGTGCGGATTTCTGCTTTAATCTGTAGTTTCTAAAAATTAGCCCGCTGACCACAAGCATGATCACGATCCCGATAATGGTGATATTTCTTTGCAGTTTCGCATTTTTTAATCCTGCTTGTTGGATGGTGCCTTGCAGACGAAGGTTTTTTATAGATTGAGCTGTTTGTGCGGTTTGGTATTGGATATTCAACGCTGCGATCTTATTATTCTTATCAACTGTAAAAAGGGAATCGCGAAGGTTATCTCGCAAGTCCATATACTTAACCGCAGCCCGGTAATTTCCAACTGCAAGGTTGTATTTGCGTGAAATGTCGTAAAATTCCATGAAATACATAGGATCCCATCTCTTGCCACGCTGCATCGTATCGGCAGCATCCCTGAGATATTTTCCGGAGCTTTTCAAATCGCCCAATTTTAAATAAATTCCTGAAACTGCAAATTCGGAGAGCATCTTAAATAATTTTGAAAACTTAGTACCGGGATCAGGGTTGATTATCTTCATATAATATTGTAGTGCGTTTTTATATTGATGAGTTTCACTGTAATACAATCCAATTATTTGATACTGTCCTGCGAGATCAATATAGTTATCAGGCTTTTCTGTTTTTAGCTGGTTAAAGGCAAGTTGTAGTTCTTGCGGTTTATTCAGATTTAAAAGACATTCAACAATTTTGCGCTGGAACGCTATACTGTTTTTTGAGGAAACGGTTGTTTTGCGGTAAAACTCGAGCGCTTTGTCGTAATCTTTAATCGCGAAATTTGCCCTCGCGATTTCATGATAAAACACCCAGGCAATAGTGGTATCTTCGGCAATCCGCATGCTTTTCAGGCCCTCAGAAGTATAGGATATATCGCGGTAATAATTACCTTTCAAGTACTCTAAATAGGCCAGGGTCCAGTAAACCTGCGGCATCGCCTTTTTAGCAGTAAACTTATATTGAACCAATATTTTCTTTAGTTCATTTTCTGCGACCGTTAAGTCTTTATCGTCAAGATGTAGAAAGGCTTCATTAGTTAACATCGTGGCAGCCAAATGGTGTTCCCCAAATTTTTCAAAGATTGAAGCTGCCCGGCTATAAAATTTTTCTTTTATTTCAGCCTGGCCGATGTTAGACTTATACCAATACCCAACCCAATTTAGCATATTTGCCTCCTTGATATTACCTGTTTTGTCATAAGCAGCAATTGCGGCCATAAAGCTTTGGTTACTTCGCTCCAAGTCTCCCTTTTGCAAATAATAATTCCCCATCAGCTTATTGATCTCAGCTTCCCAATCTTTGTCCTGTAAATGCCTATTTAATGATATTGCATCGTTAAAATAAATTAATGCACTGTCTAAATTTTTCTTGTCCAGACGAGGTTTAAATATATAGTAGTTTGCCAACTGATACTGCAGTTTGATACGATTGGTGTCCGGCTTACTATTTTGAATTTCCATTTTTACTTGCGGAACTTGCTGTGGTAATGTGTAAAAAGGGTCATGGTCCTGGGCATGAACGATAGCTATATTCAAGAGCAGTAGTACCGTAAAAACAATTCTTTTCATAATTGCTCGGAGTTAGTTAAATAATTAAATAGTCCTTTCTGCACTGTATACGCGGGCGTACTAAACCATCCCTTTCGTCAAAGCCAGGTTGCTGATATTAGTTGTAATAATATTTAAGGAAAAGGTTTTGTACAGGATAAAATACGTTGATTAATAGGGTATTATCGTAGCCTTAAATAAATGTCTGTAATATTTTTGAGAAAAAAAAATCCCGCTTTTTTAGCCGACAACGCGTTTTATTTGTCGTCACGGCATATCCCGATCAATTTTCGTGATTTATGAAATATAAAGGATTAAGAAATTTTTTAAACAATGTAAAATAATGATATTCAATAATTTACAAATGGCACGGAAATGGGTTTGTCAAAATAAAAGTGCTAAAACCAACCCTTTAGAAAAATGAAAAATTCTCAAAAAAAAGTCTTTGTCGATGTAATTGTTACAATAACAATTGTAGAACGAAGTACATAAAGCACGCCCCAGCAAAGCGCCTTGTCCATTTATCGAAATGTGAATCGTCGGCATGGTAAACCTACTAGCATGTTCTTTCACCAGTAATAAAACAAACAAATGAATTACACAGATACCCAGTTTCCGGAATCGGAAATAGTAACAACAGAAATCGCAGAAAACACCTTCCTTAAGGATGTTATTGAAGGGCTTTCCGCTCATCCAAAATACCTTCAATCCAAGTATTTTTATGACCAGGACGGGGATGCACTTTTCCAGGAAATCATGAGATGCCCCGAGTATTACCCTTCAAGTTGCGAAGTGGAAATATTTGCCGGGCAGCGCGGCGCGTTAGCGAAGGCGATGATGTGTGGCGGCGGCGATTTCGACCTCGTTGAGTTGGGTGCAGGCGATGCTATAAAAACGAGCTTCCTATTAAAATACCTGCTGGAACAAAGGATAAAGTTCACCTATAAACCGATTGACATTTCTGAAAACATCATCAATTACCTTAATTCAACATTGCCCTTCACGCTACCAGGAATTGAGATTGAGGGCTTAAACGGCGATTACCTGGAGATGCTCAAAAAAGCCGGGGCTGACTCTCAAAAACGCAAAGTGGTGCTTTTTTTGGGTTCAAGCATTGGCAACATGAATATTGCCGACGCTACTGAATTCTGTGCGGAGGTCAGGAAAACACTTTCTTTCGGAGATATGCTGCTGATTGGTATGGACCTGCGAAAAAATCCCAATACAATACTGGCTGCCTATAATGATAAATGCGGCATCACTAAACAATTCAACCTAAATTTATTAACCAGGATCAACAATGAACTTGGGGCCGATTTTGACGTTCGGCAGTTTGATCATTTTCCCACCTACGATCCCCGTACCGGCGCCTGCAAAAGTTTCCTGGTTAGCTTAAAGGCACAAGTAATTCAAATAGGGTCGTATACAATATCCTTTCAAAAAGACGAAATCATTGATATGGAAATCTCTCAAAAGTATACTTTGGAAGATACAAGGGAACTCGCTAAGGCAAGCGGTTTTTTGCCGGTTGCCGATTTCTATGATAAAAAGAGTTGGTTCCTTGATACCTTATGGGTAGCCGTTTAATAGTAAATTGCAATATGAAGGTCGTATCCGTTAATGTAGGCCAGCCACGTGAGATTCCGTGGCGGGGGCAAACAGTTAGAACATCAGTCTATAAAACTCCCGTCACCGGGCTTGTTCGTGTCCGAAGGCTTAATATAGACGGAGATGCGCAGGCTGATCTTATAGGGCATGGCGGCGAGCACCGCGCTGTAATGGTTTACCAGGCTGAAGCCTACCAATATTGGCGCGAGACCCTTAAACGCCCTGATTTTGTTTATGGGCAATTTGGCGAAAACCTAACGGTAGAAGGATTGGCCGACAACGAGGTCTGCATTGGCGACCGCTTCCGCATAGGTTCTGCAATTTTTGAGGTAACCCAGCCCCGGGTAACCTGCTGGAGGGTGGGCATAAGTACCGGGGTTCCCGAAATGCCGGCCTTGCTTGTTACGCACAAACGGCCGGGGTTTTATTTTCGCGTAATACAGGAAGGGGATGTTGGCGCTGGGGATGTGATAGAAAAGATTGCTGACGGCGATGGGAGAATGAGCGTGGCGGAGATTGACGGGTTGCTTTATTTAAAGGATCACCCGGAAGATAAACTGCAACGTGCTTTGAAAATTCCGGCCCTCAGCCATGGCTGGAAGGGATCGTTCCAGAATTTGCTGGACGCTGCGTTGCAGGGTGTGGCTAAAGGAAATGCCGGGCTGAGCGGGCCTGCCGAGCCGCTTGCATGGACAGGCTTCCGGCCATTTGTGGTACAGCGTACGCGCATTGAATGTGGGGGCGTACGCTCCTTTGAGCTGGAGCCACAGGATGGCAAACCCGTGACTGCGTTTTTACCGGGACAACACATCGCAGTCCGGGTACATCCTGCCGAAGCCAGCGTTCCCCTCGTACGTATGTATTCCCTTTGCGGATCGCCGGATGCACCCGGTTTACGCATCGCCGTAAAATTGGAAGCAAACGGACCGGGCAGCATATATATGCATAACCAGGTACGCGATGGTGATATTTTGGAGGTGAGCGCACCACGCGGCACCTTCACTTTGACCGAAAGCAGAGCCCCTTTGGCGCTCCTGAGCGCTGGCGTAGGTGTTACACCTTTGTTAAGCATATTGCACCAGGTGGCCAATGAGGGTCCTGGCCGTGAGCTTTGGTGGATCCATTCATGCCGGAACGGCGCTTATGAAGCGTTCCGGGAAGAAGTAAGGTCACTTGAAAACCAGTTATCGGCATTTCATCGTGTCATCGTATACAGCTCCCCTAACGAAGGCGAATTACACGGAGTTGATTATGACATCAAAGGGCATCTCGATTTGGAGGCATTACAGGCAATTCAACTTCCCATTGAAAGTGAGTGTTATGTGTGCGGGCCGCCGGGATATATTGAAAATATCACAACAGCATTGAAGTACATCGGGATAGCGGGCAACCAAATTAAATCGGAGTTGTTCGGGAGCTCTACTGAGTCGGTTGCCAGAGGTGAAAAAATCCCTCATTTACCCGCAGAAAATACCGGGCAAGGCCCACTTGTTACCTTCAGCAGGAGCAAGATCTCCTTTCGGTGGCATCCCAGCTTTGACAATTTACTGGAAGCCGCAGAAGCCTGTGACGTTCCGGTTCAATGGTCATGCCGTATGGGGGTGTGTCATCGCTGTGAAACAGCTGTAATTGACGGGCAGGTTGCTTATTCCCCGGATCCGCTTGACCCTCCGGCGGATGGAAATGTGCTGCTTTGTTGTTCCGTTCCGGCAAGTGCAATTGATCTTGATTTGTAGATACCTAAACAGAACCAGAAAAATTGCCCCGATCTTACCAGTTTTGCGCAATCACTGTCTTGCTTATTAAAGTTTAGGCAGGGCTTCGGCATAGCCCTGTGCGTTAGCATTTCGTTTCCCGGGGGCTTTTCAGGTAAAAAACCTATTCCCAAAAAAGCGTGATATATCCTGCTCGCTTTTCAACATATCATGATTGGTCGTGATACACCTCCTGTTAGTTTACTTCTAAATATTTGATATTCAACCAACTGGAACAACGGCACGATAATTATTTATCTATGAGTATTGAAAACAATAAATAACCAGATATGAGCAACCAACTAATTTTCCTCACAAAGGAAACGCCTGCGCTATGGCGGGTCACCCTAAATAATCCACCGGTTAATATTTTTGGCCCCAAAACAATTCCACAACTTAACGAGATCATCACGGCCATAGAATCCGACGAGCAGTTGAAGGTAGTGGTCTTTGATAGCGCGATAGATGGATTTTTCCTCACCCATTACGATTTTATTTCGCCCCCTGAAGAGACAAACAGTCTGCCTCCCGGGCCGACGGGTTTGCTAGCGTGGCCCGATTTGCTCGTTCGCCTAAGCCGGGCACCGGTAGTATCTATTGCCAAGATCCGCGGGCGTGCAACAGGTTGTGGCAGTGAACTTTCCCTTGCCTGCGACATGCGCTTTGCCAGCCGGGAAAAAGCCATACTTGGCCATTTTGAGGTGGGGGCAGGTATAGTGCCCGGAGGCGGCCCTATGGCCCGGCTACCGGAGCTTATGGGCCGGGGACGCGCCCTCGAAGTGCTGTTGAGTGCCGATGACATCCCGGGCGACCTGGCTGAACTGTATGGGTACGTTAACCGGTCGCTTCCCGACACCGAACTGGATGCTTTTGTAGATTCACTTGCAACGCGCATTGCGTCGTTCGACAAGCAGGCTATCAGCGAAACCAAGCGCTTTGTCGACGTGGCCAGTTTACCTCGCGACTATGATTTGGGCGCTGAGATGATCGTTTGTAACGCATCCATCGCACGGCCGGAAGCGCAGCGGAGGATCAAGCTATTGCTGGAGCGCGGGCTTCATAAGGCGGGAGATGTTGAGACGAGGTTGGGTTACCATGTTGGTCAACTCGGAAATGATTGATAGGGCTTCAACTTCGGCCGAAATCCAGGAAAAGGTAGTCTTTGGACCATCTAATACACTATCTCCTATCAGGTGCGGGCAGAATGTCATTAAGTTAAAAGAAAGAAGCAAAAAATTATAACGAAAAATGATATGAATACGAAAGAACCAAAATCAGCAGCCAGCCAGAATTCATTGGAACTGGAGCCGTCAATGAATAGCGTACAAATCGAACAAAAAAACTATGAGATGCCCCCGCGCGAGGGGTTCAGCATTGCACATTTTCTCACCGTCGCCGACATCGAACGATCGGCCAGTTTCTACGAAACGGTTTTCGGCGGCCGCATTCTGAGCAGGGGCGATAGCGATGGCGCGCCTGCATACATTCAAATCGCGAATACATGGCTCCTTGTAAACGTTGGCGGCGGGCCGACACCCGACAAGCCGACGGTAACGCTCAGTGTTCCCAACCCTGATAAGATCAACAGCTTTATGAATATCCGCGTTGCAGATATTCAAGCGTGCTATGAATTATGGAAAGTCCGGGGAGCTGAGTTCATCACGGAGCCGATCCCCAAGTACGGTGAGATACGCTGCTACATACGCGATCCTGACGGTTATATTATCGAGGTCGGGCAGAGCACCGAACTCACCTACGGTTGATGACCCTAACAGTTCAGGGCGCTTCGGGCTGGTAGCGGGAGGTAAATATGCTGTGAGCATTATGGAGTTCCGCGACGGCAAGATGGTGCACGAGACGCAGTATTTTGCATACGTCATCGGGGCGCCGGCCTGACAAAATCAATGGGTTGAGCAGGACTAATTACTATCGCGACATCTCAAGATTGGTTTTCATGATTCCTGATATTTAAAGGATCGAGATGATTATTCTTAAATATAATAAATTGACAATCAATTATTTATAAATGGCACGGAAATAGATTAGCGGAAACAGGAATCGTAAAACTCAATTATCAAAACAATGAAAAACACCAAACAAATCCTCGCCGGTACAATTATCGCATCGGCCATCGTGATGCAAGGCGCATTAAGCAGTGCTCAGGGCGTACCTGCCAGCAACGCCCAATCTAATGAAGCAGTCCGCCCTTTCAGCATACACATTTCGCAAGTAAAACTTGTTGATCTTAAGCGTCGGGTCTTGGCAACTAAGTGGCCCGACAAAGAAACTGTCACTGATCAATCCCAGGGCGTGCAGTTGTCTACAATGCAGGCGCTTGCGAATTATTGGGCAACAAAATATGATTGGCGCAAGTGCGAGGAGAAGTTAAATTCGTATCCGCAATTCATCACGAATATTGATGGCGTCGACATCCACTTTATCCATGTTCGGTCTAAAAATCCGAATGCACTTCCGATGATTATCACCCATGGCTGGCCAGGCTCCATCATCGAGGAGTTGAAGATCATAGGCCCGCTTACCGATCCTCTCGCATTTGGCGGAAAGGCGGAAGACGCTTTTGATGTGGTCATCCCATCACTGCCGGGCTATGGTTTTTCAGGCAAGCCCACAACTACGGGCTGGGATCCGCAACACATCGCACGGGCATGGGCAGTGCTGATGAAACGCCTTGGATATAACCGGTTTGTAGCGCAAGGCGGCGATTGGGGCAATGCTGTTACAGAACAAATGGCATTGCAGGCGCCCCCCGGGTTGATCGGCATTCATACCAACATGCCGGCAACACTTCCGGCCGAGGTTTCAAAAGCACTCCAGTTCGGCAACCCACCGCCATCCGGCCTCTCAGCTGATGAGAAACATGCGTGGGACCAGCTTGACTTCTTCTATAAGCACGGCCTGGGCTACGCAGGCGAAATGGCAAACCGGCCACAAACGTTGTATGCAATCGAAGATTCGCCTATTGGCCTGGCCGCCTGGATGCTTGATCACGACGGGGTCAGTCTCGCGCTCATCACACGCGTTTTCAACGGTCAGTCTGAAGGCCTGACCCGGGAAGATATTGTTGATAACATTACGCTCTATTGGTTAACAGGCACCGCCATTTCTTCGGCCCGCCTGTATTGGGAAAGCAAACTTCCCTTCTTTGATCCAAAGGGCGTCACCATCCCTGTTGCAGTGAGCGCCTTCCCTGATGAGCTTTACCAGGCGCCACGAAGCTGGACAGAACATGCGTACCCCAAACTCATTTATTACAACAAGCTCGACAAAGGCGGCCACTTCGCGGCATGGGAACAACCTAAAGTATTTGCAGAAGAAATGCGTGCAGCATTTAAAACGCTACGCTGATTTTTTCAATACGACGGACCCGTTTTTTGGGGGTATTAGAGCCCACCCTCTTGCTGCGCCGCAATGGCGCAAAAGTGACCTGTATCACATAAACCGGGCCTATAAATCAAAGTGATACAAATCACACAATCAGCACAAAAATGCTGCGGTACTTTGTTGTACAATTTAAAAACATAAAAAATGGAAACTCAAAAATTTGAAATCGTAAGCGCTCAAAGTAACATTGACTGGGTAGGCAAAAAATTACACGGCGCCCACAATGGTACCATTGCCATTAAAAAAGGCAATGTAATTTTTACTGACGGTAAATTTACCGGTGGTAATTTCATCATTGATACTACGTCCATCAAAATACTGGATATTACCGACCCAGCAACCAATGCTCAGTTCTTTGGCCACCTGGCGTCGGATGATTTTTTTTCGTCTGCAAAATATCCTGAAGCATTTTTAGATATCACCTCAGTTTCGGACAATCATGTTGAAGGCGACCTGACAATTAAAGGCATTATGCACCCGGTTGACTTTGATGCAGCGATTAATGTAAACGGCGACACATTAACCGCGACAGCCTTGCTGGTAATCGACCGTACCAAATACGGGATGAAATTCCGCTCGGGTAACTTCTTTAAAGATTTGGGCGATACCCTGATCTATAACGATTTTGAATTGAATGTAAGTATAACTGCTAAAGCAGCCGAAAAAGCTGTTTTAGTTTAAAAAAATAAACCCATGCCATACATCAAAATAGAAATAACCCGCGAAGGCGTTACGAGAGAACAAAAGCAAACCCTTATTAAAGGGGTAACGGATCTAATTGTTGGTGTATTGAATAAAGACCCGCAATTAACCCATGTAGTTATACAGGAAGTTGACCTGGACGATTGGGGGTTTGCCGGGGAACAGGTATCGGTGTTGAGGGAAAGAGGTATAACTGCTGATAAAAAATAAGAAATGAAAAAACAAACAATAATAATTACCGGCGCCTCGTCCGGCATCGGCAAGGAAGTAGCCCGCCATTTTTTGGAACGGGGCGATAATGTAGTGATCAATTCATCAACCGCTGAGAAATTAGAGCTGGTGTACAAGGAACTGGGCGGCGGCGAAAACCTGGCTATGGTAGCCGGTGATGTAAAACATAAAAGCACTGGCGAAAAGTTATTGGCGAGCGCTATGGACAAATTCGGCTCGGTCGATGTCCTGGTGAATAATGCCGGGATATACGAAGTAAAGCCGTTCCTGGAGGTAGACGAAGCTTACCTCGACAGGTTTTTAAATACAAACTTTAAAGGCACTTTTTTCACCACCCAGGCTATACTTCCGCAAATGCTCAGGCAGCTTGACGGCGTAGTGATCAATATTGGTACGCCGTCGGTATATCACGCCTTAGCTGGCGCTCCGTCAACCGCACCATTGAGCTCAAAGGGCGCGATACATGCACTCACACTACAGCTTGCTGCAGAATTTGGAAAGGACAATATCAGGTTTAACACTGTAGCGCCCGGCGTTATACGCACACCTATGCACGGCAAACATGCCGATAAAAGCGCAGGGCTGCACCTCTTAAACCGCGTTGGAGAGGTAGAAGATGTGGCAGAAATGATATACGCCGTGGCCAAAAGTAAATTTATTAGCGGCGCAATAATTAATGTAGACGGCGGGATGTCGGCCGGGCACAATTTAATGTAACATGAAGGCGCTTTTATTAACTGCCTTTTTTACCTGCACTTTACTGGCATTAAGGGCACAAAACTTTAACAAAATGAAAAATAACCAACAGGATTCATTAGCTATCACCGATGTGCTGGAGAATCATTACTTCAAGGGGATCTACGAAGGGGACATCAGCATCCTGGAGAAAATTTATAATCCCGGCACTTTATTGTTTGGAGATGTGAGGGGGCTGCCTTATGCTAAAACACTTGTTGAGTACCTCGACGGTGTAAAAAATCGCCAAAGTGTGAAGGATTCCGGCAAGCCTTTTAAGGGGACCATCGTCTCTATCGATGTGATCAACTCCATAGCTATTGCCAAAGTGCATGTAAAAATGTACGACTTTAATTATGATGAGTTTCTGTCGTTTCACAAAATTGATAACCGCTGGCTGATCGTAAATAAAATGATCACTGATGTTGAGGAAAAAAGCACCATCGGAAACAAATATTAAATTGAGAATCATCTAAAATAATGTTAGCCATGGAAAAATTAATCTTAATTGCCAATATCAATGTGATCCCGGGTTTTGAAGAGGAAGTTAAAAAAGCGACGATTGCATTGGCTACCGAAACCCGGAAGGAAACCGGTTGTGAATTATTCCTGATCCATACGCGGAAGGATTCGCCCGAGGTGATTGTTTTCTATGAGATTTATCACAGCGAGGAGATTTTTCAGCAGCACAAGGCTCGTGTCTACACCGCGAAATATCTGGAATTTCTGAAGGGCAGAATTGAGAATGATACGCCCGAAGTAATTTTCTTAACCGCCTTAGATAGTTAAGGATATAGCGCTGTTAAGCATTTCATCAGATAACCAGCACCATTTTCACAGGCAATAAATTGGTGAAAGCAGGCTGAGAATTGCCGCCCAGTTAAAAATCCTTAAATCAGGGGTGAAAACAGAACAGTAAACCATTAACCACATGCAATTTTTAAACCGGGAATACCCGGACTGGTTATGCTATGCCTAAAAATAAATACGATCATTTAAACGAATCATCATGAAAAACTTAACTTATTTATCGATAGCATTATTCTTCGCTGTACTTCTTGGCGCGGTTAATGCATCCGCCCAGGGGTTACCTAATAAAACCTTTGGCGCCATCTACCAGGAGAATATAAAATGGTTGCCATTCCCGGCATTTCCCCCGCAGGCCCGGCTTGCGGTATTGGTTGGCAATCCTAATGAAGCCGGCCCTTATGTAACCAGAGTAAAAATACCGGCCGGAGTTATTTTGATGCCGCATACACATCCTGAAGACAGAATATACACTGTCATCTCCGGTGTGTTTTACATCGGCCTCGGCACCAAATTCGATGCATCTAAATTAAAAGCATACCCTCCCGGAAGTGTGATTGTGCTACCTGGCAACACGCCCCACTTTCATTGGGCAAAGTCAGGCGATTATGTGACACAGATTACTGCCTATGGCCCGCTGGGGATAAGTTATATCAATCCTGTAGATGATCCGCGGAACAAAAAGGAATAAAAAATATTTAGAAAACATTCATCATAAAATAAAAATCATGAAACAAATCTCCTTCATGGCAGCGTGTATGTTCAGTTTTGCTTCCCTGTCAGTTTTGGCGCAGTCACATCCCCAAGCAGTAAATTATCATCAAACAGCGAAAACCAGGTTTGTCGATGCAGTCGGCACGCGCTATGCTTATCGTATTTTGGGCAATAA
This sequence comes from Bacteroidota bacterium, assembly GCA_030775685.1. Classification (GTDB taxonomy): domain Bacteria; phylum Bacteroidota; class Bacteroidia; order Sphingobacteriales; family Sphingobacteriaceae; genus Mucilaginibacter. The sequence continues at coordinate 88,649 of JALYIP010000057.1, forward strand.
AACGGGCATTCCCCTGGTGCTGATGCACGGCTCGTTTTTTACCATGGATAACTGGGACCCAACAATAACAAACGGCCTGGCAAAATACTACAAAGTAATATTGTTTGACAATAAAGGCGTTGGTGCAACCGACGGGAAAACCCCGGATAATATTGCTGGCATGGCAGCAGATGCTGTTAGTTTTATTGAAGCGCTTGGTTACAACAAAGTCAACCTGATGGGGTTTTCAATGGGCGGGATGATCACACAACAGATATTGTTAACTAAACCGCAACTGGTTAATAAGGTCATCCTTTCCTCAACCGGTTCAAAAGGAAGTGACGGACTTTCCGAACTTCCAAAAAGAATAGCAGAAGTGAGTTCGCTAAGCCCGGATGATCAACTGGTGCATTTGTTTTTTGCATCTTCGGCTACCAGCGAGCAATCGGGCAAACTATGGATAGCGAGGTATAATAAACGTTCCATAAACCGTGATCCCGAGGTAACAAAAGAGTCTGACGGGGCGCAATTAACCGCAGTTTTAGGCTGGGCGCAGCCTGACGCTGATGCGCTGGACCAACTAAAAACCATTAACCAACCAGTTCTAATTGTTGACGGGCGTTATGACAAGCTTGTCCCGGTGACTAATTCATTTAATTTGTTTCAAAGCCTGCCAAACGCCAGACTTTACCTATACCCGAATGCCGGCCACGGGGCTATTTTTCAATATCCTGACGACTTCGTTCATAAAGCACTTGAATTTTTAAAAGAACAGTAGTTCAGTAATGAGCAACCTTAATAGATTATAAATCAAAGGGTATTGTTAATAGTTAGCCCCGTTGTGTTTATCGGGTGGTTTTATTTTAAACAAAGAAGAATAAAATATCTATTTCAAAAAGAATTAATCATGTTAAAACAACTCAACTATGACCGCCGCCGTTTTTTAGGCGCGGCAGCTGTGACCATCGTCGCCGGCCCGCTTTTTATGATTGGGTCGGCAAAGGCACAATCCACTGAGATAAACCCTGTAAAAAAGCCAAAAACCGCACGGCAGGGAAACAGCGCTGTATTCGATATCATAAAACAACTTGATGCCGGGGTGCTGAATATTGGCTATGCTGAAGCCGGCCCTGCAGATGGTGCGGCAGTAATTCTGCTGCACGGCTGGCCATATGATATTTACAGCTTTGCTGATGTGGCTCCTTTGTTAGCGGCGAAGGGGTACAGGGTGATAATACCTTATCTGCGCGGTTTTGGCACTACCCGATTTCTTTCAAATGCAACATTCAGAAACGGGCAACCTGCCGCAATCGCACTCGATATTATCGCCTTGATGGATGCACTTAAAATAGAACAGGCAATTCTTGCCGGTTTCGACTGGGGCGCTCGCACTGCAGATATCATCGCAGCACTTTGGCCACGGCGTTGCAAAGCCCTGGTATCAGTCAGTGGCTATCTGATCGGAAATCAGGCCGCCGGAAAGCAGCCGCTGCCGCCGGCGGCTGAGCTTCAATGGTGGTATCAATTTTACTTCGCGACCGAACGTGGCGAATCTGGCTATAGCAAATACCGTCGTGATTTTAACAAACTGATATGGCGGCTCGCATCGCCGAAATGGAATTTCGACGATGCTACCTTCGATCGCACGGCTGCAGCATTCGACAACCCAGACCATGGCACCATTGTTATTCACAATTACCGCTGGCGGCAAGGTCTTGCTGAAGGTGAGTTGAAATATGATGAAATAGAGAAACGTTTGGCTCAAAGTCCGGTTATTGGAGTGCCGACGATAACTCTTGAGGGCGACGCCAATGGTGCCCCGCACCCAGCACCAAGTGTCTACGCGGGCAAATTCTCTTGCAAGTATCTAAACCGAGTTATCGAAGGAGGTGTTGGGCACAATCTGCCCCAGGAAGCTCCGCAGGCATTTGCTGATGCAATTATCGAAGTTGCTGGTTACGCAAACTGAAGGGCATACCATCAGAAATTTTAAAAACAATAACACTTTAAACTAAAATGTAAAATTATGAAAATCAACAAAATTCTATTCGTTGTTACGTCTCATGCCGAGTTGGGCAGCACCGGAAAAAAAACAGGCCTGTGGATAGAGGAATTTGCAGCCCCTTATTATAAATTCCGTGACCTTGGAAAGCAAATAGTCGTGGCATCACCTAAAGGCGGTCAGGCTCCTATAGATCCAAAGAGTGACTTGCCTGAAAATAGAACTGAAGCTACCATAAGGTATTATAACGATAAAGAAACGCAGGATGTGCTTAGCAACACGGTAAAATTAAGCACCGTTTCAGCAAACGATTTTGATACCGTCTTTTATCCGGGCGGCCACGGCCCGATGTGGGATTTAGCTGATGATAAGGATTCCGCAAAACTTATTGAAGACTTTTATAATAGTGGCAAGCCCGTTACACTGGTCTGCCATGCCCCCGTAGCCTTAAAAAATGCAAGGCTTCCTAATGGGCTATGGCTGATTGAGGGAAAACGAGTAACAGCCTTTACCAATACAGAAGAAGAAACCGCGCAACTGACACATGTTGTTCCCTTTTCGCTGGAAGATATGCTGAAGCAAAGAGGCGCGAATTTTCAGAAAGGGGAAGACTGGAAGCCTTTTGTCACCCGGGATGGGCTACTTATAACCGGACAAAATCCCGCCACATCTGTTTTGGCTGCCGATACATTACTTGACTATGCTGAAAGGTTATAAAGAAAAAAACATATAGCAGGGCGGACTTACTCCGCCCTGCTATATGATGTTATTAGTGAATACTTATCACTCCACGGTGCTGAATACGATTGGTTTTACAGCAGTTATTCCGACGATCTTTTAATAAAAATTTATTACGCAAAATAAACTAAATGTTTATCCTGGAACGAACGGAACTAATAAGTTCATGAATCTTAAAAAGAGAACATTTTGGGAGAAATGGCCCGCATTGGAAGATACCCAGACTAATAGAAAAACCATGTGGTTCACCCTTTCTTTAATAGTTCAGGGGATTTTTCTGTCAATTCCGGTTTACATGATTTTTTACGACCACGCGCCTGTATTTTTGGGGATGAATAACATAGTCATTTAACCCAAAAACAAAGCCTGCAATCATTTGATTTGCAGGCTTTTATCTGTGCTTGATATTGAAATCAGCGGAGAGGGAGGGATTTGTCCACCTCTTAAACCGCTTTGATATTCAATATATTAGGCGAATTCTATTTCTTACTCACCGAAATACTCACCACTTTTTTGATACAGATTAATTGCAAATTTTATTCAACAAAAATAAGAATTTTCCCAATATTTTTAGTTATTAACTTAATTTTTGCTTTTTTATAATCTACGAAATTTTGCTCAGAAGTTAATACAAAATCTGAGAATAAATATTGCATAACGCAAGCCATTAGGGACGATCAATCCTTTCCGCAAATAACTATATATCAATAACTTGATAGAGACATTTTAGAACTACTCAATGTTTTACTCCCATACTCTTTAACAGCGATTGATATAAATCTAATGATCTGTTTTTAGTTACGCAACACTAGTTAAGGTAGGTTTTGATTTTTTGAGTATAAACTGAAGTTGGTTCGTAGGGGAACGTTTTCGACCCCTTTTCTAAAGGGTTTGCGCCTACTTGCTGCCTCTTAATTTTATGTAACATTTATATATAAACTGTTTGAATTAATTTAAGTATTTGGTAAATCTTACCACTACTTGACATAATATCAAGAATCAGTGTGTCTCTATTTTTAAATCAGCGAGCTAAAAACTTTTTTTCTTTACCAAAGAAAAGCCAATAAGAAGGGGCCAATACGTTATTTGGGCAATTGCGTATTAAATAATTTGAAAATTCGTGCAATTCTATAAAAAGTTTTACCGCTAATTTTCTACCAATAACATAAACACAACCTTTAATTTGATAATTGCGTATGCAAATGCGGTTTAAGCAACACGTCAATGTATGAAATAACGGAAAATAAGGAGCTGGATAACGTAAAATCAAAATTAAGTAAGTGTTTAAATTTATCCCGTGATGTAATTTGTGTAATTAATGAGTCGGGAAAGTTTATCATAATAAATGAAGCAGCATCTTATATCTGGGGGTACCCGCCCGAAAGTCTTAAAGGAGAGTCATATTTGAAATTTGTTTATGAAGAAGATATTGAACTAACCAAAGGGATTTTAGTAAACGTTATGAATGGTAGTTATTACGGTAACTTTGAAAATCGATATATACACAAAGATGGTACCTTGATATCAATGATATGGTCTGCTCAATGGGGTGACGATGAAAAGGAAATATATTGTACTGCCCGTGAGGCTACACCGATATCGCAGGCTGGAAGTTTGAGTGTGCCAGAAGAATTTACGATAAACGAGATAAAATTAAGAACAGCTGTTGCTATTGCGCGATTAGGTTACTGGCAAATAAACCTTGATGGTACAAATAGATATTGGTCAGATGAGGTATACAGTATTTGGGGAGTAACTAGGGAGACTTTTTCAATTGAACCAGATGCTCTGTTAAGTACTATTCATATCGAAGACCGGGAAATTTTCGAAACAAAACAATCCGCCTCTTTTGCAGGAATAAAGGAAATAGATTTAGAATACAGGATTCTATGCCCGGATGGCGCTATCAAGTGGATTCATGAGCTAGGAAAATTGGTCAGTGATGAAAAAGGAAATTCTTCTTTAATTCAAGGAACGGTACAGGATATAACAGGTCAAAAATCAATGGCGTTATTACTCGAAGAAAGCGATCTGCGTTATAAATATTTAACACAAGCTACCACTGACGGCACATGGGAATGGGATATTGTTAAAAATAAGTTGTACAGAGGAAATGGATATAAAGATATTACAGGAAAACTTATTCATACCAGCGACTTTGACATCGATTCCTGGAGGAAAACTTTGCACCCCCAGGATATTGGTCGTATTAAGAATAGCCTTTATAAAGTATTCGATAGTTTAGAATCTAATTGGAATGAGGAATACAGAATTTTAAAAACCGATGGTTCCTACGCTTTTGTTGTAGATAGGGCCTTCGTTATCAGGGATAAAAATGGAAAAGCCATAAGAATGATTGGAGCTATGCAGGACATTTCGGTACGTAAAAAAGCTGAGGCAGAATTAAAAGTATTTGCAGATGACCTGTATAAACGCAATAAAGAGCTTCATCAATTTGGTTATGTAGTTTCACATAATTTGCGTGCCCCGGTTGCAAATATTATGGGACTTACGATGCTTTTGGAAACTGAAATAGATGATGCCGATACCGTTGAAAAATGCGTAAAAGATTTGAAAACCTCTATTAGTAGCCTCGATAAAGTTATTTTGGATTTAAGCGAGATCCTCGCCATTACAGATGGGTCAGCTAATTTAAAACTGGAAAAACTTAATTTAATTGAAATTTTAGACAATGTGAGGATGGATCTTCGCGAAGCTATAAATCAACATGGGATTAAAATTATATCTCCACTTGGACCATGTGAGATTTATTCACACAAAGCCTATTTGTATAGCGTCTTTCACAACCTTATAAGTAATGCTATAAAATACAAGGCTGAGCAAAAACCATTTATTAAGATTAGGATCAAATCGAATATTAAATATTTAATTATAAATATATCAGACAACGGAGTTGGTATTGATATTAATAAGCATAAAGAAGATCTTTTTAAACCCTATAAAAGATTTAACTCGATTATTGAAGGAAAAGGGTTGGGTTTATTTCTGGTTAAAAGCCATGTGGAAGCATTAAACGGAAAAATAAGTATTAATAGCAAGTTGGGAAAGGGAACCACTTTCTTGATTACACTTCCAATTAATACATCTGGCTAAAAAATAAAAATATTGGAAGTCGTATTTTCTAATGCTTACAAGTCAAATAATGATCATTTTCATTGAATAAATTCACACACAAAACAATCTATTATAATAAATGTGGCCCTTATGAACCCCGTAAATAATCTTATTGAAATTAACCATGTTGAATCATTTAAAAATAATTGCGAAGGGGTCAGTGGGCTACCTTTAGGGTTATTGTTCCGTAATGAAGCGCTACTTCTATAACGCATCATCGTCCGATTTTAAGACAAACGAAATCGGAAAAATAGTAGAAATATTGATAAGTTACCTACGGGAATTCAAAAATAAGAAACCCAAAGAAATATTAAATGATAAAATTAAAACCATTCAAGCAATCTGATTTTGATTTATTTCTTTCTTGGATTGATAGTAAAGAACTGTTGATTCAGATTGCTGGAACTTATTTCACCTATCCACTAAATGTTTCTCAACTTCAAAGTTATTTGGACGACAAAAACTCGTTCGCATTTAATGTGGTTGAAACGGCATCTAACAAAATCATAGGACATTCAGAAGTCACTATGCTTGGCAATAATGTTTGCAAACTCGGGAAAATTCTATTAGGTGATAAATCTAGCAGGGGCAAAGGAATAGGTCGACAAATCGTAAATGAACTGTTGATGTTTTCATTTGGAAAACTAAAAGCAGTGAGAACTGAATTATATGTTTATGATTGGAATACGGGTGCAATAAAATCCTATGAAAGAGCGGGATTTAATATTAATCCTGAAAAACAGATGCTAACAGAAGTTAATGGGATAACCTGGAAAGCTGTAAATATGACAATTAATAAGGAGAAATGGCTAATGGAAAAAGCCATGAACATATAAGGAAACTATACTCGCCCCACCACGTAAACACCAAAAAACATAGCTATGTCGTTTTTAATATTAACAGGAGCTATCCTTCTGTCTTTAGGAATTTTAATTAGGGTCTGCTGAAAAACTCAAATTGCCCCAAAATGCCAATTTTGGTCGCCAGGCCAACCCCGATAGCAATACGCTCTGCCGTAGTTTCAAGGCCGACACGTTATTGTGATAGATGCCTATTATACCTCTTTTAAGCAATGGCCAAAAGCCCTTGATAATATTTGTGGATATCTCCAACAGTGATATAGTTGCCGTCTGTGTGCTTAATCGATGCGTGGTTATAGTTTGCAGCTAAACCATTGTATTAGCGGTACTCTCATTACGGTGTAAATGGTTAACGGGGCTTTCTTGTGAAATAAAGTTACGGAAAACTAATGTTTTTAATACAACTTGTGGAATTTATAATTACATGAATAACATCTGTATCTCTTAACATCTAACCAAAAAAAAGCAACTTTGAAAAAGTTACTTCTTGATATTCTATCGCAATCATCTCGTTTGCATTTTGGGGAAACGATAGGTGTTTTTAGCTTGACAGACAGTAACGCATCCGATTATTTCAAAATTTAATTAATTAATTATTAGTTTAATTCAATGAGTTTGTGTACATTCGGAAGAGTTTTGAAAATCCCCTATTTTAAATCAGCCGGTTTCAAACTGTTCTGCTTAAGCTTGGTTTCATTACTTGCTGCGCTGCAGTGCAGCGGCCAGGTAACGGATTACAAAGTCCACGCCAACATTATTTACCGTTTTACCAAATACCTCCAGTGGCCCGAAAATAGACCTTCAGGGGATTTTGTCATTGGTATCGTAGGTGATTCACCCTTATACGAAGAACTCGGCGCATTAACGGTCAACAGATTCGTAGGTAATCTAAGGATCGTAGTCAAAAAGCTTTCCGCAAGCGCTGCCTCCTATTCCTGCCAAATTCTTTTTATCAGCCAGGACGAGAGCAGGAGCCTGAAGCGGATTGCGCTCCTTACAGCTAACCAGCCTATGCTATTGATCACCGAAGAAAACGGATTAGCCAAAAAAGGCTCCTGCATCAACTTTATTATCGTCGATGACCGGCTGAAGCTGGAGATCAATAAAAACAACGTCCTTTCCAGGAACCTGAACATCGCTTCCGATTTACTGAAACTGGCCACCATCATCACCACTGATAATGTCATTGCTAATACCCCGAAACCATGAGCATTTACCGGACCCTTTTCTGCGCAGTTATCCTGAGTTTGGCTTGCTACCAAAGCTATGGCCAGGATACTACGAAACTGGAAGACTTGAGCCTTAAGGAACTACTGGATGTAAAAGTGGTTACTGCCAGTAAAACTTCCCAAAGTTCCGGCCTGGCTCCTGCGTCAGTAACCGTGATCAGCGCGGATAAGATCCGCGCCCGCGGCTACCAGTCCCTGCAGGACCTGCTGCTGGACCTGTCGGATATGAAAGTGGATGACAAAATTGCACCTGGCTCGAGGAATAGCGTCACAGTCCGTGGGATCCAGGGGCAACAGAATTTTGTGATCCTCTTGGATGGCGTTAAGATATCTTCCCCGACCAACGAGGCTATGCCGATCATGGAAAATTACCCGGTAAACCTGGCAGAACAGGTGGAAGTCGTTTATGGCCCGGCATCTGCACTGTATGGGGCCGATGCGGTTTCAGGTGTGATCAATATTATAACCAAAAAATTGCCGGCCAATACGGATCTGGTCGCAGATGTCAGCACTGCTGCTGGAAGTTATGGTTATAGCAATCATACGCTATTTCTGGCTAAAAGATTAGCGCCAAATTCCAGCTTTACCATTTCCGGTCAATACAATTATGACAGGCAGCCGGATTATAGCAGGATTTACCCTAATGACCCGCAATTAAGCAGCATGCCATTTAAAACCGGCGTTTTTAATACCATTTACGGGACGATAAAATCCGCTTCGCCGTATACACCAGCCTACCAGGCCCCTACGGTCGCCTATAATATTTACGCCGCCCTTCATCTGGACGATTTTACTTTTTCTATATTTTCCAATTATGCCAGGACACCCAGTGCTTATGGCCTGAATACCGGCAATGCCATCTATAATAAAGATTTATTTATCGGCCAGCGGATCACAACGGCCAGCGCTGGATACAAAAAGGAACTTGGTAGCTTTGTTTCCACCACCTCGCTTACGGGCACGAGCTACACGCTGGACCCGCAATCCAGCGCCAGAGACGTGTTCGGTTCGATGGCGCCGGATTATAGTTATGCGGCCTCTGCATCGCTAAAAGCCGAAGAACAACTTGATTATAAGATAGGCAGTAAACTCAATTTAACGGCGGGTGTAAGTTACGAACAGTACAGTTCCACACCGCAAAGTGCTGACCTGGATGAACCCGTCGATCCCAATGGCAACATTCAGGGAAGCTATGCCGGAACGGATAGTTATTACCGTCCGGCGGGATTGGCAGCAAAATTTTATCATATCATTTATTTTAATACCGGCGCTTATCTCCAGGCACAATACGGGCCGTCCAAACATTTGAGCCTCACATTGGGGGCCCGTTATGACGACAACTCGCTTTACGGCTACAGTTTAACACCGCGTTTTGCCCTGGTTTATCAACCATCATCCGCCACTACGGTTAAAATTCTATTGGGAAGTGCATACCTGGCCCCCTCACCTTCGAGCAGTTATGCCCAATCCGGCGCATTTACTACTGCTGATTCCGGACGAACATTTCATTCTTCATTTTTGCACCTGCCCAATCCAAATCTGAAGCCTACGCGAACTTATAATGTTGAACTGAACATCCGTCAACACATTGCAAACAACTTTTCGGTGACCGCCGATGGTTATTATACGATTTCAGATAATTTACATGACTATGAGAATGACAATTATACCACGCATTTATACAACAATACGTTTAACGGGATCCCGGTCGATTATATAGAGGTATTTATTAATGAAGGGAGGCAGATAAGTTATGGCGGCAGTCTTCAATTCAGTTTAAAACATACAATAGGCAGCTTTTTGTTGAATAGCTATGCATCTTTTAGTTATACAGGCGGAATGGTCAATGATCCCAAAACGGCAGGACTAACAAGTCACTACAATTCACAACTTTCATTTATCTCACCATTTATATTCCATATCGGTACCGATATGGAGGCAGGGAAATTTACCTTTTCGCCAAGATTGCTCATCATGGGCCGGCAAAACCTGCCAGGCGTAAAAGATACTTTGGGTTCGAACATTCGTCGTCAAACAATTGCGGGTTATGCTATGTTGAACTTATCTGCACATTATGCATTCAGCAAACGGTTCTCGGCCTTTATAAATATAAGCAACGCACTTAACCAACATTATCGAAGCGTGGGATATGGTATGGACCTGACTAAAAAGGATACTGAACTGTTCTATGGCCAGCCAGAAGACCCGATCCGCGTTACGGGCGGCCTGAATTTTCATTTCTAAATTAAAAATAATGGGCATAAGTATCCGCAATCGAATTTACTGGAGCTTTTTGATTCTGGTCCTACTGTTTGTCATCAACGGCCTGGTCACCGAATTTACTTTGCATAAAGGTAAAAAGCTGTCCGACCATATCTCCACGGTGATTGATCCCTCGCAGCAAGGGCTTAGCGATTTCCGGAGTCTGTTGATCGAATCCAAAATGTTTACGACAAACTGGGTTTTCCTGCGCTCAAACCAGGAGGACAAGCAGGCATTGCAATCGCTGCATACGGCGAAATACCCCGCTTTAAAACGGAAGTTAACTGGCCTGTTTAGCCAGTTGGGTGAGCCGCGGATGACCGACAGCCTTGGACAGGTATTTAAAAACTTTGAGAACCTGCTGGGGATAGAAAAACAACTCATGGCCTCGCTGGGAAAATTCACAGATTATGATGACCCGGTAATCAAACTAACTGCCGAACAAACGATTGAAGACGAGGTTATTCCCCGTACCTCGCAATTGCTCCAATCATTGGACCAGGTTAATCTTCATGAGCGGGATATCAAGATCCGGGAATTCCAAAACCTGGAATCCTATTCCACGCGGTTAAGGACGCTGATTCTGGTACTGGCCATTGTCATTGTTTTATCGGGCGTTTTCTTATCCTCCTATATGACAGCCATTATTACCCACCCAATCAGCCTGATCATTCAAATGGTCAATGATCTGGGAAAAGGCAAACTGGATACGGTCAACCTTCCGGTTAACCGCGATGAAATAGGCCAAATGGTCGGCGCTGTCAATGAGCTGTCCAACAAATTGCGCGAGACGGCCCTCTTTGCTGATGAGATCGGTAAGCGGGAATTTACCAGCAAATTTACGCCTTTAAGTGAGGAAGATATCTTAGGCAAGGCACTGCTGACGATGAAAGATAATCTGAAGACAAGCGGCGATGAGTTGATGCAGACCGCTGAAAATCTGATCCAGCGTAATAAGGAACTGGAACAATTTACCTATATCATCTCGCATAACCTGCGCGCGCCCGTGGCTAATATCATCGGCTTATATCAGTTGCTCAGGCTTGGCGCGGATGATGAACAAGAGTTCCTTACCCTCATTTCAAGTCTCGGCACATCTGTGCAAAAACTGGATGAGGTCATCATTGATCTGAATTTGATCCTGGATGTCAAACAGCAGGTTCACGAGCAGATGGAAGAGATTTCCTTTACGCAGATCGTAGAGGACATCAAAAACACCTTTGATGTGTATACACAACAGGGTTTAATTGAGATCAAGTGCGATTTCTCAACGGTTGATACTATCCACAGCTTGAAAAATTATCTGTACAGTATTTTTTATAACCTGATTTCCAATAGCATAAAATTCAAACGTCCGGAAGAAAAATTGTTGCTCCAAATAACCAGCTCAAACAAGAAAAACAAGATCAGTGTTCATTTCGAGGACAATGGTAAAGGCATCGATCTTCAGCTGAACGGCAGTAAGCTATTTGGCCTGTACCGGCGCTTTGATACCTCTGTGGAGGGCAAAGGAATGGGCCTGTATATGGTCAAAACGCAGGTTGAGACCCTTGGCGGAAGCATTAAAGTTCAAAGTAATGCCGATGCCGGGGTGACTTTCATTATTGACTTACCGAAAAACACGTAACAATTTAAAATATGATTGCGATTTCTGTCAAAAATCCAGACGGGATAAATTTTAAATAAAGGTCAAGAATGAATTATAGTGGCCGAATTGGAAGGGTTTTGATCATCGCTTTTAATTCGCTGGTTAGCTTGTCTTTACCCTCCACAGTGTCGGACAGGTTGATCTGCAACATCAGCATTCGGATAGCGCCCAGGACTTTAATAATCTCGTCATTGATAAATTCCAAAGACGGGTATTTTTCGTATTCCACTTCGAATTTGGTCATGATGTCACAGATTTCAGTCAGCAGTTCAACATCCAATAAAGGATTGCTGTCTAATTGCACGCAATCACTCCTGCCAAGCGATTTACTTAAATAATAAATATGAGCGTTTAGCAGGATGCCATAGATAAGTGTATTAGCCGATTGTTTCGTGACGTGGATGATGGAAAAGAAATAGGTTTTGCTGTTAATATAAATTGGGATCATGTCAGATAAGGCTAGGAGCGACTTGATTATCCAACACTGTTTTTTCTAAAATGTTTTGAAAATTACTTCGGCAGATCGCTTTTGGTTGCTTTGTCATCTGCCAGCAGGAATGTCCTGATGCGGTCAATATGCATCTGGGACAATTTCGCCCGCTCGGCAGCTATACGGGCTTGGGCACCACTTTGATCTTTTGAAAGTGTGGTCAGAAGGTTTTTTCTTTCTTCGAACATCCGTAAAGCCGTCCACATCGTTTCTTCAATTTTTTTGGTTTGTTCTGCCAGCAATGCCGCGGCCGTATAAGCATGACCAGTGTGGCAACGGTACCTCAGCTGTGAGCCTTCAGCGATCTTCCATAGCACACCGCCGCAGCCCGGACAATTGAACGGCACCTGTTCCCCGAGGGAATTGACAGAAGGTAAGTCGCTTAATACCCGTTCGGCGATGATGACTTCCCGCTGGATATCTTTGGGAATCGCCTTTCGCCTGTTGAGTTTCCTGACCACCAGTTTAGCAAGAACGCCGCCCATTTCTGCTACCGGGACACAGTAATCCGCCTTGACCTGATTGAGGGCATTTTTCGGCATATCCGGATACTGTGCCTCATCGGGATCCTGTACGATACAGGTCCCTCCGCATCTTTGAATGGCTATTAATCCAGCCGTTCCGTCGTCAAGATACCCCGTCAGAATAATGCCGGTCACCCTGTTTCCAAACGCAACAGCGGCGGATCGGAACAGCGGATCAATGCCCGGACGGGATCGGTTTTCCTGGGCACCCTTCGTGACATGAAGATGGCCATCTTTTCCAGCCAACAGGTGATGATCGGACGGCGCCAGGTAAACATGACCTGCTTTGATAGGTTCTCCATCTACCGCATGGAGACAATTTAATTTGCCATGCCTGTTTAAAGCATCTAAAAGTACATCTCCAGATGCGTCAGCAGAGATATGCTGTACAATCAGTACCGGGGCCGGAAAGTCCTTCGGTAATTGCTGAATTAAAGCGGTCAGCGCATTTAGCCCGCCGGCAGAAGCACCCACGACGATGACCTGGCCGGTTTTGGGATTGAATCGTACTGCATTGGTTTTCATGATACGATAGCAACACAAATAACCCGGAAAGGTTCCTCATATTCCGCATATATAGTTGTAAATTAAGATCCTGCCATTGTTTGAAGCCGAGCCTCACCAAATTACTGGTCAGTTTTTTACCCTATTTATCCCTTTAAATCAACCGGCGTTGAAGCCGTTATCTTTTCAAAGGCAAATTGATCCTTGACAAAAAGCACAGGTAACGCCCTTTGACCCGGGAGGCCTTCAGTTCCATGTACACCTTCTCCGGGACATCCTTATACAAATATACTTGCCCCGATACGTAACTGATCTTCAGCGTTTGAGCCGCCGGGTCATATTCCATGCCCGCGATAACAGTGGATGGCAAGGTTATTCTCCCTGCTTTTTTGCAGCTTCCTTTTCCTTTGCAAAATGCTCCCTTGCGCGCTTCAGCCCGGTCGCAATGGCTTCACCTTCATTACCGGTTGATTTCAAGACTTCATTCGCAATTTCCACCGCCTTTTCCCGAAGCTTCTTCGGTTGATTTTTATAAGATGGCGGGTAATCTCCGTTATACCAGGGCATGGCTATTTCTTTAAATGTTTTCGCACCGCTTCCGCCGATTTACCAACCGCTGCGACCGCATCCGTTAATTGCTTTTTGCTTAGTTCTAATTTATGTCCAGATTTTTGTTAATCCCCCATTAATCCCCAAAACCGGGTCACTTCCCGGAACAGGAACTTTTTTTACGTTTTCATCTGTGCGTGGCCTTTCGCAAGGCTTGCCATAATTCATATCATAATCCCGGCCCTCCGGGTAGGCGCCGATCACACCGACCGAATTTTCCGGCCCCAGGTTCTTATGCGCCACCCCAGCAGGAATGACGAGCACATCGCCTTTTTCAATGAATATTTTCGGACCTTCAGAGCCGCCTAACTGCAATTTGGAAAAACGTCATCGTCATGCAAACTGATCTGTTCAATATTTGCCGTTTGTGTTTCCATATGTATTCGGAATAACCGCCGCACTATTCGTGTTCAACTGGTATCTGTTGCTCAAATGGAGTGTGTCTTAACATACTATTGGGCATTCTCTGATTGTTTTTCATAGGTATATAATTTTTGCTTATCCATTAACTACTTCACCGCCATTGACATGGATCACCTGCCCCGTTATAAAGGAAGCGTCATCCGATGCCAGGAAGACATAGGCCGGTCCCAGCTCCGAAGGCTGCCCGGCCCGCTTCATCGCCGTTTCACTCCCAAAACTTTTTATCTTTTCTTCGTCAAAAGTGGCCACGATCAATGGCGTCCAGACCGGACCCGGAGCAACCGCGTTTACCCTGATCTTTTTATCGGTCAAATTGGTGGCCAGCGAACGGGTAAAACTGGTGATCGCGCCTTTGGTCGAGGAATAGTCGATCAGGTTTGGCGAGGAACGGTAGGCCGTGACCGAAGTCGTGTTGATGATGCAATCACCCTCCTCCAGGTATTCCAGTGCTTCGCTGGCAAAATGGAAATAAGCGAAAATATTCGTCCGGAAAGTGTCGTCCAGTTGTTTCTCATCAATTGATTTCGGGTCTTTCTGCGGAAACTGCATTCCTGCGTTATTGACCAGGATATTCAATTTTCCTAGTTTACCAACCGTATTGGCCACCGCTTTTTTGCAGAAAGCCGCTTTTTTTACATCGCCTCTTAGCAACAGACATTTGCGTCCCTCTGCTTCCACGAGGCGTTTGGTTTCTGTCGCATCGATATCTTCGTTTAAATAAACAATAGCTATGTCAGCTCCCTCACGCGCAAAATGCACACTGACTGCCCGGCCGATACCAGAGTCACCCCCGGTAATGAGCGCCACCTTATCCAGCAATTTTTTGGAACCGACGTAATTTCCTTTGATATATTCGGGTGCCGGATTCATTTTTGCTTCAATACCCGGCTGTTTGTTTTGTTTCTGTGCCTTTCTAGTTGCTGTTTCCATAATTTCTCAGATATTTTTTTCTTCAAATTTTTCTTCAATTTTTGCCCAGTACCCCAGGGTGACGATTTGCATAAATTTGTCCATATCGGTCGTGTGTTTCATCACGCGCCTGGTTTGTGGAACAAAACATCTTCCACATCTTATATACTTGTAATTAATATTATTGATTTAATAAATATATTATTAACGCCAGCATCTGATAGCGGTTTAAGTATTCAGAAAAAATAGTTATGCGGGAGCGGCAATTAAGACAAACAGTAACCCGCTATTTATTGTATTAGCTTAAAAACAGATGAGCTATGAGTACTACAAATAATATTCCAAGAGATGGCCAGTGTGGAAGCGCCTGGCAGGAAGGCCTGGAGGCGATCGCTCAAATGGTTTACGAAAATAATGTGGACACCGTGTATGATTGCCTGGTTGTAGGTGGGGGGATCACCGGACTGACTACCGCACTTTTATTACAAAAAGCTGGAAAGCAGACGATCATTGCCGAAGCCCATCGTATAGGATTTGGGACAACCGGCGGGACAAGTGCCCACATTAATACCTTTGCCGATACGACTTATAAGGAGGCCGAAAGCGCTTTTGGTGCCAAGGGGGCACAGCTTTTTGCCGATGCCATTAACGAGGGCTTCGCACTCATTAAATCAAATATAGATACCCTCAGGATCATATGCGATTATGAGAGCAAATATGGCTATCTCTACGCAGAAGATGAAGACCAGGTCAAACAACTGGCCGATATTTATGCGGGCACGATAAAGGTAAGCGTCCCTGTCCAGTATGCAGAAAATGTTCCCACGCCAGTTCCTTATCAAAAAGCCCTGCAATTCGATAACCAGGCACAGTTTCATCCCTTAAAATACTTGCAGGGTTTGCAAAAGGCCTACCTGGAAGCGGGCGGTATCCTGTTAGAAAATACAAAAATCGAAAGCCTGAAGAATGACGGGAATGTTCATATTGCGCAATCGGATACCACCAGCATCAGTGCTAAAAACGTGGTCTATGCCACGCATATGCCGCCCAATATTAACGTGTTCAATTTTGAATGTGCGCCCTATCGCAGCTACGTCATGGCCGTCAAATTAAAAAGCGGTAAATACCCGGACGCGCTGATCTATGATATGCAGGAGCCTTATCATTATGTCCGCAGTCATATGATTGGCGGGAAGCAACTTTTACTGGTTGGCGGGCTGGATCATAAAACCGCGCATGAGGATGCGGAAAAAGCATTTACGGACCTAGAAAAATATATCCGGAAATATTATAACATTTCTTCTGTCAAATATCAGTGGTCGTCCCAATATTATGTCCCGGTAGACGGCTTGCCGTATGTGGGTCAAATGCCCTTTTCAGCTGACGGCATTTATTGCGCCACCGGCTATAACGGTAACGGTATGATGCTGGGCAGCATCGCTGGCAAAATATTATGTGACCTGGTGCGGAAGCGGCCAAATCGGTACGCAGACTTATTCGATCCGTGCCGGATCAAACCGGTAGACGGCTTTGCAGAATTCGTGAAAGAAAACGCCGATGTGGCCTATCATTTTGTTGCCGACCGTATTGGCATTAAAGAAACTGACTCGTTAAAAAGGTTGCAGCCTGGTACCGGGAAGGTGGTGGAGATCGATGGCGAAAAGATCGCTGCATACCGTGATGAGAAAGGTCATATTCATGCGCTAAGCCCGGTTTGTACCCATGCCAAATGTATTGTTAACTGGAACAATGAAGAGAAAAGCTGGGACTGTCCCTGCCATGGTGCGCGCTACGATATTGATGGCCGTGTATTAACCGGGCCGGCCACCAAAGACCTGGCAAAAATTAACAGCGATGAAACCAAGCCATGAAAGATCTCGCTGAAAGATTCCCGGAAAATCCTTTACTGCTGCCCAAAGACCTGCAAGCCAGCAGAGAAGGCTTGCAGATCATCAGTCTGCTCAATCCCGGGGTGTTCCACTTCCAGGGCAAAACCTGGCTGCTTGTCCGCGTGGCCGAAGGGGTCCTGCAAAAAGAAGGCATTCTGTTTTTCCCGGCACTTAATGCTACCGGAAACCCTGAAATAATTGAAGTGCCGCTAAATGATCCCGACCTAGTAGCGACAGATGCACGCGTGATCAGTTATAAGGGGCTGGATTACCTGACGACGATCTCGCATTTGCGGTTATTGTGCAGCGATGATGGCATACGTTTTAAAGAGCAGGATGGCTATGCCCCGCTGATTGGTAAAGGTTATCTCGAACGGTTCGGTATTGAAGATTGCCGGGTCGCGCAGATTGGTGATACATATTACCTGACCTATACCGCCGTTTCAGACAGCGGCGTGGGTGTCGGTTTACAAACAACAAAAGATTGGCTGCATTTTGAGCCGGGTGGCATGATCCTGCCACCGCATAATAAGGACTGTGCTATTTTTGAAGAAAAGATCGGTGGCAAATATTATTGTCTGCACCGGCCCAGCAGCAAGGAGATCGGCGGAAATTATATTTGGCTGGCAGAATCTTCCGACGGCAGGCAATGGGGGAATCACCAATGCCTGATCAAGACCCGGCCTGGTCTTTGGGACAGCACACGTGTCGGCGTCGGAGCACCCCCCATCCGTACTGGGCAGGGCTGGCTGGAGATATATCATGGCGCAAATGCGGAGCACCAATATTGCCTCGGCGCTTTCCTGATGGAACTGGATAACCCATCAAAAGTCATTTCACGTACCATTGAACCTATCATGGTACCAACCGAAACCTATGAATTGAGCGGCTTCTTCGGGTATGTGGTTTTTACCAACGGGCACATCGTTGACGGTGACCGCTTAACGATTTATTATGGCGCGGCGGATGAATTTGTTTGTGGAGCGCATTTTTCGATCCGGGAAATTCTAAATGCTTTAAACCGAGAATAAGTGTGTGCAAATAAAAGCCCGGCGGCTAGTTCAGGAGGGCCGGGCTTTTATTAACCGGAACTGGCTAGACAGTGGTCGTATCCTTTCTCAGGAAACCTAGAATCAGCGAAATCACCGCGATCACCAACAAAATGTGTATTAAACTGCCTGCTGCGTAGGCAAAGGTTCCGATAGCCCACCCTATAATCAGGATGACGGCTATGATGTACAAAATTGATCTCATTGTTTTCTATTTATGGTTAGCAGATAACAGAAGCAAGCAAACAGTATACCAGATGCTGCACCGGTTCGGATCAACCAGAACCGTGGGTTCAGCCTGTACAAAAAAACAAGATTTAGCGCAGTATTCAGGACAGTAAACAAATTGCTTATGTGGTGGTTTTGAAAAGAAATAACGACGCATGAATAAACTAGCAAAAATTGCCCTTTCGGGCATCATGGGCACGAATGTGATGACCTTGTTTAGTTACCTGGTCTCAGCACTGGCCAAAGAGAATTTTAGCGAGCCGGAACATTTATCGACTATGATCAACCGGCTTGCGCCCGGAATTTCTAAAAAATGGCTCCGGGTAGCCGGCTGGGGTGCTCATTACGCAGTGGGTGTTTTGTTCGCTGCCGTCTATACCGAGCTTTGGGAGAACGGCACCATTAAACCCTCGATTAAAAACGGTTTGGTGATCGGTGCACTTAGCGGCGCCCTCGCTGTGCTGATCTGGAAGGGGACTTTTAAGGCGCATCCGCTGCCGCCCTGGATCAATTTCAAAAACTATTATTTACAATTGGTTCCGGCGCACGTGATTTTCGCTGTATTCGCGACGATCACGCACAGGCTGATCCGCTTACAAGAGGAAAATGCCACAGCCTGAGTTTTATGCCGGTACCAGCGGCCTGGTATTGCCGGTACCTAATAAAGCGACTTACCCACCGGAATTCCAGGAGAAAAGCCGGCTCTGTTATTATGCCTCGCTTTTTAACAGCATTGAGATCAATAGCTCGTTCTATAAGGTCCCGCAAGGGGCGACAATTGGCAGGTGGCGTGAAACCGTTCCGGCACATTTTCGCTTCACGTTTAAACTTTGGAAGGGGATCACGCATGAAAAGGGCTTAGCGTTCAACTCTGCAGATATAAGCCGTTTTTTGAACGCGATCAATGCAGCTGTCGAAAAGAAAGGAAGCCTATTAATCCAGTTCCCGCCAAGCGTCCGCGCTGCACAGTTACCGCAAATCAACCGGTTGCTGGAAACAGTGCGACAGGCAGACGATTCCTGGGATTTCGCGGTGGAATTCAGGCATCCTTCATTATACCAGGAACAAACCGACCGTTTGCTGACCGGGCTGAACATGGCCATGGTTATCCATGACCTGCCCGCCTCGTCAGCCCCGCGGGAACCGTTAGACCTGGATTTTGTATACCTACGCTTTCACGGCCCCAACGGTGGCTACCGCGGCAGCTACCCTGATGATTTTTTGACTGAGTACGCGCAATACATCCGCCAGTGGCTAACCGAAGGCAAAAGGGTCTACGCTTACTTTAATAACACGATGGGCGCAGCCGCACATAACCTGGCAACGCTCAACCAATTGGTACATGCTTTGTAAGCGTCCTTCTATAAAAAGCACTGCGATGGAAACGAAGTATTACATTGACCTGCACATCAAAACGCCGAAAGGATTTGAAACCTATGGAACCTTTCACCTGGGGGATGACCGGAAGAAGGCGGAGGCGATCTTTTACCAATTAAAAGGAACTGACGAAGTATCCGGGCAATCAATTTTGCATATGGATTTAACAGAAAAGCGAAATGGCATTCCGCTGCCGGTCAAAATATTGCATTGCACCATAGATGACATCGCGGTCAACAGCCGGATCATTACACGGGATCTCTTCAAGAACCTGGCACTGGAAAATGATTGAACGCTGAAAATTTGACATTTAAACTGAAAATTTTTCATTTCCATACTGTCGATTTTTCATCTGATAAATAACAAACAACCTTTTTTTATTAACTGGCACCAGGCTTGCAGGTAATTGCTGAAAAGTTTAATTAATAATTGTTCATTTATTTTTTAGAAATATTTTTAAAGGAGAAAAGGCCATGACATTGGTTAAATTTAACAACAACAGGAACGATAACTCATTACTGCCAGGCTTTAATGACGTTTTTGAATCTATTTTTAACGACACTTTTTTTAATGACCGCTTGGTTATCCGCGTACCTGCGGTGAACATCAGCGAAACGGCGGATCACTATCACCTGGAACTGGCTGCGCCGGGCCTCAGGAAACAGGACTTTAAGATCAGCCTTGACCGCAATGTGCTGAACATTTCCGTTGAACAGCAAAATGAAAACAAAGAAGCAGACAAACGCTTTAGTAAACGCGAGTTCAGCTATAGCTCATTTGTACGCTCGTTTACGCTGCCAGACCTTGCGGATCAAAGCGGGATCGATGCGGCCTATGAGGACGGTGTGCTGAGGGTCGACATAGCCAAGAAGGAAGAAGCCAAAATGGCCAGCCGCCAGATCGAACTCAAATAACAGCTATTTTTAATATGAAAGGCTGCCCCGGGGCGGCCTTTCATATTAATTAAAATCCATACCTTTCCTGTCACAAACCATGGAAGATATCAATGCCTTAAAAGAAGAGCTGGCGCTTTTACGCCAGCGTGTGGCCGACCTGGACGATTTTATCGAGCAGGGCGCTATGCCCCTGCATTGGGTCGATCGTAACGGCATCATTATTTGGGCCAACCAAGCGGAACTGGACATGGTGGGTTATAGCAGGGAGGAATATGTCGGCCAGCCTATTGCCCGCTTCCATGCGGATCAACACACCATCAACGATATCTTAAAACGGTTGTCAGCGGACGAGGTCATCATCAATTACCCGGCACGGCTGGCCTGCAAAGGTGGCCGTTTTAAACAGGTACTGATCAATTCCAACGTGAAGCGGGAGAATGGCGAGTTTATGCATACCCGTTGCTTTACCCGTGATATGACTGCTTTTATTGAGGAAGAAAAACGGATGGCCGATGTGCTGACCGACCTGGAACAAAGCGAGGCGCGCCTGCTGATGGCCATGGAATCCACCGGGCTGGGCACCTGGGATTATAACCCGGTTAGCGGCCAGCTTAACTGGTCAGACCAATGCAAAAAGATATATGGGTTACCACTGGATGAAACGGTCGATTTCGATACGTTCTCGAAACAGATTTTTCCGGACGACAGCGAATGGGTGCAACAAGAGATCCAACGCTCGATGGACCCGGCAGGCGATGGGCGGTATGATGTTGCCTTCCGGATCATCCGATTTGATGACAACAGCCCGCGTTGGATCAGGGCACAGGGCAAGGTCTATTTAAACAGTGGCGGGTTGGCTGAACGGTTTATTGGCACGGTGATCGATATTACAGAGAACAAACTGGCCTTGGAAAAAATCGCTAAGCTGGCGGCCATTGTCGATTCTTCGGATGACGCCATTATCAGTAAGAACTTTGACAGCATCATCACCAGTTGGAATGATTCCGCAGAACGAATGTTCGGTTATACAGCAGCTGAAATGATCGGCCAGTCCATTCTGAAATTGATCCCTGCGGACCGCCAGGAGGAGGAGCCTGAAATCCTTGCCCGTTTAAAAACAGGTCAGCGGATGGAACACTTTGAAACCAAAAGGCTGACCAAATACGGAACTTTGCTGGATGTTTCATTGACGATCTCTCCCATCAAAGATGCGGAAGGAAACATTATCGGCCTTTCCAAGATCGCCCGGGATATCACTGAGAAAAAACAGGAGGAAATGCGAAAAAATGATTTTATCGCTATGGTCAGCCATGAATTGAAAACACCGCTGACCTCTATGAAATCTTATTTGCAAGTACTGCTAAGCCTGGCTAAAAAAGATGGTCACGAGTTCCGGATCAATGCGCTGACGCGGGCGGAGACCCAGGCCCAGAAAATGACCGTCATGATCAACGATTTTCTGAACCTTGCCCGCCTGGAAGAGGGAAAGATCGCGCTGCATAAGACCCGGTTTGAATTACACCCGCTGATTGAAGAGATCGCCGGCATGCCCCCTATATGACCTCGAACCACCACATCAGGCTGGTCGATTGTGAAAAAATAATATTGGAAGCCGACCGTGACAAGATCGGGCAGGTATTGAATAACCTGCTGAGCAACGCCATCAAATATTCCCCAAAAGGTGGTACTATCACGATTGGCTGTGAAAAGCTGGACGCTAAAGTGAAAATATTTGTAAAGGATGAAGGTGTAGGCATAAGTCCCGCTGACCAAAAGCGATTATTCGAGCGCTTCTACCGTTCAAAGGACGAAAAGATCAAAACGGTATCGGGTTTTGGTATCGGGCTTTACCTCGTCGCGGAGATCCTGCGACTGCATCACAGCCGCATCGGGGTAGAAAGTATGGAGGGCGAAGGCTCGACTTTTTACTTTACGATGAACTGCGCAGACTAAAAAAAGCCGCCTGAAAAGCAGGCGGCCTCGTGACAGAACTATTTCGCGGTTCGATTTACTTCATGCTGTCATGGATCTTTTGAATTGCATCCAGGTGCATTTTCAAAGTAGGTAAGGTGTTTATCGCGAAGGCTTTCAAATCTGCATCCTTGCAATTTTTTGACGCGTCTTCAAATTCTTTGATGTCTTTTTTATGGTCGTCGATCATATTGCTGACATAGGCTTTATCGAAATCGGCGCCGGATTTAGCGGACAGGTCGTCTTTTACTTTCTGTTCATCTGTGTCGATAGCCACCGGCAGGGTAATACCCTTGGATTTAGCTAAAGCTTTCATTTCGTCGTTCGCTTTGGTATGATCCGTTACCATCATGGCGCCAAAATCTTTGACCTTGGCATTCGCCGCTTTTTGCTGCGCCAGCTGGCCCAGTTCAACTTCGGCCATTCCGCCGTTTGCGGCGGCTACAGCGAATTTAGCATCATCTTTATCGACGGCTGCTATCGATGAATCTTTTTTCGCGGTATCCGCTTTGGCCGTATTGGTACTATCTGCGCTTTCCTTGCTATCCTTATGTCCTGAGCAGGCCTGTACTAAACAGGCGGCTACAGCAATCAGTGTAATGTAGGTGATCTTTTTCATAGTTATGTTTTTATTTGATGTCGCTTTTAATTCAATAAGTACTCCATTGCGCCACGCCTTTTGGCTCGGCTTCCTTTACTTCAGCGCTTTTCTCTTTGCTCATATCCTTATCGAGCTTTTCCGTGGCTTTCAGTTCCTTGCTGTAATCATCAGGCAATTTGGTCTGGCCTTCTGTTTCCTGTACATAGGCTATCGGATCATCCACGTAAATGAAATCTTTGCCCATGCCTTTTATTTCGCCCTCGTTCCATGGTCCGCGCACAGTTCCTGCTGAAAAATTATAGGCTTGCTGCAAATAGCGCGGGTCGGCGGCGAGAACAGCAGGCGGGAAGTTTGGTTGAATACTATCCAAAGCCGCCTCGAACATTTTATAGTGGGTTATCTCACGGGTCATCAGGAACGACAGCGTTTCGTGGATATACGGATCATCGGTAAATTTCATCAGGTGCTCGTAAACCAGTTTGGCCCTTGATTCTGAAGCCAGGTTGCTCCGCAGGTCAACGGTCAGGTCACCATTGGAGTTAATATAGGAAGCGCACCAGGGGATACCCTGGCTGTTTCTTGGGGTCACGCCGCCGCCGGTAATGATGGGGAATTGCGGGTTGGCCCTCAGCGCTTCGTGGATAATATTTTCCTTTGCGGCTTTGCCATTCATCACTTGCATGATTTCGGATTGATCGGCCGCATCTTTTAACTCGCCATTGACCCCTTTTAACAACATCTGTATAGTAGCGCCGACAATTTCCAGGTGGCTGAACTCCTCGGTGGCGATATCCATCAGCATATCGTATTTGTCCGGGTGCGGCACCTTAGCGCCGAATGCCTGGGTGAAGTACTGCATGGCTGCGGCCAACTCGCCGTTTTCGCCGCCGAATTGCTCCAACAGTAAGTTGGCAAAACGCGGATCAGGGCGGGAAACCCTGGCATTGAATTGTAGATCTTTTACATGGTGAAACATAGTTGTAGATTTTAAATGGTGAACTATTGCTTGTGCAATTTTAATTCCAAAAACATGCTTCTAATTAAATATATTTTTTTCTAAGAAATATTAAAACAAATATTATCATACTTAGTTAATGTCATACGATTTTTTTTATTGGCGCTAACCGACGCGTTCTCGGTGTAAGTAAAGTTTTGTTTAACGATTAAATTTTTTTACGATGAATGCAGTATCACCCTGGTTGTTGAATGTCAATGCCATCCTGAATGAACCGGCGCTGTCACCCGTGTATACCGCCGAACGCCAGGGTTATTCTTTTAAGCTTTATAATATTGAGGATTCCTGCTGGATCGTCGTCGCCTGGCCCAAAGGGAGCCGTATTGCTTTCCGGCTCGCCTATTCGCCCAACGATCATTTGGAGATCAGAAAAATTATTACACATGAGGAACAGGTGACCCTGCAGATCGCCTCTCTGCTTGGTGATTACGAGCTATTGATCGATCTGCCGACAAAGGAACAAACGGTAATGCATTGCCGGACCACTTTAAAGCCGTCTGCGGCGCTGTTATTTCCGTACTGGCCGCGTGATATTGTGCCGCTCGGCGCAGCAAGCAGCGATGTTCTGGCTGATGGTGAGATCAAAGTCAGCCAGGTAGGCACCCGTTCAGGCCAGCTATATTTCAGTTTGACAAGGCCGAAAGCTGGTTCGGTACTCTACCTTCAGAACCTAACCGCATTGGCGGATTATAACCAGCAAACCGAAACGTCCGCCGGTGATACAGTTGGCGGTGAGTGGCCGGAGATCGGCTTCGCCCTGCCGCCGACGCTTAAAAATAAAGCACTGGAAGCGGACAAAAGCTATGTCCTAAGCGATGTCTTTATCGCCTTTTCAGAAGAGGTCCCGGCTGATGAACCAGCAATGGTTAGGCAATACCTCGACTTGCTGGCGAATATCTACCTGGAACTACCCAAACCGCCGACGCATTACCAGCATTGGCCGGAGATATTAAACAAAGGACTAACAGACCTGGCCGATAGCCCGGGCTGCTGGTCGCAGGTGGACGGCAATCATTACTTCAATGCCTATGTCTGTGATTATGCTACTCCGCCGGAGATCATGGTACAGTTGGCCGTACTGCTACCCTTGCTGGACTACGTGGAATGGAGTAATGGTGAGCTGGCAGTGATGAAAAAGATTAAAGAGGGCCTGCCGGCGTTTTACGAAGAAAAATATGGCACCATTATGCGCTGGCACCCGAAAGTAGCAGACAGCATGGAAGGCGAGGAAGAACATAAAAAACCACTGGTGATGGATGCCTGGTATTTGCATCATCCTTTACTTAACCTATCACGTTTAGCGCTCAAGGGCGATAAGGTAGCCGGAAAACTATTTTTGGATTCACTGGAGTTCTCCATCAAAGTGGCGCATCATTTTGATTACCAATGGCCGGTATTTTATAAGATCGATACACTTGAAGTGGTCAAGGCAGAAACGCAGCCGGGTAAGGGCGGCGAAAAAGACGTGCCCGGACTGTATGCGCATGTAATGCTGCAAGCCTGGGAACTGACCGGCAAGAAACGTTACCTGGCAGAAGCTGAAAAGTCGGCGTTGAAATTGAAAGGCCTTGGATTTGAACTGTTTTACCAGGCGAATAATACTTCTTTTTCCGCGGGGGCCTTATTACGTTTGTATAAGATTACAAAAAAGGAAATTTATAAAGAACTGAGTTATTTATGCCTTGCCAATGTTTTTAAGAACGTCAAGCTTTGGGATTGCAATTATGGCTATGGCAAAAACTTCCCTTCTTTTTTCGCCTTGTTCCCGCTGAATGATGCGCCTTATACCGCAGTTTACGAAGAGCAGGAGGTTTTCTGCGCTTTTCATGATTACCTGAAAAATGCGGAAGGGGAGCATATCCTGCCGTCACTGCGACTGCTATTGGCGGAATATATCCGCTTCCTGGTGGAACGTGCGGTTTATTATTACCCTACCATGCTGCCCAAAGAGATGCTATCCGATGAGGTTAAGACCGGCGAGGTCGACCCGAACCTCTGGATCGCGCTGGAAGATATGCATGACGGATGGGAAAAGTCGGGCGAGGTTGGGCAGGAAGTGTATGGCGCGGGCAATGCCTTTGGCATTTTGCCCCGGCATTATATGCAGGTGGAGGAAGCGGGCTTTATGATCTATACGGATTACCCCACTTACGGCTTTTCACCGAAAAAGCATAAGCCTTCAACCTTTCAGCTGGCGGGAGACGGGCGACTGGCCTGCCGGCTTATGCTGGTGAAAACAGGAAAGAATAAGTTGCCCGATCTGACCGTGTCCGTCAACGGCAGCAAAGAAAAACTAAAAGGGAAAAAAGCGCCCGGCGGCCACATTGAATTTGAAGTGGCGGGTGATAGCGAAATTCATATTAATTGGGGGAAATAATGATCGTGAAAAAGAAAAAGAATTTTTTCGAGCGCTTTTCTAACTGGGCCACTATGGCCACCGGCAGCTCAGCCGCATTTATTACTGCCACTGCCGTCATTGTCATTTGGGCAGTAACCGGGCCGGTATTCCAGTATTCCGAAACCTGGCAATTGATTATTAACACCGGCACAACGATCATTACGTTTCTCATGGTATTTTTGATCCAGAAGGCGCAAAACAAAGATTCCAAAGCGATACACCTCAAGCTGAACGAATTATTGGCTTCCCATGAGGGTACGAGCAACCGGATGGTGAATATCGAGGATTTGACAGAAGCGGAACTGGATCATCTTTATAAATTTTACATCCGGCTTTCTGATCTGGCCGAACAGGATAGCGATATCACCAGCACGCATTCGATCGATGCCGCTGAAGAGAACCAAAAAAGGAAGTCGGTTAACCGAAAACCAAAAGCAAGCAAATGATGACAAAGTTAGCCGAACGGATACAAGCTTTCAATGCGGAACTTCTACCCGACAAGGTGCAATTAAAATATGAAGCGATGGCTGCTAACGCCTTTGCGTTTTACCGGGGCACCTGTCACCTGTTTTACGAGGATCTGGCAGCCGCTGAAGCCTTGCCGCTTTCGCCGCTGGCCTGGATCTGTGGCGATCTGCATATCGAGAATTTCGGGAGTTATAAAGGCGATAACAAGCTGGTCTATTTTGATTTGAACGATTTTGATGAAGCGGTGCTGGCTCCGGCCAGCTATGAACTTGCCCGGATGTTGGCCAGTATCTTTATTGCGTTTGAAAGTCTCGAAATCGAGCCCGTGAAGGCGCTGAAAATGGCACAGCTTTTTCTGAAAACTTATTCTGCTACGCTCGCGAAAGGCAAAGCGATCAGCATTGAGCCACGGACGGCCAAAGGCATCGTCTGCGATTTCCTGACCAGGGCTTATAAAAGCACAGAGAAAGACATCCTGAAAAAGCGCACAATCAGCAAAAAGAAAAAGATCATGCTTTCATTGGAGGATGAACGCCATTTCAAGGTAGGTAAGAAACTCAGGCAGGAACTCAAGGCACATATCAACGAATGGATCAAAACCAGCAGCGACGGGCCATATAACTTCGAGGTGAAGAGCGTGGTCTTCCGGCTGGCGGGTACCGGGAGTATCGGCGTGAAGCGTTATCTGTTTTTACTGAAAAGCACCAATACCAAAAACAAATACCTGTTTGTCGATATGAAGCAGGCGCGGCCATCCTCGGTACTGCCTTATACCGTTGTGCAGCAATTAGCCTGGGATTCCGAGGCAGCAAGGGTGATCACCATCCAACAAAGGATGCAAAATGTATCAGCAGCATTACTGAGCACCACCGAATTCCGTGGGGACTCCTATATTTTACAGGAATTGCAGCCGGTAAAAGATACCATTAAATTTAAGCTCCTTAAAGAAGATTACCGGGATATGTACCAGGTGATCGATGATATGGCCGCTTTAACAGCATCCTCCCAGCTGCGCAGCGGCGGTATACAAGGTTCGGCCATTATTGATGAACTCATTGCTTTTGGTATGGACCAGGGCTGGCAGGAAACGGTAATAGAATACGCCAGGAAATACGCCGGCAAAGTTAAAGGCTATTATCAATCTTATCTAAAGGAATATAAGGGGGGCAAGCTATGAACAAACAAAAAATGGTGACCGCCATGATCGAGTGCCCGAAGGGTTATAACCAGAAGTTCGACTATGATCCGGGAGAAAAGCGATTTAAGCTGAGCAAGATCCTGCCCGCCGGGATGGTATTCCCATTCGATTTCGGGATGATCCCCGGCACCAAAGGTGAGGATGGGGATCCGCTGGACATTATCGTGATCTCAGAATGCGTCACGTTTCCCGGCTGCTTAGTCGATTGTCGGATTATCGGCGCATTAAAGGCCGAACAAACCGAGCGCGATGGCAACACCATGCGTAACGACCGTTTTATCGGAATACCGGATGTTTCCCAATTGTTTGCGGATATCCAAACGGTGGAACAGTTGCCGGAAGCCGTCGTTAAACAACTGGAAGCATTCTTTAAGAACTATAATGAACAAGCCGGGAAACAGTTCCGCGTTACTGAAACGTTATCTGCAAAGCAGGCCGGTCAATTATTGACATTAAACTAAAATGTTATGGAAATACTGATCAAGATTTTTGGCGAGGGCAAGGACCTCAATGCACTACAGATGAGCAGCCGCGGCGTGATCATGTTTTTTATCGCGCTTATCCTCATACGTGTATCGGGCCGACGGTCATTCGGTGTGCGCACGCCGCTGGATAATATCATCACCATCTCGCTCGGCGCGATTATGAGCCGTGCGGTGGTGGGCGCTTCTGATTTTGTGCCGGTCGTCGTGTGCTGCTTTGTGATCGTACTTCTGCACCGATTATTTGGTTGGCTGATCGCAAATAGTAAAGCCTTCGGACGCTTTATTGAAGGGAACAAAATGGTTCTTTTTGAGGACAATGACTTTAATAAGGAACACATGAAAAACGCCCTGGTTTGCCAGGAGGATATTATGCAGGGCGTGCGAAAATCAGCGCTCACAAATGATATGAGCAAAATTGAAAAGGTGTATATAGAGCGCAACGGGGAGATCAGCGCGATCAAAAAACAGTGAGAGTTTGGAACAGTGATTGCATGTTTCAATTTATAAATCAAATGCAGTCAGATTATTTATTAACCATCTAAAAATTAAACATTATGTCTACAAAAACAAACAAAAAGGGGGCTGCAGTAGCTGCAAGCCGCACACCCGAAGCGGAAAGCACTTTAAAGGAATTATTCGTTGACGAGATTAAGGATATTTACTGGGCTGAAAAGCACCTGGCTTCGGCCTTGCCAAAAATGATCAAAGGGGCTACATCTGAAGATTTAAAGCAAACCATCGCAAACCACCTCGAAGAAACCAAAAACCATGTTACCCGGCTGGAAAATGTTTTTGCATCCATCGGCGAAAAAGCGGTGGCGAAAAAATGCCTGGCTATGGAAGGACTGTTAAATGAGGCCACTGAATTGTTATCCGACACCGATAAGGGAACCGAAGTAAGGGATGTGGCTATCATTTCCGCCGCACAAAAAGTAGAGCATTACGAGATCGCATCTTATGGTACCCTGCGCACCCTGGCCGGAACATTGGGCTATAGCGAAGCGCAAGGTCTGTTCGACGAAACTTTAGCTGAAGAAAAAAATGCGGATTCCCTGTTAACGCAAGTGGCAGAGAATTACGTGAACGAAGCTGCTGCGGCAGAGGTTGAATAATTTTAAACGTGATTTGGAGGGGCCGGTGAAACAGCCGGTTCCTTTTTATCACTGATGAAATTTTTATGGCAGAAAAGAAAATCTTACAGTGCAGCAAATTGATGGCTGAGCGCCGGCTGACTATCGCGTTTGCGGAGAGCGCGACTGCGGGCTGGCGTGTTCCGAGTTTGCTTTAGCGCCGGAATCCGGTCTGGTCCTCAAGGGCGGCATTACCTGTTACGACGCTTCTTTGAAAGAAACGGTGCTTAAAGTACCACATAAACTCATTGAGAAATTTACGCCCGAATCGCAGGAGGTAACCGACGAACTGGCTAAACGCCTGAACAAGCTTATTGCCGCCGATGTTATGGTTGGCATTACTGGTCTGACGACACCGGGCGGAAGCGAAACGGCTGAAAAGCCGGTAGGCACTATGTTTATTTCTGCGCTAATTAAAGGCAGGCTGGTGAGTTTGCGAAAGGTATTCCAAGGTTCATGTGAAGAGATCATCCATCAATCCATCGAAGCCGCGGCAGATATGCTGATCCACGAAATTTCCGACGTGTAGGTATAAGTGTCAACTGTTTTCTTGGTTTATAAATACATTGAAAACAGCCTTATATAGAAAGAAAAGGATAACTCAATAACGACCTTTCCCTCAAGTAGTCGCTAAAGTAATATAACACAAATGGAATAGTGAACAATCAGTGTTTCTTCTATTCAATCAAATTTCATATAATTTCCTCGTTAAGTTTTTTTTGCAAGCGCCTGCATATCCCTACTTACCTTTTCATCTATAACTTTTGCATAATGCTGAGTGGTTTTAATATCGAGATGACCAAGCATTTTATTTACACTTTCAATTTGTACGCCATTTGTTAAAGTTACCGTGGTTGCAAAAGTGTGTCGGGCCAGGTGGAATGTCAAATTTTGCGGAATATTGCACTCTTTAAGTATTTCCTTCAAATAGCTGTTCATTTTTTGATTACTCATCACGGGCAACACAATTCCTTCGTTTTCACATCGTGGGTGATCCTTATACTTTTCAATAATATCTAAAGCAGGCTTTAACAAAGGTATCCTTAACGAGGTTTCTGTCTTTTTTATTTTTGTCATTATCCATTGTTCGCCGTCTATGCCAATCATGATCTCCTTTCTGCTTAGTTTTTTTAAATCAGCATAGGATAGTCCGCTGTAGCAACAAAAAACAAAAATATTCCTTACCTGCTCCAAGCGCCCCGATTGCAATTTTCTATCAATGATTCTGTCTAATTGAGCTTGTGAAAGAAATTCCCTTTCCTTGATCTTGATTTTGGCTTTGTATTCTGAAAAAAGGTTTTCTTTTAATATTTTAGTTCTTTTTTCGCCCTGGTCTCGAAATTTATTTTTTATGCTAATGGCAGTTATCTTTTTTCGCCCATCAATTAGTTTATGGTGTGCCACTACTATTCGCCTTTGAAGTTCATCCAGGTAAGAGTTCAATCCTTTGGTGCTTTGTCTTTCGTCCCATTTTCCCTGTGAGATTTTGAGCACCAGTGATCAGGCGAAGATTTTCGAGAGATTGTTTAGAACGTGTTTTTAAATCATTACCTCACATCCGCTACTTTTGCAACTGGGATAGTAAAATAAAATTCTGTACCAGCACTGCTGCTTTCAACACCTATTGTGCCGCCATGCCTTTCAATG
The DNA here is from genome assembly GCA_030775685.1 of Bacteroidota bacterium. Lineage (GTDB taxonomy): Bacteria > Bacteroidota > Bacteroidia > Sphingobacteriales > Sphingobacteriaceae > Mucilaginibacter. The sequence continues at coordinate 120,313 of JALYIP010000057.1, forward strand.
ATTTCTGCTGATATAAATAGCCCCAGTCCTAAGCCGGAAAATTTGCGCGACGACTCATGGACGCGGTAAAAGCGATCAAAGACATACTGTTGCTCATCAGGCGGAATGCCAATCCCAAAATCCCGTACCGATACTTTTACATCGTCGTTGGTTAATTCGCTTTTAACGATTACCTCATTTGCGTTAGGCGAATATTTGATAGCATTCGACAGAAAGTTGCTAAGCACCTGCTCCAAACGGTTTCTTTCGCCGCTAATAATTACACTGCTGTTATTTCGAAGGACAATTTGATGTGTCGAGGTCGTCAATTGTGTTTGTCCTACAACTTCCTCTATTAAT
>JALYIP010000058.1 GCA_030775685.1 Bacteroidota bacterium
ATTGCTGTTGCTAACAAATTATTAAAACAAGCTTTTGCAATGGCTAAACAACAAACAAAATATAACGAAAATTATTCAAATATTATTTGCTTTTAAACACAGTTCATGCTGAGGCACTCGAAGCATGTGGGCAAAGGCCTCTGCACAATGCTTAGCACGCGGATTGGCCTCTGCGCACGTCGCACTTCGAGTGCCTCAGTGTGACACCCCACCCTAAGATGTATAACTTGTCATGGGTAGCGCGAGAGCGAAGAATCTCATCCGTGCGAATAACGCGGGATAGGTATACACCAGACCTATCCCGCGTTATTCAAATAACTCTCTCACATATTCTACTGTCTAAAAACTGAACAATTGTTGATGGAAGTTTGTATTTCTCATTTAAACTAAATATCAAGTTTTTAAGAAAGGAATAAAAAAAGCTGTTTAGGCCCTCGTCACCTTCATCAAAATTATACTCGTAGTTTTTTGAATCATCAACCCAAACCCCTTGGTCTGATTCATATTCTTCTTCCCATTTTTGAAATTCCACTATATCGAATTCAACAAATTCAAAATCCGGGCAACTGTAATTTTGTTCTTCGAGGGAGAAAGTTACGTTAAAATTCAGAGTAATCCACCCACTCCATGGACAACAATAGATGCCCATGATAGAGGGTTTACCAACCTCCACCACGAATTTTTCTAAACCCTCAATTATAAATTGTGTTATCGGCTCGCGGTCATTAATTAATTCAACCATCTACTTATAGCTCCTTTATCCAAATATTCTTAAAATACGCCTTGTGACCGTGGTCCTGAAGGGCGATGAAGCCGGTTTTGGCAAGGCCGTAATCCGGGTAATCCTTCCATTTGCCTTCGGTTTTCTTTTTGGTCCAGTCCGCATCCCAAGCCTGGAAGGAGAGGATCTTTTTGCCATTTAACCAGTGCTCAACGTGCCCTTTATTGAAAATAATCTTGCTGGTGTTCCATTGGCCAACGGGCATCAGCTTCTTTTGGTTGTTGGGCAGGTGCATGGCATAATCGCAGCCGGTTTTTTGCCAGTCCTCCAGTTTATCCGGCCAGCCCAGGTCATCAATAATTTGGTACTCCGGCCCGGTTTCATAGGTGGTGTGATATTTTTGATCTTCAACAACGTGGTACATTACGCCGCTGTTGCTGCCTTTTTCTATCTTCCAATCCCACGATAATTCAAAATTGGTGTATTGTTTGTCAGTAACAATATCGCCGCCGGCGGCGTCAGGGGCAGTGCCGAGACAAACCAATGAGCCATCCACAACAGCCCAGCTTTTTACTTCACCGGTCTTATTAAAATTATGCCAGCCCTTAAGTGTTTTGCCATCAAACAGGCTGGTCCATGTTTTTATTTTGGAGGATTTTGCACGGGGCGATTTGCGTGGCGGTTTGGCCGACGCAATTGCCCCGGTTAAAATTATTGCAGTTAGTAATATGCTTAGCTTTTTCATTTTTATTGTTTTTTAGAATTTGTGATTGTATTTATCGGATGGCGGCGAGGGCGTATGCGATACGCCCCTACAGACCTTTCAGCTTTAACCTTTTTTCACCATTTTCTCCGGATCCCAAAACATGGGCTGGTTTTTAAAATAGCTATCATTACACAACAGGGCAGGGGCAGCAGCCCGGTAGCCAAAAGTGGCATCCTCGGTTACCTTGCCATTATTGCGGATAGCGGTAAAGAAGTTATTCATGTGATCATAGGGCCCACCTAAATATCCTTTGTCAGCTTCGTAAGCAATTTCCTCTGGCGGCAGCATCCGCTTTCTTTCGGGATTGCGATCGCCACTTTGTCTTAATTTTTCCAGGTAAAAGGGATCGTCGGACGCAAACACCTTGTTCCTTTTTAAAACCACCTTATCCCAGGTGATATCCATTGCGCCCTCGCTGCCTACTAAACGCAGGTAGGTGGTTCCGCTGGTGCCATCAACAAAGTTGCAGCGCAGCGACAGGTTGAATGCAGGGTGAGCGGCATTTTTTGCATAATCAAATGTTCCCAGCAAAACATCGGGTACTTCGCGTCCATCGTTCCAAAAGCGCAAACCACCTGATGCATAAATTTTCTCAGGCCCAAAGGAACCTGTTACAAAATGCAGGCTGCTAAAAAGGTGGACAAATAAATCGCCTGCCATGCCTGTACCATAATCTGTATAGTTGCGCCACCTGAAAAAGCGTTTCTCGTCGAACGGGCGTTTGTGGGTATTGCTCACGTAGGTTTCCCAGTCGACAGTTTGCGGCGATGCATCGGCGGGGATAGGATATTGCCAAACCTCTACCGGCCCGCGCCTTGCCCAGAATCCCTCTGCATAGTTGAGCTGGCCGATAGCGCCGCTTGCCAAAAGCTCCTTTGCCTTTTCGTTTCCTAATGATGACACACCCTGGCTGCCAACCTGGAAGATCTTTCCGGTTTCCTTTTGGGCCTGTATAATTGCAGGGCCCTCGGTAATGGCATGTACCATCGGCTTTTCGCAATACACGTGTTTGCCGGCATGCAGGGCATCAACCGAAATCTGTTGGTGCCAGTGATCGGGGGTGCCGATAATAACTGCGTCGATATCCTTACGGTTCAGGATCTCCTTGTAAATTTTAGTAGTGAAAATATCATTGCCCCAGCGCTTTTTTGAATCAGCCAGGCGGCCATCATATAAATCGCAAACGGCAACCAGTTTTACGCCCGGAATTTGCAGTGCCACAATGGTGTCTTCGGTTCCTTGTCCGCCTGCGCCAATCAGGGCAATGTTAATTTGGTCGTTGGCGCCAATGCCGGTTTGTCGTTTTAAGTAGGCAAATACTTCGTTCTTTTTGTCTGCCGCAAACACACTTTGTCCTACTGCAACGGCTGCAGTAGCGGTGCCTAGCTTACGGAGGAAATTTCTGCGCGATGGTTCTGGTTTTTCTTTCATAGTACGGGTAACAGGGTTTGTTAAATACTAAATATAATTGGTGTTGATGGACATTAAGGGGAGCAGCGCATCAATAGTGAAAGGTATAATATTAAAGGGATAATTTAAAATAAGGTTGTGCCCCAGTTTGAAATTTAATTTTCACGGGTAAGCTCTACACCATTTTGTATTGCCGTTATAAGTACATCAACATTTATATCTTTTAGCGCTTTGATCTTAATGCAATACCCGGTCACGCTCGCCTTGCCTATTTTTTCGCCATAAGTTTGGGCCAGGTATGTCTTGTCCTTGATACCAAGGATATAGACAGAGATTCCTGTGGTGTTTGCACTCATACCAATTTGAAAAAACTCCCTGGTTTTTCCATCAGCATATTTTATGGTGTAAAATCCATAGCCTATATTGGGGTTACTAACAGTTTTATTTTCGCTGTCTTTACCATCATCAAACCATAGTTTACATCCTGGTAATGCCTGGAGTACGCGCGTATGCAGCTCTTCCATGTCACTACGTTTTGGTTCAGGCTGACTGGTGATATAATTTTCAATTTGTTCTGGTATGTTCATATGAAATATTAGCTGATGGGTTGGTCAATTGCCTTTTTAAATTTCGCTTTATTTTTAGTTATATACTAATTTCAAACCGGGGCATTATAAAAAAATTGTTTGAATCAGGATTTACAGGATTATAGAGCAACCTGGTGTTGTGTTATTTATGAATTGACATTTTTAGCCTGATGCATATTTATCCAAAAATGTAAACCCATTGTTTTTTTTATAAGATCAACATAAATATTCGATTATCAATAAATTATATCAATGTAAACCCAAAACTATGTAAACCATGTAAACCATCTTTTTGGCAGCAGTAGTTTTTTCCGGCCGAGTCATTATATCCATCAATTTGTGACTGAGTAGCACCATTTCTAATAGTTCTATGAGAAAGGGTTGCAGATAACTATTCTCTCCTAAGTCAACCCAATCTAACAAAAATAAATCCGAAATTGAACATCCGAAACGCGTGGCCATCTTGAGCACCCAAAAATAACCACAGCGAAAAATCCGAAATCAATTATCACTATCTTTGCTGCCCACTACTAAAAATGAGCAAAACCATAACTCCGTATACCGATCAGCAGGGCACAAAAAAAGAACAGGTTGCAGATATGTTTAACAACATTTCAAAAACCTACGATTTCCTGAATCATTTTATGTCGCTTGGGATTGATATCATCTGGCGCAAAAAAGCCATAAATGAGCTTAAAAAGGATCAGCCTAAATTAATTCTTGATGTTGCCACCGGCACCGGCGACTTCGCCTTTGAAGCACTTAAAATATTAAAGCCTGAAAAAATTATCGGGGTTGACATTTCGAGAGGGATGCTTGATATCGCCGAACAAAAAATAAGCAAACGCGCCCTGGGAGATAAATTTGAGGTGAAATTAGGTGATTCGGAAAAACTACCTTTTGATGCGGATGGCTTCGACGCGGTTACCGTTGCTTATGGTGTACGTAACTTTGAAAACCTGGAAATAGGATTGGCGGATATTCATCGCGTATTAAAACCAGGCGGGAAGGCCGTGGTGCTTGAGTTTTCAAAACCCAAGGCATTCCCTATAAAACAACTTTATAATTTCTATTTTAACTATATTACACCCGGAATTGGTAAATTATTTTCAAAGGATGCAAGGGCCTACACTTATCTGCCTGAGTCGGTAGCTGCTTTTCCCGACGGGAAAACATTTACTGCACTTATGGACAAAGTAGGCTTCAAGCATACCAAACACAGGCCTTTGGCGTTTGGTATTTGTTCAATTTATACGGGTATTAAATGATTAAATACGGCTACCTGACACTGGTTTTATTGTTGCTGAGCACTGGTGATTTACTGGGGCAGGCACGAGTACCAGCCTGGGGTGGTGGTGCCGATTTAAACGATTTGAGCTTTGGTTTTTCCTTTTCGTATGTTAGCAGCTATTATAAAATTGATAAAAAAACCAATTGGCGCGACCCGTTTTTTGACGCGGGTACCAATAGATATATAACCGATCCGCTCACGGGTATCAGTTCCGCAAATTCGCCGGGCTTTGCTATAGGGTTTATTACCAGGTACCGAATAACAGACCATTTGGAAACGCGTGTAAACCCATCACTCGTCTTTTCGGACAGGTCGCTTAGCTATACTTATGCCGATTTAAGCAAGGATGTAACCAAGCAGGTACAGGCAACTACAATTGATTTTCCCCTGTCGATAAAACTAAAATCAGACCGCATCCAGGACTTTAGAGCCTATATTTTGGGTGGTTTAAAATATTCATTAGCCATAGGATCAAAAAATCAGGACCCGAACATCGATCCACTGGCCAGGCTGGTTAAAAATGTTGGGGGATTTGGCTCATATGAGGCAGGCCTTGGCTGCGATATTTATTTCGAATTCTTTAAACTCTCGCCTGAAATTAAGGTGTCAAACTCGTTTGGCGATATGCTGATCCATGACAATCAGCCATACTCAAGCCCGATCAATAAATTAGGATTGCATACGGTGATGTTCAGTTTAATTTTTGAATAAAGCAGGATTGTACCTTTATTAGCGGTTTCATTGCCTGTAAATGACAAGTTATTCCGGTTAAAAAACATAATTTCGCTGCGTTAGTTACCTATATATGGCTAAAATTGTATTAATTACAGGTGCTACCTCCGGAATAGGAGAGGCCTGTGCTCATTTATTCGCACGCGAAAAGTATAACCTGATATTAACCGGCCGCAGGGTCGATCGTTTGGAGAAGCTGGCGAAAAAGCTGAATACCAAGTATAATGTTGAAGTTGCCGTCTCACAATTTGATGTGCGAAACAGGGAAGAAGTAACAGAAAATTTAGAAGCGCTGCCGGCCAAATGGAAAAAGGTAAACGTGCTGATAAACAACGCGGGGCTTAGCCAGGGGCTGGATCCCATACAAAACGGTAACCTTGATGATTGGGACACCATGATTGACACCAATGTAAAGGGTTTGCTTTATGTAAGTAAAATTGTGGCCAACTGGATGATCAGCAACAAAGCAGGCCATATAATAAACATAGGATCAATTGCCGGAAAGGAAGTATATCCAAATGGTAATGTATATTGCGCAAGCAAGCACGCGGTTGATGCCCTAAATAAAGGGATGCGGCTTGACCTGGTGTCGCACGGTATAAAGGTTTCGGCCATACATCCGGGTGCAGTGGAGACCGAATTTTCTGAGGTGCGGTTTAAGGGCGATAAGGAGCGGGCAAAAAAAGTTTACGATGGCTTTGATCCTTTAGTTGCCGATGATATAGCCGAAACGATATGGTTCGTAGTATCGCGCCCGGCACACGTTAATATAAACGATATGGTTGTGATGCCAACTGCGCAGGCAAATGCAGTTACGATCTTTCGATCGTAAGTCCGAAAGTCGGGAAAGTCAGTAAAGTCCGAAAGACAAAAGCAGTCAGTAAAGTCTGGAAGTCAGTAAAGAACGAAAGACGAAATGAATAAATTTATAAACTATATAACTAATCTAAACAAAAATGTAATCTCTTCCGGACTTTCGGACTTTTCCGACTTCCGGACTAAATAAATAAACATGTCACTCATCAATCAAATAGACCAGGATATTAAACAAGCTATGCTGGCTAAACAGGCAGACCGTTTAAGGGGCCTGCGGGCAATAAAATCGGCCCTGTTATTAGCGCGTACCGAAAAAGGTGCTGCTGAAGATCTATCATCCGAAGCCGAGATCAAGGTTTTGCAAAAGCTGGTTAAACAGCGCAAGGAATCGGCCGAAATTTATAAAACACAGAATAGGGAAGATCTTTACCAGATAGAAATTGATGAGATGAAGGTTATTGAACCGTATTTGCCTACACAGATGACGCGTTTTGAAATTGAAGGTTACCTGCAAGAAGTTATAAGCCGCGTGGGTGCAACATCTGTTAGTGATATGGGTAAGGTAATGGGCATAGCCAACAAAGAGCTGGCTGGCCAGGCAGATGGCAGAACGATAAGTGAAGTAGTGAAGCAACTTTTAGGTTGATTAAGTTGATTAAGTGAGTGGTTGATTAGGTTGAACTTAATCTAACTCAATAAACTTAATCCAACTCAATCAACTAATTAATTTTATTAAAACTTGCATCTAACAAGCAATAAGCTATTTTTATAGCAGAAATATTTGACGTTACAGCCAGCGAAATTTATAGCTGGTCATTAGGAATTTAAACTTTACAAATTTTATGAGTTTCGTGCTTAAAGAGGAACAAGATTTTAGTTATATCGATGAGGGCGAAGGCGAGGTTTTATTGCTGCTGCACGGGTTAATGGGCGCTTTAAGCAACTGGGAGGATGTAATAAAAGAATTTAGCGGGCAGTACCGGGTAATTATCCCTATACTGCCGATATATGATTTGCCGCTATTAACCACAGGGGTAAAAAGTATGGCCAAATATGTACACAAGTTTGTAAAGTTTAAAAAGCTTACAGATATTACGTTGCTTGGTAATTCGTTAGGGGGGCATGTTGGCTTGATATACGTATTGTCGCACCCAACCCTTGTTAAGGCTTTAGTGCTAACCGGGAGTTCCGGTTTGTATGAAAATGCCTTCGGAGGATCATTCCCGAGGCGCGAAAGTTATGATTTTGTAAAGGAAAAGGTAGAATATACATTTTATGACCCTGCAACGGCAACCAAAGAACTGATTGATGACGTATATGCTACTATAAACGACAGGCATAAGGTGATCAGGATCCTGGCGATGGCAAAATCGGCCATCCGGCATAACATGAATAAGGACCTGCACAAGATAAAGATCCCTGTGTCGTTAATATGGGGTAGGGATGATAAGATTACCCCGCCCGAGGTTGCAATTGAGTTTAATCAATTGCTGCCCGACTCAGAACTGCATTGGATAGATAAATGCGGGCACGCGCCTATGATGGAGCAGCCGCAGGAGTTTAACAAATATTTAAAGGTGTTTTTAGATAAGATAAAATCCAAATAAAAAATGCTTGCAATTGAACTGATAGCTGATGCCATTTTACCTGTGCACACCTCTGACCCGATTCAGAAGGCGGTTGATCGCATGGTAGAGTTCCGCATCCGTCATTTACCAATTGTAAACGAAGAACAATTTTTGGGTCTGCTGTCAGAAAACGACTTTGCAGGCGAAAGTGATCTGCAGACACCTGTAGGCGCCCTGGCGCTTTCACTGGTTAACCCTTATGTGCTGGAAGATCAGCATATTTATGACGTTATCCGCCTGTTCTATGAACGGCAGCTTACAGTGGTCCCGGTGCTTGATGCTGCGAAAAACTATTCGGGCCTCATAACAATTAACGCACTTACCGAATATTTTGCCGGGCTTACATCTGTTGAAAAACCAGGCGCCATAATTGTACTGGAGATTAGTAATAAAAACAATTCACTGGCCCATATGTCGCAGATTGTAGAGTCGGACAATGCACAGATCCTTAGCTCATACGTACGTACTTTTCCTGATTCCACCCGTATGGAAGTTACACTTAAAGTGAACAAGCAGGACATATCAACCATTGTAGCTACCTTCCTGAGATACGAATACGATATAAAAGCTACCTTTAACCATAGCGATGAGAATGATAATTCGAGGGATAGATATAACTCGTTGATGAATTATTTGAATTTGTAGTCGATGGTCCATAGTCCATGGACCATAGTAATTGATTTTTTTATCTTTGCAGCAAAACTAAGGGGCTATAGACCATTGTCTATGGACAACAAACTATGAACTAAATGAAAATAGCAGTTTACGGCAGGCAATTTAATGATCCGGTAGTTATCCCCTATATCCAGCAGGTATTTGATAATTTGGTGCAGCACGGTGTTGAGATCTATGTTCATCCGCAATTGTATGGTTTTCTGCAGGAGAATATTAAGACAGACAAGTATACGGTTCTCGAAAATACAGACAATTTAAAAGGCTTTATCGACCTGTTTCTGACGCTTGGCGGCGATGGTACTTTGTTGGACATGGTGGCTGTTATTAACGATTCAGGAATCCCTGTTATTGGAATAAATTTTGGCAGGCTGGGATTTTTGGCCAGCATCAACAAAAATGATATTGATGCTGCAATTTATGCAGTGGTAAATAAGCAGTTTAGCCTGGATAGCCGCGAACTGCTGTGTATTGACTCGGAACAGGACATTTTCGGCAAGGATAACTTTGCATTGAATGACATTACCATTCATAAACGGGATGACGCGGCGATGATTACTACCCACGTTTTTTTGAATAAGGAATTTTTGAATTCATACTGGGGTGATGGTATAATTATATCCACGTCAACGGGCTCAACCGCCTATTCACTAAGCTGCGGGGGGCCAATTATTTTCCCTGAGTCAAACAGTATTGTTTTAACACCAAATGCTCCGCATAATTTAAATGTAAGGCCAATAGTATTGCCTGATAGCAGCGTACTTGCTTTTGACGTGGAATGCAGGAGCAATAATTATTTAATATCTTGCGACTCAAGGACTGCAATTATAGATAAAACGATGCGCTTCCAGGTTAGTAAGGCAGGGTTCAGGTTAAATTTGATCCGCCTGAATAATGAAAGCTACTTATCAACGTTAAGAAACAAGCTGTTGTGGGGACTTGATGTGCGTAACTACTAAATTTACCGGATGCCCAAATTTGTACTAATTATATTTTTGATCGCTTTATCGGTTACTTTAAAGGCACAAACCTGGGAGATCGGTACTTCAGCCGGTGGCTCGGGTTATATGGGTGATTTGAATCCGAACAACCCGGTAAAGATAAGCGGCTACGCATTGGGCGGTTTTATAAAACGAAATTTTAACGGGTATCTTTCAATTAGGGGAAGTTTAACGCTTGGGAAAATAAGTGCTGCCGACAGCAATTCCAGCAGCGCGCAGTTTCGTGAAAGAAACCTGAGTTTTACCACCACATTACAGGAACTGAGTTTGACAGGGGAATTTAATTTTATGCATTATATTCCGGAGGCAGGTAGAAACAAGTTTACGCCTTTTATTTTTTTAGGAGGAGCCGCAGCCAGTTATTTTCCATACGCAAACTATAAAGGCAAAAACTACAGCCTGCGTGGCGCCCGGACAGAAGGCGAAAAAACCAATTATTCAACCACCACAATCTCACCTGTATATGGGGCGGGCGTTAAGTATAATATAGCAGGAAAGTTTACGCTTGGCGCTGAAATGGGCTACCGTAATACCAATACAGACTATCTTGATGACGTTAGCGGAAACTATACAGATAAGGGAAGCAAGCCAACAGTTTCAAAGGCATTAGCCGATCGATCCGGCGAAAAAACAGGGGTATACATCGGTACTCCCGGTACCCAACGTGGCGATTTACGGCCACACGATACTTATTTCTTTACCCAGATTACCTTATCCTATACTTTTGTTACGCAAAAGTGCTACTTCCAATAAAACTAAGATTTATAGGAATTAAATAATTTAAGGACCGTTCCAAAGCGTTCCATTTTTGTACGGAACACCTGGAACGCTGTGAAACATTCTTATAATCAGAATATTATATTTTGTTCTATCGAATAATTAATTGCGAGTGGCTGATAATTAAGCATTATACTGCCAACCTTATGTTCAATTCACGTTAAGTTAATGCAGTTGCCGTCTGTTTTCTATCCTATAATCTTCACATCTTAAAAATCTTAGTTTTAAATGCATCATTGTTGCAATAATATTTAACCGGTGTCGTTAAATGGTAAATCAACAGCATCTGTTTGTTGTTGCTAACCAATTATTTAACCTTAATCTTTAACATCATGGCCGAATTGAATCAGTCCACCGGAAAATCAGGAGGCAGAAACTTAAAGCGTATGCCCGTTCGTGTTGACCTTACTGCGATGGTTGATCTTGCATTTTTGCTGATCACCTTTTTTATGCTGACCACATCGTTTCAAAAACCGCGAAAAATGGAAGTTAACATGCCTGCAGACGCACCACCGCAGCCATATGCTGAAAATACGACAATGAGTATCTGCATAGGTGCCAAAAATAAACTGGTTTATTACCTGGGTATGCCTGAAAAGCCATTAACCCAACCGAAGCTTATTAGTGATGGTAAAGATATTCGTTCAGCAATAGTTGATATGACTAACCAGGTGTTTAAAAAAACAGGAAAAGCAATGGCGCTGATAATTAAACCGGCTGAACATTCTGTATACGAAAATTTAGTTAATGTATTGGATGAAGCAAATCTTAACAAAGTTACCTCTTATTCTATTGGTAAGATCACAGCCAATGATATCGCCTTTTTAAAAGAAAAGGGAGTATATTAGTGATTAGAGACTAGAGAATGGAGACTGGTTTTTTTATGACGCAGCTCCATTCTCTTGTCTTGCCAGTATATTTATCTGTCTGAATAATTATCTTAATTTTTGAGCATCCAGCTACGTTTTTCTCTCCTAACCTCTAATCTCTGGTCTCTAATCACTACTAAATATTCTTTTCCAGCCTCATAATAAAAAAACTACAATTAAGTTTTTACCTTTGTCCCCTGAAAAAAACAGCATAAGTTGTTAAAAGTGGGGCTAAAACAGGCTAATTTAATAGTAACAGGTTAGCATGAAGCAGGCATTATAAAGTGTTTTTTTATAGGAATGCTTTTTTTAAGGCCATATTATGGCTTTTAATAAACTAAATATAATGGGATATAAGGATCAGATTGATTTGTTAAGATTGCCGGAGCACATAGCCATTATTATGGATGGCAATGGTCGCTGGGCAAAAGAAAAAGGCAAACTTCGGATCTTCGGGCATCATAATGGTGTGCTTTCAGTGAGGGATGTGGTTGAGGGTGCTACGCTGCTTAATTTAAAATATCTTACGCTTTATACATTCTCATCTGAAAATTGGAACAGGCCAAAGCTTGAAGTAATGGCGATTATGGAGCTAATGGTAAGCACCATTCATAAGGAAATAAGAAACTTTATGGAGAAAAATGTCCGGTTGTCTACCATCGGTGATTTAAATATGCTCCCGGAAAGGGCATATCGCGAGTTAACGAATGCTATGGAGCAAACCAGCGGTAATACAGGCCTGGTGTTAACACTTGCTCTAAGCTATAGTTCTCGCCGTGAAATTGTTCAGGCTGCTAAGAACATAGCGATTAAGGTGCAAAAAGGAGAAATGAATGTTGATGATATTAACGAGGAAACGTTTGAAAACAACCTGTATACCAATGGTATGCCGAATCCGGAACTACTGATCAGAACCAGCGGCGAACATCGCATAAGTAATTACCTGCTGTGGCAAATTGCATATGCCGAATTGTACTTCACAAATAAATTATGGCCCGATTTCCGAAAGGAAGATCTGTACGAAGCTATACTTGATTACCAGAAACGCGAACGTCGTTTTGGTATGACAAGCGAGCAGGTCAACTAAATTTTTAACTTTAACACTTTTTAACAACTGTATAAATTATTTTTAGCCCACTAAAATATTCGAATGAATAAATTTCTTTTTGCTATTCTTTTCACTGTAATAAGCACTGCTGCCTTCGCTCAAATCGGGGGTCAGCCTAAATATTCGCTGCCAAAATCATCTTTACCGGTTGATAGTTTAAGTTACCTTGATCCTAAGGATTATATTATTGGTGGTGTTACCATTACCGGTACAAAATCACTTGATAAGGATGTATTGCTTACCATATCAAAATTGAATAAGGGTGACAGGATCAACTTACCCGGTGAGGCTAACGCTAATGTGATTAAAAATTTGTACGATCAGCACTTATTTGAGGACGTACAGCTAAATATCACAAAAATAGTTTTGGATACTATCTATCTTGAAATCGCAGTTACCGAGTTGCCGCGTTTATCGCGTTTGCACCTGACTGGAATTCGGAAGGGCGAAATAGATGACGTTCAGAAGAAACTGGCAGACAAAGCATATAAAATAGTTGATGAGAACCTTATAAAAACCTCGACAGCGATAATTAAAAAGCACTTCGGTGAAAAAGGATTTTTAAATACTACTGTAACCGTTAAGCAAAGGAAGGATCCGGGAGATGCCAATAGTATTATCCTGGATGTAAAGATAGATAAGCATAAAAAGGTGATGATATCTGATGTTACGTTTGAGGGTAACAAGGATTTCTCGGAAAAGAAACTAAGAAAATACCTGAGTAAGACCCGTAAGCGTAAATTCTACAATATTTTCGGATCCCGTAAATTTAAGCAGGACAAATACGACGAGGATAAGCAAAACCTGGTAACGAAGATGCAGGCCCGCGGTTACAGGGATGCAGAGATTGTAAAGGATACAGTATTTAAAACAGGGCCAAACACAGTTGGCGTAAACATTAAAGTATACGAAGGGCATAAATATTACTTTGGTAACATCAAATGGTCGGGCAATGCAAAATATTCATCTGAAATTTTGAACAAGATCCTGAAAATAAAAAAGGGTGATGTTTTTAGTGAAGAGGAATTGAATAAAAGGCTAGTTGGCCCAAATCCTGAAAATGACGATGTGTCATCGTTTTATTTGAACGACGGTTATTTAACTTACCAGGCTGATCCGGTTCAAACCAGGATCTATCATGATACGGTAGACATGGACCTTAGGGTTTATGAGGGGCCGCAGTACACCATTAGCCGCGTTATTTTAAAAGGTAACGATGTAACCAACGATAAGGTGGTTATGCGCGAAATCCGTACCAAGCCGGGTCAGAAATTTAACAAGGATCTATTGATCCGCAGTACCCGTGAAATCGGGCAGTTGGGTAACTTCGACGAGCAAAAAACTGAACCAAAGCCAACCAACGTTAACCCGCAGGATGGTACAGTAGATATTATTTACAACGTGGTTGAAAAACCATCGGATCAGATAGAGCTTTCCGGCGGGTTCGGCGGCGGGCAGTTGGTGGGTACATTAGGACTTACCTTTAATAACTTCTCGCTTCGTAATCTTTTCCATCTTAAGGCTTATAAGCCATTGCCAAAGGGCGATGGACAGAAGCTAAGCTTAAGAGGCCAATCAAGCGGACACACTTATCAAAACTTCTCGTTCACATTCTCTGAGCCTTGGCTTGGTGGTAAGAAGCCGATTTATTTTGCATTGTCGGCTTATACACAATTGAGTTCAACAGGTGATTACTATGCAAAATCAAACCCTTTGTATAACAAATTACGCATAAATGGTATTGGCGTTACTTTGGGTAAAAAGTTACATTGGCCGGATGACTACTTCCAGTTAAACTACTCATTAAACTTTGACCACTATAACCTTGATAACTATACCGGTTACTTATTCTCAAACGGAACATCGTTTAACATTAAACTAACCCAGGAGTTGAGCCGTAACTCGGTCGATGCGCCTATTTATCCTACATCCGGTTCTAACATTAAGTTTACCGTACAGGCTACGCCACCATATTCGTTGTTTAACAATATCAATTACAAAATTGCCACGCCTGAACAACGTTACCACTTTGTTGAGTATTACAAATTTAAATACGATGCACAATGGTTTACCAGGTTAACAGGCAAACTGGTACTGATGTCGCAAGTGAGGTTTGGCTTCCTTGGTCAATACAACAGCGAAGTTGGTCCGTCGCCTTTTGAAAGGTTTAAATTGGGTGGCGACGGTATGCAGAGTTACCAATTTTTGCAGGGCAGTGAAATTATCGGTTTAAGGGGTTACCAAAACTTCTCGATAATTCCTCAGGGCACAAATTACACTGCGGATACTAACCCGGGTAGCGCTATATACAACAAGTACACCATGGAAGTACGCTATCCTGTTATACAGGGGCAATCAGCAACGATATTTTTATTAACCTTTGCTGAAGGTGGAAATGTTTGGAATTCTTTTGATAAATTTGACCCCTTTAACGTAAAACGCTCGGTAGGTGTTGGAGCAAGAATATTTTTACCTATTTTTGGCCTGCTTGGGTTGGATTATGGATATGGGTTTGATAAAATTCCGGGAATACCGGATGCTAACAAGGGCCAATTCCACTTTTCAATTTCCCAGAGCTTAAACGGCGGATTTAATTAATTTGCGTAGCAATTGTAATGAAGAGGGCAATTTTAGTATTGGTTTTTACGTTAGTAACGCTCACTGGTGCGTTAGCCCAGCGTTTTGCTTACGTAGATTCGGAATTTATATTAAAACATATGCCTGAATATGCGTCGGCCCAAAAACAGATTGAGGCATTATCTGTACAATGGCAAAAGGAGGTTGATCAGCGGTACCAGGAAATTGACCGCTTATATAAAGCCTACCAGGCCGACCAGGTGTTGATGACTGCGGATATGAAAAAGCGGCGTGAAGCAGAAATTGCCGACAAGGAAAAAACAGCAAAGGACTTTCAGCGTCAAAAATTTGGACCTGATGGTGATCTTGCTCAAAAAAGTAATTCAATAATTAAACCTATCCAGGATAAAATGTCAAAAGCTATACAGGCAGTTGCCGAAAGTGATAACCTGGATATGATATTTGACAAAAACAGCGAGGTAATAATGTTATATGCCAACCCGCGTTACGATAAAAGCGCGGATGTTTTAACAAAGCTTGGCTTAAAGTCAACAACAAGTGCAAAATAAATTTACAATTATATTAATCCCATTAATTTTAAACACAGAACAACAAAATGAAAAAACTATTTAAAGTTGCTTTAGTTGCGGTATGCTTGTTATCGGTAGGCAACTTTGCCAAAGCACAAACTAAAATTGGCTATATTAATTTAAATGCCCTGATTGGCCTTATGCCTGAAGCTAAAACTGTAAAATCTCAGCTTGACATTTACTCAAAGCAGTTTACAGACCAACTTGCTGCCATGCAAACTGAATTACAGACTAAAGGAACTGAATTTCAGAAAACACAGGCTACAATGAATGAAGCAACACGTTCGGCTAAACAAGCTGAATTGCAGGATATTCAAAAACGCATGCAGGATTATAACACAACTGCACAGCAAAAATTTGATGAAAAATCAAATGAGTTGATCAAACCTTTATCAGACAAAGCACACACAGCTGTTGAAGCTGTAGCTAAAGAAAAAGGTTACACTTATGTTTTGGACTCTGGACAAACTGCATTGGTTGTTGCGCCTCCGGGTGATGATATGATGGAAGCTGTTAAAGCGAAATTAGGCATCAAATAATCAAGGCTTAGTAAACATTTATAAAGCGCCTCGCGAATACGGGGCGCTTTTTTTATTTTTGTATTGATGGCAGATAATAAGCCGATTGGCATTTTTGATTCAGGCTACGGTGGCCTTACCGTTTTTCGTTCAATATTTAAGGAACTTCCCGATTACGATTATGTGTATATCGGCGATACTGCACGGGCTCCGTATGGCAATAGGTCATTTCAAACCATCCATCAATATACCTGGGAATGTGTGCAATGGCTTTTTAAGCAGGGTTGCCCGCTTGTAATTTTGGCTTGTAACACGGCATCGGCAAAAGCGCTGAGGAACATCCAGCAGATAGACCTGAAAAATGGAGACCCAGCAAAACGTGTGCTAGGAGTTATCAGGCCAACTGCTGAGGTAATTGGCAACTATACCCAAACACAGGAAATAGGCGTGCTTGGTACGAAAGGTACTGTGCAGTCGGAATCATATAAAATTGAGATCGGGAATTTCTTCCCGGACGTGAAGGTATTTCAGCAGGCCTGCCCGCTTTGGGTACCGCTAATTGAGAATGGCGAATATGATAAACCTGGTGCCGACTATTTTGTGAGGCAGTATTTAGATCAGGTACTGGCGCAATCTCCAAACATCGATACATTGTTGCTGGCTTGTACCCATTATCCCCTGATCCAGCAAAAGATAATGGAATATCTTCCAAAGAATATACGAGTTGTGTCGCAGGGCGATATTGTAGCTAAGAGCCTGGCTGATTACCTGCAGCGCCATCCCGAAATGGAGACGAGCATCAGCAGAAATAAAATGCAGCAGTTTTTCACCACTACAGATGATACCGCAGATTTTGATCATTATGCGGAATTGTTCTTTTCGGCAACAGTCAAGTCTTCTTATGCTGAAGTAAAGTGTTAATTGGATGCGGTAAGTTTAATTAGTTACCGTATAGATTGGTGTAATAAGAGTTGGTTTGATGGGAGAAAACATTTTGTCCTTAACAAATTAAAACCTAAATTTAATCAACTTAAACTAGTTTATATGAACCCTTTTCTTTTTGACAGCTTAATGGTTTGGCCGATCATTATGCTTGTACTATATGTGTTTTTTATCGGGCTTTTTCTCTATGTGATTTGGCTTGTGATTAGAGCACTAAAAAAATATCTGAGAGAGGATGATAAATAGATATTGTTAGTTTTTTAGCTATTTTCCCGCTTTTAGGGTGACACAAATATCTCATCAGAGATATTTTAAGCTGAAAATCCAACTTAGCCTACCAACTTTATCAACTATTCAACACAACCTAACTTAATCAACCAAATTTACTAAGTTTGCAGCTAAAGCAAAAAGGTTGAATTTTTATATCACATATTTTATTATTGCGATAGGACTGTTTGGTTTTTCGGCTTTGTTTGCGCTTTTTGGTGTATATGCCGAGCGCAAGGTTTCTGCATTTATCCAGGACAGGCTTGGTCCGACAGAAACAGGTAAATACGGTTCGCTGCAAACCTTTGCCGACATTTTGAAAATGCTTCAAAAGGAGCTGATAACTCCCGCAGCCGCGGACAAAATATTATTCATCTTAGCTCCCGGTATTATTTTCGTAGCCGTTTATCTTGGTTTTGCTGCCCTGCCATGGGGGCCGGGACTTGTACCCGCAAACCTGAATTTAGGGCTGTACTATATCTTCGCGATCATCTCTATCGAAACTCTCGGCATTTTAATGGCCGGTTGGGGCTCAAATAATAAATACTCCATACTCGGCGCCATGCGCTCTGCCGCACAGATCATATCATATGAGATCCCGGCAGGTTTTGCAATAATATCCGTAGTGATGATAGCGCAAACATTAAACCTGCAAACCATATCTGCACAGCAGGGTATTCTATCAACCGAAGTTGTTAAGTTTTCCGGTTTTTGGGATGTAACTCATATCGGTGGCTTTTTTGCCTGGAACGTATTCAGGGCGCCACATTTACTAATAGCTTTTTCGATTTACTTTATAGCTTCACTGGCGGAAAGCAACCGGGCTCCGTTTGATATCCCGGAAGCTGAATCGGAGCTGGTGGCAGGGTTTCATACTGAGTACACCGGCTTAAGGTTCGCATTGGTATTTTTAGCAGAGTACTCTATGATGTTCCTGGTATCGATGGTAGCAGTGATCCTGTTTTTAGGCGCATGGAACACACCGTTACCAAACATAGGGCCGGTACATTTGGCAACCTGGACAACAAACGCTGTGTGGGGAATAGTATGGGTATCAATTAAAACACTAACCCTGGTTGGTATACAGATGTGGATCAGGTGGACGCTGCCCCGGTTTCGGGTAGATCAGCTGATGACCTTGTGCTGGAAGGTGCTTACGCCGCTGGCGTTTGCCTGTATGCTGATATCAGGGATATGGAGGCTGTTGCTGATGTAGTTTATTGGTTTACTGGTTCATTAGTTCATTGGTGCAAAGTTTGCAATGCCAGTTAGCTAAGTAACCAGCGATTACTAATGAACTAATGAACTAATAAACTAATGACACAAATAACAAAAGGTATTACTTCAACACTAAAGGGATTATCCATCACCTTAAGGCACCTTTTTGCTTCGCATAAGAAGCGGGAACTGCTGCCTGCAAGTGATAGTAATTACTTTAAGCAGCTGGAGGGTACCAATACCATACAATACCCGCATCAAAAGCTGCCGATCCCGGAAGTGGGGCGTTACCAACTTGATGTGGAGATGGATGATTGTATTGTATGTGACCTTTGTGCCAAGGTGTGCCCGGTTAATTGTATCGATATTGAGTCGATAAAGGCAACGGAGGCTATTGGTCAAACTTCTGACGGCACAACCAAAAGGTTATATGCTGCCAAATTTGATATTGATATGGCGAAGTGTATGTATTGCGGCTTATGCACTATAGTTTGCCCTACGGAGTGTATTGTGATGACTAACCAATATGATAAAACCGTTTTCCAGCTGAGCGACCTTACCTACCAGTTTTCGGACATGTCGCCGGAAATGGCTGCTGAAAAGCGTGCCGAGTTTGATAAGCAACAGGCCGAAAGACAGGCAGCTAAATTAGCAGCCATGCAGAAGAAAGAGGAGGGCGGCGTATGAGCTTAGCACAGATTTTGTTTTATCTGATGGCTTTTATCGCTATTGGCTCTGCTGTATTTGTGGCGGGGACTAAAAACCTGGTGCGCTCAATTTTTATGTTTTTTATCACACTTTTTGCTTTAGCAGGCTTGTACGTGCTTGCGTTGGCCGACTTTGTAGCAATCACGCAGATAGTGATCTATGTCGGTGGTATTTTAGTGCTGATATTATTTGCCTTTATGCTCTCGGGTAAGGAAACGCTAAATGCGATAGGTGAGCAGAAAAGCAAGTTCATCAACATAAATAAGCTGCCTGCAATGCTGCTGGCTGGTTTGTTTTTAATTGTCCTGGTGAATATGGTCCTTAAGGTAGATGCCAGCAATTTGGAATGGGTGAAGAAATCAATCGTTCGAAATAACATGATCTTGCCCAACTCATCGATGACCGAGGGTATTGGCATTAACCTAATGACCCAATATTTGCTGCCTTTTGAGGCTATTTCTGTTTTGCTGATGATCGCGTTGATTGGGTCGGCACATTTATCAAGAAAGGGGAAGGGGGCATGATCTCGTTAACCGACTTTTTGATAGTAAGCGCAATTTTGTTTTGTGTGGGTTTGTACATGATCGTATCCAAACAAAACGCTATTCAAGTATTGATAGGGATTGAGCTGATGCTGAACGCTGCCATATTAAACCTGGTAGCGTTTAGCAAGTATGATCGCTTTAATAACGGCGGGCAAATGTTTGCCTTGTTCGCAATTGTGCTGGCAGCCGCAACAACGGCTGTGGCGCTGGCTATTATTTTAAATGTATACAAGCAATATAAAACAATTGATCCGGGTGAAATTAATAAATTGAGGGACTGAGATGATGGGGAAAGTATATTGTTTGGTTGTTTTATTGTTCGTGTCGGTGAATGCCTTTGCTCAAAAAAAGGATGCTGTTAAAAGCAACTCGGTGCAAATTGGCGGACTTGATGATCCAACCATTAATAAGGAAGTCAAGCCACTTATTTTACTGGATGGAAAGGTTTACACTGGCTTAATCAATCAAATAAATCCCGATAGTATTGCCGAGGTAAACGTGGTGAGGGATACCACATTCATAAAAAGGTTTGGAAAACAAGCGATAAATGGAATAGTGTTTATAACTACAAAAGGACATCAAAATGTTTACACTGCAAAAAACAACGACAGCTGGTTTCACGATCAAGGTACAATAATGCCTAAAGGGCCTTTAGTTATCATAGATGATAAAGTAATTGCAGATAGCTTAGAGAGTTATAGCGTTGCATTAAAGAGCATCAACCCAGCTGAAATTATGTCGGTTTCAGTGTTGAAGGATGCAGCAGCGGCCGCTATATATGGCGTACGCGGTATTAATGGTGTAATTATCATCACCACGAAACATAATAAAAAGGGTAACTCACTTATAAAAAAGAGTAAAAATCAATAGTAAATACCTACGGATGAAATTATTATTATGCTTTGTTTTCCTTACTTGCTTTTTTACAGGTGCAATTGCGCAACCGCCGCCGCCTGCTAACTGGAATGCTGTAAAAATCAGCACATGGGAAAAGTATAACGCAAAGTATGATAACCCTACTTATGTGGTCGACGGGAAAGTGTTAAGCGATTCGGTATCAAAGCGGGTGGTAAATGCCATTGATCCTTTTGCCATCACAAAGATCTCGGTTTTAAGTGGTACCAAATCTAAAACCAGGAACGTGGTTTATTTAACAACTGCCACCGAAAAAATCGCGGCCTATCAAAAAAAGTTCGGTGCATTTTCGAAGGCGTATGCGGATTATTTGGAAGCGCATCAGCATAGGGATGGCAATTTTTTCTATACGATAAACGCGAAGACACTATCAGGTGGGCGCGCAGACATAGTTGACGAATTGTACAACATACCAGCAGAAAAGATAGAGAGCGTGTATTTTAGTTTACAGGCGGTGCCGAATATAGCAATGATTGAAATAAGAACAAAACAGTAAATTGAACGACTTTTTACAAGCGATAGACACCCTAACCATAAAATTTGCACTCGCAGCAGTGTTGCTGCCCCTGCTTGCCTCTATAATTAACCTGGCTCTCCCTGGTAAAAATAATAAGGTAGCCGGCTGGATCTCCACCGGGGCAATATTAATTAGCTGCGTGTTATCGGTATCTGTGTTTTCAAAAGTTTGGAATACTGATCACCTGGTTCACCAACAGGTATTATGGTTTACCATTGGCAATACTAAGGTTTACGCCGGTGTATTGTTGAATAACCTTTCGGTACTAATGCTCGTGCTGGTAAATGTGATTGCCCTGCCGGTGCATATTTACTCTACTGCTTACATGAAGGATGACGACGGTTATAACCGTTACTTCGCTTTTTTAAGCTTGTTTTGTTTCAGTATGCTGGCTTTGGTGGTGGTGGATAACCTCGTGTTGTTCTATATTTTCTGGGAGCTGGTTGGCTTTTCATCATACCTGCTTATTGGGTTTTGGTTTACACGGCATAAGGCGGTTCAGGCCAATAAAAAGGCTTTCATCATGAACAGGATAGGAGATATAGGGTTGCTGACTGCTATAATTATCCTGTTTACACAATTCCATACTTTTGATATTGATTTCCTTTTCGGCTCGATTGATATCGCAAAGTTTGCCAGCGTGCACGATTTTTGGGCATTCAATACTGATTTGCCGAGTCAAGTTGGTTCTATATGGGTTAAAGGCGGAGCAGTTTCACTTCCTATTATATGGCAATATATTGCCTTCGCCGGAATATTCCTGGCCGTAGCCGCAAAATCAGCACAATTCCCCTTACATACCTGGCTGCCTGATGCAATGGAGGGGCCGACATCGGTATCGGCTCTCATCCACGCGGCTACCATGGTTGCTGCCGGTGTGTTTTTGTTGGGCCGGGTTTACCCGATGTTTAATCAAACTGAACTAACCATCCTGGCTATTATCGGTTGCTTCACCGCCTTTATGGCGGCAACTATCGCCCTAACACAAAACGATTTCAAACGCATCCTGGCGTATTCCACCATATCACAGTTGGGTTACATGATCATGGCCATGGGGATCGGCGCTTATTCATCGTCGTTGTTCCATCTGGTTACCCATGCATTTTTTAAATGTTTGTTGTTTTTAGTGGCAGGCATAGTGATCCACCAAATGGCGCACATCAGGGATGATAACAAGCTAGAGATAGACCCGCAAAATATTTTAAATATGGGCGGATTGCGGAAAAAAATGCCGCTCACCTTCATCGCTGCTTTAATTGGGGCGCTTGCACTTATCGGCTTGCCATTTACATCGGGCTACTTATCAAAGGATGGCATTTTGATCCAGGCCTTTCAATGGTCGGAAGGTAAAAGTTTCATTTACATATTGATCCCGGTATTTGCGGTGCTCACCACCTGGCTAACCGCTTTTTATGTGATCAGGTTGATTGTAAAGGTGTTTTTTGGCGATTTGAGGTTATTGGAAAAGTACCCATCCATCAAACTGCATATCGCTGATGGCGGTTGGCGATATGTTTTACCGTTGTTTATATTAGCTATAGGCAGTTTATTTCCGTTGTTTTCCATCAATCCCTTTTCGTACGAACATTCATGGTTGTTTAAAGGAGTTACAATAGGGCATAATGTGTCGGACGAAGGTGTTTATCATATACTTGTGCCCGTTGCTGTAAACATTTTTAGCTTGCTGGTGATATACGGCGCTTATGTGATTTATGCAAAGCGGAAGGCAAGCCCTTTTTCACAGACGAACGCATTTTGGCGCTTGTCGTTTAACGAATGGTATTTCGATCATTTTTATAAAAAGTATATTGTAAAATCGGTGATGGTGCTGAGCCGTTCAGTGTTTTGGTGGGATAGAAGAGTTATAGATGGCTTCATCCATACCCTGGCAAAAGCGGCTATGACGCTATCAAAACTTGCCGCGTGGACAGACCAGTACATAATAGATGGCTTTTTGCATTTGGTGGTAAATGTCGTACAATCCGTGGGTAACTTTGCGCGCAGGTTCCAGGGGGGTAAGGTGCAATATTATTTATATAGTATGCTGGTAATTATACTGGCTTTGTTTATTTTGAAAACACTGATATGAGAATAGGTAAAAGGTTGAAGGTAAAAGACGAAGGGATAACGTATTGTAGTGAGGCTACTTGCGTTGTTTTTTCTGTCTTGACTCTTGATTCTTGTTTCCTGGCTCTTAATTCCTTTGCCCGATGAACGTCCTTACACTTCTCATACTTACCCCTGTCCTTTTCGGATTTATAATTGCATTGCTGCCTTCGGCATGGCGGAGCAGTTTTAAATTTATTACGCTGTTGGCTACGCTGGTACAACTGGGTTTAAGTATCTGGATCTATTGCAATTTTAAAACCGGTGCTTCATTTGCCGGCGTTAACCACGAGGATCAGTTCCAGTTTATGCAAAAGCTGCCCTGGATCAACCTCGATTTGGGCAGTCTGGGTAAAATGCAGATAGACTATTTTGTGGGAATCGACGGGCTTTCCATTGCATTGCTGGTAATGACATCCTTTGTGCTGGTTGTTGCCGCGCTTGCGGCGTGGGAAATAAAGAGCAACCTTAAGGGTTTTTTTGTATTGTTCCTGATATTGGATATGGCCGTAATGGGCGTTTTCTGTTCGCTTGATTTCTTCCTGTTCTATATTTTTTACGAGCTGATGTTGCTGCCACTTTACTTTTTAATAGGGATGTGGGGTGGCGCAAGGCGAGAGTATGCTGCTATTAAATTCTTTCTCTACACGTTATTTGGATCGGTGTTTATGTTGCTGATCATGATCGGGCTTTATTTGTCGGTTAAAGATCCTGCAACGGGGAATCATACGTTCAATATTATCCAGATGATGAACCCTGCTAATTACGATGCAGGTTCGGTGTTTTCAGTGCTAAGTCATCAAACCATATTAGGCTTGCCGGCACGGGCCGTTGGTTTTGTAATACTATTTATCGCCTTTGCCATAAAAGTGCCTGTAGTGCCGTTGCATACATGGCTGCCCGACGCGCACGTAGAAGCGCCAACGCCGGTTTCAATTATCCTGGCGGGGATCCTTTTAAAGGTGGGCGGTTATGGCATTATCCGCATTTGTGTGGGTATTTTTCCGGAAATAGCACATGCCGACGCTTATTGGCTTGGCTTACTTGGTGTAATCTCCATTATATACGGCGCGTTAAATGCTTTAGCGCAGCAGGATCTGAAACGGATGATCGCGTACTCGTCTGTGTCGCACATGGGCTTTGTTTTGCTGGGGATAGCTTCCTTAACAACTGAAGGTTTAAGCGGTGCTGTTATGCAGATGGTTAGTCATGGGTTTTTATCAACCATGTTGTTCTTTTTGGCCGGGGTTATTTATAACAGGGTACATGACAGGGGAATTAATCATTTCCGCGGACTTGCCAGCATTGTGCCGAAATACACCGCCTTTGTTGTTGTTGCATTTTTTGCATCGCTGGGCCTGCCGGGCTTTTCGGCCTTTATCGGTGAGGCATTCTCGCTTACCGGGGCGTTTAAGTCTCATTCAACAAATGGTTTACTGCCATATTGGATGGCTGCCTGTGCATCGCTGGGGATTCTGTTAGGTGCCGCGTATTTTTTATGGACATTGCAGCGCATGTTCTTCGGTACGGTGAATTTAAAAGGCGGCTCGGTATGGAAAACAGCCCTTGTGGACCTTAACCTCCGCGAGAAGCTCACTTTGCTGCCGCTGGCGCTTATCGTTTTAATTTTAGGGGTGATGCCATCATTGGTGTTTGATAAGATCAATGAATCGGTAGTTACATTCATACAGTTTTTAGGCTTCAAATAAATATTTGCGTCTGCCTTATGGAAACATTCAGGCAGCTGCATCCTGTAAGTACAAAACCAATATGTGGGATTGAATTAACAGGAAGTATTTATTTAACCTAAAAAATCATGTTTAAAAAATTATTATTTGCTGTATTCGCATTTTTTATAGCGATTGGAGCCAGGGCCGAAGATGGCCAGAAAATAGCATCAAAAGTTGAAAAGGTAGTGGTGTTTTTAAAAGGGGCACAAGTAACACGCACAGCAATGGTAAATGTAAGCGCAGGTACAACACAATTGGTTTTCGGCGAAATTTCGCCGGGTATTGATGTGCAGAGCATCCAGGTACATGCTAATGGCGAGTTCACCATTCTTTCTGTTAAGCACGAAATGAACTACCTGGGCGAAGAGGTTAAAGCCAAACAGGTCGAGGACCTTATCGCGCAGCAAAAAGCAATAAGAGATAGGATCGACTTGCAAAATAGCCTGCTTGCAATTTACCAGCAGGAAGAAGTGATGCTTGGAAAAAATCAGCTGGTAAAGGCTGACAACTTAACGCTTGATGTGCTCAAACTAAAACAAGCGCTCGATTTTCAAACCGAACGGCTTACTGAATTGAAGCAGAAGCAGCAATCCATCACCAATCAAATAGCCGCGCTTAATTTGCAACTTGCAAAGTACGACAAGCAGATTGGCGAAATCAGCCGCGGTAAAAGTACCGCAACCAGTAATATACTGGTAACGGTGTCTTCAAAGGCGGCGCTGCAATCATTGTTTACGATAAGCTACGTGGTTAAAAACGCCAGCTGGTACCCAACGTATGATATCAGGGCGAAAAATGTGAACAGCCCGGTAAGCATCTCGTACAAGGCTAACGTTGCTCAGCAAAGCGGGGAGGAGTGGAAAAATATAAAGCTTACGCTATCAACAGGAAACCCAACTGTAAGCGGCAGCAAGCCCGATCTTACACCTTACTACCTCAGTTTGGGAATGTATTATACCGCACCAGCCGGCTCAATTACCCGTATTACAGGGCGCGTGTTTGATAACGGTGACAGGCAGGCTGTTCCGGGCGCAACGGTAAAGATAAAAGGAACTACAATAGGCGCTGTTACCGACATGAATGGAAACTTTTCGCTACAGGTGCCACCGGGCCCGCAAACGGTTGCCGTTTCATTTATAGGCTATCAAACACAGGAAATGCCCATTAGCGGTAGCTTTATGAGCTTTGGCCTTAATGCAGATGCAAGGCAATTGAACGAAGTGGTGGTTGTAGGATATGGCTCGGTTCGGGATAAAGATGATGACGAAGGCTACAACGTAAACCGGGCTTTGGCTGGAAAAGTTGCCGGTGTGCAGGTGAATACTATCCCGGTTGCTGTAAACCAGGTGGAGAATCAAACCAATGTAGAATTCAATATCGATAACCCTTATTCTATCCCAAGCGATGGTAAGCAATATTTGGTAGCAATAAATGATGTGGAGGTAAAGGCAGGTTATCAATACTTTGTTGCGCCGAAGATAAACACCGATGTGTTTTTAACCGCTCAACTTACCGACTGGAATAAATATAACTTTTTATCGGGCGAGGCTAACCTTTATTTTGAGGGAACCTACATTGGCAAATCGTTAATTGATACGCACAACGCGACAGATACACTTAACCTTTCATTAGGAACGGATAAGAACATCGTAGTTACCCGAACCCTGCAAAAGGATCTTAGTGAAAGGCAAACTTTCGGTTCCAATAAAAAGGAAACCAAAAGCTGGTTGATAGAGGTTAAGAACCGCAAAAACCAAAAGGTAAACCTGCTGGTTGAGGACCAGGTACCGGTATCACAAAATTCATCCATCGAGGTGGAGGCGCAGGAAACATCGGGTGTGAAACCTGATTTATTAACAGGTAAGGTTTCATGGAATTTCCTGCTAAATTCGCAGGAAGATAAAAAGGTACAATTAAGATACATGGTTAAGTATCCGAAAAGCCAGTCAGTAATAGTTCAATAACAATAATGCACGACCTGATACCATTTATTCCGGGCAATGTTTCGCATGTTTTAGAAAGCATTCCCTTTTTTTTGCCCGAGATTTATTTAACGGTATTGTTCGTGCTGGTATTGGTAACCGATCTGTTATTTGGCCGCAACTCTGAGAAGCTTTGCAGGATAGTTGCCTGTGCCGGAATTTTGCTGGTGATCCAAAGGGATTTCCAGCAAATTCAATTATTATTTGCAAGCGGGCAGGTTAACGGCAGATTTTTATTTAATGAAATGTTGCTGCTTAATCGCATAGCCATCAACTTTAAATTTATTATCGATGCGCTGGCATTTATACTGCTGCTTTATTTTGAGTGGGATAACCGCTTAAAGGCACATCGCAAGGGCCTTTCTGATTTGTATACCATTGTTATCGGCTCGGTACTTGGTTTGCATTTAATGACCATGGCGGTAAATCTGCTATCTATTTATCTTGCGGTCGAAATGGTTTCTATCGCCTCCTACCTGATGGTAGCTTACCGCACAGAAAATGCATTTAGTAATGAGGCTGGGTTAAAATATGTGTTGTTTGGCGCGGCAGCGTCGGCAATAATGCTATATGGCATTTCGCTGTTGTATGGCTTTACCGGGTCACTCGGCTTATTCTCGGGTAATTTATTGCCGGGTCTAACGCAGGCTAACCCGGTGGCTGTTTCATTCGCTTTAGGGTTGGTATTGATTGGGATTGGGTTTAAACTGTCATTTGTCCCGGTGCATTTTTGGGTGCCTGACGTGTATGAGGGTGCATCAACCCCCGTTACTGCATGGCTGTCGACCCTGCCTAAAATAGCCGCATTTGCGTTGCTTATAAATTTCTTAAGGCCTTTTGTCTATTTTGTTAAATGGAACGCGTTTGATTTTAAGCTGGTATTGAGCGTAATTGGCATAATAACCATGATTGCCGGAAACTTTGCCGCAGTGCTGCAACGCAACGTTAAAAGAATGCTGGCCTATTCCAGCATAGGGCATACCGGTTTTGCATTAATGGCAATTGTTACCTATAACACTTCCGGTATTTCGGCGCTCACATTTTATCTTGCTGTTTATGCCCTGGCTAATATTGGTGCTTTAGCATTGGCTACTTATTTTGCCAATGTGCTGGATGCTGATGATATGAAGAGCTACAAGGGCCTGGGTTTAAAATACCCTGCTGCTTCAATTTGTTTTGTGATCGTACTCATCTCGCTAACGGGTTTACCCGTTACAGCGGGTTTTACCGGGAAGGTCCTGGTGTTTTCCGCTGTTTATGGCGTTTACCAGCATGATCACAATATCTGGATGTTGTTGCTGATGATAACCGGGGCGCTGACAACTGTTCTTTCCCTATTCTACTACATTAAGATTCCTCTAAATTTATTCCTGAAAAGAACTGAAATTGTTAAAAATACACTTAATAAATCTCAAAATATTGTAGTTTTTGGCATAATTATATCGGTTTTACTAGTTTTACTGGGCATATGGCCCGATATACTATTTAAAATCTTTTAAAAAGTCTGTTTATTAATCTTTATTGAATAAAAATCTCATTTTTTATTTGTTTTTGTTTAAATTATTCCTACTTTCAGCAACTTTTTCATTAGAGCCTGTTTTGAAGCAGGAATGATGAAGTCGTAAAATAAAAAGCAAAATATCCTTTCTAGACCTATATTGTGATGAGCCCGGTTCCAATAACCGGGCTCTCTTTTTTAACGAGAGTCCGCATTTGCCCTGATAGCTTGAGAAAGGACGTCGATTTACGAAAATTGCAAAACGTGGCATCGTTATTTTGTGATTAAAATTATCATTCTGCTATTACGAATCGGATTTTATAGTAGTTGATTGTTATTTTGTTAAATAAATCTCTTTTATTATTTTATTTTGTTAATTTTTTACAAGATTCATTGAGTATTTGATTTTTTTATCATTTTTACCGCTGTTATAAACCTGCTTTCAACAAGCTTATTTTATCGATAACATCATTGCATGAAAAGATATTTTCCATTCGCGCTTATTCTTGGCATTTTACTTTTGACCTTTTTATTTCCGTCGGTAGAATTTAAAAAGGGGCCTGATCCGCATTTCAACACGGGCGATATTGCCTGGATGCTGATGTCGACGGCATTGGTCTTGATCATGACACCCGGCTTAGCCTTCTTTTACGGCGGCATGGTAAACAAAAAGAATGTGATCTCTACCATGTTGCAAAGTATTGTATGTATGGTTATCATAACGGTAATGTGGGGCATATTTGGCTTTAGCCTCGCCTTTGGCGATAGCATTGGCGGTGTAATCGGCAACCCATCCACCTTTTTTATGATGAAAGGGATGCTGGGTAATGCAACCTGGAAGTCGGCACCTACCATCCCTTTGCTACTGTTTGCGATGTATCAGCTTAAGTTTGCCATTATTACCCCTGCGCTCATCACCGGGGCATTTGCCGAACGGATCCGTTTCAACTCGTACATTATATTTTTGGTGTTGTTTACCATATTTATTTTCTCGCCGCTTGCCCACGTTACCTGGCACCCCGACGGTATTCTTAACAGGCTAGGCGTGCTTGACTTTGCCGGCGGGACAGTAGTGCACATGTCCGCTGGCTGGGCTGCTTTGGCGTCGGCCTTGTACCTTAAGCGCAGAAACGAAGCAAATCATTCTCCCGCACGTATTACCTATGTAATGATAGGTACGGGCTTATTATGGTTCGGGTGGTTTGGGTTTAACGCAGGTTCAGCATTTGGCGCCAATCATTTAGCCGTAATAGCCCTTGCAACAAGTACAACAGCATCAGCTGCAGGCGGGATAACCTGGATCTTTTTCGATATGCTGCGTGGTAAAAAGCCATCGGCAATGGGAACTTGTATAGGTGCAGTGGTTGGGCTTGTAGCTATTACCCCCGCGGCTGGATATGTGAGTGTTCCGCATTCACTGGCGATCGGGATTATATCTGCAGTGATCAGCAACCTGGTGGTTGAATGGCGCACCCGTACAACTATTGACGACACACTTGACGTGTTTCCCTGCCATGGCGTAGGCGGGATGGTAGGAATGCTGCTTACCGGCGTATTTGCAAGCCAAAAGGTTAATGCCGCAAACACAACCGGCGATGGTTTATTCTTTGGGCACACACATTTATTTTTTGTGCAATTGATAGCGTTGGTGGGCGTGTCGGTATTCGCTTTTTTTGGTTCGCTGCTTTTATTGAAGATTACTGATATGATCTCTCCGCTGCGCGTATCTGCCGAAGAGGAAGAGATTGGACTTGATATTAGTCAGCATGGTGAAAGGCTGTAACAACGTGCTAAATCGCCTTGCGTAGATTAAATTTCACCATTAACGGAACATGATCGCTGTATTTGCTCCAGTAGCCATGCTCCCCGATTTCGACGGTTTTTATCCGTGAGGCAAAACTATCGGACGCAAAGCAATAGTCAAGATGGTAAGGTTTGTCCATATGTTTATATAGATAAAATGTCGGATGTAGTTCCTTCCCCTGTGTTTGTTTGAAAAACGAATGATAGCTACTCACGATTCCTTTTTCTTCAAGAAATTTAACAACGTTTGAATGGTTGCCTGCACGTCGTTTTTTGTCCCAGATTGTATTGCTGTTAAAATCTCCTATCAGAATGGCGTTATCCTGAGATAGCAGATTTTCATAATGATGAATGGCCTTCCAGACCTGCTCAACATACCGCCCGTCCGGGTCTGCAGGATTATGCGCCCATATTGCAAACAGGTTAAAATCAACTTTACCATTCGTGACAGCAATCGGGATTATTAATTGTAAGGCTGTGTTATGTTCGTCAAGTACCCGAAGCTTTAACTTCCCAAACGAAAATATCCCGATTCCCTTATGTTGGTTATTCCCAAACCACAGCGCATTAGTTGGTTTAGGAAAATCAACACCGAATTTTAGCTTTTCAAGATTCTCGCATTCCTGGATAATTAAAATATCGGGCTTATGAGCCATTATCAACCTGGCCTTTTTTCTGAATGCCATATTGCAATTCCATGTTATTATTTTCATAGACCTGGAGGAGAAAAAAGGGCCATTCCGCGCATTTTTTTAAGAAATATATTGTTTAAATATACTGGTTTCAAAATAATTTGTAGCTGACCAAAACAGACTTTGGTACAAAAAGTAACTTTAAATTGTTTAAAGTTACTTTTTGGCGTATCGGTTCAAAAACCGCTTAATTTTTGTTTCTGAGGGGTTTTTGAGTAAATTTGTACAAATCCAATTGTATGTACAACCTGCTTGTTTCTCCGAAAAATGTACAGGCTTCGTTACAGAAGCATGTATTAGCCGATGGCTTCGACCTGACTTTTGATATGGAAAAAAGTAAGGGTGTTTATATTTACGATGCTAAGTATGACCGTACCCTGCTTGACTTTTTTACCTGCTTTGCTTCGGTACCATTAGGATATAACCACCCTAAAATGGTGAACGACGAAGCGTTTAAAAAGAACCTGATGCTGGCCGCCTTAACCAACCCATCGAATTCAGATATATACACCACTCAATATGCTGAGTTTGTTGAGACATTTGCAAGAGTGGGCATTCCGGAATACCTGCCCCACGCTTTTTTCATAGCTGGTGGATCACTGGCTATTGAGAATGCGCTTAAGGTAGCGATGGACTGGAAGGTGCAAAAGAACTTTGCAAAGGGCTATACAAAGGAACTTGGCTTTAAGGTGATCCATTTTGAAAATGCGTTTCACGGCCGTTCAGGGTATACACTGAGCCTTACCAATACTCAACCTGTAAAAACAAAGTGGTTTGCCAAATTCGATTGGCCGCGGGTTTCACTTCCGAAAATGAATTTTCCTTATAGTGACGCTAATCACGAGGACTTGCTAAGGCGCGAGGAGTTGTCTATCGCCCAGATAAAAAAGGCTTTTGAAGAGAATAAGGATGATGTATGTGCCATTATAATTGAGCCGATACAATCAGAGGGCGGCGATAATCATGTACGCAGGGAGTTTTTAGAAAAGCTGCGTTCGCTTGCCGACGAAAATGAAGCAATGTTAATTTACGATGAGGTGCAGACCGGCGTGGGCCTTACCGGTAAATTTTGGAGTCATGAGCATTTCGGTGAAAACGCCCGTCCGGATATACTGGCATTTGGTAAAAAGATGCAGGTATGCGGGATTCTTGCAGGCCGGAAGGTTGATGAAATTGAAACCAATGTTTTTAACGTTTCATCGCGAATAAATTCTACCTGGGGCGGGAGTTTGGTTGACATGGTCCGCTCATCAAAAATAATGGATATTATTGAGGAAGATAACCTTTGTGATAACGCTGCTACAATGGGGGATTATCTGCAAAATTGCCTGGTAAGTATCTCGGAAAAATATGATATGATAACGAATGTAAGGGGCAAAGGATTACTCACAGCATTTGATTTTCCTGACAAAACCAAGCGCGATAAATTTATTGCAAAAGGCATGGAGTACAATGTTATGTTTTTGGGCTGCGGTGAGCAAAGTATCCGTTTCAGGCCTGCACTTATTATTGAGCAAAAACATATTGACAGTGGAATGGAAATACTTCAGAAAGTATGTGCTTATCTGTAACCTTAATGTAAAACAATTGATACAAAAACCCATTTCTAATGGAAATTGAGCATATTTCCATTGTTTCTGCAATAAAATGTTCCTGCCGCGTTAGTTAAATATTAACCGGCTAACATTTGCTATTTTTTCACCAATATCGGCTATTTTTTAAGTATTACGACATGGGAACTAATAGTTGCACAGTTAATATTTAACAGGGTATTAGTAACATGAGTAAGCACATTGAAAAGTTAAAAAAACAACTGGTAGAAATTTCTGAAGTTGTTAATTCGTTCCGGTCAGAGGCCGTACAGGTAAGAGTAGTTGATCGTTTGTTAGATGTGATGATTGAGTTTGAAAAGGGAGACAGCGAGACTGCAGAAATATTTAGCAAAAAAGTTTATAGGCCACGGGAAAATGGCGAAAGTTATTCGCCTGCGCGTGGCGCTAAAAAGCCTGGGGCAACAAAAGTATTGAATCAACTTTTATCGACCGATTTTTTTAATAAACGCCATTCCATATCGTCCATTGCAGATTTCTGCAAGGAAAACTTCGAGTCGGATTTTAAAACTTCTGAGCTATCAGGTATCCTGTTAAAACTCGCAAATGAAGGCAAGCTGAGAAGAGAGCGGAGTGAAGAGAATAATAGATTTGAATACGTAAGGGTTTGATCAGTGACCAGAGGTTAGAGATCAGAGATTAGTTGAAACTTCTATTCTCTGATCTTTTTACCGCAGATCAAAAAGACTATCCACACCTAAAATCTTTCTCGAAGTAAATCCTTCAGCAAATTTTACGTTAATGCTTTTGCCGAACTCGCGTGCGCGGGCTTCCACTACCCGAATAAACTCCGGCGACGATATATAGGTCTGTGGTTCATCGCCCCATTCAGGATTATAGAACTGTGAACCATAAGCCATAACGCTGTCAACCTTTGTATCCCAATAGTCTGTTACATCAACCAGGATATCCGGCTTGATATAATTATCCTGTATAAAGTGTAACACATGTTTAGGACGCCATGCTTCCTGTATTTTGCCGTTGTCAGTGGTTTCAATTTTTCTCAACCCTGATAGAAAGGAGGAATCCTCAACCAGTTTGTTGGCGCGGCCATGGTCGGGGTGCCTGTCGTGGTAGGCATTGGTTATTATAATTTCGGGTTGATATTTACGGATAGCGGCAATTACTTTAAGCTGATATTCCCGGGTGTTTTCAAAGAAACCATCAGGGATGGCTAAATTCTCCCTTACTGCAAGGCCAAGAATCCGGCCAGCCTCAGCAGCCTCCTTAGCGCGAATTTCGGCCGAACCCCGGGTGCCAAGCTCGCCGCGGGTAAGATCGACAATACCAACAGTTTTGCCCTGCGCTATATGTTTTAAAATGGTGCCTGCGCAGCCAAGCTCGGCGTCGTCAGGATGAACTGATAAAACTAAAATATCTAATTTGAGCATAAAAAAATCGATTATTTACCGGGTGCCAGCAGGCGTGCAATCTGCTTCCTTATTTTTGAAGACGTTGGCTTGGTAAAAGGATAAAAGAAATCGGTAACCAGGCCCGATTTGTTAATTAAAAATTTATGAAAGTTCCAGCGGGGTACCGAGCCAAGTTTGCCATTCTGCTTTTTATCGGCAAAAAATTGATAAAGCGGATCAGCATATGGACCTCTTACACGGATTTTTTCAAAA
Organism: Bacteroidota bacterium; assembly: GCA_030775685.1. Taxonomy (GTDB): domain Bacteria; phylum Bacteroidota; class Bacteroidia; order Sphingobacteriales; family Sphingobacteriaceae; genus Mucilaginibacter. The sequence continues at coordinate 34,222 of JALYIP010000058.1, forward strand.
ACAGGGTAATTTACCTCCTGGATCTCGCAAAATTCTTCAATAGCTTTACCCTCAAGCGGTTCCTGGCCCCCGAAATCATTTGATGGAAAGGCGAGGATTTCAAAATTACCGCCAGGAAAATCCTTTTTTAATTGTGCAAGTTCCTTTAGTTGTGGCGTAAAACCACATTGAGAGGCGGTGTTAACTATCAGGAGGACTTTATCTTTATATTCAGATAAGCTAATTTTCTCACCGTTTAACTGCTGTATGTCAAACTGGTAAATGCTTTTATCAACCATTATTAATTGTTAGATGAAACGTATCCCGCTTGATTCAGGATGGCTTCGATATCTTTTTGCTCATCAGGATTATAGGTTTCCTTCAAGTCGTGACCGAAAATGCGAGCCGCAGATTGTAGCAGGAAGGCCTTGAATCCGCCCTTTAAATCCTTCACCATGGCGTAGCTGGTATTGCCGGTTTCACGGTCGATCAACTTAATTAAAACCTCACCCTGACTTATTGTCATGTCTTTGATCTCTTTGTTGAACAACGCCTTTATCTCAGTTTCGCAGTTGTTTATCAGTTCTTTTTGTTTGTGTTTGTCGCCGGTTAAGGCAAGGTCACGCTGTAAACGATTGTACCTTTGTGCTGCGAAACGGGCATAAGGCAGTACTTTCATTACATTATAGCGTAAACGGCGGTAATTATCGAGGTCGGCCTGGCTTTTAAAGATGCGGGTATCATTGATTCTAATCTCCTGCATTACTATCCATGGCAGTAACTTTCCACTGTCAACAGTGAGGTAAGTACGGATGGTATCATTTTTGCCTAGAATTAATGGTGCGGGTTTGTCTGTTTGAGCCTTTACGGAGCCCAATAAGCAACAAAACAGCAACAATAAGCCAATAAATTTCATAATTTTACGTAGTACAAAAATAACGTAATTTATTTTGGTAATTATTATAACCTGCAATTATAATTTTTATTGCAAGCTAATGATTTTTAACAAGATAAGGATAGGATGATAGCATGAAGGACATAGTGATAGACTTGGAAGCCGAAAAGAATGAGATCTTAAAAAGATATCGTGCTTTGCTGCGTGCGTCAAAATCTACCTTGCAAAAGGGCGATAAGCGCATGATTCGTAAGGCATTTGAGATGGCGCTTGAAAGCCATAAGGATATGCGCCGAAAATCAGGCGAACCTTATATCTATCATCCCATTGCCGTTGCACAAATAGCTGCGGAGGAAATTGGGCTGGGTACAACGTCAATAGTATGTGCCTTGCTGCATGATGTGGTGGAGGATACCAACATGACCCTGGATGATATTGAAAGGGAATTTGGTAAAAAGGTGGCCATGATTATTGATGGCCTGACAAAGATTTCGGGCGTATTTGATACCAATAGCTCGTTACAGGCAGAAAACTTTCGTAAAATGCTGCTTACCCTTGCCGATGATGTAAGGGTGATATTGATAAAGCTAGCCGACCGCCTGCACAATATGCGCACCATGGAGTTTATGCCGCGCGATAAGCAGCTCAAGCTTTCTTCAGAAACCGTTTACTTGTATGCTCCGCTCGCCCATCGCCTGGGCTTATATGCAATAAAATCGGAACTGGAAGATCTTTCCATGAAGTACATGGAACGGGAAACTTACCAGTTCATTAAAAATAAGTTAAACGAAAAGAAGGCCGAGCGGGAAAAATTCATCAGGGATTTTATAGAGCCGGTAAAAAAAGTTTTGGAGGGGCAGGACTTGCATGGAGATCTGTTTGGCAGGCCCAAATCAATCCACTCCATCTGGAACAAGATGAAGAAAAAGGCTATACCCTTTGAAGAGGTATATGATCTTTTTGCGATCAGGATAATTTTAGACAGCACGCCGGAAAACGAAAAGGCAGATTGCTGGAAGGCATATTCCATAGTTACCGACCTTTATCGCCCTAACCCTGACAGGTTGCGCGACTGGATCTCATCACCTAAGGCTAACGGTTATGAATCATTACATACCACAGTAATGGGGCCGCGCGGGCAGTGGGTTGAGGTGCAGATAAGAACTAAGCGCATGAATGAGATTGCCGAAAAAGGTTTTGCTGCACACTGGAAATACAAGGAATCATCAACCGATAGCGGACTTGATTTATGGGTGCAAAAGGTGAGGGATATGCTTAAAAACCCTGATTCCAATGCGCTTGACTTTTTGGATGATTTCAAGATGAACCTGTTCTCTGATGAGATCTTCATTTTTACACCGAAGGGAGCTTTGATCCAGTTACCACTTGGTGCAAGTGCGCTTGATTTTGCATTCGAGATCCATACCGATGTGGGCGCCAGCTGTATTGGCGCTAAGGTGAACCACAAGTTGGTTCCTTTAAGCCACAAGCTGCAAAACGGCGACCAGGTAGAGGTTATCACATCAAGTAAGCAAACGCCAAAAGAAGACTGGCTGAATATTGTTGTTACCGCCAAGGCTAAAGCGAAGATAAAATCGGCCTTAAAAGAAGAGAAACGCAAGATTGCTGAAGACGGTAAGGAGATATTGGAGCGTAAGATGAAGTCGTTAAAGATCACTTACAATTCGGAGAACATTCATAAACTAAGCTATTTCTTTAAGCTACCCTCTACCCAGGATTTGTTCTACAATATTGCCAAAGGCACTATTGATATGAAGGACCTGAAGGAATACCAGGCATCGGAAAAGGTAATTGAAAACAAGCCGCAGGATAAAATAGAAACTGAACAGCTGCAGAGCCTGATGCGGAGCATAAAAGCCAAGGACAGCGATATGCTGCTGATAGGCGAGGATATGCAAAAGATAGATTACAAGCTGGCCAATTGCTGTAATCCTATACCTGGCGATGATGTTTTTGGCTTCGTTACTGTAAGCGATGGCATAAAAATTCACAGGACAAACTGCCCTAACGCTGCTAAACTAATGGCCAACTACGGCTACAGGATAGTAAAGGCAAAATGGACAAATCAGCAGGAGCTTGCATTTTTAACTGGACTAAGAATTACCGGCATTGATGAAGTTGGATTAATAAACCAGTTAACCACCGTAATATCCAACGATTTTAAGGTGAATATCCGCTCTATTACCGTTGATAGCGACAATGGAATTTTTGAGGGATCGATAATGGTATATGTAAACGATACTGATCATTTGGAAAACCTGGTAAGGAAGCTAAAAACGGTAAAAGGCATAACAGCTGTTACACGGTTTGATTCTCTAATCGAGAAGGCATCCTGAGGATAGAAACAAGAGGGGAAGAGTCAAGAACCAAGAGTCAAGACAGAATCTTGCCATTTTCATCTCTTATTTCTTGGCTCTTGACTCTTGATTCTTAACTCTTGGTTCTTTTTCATAACTTTGCCCTTTAATAAATAAACATGTCTCAACAGGAAACCATAGAGATGGTTAAAAAGATTTTCGAGGCTTATCTTGAAAATAAAAACCTCAGGAAAACTCCTGAGCGTTTTGCGATACTTGAAGAAATATACTCCCGGAGCGATCACTTTGATGTGGAATCATTATACATCCACATGAAAAATAAAAAATACCGTGTTAGCCGGGCTACGGTTTACAATACTTTAGAGCTGCTGGTATCGTGCGATTTGGTGACCAAACACCAGTTCGGCAAAAACATGGCCCAGTTCGAAAAATCATACGGCTATAAACAGCATGACCATATCATTTGCATTGACTGCGGAAAGGTAGTTGAGTTTTGCGATCCGCGCATTCAGCAGATCCAGAGCATGATGGGTACATTGCTGAAGTTTGAGATAAAACACCACTCATTAAACCTGTATGGTAATTGCGAAAAACTGCGTGCAGGTTTTTGCGACAGAAAAGCCCAATAGAATAATGGATAGGCCAAATTTAAGCAAGCAAGCATTCTGGGATGTGGATATGAATAAGATCGACTACGAAAAGAATGCTGCTCATGTTGTTGAAAAGGTGATAGAGCGGGGAAAAGCGGAAGATTTTGATAATATTGTAAAATATTATGGCTTTAAAAAAGTTGGCGAATTAGCGTTACAGGCAAATTGGCTTTCGGATATCAGTATAAATTTTTGCTGCAAACTGTTTAAAGTTAAACCAAGCGATTTTAAATGTTACGAGAAGAAACAGTCGAACCGGTTACACTGGGACTTCTAAAACGACTTGTTGCCATGCCTGAATTAATGTCCTTTAGGCTGGTCGGCGGTACTGCTTTATCATTATTATTTGGACACCGAAAATCAATAGATTTAGACTTATTTACCGATCAACCACTCGATAAAGACATTTTAATTCCTGCTCTTGAGGATGCTTTTGATGGAATAGTTACGGTAAATGATAGAAGTAAAAATATATACCAATGTATTATTGAAAATGTGAAGGTTGATTTTGTTTGTGTGCGCGATCCATTTTTAAATCCGGTCCAAATAATAGATGGGATCCCGTTTGCTGATATTAGAGATTTAGTAGCATTAAAGCTTAATGCAGTTAAGGGTAGAGGAGTTAAGAAAGATTTTTGGGATTTAGCGAAGCTTCTTCAAAATTATACCTTAAACGATCTTTTTCAATTTTATCATGATAGATATAATTATGATGATACCTTTGCAGTGATTAGGTCGGTAGTTTATTTTACTGATGCAGAGAATACTATCGATCCCGAACCATTAGATGGCATGACTTGGGATAACGTAAAAACGACCATCACAAACGCATTTGACGATTATTATAGAAATATTAGAAATTAATGGCTGTTGACGTATTATTAGGCCTCCAGTGGGGCGATGAAGGCAAAGGAAAAATTGTTGATGTACTAAGCGCAGGTTACGATCTCATCGCACGTTTCCAGGGCGGGCCGAATGCCGGCCATACGCTTGAGTTTGATGGTAAAAAGTTTGTACTGAATACCATTCCTTCAGGTATATTTTTTGAGAATACCATGAACCTGATAGGTAATGGTGTTGTTATTGATCCTATTACCCTGAAAAAGGAAATAGACAAATTGAAGGATGCCGGGCACGACCTATTGGCCAAAGGCAATTTAATGATAGCAAAAAAGGCTCACCTGATATTGCCTACTCATCAATTGCTTGATGCTGCTTCTGAAAAGAGGATGGGCGAGGGTAAAATTGGATCGACATTGAAAGGCATTGGTCCTACTTATATGGACAAAACAGGGCGTAACGGTTTGCGTGTTGGTGATACTACCCTGCCTGATTTTAAAGAGCGTTACCAGAAGTTGGTTGATAAGCATGTATCAATGCTTACATCATTATACGGCGAGGTTGCCGATTTTTCCGAGCGCGAAGCTGCATTTTTTGAAGCTGTTGAGCTGATCAATAAATTCCAATTGGTTGATTCGGAACATTTGGTGAACAGCTACTTAAAGCAAGGTAAAAAAGTTCTGGCAGAAGGTGCGCAGGGCACAATGCTTGATATCGATTTTGGATCGTATCCGTTTGTGACTTCATCAAACACTACCACGGCAGGTGCTTGTACCGGTCTTGGGATTGCTCCAAACAAAATAGGAGAAGTGATAGGGATCTTCAAGGCTTACTGTACACGTGTAGGTGGCGGTCCGTTCCCAACAGAACTTAATGACGAAACCGGAGAAGAATTGCGCAGGATTGGTCACGAATTTGGCGCTACTACAGGTAGGCCACGCCGTACAGGCTGGATAGATTTGCCCGCCTTAAAATATGCCATAATGCTTAATGGTGTTACCCAAATGGTGATGACCAAAGCAGATGTATTGAGCGGCTTTGATAAGATCTACGCTTGCACCCATTATAACTATTTGGGCGAAAAAATAGATTACATGCCTTACGATATCTGCTGTGTTGAAGCTGTTCCTGTGTTGAAGGAAATTGACGGCTGGAACGAGGATTTGACAGGGATAACTGAACTTTCTGAGATCCCGGCCAAACTTCAATCGTATATTGATTATTTGGAGACGGAATTAGAAGTACCTATAAAATATTTATCAGTAGGGCCTGATAGGAAACAGACTTTGGTGCTGCACTAAGCGAGAAAATTATTCATTTTTATAACGAAGGCTCCCCAAAACGGAGCCTTTAATTTTTATATCTATTTTTGTTCAGTGATTAAACAGGTTGCCGACCCGAAAGAATTTAAAAGGAAAGCCTTGCAATGGGCATCGGGCTTTGATGTTTGTTGTTATCTCGATTCAAACAATTTCGCCGATCCATATTCTAAGTTTGATACTTTAATTGCAGCGGGTGTTAAGGCTGATATTTCAGCCGGAGCGGGCACAGCTTTTGACCAACTGGAACAATTCCGGAACCAGCACCCGGGATGGATGACCGGATTTCTCACTTACGATTTAAAAAATGAAGTTGAAAATTTAATATCTGAAAATCGTGATCACCTGGATTTTCCAGGCTTATATTTTTTTGTCCCTGAGTATTTAATCGTCATAAAAGGCAGTGAAGTTGAAACATTAGCTGATGACGGACAGCGTGTTTTTGAAGATATTGAGCGACAGGAAATTTACGTCGATGAGCAAATTTCAGGAGCAGCTATTCAAACCCGTTTTACCAGGCAGGAATATATAGCGGCAGTCGAAAAAATACAGGGACACATCAACCGTGGCGATATATATGTTACCAATTTCTGCCAGGAGTTTTTTGCAGAAAATGCGGTAATAGACCCACTGGCGGTATTTTCAAAGTTGAATGAAGTGTCGCCAAATCCATTTGCCTCTTTTTTTAAATTAGATGATAACTACGTTCTGTGCGCAACGCCCGAGCGTTTCCTGGCAAAACGTGGAGATAAATTAATATCGCAACCGATTAAAGGGACGGCAAAACGGGGGGTAACTGCGGAGGAAGATGAAGAGATCATTCGTGAATTAAGAAACCACGCCAAGGAGTTGCAAGAAAACGTAATGATCGTCGACCTGGTCAGAAACGATCTCACCCATTCAGCAAAGCCAGGAACTGTTAAAACGGAAGAACTTTTTGGCATTTACAGCTTTCAGCATGTGCATCAAATGATCTCGACGGTAGTCTGCGAACTTAGGAATGACGTGAACGTTGTACAGGCCATTAAAAATACCTTTCCTATGGGCAGCATGACAGGCGCCCCCAAAATAAGCGCCATGCAACTTATGGAGAAATATGAGCGCAGTAGGAGAGGGGTATATTCCGGAGCGTTAGGTTATTTTAGTCCCGATGGTGATTTTGATTTTAATGTAGTGATCAGGACATTGCTTTATAATAGCAAAAACAACTATTTGTCATTCCATGCAGGTAGCGCTATTACCTATCACGCTGATGCTGAAAAAGAGTATGAGGAATGTTTACTTAAAGCGCGGGCTATTTTGGAGGTGCTGGGAAGTCCTTAATAGAATTGCCAAACAAAATGCTTTTACTTACCTTTACATTAATAATCAATACTTAAAGTTATGGAACTCCAGTATGTTTCTGATAGTGAGGGCAAGCCAACAGCTGTGCTTATCCCTATTGCTGAGTGGAATAGTATTACAGCAAAACATAAGGATTTGAAGGACCTAACCCCTAAATCTATTGTAAAAAAGACTGAAGGGGCAGCTCGTTTTAGGGGGATTTTAACTAGCGAGGAGGTTAAAGAATATCAGGAGTATGCAAAACAAGCCCGAGCCGAATGGGACAGAGATATTTAATTGATACCAATGTTTTAATTGATTATACAGGTGGGATGTTACCTGAAAATGGCGGCGATTTTGTTGAGAACCTTTTCAATACTGATTTTCTAACCTCAGTAGTAGTTAAAATTGAACTACTTGGCTTTAATCACTTGCCTGAAAAATTAAGCTTTGTAGAACAGTTTTTAGGCACAGCTACCATTTTGCCGCTAGATGATGCCGTTACTAAACGAACCATTTTATTAAGACAACGGTATAAAAAATTTAAACTTGGCGATTCTATTATTGCTGCAACAGCGCTGACTTACGAGCTAATTTTAATAACTAATAATATAAAGGACTTTGCAAATGTTAAAGGGTTGAAGCTTTTAAATCCGCACCAAATTTAACTGCATTAAATCCCCAAAATTATCTTCTCCCCAATCCTCACACTAATATCCGATCCATTAGCAAAAAAAGCGGAATACGGTTTCTTACTCAAAAATGGCAGAAATTCTTCGCCATACAATTTTGCTACATCCGCGTCAAAAACGTATTCTTTCACCTTTGCTATCTGCCAGGAGATGTGCTCTACCTGGTACTGCATGGTTTTAAAATTGGTGAGTTTGTTGTATCCCCAGTAATGCTCAAAAATAAATTCTTCAGGGCTGCCGGGTTTAATGGCTTCAAATTGATCGCTTACTGTGGCTGCAAGCTTGTTCCATCGTCCCTTCAATTTCCATTCGTATGAAAATTCAGTATGATCCTTGTATACCGGGATTCTGGAGTGCCGCATCGGCAGGGCGCGATAATGCTCTTTGTAGAGATTGTTTGCGATAAATGCAATGATACTTTTTGGTACAATCTCGCTGATAAACACAGCACCCCGCTTCCATTCCTTACCATCAAAATGCCTTACATAAAAGCGAAGGTTAACTTCTTCAAAATTAACGTGGAATGGCCATTTAACGCCAAGTACTTTTGTTTCACGGAACATAAACCCCACCATACTTACCAGGGCCTTTCCTTCCCAAAAGTCAAGTTCTGTCGCCGGGGGTAAATATGGAATTAATACCTCGGGATCAACTTCGTAATTCAGCATTAACAGGTCATTCCATTGTGCCTGCAGAAATTTGCGTTTTCCCATAAGATTAGATTAATTAAGCGGGGTTGGAGTCGGTGCTGGTGGGAACGCTGGTCTTTTTCCTAAACAGGTTTACCTTTGATTCCTTTCCTTTAAGCAGCCGTTCGATATTTTTTTGGTGTGTAACCATTATCAACAGGCAAATCAGCATCCCAAAAATAACAACAAGATTATTGGTGTATTTATTATAAAAGAATGTTACGCCTATTAAATAAGCAAAACCAGCTGTAATTGAACTAAGCGATACGTACCTGGTAATGAAAAGCACCACAATAAATACGGATACACAAAGCAGTGCGGCATCCAGGTTAACTGCCAAAACCATTCCAAATAAGGTTGCTATACCTTTGCCGCCCCTAAAACCAGCAAATACCGGGAATAAATGGCCCATAACAGCAGCGATGCCTAAAGCCAACTGGTAGCTTACTAAATTTGAATGCGGCCCGCCAGTGGTTGAAACCCCGATGAAAGTGGCAAGGCTGGTTGCCGTCCATCCCTTTAGTATATCGATAAGCATAACCGGAATTCCCGCTTTCTTCCCAAGTACCCTGAAGGTGTTGGTGGCCCCTGCGTTTCCGCTGCCATACTCGCGAACGTCAACGCCATAGAACGCCTGTCCTATCCAAACTGCTGTGGGGATAGAGCCGCAGAAATAAGCCAGAATAAGCGCTGAAACAGAGTAGACAGTTATCATTTCACCGCAATATTAATAAATTAAGTCCGAAAGTCGGGAAAGTCCGAAAGTCCGGGAGTGAATACAATCTTTTATTCGTTTTTAGCATCGTTTTCTTAGTTCCTCCGGTTGTTTGCCGGCTATTCAACTATCACTAATTTACCGCCTTTAAACTCAGATCCAGGCTTTTTACGGAATGCGTTAAAGCACCAACAGAAATATAGTCAACGCCGCAGGATGCATACTCTCTTATGGTATCGATAGTTATACCACCCGAGGCCTCCGTAATAAATCTTCCATTAATGATATTCACCGCGTCGCGCAGATCATTATAGTTGAAGTTATCAAGCAAGATACGATTTACTCCGCCTGTTTCCAACACTTGCTGCAATTCGTCAAGGTTTCTTACTTCAATCTCAATTGCAAGCTTTTTGTTTTGATTAAGAAGATATTGTTGTGTGTTTTCAATGGCCTGCCTTATGCCGCCGGAATAATCCACATGATTATCCTTTATCAAAATCATATCATACAAACCAAAACGGTGATTAACACCACCGCCGATCCTGACGGCCCATTTTTCCAGGTACCGTAATCCCGGTGTTGTTTTACGAGTGTCCAGAACTTTGGTATTGGTTCCATCCAAAAGGTCTACAATTTCGCGGGTTTTGGTGGCTATTCCGCTCATCCGCTGCATACAGTTAAGTACCAGTCGTTCTGCTTTTAATATACTTTGGGCATCACCCTCAACTTCAAATGCTACATCCTTAAACTTTACCTTTGCCCCGTCGTTTAAAAATACGTTTACCTTAAGCCCGGCATCAACAATATGAAAGATCTCAAGGGCAAGCTCTACGCCTGCTAAAATACCTTCGTCTTTTATTAAAAGCTTTGCCTTACCTTTTGTACCTGCAGGGATAGTTGCCAGCGAGGTGTGGTCGCCATCGCCCACATCTTCTTTAAGGGCGTTTAGTATAAATTGATCAATAAGTAATTTGTCCAAAATGGGTTGTTTTTTTGAAACCCAAAAGTAGTAAAAAGTTCATAGTTGATGGTTCGCAGTTCGATGAAAAAGGAAAAGCGTGGCTGAGTAGGTCTGCGGGTTAAAATGACGAGTTAAACCTGGTTTAACATTAACCATCAATAAACTCACTTTATCTTTTCAGTCTCTATGCGGAGTTCAATGAGTGCAAGACCACCTTCGGCTTTCTTTAAAGTATAAGCTATCCGATAAGGCCCACCCGCAGTAGTAAGGGTGAGTACGCCAAAAAGATAGTTGGTGTTTGAATTTACTTTATGCAGCATCTTTATGGATAGCGGCTTGTTCTGACTAAAAAACTTATCCAGGATAAGCTTCGCCTGCACCTTTGAATAAACATTCTCCTCGTCCAGGATAGTTATTTCAACAGTTGCAGCAAATATTTTTGAAAGCTGGTTAGTGTCTCCCTGGCGTATAAGGGCCGCAACATTATCGATGGGGTCAGCGACTACCGCCGGAACCATATAAAGTATAAACAAAGGGAGGTAAAGCAACTTCATGATAGCTATTAGACGAATATTAAAAATGAACGTTACAGTTTTTGTTTATTTGGTTGATTCCCATATATCGGGAAGTTTGACGGGCTGGCTATATTTAGCGGGGTATTTAAATATAGCCAACAAATCAACAATTGAAAATTATCTTATACAACTAACAACGTTGCCTTTATATTTGCATTGTGGAAAAACAAAAAAAACTTGCGTTAATTATCCTTGATGGGTGGGGTTATGGACGAAATGATGAATCAAACGCTATAATTGCAGCTAATACGCCTTTTTTTGACTCTTTATTAGCAAGCTATCCTAATTCCAGGCTGGAAGCCTCGGGAATAGCAGTTGGCTTGCCGGCGGGACAGATGGGAAATTCGGAAGTCGGCCATATGAATTTAGGTGCGGGCCGTATTGTTTACCAGGAACTGGGCCGTATTCATAAAGCAGTTGAAGATAACGAGCTCGTGGAAAATACCGTGTTGATAGACGCTTTCGAATACGCCAAACAAAATACCAAAAACGTGCATTTTATTGGGCTGGTGTCTGATGGGGGCGTTCATTCGCATATAAGGCATATAAAAGGTCTTTGTGATGCCGCGATTGGTTATGGCCTTAATGACGTTTTTATC
>JALYIP010000059.1 GCA_030775685.1 Bacteroidota bacterium
TGAGAGTGTAAAATAAACTGTGTCAAAGTGTAATTAATTACCTTTAACATAGTTTAGAATGAAACAAGAAGCATCGCTCGAGTATGAGCAAATGAAAAAGAAAGCCTTAGAGCAACTCCGCTCAGGCAAGTCGCTTTATGGTAAGGATGGCGCTTTTGCGCCGTTACTTAAAAGTTTTTTGGATGCAGCATTGGAAGCTGAACTGGAAAACCATTTAGATGAAGCAGAACGCAGTTCCGGCAACAGAAAGAATGGCAAGACCAGTAAGGATGTCCGCACTTCTGACGGCACTATAACTGTTAATACGCCGCGTGACCGTCATTCCAGTTTTGAGCCTGAACTGATCCGCAAGCGGGAAACCATCCTTGCTGAAAGCCTCGAATCAAAGATCATTGGTATGTATGGTTTAGGGATGAGTTTGCGGGATATATCAAAGCATATCAAGGATATGTACGATACAGAGATCAGCCACAGCACCTTATCAGCCATCACGGATAAGATCATCCCCGAAGTTAAAGAATGGCAATCAAGGCCGCTGGAAGAACTTTATACCATCGTTTGGTTGGATGCCATGCACTACAAAGTAAAAGAAGATCACCGGATGGTATCGCATGCCGTCTATAATATCCTGGGTATTGACCGCCATGGCCACAAGGAGCTTTTAGGAATGTATGTATCTCAAAGTGAGGGGGCCAACTTTTGGCTCTCGGTGCTGACTGACCTGCAGAACCGTGGAGTAAAAGATATCCTGATTGCCTGTATCGATAATCTGAATGGGTTCCCGCAGGCCATTAATACCGTATTTCCACAGACAGAGATCCAGACCTGCATTGTCCATCAGATCCGTAACAGCCTGAAGTATGTAGCCTCTAAAGATCAGAAGGTGTTTATGAAAGACCTGAAGCCGGTTTACCAGGCTGAAACGTTGGAACTGGCTGAACTGCGCCTGGATCAGCTGGAAGAAAAGTGGGGTAAGAAATACGAAAAAGTCTTGGAATCCTGGCGCAACAACTGGTCAAAACTAACCACCTATTTCCGGTACGACGCGGCTGTACGAAAGCTGATCTATACCACTAATACCATTGAAGGTTTCCACCGGCAGGTCAGAAAGGTCACCAAAACAAAGGGCGGCTTTACCTCCGATATGGCCCTGTTAAAACTGATTTATTTGGCTCATAATAACATTAAACAAAAATGGACGATGCCACTTTCAAACTGGGCCATGACCGCTCAGAAACTGGCCATTTGGTTTCCCGGAAGAATGATATTAGATTTGATGTAGCAATCAAGCCCGGGCACGCTTCGCCCATGGGCCGGAGCGTGCCCGGGCTTGACACAGTTTATTTTACAGACCCGAAGAAATAAAATTTAGCGTTTATTTTTTCATTCCTCAATAAGAGTTCTTTCAACACCTAACCCTTTTTCGTAATCCCCAATCCCTTTTAACAGTCTTGCCGCGTTATTAGGGCTTTTAAGCAGATAGGAGGTTGTAACTAATTTCCTAATAGATAACCTATACAAAATAGTTTTCAATCTTAATTCTAAAGCGCTAAGAAATCTACTTTTCATTATTTCACCCCCATTTCCTTTTTCAAAAACTGCCCGGTAAAGCTTTCTTTTACTTTACACAAACCTTCCGGTGTTCCGCTAAACAGGATCTTACCGCCGCCAGAGCCTCCTTCGGGACCAAGATCAATCACATGATCCACCACCTTAATTACATCCAGGTTGTGCTCAATTACCAGTACCGTATTTCCTTTATCAACCAATTGCTGCAGTACGCCAAGCAGCACGTTTATATCTTCAAAATGCAAGCCCGTTGTCGGCTCATCAAGGATATAAAATGTATTGCCTGTGTCTTTTTTGGAAAGCTCGGAAGCCAGCTTAACACGCTGTGCCTCACCGCCTGACAATGTAGTTGACGATTGGCCCAAAGTGATATAACCCAAACCCACATCAAACAGGGTTTTTACTTTACGGTAGATGGCTGGAATGTGCTCAAAAAATGGCGTTGCATCCTCGATGCTCATGTCCAGCACATCGCTGATGGATTTGCCACGATAACGTACTTCCAGGGTTTCCCGGTTGTACCTTCTGCCGCCGCATTCTTCACATGGCACCTGTACATCGGGCAAAAAGTTCATTTCTATAACCTTCAATCCTGCACCCTGGCAGGTTTCACAACGGCCGCCCTTTACATTAAACGAAAAACGACCGGGTTTATATCCCCTGATCCTTGATTCGGGAAGTTGCACGTACAGGTTCCTGATATCAGAAAACACACCTGTATACGTCGCCGGGTTTGAACGCGGCGTACGGCCAATAGGTGTTTGATCTATCTCAATCACCTTATCTATATGCTCCAGCCCTTCAATTTTTTCGTAAGGAAGCGGGTGCTTCTTAGCTCTAAAAAAATGATGATTTAAAACCGGGTAAAGTGTTTCAGTAATTAAACTTGATTTACCGCTGCCTGATACACCGGTGATCCCTATCAACTTACCCAAAGGGAAATCAACCGACACCTTTTTCAAATTGTGCCCGGTAGCCTTCTTAAGGCTTAATGTTTTCCCATTACCCTCGCGCCTTGTTTTGGGGATGGCAATTTCACGCTCACCGTTTATGTAGGATGTGGTAAGCGTATGCGCCTTCATCAATTCCTCGGGTGTACCTTGTGCAACTATTTGGCCGCCATGTACACCTGCTGCCGGGCCCATGTCAATAACATGGTCGGCATGTAATATCATATCCTTATCGTGCTCAACTACCAATACGGTGTTGCCAAGATCACGTAAGTTCTTCAGTGCATTGATTAAGCGCTCATTATCACGCTGGTGCAAACCGATACTTGGCTCATCCAGGATATACATTACGTTCATTAACTGCGACCCAATTTGCGTTGCCAGCCTGATGCGCTGCGCCTCACCGCCTGATAACGTTTTCGCTGTACGATCAAGCGTTAAGTAGTTCAAACCTACATCCAGCAGAAAAACTATCCTCGCACGAATCTCCTTCAGGATCTCCTTTGCGATAACATTCTGGCGTTCTGTTAATCGATCCTCCAAGTTGGCAAACCATTCCTGTAGCGTACGGATGTCCATACAAGCCAGTTCGAAAATGTTTTTATCATCAACCTTAAAATGCAGCGATTCCTTTTTCAACCGGGCACCATCACAGGTGGGGCAGGTTCTGAGCACGCGATAGTTTTCCATATCGTCCATGCCTTCCTCGCTCCTGCGTTCCTGCTGCTCTTCCAGCATCCGGATAATGCCGTCGAACGATACCTGGTAGCTTTGCACGTTCCATTTATTGTACTCAACCGCAACGGTGATCATTTCTGTCGATCCGTTAAGGATGATATCGATATGATCGCGTGAAAGTTTTTCTATTGGGGTTGATAAAGAAAACTCATATTTTTTGGCCAGCGCCTTTAACACCTGGAAAATCCAGGTTTCGCGGTACTCACCAATTGGGGCTAACCCACCATTCAAAATGCTTAGCTTAGGATTTGGAATAACCGAAGCCTCATCCACCTCAAAAATATATCCTAGCCCATTACACTTTTCGCAGGCACCGTATGGCGAATTGAATGAAAAAGTATTCGGCTGCGGCTCATCGTACGAGATGCCCGAGATCGGATCCATCAAATATTTGCTGTAATAAGCTACATTATTATCCTTGTCACCTATCCTGATGATTCCCTTTGCAATTTTTAAAGCAGCTTGTATAGATGTATATAAGCGTTTTGTGTTTTCTTCGCCGATCACTAAACGATCTACAACAATATCAATATCATGGATCTTATACCGGTCCAGTTGCATTTTTGGTTCCACGTCCGCCATTGCCCCATCAATCCAAACCTTCAGGTAGCCTTGCTTACGGATCTGTTCAAAAAGCTCGCGGTAATGTCCCTTCCTGGCTTTTACCACAGGCGCAAGGATATTTACCGGTTGCCCGTCAAATTTCTCCGTAATAGTTTTCAGGATCTGGTCTTCAGACATGCGCTCCATCTTCTCGCCGCTTACATACGAATAAGCCTCGCCTGTACGCGCGAAAAGCAAACGCATAAAATCATAGATCTCGGTTATCGTTCCAACTGTGGATCTTGGGTTTTTGCTGGTAGTTTTTTGTTCGATAGCAATCACAGGGCTAAGACCCGACACTTTATCTACATCCGGGCGTTCCATCCCTCCCATAAACTGACGGGAGTAAGCCGAAAACGTCTCCATGTAACGGCGCTGTCCCTCGGCATAAATGGTATCAAATGCCAACGACGATTTCCCGCTACCGCTCAGGCCGGTAATTACCACCAGCTGGTTGCGCGGAAATGAAACATCGATATTTTTTAAATTATGTACCCTGGCCCCGTATACTTCAACTTCGTTTTGCTCGCCCAGGTCGATGGATGTTTTGTTCATATTTGAGTGTGGTTGATTAGGTTAATTGGGTTGGATTAAGTTGATTAGGTTAAAAACATCCCTGCTTTTTATAACTTAATCAACCACTCACTTAGTCAACTCAATCAACTCTTTTTCAGCCTGCAAATATACGCAAAAAAAGGCCGATCTCCCTCCGGAAGATCGGCCTCAAAGTGCTCCGTAATATAAATTTACCTTAGGCGGATAAAAATCCGCTTGCTAGTTAACTGCCAGCAGTTCAAATGATCCGCTGCTCAAATCTTTTATTGCGTAATAGTCGTAGCCGTACTTTTTCGGCTGTGTGATGATGGCCTTCATGGCAATCAGGTTGTATACATAATTACCGGTCTCACGGTTCAAATGCATCCGGAAATAATTATCCTCGTTCTGCCTGTTGATGCTCTTCGCCAATTTTATCGATCCGTTATTGTAAGCAGCAGCAGCCAATGTCCAGCTGTTAAACTCAACATATAACTCCTTGATGTACTTACAAGCTGCGCCGGTAGACTTGCGGATATTCAGCCGCTCGTCAATTCCATGTCCTACTTTAAGTCCATAAGTACGCGCGGTGCCTGGCATAAACTGCCAAAGGCCTCTTGCACCCTTCGGAGATGTACCTTCGCATAAACCTGATTCCACTAAAGGAATGTATTTAAAGTCGTCGGGAATTCCGTAGGCTTTTAGGATCGGCTCAATAATAGGGAATAATTTCTCTGCCTTACTTTGCAGAATATTCGATTGAACGCATTTAAAACTATGCATCTGAAGCGAACGCTTCAACTTGCGGGTTACACCTGCATCCCTAACCGGTACCGCCTCATTGGCGAAACTGTATTCATTTACAACGTCATTGCTTTTGTAAATAAATGTCGAGATGCGCGGGCTTAATTTTACCGTTTTTGCAAGCGGTAAAGGAGCCTTTTCGTTGCGAATATTTGCGGTTGGCATGGCCTTTGTTCCACAAATATTGATCGCTGAAATGATAACCAGCAACACTATTACGGAGCACGTAATTAAGTGTCTCTTAGTCATTTCTTTTTTATCCATAAATTACACATTTGGTAGAATGTGCTGCAAAGGTATGTTATATTAAGCAGATTATCAAATACTTACCTTTTCAGCATGTTTTTCCAACACCGGTTTTCGGTTCAAAAACTTGGTTTAAAACGTTTAAACGGTGATTTTGTTCATTGTAAAAAAATTATAAAAATCCCTCAAAAAACCCTAACTTTGGCCCTCACGCTGCGAAAGCGCAAACAGAAAAATTATGGCATTTAACAGACCAGGGAACAGTCGCGACGACAAATCCGGCAGATCATCAAACAGAGCTCCAAAGGCCGGTGACAAGCCAAAAAGATCACCCTCCTCAAGAGGAAATTCTACAGGTTCCGATCAAACCAAAAGCTCCCGACCATCAAAAAAATATAACAGCGAAGCTCCAGGCGAAAAAAGATCTTTTTCATCGCCCGGAAAAAGCAGCTATGACAAGCCTGCGAGCAGCTTCAGCGGCGGCCCTGGCGAGAAGAAAGCATTCAGCGGAAAAAGCAGGCCATATAGCGGCCGTCCGTCAGATGGTGAATCATCCGGCGAGAAAAAGGCATTCGCGCCGAAAGGCAGGCCATATACCGGCAGAGTAGCCGACAATGATCCAAGACCAGGCAAAAGCTTTGGTGGCGGAGACAAAAAACCATTTACATCGCGCAAATCAACAGGATCATTTGATGCTGATAACAGACCCAAAAGAAGTTTTGGTGGTGCAGGAACAGGCGATAAAAAACCTTTTGCATCCCGTGGAAAATCAACCGGCTCATTTAATGCCGAGGACAAACCTAAAAGGAGCTTTGGTGGCGAAAGAGCTACTGATAAAAAATTCAGCGACAGGCCATCAGGTGGTGCGGGTTTTAAAAGACCGGCCAGTGACAGGCCTTACGACGCTGACAAGCCGCAGCGTAAATCAAAATACGATAAAATAACTCCGGACCGTGATGCACCCGTAAAAACCTTACGTGGCCGCAAAAACAGCCCCCAGCCTAAAGACGATGGCTTGATAAGGCTTAACCGTTACATATCAAATGCAGGCATCTGCTCACGTCGTAAGGCTGATGAGCTGATTGCTGCAGGCGTGGTATCGGTTAACGGCACTGTGATCAACGAGCTTGGTCATAAAGTTGATCCTTACAAAGATGAGATCCGCTACAACGGCGAACTATTGAAACGTGAGAAAATGGTTTATGTATTATTAAATAAACCAAAAGATTATATAACCACTACCGAAGACCCGCAGGAACGCCGTACCGTAATGCACCTGGTTGAAAAAGCCAGCAAAGAACGCATTTACCCGGTTGGCCGTTTAGACAGGAATACTACAGGCTTATTGCTGATGACCAATGACGGCGATCTTGCCGATAAACTTTCACATCCCCGCAACAGCATTGTTAAATTATACCAGGTTGAGCTGAACAAGAATTTGTCTCAAGGTGATATGAACAAAATTGGCGTAGGTATCGAGCTGGAAGATGGTTTGATAAAACCCGATTCCATATCGTATGTCGCCGGCGGCTCAAAAAGAGAGATTGGCGTACAGATCCACAGCGGCAAAAACCGCATCGTACGCCGCATATTTGAAAGCTTAGGCTACGAAGTGGTTAAGCTGGATAGAGCCGTATATGCCAACCTTACCAAAAAGGACCTTCCCCGCGGAAGATGGCGCTTTTTGGAAGAAAAGGAAGTGATCCAGTTGAAGCATTTGATTTAGTTAATTAGAGACTAGTTAACTAGAGACTAGTTCTCGTGTATAGTATAAAACATGCCCTTGCAAACATTGCAGGGGCTTTTTCATTTCATATCTAACCGCAGTCAGATTCACCGATAAAAAACTAATCTCTAATTAACTAACCTCTAATCACTATATTGCATCCAATTACCAATTCGTCTATACAATGAAAAAATTCCTGGTATTAATTTCACTGCTATTCCCTACGCTTATTTATGCGCAAAAAAAGAAAACGGGGCCAACTTCCTTTGACCTGCTGATCGGCACTTACACCAAAGGTAAAAGCAAAGGCATTTACGTGTACCGTTTTTACCCGGAAACAGGCAGAACGGCCTATTTGAACGAGATTGACGACGTGAGCAATCCATCATATCTAACTGTCGCCAGCAATAACAAGTTTGTTTACGCGGTAAATGAAGATGGCAAAAAGGGCGAAGTAAGCGCGTTTAAGTTTGATGCCAAACAAGGCAAACTGGAGTTTATTAATAAACAATCATCCCTTGGCGCTGATCCCTGTTATATTTCTGTTGATAAGGATCAGAAAAGCGCTTTTGTTGCCAATTACAGCAGCGGCACAATTGCGGTGCTGCCTATAAATAAAGACGGATCGTTAGCTGCCTGTGTTCAAACCATACACGATGACGGACATGGTGTAGATAAGGAAAGACAAGAAGCTGCACACGTGCATACCGCAGTACTGTCGCCTGATGAAAAATACCTGCTCTATACCGACCTCGGTAACGATAAACTGCATGTAACCCGTTACAAGGCAGGTAAATACATTCCGCTAACCGACGTAAAACCGCCATTTGTAAGCATCACGCCGGGTAACGGACCAAGACACCTGGTGTTTTCGAACGACAAAAAACACGTTTACCTGCTTACCGAAATGGGATCGAATATTCATGTATTTGATTACGATGGCGGCAAGTTGAAGGAAAAGCAAACGGCTTCCTTTTTACCGGCAGACTTTAAAGGGAAAACTGCAGGGGCAGCGGTTAAGCTTTCACCCGATGGCAAATTCCTATACGCATCAAACCGTTTGGAAACCAATAATATTACAGTATTTGCTATAGACGAATTAACAGGCGAGCTTACCCAGGTTCAGCAGGTACCAACCATTGGCAAAAATCCGCGCGATTTTGCGATCGACCCAACCGGCAGTTTTTTATTAGTCGCCAACCAGGATAGTGATAGCATTTTCACATACAGGATAGATAAAACCACAGGAAAATTAACAATGATAGGATTGCATATTGAAATCGGGAACCCTGTTTGTTTGAAATTTACGGCGGCGGAGTAGGGAGAGCTTTTGTGAAGAAAGACTTACGAAGTTTTGAAAACTTCGTAAGTCTCAAAAGAGATAATGCTAAGCTTTCTCCTTAGCCCGTTCCAGTACCTCTACATAATAATTTTCATATATCGGCAGGATGTTGGCCAGGTCGAATACTTTGGCGCGGGCAAGGGCGTTTTCCTTGAAGGTTGCCAATCTTTCTTCATCCTCCAAAATATAGATCGCTTTTTCGGCCATACCCTCAATATCACCCGGATCTTTTAGAAACCCGGTTTCGCCATCAACATTAAGTTCCGGTAAACCACCTGCATTTGAACTGATAACCGGCACCTTACAGGCCATTGCCTCCAAAGCCGCTAAACCGAAACTCTCTGATTCAGAAGGCATTAGAAACAAGTCGGATACGGAAAGGATCTCTTCCACGGCGTCCTGCTTGCCTAAAAAGCGCACATCGTTCCAAACATCAAGGTCGCGGCACAATTGTTCGCAATACGAGCGCTCAACACCATCACCTACCATCAATAGTTTCGACGGGATGTGTTTTACGATATTGGCGAAGATCTTTACCACATCGGCAGTGCGCTTTACCTTGCGAAAGTTGGAAGTATGAACAATTATTTTTTCACCGAAGGGCGCAATTGCCTTCTTAAAATGATCCCTGGTTTTCAGGTTAAACCTTTTCAGGTCGATAAAATTAGGAATTACCTTTATGTCATTCTCTATCTCAAAAAACTTATAGGTATCTGACCTTAAATGTTCCGAAACTGCGGTAACACCATCCGATTTGTTGATGGAAAAGGTAACCACGGGTTTAAACGTACGGTCCTTACCAACCAGCGTGATATCGGTACCATGCAGTGTGGTAACCACCGGGATATAAATACCGTACGTCATCAGGATCTGCTTTGCCATAAAAGCTGCCGAAGCGTGCGGGATGGCATAATGCACATGCAGGATATCGAGCTTTTCGAACCTAACCACATCAACCAGCCTGCTTGCAAGCGCCAGTTCATAGGGCGGAAAATCAAAAAGCGGGTAATTGGATACGGAAACTTCGTGGTAAAAAAGGTTTTCGGAGAAAAGATCCAGCCTTGCAGGCTGGTTATACGTTACAAAATGTACCTGGTGACCACGATCTGCCAGGGCCTTACCCAATTCGGTGGCAACAACGCCGCTCCCACCAAACGTTGGGTAACAAACTATTCCAATTTTCATTGATGCTGTTTAAGTGATGCTGAACTTGGTGTAAGCCAAAAATACGTTTTTAGCCAACCTAATTCACTACTACAAGTTTAACAGCAATTTATGGGAATAGTGTTACGCGGATGTAAAATGATTGATGGGAATTTCGGAATAATAATCAACATGTCATGGGTAGGAGGAACGACGAAGCAACCTCCTCGCCAATGCAAGTCCACTTTTCAAGGTTTACACTTTTACATTCGCTCTGTACAGCTAAGAGGTTGCCGCGCTATCGCTCGCAATGACAAATTTTTATAAGTACGCTTTGTAGATTAGTCTTCGCATATCGAAATCCAAAATCCTTCTACATCCCTTTCTGGATCGCCTGGTAAACTACATCCTGGATCCTCGGCCTGATGTTGAGGCTGGATAGTTTGCTGCCAACATTTGGATGCACCCTGTTCGACAGAAATATATACACTAAATTAGATTTTGGATCAACCCAAACACATGTGCCCGTAAAACCGGTATGCCCGTAGGTTTGATCGGATGCCAGTTTTGAAGGATAATTATGATCGCGTAAAGGATCCCACCTGTCAAAGCCCAATCCACGGCGACTAACTGCAGACTGCTTAGCGGTAAACAAATCCACGGTTTCAGGCTTAATATAAACAGCTCCACCGTAAGTGCCACGGTTCAGCATCATCTGGTATAGGATCGCCAAATCGTTTGCGCTGGCAAAGAGTCCGGCGTGGCCGGCAACTCCGCCCATTAATGCTGCGGTAGGATCATGTACATAACCATCCAGCAAGGCATGGCGGTCCTTTTTATCATCTTCGGTTGGCGGGATTTGCTCAGGTTTAAAGCGGTACAGCGGTAAAAAACCAGCGGTTTGCATGCCCAATGGCTCATAAAATTCCTGCTGAACAAAAAGGTTCAAGGGTGTTGCCGTAACCGTCTCCTCAATTTGCTGCATAAAGCACATACTGAGGTCGCTGTAAACGTATTGTCCGCGCGTCCTTAATGGCGAGTTTAACATCTCAGGCCACATCACATCCTTAAAATAGTCTTTTCGCAAATAATAGTTCTCATTTACCTTGGTTGGGAACGCGGCCGACGAATCCGTTGTATGGTCTGTTGGTCTTATCTTCTCAAAGGTTGGAATATCAGGGATCAGTCCGGCCTGGTGTTCCAGCACCTCACGCACCTTAATATCGTTCTTATTGGTTTTTCGTGCCATCGGGAGGTAGTTACCAACGGTTGAGTCGACATTTAATTTACCCTGGTCAACCAGCATCATGGCTTCCATAGTGGTTGCCGAGATCTTGGTCATGGAGGCAATATCAAAAATATCAGTTATTTTATCGGGGATTGTTTTGCTGTAGCTGTGGTATCCATAAGCTTTATTAAATATCACCTTACCGTCTTTCGCTACCAAAACTACGCAGCCCGGTGTAGCCTGCTCCATCATGGCTTCGTTAGCAATATTATCAATCCCGGCAAGGTTAGCAGCGCTAATGCCCACAGCCTCAGGTACCGTATATTGTAGTCGCGATTTAGTCGTAATAAACCCCATGCCTGTCCGGTATTGAGCAGAGATCTCCTTTTTTATTTTTTGCGTAATGGCAACCCCTCCGAATACAGCCTGTGCACTATAAAATGCAGAAACCGGCGAAACCCGTTCGCACCAGATCACAGGTACCGCCGTGTTGGTCAGCTTTGCCAGTGATACACCACTGCCAAACAAAGCCACCACCACATTTTTAACCTTTTGATTAGTATTGATAAAGTCGAGGATAAGCGGGTTATTCAGGTCGCCGTCATTAAGCTGGATAACCAGGGTATTATAGAATTTCAAATCAGACGACAGATCATCCAAATTTTTCGCACCAGAATAATCACTGCCCTTGTAAACAGCAACCTTAGTATACTTATTCAGCAAGCTATCAAACCCGGTTGCATAAGTATTGGTAAAATGCACACTGGCAATCCTAAGTTCATCAAGATTTTGCAGCGGCACTAAATACGAGGCATTGTTAAGCAGCACGGTTGATTGCTCCGAAAGCTTTTCTTCGGCTACATATGACATACCGGAAAACGGAGGATTTTGCGCGCAGGCGGAATTAAATAATATGAATCCTGTTAAAACTATCGACGGTAATAAACGCCACTTATTTTTTTGCATAAACCTGTTCTCCGTTCACAAACGTTTTTAAAACCTTAATGTTTGGCAGTGCTGATCCATTTGCCTTCATGATGTCATCATCAAGGATCACAAAATCAGCAAACTTACCGGGTTCGATGCTGCCTTTTTCGTTTTCCTCAAAATTTGCTTTAGCTGCCCAAATGGTCATTCCCTGCAATGCTTCTTTACGGCTAAGCGCATTTTCCATTTGGAAACCCTTTTCAGGGAATCCCTTCAAATCCTTGCGTTCAACAGCGGCATAAAACGTATACATCGGGTTGATGTTCTCTACCGGAAAATCGGTACCAAGTGGGATCCAGCCGTTTTGATCAAGCAGGTTTTTATAAGCATAGGCGGTTTTTAAACGCGCCTTACCCAGCCTTGCCCCAGCCCAATACATATCTGATGTGGCATGGGTTGGCTGTACAGATGGCACAATGTTATAGTCGCCAAAATACTTGACGTCTTGCGGCGATACGATCTGCGAATGTTCAATGCGCCAGCGGCGATCGTTCTTACCCTTCAGCGCAGCCGCATAAATCTTTAACATCACCCGGTTGGCTGAGTCGCCTATGGCGTGGGTACACATCTGGAAGCCGTGGTCGTATATTTTTTTAGCAACTTCTGCAAAATGAGCTTGCTGGCTCAGCAAAAATCCGCGCCAGTCTTTTTTATCGTCGTAAGGTTGCAACAGGCATGCTCCTCTTGAGCCGAGCGCGCCATCAGCATAAACCTTAAACGCCCGAACATCAAGCGATGGCGTTTTATAAGCGCCGTGTTTAAACAGGTATTCGTAATTTTCCGGCTGATCAGACAACATTACATACATCCTCATTTTCAGATCGCCTTTGTGCTGCATTTGGGCAATGGTATTCACCATGGTATAAGGCAGGCCACAATCATCAACTGTTGTTAAGCCAACCGCGAAGCAGTTTTTCTGTGCATCCAAAAAAGCAGCCCGCGTTATTGTATCAGTTGGCGGCGGGATCTTGCGGGTAATTATGCCCTGCGCATTATCAATCATCAACCCGGTGAGCTTACTGTTTATGGTTTCAATTGTGCCGCCAATTATGGTTTGGCCAGGTTTAACGCCGGCTATATTCAGGGCAGCCTGGTTAACCATAATGGCATGACCGTCAATCCGGCTTAGTATTACAGGGCGGGCAGGGAAAAGAGAATCCAGTTTAGCCTTGTTTGGAAACTCCTTCACCTTCCATTTATTCTGATCCCAGCCGCGACCAACAATCCAGCCTTCGGGGTTCTTGCGCGAAAAGGATAATACCGAATCCACTACCTCCTGCCAGCTCTGCGTTTTTTCGAGAGCTGCTTCCTGTAAGCCAAGTCCATATTCATAAAAATGTGCATGGGCATCAATAAAACCGGGATAAACGGTTTTACCGCCGGCATCGATTACCTGCCTGGCGTTATATTTTTCCTGTAAAGAATCGGCACGACCAACAGCAACAATCTTCCCTGCAACTACAACAAAAGCTTCGGCAGTATCAAATTTACTGTCGACTGTATACACTAATGCGTTCTTTACCAGCAGGTCGGCGTTGTATTCCTTTTGCTTGCATGCCATGGTAAACAGCAACAGAACGGGCCATAATTTCTTCATAGGGAAACGTCAATTAATAAAAGTTGTAAACTACAAAACTATATACAAATTCAAATACATAAAGTTATGCGGGGAAATAATTAATTTGAGGGGTGGGTGGAATATCACTCGCAAACGTCCTTAAGCCACAGTTGAAACATCATCATGATCGTTAAGCAGACACAATTTTTTCATAATGATGATCAAACAACTCCGCCAATTTCAAATACTCATCTCCCCAGCCATTGGAAATTGCTAATTCCTGGTACATCCCTGTAGGAGCAAACTTTAAGCGTAACCTAACTAAAATTTCACGATCATAGCTTTGCAGTTTTTCAATGTCACTCATTAGGTCAGTTACGAGTTCATCTGGTCGATCAAATTTCGTCCACACCACATTATTTGAATCAACTGTGTTTAATATTCTAGAGAGAATTTCCGCTATTTTTTGAAAATGAACTGACGAGTTATTTGAACTGTTCATATTTAAGTTTAACTATACAAACATCAAACAATAAACTTATGCCATCAAATAATTAATTTAGCGGCGGAATTGATCCGCTACCTGGCGGAGGAGGGAATTTTTAGAAAATGTCAGATATCATACAGCTTTTACCGGATTCAGTTGCCAACCAGATAGCCGCAGGCGAGGTGGTACAAAGGCCGGCATCGGCGGTAAAGGAACTTATAGAGAATTCGATAGACGCGGGGGCCGATAAGATCCAGCTGATAGTAAAGGACGCGGGGAAATCGTTAATTCAAATTATTGATAACGGCTGCGGCATGAGCGTTACCGATGCACGCATGTGCTTTGAACGCCATGCTACTTCCAAGATTCGCAAGGCGGAGGATTTGTTTGCCATTCGCACCATGGGTTTCCGTGGCGAGGCCATGGCATCCATAGCCGCTATTGCCCAGGTGGAGTTAAAAACACGCCGACATGAGGATGAACTGGGTACTTGTATTAATATCGAGGGCTCGGAAGTGATCAGCCAGGAGGCCTGCTCGGCTAACACCGGAACCTCCATCTCCATAAAAAACCTGTTTTACAACACGCCTGCCCGCCGTAACTTTTTAAAAAGCAACCCGGTTGAAATGCGGTACATTATCGATGAGTTGCAACGTATCGCTTTGGCACACCCGGATGTATTTTTCACGCTACACCATAACGGGCAGGAAGTTTACCACCTGCCGGCAACTACGCTTAAGCAGCGCATTATCCATTTGTTCGGTAATAATTATAACGAGCGTTTGGTGCCCGTTGAAGAGGATACCAACGTTGTTAAGCTGCAGGGCTTTGTGGGTAAGCCGGAGTTTGCACGCAAAACCCGTGGTGAGCAGTTCTTTTTTGTGAACAGCCGCTTTATAAAGGATGCTTATTTAAACCATGCGGTGCTGATGGCCTTTAAGGAGCTACTGCCCGAGGATACGTTCCCGCTGTATGTTTTATTTATAGAGATAGATCCGGCGAAGATCGACATCAACGTACATCCCACAAAAACAGAAATAAAATACCAGGACGAGCAAACCATCTATGCTATTATCCGGTCGGCGGTAAAGCGTTCTTTAGGTAGATATAACATTACGCCAAGTTTGGACTTTGACCAGGAGAACAGCATCGAACATTTGGTTACGCTGAAACCGCTGGAGGAGATAGTTCCCCCTACCATAACCTTCAACCCCGATTTTAACCCGTTCAATACCGGTGGTGGCAATTCTTATCGCGAAGAGCCGTCTTTAAGAAGCAATGGCGATTATCGCAGCTCACCCATCCCGAAAAACTGGGATACTTTGTACGAGATCAGCAAAAAGGAAACGAACGTACAACACGAGGTTTACGAAGAGATCAGCATTATTGCCGACGAGCAGGAAATTAACAAACCAAGTGAACGGCAATTGTTCCAACTGCAGAACCGGTTTATCTTATCGCCAATAAAATCAGGCTTTATGCTGATAAACCAGCAGGCCGCACACGAAAGGATCCTGTACGAGCGTTTTTTACAGCAACTGCAAAATCATTCGGGTGTAAGCCAGCAAAGCCTGTTCCCGGAGTCAGTTACATTAAATAGCAGCGATTTTGAGCTGTTAAAGGAACTTTTACCCGATATTCGTGCGCTGGGATTTGACATCCGCGAGTTTGGTAAAAACACGGTAGTGGTTGAGGGTATTCCGGCCGATCTGAACAATGCCTCGGAACACGAGATATTGGAACAGTTGCTGGAAGGCTTTAAAAACAACCAATCGGTGCTAAAGCTCGACAAGCGGGACAGTCTTGCACGAAGTTTAGCACGTAACGCTGCAACGAAGGCGGGCGTAAAGATGTCATTAGAAGAAATGAATTTGTTGATCGACCAGCTTTTTGCCTGCCAGATGCCAAATCTTGCATTAAACGGTAAGCTGGTAATTACTACATTTACACTGAACGAACTTTTAGAACGATTTGAAAAATAATCCCGCAATGTCGGGACATACTTATAACTATGAGCGCATACAGGCAATCACCATTCGCTAATTTAACACCGGTTGTAAAAAACCTGCTGATCATTAATGTCATATTTTTTCTTGCTTACTTACTGTTTGACCATCAATCGCCCAAGGGGCCTGTCACCCAGATATTTGGCGAATTTTATTTTGACTCCCCGGGTTTTAGGCCGTGGCAATTTATCAGCTACATGTTTATGCACGGCGGCTTTGAACATATTTTATTTAATATGTTCGCCCTGTTTTCATTTGGTCCTATTTTAGAATATTCCATCGGCCCCAAAAAATTTCTGAACTTTTACTTTATCTGCGGTATAGGTGCCGGTTTGCTTCAAATGTTCGTTCAGGCTATTGAGGTGCATAATATTGTTGGGGCATTTACTATTACTGCCGCGGATAAGCAACTGCTTAGCCAGCTTCGCGTTCCCGAAGCCATGCCGGTTGACCAGGCGGAAAAGCTCTATGGAATTTATTTTGCGCCACTTGTGGGAGCTTCCGGAGCAATATTCGGCATATTGGTTGCTTTTGGCATGCTTTATCCCAACATGGAATTAATGATGCTTTTTATTCCGGTCCCGATAAAGGCCAAATACCTGGTGTCGTGTTATGTATTACTCGAAATTTATTTAGGCTTTAGACAGACCACAGGCGATTCCGTAGCCCACTTTGCACATATTGGCGGCGCTTTACTTGGTTTTATATTGATAAAAGCCTGGAAACTGCACAGGATTCAGTGATTTTTAATGCAAAACAGAGCGACTTCTGTTTATAAATTGTAAAATAGAAAATACGCTACAACTTTTTTTCAAATTGTTAGTTATCAGCTAATAAAGGACATAAACTTATGAGTACGCTCTGGCAAAATATACAATACAAAGTGCTGCGGTCTGACAGTAAACTGAACCTGCTTATTGGTATTAATGTCTTTATATATTTGCTGATAAATGTCGCTGATACGTTAGGCAAGTTCTTTTTTAAAACACCAATAATTGAGTTTTACAGTACAGAGTATCTTTTACTGCCGTCGAATTTACACAGCTTGCTAACTCATTTCTGGACGCCTGTAACCTACATGTTTATGCATGCAGGTATTTTTCACATCCTGTTCAACATGTTATGGCTTTACTGGTTTGGGCAGATCTTTGAAGAATATCTTGGTAAAAAACGTACTGTGGGACTATACCTTATGGGCGGATTGGCCGGTGCGTTTTTATTCATTTTATGTTACAATACCTTGCCGTTGTTTGCCGGCGAAAGTGCCCCCCTGGTAGGCGCCTCCGCAAGCGTAATGGCAATAATTATCGGCACGGCTACTTTATTGCCTGATTATACTATATCATTGATTTTAATAGGCCCTGTTAAATTAAAATGGATTGCGTTATTTATTTTATTGATTGATTTTTTTGGAATAGTTGGTCCAAATGCCGGCGGCGAAATTGCGCACATGGGCGGTGCACTAATGGGCTTTGTGTATATTAAACAAGTGCAAAAAGGGAACGACTGGGTTGCCGGCATTGCTAATATCTTCAAGTCAAAATCGAAATTAAAGGTGGTTTCAAAAAATTCTTCCGGAAAATCGGACGGAAAGCCCCGGCAGGAAGAAATAGACCTTATATTAGATAAAATTTCGCAATCGGGATATGATAGCCTGAATAAACAGGAAAAAGAAATATTATTCCGGGCAAGCAGTAATGAAGGTTAAAAGCAAACTCTCGTTTATTGACAAAATAATCTTCTGGTTAAATGCTTTGCTGTGTTTGGCCCTCCTTATCAGTTACCTTGCCCCTATTGTCGATCCAAAAAAAGCCTGGGTATTTGCCTTTTTCGGTCTTGCTTATCCGCTGTTGCTAATAGGCAGTATTGCTTTTATGCTTTACTGGATGCTGAGGAGAAAATGGCATTTTTTGATCTCCTTAATTTGCATTGTTATAGGCTGGAATGTGCTATTTAACAGTTTTGCACTGCATATGCAATCGTCGGGCTCATACGGACCAAACGCGATGGTAATGCACCTGATGACATATAATGTGCATAATTTTAAGCGGTACGGATCGAATAACGATATCTCTACCAAACAGGAGATCCTGCAGCTGATAGCCGAACACCGGCCCGATATTATTGGCTTCCAGGAATTTTATACCCGTAGAACAGGGCAGTATGATATGCGCGACTCCATCCTGAAAATAATGGGTACCAGCTGGTATTATTTTGAACCGGTAATAGCTAACAGCCAGGAGGCCATTGGGCCTGCTATCTTTTCAAGATTTCCGATTGTGGCCCATGGTATTGTTCCGTTCAGCAATAAATTAGGCGAAAACTCCTGTTTGTATATCGACATTAAAAAAGGTGACAAGCAATTCCGGATTTACAGCGTACACCTGCAATCCATCCGCTTTAACCCGGACGATTATAAATACCTGAACAGCATTTCAAAACAAGGCAAGGGCGATGGTTCCTCTGTAAAGCGAGTGGGTAGTAAATTAAGAACTGCATTCATCAAACGCAGCGACCAGGTGGTTAAAATAAAGGAACACGCCGCACAATGCCCGTATCCCTATATCATCTCGGGCGATTTTAATGACACCCCGTCATCCTACGCCGTTAATCAAATGTCGAAGGGCTTAAAAAATGCATTTCGCGAAGACGGCACAGGCTTTGGGCGCACCTATAACGGCGATTTCCCCAATTACCAGATAGATTATATCATGGCAAGCCCCCTGTTCGAGATTCAAAACTATTTGATCATCCAGAAAAAATTATCTGACCATTACCCGGTTATGAGTGATTTGATTTTGAAATAGTTCATTAGTGGAAAGTTCGCTCATCTTTCATTGGCCAATTTACTAATGAACTAATAAACCAGTGAACAAATGAACCTCTACCCCTTACGCTCCTCGTTAATTGCTCTTAAAAATTCATTGGGATGTTGCGAGCCAACGATATAAACAAGTCCGTCGCGGTCGGTTAAGTAGATGGCATCCTTGCCGGCGCAATAGAAGCGGATGGTACCCTTTTGGTGAAGATTATAAACCGGGTTGTTAAATAAATACCGGCTGTATTCCTTTTTTTCGATCTTGACAATGCTGTTCAAGTCAATTTTTACCAGGCGGGTTGTCCAAAGACCGTCGAGCAGAATGCTTTTATTTTCGATGCGGGTACGGAAATGGAGCAGGTATCCCATTATTATGGAGATAATAATGATAGCAAAACCAACAACTATCAGCAGGTTGCCGTTCCGCTCGCGCTCATCGGTAAAAAAATAAGCCGCAAAACAAAACATAGCCAACACCAGGCGGATGGTAATGGGAATAAATTCCCTGCCGAGGTATTGTTTTTCAATAAAAGCCGGTTTATCGCTCATTTCTTTATTTGATAATTTGATAATATTTTGATTTGAAGATTTGATGATGTGTTGATTTGAAGATCAATTTTCCATTAACATTCGTTTTCATTTTCAAATTTTCAAATTGGCTTATTTTCAAATTATATTTAATTCGAATATAGTTACTTTTTTGGTGTTATCGGTAACTTTGTAACGATCATCCGGCCGGTAGCCCCCAATCCATACCACGTCGCCGTTTCCGTTAATTACCAGGGGGATTACTTCCTTTTGGTGCAAAGATACCTTTTCGCCAATAAAAAAGTCACTCACCTTTTTCCTTCCCCTCATTCCCAGCGGAAAAAAAAAATCGCCCTGCTGCCAGCCGCGCAAGGTTAACGGATATATCAGAAGTGCAGTATCTACAGATACTGCCATTGGGTTATTTTTTATGATAAGGGGGCTATCGTCATGCAAAATATTCAGCTTATAGTTGGTGTAGTTTACCTCCCTGTCGTTGATATTTATTTGCGTTTCCTCCAACGGTTTAGTGTTATTCACCGCGATTATTAATTTCCCCCTGTCAAGGATCAGCCTAAAACCTGCTGTCTCGAAGGTCCTGCCGGAGTGTTTATCCAACGAAGCAATTATATCATCCACAATGGTTTCATTTACACCATATGGCTGTAGTAAGTTAAACAACAGCAACCTCTGCGGTTGCAGCGCCTCTATATCGCCCAATGCTATATGGACTTCGCTTCCATTATCGACAATTATTTTTCGCTTTAATTCAGCAATTTTAGCTGCTAATAGCTCTTCCAGTTCCCTGAAACGCTGCAGGTTATTTTCAAAGGTTTTTTCCAGCCCCGGGTTCAACTCCTTTAGCTTTGGGATAACTTCCAGCCTGATTTTGTTACGGGCATACTTTATTGATGCGTTTGAGCTATCCTCGCGATAAGCAATCTTTAGTTCATTTATGGCATTTTGAATTTCATCCCGACTTAAAAACAGCATGGGCCTCACAAGCAGCCCGTTTTTCGGCAAAATACCATGCAGCCCTGTAATTCCTGTACCGCGTGTAAGGTTTAACAATATTGTTTCAATTGCATCGTTCTGGTGGTGAGCAAGCGCAATAACCGAATAACCAGCCTGTTGCCTTACCTGTTCGAACCACTGGTAACGCAGGGAACGGGCGGCCATTTGAGTTGAAACCTTATCGTCAGCAGCGTGTTTTAATGTATCAAAGCTAATGTGATGAAAGGGCACTTCAAATTGCCCGGCTAGCTGGCGGCAAAATTGTTCGTCGCCGGTTGATTCATCGCCGCGGAGTTGAAAATTACAATGTGCAATACCAAAGTTAAAGCCTGCTGATTTGAGTAAATGAACCATAACCACAGAATCCATACCCCCGCTTACTGCAGCAAGCACTTTATCCTGCTGACTAAACAAGCTATTTTGAGCAATAAAATCAATGAAATTTTTAACCGGCAGCATCCATCAAAATTATTAATTTAAAACCCCAACAAAAAACTAATTTTGCCAGCGTGAGGAAATACGTCTTATCTGCCTTTTTATTACTAATTGCTACTGCAGCTTTTTGCCAGAAAAAAACTGTGGTGAACCTTATTAAATCTAAGGAAAGCTTTGGCAGTAAAGTAAACGGCAAGGACCTGATAAAGGTTTACCAGGGCACGTTCAGGCAGGATTTCTCGACCTTAACTTCAGACAGTGCCTACTTCTACCCGCAGGACAAGTTGGTTGATGCATTCGGCCACGTAATCATTAACCAGGGTGATACGCTGAACATCTATTCCGATAAGCTGCATTACGACGGCAACACCAAAGTCGCCATCCTTACGGATAATGTGCGTATGGTTGACAAGGACGCAACGCTTACCACTAACTATTTAACCTACAATACGGCAACAAAGATCGGCACCTATACTGATGGCGGCAAATTGGTAAATAAGGACAATACCCTATTAAGTAAGAATGGTTACTACTTTGCCGGTTCTCACGATTCATATTTTCGCTATAATGTGTCACTTACCACACCCGATGCGCTGGTAATAACCGATACCATGCGGTATAATACGCATACCAAGATCTCCTATTTTTACGGGCCAACCCATATTTACGGCACAAAAAAGGAAAAGGGTAAAAAGGACAACGACACGCTGTACACCGAAAACGGAACCTACAATACCACAACGGAGCAGGCAGCATTCGGCAAAAACAACCTGTACACAGCCGGAACAAAATCATTAAAGGGTGACAGTTTATTTTATGACAAGATTAAGGGATATGGCCGGGCAGTTAAACACGTAACTTTTACCGATAAGGAGCAAAAAACGACCATAAAGGGCGGCCTGGGCACCTATTTTAAAGCCGAGGAGCATACCATAATGACCGTGGATCCCTATATAATTATAGTGACGGAGAAAAAGGATACTACAAATGCCGATTCGCTGGCAAAAGTTGATTCCATTAGGAAGGCAGACTCACTGGCAAGGGTTAAACCGGTAAAGGGCCAGCCGGTCATCAATATGCAAAAATTGATTAAGCAAACCATTCCCGGCAAAACCGATACGGTATTGAACACACGTAAATACAATCCCGATCTGCTAAAAAAAGCGGGCAATGTGAATGTTGATTCGGTGTTAAAAAAACTACCGGCAGACACGGGTACCATTCATAAAAAAATAGATTCCCTTATAAAAAAGCCGCCTGTTGGGTTAAAAAACACTAACCTGAAGGCAGTTCAGGAAAAAATAATTCCAGGTATTGTAAAAATTAAAACGCCTCAAAAAACAGGGAGCAGTCCGCTGCTGAGGGGGCAACCTCATCCGTTGCCGACCAAGGTTGTTAAGGATACCAGCCATATAAAGCGCGACTCGGTTTATATGTCGGCGGATACGATAGAAACGCAGATCCTTATGTACAAGGACCTGAAAATATACCAGGAAAAGCAACGACTGGCACATATCAGGGATACCTCATCGAAGCCGAAAAAGGTAGAAAAGCCGTCGAAGTTTTTAACCGGCATCCAGGCAGGTATTAAAAAGGATACTTCTTTTTATCACCGTGATTTTTTTGGTAAGCCTAAACCGGCACCTAAAAAACCGGTAAAGCTGCCGAGCAAAAAACAGCTTGCTGCTGATAGTGTGCGGAAGGTTAAGTTCGATGACTCAGTAGCAACGGCTAAGAAACTGGAGCCACTGGATACCGCGCGGATAAGAATAGTAATCGCACACCATAATTTTAAGCTGTTTAAATCGGATTTGCAGGCTAAGGGCGATTCGATGTTTTACAGCAACAGCGATTCAACCATACGTTGCTATGTTAATCCTATCATCTGGACGCAGGGCTCACAACTCTCGGGGGATACCATTTACCTGCAGATGAAGCATAAAAAAATGGATAACATGACCATGTTTCCGCATGCCTTTATTGTAAACCTGGAGAAGGATGACTCCGTGCATTTTAACCAGATCGGTGGCAAGAAGATGCGTGGCTATTTTAAGGATGATAAACTGCACCGGATGTTTATTGATGGCAATGCCGAAAGTATTTACTTTGCCCGTGACAGCGGAACAACAAAGGTGAGCGGCATGGAGCGATCCCTGAGTACCGGCATCCGGGTGGATTTCAAAAACAACGAGGCTACCAACATAGGTTTTTACCTTAAACCCGAGCACAAGTATACGCCAATAGCCAAGGTTACCGAGGACGATAAAATATTAAAGGGTTTTATATGGAAGCCCAAGGAACGACCGATCTCCAAGGAATCGATTATCCCGTCTTACAGCCGTAAGGCCCAGGCTAAGGCTGCAAAGGAAAAGGCTAAAGCAGACGCCAAAAAACCGCCTGGTGGTAAGACGGCGAAGGATAGTACAGGTACAGGTCCGCCAAAACCAGCCGGCTTAAAAACGGCGAAAGATAGCTTAGGTACTGCTCCTGTAAAATTACCCGGGGTTAAAGCGGCTAAGGATAGTGTGACCAGTACCCCTGCAAAACTACCGGCTGTTAAAGCAGCTAAGGATACGGCTACTAAGATTGACCCGACTAAATTACCTGCGGTGCCAGTTAAAACAGCAAAGGATAGCACGACCAATAAACCGGGAGTAATAAAAAAGCCTGCAGAACAGTAAGGTTAACTGAATGTCTTATGGATTAGGTCCTGTTTTAAACCGACCAAAATACTATTTGCTCAAAAACGCCACTAGCTTTTCTACCGCTATTGCCCGGTGGCTTATGCTGTTCTTTTCATCCAAACTCATTTCAGCGAAAGTTACGGCGTATCCATCAGGCTGAAAAATGGGATCGTAGCCGAAACCCTTGCTGCCTGATCGTTCGTGCCGGATTGTTCCCTCAACCGCTCCATCAAAAAAATGTTCCTCCCCGTTCCAAATCAGCGAGATCACGGTCCGGAAACGAGCCCTGCGATTGATTTCATTTTTTAACCCGGTAAGTACCTTATTTATATTGGCTTCGTGGTTGCCATGCTCGCCGGCATATCGCGCGGAGTAAACGCCTGGCTCGCTGTTAAGGGCGTCAATTTCAAGGCCGCTATCATCGCCAAAACAATCCAGCTTATACTTATCATGTATATAATGGCTTTTTATCGACGCATTTTCCCGGAACGTTACCCCTGTTTCGGCAATGTCATCAAAACAACCTATATCATCCAGGCTTAATAATTGGATCTGTCCTTCGATTTTAGCGGCAACTTCTTCCAACTTATGGGCATTATTTGTAGCAAAAACTAATTGGTGCATGGCTTACAATTGCTTCATTTGTTCCCAAAACGCCTTTTTATTTTCCACGCTGTCCATCATCTCGTCAAAGCTAAACGTGAACAAAGCGGAGTAGTTGTTTATTTGCTTCGATATGTTTAGTTCGATGGAAATGCCAATTGGCAAACTATTTTTTCCCATTATCAGTAACTTCTCCGGCTTAAAGAATGCGGTCAAATCCTTTAATTCAGCATCTTGCTTCGCTTTGTTAAAAATTGCCACATCATCCCGGTTAAACCCTAAACGACTAAGGGTGCTTTCAAGAGCAGTAAGATGCTTATCACGCATAAAATCATGCTCCTGGTAGTGAACTATAACCAGGAAATTCCTCTTATTTCCGCCTAAATAATTAAAGCTTACAGGCTGTGGCTTTGTTATTAGCTCACCAGCAGTCGCGATATACGCTGGTTCAGGTTCGGCAACAATTGTTACAGGCTCAGACACTATGACTGCAACTTCAGGCAGGGCAACAGTGGCCACCTGCTCAGACACTGCGTGTTCCTTATAAAATTCTTTATCCTTATTCAGCAGGTAAATTTCGTCCTGCATAATAAAACTATACGCTATCGGGTTTTCTATGTTCACTCAGCTTCAAATTAATGTACCCTTGATAGGGAGTATTTAACAAATTTTAACCAAAAGTAAGTAAACAGTTTGAAGCATTATCGGCATATTCGCACAATTATCAACAGTTGCAACTAATTAAAGGGTTGTAATTCATAAATTTTACCGAAATTCGAAAGTTTTTAAGCCCGGCGTAACCGGCACAGTAATTAGCATAAGGTACATGAGAAAGTTTGGGATAGCCATTTTTAGTTTTATTTTATTTATAACCGCCGTACAGGCGCAACCAAAACATACGCTTGATAAAATCGCAGGTGTTGTAGGTAGCAGCATTATTCTTCAATCGGACATTGAATTAAAATATGCAACCAATATTGCCCAGGGTATGCAACCAAACCCTGCATTTAAATGC
This sequence comes from Bacteroidota bacterium, assembly GCA_030775685.1. Taxonomy (GTDB): domain Bacteria; phylum Bacteroidota; class Bacteroidia; order Sphingobacteriales; family Sphingobacteriaceae; genus Mucilaginibacter. The sequence continues at coordinate 25,019 of JALYIP010000059.1, forward strand.
CTGATTTTGCAGCAATTGCTTACGCAAAAATTATTGGCTCAACAGGCAATTATCGATAGCGTTGAAGTTAAGGATGATGAAGTTGATGCTGACGTTGACCGCAGGATGCGCACCATGATCCAGAGAGCTGGTGGTCAGGATCGCTTGGAGCAATATTTAGGCAGAACGGTCCTTCAATATAAGGATGAAGTTCGCCCGGACATCAAGGAAGGCCTTATTGCTCAAAAAATGCAGCAAAAAATTACTACCAACGTAAATACTACCCCTCAGGACGTTGAAAAATTTTATAAGAAGATCCCTGTTGACAGTTTACCTACCTTCAACAAAGAGGTTGAGGTTGGTGAAATAGTATTTTACCCGAAACTTACGCTTGCTGAAAAAGAAGCGTATAAAGCCAAAGCCGAAGAGCTTCGGAAAAGGGTAATAGGAGGTGAAGATTTTGGCAAGCTTGCACGTCTTTACAGCCAAGACCCCGGTTCGGCGCCAAACGGTGGTGATTTAGGCTTTGCCGACCGTACAGCATATGTAAAAGAGTTTACTGCGATGGCATTTAAGCTTAAGGCGGGCGACATTTCTCCGGTCTTTGAATCGGCGGAAACAGGCTTTCACTTTTTACAAGTGATCGAACGCCGCGGTGAACAGGTACATGTACGCCACATCCTGATCATCCCGGTTGTTACCCAGGAAAGCCTGACCAGAGCCAAAACAATGGCAGATAGCATTTACACTTTATTAGGAAAGAACAAAACGATTGATTTTTCATCTGCGGCTGCCTACTATTCTGATAATAAGGATACCAAATTTAACGGCGGGATGCTTTTAAATGCTGAGAGCGTTGAAACCCGTTCAACCTTTATTCCTACTGATAAACTTGATCCGCAGGTTGCTCTTGTAACCGACACTATGAAGGTTGGAAGCATTTCGAAGCCATTTTTATTTACCGGACCAGATGGTAAGCAAGGTTATAAAATATTATATCTCAAATCAACTTCCAACGCACATAAGGCAAATTTAGCACAGGACTATCCAAAAATAAAAGAGTTTGCTAATAACGAAAAGGTAGGCCGCACAGTTAGCGAATGGTTTGAAAAGAAACGTAAGGAAACCTTTATTCGCATCGATCCGGAATACCAGGGTTGCCCGGTATTGAAAGGCTGGAGTACACCTACCCCTGCAATTGTTGATGTTACACCAACTGAGTCAACAACAAAACCTTAACTAATATATGCAACACCGCTCGGAAGTGGAGGCTGCTGACGCTTTAAGGCAGGCTTATCAACAAATATCTGCTGAAATTGGGAAGGTAATTATTGGCCAGCAGGAGGTGCTTAAATCTGTGCTCATTTCTATTTTTAGTAATGGGCACTGTTTGTTGGTTGGCGTACCCGGCCTGGCAAAGACCTTGCTGGTACAAACCGTTGCCCAGGTGTTAGATCTTGATTTCAAACGCATCCAGTTTACGCCCGATTTAATGCCCTCAGACATTATCGGTTCTGAGATATTAGGTGAAGACCGTAATTTTAAGTTTATCCCCGGCCCTGTATTTGCAAACATTATTCTTGCCGACGAGATTAACCGCACCCCGCCAAAAACCCAGGCCGCCCTCTTAGAGGCCATGCAGGAAAAGGCGGTTACCGCAGCGGGTGTTACACACAAGCTTTCACAGCCGTTCTTTGTGCTGGCAACACAGAACCCTATTGAGCAGGAAGGCACGTATCCTCTACCCGAGGCACAACTCGACAGGTTTATGTTTAACGTGGCGCTTGATTACCCTACATTTAAGGAGGAACTACAGGTAGTAAGGAACACCACCAGTACAGATGTTAAGAAGGTGAACAAGTTATTGAATGCCGAGCAGATCATCTATTTTCAGCAATTGGTTCGTAATATCCCGGTGGCCGATAACGTGCTGGAATATGCGGTGAAACTTGTAGCTAAAACCCGCCCGAATGGTGAATTTACATCGCCACAAATAAAGCGATTATTGAATTGGGGCGCAGGCCCCAGGGCATCGCAGTTTTTGATCTTAGGCGCTAAATGTCATGCCGTTATCAGCGGTAAATACTCGCCGGATATCGAAGACGTACAGGCCATTGCAAAACCGATCTTAAGGCATCGCATAGTGCGTAGCTACCATGCTGAAGCAGAAGGCCTATCTGCAGATGATATTATTGAACAGCTTTTTTAGGAAAGTCTATAGTCCGGAGTCGTTAGTCTTTAGTCAAAAGCAATTAGCGTTTTACTTAAGACTTGGGACTTAAGACTTCTTCCCCACAACCATTTCCTCAAGCGCATCAATCCATGTTGATGAATCGTTAAGGCTTTCCACAAGCTGAACATGCTCACCACCGAGGGCTTTAAATTCATCGCCGTATTCTACCGTAACTTCATAAACAGTTTCCAGGCAATCGGCAACGAAGGCGGGGCAAAACACCAAAAGGCGCTTCTTGCCTTCTTTAGCCAATTGGGCAACCACTTGGCTGGTGTAAGGCTGCACCCAGGGATCACTACCTAATCTTGATTGAAAACAAACTGTATATTTTTCCTTTGGCAGATCAAGCTTTTCGGCAATCAGTTTAGCTGTATTGTATGATTGTGCTGAATAGCAATATTTATTGACGTCGTTAAGCGTTTGGCAGCAATCTGCAGATTTTAGGCAGTAATTACCGGTATGGTCACACTTTATCAGTTGACGCTGTGGCAGGCCATGAAAGCTGAACAGGATATGATCGTACGTTTCGGGATTGTATTTTCTTCCGTTATCAGCGAAAGCTTTGATCATCAAATCGTTATCATGAAAGGAGTTCACAAATGATATGGACGGGATGGTTTGCCATTTACGCACCAGGTCCATCACCTTATCATAAACTGAACCGGTACTTGCCGAGGCATATTGCGGGAACAAGGCTATAACCTGGATACTCTCCACGAGCGAAGCCTTAAGCCGTCCCAGCGCCGCCTCGATAGACGGGCTTTGATAACGCATGGCCAATTCCACCTGGTATTCATCGCCTAAACGCTGTTGGAGTGCCTGGTGCTGTAGTTTGCTGTAATGCATCAACGGAGAGCCGGTTTCCTTGTCCCAGATGTACTTATACAGTTTACCCGACTTTGGCGCCCTGAACGGCGCGATAATCCCCTTTACGAGCAAGGCACGCGAGATAGGATTGATATCAATAACCCTCGGGTCCATTAAAAACTCATCAAGATACTTGCGTACGTCCTTAGTTTCAGGACTATCGGGCGTACCCAAATTAACCAGTAAAATTCCTTTTTTAGCCATGATTTCGAGGAGCAAAAATAGTGATTTTTTAGTCCGAAATTCGGGAAAGACCGAAAGTCCGGAAAGAAATGATGGGCAATTGACCCTGTATCATTTTGACTGCCAACTGTGAACTGAAAACCGCCAACTTAAAATCCCTCTAATGCCGCCTTCACCTCCTGCATCAGCCACATTGGGGTGGACGTTGCACCGGCTATGCCTATAGTATCACCCGGCGAAAACATGCTGCTTTGCAACTCGCTTACCGACGATACAAAATAGGTTTTCGGATTATGCTTACGGCACACCTCGAACAACACCTTTCCGTTAGATGATTTTTGGCCTGATACGAAAACGATCTTATCAAACCTGGTTGCAAATTTTGGCAGGTCCTTATCACGGTTTGATACCTGGCGGCAAATGGTATCGTTAGCCTTCAGGTTATAGCCACGCTGCAAAAGCTGGTCTTTCACATTGTAGAACTTTTCCATGCTCTTGGTGGTCTGGCTATAGAGGGTAATGTTCTCCGGCAGTTCCACACCGTCCAGCTCCGCAAGATCCTGGAAAACAAGCGCCTCGTTGTTGGTTTGTCCCTGCAGGCCCACCACCTCAGCATGACCATGCTTGCCGAAGATCAGGATCTTTTCATTGGCATCGAATGACGTTTTGATTCGGTTCTGCAATTTCAGCACTACAGGGCAGGATGCGTCAATCAGCGTAATATTGTTTTCCAAAGCGGTGCGGTAGGTATCCGGCGCTTCACCATGGGCGCGAACCAATACCTTTTCGTTACTCAGGTTAACCAGTTCGGCGTGATCAATGATGCGCAGGCCTTTGGCCTTCAGGCGCTCCACCTCCTCGTCATTGTGTACGATATCGCCGAGGCAATACAGGTAACCGTCCTCCGCCAGGATCTCCTCTGCCATATCAATGGCATAAACCACCCCGAAACAAAAACCCGAATCCTGGTCAATAGTAACTTTTAATTGGTAATCTCCCATGGTGCCACAAAATTAACGAAAATGTTTGTTATTGGATAGTAAGTTTTTGAGCTGAAAATTGTGGTATTTCGCTATTTAAGCGTTCCATTTTTCCACATGGAACACCCGGAACGCTGTGAAACATGTTGACTATCAAAGTTCTATGCTTTAACGAGATTAAATATCTGACAATCAGTAATTTATAAATCTTAACTTTTTAATAAAATATATTAATTCAGTTATAATCAGGGTGTTTCAACTTTTTAGTTGCCTGGAATTTGCCTCGTCTTGAAAAAAATTTATGCTCCGGAACTGATCAAACCAAAGGTTAGCATTTTTTCTCTAATAAATATAGAAAGCACGTTTTCATACTTTGCTTTTATCACCCGTTACTAAATCAGGAAAACTGTAAAAAAATAAAAGAAATATTAGCATAATATACACAAGATCAGTATATTTATAGTAATCTAAACCCGTTGCTGCTTTCCCTATAGCTCATGCGGATAAGTTATTGTTTTGGCAATTAATTAATCACAATGTTATGACCTCACTATCAGGTTTTTTTAAGACAAATGGTACTGCCATTGTTTTCCTCGTTTTCGTTATTCCGTTTGCTATCTATATGGTTTACCTGGGTGTGCAGGTTATAGGTTTCAGCCACGATGTATATTTGAAAAGTGTGGCTTTAAATGAAAAAGCGCCCAACAAAGTGCCCATTTGTAACGACTGTATTAAGTTTGGCTACACGCAGGCCACCACCTATTTCCTGATTGCACTTGGCGGCATCCTGCTCGCTATCTTGCTGCCAAACCTGCAAAGTGTAAGCTTCGGCGGTGCTAATATTACACTGCGGGCACTCAATGCCGATGTGAACGACCTGAAAGCGCAAAATAACAGCATACAGGAAAAACTGGTAAATAATCAAAACAACGTCCCCATTGCTGCCCCTCCGCCGAAGGATGAAGTTGACGCGGTGGAAAGATTGGTAAAAGAACCGCAGAAAAATTATCCCGATGATCCGCAAAAAGGTAAATGGGGCGGCTTTCCGGATAACAACGGCAGGCATTTGCGCGCGGAAGTTATACCCGGTGCTCTCCCAAATTATTACAAGGTTAAGCTAACCGTAACCGGCGACCCAGATAACCCGATAAAGGGACTGGTGAAATTTCACCTGCACGATACCTTTAATGATCCCGACCCGGTTATAGCTATAAAAAACAACATGGCAGAATTAAAGCTGAACTGGGTATACGGCGCATTTACAGTGGGCGCCGAAGCCGACAACGGTCAAACCCGGCTGGAACTCGATCTCTCCGAGTTGGAAAGCGCACCTAAAAAGTTTAGGGAAAGTTAATTGGCGCCGCCGGACTCTTTTATATTGTACTTTGTGCTTGATGTAAAAAGCAAGCTTTTCAAACGCCCTGTTTTATCAATAAAATGAAGAATTTTAAAACAGTTATTTTTTTTCTGATTTGGACAGCATATGTCTATGTGAATATCTATAATAAGAATCTTCCACTGTTACAGGTATTAATTAGTATCTTAATTGTCGTTCTGTTACCATTATACGCTATCAAAGGGCAAACACAAAATTTAAGATGGTCGGATAGGCAATTATATTCTTTCAACAGGGTTATCAGTTTGATGATATTTTTAGCAGGGATAATAATCATGGCTATTGAAATGAAAGTAAATTCAAAAAATGATTTGTTAGTGGGTGTTTTTTTCGTGACGAAGCTTTTGATAGCAGTTGAGTGTACTTGTGCACTTATTATAATTTTTTTGACGCCGGATAAGATTAGAGGATTATAGCCGTCATTCAGAAGGGGATAGCCTGAAAACTATGAGATCCTTCCAACCTGGCGCGCGTATGCAGCGACGGCAAGAAGCGTAAAAGCGTATTCGTACCCCGCGTTCAGGTAGCCAACATGCTATGTTCTAAAATGCCAAAATGAACGAAAATACCGCCCGCCAAATAACCGGTAATGCGGTATTTTTATTTAGTATATTTTAGCTGATTAGGAAAGGATGAAACCATTGGCATTATGCATTTTGGTTGGCGGGTACAAACCTTGGAATGGTCACGGGTACCACACCTCTAAAGGCCGGCGCGGCATATTCGCGCCGGGTGGGGAGACAACATTTTTAGATTAAATTAATTAACATAAATTGAATAAAATACTGCCTCTTTTCATTGCTGTTTGTACGATTTGGAATAGTACAAAAGCCCAAACTTATTCAGTCGAATCTTTTGAAGGCACTAAGGTGAAAATTCACATAACGGAGAAATCATGGTATAGCGCAACAGTATCTTGCTTAACCGACAGCCTATTTTTGGTGGAGTATAATGGCATTAAGGAAGTTCATGTATTGAGTCATAAGTTTCTTGAAATTGTTTACGATACCAAGGGGGGCACAGGATCGCAATTTCGAAATACGATGATCTTATCTGTCAAGAAGAATAAGATCAATGTCGCAATACTCACAAATTCTTTTGGCAAAGCTTTCGGGGGTGATATCGATGGAAGCCTTTATGTGGTTAGGTTTAATATAACGGGAAATAATAAAAGTGATTACAAGTTGGCAGCTCATATCTATGACCGAAATAGGTCAAGTGCGAATCCACAAAAAAACTATGTGAGAAATAAGAATGTAATTTTAAATTTCGATTCGGTGCGAAATATTTTCTATAGCACTCACAAAAATATAACTCAATCATTTACTATCAATGATCCTAAAACACAGCGATCAAATAAGCAACAGATTAGCGCTTCATTACCTATCATCGCCATAGAGCCAAATTATTATTTTATCAAAGGTGAATGGTACAAAAGTGGCTATGGTCATAATCTATTTAAAGAATACTATAAGCAATAGTAGTGTTCAATCCTGATTTTAACAACACAACCTGGCGTGAGTATGCAGCCCAGCCAAAAGCGTAAAGGCGTAATCGTGCCCCGCGTTCATGTAACCAACGGGCTATGTTGTAAAATGCCAAAATGAACTTAAATACCGCTTGCCAAATAACCGACAATGCGGTATTTTTATTCTAATATTTTAGCTGATCCGGAGGCAAAGTAAACTATCGGCATTGAACACGTTAGTTGGCGGGTACAAACCATGAGCGTTGTGGAATGGTCACGGGTACCCAACCTCTAAAGGCCTGCGCTGCATCGCACCAGGGGGGCGATCAGCTAGAATGTCCGTAACTCCAGTTGGTAATATGTTAAGATTGCAATTAGATAATACGACAGACCAACATTCACTTGATCTCCATTTGACGTGGATACAAGGTGTGACTAGAAGTCCTGGTCAAATCACGCCGCAAGGCACAACTTATCAACGTTTTATATGGTACGTAGAAATAAAATGATAGTCAAATTCATAGTTGTTTTGGCTTTTCTATTTATATTATTTTATGGTTGTCACCCTTTACAAAGTTCTTTACCTGGAATTTATATTTCCAATGAAAAAAATGTAGTAGATAGTGTTTTTTTATATAATGACTTCCATTATATTCACAAGGTCCTTGTGCGAGATAGTCTTAAAACACAAAAAGGACAATGGGACTATTCTTTTGGAACTATTCGACTTTATGATTTTAAATCTTATGCACAAGTTTTGCCTATTGATTCTGGGACATTAATCGCTAACGTGAATATTTCTTACAAAGGAATCATAGAGATAGAAATCAATAGCGATAGCGATATTAATTACTTAAAGATTAAATAATTATGCCAGCCCCCGCTACCGCAAGTGTTTTGTCGCTGCCCCCGCTACCGCAAGCGTTTTATCGCTGAGCCTCCGGGCTTGTGGCCCGCGTTTAGGTAGCCAATATATACGTTGCAGAATGTTTTTGGTATGCGATATTTTAATGTTTATGGTTACCAAAAAGCTACGTTAGGGATTGGCGCGAATACCGGCCACTTCGAGGGCCTCAGTGCAGGCCGCGCCTAAGACCCGAGCAGTATGAGCAAAAAGCGCGGCCCGCTTCTATCAGCGGGAAACACCCTAAAGAAAAGTTGGCAGTGGCAAGTAAGCAGTTGGCAGTAAAAACACTTCGCTCCGCTGCAATCAGAGGATGCCAGGGAAACAATTGCTTTAAGATATAGCGCAAATTGTAAAGCCCCCATCCAAATTCCTTCTAACACAACCCATCAATTAACTATTAAGCAGTCGAATTTCCTTTTCTTTAATAATACTCTTATATTCGACAATAAAATCAATACCCTGATGAAAATCAGCTTGTTGGAATTTTTATTACCTGCCGGATTTACAAGCATAACCAAATTGATTGTTAGGCGGGTTTAACCTAAACTTAAATGATACAAAACAAAATCAAGTTCAATTATTTTACTGGATTGTAGGCCATCGTTTTTTCTGGCATTATGCTATTCCATATCACCCGGCAATGCGGGTGGTTCTTTTTAAATCCTAAATAAAAAATAAATGATAAGGTCTTATTAACAGAGTAATAAATATCAACTTAAAACAATTGCCTATGGATAAACGAAAAGCATAACAATACTTCTACAATCAATTTTTACATAAACCAAAAAAAACAAAAATGAGAAAGAGAACTTTATTCCAAAAAAAGGCTGCAGTAGTTGCAGTTTGTTTTATGCTGATCTTTATTTCAGCTTGTAAAAAGGATGCCATGAAAGCTCCTGATGCCTCGCCAGACCTGTCAACAACAAATAAGCTACATACCGATGCCATTGGCGTTAGCGGGCCCAAAGCCGTTTGCTATGTTGAAGTAAATAATTACGACATCAGGGATGTGGGTAAATACAAACTATCAACCGGCCAGCAGTTGTTTGATATAGCTATAATATTTGCAGCCAATATCAATTATAACACAACCACACATACGGCTGTTCTTTATTACAACACCCAAACACAAGCTGTACTTACCGGGCACACTACCTATATCCAATCGCTGCAGGCTAAGGGGGTTAAGGTGTTATTGTCCATCTTAGGAAACCACCAGGGCGCGGGGATCTGTAATTTCCCAACCCAGGCGGCGGCGACTGCATTTGCCCAGTTGCTAAGCAATGCGGTTACCACTTACGGGCTCGACGGAATTGATTTTGATGATGAGTATGCAGATTACGGGACTAATGGAACCGGTCAGCCAAATTCGAGTTCATTTGTTTATTTGGTAACTGCGTTACGCTCTTTGATGCCAACAAAAATCATTTCGTTTTACGATTACGGGCCCGCAGCATCACGTTTATCTTTTAATGGCGTTACCGTAGGTTCAAAAGTAAACTACAGCTGGAATGCCATCTATGGAACCTATTCTGTACCAAACGTACCGGGATTAGCTAAAAGTAGCTTAGGCCCTGCTGCTATTGATATTCAAAGTACCAGTGCTTCTACAGCAGCTTCCTTAGCTACGCAAACTGTAAATAACGCCTATGGCATTTATTTATGTTATAATTTATCTGACGCTGATACACATACTTATCTAACCAGCGTATCCAATGCCCTTTACGGAAAGAGCACCATTTACGCGCCATAAATAATAGTGCGAATTATTTCGTATTTTAACACAATAATAAATCGAGAATCAAAGCTAAATAAACAACTTAAAAACAAGATAATCGGGTGGTAAATGTATCATCCGGTTAGCTTGTGCCAGCTAAATGCTTGAAGTTTTTAATCATATTTATCGGCTATTTTTATAAAATGAAAAAAAACACCATCGCGGCAATTGTGATTATTCTTTTTGTCCTTGGCTTTATCGTCTTTGTAATTGTAACGATACAACAAGCTGCCGTTCAGGATGAACTGAATCAAAGAAAGCGAATGGAAATAGTTGGAAAAATTCAGTTTAAGGGAAGGGTAATAAGTAGCAACATATACGATTATGGTGGAAAACCGTATTATTTCGTGTGTATTAAATTAGACTCTTCAAACACAAAAAATTACTATATCTATAATGATTTGTGCGGTTTCAAAATAAAAAACGGCATTGCGACAATGGCACTTGGAGTGGTTAATGATGCTGTTGGAACCGCCATTTATGTTGAGGCGAATACAAATAATAAGAATAAGATAATTCTTCATTATAAAAATGGCGACACCGACGAGTATATGTTCACATTAGATCCGAGAGGGTTAAAAGAGAATGATTTGAATGCCTGTAATTGATGATTAGTGGAACCAATCAGCCAAATCCAGCTTCTACAGCAGCTTCCTTAGCTACGCAAACTGTAAATAACGCCTATGGTATTTATTTATGCTATAATTTATCTGACGCTGATACACATACTTATTTAACCAGCGTATCCAATGCCCTTTATGGAAAGAGCACCATTTACGCGCCATAAATAATAATTGCGCGGGCCTTTTACAAATTGTCCGCATGTTAATAATTTTGATAAAGAACAGGCTTAAGGGTCTGTTCTTTATTGTTATAAGCCTGTTTGCATTATTGTAATGCTTGATTTTCAATTCTTTTTCGTTACTTAGAGTTAAATATTGTGTATAAAGCAATATTTATTGCTTTTAGCCCCTAACTAATAAAACCTTTTATCGCAAATAGTTAATTTCAAATCTCATTACCATGTTGCAGGGTCTTTATTTATACGAAATCATTCTAATGATTACCGGCGGGATTTTATTTCTTGCATTGGTTTTTGCATTGATCTGGAATGTTATTAAGGGTAAAAACATTGTTTCCCTGCTGCCATTCTTTTTTCTGCCGATAGTGATGATCGGGTGGCCGGCCATAAAGTCCGTTAGTTATGATAATGGAAAAATTGATATCGAAAAAACGGCGACTGAGCTGATCCAAAACCCTGCCGATACAGCTTTGCAGAAAAAATTGGAAAAATCGGTTGCCACCTTTGATACCACACGGGCAGCAAATGATCCCGTTGCACTTAATAATATTTCTCAAGCCTATTACGCTTTAGGAAAATATGATGATGCCAGTATTTATAACCAAAAGGCGTTGTCACTAAATGCCACGTTGCCGCAGGCGATTAATTTAAAAGCAGGGATAGAAAAGCAAGTGGCCGTAAAAAATAATTACGAGCAAAGTATCAGGCAACTGGATAATAGCATTGCCGCCGCTGATAGCGGTAAAGCTGCTTTAACCCCAGCCGCTACACAAAAAATTGTGGGGATTTTAAAAACAATGAAACAGCCCGTTTATACCGATGAAAAATCAAGCCTGGTAGTTGCCAAAGCACTTGCCCTGGTAAATAAAAAAGAACAATCAATGCAGGTGGTAAATAAGGCATTGGAAGCCAATCCGCAATCGCAGGAAAGCCTGCAGGTAAAGAAAAATATTGAAACGGGAAAGTACAAAACAGCAACAACTGATTCATCACAAATCAAAAGCCTTGATAGTAAGAAATTTAATTTCGTTATTAAAAAATCGGCAACTGTTAAACAATAAAATCAAACACCTGTGATAACCATTTGGTAGTAATGCCGGCAGAGGCTTGATTGAATATTTACGTTTACCGCTACGTCACAGAATATTGTTTTGCGATAAACATTTGGGAGTAAGAATTGTTATCAGGGTAACATTAAAACAACTACTCCCTATGAAAAATCCATTTGTAAAACAGGACAACACCGGACTGATCGCTTTAGCAGTGGTTGCTGTTGTGGCTACCGGCGCGCTGGCTTATTTATATTTAACCGAGAGCGGCGGCGAAGTGCGAAAATCGATAAAACATAAGTTGAAGGATGAGGCAAAAGACCTTGCTTCAGGCATCATCAGCAAAAAGACGGGCGTAAAAAAACGCAATGTGAAAAAGGTGGCGGACCTGGTTGTTAAATAGATCAGCATTCCGTCTTTTTTCAATAGATTTGATGACCATAGGTTATTAAGCAATGAAAAAACTTTTATTTCTCTTTATAATTGCCGGAATCGGTAATAACACCTATGCCCAAAATGACCATAAATGGCATTATTTGTTCGACGGAAAATCCGTAAATGAACTGCGCGGCTACAAAATGGATACCTTTCCGGATGCATGGAAGGTAGAAAATGGCGCCCTGGTAGCTCAGCCCGACGTGCCAAACGTCGACCTGGTAAGCAAGGAAACTTATACAAATTTTGAACTTACATTAGAATGGGCGGTATCCAAAGCAGGCAATAGCGGCATTTTCTATAACGTGCAGGAAAATTCAAGTCATGAGTCGGGGAATGGCAACAGCCCAAACTGGCTTGATAATTTTGAGTTTCAGATCCTGGATGATATCGATTTTAACGACCATGAACCAAGGCGCTCCGCCGGTTCGTTGTATGACCTGATCGCTCCAACAAACAAACACCTTAAACCGGTTGGTGAATTCAACACCGCCCGCTTGCTGGTTAACCACGGGCATGTGGAACAATGGATCAATGGCGAAAAGGTAGTGGCGTACGAAATCAATTCGAAGGAACTGAATGAGCTTATCGCCAAAAGTAAATACCGTACCAACCCTAACTTCGCCAAATCAACCAGCGGGCACATCATGCTGCAGCACCATGGGCAAAAGGTGTGGTTAAGAAATATCAGGATTAAACGGTTGTAGGTGTAATTACAGCCTAAAACTCAACCGAACCGAAGCTATCGGCCATAAAATCCTTAAACTTATTTTCCAGCACATGAAATTGCTCGATAACGGCGAGTCCTTTTTCAGTAACAGTTGCATTGCCGCCGCCCTTGCCACCGCGGCGGGATGTCACTAATGCCGAATCAAACCGGGCATTCATGTCGTTGATCATATCCCAGGCCTGTTTGTACGACATGGCCATTTGCAGCGCCGCCTGCCTGATGGAGCCCGAATCGCGGATGCGCTCCAGCAGCTCAACCCTGCCGCGCCCCAGCAACTTTTGCCCGTCCCGCTCCAGCCAGATCCGTCCGTTTATCGTGAATGTTGAATCCATCATCAATTAAAAGTATTAAAAATATGGCGTTTTATGCAAACAATGTGCTTTATTTGTTTTTCGTTATACTTTTTAATATACAACGATTATATTCGTCTGCTTTTGTCTCTTACTTCTACCATTATGAACAAAAATTTAATTCTACCAACCCGTAAAACTACCAATTACCGTCCGCTCCAACTTTCCTTATTGATAATGATGATTGCGACATCGTTTTTATCGCAAACCGCATCTGCACAAATAAAGGATGTGCCGCCCGACTCAATAAGATATGCAGGTTCTGTTTATCAAAAAATAAAGCCCAAACCAGCTTATCCGAGGGTTGTTGGCTACCTGAGTTTTATCCTTCCACTCGAAACCCTGTCAGCCGGTAAATTCACGCCCAACTTTGCTCATCACACTAGCAGCATCGGCTTTCCTGTAGGTGTAAATGTGCTGTACAGCGAAAGGTTTGGCTTTAGCTACGAGCTTACGCCTACCATTAAGGCATCAGGCGGCAGCAGCAGGGTCAGCAACTTATTGATCGATCCGGGCACTATGTTTCGTTTCGATCACGGCTTTACCATTGTCACCCGCCTGGCTTTTGAAACCTCGGGCAGGTATGGTTTCACCCCGGTTTTTAACCAGGTTTATGCCCGTTCAAAGGCGGTGAATTATTTTATGGCCCTGTCGCTTCCCAATCGGTTTGGCAACAGCGATCCCTATTCATTGGGTTTAAATCTCCAGCTGGGCTTTACATTTAATTAAATGAAAGCTTCACCCTTTGCAATTTGTTTTGCACAGTGATATTCCCATACGTACTAAGCTCAACAAAACCATAAGGCCAGTTTTCCCGTAATATGGTCAAAAAACCTGATTATTGAGAACTGTTATAAAGCTAAAACCCATCCATTATTGCCCATCGTGCGGCGATAATTTCGATTGTAAAAAACACCGGGGCTGGTTTGTGAAAACATTTTTATTCTTCCTCGAGATCAGGAAGTATTATTGCACCTTTTGCCGAAAGACCTACATCACGCAAAAAAGAGTTGCCTGATCTTGTCTGTTACATCCTTTTTTTGAACCATGATTTTTAGGATTTAAGGATGACCCTGATTCTACCGAATGCATCCTTTAATCCCATAATCATGTAAATCATGGTTCAGACAATCAATCCGCACATCAAACTTTTCTCCCCTTCCAAACATTCTTCTTCGTCAAATGCTTCTGGATCGATAAAAAGGCAATTACAACCATATTGGCCATTTGCACAGGATGTAAAATAACGTTATACAGTGCATTTTGCCCAGATTCAAGTGAGATCATTACCCGGGTAAGGGCAATCAACCCCAGCATAAAGAATATGAGGTTATAATTGAGCGTCATCAGAATGATCATTGGCCCGCAGATAAGCAACAGGATATAGGCCATCAACCCAAAAATACTATAGTTAAAGGACGCCAGCGCATTTTTACTAAAACCGTTTATAGCTTCCGGGTAACTTTTGTACATGCGGCAGTTTATCATGCCGTTTGCCAGTAACGCCTCGCCGTTGTACGATGCCGATTTAACAAGGCGCATAATTTCTGCATCCTCAACAACCTTGTCCCTTGCCTGTTGATGCCATTGGTGTTGGCGGTACAGGCTTGCATCAAACAGCATAAATTGCCCGCAGGCTGTAGCAAACGATACCTGCTTTGTTAACAAAACCAGTCGCAGGGGAAATAAATTTAGTAACAAAAAATTCAAAAGCGGTACGGTAACCTTCTCGCCCATGGTATTCATCAGTTGGTTGGGGAACAGGCTCAGTAACCCAAGTTTGTTGATGAACATCCGGTGAACAGCGCTGTTTATCAAATTATTGTTCACCTCATTATCAGCATCTAAAAATAAAAAAAATTCGCCCTTAGCCTTTTGCGCGAGTTGGTGACAGGCATAGTTTTTACCAAGCCATCCGTCCGGCAAGTCATCTCCCTTAATTACGCTGAAATCAGGATGCCGGGCGGCAAATTCAGCACAAATTTTATAGGTGTTATCGGTTGAGCAATCGTCGTAAACAATTACCTGGTAGTTCTTATAATCCTGGTTTTGGATGGATTGCAGCAGGGCCAGGATATTAGTCTCCTCGTTTCGCGCAGGGATCAGGATGGACACCAGGCTATCATACCGCCGGCTCACGCGGGTTAACTTGGGGTTTGATAAAAAATTAAAAAGCGTTACCGTAAACCGCAACACGATGAAAAACAGGGTTATGGAGATAACGATGATCATTTTATTAGGAGCCGTGCAGGATTGACTTTTGCTTCGGTAAATTAAATAATAAATAATAAGCTTTTGCCTTTGTTATTAAAAAGATTACACGTGCCTTGCGTATTTATACTTCGCCAAATCCCCCCTTTCATTAACGGATAACACGCAATAAATAAACCGTGCCAACCACACGATAATTGCGTGATTGAACGCACGATAGGGACAACTATAAATGGTTGATTTGCTATGTGATTTAAGACAAGGCTAGGGATAGCCTGATCACATTTAATAACCTTTTAAAACATTAACCATTATGAAACATTTAAATTATTTACTTTTTACTTTTATCACCGCAGCAGTAATTTTTAGCTCTTGCGGTAAGGATGGCGCTGTGGGGCCACAAGGTGCAACAGGCGCAACCGGGGCAACAGGTGCAACAGGTGCACCCGGTACAACTGGCACAGCCGGCACTAATGGTGCTAACGGTGCTACCGGGCCCAAAGGCGATACAGGAACTGCAAATGTTATTTATTCTGACTGGTACACCCCGGCTACTTATACCAAAACAACCGTTTTTGGCACGATTAACTTTACAGCCGATATAGCCGCATCTAAAATTACCCAGGCTATTTTAGACAAGGGCACAGTAGTAGTATACGGCAAGCTTAATGGATATAACCCTGTTATATGGCCAACTGACCAGGTAAGTCAACTGCCTATTTTAATCAATTATATGAGTGGTACTACTCCCAATCTTGACACCTGGTCGGCAGTTTGCACAGTTGGGAATATAGCAATAAGCTTAACAAGCAGTATAAATGCTTACGGCAGCATATCAAACGCACACCAATTCAGGTATGTTATAATTCCGGGTGGCGTACACACGCTAAGTCTTGTTAATCTTAAAAACTATAAAGAAGTACAACAGGCACTTCATTTAAACAACTAGCCCTGCATCTACCTATCTATTAAAGCCATCTAAAACACCGGGGGACATTAGTTTCCGGTGTTTTAGTTTTTAATAAAATTGATAATAGCGGCTGTTGCTCCAGTATGCTCCTTCACATAAGTTGTAATTGTAACGCTTGCCTTATTATAAAATACCTGTTCTGTTATTAGTTTATCAGTTATTGTTTTTAACCTTGCTTCGTCAGCTATGGTAAACCCGGCCTGCAGGGCAATCAGGTCCTTAGCCTCCTTAAACTTCGAATATTCCGGGCCAAAAATTACAGGCAGGCCAAAAGCCGCCGCCTCTAACGTATTATGAATCCCGACGCCAAAGCCGCCGCCTATGTACGCGATATCGGCGTATTGGTATAAGGAGGAAAGCATTCCGATATTGTCAATGATTAGATGTGAGATACTAGACGTGAGATTTGAGATCTGCGAATACCTTAGGGTAGTATCCGAAGGTAAAATAGATATAAGCTTTGCTATTTTCTCTTCGCTTATCTCGTGCGGTGCTATGATAAATTTCCAGCCGGGATATTGAGTAGTTATCGTGGCTATTAACTGCTCGTCGGCCGGCCAGGTGCTGCCGGCTATAAATATTTTTTGGTTATTTTTAAATTCAGCAATACCGGGGATAGCTTTGGGCTGTTGTGCGTTGGCCCACACCCTGTCGAACCTCGTATCACCACTTACGGTTACATTGGTTACCCCAATTTGCTGTAACAGCTCCTGTGAGCTCTCATCCTGCACAAAAAAACGGCGCACAAAACCCAGCATTTTACGGTGCAGCCCGCCATACCATTTAAAAAATACCTGGTTGGGCCTGAAAATGCCCGAAATTACATATAACGGAATGTTACGGCTATGTGTCTCATTGAAGAAATGATACCAGTATTCATACTTGGTAAATACAGCAATTTTGGGCTGGATAATACCAATAAACTGCCGTGCATTAGCGGCAGTATCAAGCGGTAAATAGTACACAGCATCGGCAAGCCGTGTATTTTTTCGAACCTCGTAGCCCGACGGTGAAAAAAAGGTGATAACAATTTTCTCCTTGGGGTACAGCTCACGCATTGCCTCTAAAACAGGCCGCCCCTGTTCAAACTCACCAAGTGAAGCAAAATGAAACCAAATGCACCCTGAAAAACGTATAAGCGCTTGTTCTTTTCGACCATTTACCCAAAGTTTGGCTTTTTTGTTGAAAAATGAAGCGATATAAATTGCAACGAAATATAATTGGACCCCGGTGTTATATAGTAAGAGCATTTTAATTATGAATTATTAACTTCGCGGGGATAAATGTAATCACAATAAAAATACTTTATTTATGAAAATTGCTGTTATCGGAACGGGCTATGTCGGCTTGGTGACCGGAACCTGTTTGGCTGAAACAGGCAACGAGGTTGTATGTGTAGACATAGTTGAAGAAAAAGTCAACAAAATGAAGGCAGGCGAAATGCCAATCTATGAGCCGGGGCTTGACCAACTTTTTCATCGTAACATCAAGCAGGAAAGGTTAACGTTTACCACAAACCTGGCTGAGGCCATAGCACCCGCCAAGGTTATATTTTTGGCGCTGCCAACCCCCCCGGGCGCTGACGGCTCTGCCGATTTAAGCTATGTGCTTGGCGCAGCAAAGGATATTGCTAAAATAATTACTGAATATAAGGTTATTGTTACCAAATCAACCGTCCCTGTGGGCACGGCCGATAAAGTAACGGCCGTTATGAAGGCAAATACCGACGTGCCCTTTGCCGTGGTATCAAACCCCGAATTTTTGCGTGAGGGTGTAGCTGTTGAGGATTTCATGAAACCAGATCGTGTAGTGATTGGCACTATGGATGAAAAGGCCCGGCTGATAATGGGCGATCTGTATGCCCCGTATGTACGCCAGGGAAATCCGATACTTTATATGGATGAGCGTTCTTCGGAACTTACAAAATACGCCGCAAACTCGTTCCTTGCAACCAAAATTACCTTTATGAATGAAATTGCCAACATGTGCGAGCTGGTTGGTGCAGATGTTGACATGGTAAGAAAAGGTGTTGGTGCTGATGCGCGGATAGGCAAGCGTTTCCTGTTTCCCGGCGTTGGCTATGGTGGTAGCTGTTTCCCTAAGGATGTGCAGGCCCTGGCAAAATCGGCCGAGGAAAATAAATATGAGTTTAAAATATTGAACTCCGTAATGGAGGTTAATGAAACGCAGAAAAGGCGCCTTGTGGTAAAAATGCGTGAATATTATGGCAAGGATGGCCTAAAGGGCAAAACCTTTGCACTTTGGGGACTTGCTTTTAAACCGGAAACTGACGACATACGTGAAGCGCCTGCTTTATATATAATTGAAGAGTTACTGGCTGGCGGCGCAAATATTATTGCGTACGATCCGGAAGGGATGCCAAACGTTAAAAAGCTAATTGGCGATAAAATAACTTATGCAACAGACAGGTATTCTGCGCTTGACGGTGCCGATGCACTGCTGATAGTAACGGAATGGCCGGTGTTCAGAACTCCTGATTTTGATTTTATGAAGGAAAAGTTAAAGGCACCTGTTATATTTGACGGACGTAATCTTTACGATCTGGACAGGATGAAGGACTGCGGTTTTTATTATAACAGCATCGGGCGTAAAACAGTTGGCTAAATGGGAGAACGAAAACGGATATTGATAACCGGGGCAGCCGGATTTTTAGGCTCGCACCTTTGTGACAGGTTTATTGCTGAGGACTTTCATGTTATTGGCATGGATAACCTGATAACCGGTGATATGCGAAATATTGAGCATTTGTTTAAACTGGAAAATTTCGAGTTTTATAACCATGATGTTTCCAAGTTTGTATATGTTCCCGGCGAACTTCATTATATTCTGCACTTCGCTTCACCGGCAAGTCCCATCGATTATTTAAAAATCCCCATCCAAACCTTAAAGGTTGGTTCATTGGGCACACATAATCTTTTGGGTCTGGCGCGAAATAAGAAGGCTAGAATGCTGATTGCATCAACATCAGAAGTATATGGCGATCCAAATGTAAATCCACAACCCGAAGAGTATTGGGGTAACGTTAACCCTGTTGGGCCCCGCGGAGTTTACGACGAGGCTAAGCGCTTCCAGGAGGCAATAACCATGGCTTATCATACTTTTCATGGCCTGGAGACCCGTATCGTTAGGATCTTTAATACTTACGGCCCGCGTATGCGTCTTAACGACGGGCGTGTGTTGCCTGCTTTTATTGGCCAGGCGCTACGAGGCGAATCGTTAACCATGTTTGGCGATGGTTCACAAACACGTTCATTTTGTTATGTAGATGATTTGGTAGAGGGCATTTATCGCTTACTTTTTAGTGATTATGCACAGCCAATGAATATCGGCAATCCTGATGAAATCACCATCCGTCAGTTTGGTGAGGAAATAATCAAATTAACAGGAACCGATCAAAAGCTGATAAGCCTGCCACTACCAACAGATGATCCGAAGCAGAGAAGACCAGATATTACCAAAGCCAAGAGTATTTTAGGCTGGGAGCCAAAAGTTTCACGAAGCGAGGGATTAAAAATCACTTACAATTACTTTAAATCGCTTCCTGAAAAGGAAATTCAACATAAAGACTTTACCTACTATAACAAAAGTTAATGGCTAAAATATTAGTAACCGGAGGATTGGGATATATCGGCTCGCACACTGTAGTTGAACTTGTAGCAGCCGGATATGAACCCATAATAGTTGACGACCTGTCAAACTCCAATGTTAAAATTCTTGATCAGCTGAGCAGGATCATTGGCTTTAAACCGGCCTTTTATCAATTTGATCTTTGCGACATGCAAAAGCTAAATGAGTTTATAGCCGCTGAACCTGAAATTGATGGCATTATTCATTTCGCGGCATTCAAAGCCGTAGGCGAATCGGTAAGAAACCCGCTAAAATATTACCGGAATAATTTTTATTCACTGCTTAACCTGCTGGAAGTTTATAAAACTAAAACCATAAATTTTGTTTTCTCGTCAAGCTGTACCGTTTATGGGCAGCCGGACGAGCTACCGGTAACTGAAAATGCACCGGTGAAAATGGCGGAATCGCCATACGGCAATACCAAGCAAATTGCCGAAGAAATTTTAAGGGATGCAATTACTGCCGACCAGGCGCAAAAAGTAATAGCACTTAGGTATTTCAACCCGGTTGGCGCACATGACACAGCATTAATAGGAGAATTACCTAATGGCGTTCCTCAAAACCTGGTTCCATTTATAACACAAACGGCCATTGGCAAACGCGAAAAAATAACCGTATTTGGTAATGACTACAATACAAAGGATGGAAGTTGCGTTCGTGATTATATCCATGTTGTTGATTTGGCAAAAGCACACGTGGCTGCGTTAAAGCTTATGGAGAACGAAGGATTTAAAGGTTATGACGTATTTAATTTAGGAACCGGAAACGGGAATACCGTACTCGAAATCATCGCAGCCTTTGAAAACACCACCGGCGTTAAGTTAAATTACGAGATTGGCCCCCGCAGGGAAGGAGATGTGGAAAAGGTTTGGGGCGATGTAACTAAATCGACAAATAAATTACACTGGCAGGCGAAATTAGGTATTGATATCATGATGTCGTCGGCTTGGGAATGGGAAAAGTATATTGCTGAAAACCCATTATAATTAAATATAAGATTAACAAATATTGGTGGTAGCACTAATACAAAAAATTATAAAAAATGATTTACCTCCCTGGTAATATCATTCACATTGCCAGTAAATAAGTAATCCAAACAACGTTTAATGAAAAAGATAATTATTACCGGAGGAGCAGGTTTTATTGGATCGCACGTTGTGCGGCGCTTTGTAAAAAACTATCCTGGTTATAGCATTATCAACCTTGATAAATTAACATATGCCGGCAACCTGGCTAACCTGGAGGATATCGAAGATGAGCCAAACTACCGGTTTGTAAAGGGCGATATTGTTGATATTGAGTTTATCCAAAAGCTATTCGCAGAGGAGCAACCCGATGCCGTGATACACCTGGCAGCCGAATCACATGTGGACCGGTCAATAACTAATCCCCTGGAATTTGTGATGACCAATGTTGTTGGCACAGTAAACTTGCTAAATACAGCCCGACAGGCATGGAAGGGCCGTTATGACGAAACCCGCTTTTACCATGTATCAACAGACGAAGTATACGGTACACTGGGCGACACTGGCATGTTTACCGAAGAAACTGGTTATGATCCGCATTCACCATATTCGGCATCCAAAGCGGGGTCTGATCATTTCGTTCGGGCTTATTTTGATACATACGGGTTAAATACCGTTATCTCCAATTGTTCAAACAACTATGGCTCATATCACTTCCCTGAAAAGTTGATCCCTCTTGCCATTAATAATATCAAACAAATGAAACCGGTGCCGGTTTATGGCAAGGGCGAAAACATTCGCGACTGGCTGTGGGTTGAGGATCATGCAAGGGCTATTGATGTGATATTCCACAATGCTGCTGCCGGAACTACCTACAACATAGGCGGCCATAACGAATGGAAAAATATAGATTTGATAAGACTGCTATGCCAAATTTTGGATAAGAAGCTGAACAGACCCGCCGGGGAGTCGGAAAGTCTGATCACGTTTGTAACAGACCGGGCAGGGCACGATCTAAGATACGCTATTGACGCAACAAAACTAAAGGATGAATTAGGATGGGTGCCCTCAATTACATTTGAGGAAGGCCTGGAGAAAACAGTTGATTGGTATCTTGATAATGAAAAATGGCTTAACGATGTTACGTCAGGCCATTATCAACAATATTATACCGACCAATATAACAACCGTTAATCATGTTTGGGTTATTTAAAAAGAAAGAACAAAAGAAACACATCACGTTCGACTATAGTTCATTGATGGTTGATATGCACTCGCATGTTTTACCTGGAATTGATGATGGTGCGCAAAATCCGCAGGAGTCTATCTTTCTTATTAAACATATGATGGAGCTGGGCATAAAAAAAATTATTGCCACGCCGCACATCATGATTGACTATTACAAGAACACACCCGAGACCATCAATGGCGCTCTTAAGATACTTAAAGAAGAACTGGTAAAGGAGAAAATGGATATCGAAGTACAAGCTGCAGCTGAGCATTATTTCGACGAAACCTTTGAGGCTCGCGTTAACGAGCAAAAACTAATGACCATGGGCGATAATTATGTGCTTTTTGAATTTTCATTCATCAACAAACCGCCCAATGCTATTCCCGTTATACAAAGACTTAACGACCTGGGCTACAAACCCATACTGGCTCACCCGGAGCGATATCCGTATATGGACCTGGATCAATTTAAAACCCTGCATAACTGGGGTGTTGATTTTCAGGTAAACACCATATCGCTTGCCGGGTATTATGGTAAGGAATCAAAACGACTTGCCGAGGAATTAATAGATAATCAGCTGGTAGATTTTATCTCGAGTGACATGCACCATCCAAGGCACGCCCAGGCATTGAAAAATGCATTAAAAATGCCTTACCTGGAAAAAGTAATGTTTGATTACCCGTTGAAGAATAGTTTGCTGATGTAAAATTGATGTGCGAATGTGCAGATATGCAAATGTGCGGATGAGTTGATTTCGATTGAGAACATCATGTCAAAGAATCAAAAGGTAGTAGAAATTTTCTGACTAACCTTATTAATTCGCACATCCGCACATCAAAAATCCGCACATCTTACTCGTACCTCAACGCTTCAACAGGATCAAGCTTTGATGCTTTTTTTGCTGGATAAAAGCCGGAGATGAGGCCGATAAAGGTACATAATGCTATTGCAGCAAACAGCCACCGCCATGGAGTTACAAATGTTCCGCTAATTTGCACAGCTATCAGGTTCCCTATTGCCATTCCTAGTATAATTCCTAATACGCCGCCGATAAGGCAAATTACAATCGCCTCTATTAAAAACTGCTTGCGGATTATTGCCGGTGTGGCGCCTAATGATTTACGTAAGCCTATTTCCCGGGTGCGTTCGGTTACCGAAACCAGCATAATATTCATCAATCCGATGGCAGCACCAATTAATGTGATGATGCCAATTGTCGCGCCGCCCATGGTCATGTAAGCAAGTTGGCCCGAAAGCTCTGCCTGTATGGAATCGCTTCTTTCAATCTCAAAATTATCATCGCTGCCTATGTTGAGGCTGCGGATATTTCTGAAAAGCGAAGTCGCCTCTCCTATGGTAGCATCCAGCGCAGCCGGGTTGTTTACCATTACTGTAACGCTAAATGATGTATGTGAAGAATCCTTAAGCTGATTTGCCTTAACAATGGGTATTACGCAAAACTTATCACCCCCAAAACCCGCACTCGAGCCTTTTGACGCAAACACGCCAATTACCCTGTACTGGTTATTACCTACATATATTAATTTGTTTATAGGGTCCTCGTTCTTAAAAAGCTTCTTTTTTATCTCGTTACCAATCATAACAACGTTAGTTCCGTGCTCAATTTCTGAAGCAGAAAAGTTACGGCCAAAAGCTAATTTTTGCCCGCTGGTAAGCAGGTAATTTTCGTTCGCTCCGCTTACAGATATATTTGGATTGGTTTTTTGATTGCCATATTTGGCAATTGCAGTTCCTGACAACTGTAGTTTTATTGTGATTACTGACGGCAGGGTGAATTTCTTCTTAAATCGCTCAGCCTGGTCATAACGGACAGGCGGGTATATTTTGCGGTGCCCGCCGTTACCAAAGTTAAGGCCCGAACCCCTGTTTTGAATGGTGAACGAATTTGCCCCGAGACCGGCAAATGCATCATTGGTGAATTGTTTTACACCTTCAATTGCTGTTAAAATACCTACCAGCGCCATAATACCGATAGCGATAATCAACGCGGTAAGTGCAGTACGCAGCCTGTTTCCCGCTATCGACTGTAAAGCTATCGCAATATTTTCCTTGTAAGTAGTTTTAACAGCCATAGTGTAATATAACAAAACCCGGTGGTAAGACTATAGTAGCCCCCCGTTTGTTACAACGCTACAAGCGTTATATTTAATAAAACCATTTGTTTATCTGGCAAACAACCATTAATTTCATTTTCGCTAAACGCATTATCAACAATGAAAAAAATCCTGCTGCTTTTTATATTCATCATTACCTGTCATTTACTTTCCAATGCACAGGTACAAACCATTGTCCGAAGATCACATCGTATTGATGAAACGTCAGTTGTGCAGGATTCAGCTGGTAACCGATATGCCTATGCCGACTGGCAGAAGTTAATGAGAACCGGAAACTATACCCTAAAATCCATTAAACCGGGTAACGACAGCACAGCCTACCTGTTGGTAAAATTGGATGAAGCTTCAAAAAGTAAATTGATACAAATAATGCCAAAGCCAGCGGAAACTACATACTTTACTACCGGCCAAAAACTGGAGCTTTTTAGTGCAAATGACATTGAAGGTTTTAAACTTAGGCCAAAGGAGCTTGCCGGTAAAACTTTGGTTCTCAACTTCTGGTTTATTGATTGCCCGCCATGCAGGCAGGAAATTCCGGAGCTTAACAAAATGGCATTATCCTATGCTAATGATCCCAACATCATATTTATAGCAGTAGCGCTAGATTATAAATCAGATCTGAAAAAATTTGTAAAGGAAAATCCCTTCGCCTACCACATTGTGGAATATGGCCGCCATATTGCCGACGACTACGGCATACGCTCCTATCCTACCAATGTAGTGGTCGATAAGCAGGGGGTTGTAAGGTTCCACGCTACTGGATTCGGCTTAAATACGCCTTACTGGATCAAAAAAACTATTGACGAAGTTAAATAGAACGCCAGGGTAGCATTTTCAGCCGGTTCAATAATTCTTAGTCCATAAAAAAAGCGGCTTGTTCAGCCGCTCTAGTCTTATAATTAAATGTTTTATCGCTTATACTGAGAATGAAGTACCGCAGCCGCACGTGCTGGCAGCATTAGGATTGTTAAATGTGAATCCTCGGGCGTTTAACCCGTCCTGGAAGTCTATCTGCATGCCCGCAAGGTAAAGGCCGTGGGCTTTATGCATATAAACCTTTATTCCGTCGATGATGAATTCCTGGTCGCCGTCCTTTTTCTGATCGAAGCCTAAAATGTAATTCATGCCTGAACAACCGCCGCCTTCAACACCAACGCGCAAGCCAAAATCATCACCCATCTCTTGCTGGCTTTTTAATTTATTCAATTCTTTAACGGCGCCTTCAGTAAAGGTTACCGGTCCGGTAGCAATTTCAACAGCAGTACTCATCTTATTTTTAATTAACTACACAAATATAAGGTAAAATGCGGATTTTTGCAGCAAGCCCTTTATTTATGACCTGTATTTAACATTCACAAACATGAACGCTTTTTTACCTTACTTTTTAGATATTATAAAATATACCATTTCAGGCCTGGGTGTTGTATGGATAGCATTTTACCTGGTTAAACCATACCTGGACAGGGATGAAAAGATCCAGCTTCTTGAATACAGGAAAACAATCAGCAACCAAACCCTGCCCTTACGCCTGCAGGCCTATGAGCGTTTGGTTTTGTTTATTGAGCGGGTTAATCCGGCTAATATGCTGGTTCGCTTAAATGCCCCGGCTTATTCGGCGCACCAATTGTATAGCATTATTGTTGATGAGATTCGCAACGAATACCAGCATAATATTACCCAGCAAATTTATGTAAGCAGCCGCGCCTGGGGCGTAGTGATGCATGTAAAGGAGGATACACTGGGCATTATTAATACTGCTATGCAAGGTGTCCCTGATACTGCCACCGGCCTTGAGTTGAGTAAAATTCTCCTGGCTAGTATTAGCCAATTGGAAGACAACCCTTACGAAATTGGTGCAAGTATGTTAAGGAAAGATGTTGAGGAGATATTCTAGTTAGTTAATTGGAGATTAGAGGTCAGAGATTAGTTGAATGCTGGCTAAGCTACAGTGTATAATATGAGTGAAAAGAAATTTGCCACAACATCAGGGATTGAGATAAAGGAGGTTTACTGCAAACCATCGGGCATGAACGAGTTGCCGGGCGAATTTCCGTTTACGCGCGGTATTCAGAAGGATATGTACCGCGGTAAACCCTGGACAATGCGCCAGTATGCCGGGTTTTCAACTGCAGAGGAATCAAACAAGCGTTATCATTACCTGCTGGGCCAGGGCACCATGGGGCTTTCTGTGGCATTTGACCTGCCTACCCAAATCGGTTACGATTCGGATCATGAGTTGTCAGAAGGCGAGGTGGGTAAGGTTGGCGTGGCCATCGATTCACTACAGGATATCGAGATCCTGTTTGATGGCATCGAACTAAAGAACATTACTACCTCCATGACCATTAATGCTACCGCGCCCATATTATTGGCGATGTACATCGCGCTGGCAAAAAAACAGGGAGCTGATCTCAAACAGATCTCGGGCACTATCCAGAATGACATATTAAAGGAGTACGCAGCGCGTGGCACCTATATATACCCGCCCGAAGCCTCGATGCGACTGATTACCGATGTGTTTGAGTATTGCAGTAAAGAAGTACCCAAATGGAACACCATATCTATTTCGGGCTACCATATCCGCGAGGCCGGGTCCACAGCCGTACAGGAACTGGCATTTACCTTAGCTAACGGCAAGACATATTTAAAGGCAGCGCTGCAAAAGGGGCTGGACATAAACGTTTTTGCCAAACGCCTTTCCTTTTTCTTTAACTGCCACAATAACTTTTTTGAAGAGATCGCAAAGTTCAGGGCGGCACGCAGAATGTGGGCACATATAACAAGGGAGTTAGGGGCTACGGATGCTGGCGCGCAAAAACTGCGTTTTCATACTCAAACCGGGGGATCGACTTTAACAGCGCAACAACCCATGAACAACATTGTGCGGGTAAGCAACCAGGCACTGGCTGCAGTATTAGGCGGCACGCAATCATTACATACCAATGGCTATGACGAGGCTATTTCACTCCCTACCGAAGCCGCCGCAAAGATTGCTTTAAGAACACAGCAGATCATCGCCTTTGAAAGCGGTGTTACAGATACCGTCGACCCATTAGCCGGTTCTTACTTTATAGAAACGTTGACGGATGAACTTGAAAAAGCGGCCCAGGTTTACATCGATAAGATAGATGCCATGGGCGGCTCGGTAAAAGCCATAGAGCAGGATTACATCCAGCAGGAAATTGCCAGTTCGGCTTATGAATACCAAAACCAGATAGAAAGCGGTGAAAAGGTGCTGGTTGGCGTCAATAAATTCACCGAGCCTGAGCCATCAGCTATAAACGTTTTCAGAGTTGATGATTCTATCCGCATCAAACAAACAGAAAAAATTGATGCGCTCAAGGCTTCGAGGGATAATAGTGCAGTTAAGGCAAACCTTGAAAAATTAAGTAAAGCCGCCAGCGGTAAGGAGAATTTAATGCCCTACATATTAAATGCTGTGGAAGGTTATGCCACATTGGGTGAAATTTCTGACACATTGCGCCACGTTTTTGGGGAATACTGACACTGACAGCCTGCCAAAAATTCTTATCAACATTTGCGTTATCAACACTCAAAAAAGTTATCAACGCCATTATCAACTACTTAAAAAAAACTTAGAACTTAAAGAGAAAACAACCGTTATAATGGCTCAAAAGTTGCCGGTTGGCAGTTCACTATAATCCCGGCGTAAGCTGCTTTAGATGAACGGAATTGGATTTTAATTAAAAAAGTATTGGTATAGTTAAATAAAGGAATAAGCTGTTTTTTTACCCGCGAAATGTAATATTTAATATTGAATTTACGGCATAGATTACGTTATTATTTGATAAATTTATTTTACTAAAAAGTTGAAAATTAATTTTTTTATCCACCTTTTTTTTGAATATTCGGTGTTCCGTAGCAGTTCCAAAAGATGTTTCGCTGGGGGTTGGAAATCAATATTTTAATAAAATTTACTTATGGAAAAAACTTGTACTAACGTTTGGAACAGCTGCCTTCAGATCATAAAGGACAACATACCGGCCCAGAGCTTTAAAACCTGGTTTGAGCCGATAAAAGCTTTAAGGATGGAAGGAAGCGTATTAACCATACAGGTACCAAGTTTATTCTTCTACGAATGGCTTGAAGAGCACTATGTTGGCCTGCTACGCAAAACAATAAAAAAACAATTAGGCGACGACGGACGTTTGGAATATAATATAGTTGTAGAACAATCATCATCCAGCAAGCCATACACCACAAATTTACCATCAAATGGTAATGGCGCTGAGTCAAAAAATCAGTCTATGCCGATACCTATTTCAATAAATAAGGACATCAAGAATCCTTTTGTTATCCCGGGGTTAAAAAAGCTAAATGTAGATCCGCAGCTTAACCGCAATTACACCTTTAATAACTTTGTTGAAGGCGATTGCAACAGGCTTGCCCGTTCAGCTGGATACGCAGTAGCAGCAAAACCGGGTGGCACCTCGTTTAACCCACTGATGATATACGGCGGCGTAGGTCTGGGCAAAACCCACCTGGCACAAGCCATTGGTAACGAGATAAAAAATTCATTGCCCGATAAGCTGGTATTGTACGTTTCATGCGAGAAATTTACCCAACAGTTTGTTGACGCCCTGAAACATAATAATATAAACGACTTTGTTAATTTTTACCAGGCTATTGACGTACTCATTATGGATGACGTACACAACTTTGCCGGTAAGGAAAAAACACAGGATTTCTTTTTCCATATCTTCAACCACCTGCACCAATCAGGCAAACAGGTGATCATCACCTCTGATAAGGCACCAAAGGATTTGGCTGGTTTGGAAGAACGCTTGCTTTCAAGGTTTAAATGGGGACTTTCTGCTGATCTGCAGGTTCCTGATTTGGAAACCCGTATGGCAATCCTTAAAAACAAAACCTACCAGGACGGCATTGAACTTTCAAACGATGTAATAGAGTACGTTGCCCACAACATTGATAACAATGTGCGTGAGCTGGAAGGTGCAATGGTTTCCCTGCTGGCACAGTCAACCCTTAACCGTAAGGAGATTGACTTGAACCTTGCTAAACAAATGTTGAAAAACTTTGTGAAGAACTCCTCAAAAGAGATCTCGATGGAGTACATTCAAAACCTTGTTTGCGAGTACTTCGAGGTACCTATTGAAATGGTAAAGTCACAAACCCGTAAACGCGAAATTGTACAGGCCCGCCAGATCTCTATGTACCTGGCTAAGGCGCATACCAAAAGCTCATTAAAATCAATCGGTCATTTCTTCGGCGGCCGCGACCACTCAACCGTGATCTATGCCTGCCAGACAGTTGAAGACTTAATTGATACCGACAAAAAATTTAAAGGCTATGTTGCCGACATCCAGAAGAAGCTTAAAATGTCTTAACTGATCTTATAAATATTTATTGGAGCCCTGCATGAAAATGCAGGGCTTTTTTATTGACAACTATGTCATTGCGAGGTACGAAGCAATCGCGAACTATGCACGACCGCTATTTAAGTTTTACAACGTTTTATTCACTCTGTAAAGTTCGCGATTGCCGCGCTGTCGCTCGCAATGACATAGATTTTTAATTGGCATTATTTAGAATTTTTATCTAAATTGTATCAAATAATTAAATATGAAGAAGTTACTACCCGCCATTATCCTATTGCTAATTTCCATCAGCACATTCGCCCAGCAATCTGCAACCGATGGAGTTAAACAATCCATCAACACCATGTTCGATGCCATGCGAAAGGGCGACAGCACCCTGCTAAAATCCGTTTTTGCCAAAGAGATGGTATTACAAAGCGTATCAACCGGAAAAGACGGCAAATCTGCTATCTCAACTGACAGCGCCAATGATTTTGCAAAGATTATAGGCACTCCGCATACAGGCGTTTATGACGAACGTATTGTTTACGGCGATATAAAAATTGACGGCGACCTGGCCAGCGTTTGGGCTCCCTATAAATTTTATTTGGGCGATAAATTCAGCCATTGCGGGGTTGATGTGTTTTCGCTGATGAAAACTGCCAATGGCTGGAAGATAATTTATATTGTGGATACCAGGCGGAAGGATAATTGTATTGACTGATCGTAGAGACGCAATATTTTGCGTCTCTACTTTTCTATCACCTTATAAAACCCATCCCGGTAACTATCCCCTACCGGGATGATCGTATCTCCGATAAAGATGCGGCTGCGCTCAACCGAGCTGATGTGCCTTAAGGAGATGATATAAGATTTATGGACCCTGATAAATTCAGCGACCGGCAATTGTTCTTCAATTTTCTTTAGCGGCTGGAGGCTCATTACCCGGCCCGCTGTAGTATTGAGGGAAACATAATTTTGCAGCGCTTCGATATATAAAATATCAACCAGGTTTATTTTTTGGATACGGTGTTCTGTCTTTACAAATAGATACGCTGCCGGTTTTTCGGTAACTACACTTGGCGCAGCCTTGATATTACTATTCGATTGAATTGCAATTAGGTTAAATGCCTTCTCCGCAGCACGGTAAAAACGTTCAAACGCAATGGGCTTTAGCAAGTAATCCACCACGTCGTGTTCGAAGCCATCCAGCGCATATTCCGTATAGGCCGTGGTGAGGATTATTTTGCATTGCTTTCCGGCTATTTTTATAAACTGAATGCCAGTTAGCTCAGGCATTTGAATATCCAGGAACACAAGGTCGATTTGTTGTTCACGAACTATATTCAGCCCCTCAATAGGATTGGTGGTAGTGGCCACAAGCTCAAGAAAAGGCACCTTACGCGTATAATCAGCCAGGATGTCAATAGCTAAAGGTTTATCATCAATTATAAGGCACCTCAATTTCATGTCAATTGCAACGTTAAGTTAACGGTATATTCAGGCCCGTCATCAATGGTTAAGATATGCTTCCCGGGGTACATCAGCTCCAGCCTGCGGCGTACATTATTCAAGCCGATACCGGAAGTTTTATCCTTCTGATGGTCGTTTTTTTTGTTGCGAACGCTAAATTGAATTTCTTCATTTGTAGCGTGCAAGTTAATATCTACCGGGCTAACCGTATCATTCAGTATGCCATGCTTAAAGGCATTCTCTACAAAGGCGATTAAAAGCAACGTGGCTATCTGTTGCCCTCCTATGTAGCCTTCTATATTAAAATTTATGCAAGCCGCGCCTTTGGTGCTGATCCGTTGTAACGCTATTACGTTTTCCAGGTAACTAACCTCGCTTTGCAACGAAACGGTGTTCTGCCCGCCCTCCCCCAGCATGTAGCGCAGGATTTCCGACAACTTTAGCAAAGCAGCCGGTGCCTGTTCCGACTGCTGGTAGGTAAGCGAATAAATGTCATTAATGCTGTTAAACAAAAAATGGGGGTTTAATTGCGAGCGCAAAAAAGTTAGTTCTGCAGTAGCTTTTTCCTTTTCAAATTCCTGTTGCCGCTGGCGGGCCCTGTACCAGTCCTCAACAAAAAAATACATGAGCCCATAAACAAAATAGCTCGGGAAATAAACAAAGAAAACATTGGTTAGATAACGCCCTGGAGAATAGGGGTGCCCTCTATAGTTATCAAAATTTAAAACCGGGACAAAAAAATAGTATTCCATTACATAACGGAATGCCACAACAAAGAAAAACAAAAGTACAGCCAGCAGTGCTGCTTTTACGTACTTCTTCTTTTCAATGAGCTGAGGAGCTACCAGCAGGCAGGCGCTATAAAAGCAGGTTACAGGCAGCAGCAGGAACCCTATTTCAATAATTGAGTACCTGCAAAACAATTGCAGGTCGATTGGCCGGCTCTGGTGTCCGCTCAAAATCCCCCTCCCTATTGAGCCCCATAGATTATTGGCCAATAAAAGCACCCAAAAAGCGATATGCAGCAGTATAACGTACTTGCGTTTCATCGCTTAAAGATAAAACAGCTTTACAGTTTATTGTAATCCAAATACATGAACGCCTAAAATTTAATGACGAACGCGCTTATTTGTAGTTCACCGCCAATACAAAGCGATATCGGGATTCGTCAATAAAATTTCCCGGTTTATCAATCGTAATTTTTAGAAAGCGTTGTTCGCTTCATGTTTGTATCATCAAATTTTATCGACATGAAGAAAATATTAATGATCAGCCTGATCGCGTTGCTGCCCATGGCGGCCTTTTGCCAGGATCAGCTTAAGGTAACCGTTCACCCGGGTGTTGAGTTGTTTACCATCGTACAGATCCTGGGTGATAAATACCCGCAGCCAAATCCATCTGCCTATAGCAAGGAAGTGATGGATCATTTCGGAAAATATAAAGATCACCCGGCCGTGAAAAAGGTGATGTCATTCGACAAAACTTATCCCGACCTGGTTGAACTCGGCTGGTGTATGAGTGATTTTCCGAACATAAAAATCTATGAACCTGCCGAAATGAGCTGGTATAAAATGTACGGCAAGGAAAACGTACTGGACTACATCAAGCTTTGTAAGGACTTTTTTAATGATACGCACTTCTGGGATTTCTTCCGGCAGCACGAGGCCCGTTATACCAAATGGGGCGATGAGCTAAAAGCCAACGTTGACTCTGGCAAGCTCATCAAAAAGTTGCAGGATTTTTATAAATATGATACAGACATTCACTGGTATATCTGCATCGACCCGCTAAATAGCTGGGGTTCGCACGCCATCATGACCAAGACCCTTAACCCGCAATTTTCCGACTGGCTGGTTTATAATACCGGCTACTTTAAGGAGGGCGGTTCCGTTACCACCGACCCAGCTTTTGACTTTAAGAACTTCGAGAACCTGGTTTGGCACGAAGGCAGTCATGTATACATAAACGCCTTACTTAAAAAGCATGAACAGGAGATTGCAGATTTAAGCTACCTGTTCAACAAGGATGATGAAGGCATGCACCGCAACCAGATTAGCAATTGGGCCTATTGTTTCGACGAGAATATGGTAAGATCAATAACTGCGTCGCTCTATAAAAAATACCGCACCAATCAAGCCTACAAACGCCAGGTGGCGCGTGAAACGGCAAACGATTTTATTTATGTGGAGGGTTTAGCGCCGTTTATTTACGACAATTACCTCAACTCAAGCAAGTACAAAAACTTTGCTGATTTCTTCCCGGAGATTTTGAAATACCTGCAAACCCAACACCCAAAAAAGGCCTGATCATGAGAAAAATCATCTTTATACTATTACTCATTCCGACCGTACTAAAGGCACAAAAAAAGGATTATTTCGCTGCCGGTGATTCATGTCTAAAATTGAAAAATTATGAATGCGCAGCCATCAATTACGACTTGTACCTGGATAAACAGGATCCTGAATCAAACGGGGCAGCCTACATGGCTTCAAAAGCCTGGGCCATGGCAAAGGACAAGGAAAAAACCTTTAACGATTTAAACAGGTATGTAGAAAATAACGCCCTAAACAATAATCTGTTCTTTAGCAACCAGCTATTAAAAGAAAAAGCCTTTGATTTTTTAAAGGACGACCCAAGATGGGGAACGATGATAGCTTCTGTAAAAGAAGGAGAGGCAAAAGTTATCGCCCAACAAAAAAAAGAGCAGGAAGAGGCAATAGCAACCTGGAAAAACTTTGAAGCCGCAATGGACGTAAGGCCGCAACTTGGTGCAATTAATCCAAACCCGGATATTTATGTGCGACTAAAAAAGGCATTCGCTTATAGATCGCCAACCGCCTGTTTAAAAAATAATGGCATTGCCTTGTTTATCCGTATCGACACTACCGATGTGCCATTTTATGTGCATTTGCCGGCTAATTATGATCCCGCAGTACCCAGCCCTGCGCTGGTTGTTTTACATGGTGCAGTGAGGCACAATATTGGCTACGGAAACGCTGGCGGCTTCCCGATGGTTTATAGGGCCACCAGTGAGCATATCCCGCCCTATGCCGAAAACTATATTGCCATCTACCCTATGGGCACAAAATTTATTAACTGGATGACCACCGAAAGCGGTTTTGATATGGTAAACAAAATTGTAATGCACCTTAAGGCTTATTTAAATATCGATGATAACCGGGTAGAACTGCTTGGCCATTCAAATGGCGCTACCGGGGTATTTACTTACCTTGTAAAATCGCCCACATTATATGCGGGTTTTTATGGGATGAATACCCAACCCAAAGTATTCATTGGCGGCACATACCTGCAAAACGGAATGACCAGGCACTTCTATAATTTTGCTACCGATAAAGATTACTACTACCCGCCGCAGGCTGTTAAAACTATCGATAGCCTTGCCAACTCGCTCGCGGTAAAGTGGCACACTGAACTCAATAAAGGCTACCCGCATTGGTTCCCCTCAATGGAGGAATCGCAGGTACCGATGGCAAAAATATTTGAAGATATGAGCAAGAGGATTCGTAACGCTTATCCAAAAGAGATATATTTTGAAACAGATAATGTTAAATATGGCACTTCCGATTGGGTAACCATAACCGCCCTGGATACGCTCGCGGAAAAGGCCGCCTGGCAAACCGACCCTAATTTTAAAATAACCCAATGGCTGGATAATAACGATTTCAATAAAACTGTTCACCGCGAAGAAGTTGCTTTTGATTATCCGCACAAATCTGGAGCCATCAAAGCAAAACACACCGGGAATAATATCTACGTTGAAACCAGTGATGTGGCCGCATTTACCATCAGGCTAAACCGGGACTTTGTGGACTACAAGCAGAGAGTAAATATTTATTTAAACGGCAGGAAGGTATTTTCAAAAATACTGCAGCCTGATAAACAATTCACACTTGCCCATTTTAAAAAGGAGCTGGACAGGAAGGTTATCTGGGAAAACGAGATGGAGTTTAAAGTGAAGTAAAACTGATTCAACATTCCGTTTCCGTTGAGTCCGCTTTGCTAGAACCTGCCGTGGATTGAGCTTGATGGGGAACCCGACCGGCTTCATTCATCACCAGAAATTTTTAATAGCCACAAACATTACGTAGGGTCGTCTCTGACAGGCCCAGCGAGGGCAGAAAGAGAAATATCAGAAGAAATCCTGATTTTAATAAAATTTTGTCATTGCGAGCGATAGCGCGGCAACCTCGTCGCAATGACAAAATTGGAGATAGTAATTTTTAATTGATATCACCCAAACAGGATCCCGAACACCTCCTCAATGT
Organism: Bacteroidota bacterium; assembly: GCA_030775685.1. Lineage (GTDB taxonomy): Bacteria > Bacteroidota > Bacteroidia > Sphingobacteriales > Sphingobacteriaceae > Mucilaginibacter. The sequence continues at coordinate 60,433 of JALYIP010000059.1, forward strand.
TACTTACCACCCGCACCTCTATCTTATAACGGGACAGATCTATCTTTTTCCTGTCCTGGCCGCCGGCGGGCAGGTTATATTTGGAGATAAAGATCTGTTCGAAACCTAATTTCTGGGCCTCGGCAATCCGCTGCTCCACGCGGTTAACAGCACGGATCTCGCCTGATAAACCGATCTCGCCGGCGAAGCATGTTTTTGTGGAGATAGCAATATCCTCGTGCGATGATATGATAGCTACGGCAAGTCCAAGGTCGATAGCGGGGTCCTCTACCCTGATGCCGCCGGTGATGTTTAAGAAGACGTCCTTTGCGCCAAGCTTAAATCCGCAGCGCTTTTCAAGCACCGCCAGCAACATACTCATGCGCTTGGTATCAAAGCCCGTGGCGGTACGCTGTGGGGTGCCATAGGCCGAGATACTTACCAGCGCCTGGGTTTCTATCAGCATTGGGCGCATTCCCTCTAAGGTAGCCGAAATTGTAATCCCGCTCAACGGTTCATCACGTTGCGAAAGCAGGATTTCTGATGGATTGGAAACCTCCCTCAACCCTTCTCCAAGCATTTCATAGATCCCAAGTTCGGATGACGAGCCAAAACGATTTTTCACTGTACGTAAAATGCGGTAAACATGGTGCCTGTCGCCCTCAAATTGCAGAACGGTATCAACCATATGCTCCAGGATCTTAGGCCCGGCGATCATACCATCCTTGGTAATGTGGCCGATCAGGAACACCGGTGTAGAACTTTCCTTCGCAAAACGCAGCATCTCTGCAGTACATTCCCTAACCTGCGACACACTCCCCGGTGTAGATTCAATATGTGCAGAATGTAAAGTCTGGATAGAATCGATCACCACTAAATCAGGCTCCAAAGCCTCGATCTGTTTAAATATGTTTTGGGTCGAAGTTTCTGTTAATACGAAACAGCCGCTTCCTAATACTCCCCCTTCAGGGGGTTGGGGGGCCAACCTCTCCGCCCTCATCTTTATCTGCCGGTCGCTTTCCTCGCCGGATACATAAAGCACCTTCAGGTTCGGCATATTCAGGGCCAATTGCAGCATCAGTGTTGATTTACCTATGCCAGGCTCCCCGCCTATTAATACCAATGAGCCTGCCACAATCCCACCGCCTAAAACGCGGTTAAATTCCGCATCAGGGGTTAGCAGCCTGTCTTCTTCGGTAAAGGTAATATCGGCAACCTGCACCGGCTTGTTAGCACGCTGCTGGGTGGTCGAGGCAGTCTTCCAATTAGGAACCGATACGTTTGCCTTTTCAATTACTTCCTCAACAAAGGTATTCCACTGTGAGCATGACGGACATTTACCCAGCCATTTAGCCGACTCGTACCCGCAGCTCTGACAGAAATATGCAATTTTCGATTTGGCCAATTGATTTACGATTTTAGAATTACGATTTACTAATTTTTATTTATTAGCTGTATGAATTAATGGCAGCAACCACTCCCTTATTTATCGCAGCATACAAAGCCGCCGAAAGCTCATCATAGGTTTTGTTCTCCTCTTCGGTATCAAAACCCAGGTCGTTCCATGAGCCCATACCGCCGAAAACCCATGCCAATCCCGCAGCAAACAAAACCTGCCGCGCAGCTAAGGAATAGTTTTCAGTTACCACCAGGTCGGTGTGGTAAAATCCGGCAGACGGTTCATCACTTTCCAGCGCTTTTTGTGCCCGGTTGAAAACATCCACCCAATTATCCAGTTTTTGCTTGTTTGCAAATGCTGTGATCATCAACAAAGCATCAGCTAATTCATTTTTCGTCTCCAACAAATCAAACTGCTGATCGGCTATTGGCTGATCCCATGCGGTATTGCCATATTTTATGCTCCAGATCCTTTTGTCGGCAGCATCCTTATCGGTCACCGTCCAGTTGTTTGCATAGAAATCCGAATGTTTATTAAAGATGGCTTCTATAAGCCACGTTCCGCCGCCGCCAACAAACCCTGCCAGCTTATGATCAGGTCCTTTGGTTTGATCCTTTGAACTTTCATAAAACACACGTAGCACTTTACACTTTTCCTTCTTTAGCAGCTTGAACCATTTGTAAGGATCATCAGCTATTTCAACCTCCTTAAATTCAGAAGAAAAGAGCTTCTTTCTAAAGGCAACAAACTTAACCCCATTGCAAAACCGGAATACAGAGTTTTCAGGATAGAACTTTTCAGGCATTTCGCCCGAACCCAAAAACTCGTTCCCGCATGAAACCAATGAAATAAGCTGCGCTAGTGTGCCGGTCATTGAAGCAATGCTTTATGAGTTACGAAAATACTAAAAATAATAGCAAAGAAGAATGATGTGCGGATTTTTAATGTGCGGATATGCGAATTAAAAATGCAAATAGGGCCTTAAAAAAAAGTGCGAACTTCTTTCGAAATTCGCACATTCAATATTTTTCTCTCATCCGCACATTCTCACATCCGGAATTCGCACATTACAACTTTATCTCTTCAGCCCCTGAGAAGAAGTGAAATTCAGTGATCTGGTAAGCAGGATTGCTTTTAACCTTAATCCACTGGTTGTATTTCATGAACCACTTTACCTGGCGGTTTATAAAGCCCTTCTTTATGTAAGCTTCAATATAGGGGTGAACAATAAGTGTAATGTTCTTCTCATTCTGTTCAACCAAAATATAATTAAAGTTGGTTTCGATATCATCAAGCAATAATATGGTAGGCCTGATGGCACCGGTACCGTTACAGGTTGGGCAAACCTCATTGGTAACAATGTTCATTTCGGGGCGCACACGCTGGCGGGTTATTTGTACCAGGCCAAATTTACTTGGCGGTAAAATAGTATGCTTCGCCCTGTCGTGCGCCATTTCGCCGCGGAGGTAGTCGAACAGGTCCTTGCGGTTGTTTGGCTTGTGCATATCTATAAAGTCGATAACCACAATGCCGCCCATATCGCGCAGCCGGAGCTGACGCGCAATTTCCTTGGCAGCCTCCTTGTTTACCTGGAAGGCATTCTCCTCTTGGTTCTCCTTACTGGCTGTACGGTTACCGCTGTTTACATCGATAACGTGCAGCGCTTCGGTATGTTCGATAACCAGGTAGGCGCCGCCTGCAAGGTTTACTGTTTTACCAAAGGCTCCCTTTATCTGCTTGTCAATGCCGTAATGCTCGAAAATCGGTACACTGTTTTTATGGAACCTAACGATGCTCTCCAAATCAGGCGAGATCTCATGAACGTAAGAGCGAACCTCTTCGAACATGCTGTTATCATTCACATAGATATGCTGAAAATCCGGGTTTAAAATATCACGCAGCAAAGTTGATGTGCGGTCAATCTCGCCAAGCGCCTTTTTAGCAGGCTCAATGGATGGCAGGCGCGTAATAAACGACTCCCACTTCGAGATCAGGTCCAGCAGATCCTTTTGTAGTTCAACCACGCCCTTATTTTCAGATACGGTGCGGATAATAACTCCAAAATGCTTCGGCTTAATACTTTCAACAATTTTACGCAAACGGGTACGCTCGGTGTTGCTCTTTATCTTTTTCGAGATAGAGATAACCTCCGAAAACGGCACCAATACTACGTATCGTCCGGCTATAGATATATCTGAGCTTAAGCGTGGGCCCTTTGTTGAAATGGGCTCCTTGGCTATCTGTACAGGTATAAGCTGATTCTTTGATAATAACTCCGAGATTTTACCCCCTTTGTTAATATCAGCATCAAGCTTAAAATTATCTAAAAGCTTTGACTGGTATCCCCCGCTACGTACTTGCTTGGTAAGCTTAAGCAGACTCTGCACCTGCGGACCAAGATCAAGGTAATGCAAAAAGGCATCCTTCTCGTAGCCAACGTCAACAAAAGCAGCATTCAACCCGGGCATGATCTTTTTGATCCGGCCAAGGTAGATGTCACCAACAGTATAATTGTTGCTGATCTGCTCTTTGTGTAGTTCTACAAGTTGTTTGTCCTGTAATAATGCAATAGTAGTCCCGCTGGGGGATGAATCGATAATTAATTCTTTTATCAACTGCTACTCCATTTCTTAAAGCGGTTATTAAACCGCACGTTAATAAGTGGGTAAAAAACAAAATCGCCTGTTGTAAATAAACAGGAATATAAGCCGGGGGTATTAGTGTGGGAAGTAGATAGTCTTAAGTCCTGAGTCGGTAGTTCCGAATCAATAAAACATCGAATAGACTTTAGACTTACGACTAAAGACTATCGACTTAACAACACTGCTTATTTTTTCTTATGTCTGTTCTTTCTTAAACGTTTTTTACGTTTATGAGTAGCCATTTTGTGTCTTTTACGTTTTTTACCGCTGGGCATAATAATAATTTTTATTTGTGATTAATTCTTTAATTCCTTTATGTATTGGTCAATCTGCTGAGTAAATTGTGGATCAGACATCATTTCCTTACATTTTTCGTAGGCGTCGATAGCTTCCTTTTTTCGTCCTAATTGCTTGTAACTTTCAGCGAGGTAGAAATAAGGTTCGGCCTCGGCCTTCTGTGCAATTACTGTTTTAAACCTTGCTACAGCTTTTTCATACTGCCCGCTTTTCATTGCAAATAAACCAAGGCTTAAGTTTGCATTGTGGTTTTTCGGGTCCTGCTTAACAACGTCAAGCAGCAGCATGATACCCTGCATTGGCGAACCTCCGTCCGGATCAGTAATACCTGAGCTGGTTTGGTTTACATAAGCAATACCTAAACCGGTTTTAGCATCCATATCGGCTGGATTAAGCTTAACGGCGTTTTTATAGCTTGCAATTGCGTTTATAACGAATGTAGGCTGCGCCGCTGTATCCTGGGTGCGCTTGTAGGCATCATTAAAGTGGCTGCCGGCATTTACCCACTCATCAAACTTGTTTTCCTTTTCGGCAACGGCCTGGTAGTAAAATGCCGCCGGCCCTGGTTGATTTACATCGTCCCAAAGCTTTGCCAATTTCTTTTCCAGGCTCAGTTTGTCTGACTCATCCATGGCCTTTTTTAACTGGGCCTCGGTGTCATTGATCTGTGCCGATAGTGCAGGACCTATTAAAATTTTAGATGCCGACGATACCATAGTTACATCTACAGTAGTAACCGGCTTGCTTGGGGCGGCGGCGGGTTTTGAATGTCCCGCATCCTCCTTAGCTTTAATAAGCCCTTTAACAGGCATAAAAAACAAACAGGTCATAACAGCAAAAACTATTGCAACTACTACTATTTGTTTTTTATGCATTGTGCCGTAAAATTATTTGGTGATTTTGTTACCTGTACGAACTTTATCAACAAATGTTTTTGCTGGTTTAAAGCTTGGTACAAAGTGTTCGGGGATAATGATGGCAGTGTTTTTTGAAATATTACGGGCCGTTTTCTTAGCTCTTTTCTTTACTACAAAACTTCCGAAACCTCTCACATAAACGTTTTCGCCACCCATCATTGAGGATTTAACTACTTTAAAAAACGCCTCAACAGTTTCCTGAACGTCAACTTTCTCAATGCCTGTCTTGGATGAGATCTCAGTTATAATTTCTGCCTTAGTCATATCTGCTTTTTCTTTTATTTATTATACTATTACTTAACTGATTTGGGGTTGCAAAAGTATCTCTTTATTACTAAAGATTGAAATAATTAACATATTTTTTTTATTACACGCTGAATTACAGCCCAAAGCCAGCAAATTTAGCGTTAAAATGCAGCCTTTTACTTATTACTTTTGCCTGCGATGAATTTTAACAACGAGCTGACACAATGGTACCTTGAAAACAAGCGCGACCTGCCTTGGCGAAACACAACAGACGCTTATACTATATGGTTATCGGAAATTATTTTACAGCAAACCCGCGTAGAGCAGGGCTTACCTTATTTTAACCGTTTTGTTGAAAAATATCCAAATGTCAGCGCCTTTGCCGCCGCCGATGAAGACGACATCCTGAAGCTTTGGCAAGGCCTGGGTTATTACAGCCGCGGGAGGAACATGCTGAAGACAGCCCAACTTGTCGAAGATCTTTATAATGGTGAATTCCCTCAAAGTTACGACCAGCTTATTAAATTGAAGGGGATCGGCGAATACACCGCCTCAGCTATCGCCTCATTTTCGGCAAATGAAGCCAGGGCAGTGGTAGATGGGAATGTTTACCGGGTACTGGCACGCTACCTGGGCATTGACGAACCCATAAACAGCACAAAGGGCAAAAAAATATTCCAGCAGGTAGCAAATGATTTTCTTAATAAGAAAAATCCGGGATTACATAACCAGGCGATGATGGAGTTTGGTGCCACAGTTTGCAAGCCAAAAAATCCGGCATGCGGCATTTGCCCAGTCCGCACAGGCTGCTATGCATTTACGCATAATGCCATTAACACGCTTCCTGTTAAACTGAATAAGCTAAAGGTGCGCGAAAGATACTTCAATTACTTTTTGATAGCCGACGATCATAAAGTACTGATTAACAAAAGAAACCAGTCGGATATCTGGGCAAATATGTATGATCTCCCGTTAGTAGAAACCCCTGCCCTGGTTGCCCCGGAGGAACTTTTTAGGCATCCGCAGGTAGCTGATTTTTTTGGGACCGACCTTAAAATCACTGAAATTTCGCCGGTAAAAAAGCATGTACTTACGCATCAAAGGCTATATGTCCGTCTTATAACATTACAAAATCAACCTATAAAATTACAGGATAACTGGTTTTATACGCCTGCTGAAAATATTAAAAACATAGCACTGCCCAGGGTCATATTTATATTTCTAAAAAATATTTTTAATTTGTAATATATTTTTTGTTGCTTTACAATATATATGTCTGGCGTTAATAAAGTAATATTAGTGGGCCACCTGGGTAAGGATCCGGAGGCCCGTTCTTTAGAGGGTGGTGTTTCAGTAGTAAGTTTTCCATTAGCAACTTCCGAAAGTTTTAACAAGGATGGGCGCAAGATTGAACAAACCGAATGGCACAATATTGTGATGTGGCGGGGCCTGGCTGATGTAGCCGCAAAGTTTCTGCAAAAAGGTAAGCTTGTTTATATCGAGGGCAAGTTGCGCACCCGTTCATTTGAGGACAAGGAAGGCATAAAAAAATACACCACAGAAGTAGTAGCGGAAAACTTTACCCTGCTGGGCCGCAAAACTGATTTTGAGAGTGACGGCATAGGAAAATCAATGCAAAAGGCGTCTGATGGCGTTTCAGATTCAGATACCGTATCTTATTAAACCAATTGTAAACATAAATAAAAAGCCATCAGGGTAATCCTGGTGGCTTTTGTTGTTGCATGGATGATTTAAGTTAAAATTCGTCTTTTTACTGCGTCATTAATTGAACGTTTAGCGCACATATAATTGCCTAAAATAACTTAGTGTAAATTCCGTGATTTTATTATAAATAGAATTGCAATTTCGAGGACGGTGCATATTTAAAAACCAAAGCCAATCCCCGCATTAACAGATTTATATTGCGCCAAACTGGCCGACGCGAATACGCGGATCCCCAGGTTTAATTGAAAACCTACATCGGCACGAAAGCCGCTGATGCTGGTTTCTTTTATGGTTACTGGGTTAGTATAAACTGTGTAGGTATCGTTAGTACCATTATTCCCCGTTGTTACCGGGTAGTTACCAACAGCAGCTAAATTTGTCGAGGCTGTATTGTATCCCACTGCAACAAAAGGAGTAAAAAATAATAGTTTTTTTGACAAGATAGCTTCCGCTAAAAAGCTGCTGAAATGCGCCTCGCTACGCTGGTTACTAAAGTCGGCTTGTTGCGAACCATTTTCAGGCGTTGCACCTTCATCAGGTTGAACGTTTAAAGCGGCATTCAAATTCAGTCGGCTGTAAGCAAACAAAACCGAAAGGTCAAATGGTACAACTCTCCCCGCAGTGCCAAACATGTATTTCGTGAGATCATGCTTTAAGCCAAAGCCTATCATATTAATCGATCCCACATTATCGCCAACTTTTATGTTAGGTATAAATCGCACGGTCAGATCGGTGCGCTCTATTAAACCCACAGTTAGCTGCACTTGTGGAAAAGGTATAACCGGTAAATAACCTCTTGGCAACGTTACGGTAGCAGGGCCGTTAGGACTATTTTTAGTGCTGTTTATATTAAGGGTGGGCCCGTCATTATTTCTGTCGCCGCCTATGGTTGGGGTTATAGTTTGGTTAGGATCGGCGGGGGAAACACTGTGGAGGCCAAGTTTCGATACATCGAATGATTTATCAGAGTTTGGCGTAAATGCTGCCGATGCGGTGATGCGTAAATCAAAATGTAAAAGCTTTTTGGGTTTAGCGGTGTTAGTCCAACCACTGTTCATGCCTACACCAAAGCCCTTAAAAAGTGGCTGGCCGTATGCCTGCAGAAGTTTGGTAGCATCGTCAGGCGATATTTTAATAATGTCGGAAAATCCGCTTTGAGCCTGAGCATTATACGCTATAGCGGAAAATATAACGGCAATTAATAACGGGTAAAGTTTTTTCATGTGTCCGGGTTAAGTGATTGATATTTTCTGATTATTTTGATTATAAAATCGAGTTAAACAACTCTGGGAAATTGCGACCGCAATAGCAAGATAGGCCGCCAAAGAAATTACCGTAAAGCCGTTGAGACAACGGCCCGTAAGCTATTGTATTACCCCTTGTAGCCTTACCGCGTAACCCGGAGGTATCTTTGTAACCAACTTATTAACGTTGGAGCCATCAAGATTATCTGAATATATGGCTTGGGTGGAATGACCGTCTTCAGCAACAAAAAACGAGGTGTTATTAACAACTTCGACCTTAGAGTCACTAAATATTAGTGGTGATGGTGGATATAACACCAGGCGCTTGTTAGTACCGTCCAGATTGAGTAGCCAATACCCGCCTTCATCTGTAGAGCTATTAGCTACATAATCCAAAATAGAGGTGTTGTTTACAAGGGCCTGTATGCCGGAATTATAATCGGACGTTATTAGCTTTAAACCAGAGCCATCAATATTGCATTTGTAAATTGATGTCTGGTTAATATTCACACCAGAGCTAAACGTCGAGAAAAAAATTGTTTTTCCATCTGCCGTAACCTTTGCAAATTTTCCATCGCCAAAACCAACATTATCAGGTAAGCTGATATTTATCTTTTGGTTACCGGTTCCATCGGTATTAATTCTCCATAACTCGCCGTTATGATGACTGTCTACATCTTTCCAATATAAAACAGATGACGCGTTTATATAGGTCTGTAAGTAAAATTCTCCATTAGCGTTTGGAATTTTTTGAAGGCCGCTTCCATCAATATTGCATTTATAAAAGTAAGCTATGGTTTCATCGCTGTTTCTTAACGAAAGAACCATGCTTTTGCTGTCGGGCGACACTTCTGCGGCAATATCACTGTAAAGAACAAAATGCAAATTAGCCGGTATAGTGATTGCGATCTTTTTGTTGCCGGTTCCATCTGTAGCAACGCTCCAGAGTTGAGCGTTTGGACTGCCAAGTGTATCACCCATCATATAAATGACTTGCGGACTACCGTTACCGGCCTCCTTAACTTTTGGAGTAACAGCCGCAGACTTACCGCAGCCGTATGAAAATATCATAACATACAATATAATACAGGTTGCTGCCAGGGGATATAATTTTGTTTTTTTCATGTTCAGCGTTCGATTACTAAAGGGTTTAATCTATTTAATGTGATAAGGCTCGGGCATTAAATTGGAGCCGTATGCCTGATTGTTTAAACTCGTATTCAAAGTACAACGACACAAAATTACTTCTCCAACCTCGCAAAAACTATTTGCCCAGTTGACATGAAAAAGCATGGTTTTTTTTACAAAAACCTATATATCAATATTTTATGTGGTTATTTAACAGCATAGGCTGTATGAAATGTGTCTTTCAGTTTATGAAAGTCGGCTTTCACTTTACGCCATATGTCTTCCGGGCAATGAGTTTGTCGGGATACAAACTAAACATCGCGCAGTACTTTCAAAAGGTCATCAACCCTGTCATTAGCTACAGGTAGTTTTGAACCGTTTTCGAGTATCAAAAATGCAGTGTCGTCGCGGAGGAGTTTCTTAGAATAATGTATATTTACAATAATACTTCGGTGGATCCTGAAAAAATTACTTGCACCTTCCAAAATAAACTGAAAGTGTTTTAAGTTTTTACTTGCAAGCACACTGTCGTTTATGGATATTATTTGCGTGTAACTACCTTCTGCCTTTAAGTAAATAATATCCTTCAAATTGAATATTTCATACCCGTTTGCTACAGGTAAAACCATTTTTTTGTTCGCTTCCTCAATAAAATTTTGTTTAAATACAGGTAACTGATTTAATGGGCCTGAACCATAAATTTTAAATGTTTTTGCGATTGCTGCCTGCAATTGTGATTCCTGGATAGGCTTTAACAGGTAGTCAATCGCACTCATTTCGAATGCCCGAAGTGCATATTGGTTGTAAGCGGTAGTAAAAATAATTTTAAAATCAACGTCTTCGGCGTCGAAAAAATCAAGTAGTTGAATGCCACTATATACAGGGAGCTCTATATCAAGGAATACAATATAAGGACGATGTTTTTTTATGCTCCTGACTCCTGACGGCAAATCCGGGCATTTCTCGACAATTGATATTGCCGGACTTGTTTCCTTGAGCATCCCCTCCAACATGTCGGCCGCTTTTTGTTCGTCTTCTATAATAATTGCCTTATACATATTTTATCTATACAGTTAACTGCATCTGGTCGAACATGACCGGTATATGAATTATCACACTTGTTCCAACGGGTTTACCCTCTGAATCTTTTTTGTCAATGATCTCCAATTTAATTTTTTTATCGAAAATGCCGTTGATCAGTTCTATTCTTTTTTCGGTAGCAGTTGTTGAAAAGGACCGGTGACCCGGATTTTGCCTGTTTATTGAAAAACTTTGCTGCCTGCCTATTCCATTATCACTTATTTCTATCGTTAACTCACCAATATTTTGGATGCCGGATATTTTTATGGAAAGCTTTTTTTCGCCGGTTTGATGCAGCAACCCATGCTTAATTGCATTTTCCACATGTGGTTGTATCAGCATCGGTGGCAACATAATACCTTCCAAATCAAGAGAGGGATCAACATTAATGCAAATCTCTATAGAATCACCAAACCTTGCCTTTTCAATTTCAATGTATAGCTGCAGCTGCTCTATTTCTTCTTCCAGCGACACCATTTCCTTATTACTGTTATAAAGTATCTTCCTGGTCAGATCACTAAATTTCCCTAAATAGTAAACCGCATTCTTCTTATCATTTGTATAAACGTAACTCTGAATGGTATTAAGCGCGTTAAAAATAAAATGCGGGTTCATTTGTGATATAAGCGCAGTAAGCGTAGCCTGTGTTAACTTGTTTTTTTGTTTGGTTTCTTCTAATTGATATTCAGCACGTTCTTTCGTCAGTAGGCTTGTTAAATGCAGTTGCCTGTTTCTATAGCGGTAAATAAGCAAAAACGTGACCAGACAAAAAATGGTTGCCGCTGTTGTTATATAAATTTTTCGCTGATTTGATTTTAGTTTACTAAGCTCCTCTTCCTGCAATAAAGATTTTAATCTTATAGCCTGAATTGCGTTTATGTTGCCGAGCGAATCTTTCTGTTTTTCAAACCCATATTGCAACGCTTTATCAGTTATTAATTTATCCCGGTTAATATTTGAAACGCTATCCTTGAAAATAGCATATTGCTTATAGGCAGTTAATGATTCGGCGTAACCTCTATTCCGTTCCTGTACTTTTGACAGACACAAAAATGCGTCGCGTAAGCCAACCCAATCTTTATTAGCCTTTAGTCTGCCGATCGCTATTTGTAAGGTATCCAAAGCACATGTTAAATTCCCTTTACGATTTTGTGTACTTCGCGCATATAGCTCAATTCTATTTTTACCAGCCATTAAGTAATAGCATTCCGCTATTTTAACAAGGCATTCAGCCGCCCTGGATGTTGTCCAGATCCCTTTTATCTTTTCAAATTTATAATATGCCTGCCGATAATAGTTCCTGGAACGGCTATAATCTCCTTTTTTTAAAAAAATAGCACCTAAATTACTCAGGGTATTGGCAATATCGTCTTTTATCGGATTATTTACTATACTCCTAAATATCGTTAAGGCTGTATTTTCATATTGCAGGGCGATTGCAAAATCACCTAGTTCGCCGTATAGCTCTCCCAAATCAACAATGGAAGCTGCCTGGAATCTGTGCCACCCTTTTTGCTCCGCTATCTTTATGGCGCGTGTTAGATAGCTTATAGCTTTGGCATAATCTTTTTCGGCTTTGTATATATCAGCAATATTTCCTTCGGTGCCGTAAATCCCAAAAGTGTCAGCAATTGACTTTGATATAAATAGTGACCTATTATAAAATTCTAGCGCCTTTGAATAATTGTACTCAACCGCGTAAATATCGGCGATGTTGTGAAGGTTTTGGGCTATTCCTTTTTTATCGCCTAACTGCTCATTTATTTTCAGAGCTTTGAGATAAAAGTCCTGTGCTGTAAGAAAATCGTTTTTGGCCCAGTAATTTGCCCCTATAGAATTGCAGGCATTTGCCTCTCCTCGTTTCCAACCAAGCTTAACAGCCAATGCTCTGCCTTGCTCCCCATAGGTTAAACCTTTTTCGGGGTAATAACTAAAATACCGAAATGATAATAAATCAAGTGTTTTAACCTTGTTGCTATCGTTGTGTAAGGTTGGCAACACCGATAGGAGCGAATCTATCAACTCCATCCCATCGATTCGGGACACCTGAGCATCGCAGCGGGCAGAAACTAAAATGACCCATATAAAAGTAAAAGACGTTGCTATAAATTTAATTGTCTTTTTTTTCACCTAATAAAACTAACAAAAAACATTATTCATTGAAAGAACCGACCGAAAAATTAATACACCCAATTTAAATATTATAAACAAAAAAGCGAATAACCTTTCGGCTATCCGCTTCTAAATCAATTGTATAATACTTACAACTCCTATCTACCTCCCGGAGGGCAATGCTCCTTCAAATATTGCGTATACAGCGTACGTAAATGCAAGCTGGTGCCAGGCCCTTCATAAATACCATGCGACCTGTTAGGGTACGACATCAGCTGGAACTGCCTGTTGTATTTAACCAGCTCGTTGATCAGCATCTCTGCATTTTTGTAATGTACATTATCGTCGCCTGTGCCATGCACGTACAGCAAATTACCGCGCAGGTTTTTGGCATAAGTAATCGGCGAACCTTTGATAAATACCTGGCGACTTTCGTCGTCAATAGGCACGCCCATGTAACGCTCCTGGTAAATATTATCATAAGTAAGCTGCCATCCTACTGCTGCAACGGCTATCCCTGTTTTGTAAATTTCTGGGTGCTGGAACATCAGGTTAAGGGTACAAGATCCACCGCCGCTCCATCCCCAAACTGCTACGCGGGTTGAATCGATAAATGGCCATTTCAGGATCTCCTTTGCGCCCATGGCCTGGTCCTCAATATTCACAATGCCGATGTTTTTATAGATGGACTTACGCCATGCAGCTCCTTTAGGCGCCGGTGTACCCCGGTTATCAAGCGACATATAGATATAACCATCGTTAGCCATATTGCCAACGTACTCGCCGTTCATCCCGTTTCCGTAGGCATCATTAACAGTTGCGCCGGCTGGTTCGCTGTAAACATAAAATACAACAGGGTATTTTTTTGTCGGATCGAAGTTGGTTGGTTTAACCATCCAGCCGTCCATCTCCACGCCATCAACGGTTTTCACCTTGAAAAACTCAGGCTTGTTCTTAGCATCCGTATTTAATTTAATAGGTGCACCGCTGATGTGTTTATGATCTGGTAAGCTTATTACCTCACTTAAGTAAGGCGTATAAATGTTAGAGAAGGTATGCAAACCAATTTTTCCATTCGGAGAGATCTCATAACTGTGTGTTCCTGGTTGATCTGCCGGCGTAACGCGTTCGGCTTTACCACCACTTAGTTTAATGCGATAAAGATAACGTTGGGTAGCATTATCCGGCGACGCCATAAAATAAATATAGCCACCTGCCTCGTCAATAAGGTTCAACGATTCTACATCGTAATCGCCTTTGGTGATTAAGGTTTCCTTACCATCCCTGTTGATTTTGGAAATGTGTCTCCAGCCGTCTTTTTCGCTGATCCATAAAAAGTCCTTGCCTTTGTTTATCCATTCCCATCCTACCGGGTCGCCGTCGTTCCATCGCGATTTACCGTCAATCCAGGCCTTATCAGTTTCGCTATGGATCACTCTTGCTGTACCGTTAGATACGTTAGCGGTGAAAATCTTGCTTTCTGTTTGTGCACGGTTTAGTTGCTCCAGGATGATCTCGTTTGAATTGGTTGTCCATTCCATACGTGGGATATAATGCTGGATCGCATCGCCCGGAATGTTCATCCAGGTAATTTTACCGGAGGTAACATCAACCACCGCAATTTTGCATGAGCTTGGATTTTCGCCGGCAACAGGATACTCAACCGGAACCACATATGGATAGATGGAATCCGTAGTATTCAGCATCAGATATTTTTTGGTGCTGGCTGCATCAATCTGCCAATAAGCTATGCTCCTGCTATCAGGCGACCAGCGGAAACCGTCTCTGCAATCAAATTCTTCCTCATAAGCCCAATCGAATGTACCATTGATAAGCGTTTTGGTGCCATCGGTGGTCAGTTGTTTAACCGCGCCTGTCGCCAAATCCTCCGTAAAAATATTATGCTCACTAACGTAGGCTGCCTTTGTGCCATCAGGTGATAGCTTGGCAAACATCAGCGATGATACCGGCCTTGCGGTTCCTATTTGTTTTAGCGTTTTTGCGGTCATGTCATACACCCAGTAGTCGCCACGGGTATTATAGCGCCAAACGCGTTGTGTATTGGTAAATATCAGAACCTTTTGTCCATCATCCGACAGGAAAAAATTGGCCACCTTAAGCGGACTTTTCCCCGGAGGAGTTAGCATTTCTGTAGAAACTATAACCGTTTTCTTTTCCGGATCACGCGTATCCAGTTCTACTATGCCAGATGCCTGCTGGCGATAATACTGGTAACCATCAGCAGCCCAGTGTGTTTTGCCGCGCTGCGCCATCGCGGTCAGCTGCGAAAGCATTAGTACCAAAATAATAAGAGGTACTAACCTCATTCTGTAAATTTTAATAATCATTGATTTAGTTTTTGCTTTATTTTATTCAGAAATAATCCTGCCGTAAATTTTCCGTTAAATTAGCACATTAATATGTGTAATAAATACCTGTAATGAAAAAAATACTAGTTGTACTTTCTGTCCTTTTTATCAGCGTTTCGTTCACTTTTGCACAAAAGATCGACAGGAGTAAATTTTTACGGGATAGCCTTGATTTCTACATCAACCGTTCATTAACCAACTGGCGCATCCCAGGCGCTGCCGTTTGTATTGTTAAGGATAACAAAATAGTGCTAATGAAAGCCTATGGTATTAAAGAGCTTGGCCAGCCCGCCAAGGTAGACATCAACACATTGTTTATGATAGGCAGCAATACCAAGGCATTTACTGCCACTGCCCTTGCCATGCTGCAGGCCAATAAAAAGCTGTCGCTGGATGATAAGGTTACCAAATACCTGCCGCAATTTAAACTTGAAGATAAAGCAGCCGGAGAAATGGCCGCTATTCGCGATCTGCTGTGCCATCGCCTCGGTTTCCAGACCTTCCAGGGAGATTTTACTTTTTACAATACCAACTTAACCCGCGCCGATGTTATTCAGAGACTCGGCACCTTAAAGGCCGCCTATCCGTTCCGCACCAAATGGGGTTATACCAATGCAGCGTTTTTAACTGCCGGCGAAATCATTCCTGCAGTAACAGGCAAACCATGGGAGACCTATATAAAGGAAAATATTTTTGCTCCGCTGGGCATGAGCAATACACTGGCGTTAAGCGCCGAACTACCAAAATCATTGAACAGGACGGTGCCGCATACGCTTGTCGATGGTCGCCTATCGCCTATCCCTTATTGCCAGATCGACGCGCTGGCTCCGGCTGGTGGAATCTCCTCTTCCATAAATGACATGAGTAAATGGATCTATACCCTGCTTGACAATGGCAAGGTTGGTGCAAGGCAGGTAATTCCTGCCGCAGCCATAGCAGCCACCCGCCAGCCACAGGATATTGTTGGTAATGTAAATCACCTGAATGGCGAAAGCGGCTACGAGCTTTACGGCTTGGGCTGGTTTATACAGGATTATGCCGGGCATCACCTTGTTATGCATGACGGTGGAGTAAACGGATATCTATCCTCGGTTACTTTGGTGCCGAAGGATAACCTTGGCATAGTTATATTAACCAATACCGACCAGAACGAATTTTACGATGCATTACGCTGGGAGATAATGGACGCCTATTTTAAACTCCAATACCGGGACTACACCGATACCTATTTAGCAGCGTATAAAAACAATGCAGCCACCGAGCAGGCTGCAGATAAAAAGCTAAGAGATTCCGTAGCATTCAATCGTCCGCCTGCCTTATCGGCCTCAAGCTATACCGGTAAATATGTGAATGATTTTTATGGCTCCTTAACCATTACCCAGGGCGAGAACAATGACCTGGAGATTCGCTTTGAGCATCATCCCAAGATGTATACACACCTGCAACCCCTTGGCGGCAACCGCTTTTACGCAACGTTCTCCGACCCCACTTTAGGCAAGGCTGTTTTTCCTTTTACAGTACAGAACGGAACAGTTAAAAGCATTCACGTTAAGGTTGCCGATTTCGTGGAGCAGGGAGCTTATGATTTCAGGAAGGAGTGATTTTTGATCACAGATGTTTGCTGATGAATTTGATGTAGCTGATAATTGTAATATTACTCGGATTGCACGAGATGTACCCACAAAAAAGGATTGCCTTCTCCGGGCAATCCTATAATCCTTATCTCCTATAGATCTTTAGTTTAGTTTACCATTTATTTCCCCATGGGTCCTGGATACCGTATTGCTTCAGCACATCGGCCGGTACGCCATCCCATTTGCCGGGAGAGTTGCCCACATAACCCAAATCTTCGATACCTATTTTAGAGGTATAGAAACCCGATGCGGTTAAATCGCGCATCCGGTTAAAAAAGGATACGCCCTGTGCCATTTCCGGCTTTGCCTTTTTTGGGTAAGCAATTTCGGTTACCATTTCTATCTGCTGGCTGCTGCTGGCATCAACAAAGGTTTTGCCATAACGGTTCAGGCATTGCAGGTCCAACCAGCGAAGGCCACCTCGCATCGGCGTTTGGTGATCAGGCATGTCCTTTACAATAAACTCAATAAAGGCGGGCACCTTCGCTTCTGACGCACTGCCGGAGCGGGCATCCTTTGGAATGATGATATCACCCAATACAGTTATTGTGGCCATTTCATGGTCGTTGAAGAATTTCTCGGCGTTAAGCTTTTTTTCAAGCTCAACCTCAAAGGGCTGCCTGCCTGTGGTGTCGCCGGCTGCAGCGCCTGTACCGGTGCTGTCTTCTGCTAATTTATTATCTTTTGGCTTACAGGCCTCCAGCAGGATCCCTGTTGAAAGGGTGCCGAAGCCTATAGCTTTTAGGGAGTCGCGTCTGTTCATGTTATAATGATTAAACGTTAATTTTTTTACGTTGAGCTAAAATGTATTCTGCGGTGCGCATACTTAATGCCAGGATGGTCCAGGTAGCATTTTTGTCGCCTTGCTGTACAAATGGCGCAGCATCTACCACAAACAAATTCTTACAATCATGTGCCTGCGAGTATTTGTTTAAGGCTGATTTTTTAGGATCGTCGCCCATCCGCACAGTGCCAACTTCGTGGATGATCATACCGGGAGCTTCCAAACCATAGCTAGTTTCCTTTCCCGCAGGGGGACCGTAAATAGCGCCACCCATGTTATGCATAATTTCCTGGAAAGTGTCTTGCATGTGTTTGGCCTGGTTTATTTCGTAATCACTCCATTTGTAGTGGAAACGCAATACCGGGATCCCGAATTTATCAACCACATCCGGGTCAATCTCGCAATAGTTGTCATAACGAGCAATAGCAGTACCACGGCCAGCCATACCAAAGCCTGTTCCGTAAAAACGGCGGTAGTCATTTTTCAGGTCGGCGCCAAAGCCTCCGGCCTCTTTCATTTTACCATCTTTGCCCGGTACAACACCATTCATATTTTGGATGCCGCCGCTAAAGCCGTAGCCCGGCATGTGTAAACCACCACCAAACTCGATGTGGTAACCACGCGGAAAATTCAGTTTTTTATTATCTTTTACCCACGGACCATAAATATGCACACTGCCAACACCATCTTCGTTGTAGCGTTTACGATCCATTAGCTCAGGCAACCAGCCGCCTGCGCTTGATCCGGTTGAATCATGCAGGTACCTGCCAACTACCCCGCTGCTGTTTGCCAGCCCGTTTGGATGTTTTGACGATTTTGAGTTAAGCAGCAACCTGGCCGATTCGCCGGCGCTTGCACCCAAAATAACGATGCCCGCCTTTACCTGGTATTCCTGCATGTCCTCTTTGCTGATGTACGATACACCTGTTGCCAGGCCATTATCATCAGTAAGCACCTCACGTACCATTGCGTTAGGAATAACTTTTAAATTTCCTGTTTTTATAGCCGGGATAACCAGGCATGATGATGACGAAAAATCGCCATAAACCTTACAACTGCGTCCGCACTGGCCGCAAAAGAAACATGCCCCACGATCTTTATTGCCAGGCAACGCCTCAGTAAGTACCGAACCACGACCGGCAATTACTTTAACTCCCGCTTTTGCAGCGCCTTTTTTGATGTAGAGCTCATTCAGCCTTGGTTTTGGTGGTGGTAAAAAGATCCCGTCCGGTTCATTCGGCAAACCCTCAACGGTACCGTAAACACCAATCATACGGTCAACCTTATCATAAAAAGGCTTCACATCGGCATAGCTGATCGGCCAATCATCTGTTAAACCATCAAGGTGATGCCCCTTAAAATCATCAGGCCCCATCCGTAATGAGATACGGCCCCAGTGATTGGTACGGCCACCCAGCATACGTGAGCGGAACCAATGGAATTCGGTATTATCCTTTGTAGTGTAAGGCTCACCCTCAATTTGCCACCCACCGTAGGCAGCATCAAAATCGCCGAAGTAACGGGTAGTTCCCGCCCCGCGACGCGCCGACTCATACGGCCATTTTAATTGAAGCGAGTCTTTAGCCGGATCGAAAAACGGGCCAGCCTCCAGCATTAAAACTTTTAAACCAGCATGTGCCAACACATATCCTGCCATGCCGCCACCTGCACCCGAGCCAACAATTATAGCGTCGTATACGGTTGCCGATTTTTTAATTTGTATGTTATTATCCATGTTGTTTTGGTCATTAGGCATTTGTCATGGTCATTTATTGCCAACAGTACCAAATCGGTACAAATGACTAATGACCACTGACAAATGGCTAAAGTAATTAAAGTTGCTTAATGTTGATGTCTTTGAAACAAACTACTGCGCCATGATCCTGTAAAGCGATGTGTCCTTTAGGGTATGTGGCAAAGCTTTTCCAGGTTTTAAATTTACTATTATTTAGTAATTCCTGCCATTCGGGGCTACCAATTTTTACGTCAACGGTTTTGATCCCGTTCATCCAAAAAGTTATTTGACCATGGTCATAGCGGAGTTTTATTTTATTCCACTCACCGGCTGGTTTTGCGGCCGCAGATGGCGCCTTCAAATCATACAATGAACCTGCCAGGTGATTAGCCTTTTTATTATCTTCAGCACCCTTGTCATCCAAAACCTGCATTTCGATACCGGTTAAATAAGTTGCCCCAAAAGACGGATCCTCATGAACCCCGAAAATTATACCGCTGTTGCCACCTGCTTCAATTTTCCACTCTAAGGAAAGCTCATAATTTTCGTATTCGTTGTCCGTAACCAAATCGGCGCCGTCGGCTGCTTTCGGATCAAGCTGCAATGCGCCGTCGACAACCTTCCATGCGCCGGGCCCGGTTTTTAAATAGCTGTGCCAGCCGGTCGTAGTTTTGCCGTCGAACAATTTGGTGGTTTGCGCCATAAGCGAACAACTTACAGCCGTAGTTGCAAGGATACTTAACAGAATTTTTTTCATGTTGATGATTAGTTTTTGTTTGTTGATTTTGACTGTAGTAAATGCATTTAGTTTATTAACAAACGCATTCCCTCTACCGCTATTACAATGGGTAGTAAAATTAGAATAATTTTCTGTTCGATGAAAAAACAGCGGGAATATTGTTACAGAGGAATACTGAAAAATCGGCAATGCAGGAAAGAGAGAAACAATAAATAAAACCATAGCGCGGCCGGAACAATCAAGCAAAAGCCGACAACTAAAATTCAACAATCATTAAAATCAACAATCGCTTTATTTTCCGAACTTTACCTACTTTCGGACTTTTCTGCTATCATCTAAACTCTCTTATATTCTTCGAGTTCTTTGTCTGTAATAAGACGATAGCGATCTTTCAAACATTTGGCGCAAAAAAATCTCCTTATGGGTAAAAAAAAGAGCAGGTTACGTCCAACCCAATTCCTGTGTTTTGTAAAATGATAGGGGGCTAAACATTTGCGGCATGTAAGAATCTTCTTCTGCATCGGCTATAATAAAATTTCTAAAAGGGGGGCTGCAAAAGTAGGGTTTTACATTTAGATATATAGATTGTAATTATTTTTTTACAAACTACTAATAACTAAGGTAGTAGCCCGGTAATTACTCATCCAAATTTCCTTTTTTTAATACTGTTTGTTAAATATCTATTATTATATTTGATAAGCCAATTCACCATTGATAACCAAACTATTATGAAGAAAGTATCCAATATCCTTACCCGTAAGGGAAGCAGCGTAATTGCCATAGATGGCAGCACCACTGTTTTAGACGCATTAAAGCTGATGTCTGACAAAAAT
Source organism: Bacteroidota bacterium (assembly GCA_030775685.1). Classification (GTDB taxonomy): domain Bacteria; phylum Bacteroidota; class Bacteroidia; order Sphingobacteriales; family Sphingobacteriaceae; genus Mucilaginibacter. The sequence continues at coordinate 81,296 of JALYIP010000059.1, forward strand.
ATTGGCTCAGTTGTTATTACTGAAGATGGTGCGTATGCCGGATTACTTACCGAACGCGACTACGCCCGCAAAGTGATCCTTCAGGGCAAATCATCCCTTGAAACACAGGTAAGGGAAATTATGAGCACGGAATTTCCACATATGATCCCCGAAAACTCTGTTGAAACCTGCATGCACGTAATGAGTGAAAATAATATCCGCTACCTGCCCGTTTTCAAGGATAACATGTTGTGCGGAATTATATCCATAAGCGATGTGGTTACAGAAACCATAATTTCGCACGAGGAAACCATTGAGCATTTAAAGAGTTACATTCAATCCTAGAACCATAATTAAAGATCAGCCATGACGATATTCACGTTTATCAATTTGTAATGGCCGATCTAAAACAGGATAAGACAAGAGATCGTGATTTTTATTTTGATTTTTTACGGGCACTGGCAATTTTTGCGGTAATCATCCTGCACAATTCTGCCGACCAAGTAGATCAATACGGAAAATTGCCAACCACCGACTGGCTTTCGGCTGCCTTTTATAATGGCCTAACCCGTTTTTGTGTACCCATGTTCGTGCTGTTGAGCGGGGCGCTCCTATTAAATCCTGCAAAGGAAATTACCATTAAGGAACTGTTTACAAAACGCCTCCCCCGCCTGGTGATCCCGCTTTTGGTTTGGAGTATTTTTTATGAAATATTTCAATACAGCACTGATAAGGGTTATGGGCAATTCCACTTATTAGCAGCCCTCAAGACCTTTTACCAGGGTCCACTGGTTTTTCACTTTTGGTTTTTGTATATGCTCACCGGCATCTACCTAATATACCCTGTGTTAAATGCATTTGTACGTGCAGCAAGCAGAAGCCTGGTGTTCTATTTCATTGTATTATGGTTTATAACCAATTGTGTATTTGGGATGATCGGCATTATATACGGGCTATCTTTTGGCGTCGAATTAAATGGCTTTACCGGCTACCTGGGCTATTTTATGCTGGGCTATTATTTGCAGCACTTCAGCTTTTCAAAACAACAGTTGAAAATTATTTATTGTTTAGGCATTCTATCCATCGTTGCGTCAATAGCAGCCACTACATTGCTGCATACCCAGGGCGATAAAAGTGCGCTTGAAATTATTGAGTGCGATTTTACTCCCGAAATTCCATTTACGCTGGCGGGCTTGTTCCTTTTACTCAAGAACCATGTTTTTACGTCAGGGCAAACCTGGTTTAAAAGCGTCATCAGCCAGTTGGGCAGGGAAAGCTATGGTATATATATTGTGCATGTACTTTGGATGCGTTTACTGTTCGACAAAATATACCTTGGCTTGGGTTTCGGCAGTCAAAGTTTGCTTTGGGTGATCCCTTTTAAGGCAATAGTAGTTCTTGCTTTATCCTATGGGCTAACAAAGCTGATCCGATTGGTGCCGGGTTTGAGGGCGACGGTGTGATCTTTACATATTTCTTCAGCCGTTAGAAATGGTTTTTTAACGGTTTCCCGTGTAACACAACAATTTTTTCCTACCTTGCATACCTTCACCTATAAAAGTATAGTGACATTCAAGGAATTCAATTTTAACGACGATTTATTCGAAGGCATCGAGAGCATGGGGTTCACCACTCCAACCCCAATACAGGCCATGGCCATCCCGATCATATTAAACGGACAAGATATTATTGCCTGCGCGCAAACAGGTACAGGCAAAACTGGTGCATACCTGTTGCCGGTGCTTGACCAAATTGGCAAAACCAATAAGCACCACACCAGCACGCTCATCTTAGCGCCAACGCGCGAGCTGGCCCAGCAGATAGATCAGCAAGTAGAAGGCCTCGCCTATTTTACTGGTATCAGCTCTATAGCCGTATTCGGTGGTGGTGATGGCAGCGCTTACGAGCAGCAACGACGCGGCATCCAGAATAATGTGAACATCATCATTGCCACACCAGGCAGGCTGATTGCTCACCTTACCTCGGGTGTGTTAAAACTTAACCACCTGACTCATTTAATATTAGACGAAGCCGACCGCATGCTCGACATGGGTTTCTCGGACGATATTATGAAAATCATCAGCTACCTGCCCAAGCAAAGGCAAACGCTGTTGTTCTCGGCCACCATGCCCGGGCGCATTCGCACACTTGCAAAAACAGTGTTGAATAACCCCGAGCAAATAAATATTGCACTATCGCAACCGGCAGTTGGCATCGATCAGCAGATCTACCGTGTGCACGATCAGCAGAAAACGCCTCTGTTGCAAATGATTTTGAAAAATGGGTCATATGCCAGCGTGATTATATTCTGTTCGAGAAAAGAGATTGTAAAATCATTAACGAAAGAATTAAAGCAGGCACATTTTAAAGTAAGCGCCTTTCACTCCGACCTGGAACAAAAGGAGCGCGAAGAAATCCTGCTTAACTTTAAAAACAAGCAGCTGCCTGTAATCATCGGAACCGATGCGCTTTCGCGCGGCATTGATGTGGAAGGTATCGATTTGGTTATCAACTATGATGTTCCCGGCGATCCAGAGGATTATATTCACCGCATTGGTCGCACGGCTCGCGCCGAAACTACCGGCACCGCCATCACCTTTGTGAATCATCGCGACGAGCGCAAGCTAAAAAGCATTGAACAACTAATAGATAAACCTATCCGCCTGATAGATGTACCTGATGAATTAAGATCAATTGAGCAGGTTAAGCAGGAACATTCACCCAACAGAAGACCCCCTCAAAAACGCTGGGGTAATAAAGGCCAGGCACGAAAATAAAATAATACACAACATGATGAAAACCATGTACCCGAAATTAGCTAAAAGGATTTTGTTGATCGTTTTGGTATCTCAAACTACCATCGCGTTAGCACAAAAAAAGGAAACATCCGGCAACCCTATCTTTAAAGGCTGGTACGCCGATCCGGAAGCTAAGATCTTTGTTAAAACTTATTGGGTATATCCTACCTACTCTGCCAAATACAACGACCAGGTATTTATGGATGCCTTTTCATCAACCGATTTGGTGCACTGGACAAAGCATGACCATGTTATCGATAGCAGCCAGGTAAAATGGGTAAAGCGGGCCTTATGGGCTCCTGCCGTAACCGAAAAGGGTGGCAAATACTATTTATTCTTTGGCGCTAACGATATTCATGACGATCAAAAGGAAATTGGCGGTATCGGGGTTGGGGTATCTGATAGCCCCGCCGGTCCGTTTAAGGATCTGTTAGGCAAACCGCTGATCGGCAAAATTTACAATAAGGCGCAACCTATAGATCAATTTGTTTTTAAAGATGATAACGGTCAGTATTATATTATATACGGTGGCTGGGGCCAGTGCAATATCGCGAAGCTGAAAGATGATTTTACAGGCGTTACTCCATTCGACGATGGCGAAACTTTTAAACTAATCACCCCAAAGGATTATGTTGAGGGTCCGGTGATGTTTAAACGCAAGGGCAAATACTATTTAATGTGGAGCGAAGGCGGCTGGACAGGCCCGGATTACCGTGTAGCTTATGCCATTGGTGATACGCCATTCGGTCCGTTTAAGCGGATAGCTACCATATTAAAGCAGGATCCAAAAATTGCAACCGGTGCGGGCCACCATTCGGTTATTAATGTGCCGGGAACAGATGAATGGTATATTGTATACCACCGTCGCCCGCTTAGCGAAACCGATGGCAATCACCGCGTGGTTTGTATCGATAAAATGTATTTTGATAAAAACGGGATGATCGAGCCTGTTAAGATCACGAACGAAGGCGTGGAAGCACGGGTGATAAAATAATAGATAGCGCTTTCTCTATTATTGTTCTTCTTCCAAATCGTTTGCTGCAAAGGTATTGCCCTGGTTAATATCCCCGGTATCAAAACCCTTTTTAAACCAATAAGCACGTTGTTTTGATGTGCCGTGGGTAAAGCTATCAGGCTCAACGCGGCCCTGGTATTTTTGCTGTAGCCGGTCGTCGCCAATAGCATGCGCTGCCACCAGCGCCGAATCAATATCCGACCGGTTAATTATAATGTTATTTTGATGGTTCTTTGCTTCATAATGTGCCCAAACGCCGGCATAAAAATCGGCCTGCAACTCAAGTTTAACCGAAAGCTTATTGTAGGCAGTCTGGCTTAGCCGCTGCCTTGCCTCCTCCATTTTTTGAGAAACGCCAAGCAGGTTTTGTACATGATGCCCAATCTCATGGGCAATAACATAAGCGGCGGCAAATTCGCCCGGTGCCTGGAAACGCTGCTGCATTTCGGCAAAAAACGAAGTATCTAAATATACTTTTTGATCTGCCGGGCAGTAAAACGGCCCGGTTGCTGAACTGGCAAAGCCGCAACCCTGGGCCTGTACACCCTCACTATATAAATGCAGCGTTGGTTTGGTATAGGTGCGGTTCATGCTGCTGAATATTTGTGTCCAAACATCTTCGGTTCCGGCCAATACTACACGCGCAAATTTTTTCTGGGTGCCTTCCGGGTCGCTGGTAACCCGGGTGTTTTGTTGTGTACTGTCAGCGCCGCCCTGCCCATTAAATAGCTGGGCCGGATTAACGCCGGTAAACAGGTAAATTAGCAGACCGATAATCCCTATTATTCCTCCGCCAAAAAACAAACCGCGACCACCGCCGCTGCTGCTGCCTTCTTCAACATTATCGCTTTCGCGCCCGCCAAACCATTGCATAGTTATTTATTTTAATGGTTAACAGGTAGTTAAAGGAATTGTTCGAACTTTTACCAAGTAACTTTATAAATTTCGTTATTAGCCGATATGAGCAAACCCCAGGAATAAAACTACGACCATAATCGCACCATTGGCCGCTAAGCCGATTTTATGAACGTTTGTAGACCGCCACATACGTGCATCAATTATAAATAAAACAAGGCCGATTGGCAGTGCTAATAGTTCTATAACAAATGGTGTAGGTGGGGTGTGCGTACCGGTAAATCCGCTATCAATGCCCCCGTAAATTGAAACAACAAAGGCTAATGTGTAAAAAGCGTAATAGATAGCTTCTCGTAGACTACTATCCGACGAATTTTTGCTCATTGGCTGGGATTTATACGCTCTAATGTATAAAAAAAGTCTGCAATCTCATCATTCTCGCAACGGGCAATTGATGTTAAATCACATAAATTACAGCCTACCCAAACAATTCGGTGCTTAAATACCTGTCACCCCTGTCGCAGCAGATAAACACGATAGTGCCTTCGGTGAGTTCCTGTGCAAGTTTTATCGCTCCTGCCATTGCCCCACCACTGCTCATCCCGGCAAAAATACCTTCTTCCCTTGCCAGTCGACGTGCCATCTGTACAGATTCAGCTTCAGAAATATCCATCACCCTGTCTACCCGTTCAGGTTCAAATATTTTAGGCAGGTATTCAACCGGCCATCTGCGGATACCGGGAATTGATGAACCCTCTGTTGGCTGGCAGCCTATGATCTGGATCTCAGGGTTTATTTCCTTAAAATACCTTGAATTTCCCATTATGGTGCCAGTTGTTCCCATGGCGCTAACAAAATGTGTGATCTGTCCATTGGTATCACGCCAAATCTCCGGCCCCGTAGTTTTATAATGGGCCAGGTAATTATCCGGGTTAGCAAATTGGTTCAGTACAAAGTATTCGCCGCTTGCGCCTTTTTCCTCGGCATAATCGCGACATAACTCAATCCCCTCCAGCAGGGTTACTTTTGCACCAAAAGCCTCCATGGTAAGGGTGCGTTCGCGGGTAGAGTTTGAGGGCATCACCAGTTCAATTTCTAACCCGTACAAGCTGGCTATCATAGCCAGGGCTATCCCCGTATTGCCGCTGGTAGCTTCAACCAGTTTTGTTCCCTTTTTTATATCGCCGCGCTCCAAAGCGCTCTTTATCATATTTAGCGCAGCCCTGTCCTTTACGCTACCGCCAGGGTTGTTTCCCTCCAGCTTCGCAAAAATGCGAACGTTTGGATTTGGGTTCAGTCTCTGTATTTCGGCCATAGGCGTGTTGCCTATCAAATCAATTAAACCAGCCATAATTTTATTCTTTGTTTTTATTGAGTACAATAAGCGCAGGCTTATGATAAACTGTTGAATTGGGCCGTACGCTTTTTGTGATCCATACGTTTCCGCCTATTGTGCTGTGATGGCCAATGATAGTCTCGCCACCCAAAATAGTTGCACCCGAGTAAATCACCACATGATCCTCCACCGTAGGATGCCTTTTGGTAAAGGCCATGTTTTTTGAAACGCTTAATGCTCCCAAAGTAACCCCCTGGTACAATTTAACATGCTTACCGATAATACAGCTTTCGCCTATAACTATCCCGGTGCCATGGTCTATGTGGAAATATTCGCCTATTTCGGCAGCGGGATGAATGTCTATCCCGGTTTTTGAGTGAGCAAACTCCGTAAGGATCCGGGGCAACAGCGGCACATTATGTTTGTATAAACTATTTGCCAGGCGATAAAATGAGATTGCAAAAAAACCAGGATAAGTTCTGATCACCTCAAACTCGGTGCGCGCGGCGGGATCCCCCTCAAAGATCTCCTGTATATCGGTATTTAACAATTGATAGATCACCGGCAAATTTTCAAAGAACGCCTTGCTGATCTGTTCATTATTACAATCGTCACAAACCTGTGTTGCGTTCATGATCAGGAACAATTCATTCTCGAGTTTTTTAAACTCGTGCTTCAGCTCATCAACAGTCTTAAACTCCTGTTTGGACTGTTCAGGAAATAATAGGCGGATGACCTGCAAGGCCCAGGCAGTAATTTCATCGTTAGAAGGCACCGCCTCAACATTTTTATGCTTGTCAAAAATCTGCCTGTAAAATTCGTTAATCATTGGTTACCGGTTACTAATTATTAAGACGTTTTAAACGCCATTTAATTATCGCCCTAAAACTATAGGTTTAATAGATATAAATGTTACAAGTTTATATAAAATATTGTTGTTGGTTTGTAAATTAGTTAATTGGTGGTTAGAGATTAGAGGCTAGGAATAGTGATTGGAGGTTAGAGATCAGAGATTAGGTAAGAAATTAAACGGTGCCAGGTTAAACTTTCACCTCTCAACTACTCTCTAATTAACAAATCTCTAATCAACTATTCCCAATGTGTCATTTTAACACTATATTTAGCATCACCAATTATTAAACCAATGAGTACCAGAAGATCATTTCTCAAAACTTCGGCTATGCTTTCGGCCGGATTGTTAGTAGCCCCGCATTTGTTTGCTTACGACAAAAAATACATCGGCCTGCAATTATACACCGTTCGCGACGCCATGGGGGCTGATCCGGTAGCTGCGCTGGCTAAAGTTGCACAAATAGGTTATACCTCTGTTGAGGGGGCTACCTATACCGGCAGCGAGAAGTTTTACGGCATGGATGCGCCAAAATTTGCACAAGTTTTAAAGGATAATGGACTGGTAATGCCGAGCTGCCACTACCGCCTTGGTGAGGATGATGCAAGCATGAAAGGCACTATCCTGAACGATTGGCAAAAAGCCGTTGATGATGCCGCTGCGTTAGGCGTAAAATATATGGTATGCGCGTGGTTGTCACCTTCGGAGCGCGGCACACTGGAGCATTATAAAAAGATCGGCGGCAATTTAAATACCGCCGGCGAGATCTGTAAAAAGGCAGGGATCCAGCTTTGCTACCACAACCACGACTTTGAATTTATCCAGGAAAACGGAAAATTCCCTTACGAAACCCTGCTTTCAGTAACCGACAAAGAGCTTGTAAAAATGGAAATGGACCTTTACTGGGTAACCAAAGCAAACCAGGATCCTATCGCCTTAATAAACGAGCACCCGGGCCGGTTCCCGCTATGGCACGTTAAGGATATGGATAAAACAGAAAAACGCATGTTTACAGAAGTAGGTAATGGCACCATCGACTTTAAAAAGATTTTCACACATGCAAAAAAAGCAGGTATGAAGTACTTTTTTGTTGAGCAGGACGTTTGCCCTGGCAGCCCGTATGATAGTATTACACAAAGCATTACCTACATTAAAAAGAATTTGGTGTAGCTTATGTACGACCCTCTAATAAACCGGGCATTCAAATAAAGCGCCCGGTTTTTTTGTCTTAAAAAAATTTAGATTTATAAAATCGTTATGCCTAACCATCTCGTAAATTAGCTTATGAAAAATAAATTCATTTTGGGTTTAATCCTGTCTACGCTGCTTTCTGTTATGTTATTGACCAATGCAAAGGCACAGGCGGAACAAAAAACATTGGTTGTTGGCGATACTATGCCATCATTCAAGTTAACAGATCAAAGCGGCAAAACCTTTAACAGCGCCGATTACGTAGGCAAACACTATTTGGTGATCTACTTTTACCCCAAGGATGAAAGCATGGTTTGTACAAAGGAGGCCTGCCAGTTTAGGGATAGCTTTGATGACTTTACCAAAGCAGGCGCAAAAGTGATCGGAATCAATGGTGGTACGGTTGCCAGCCATAAAAGCTTTGCAGAGCATTATAAATTACCATTCACTTTATTGAGCGACCCGGATAATAAGGTGTACCACCTGTTTGGCGTAAAGAATAAAATGTTCATGACAGGCCGCGAAACCTTTGTGATCGATCTGCATGGGAAAGTGGTTTTCGCTTACGAAGCCATTATGCAGGGCAAAAAACATGCTGATGATGCATTGGCTTTTATAAAGGCACATAAGTAGTTTTATTTAGTCCGAAAGTCGGGAAAGTCAGTAAAGTCCGAAAGATGAGGAAGACAACTTCAATAACGCTTACAACATTTACAACAACTACAACCTTTACAACCTCCACCAATGATCTCCGCATTAAAAATATTCTTCAGCATCCTGTTCGTTTGGATGTGTTACCAGGTAATAGATACCAGCATTCACAGTAACCTGTTTAAGGAGTGGGACTTTTTAGGATCGATACCCTGGATGCGGGCCACCCTTTGGGATTTTTACACCAACGTAACCGTTATATTTTTATGGGTGTGTTATAAGGAAAAATATTTAGCGCTGAAACTTGTTTGGCTTGTTTTATTAGTAGCTTTAGGCAGTATAGCCAGCTGCGCCTACGTGCTCATCCAGCTTTTCAGGCTAAAACCAAATGAGGGATTAAAGGAACTTTTCGGTAAACAAAATGGATAGTCATTCAATTTATTCGCTGGTAATTTATAGCCTGTTGGCCTGCTGCGTTATTATGTTTTTGGTATGGCTGTGGTCGTACAAGATAAAAAATGCGGGTGTGGTTGATATCTTTTGGTCTTATAATTTCCCGGTTATCGCCATTATATTACTACTGCTAGCCCCGGGCTTTGAAACACGCAAGCTGTTGCTTTGTAGCATGGTCATAATTGCCGGAGCACGTTTAGGCACACACCTCGCTATCAGGATATTTAAACATCTGCATGAAGAAGAACCGCGCTATGCCCAGATCCGTAAGGAATGGGGCGCGAACGCGGAGCCAAAAATGGCTGGTTTTTTCCAGATGCAGGCCGCATCAAATGTACTGCTGGCTATCCCATTTTTTATCTCAACACTTAATACCAACCCCGAACTTTCGCCGCTGGAATATGCGGGCGCAGGGTTATGGCTGATCAGCGTGTTAGGCGAAGCCACCGCCGACCAGCAGCTGGCTAACTTCAAGAAAGATCCCGCCAATAAAGGCAAAGTTTGTGATACCGGCCTCTGGGGCTATTCGCGGCATCCCAACTACTTTTTCGAATGGCTGATGTGGCTTTCCTATTTTGTTTTTGCGTTGGGTTCTCCTTATGGTTATGTAGCCATTGTCAGCCCTGCTATAATTCTATACCTGTTGTTGAAGGTAACCGGGATCCCTATGACAGAGCAACAATCATTGCGTACAAAAGGCGAGGCATTTAAAAAATATCAGCAGCAAGTGAGCGTATTTGTGCCATGGTTCAGGAAAAGCTAGATGCAAGAAGTCAAGATGCAAGAATCAGGAAATACTACTTTTTTATCTTGATTCTTGTCTCTTGATTTCTTGACTCTCTTTCCACTCTATTCCCAGACGCTCTAAAAATTTCACTTTTCACAATCCATCATCGTCTAAAAAACGTAAACTCACTAAAACATAATAATCACAATAAAAACTAAAGTCCAGGCTTACTAAATGTGGTACGATAAACTAATAGAACAAAACAAGGTCCCCGATTTTTTATTGAGGCAGGGCATCCGTAAATTATTAAAGCAAAGGCTTAACGACGAGAATAAAGGCGGAGTAGAAGCGCAACAGGCCCACCTGATGGCTTTGATTGATAAGCTAAAAGCCTCGCCAATCGCGGTAAATACCGCCGATGCCAACCAGCAACACTACGAGGTACCTACCCAATTTTACCAGTACTGCCTGGGCAAAAATCTTAAATATTCCAGTTGCTATTATAAGCCTGGCGTAACGGAGCTTGACCAGGCTGAAGACGACATGCTGGAGCTAACGTGCCAGCGGGCAGATCTGCAAAACGGGCAGCAGGTGTTAGAGCTGGGTTGCGGTTGGGGATCACTATCACTTTACATGGCTGCTAAATTTCCGGGCAGCACTTTTAAAGTAGTGTCAAACTCATCTACCCAAAAAATACATATCGACGAACAAGCCAAACAGCGCGGCATTACCAATTTAACGGTAATAACCGCCGATATGAACACCTTTAAAATTGATGACAAGTTTGACAGGGTGGTATCAGTGGAAATGTTTGAGCACATGCGGAATTATACGCTGCTGATGAAAAAGGTGTCGGAGTTCCTGAAGCCAGATGGCAAATTGTTCATCCATATTTTTACCCATAAGGAATATGCCTACCTGTTTGAGGTGATTGACGAAACCGACTGGATGAGCAAATACTTTTTTACCGGCGGTATAATGCCAAGCGACGACCTGATGTTTTATTTTAACGATGACCTGGTTGTTGAAAAACACTGGCACGTGAACGGCACCCATTATGGCAAAACATCCGAGGCCTGGCTTAAAAATATGGACAGCCACAAAGCTGAGATCATCCCGCTGTTTGAGGAAACTTACGGTAAGGACCAGGCAACAAAATGGTGGGTTTATTGGCGTTTATTTTATATGGCCTGCGCCGAGTTGTGGAACTATAACAACGGCAATGAGTGGATTGTAAGCCATTACTTATTTCACAAAACAAAGCCATAACAAAACACGCACATGATTCGTAGTAAACACAAAAATTGTGTTTACATAACAGTTTAAAAATGATCCGCTTTTATCTTATTGTAATTTTTTTCCTTATTTCCCTGCTAAGCTTTTTAAAGGCGCCTGCGTATTATTTGTGGCTGCTGGCTATAGGTGTAACGGAGTTCCCTTTATTATTTGCTGGGATAACTTTATTGATTACCGCCACAGGCTTTTGGGTTCAAAAATATCAGGTGGCAGGTACCTTATTAGGGATTGTTACTATGGCCATCTTCCTTTCGCCAATTGTAAGAGCATATTGGGTTGCCAAAGATGTTAAAGAAGATATGACACACGCCTTCCCGGGTTCAGAAACTGCTTTCCCGGCAAGCAGGCCACCTTTTAGTTTGTTTAATCTTTTTAAAAGCACCAAAGACATTGCTAATCACACTTTAACCTATGTAAAGTATAACGATACGTCTTTGGCACTGGACTTCTACCCGGCGCAGATCACCGGTAAAAGCAGGCCATGCGTTATAGTGGTTCATGGCGGTTCATGGGCAGGCGGCGACAGTAAGCAACTGCCAGAGCTTAACAGCGATCTTGCTGCCAAAGGCTACAACGTTGCTGCCATCAATTATCGCATGGCTCCAAAATACCAAACACCTGCACCCGTGGAAGACATTGCAGCGTGTATCGCTTACCTAAAACAACATTCCTCCGAGCTAAAAATTGACACTGGTAATTTTGTGCTGATAGGGCGCTCTGCCGGCGCGCAAATAGCATTACTGGCCGCGTATACAATTCATGACCCCGGCTTGAAAGGCGTGGTTGATTTTTACGGCCCTGCCGACATGATTTGGGGATATTCTATCCCGTCAAATCCGCTGATAATGGATTCAAGAAAGGTGATGGAGGATTACATTGGCGGATCGTACAGTAAAGTGCCCGGGAAATACGTTGCATGCTCACCTTTGGAATTTGTAAACAAGCGATCCGTACCTACATTGTTGATCCATGGAACCAACGATGTGCTGGTATCGCCGGAGCACAGTCGCCGTCTCAACTTAAGGTTACAGCAAAATGGGGTTAAACATTACTGGCTAAAATTACCCTGGGCGACCCACGGGTTCGATTATAATTTAAACGGCCCGGGCGGTCAATTATCAACTTACGCGGTTGAAACTTTTTTAAACGATATCACAAAGTGGCCAGCCCGTTAGCAGGAGGTAGATTTGCTTTTATATAACACCAATGGATAAACTCGAATTTGATTCCCCCTTTAGGGGGCAAGGGGGCAAAACAGCGATAATAGGAACGGGAATTGCCGGGATGGGCTGTGCGCATTTTTTGCACAAACAAACCGACCTTACCATTTACGAGCAGAACAATTACGTGGGGGGCCATACTAATACGGTCACCGTTGATGAAGAAGGCAAGCCTGTTTATGTCGATACCGGGTTTATGGTTTTTAATTTTCAAACCTACCCGAACCTTTGCAAGCTGTTTGATGAAATAAAGGCGCCGATAAAAAAGACGGACATGTCGTTCAGCGTGCAGCACAAGCCCACCGGACTGGAATACAGCGGATCGAGTGTTAACCATTTGTTTGCCCAGCGGAAAAACATCTTCAACCTGAAATACATAAAAATGCTGCAGCAAATTGGCAGGTTTAATAAAGAGAGCGTGAAGATTCTTGACGATCCGAAATATGCCAATTATTCCATAGGCGAGTATATCAAAGAATTTGGTTTTGGAGAGGAGATGCTGTGGAAGTACCTGGTACCGATGAGCTCGGCGGTATGGTCCACCCCCATGGAACAGATGCTCGATTTCCCTGCGGTAACATTGATCCGCTTTTTTCTGAACCATGGCTTTTTAGGACTGGATACACAGCACCAGTGGTATACTCTTGAAAAAGGAAGTCAGGCCTACCGTGAAATTTTGATCAGGCCTTTTAAGGACAAGATCCATGTAAACCGCAAAGCTGTAAAAATAACGCGAGAAAACAGCAAGGTAACTGTTCACGCGTCTGACGGCTCACAGGAAGTTTTTGACAGGGTGATCATTGCATCTCACGGCGACCAGGCTTTAGCTATGCTGAATAATCCAACCGGCGAGGAACAAAGGCTGTTATCGAACTTCAGATACCAATACAACAAAGCAGTACTGCATACCGACAGCAGCATTATGCCTAAAGCCAAATTGGCCTGGAGCAGCTGGAATTACAGCATAAAAATCCAGGATGGCAAATTAACGCCAACCACCATCTACTGGATGAATAAACTGCAGGGCGTGTCAGACAAAAAGGACTACTTCGTTTCCATAAACCCGCATGACGGACTGGATGAAAGCAAGATCATTAAAGAGCTTGATTATGATCATCCGCTGTTTGATGTACCGGCCATAAACGCCCAGTCAGAATTACATAAGTTAAATGAAACCGGGCCGATATATTTTTGCGGCAGCTATTTTAAGTATGGCTTTCATGAAGATGCCTTTGCAAGTGCGGTGCAGTTGTGCTCGAAATTGTTGGAGAAGCCAATGTATAACATTGATTAATCCAGTTAAAAGATTAATCCGTATATTCATACATGGCTAATGCCCCGTTAAATTCCTGCCTCTACAAAGCCCGCGTAATGCACAACCGTTTGGCGCCGAAGGTTCACCGGTTTCATTACGACGTGTTTATGTTTTACCTGGACCTGAATGAAATTGACAGACTAGACAAAAAGCTGAAGTTCATGAGCCGTAACCGGTTCAACCTTTTCAACTTTCGGGATAAGGACCACCTGCAACTACCAAGAGAAAACCCGGATCAGTCAAAAAAAATCCGCGAACACATTACGGATTATTTGCACACAAATGGCGTTGAAATTGGCAATGGCCGGATAATGGTACTAACCAACCTATGCACCTTTGGCTACCAGTTTAACCCGGTGTCGTTTTACTTTTGTTATGATGAACAAAACCGGCCCGTATGCTCAATTGTTGAAGTTTGTAACACCTTCCTGGAAATGAAGCCCTATTTTTTAGGAGCGGATACAAGACAGGGTGACAGCTTCAAATTAAATACGGAAAAATACTTCTATGTATCTCCCTTCATCGATATGGATACCAATTTCGATTTCGACCTGCAGATTCCAGGCGAAAAACTACAGGTAAAAATAGACGACTATGACAAGGAGGGCAAGCGCTTTTTCATCAGCACATTAAGCGGCGAACGACGGCCTTTGACAGATTCAAATCTACTGCTCTACTTTTTCAGTTTTCCGCTTATTACGCTAAAGGTGATAGTGCTGATACACTGGCAGGCTTTAAAATTATGGTTGAAGAAAATCCACTATCATAAAAAAGGCGACAATATGCAACTGCAAAAAGAAGTTTACCGACCATATAATTAATTACAAACTTCGTATATTGATAAAACTTTCGACCAATTAATTTACGTACATATCACAATACCAAATTTGCGGACAGTTTAAACCATGGCTAACACAATTACACTCGTTAAAAAAGGCGGCTTTTACCAGGACCTGGTTATAAAAGTATTGAGTAAAATGAACAAGGGCACCTTGTTTCTTACCCTGCCCGATGGCGAAGAAATTGTTATCGGCGATGGCGAAGGCAATATCACGGCAAACATTGTTATTAACGATGTTGAGTTTTACAAACGCATCATTTTATACGGCGATATTGGCTTTGGCGAAGCTTATGTAGATGGCTTATGGGACACCGATAACATTACCAACGTTATTAACTGGGTATTGCACAATATTGATAATGCACCCGGCATTTCAGGCAGTAAAGTGCAGGCATTGTCGCTCAACCTCCTTAAATTATACAATAAGGTAACCCATTTTAAGAAAGCTAATACCGTTGAAGGATCGCGCAAAAACATTTCCGCACATTACGATTTGAATAACGATTTCTTTGCCAGCTTCCTCGATCCTACCATGACCTATTCCAGCGCCTACTTTTTCAGGGACGGATTAAGCCTGGAAGAAGCACAGCTTGCCAAGTACGAACGGCTATGCCGACAATTACACCTGCGCCCGTCAGACCATGTATTGGAAATAGGCACCGGCTGGGGAGGCAATGCCATCTACATGGCTAAGAATTATGGCTGTAAGGTAACCTCATTAACCATATCAGAAGAGCAATACAAAATGGCTGTTGAGCGTGTTGAAGCAGCCGGGCTTAGCCATAAGGTAAACATAGAATTAAAGGACTACCGATTGATGGAAGGCACATTTGATAAGATAGTATCTGTTGAAATGCTGGAAGCCGTTGGTTATAAATTTATGGATGTCTACTTCAAAAAATGCCATGACTTATTGAAAAAAAATGGCATTCTCGCTATCCAGGTAATTACCTCGCCTGATTCCAGGTTCGATAGTTTAAAGAAGGGAGTGGATTGGATCCAAAAGCACATTTTCCCAGGCTCGTTACTGCCATCGGTAGGTGCTATCAACAAGTCAGTAAACCGTACCGGTGATTTAACTATGGTTGATCTGAAAGATATCGGTCTTGATTATGGCAAAACCCTAAAGCTGTGGCATGACGCATTTAATGCGAACCTTAGCAAAGTAAAGTCTCTGGGATTTGATGAAACATTTATCCGCAAATGGAACTATTACCTGTGCTATTGTGAGGCCGCCTTTATGATGAGAAACATCAACGTAATGCACCTGGTTTACTCAAGGCCTAACAATACTTGCCGTTAAAGTTTGCAGTTACCGGTTTACAGTTTGCAGAAGTTCAAAATCGACTGACTGCCAACTGCTCACTGCCTACTGCCAACTTTTCCCAACCCCGGCTTCTTCTCCCTGAAACGTGTAAAGAAAATAAAGGCAACCAGGCAAAGTGCAAATCCGCAAATGCCGTTAAGCCTTAAGCCGAAATCATGCCCGGGGTCCTTTCCATAAACCGTTAAGAATGCAAATAAGGCAATCCCCAACGTTTGCCCGAGCTTAACAAACAGGTATTTCACGGCAAAGAACATTCCCTCCCGGTTTTCACCCGTTTCGAGAGCATCCGTTTCAGCAATTTCAGCAAGAATGGCATTAGGCAAGATCCCCAGTGAAGCTAACGGGAATGAGGCACAAATTACCAATGCATACACCTGTACTTTTGGCGGTAACGGGAGCTTGCCCAAAAAGAATATCATTGCAAATATCAGGCTCAATAACCCAAAGGAGAACAGCACAATTGGCTTTTTACCATTCCTTTTCGACAGGTAATTAATTAGCGGATAAAACCAAAGGGAAACCAACACCATCACCCCCATCAACAGTCCGCCCATGGATTCGGGCAGGTGCAGCAATACTGTGATGAAAAATAACAGCCCGCTTGATATGATGCTCAGCGCCATATAAAACGAGAAATCGGAGATCAGGTAATACTTAAAATTAGGCTGACTGAATGTTTTACGGATGGCTGGCAAAATTGGCAAGTGCGAGGGCTTGCTTTCGGAATACTTTTTCTCGTCGATAGCAAACACCGGGATCAGCATAATTAAGCCCGCAAAAACGCAAAGGGCCCAAATGGTATACTGAACCGCAGTATCCCGATTAGTTATGTGAAAGCCGCTTTGCACCAGGTCGGCAAAGTTATTTACCAATGCGCCAATTATAATACCGATTACAAAGCCTACCTGCTGGAATGACGAAAGCTTAACTTTTTCGGCAGCTGTGCTGGTAAGTTCGGGCAGCAGGGCGTTATAAGGAATGATATAGGTTGTTACGCTCATAAAAAAGAAAATCAGCGTAAATGCAAGCCATATGGCGTTGTGGATACTTTCAGCTTTTACAAGCGGACAAAAAGTTAATCCGCAAAAAATAATTGCAGGTAAAATGGCCCATTTCATAAATGGAATGCGGCGGCCTTTTTTATTATTGCTTTTATCGCTTAACGAGGCAATAAATGGGTCGAAAACGGCATCAACTAACCGACCCGATGCAGCAATAACCGACATAATATTCAATACGCCAAACAAAAGCAACTGCGGAACAAACGGCATAAGACCCGAATTTGAGGGCGGCAGGTAGAAATAAGGCAGCATAACAATAATAATATTGGTCATGATGCTCCATCCTATCATCCCGCAGGCGTAGGCAATTTGTTTACTAAAAGGAAGTTTGGCAACTGGCATATCTAATTAACACGAATTACACAAATTATTACGGTTTTAACGAATTTGATTTGTGTATTCGGTGAAAATATCTGCCAGCCTGTTTAAGAACCAGATTATTTAGCGTTTTAGTAAACAAATGTGCCTTCCTGGCTTTCGCCTTTTCGCTTTCAGCTTTTAGCTCACTTAACTACAGTCCCGAATAATAATCATACCCACGCTCGGCCCAATAATCTCTTGGGCGGGTGTTGCTGAACGATATGGTGCCTATCCGTTTTATGTTTTTTATTCCGTACTTAACCGGGATGATAAGACGCAAGGGGGCACCGTGGTCCAAAGGCAGTAGCTTATCATTCATCTCGTAGGCCAGCATAGTTTGAGGGTGCATTGCACTGGGCATATCCAGGCCTAAATAATAGGTTTTATCGGGTGTTTCCATCCCAACATATTCCATCTTAGTATATTCATCCAGGTCAAAATGTTTGATAAAGTCGCTGAACTTTACGCCGCCCCAGTGCGAGATCTGGTCCCAGCCTTCCACACATTTAAAATCGTAAACTATCTCGGTTTTTGGCAGCGCCATCAGTTCCGGCAAGGTGATCTGTAAAACTTCACCACCCTTTTTAATAACCTTAAGCGTCCAGGTTGCGGGATGAAACTTATTAGCGGCTTCAACACCAATATCGCTGTTAACCCTTACATGTTTGGCGGCCATTGATTTTGGGTACGTTTTAACCAAATGGTTGGGACTAAAAACCCGCCTGAAAATCAATTCTGTTTGATTAAGTGCCCTCCGCAATGGTACACGTGCCCCTGATGTTATTCCTCCGGCGGCTTCCTCCGGCGATTTATAAAGCCAGCGCCAGCCCTCAAAAGCGCCCGCTGCCAGCACGGTAAAACTGGCAAACGAAATAAAATTTCGCCTGTTTATCTTTTGCTCAATGGTGAGCTCCTTTTTTGGTTTCTTCTCCGGTGCGCTCATTTCTTAACAGTTTTAGGGGTCTCATTCACTACTTCAAACCCGGATATAACGGACCGGAAATTATTCCATCCGGCTATAACAACCTGTACTATATGGATCACGAAAAATAGAACATATCCAATGGTTAAGGCAAAGTGCAGCACACGGGCAAAGTGATAGCCACCACAGATCCATGTTAAATAATAAAATTGAACCGGTTTATAAATGGCCAGCCCCGTTATTACTGACCCAAGTCCCATAAATATGATGGCCGTATACGCTATTCGTTGTGCAGCATTATATTTTTTTTGCGGCGGCGCCATTTTGCGAATATGCAGGTCATGCAGTAATACAAACCAAGCCTCCTTAAACGAATTCCTTTTAGGCACCAGCTCACGCCAATCACCTGAAATTATCGTATACAATATATACAGGATGCCATTCAGCGTAAAAAACCACATGAACAGAAAATGAAACTGCATTCCTTCCGATAAATGATATGGAATTTTCAGAGCGTGATAAAACCAATCAGGGAAAAAACGAAAAAATGTATGCCCAAAAATGGTAATCTTATATTCGTCATTCGCCCAATAGATTAACATACCACTCCAGATCATGATGGCGAGGATCGGGAAGTTAACCCAATGCGTCCACCGCATCACGAAGGAGTGTTTTTCTTTAATGGTTTTCATAGTGTTATTCAAATACCGTGAAGTTAGCTAAATAAAATCTATTTCTAATTTTTCACGGCAGCGGTTGGATTCGTACCGGCAGCCAGGGTGGCCTTTGTTGCCCCGGTTATTGCTCCGCTCTTCCTGTTTTGTAAAAAGCCGATGATCTCCCAACTTTTGGCATCAAAGCCCGCAGGTAGTAAAATTGTAGCCGAACCCGCTGCATCTGTTAAAGCCACCTGCTGCAGTGAACGAACAATTTGAACGTGTGATAAAGTTCGGCCCCCATTTTCTCCACTGGCCACTTTTGAGGTGGCTGCCTTTTCTACCGCCGCTACTTCCAACACGGTGTTTTTATCCCCACCGCTCATGGTATATTTAAGCTCGGCCTGCTTTGAATTGATGGCAGCAACATTGAGGCTCACCTGGGTGTCCGAATTTTTTTTCAGTGCCTTACCAATTGCGTCACGAAGTGTGCCTTCCTGCGAGCCGACAAATTCTGTTTTGCCGTTTACGACTATCTGTGGTGTATATGGGCCCTGCGTTTTTAAATACGTTGTATATTCATATTGCCTTTTTGAAAAATCAGCACTGCTGAATTGATCCTTCCAGCCCAGCCGGTCCCAATAGTCAACATGATACGCCAAAATGTAAACCGGTTTATCCTTGCTTTCCTGTTGAATTTTGGCAACTAACGCATCTGCCGGCGGGCAACTGGAACAGCCCTCAGAGGTGAACAGCTCAATCACTGCGAAGCCTTTATTATCAGCGATTGGTTTCCTTATGTTACGATTATTAATAAAAGCTACCGATGCCAAAGCCACTGCAAAAAGCACGGCTACAAGGCTAAAGATCTTTACTGTTTTCATTTTTATGTTGTTTTAGTATTTACGATTTTCCGGGTTAGTCGGATGACTTTTTGATTCCTTACAATAAATCTAGATTTTTTTATTTTTATAATCACCAATGAATCAACTTGTACTAACTTGTACAGGAAAGATACGAATTTCACGAATGAGACGAATTGGTGCGAATTATCCCCGTCATCAAAATTCTTGAAATTCGAGTCAATTAGAAAAAATTCGTGTAATATCAATTCGATTTAATTTGCAGCAATTAGTGCCCTTTTTATTTTTCTGTAAGGTTTTCTATTTATCAGCGACTAAACAAACGAACGAAGTTATATTCGTGTAATTCGATTTAATTCGTGAACATTAGTGTCAAATCAATTATGGATCACCAACTAAACCCGCATAAGTGGGTCACGGCGCACGCCGATTATCTTTATGGTTTTGCGATAACGCGGATCAACGACAACGAACTGGCGAAGGACCTGGTGCAGGAAACCTTTTTAGCCGCCCTGCAAAAAGTAGAAAGCTTCGCCGGCAAAAGTTCTGAACGTACCTGGTTAACAGCAATTCTTAAAAACAAGATCATTGATGTGTACCGGAAAAAATCTTCCGGGTTAAAAAACATCGATGTAAAAGAAGCGGAGGATGAGCAGGAAGATTTTTTCAATAAAGACGACGGGCACTGGACAAGTAATAGCGGGCCGAAGGAATTTGGCATTGAAGATAAGGACGTGCTGGTGAGCAAGGAATTTGAAAGCATTATGCAGCGGTGTTTGCAAAAGCTGCCGGTATTATGGATGTCGGTATTTACCATGAAGCACATTGACGAGGAACCTACCGAAACGATTTGTACAGAGTTAAGGGTAACACAGGCTAACTTTTGGGTGATCATCCATCGCGCCAAGTTGAATCTTAGGGCATGCCTGCAAAAAAATTGGATTTAAATTTTAACGTTATGAGCTATTTGAAGAAAATTATATACAACTGTAAACAGGCAACCTTCCTGATAGAAAAAAGGTCGATGGGTAAAATCACTTTTAGGGAAACCATCGAATTGCGGATCCATTTATACGGCTGTTCGTTCTGCCGCATCTACAAAAAACAAAGCCGGGTAATTAATGAAATGGTGCAGGAACTATTTCGCAGCTCGATGCAGCGTAATGCAAAACTTGATGATGGGTTTAAAAAAGAACTGCAGGACAGGATTGAGGAAGAGCTAAATAAAAACTAATGAAATGACACGAATTTCACGAATTAAAGGAGCGCGAATTTCACAAATTACGGCAAACTGGTGTCAAGCCGGTACCTTTTTAAATTCGTGCAATTCGATTCAATTCGAGTTCATTCGTGTTAATTCAAAATAGTTTGTAAGGTTAACTGTCTCCTCCCGACTAAAGGGGAAATAACAGTAAAAACTAAAAAACAATTTATGAAATCAATTATTTCAGGCGCAGTTTTAGCAACTGCCATCGTAGCATGTCTTTCTTTAAGCAGCCAGGCAAAAACAATTAATCATTCTTCAGCAAACATTGTTGCCCTTAGCGATACCGGCAAAATGAACAAAATGAAAATGGAGAAGAAGATGGACAAGATGGAGAAAAAGAAAATGGACAAAATGTCGAAAGACAAGATGAAAATGGACAAGAAGATGGATAAAATGAAGAAGGACTCTTCAGGCAAAATGTAAGTGTTTGTTTTATTGGGGTGGGTGGATCTTCTCCTGCCCGCCCCTTTTTTATTGTTTAATCACCTGGTAATTCAATTATGAAAATATATATACTAATAGCCGCATCACTACTTTTCAGCTTACAAATTATGGCTCAAGCGGGCCTAAAAACCGGAGCGCAGGCCCCGGAATTTACAGCCAAAGACAATTCCGGAAAAGTTCTTGATTTGAGGGCATTGCTTAAACAGCACAAATCGGTCGTGCTTTTCTTTTACCGCGGGCAATGGTGTCCGTATTGCAATAAACATATTCAGCAACTACAGGATTCATTACAGTTACTTACTTCAAAAGATGCCTATGTGGTTGGCGTAACGCCCGAGACAGGCGATAATATCAACAAAACCGTTGAAAAAACACATGCTTCCTTCTCTATAGTACAGGACGTTGGCTATAAGATTATGAAAGCTTATGATGTTAAATATACGGTTGATGCAAACCTTTATTCTAAATTAAAGGGCTATGGCATCGATCTGGAAAAAAACAATGGTAATACTGATCATGTGCTGCCGGTACCCGCTACTTATGTAATCAATAGTTCCGGAAAAATTGTATTTGTACAGTTTGGTAAGGATTATACAAAGCGGGCATCTATCAGTTCAATAGCCGCCGTACTATAAAGACATGAATTGACACGAATTTCACGAATTGAAGAAACATGGATCTCACAAATTGACTTGAATTAAATGTTTTAACAATTCATGAAATTCGATTCAATTCATGACAATTAGTGTCCCCTATTTTATTTTAAGTTCCCTATCCGTTATCCCGTCCAGCTCCTGAGGATTGTGGGTTACTATTAAAACAGTCGTTTTCAACTCCTCAAAAATCCCCCTCAATTCAGCAATCAGGGTCGATTTAATTTCCGGATCAAGAGCCGAAAAAGGTTCATCCATCAGCAATAATTTCGGTTTTGTTGCCAACGCCCTTAAAATAGCCAACCGCTGTTGCTGCCCGCCCGAAAGGTACTCTGGTTTATGGTCTGCAAATGGTTCCAGTTTGCCAATAGCTAATAGCCTGTTTATCCAAACCCGATCCTGTGTGGCATACTCTAAATGCTGCAGCACATTCATATTGGGGAATAAAGCGTAATCCTGGAAAACAAAGCCTGCCATTCGTTTTTGTGGCGGCAGATTTATTTTAGCATCGGCATCAAACCAGGTAATACCGTCCACCGCTATTTTGCCTTTTTCGGGATTATTAAACCCGGCGATAGTTTTTAAAAGCGTGGTTTTCCCTGCGCCCGACGGCCCGTAGATTTTGGTAATGCTTCCCGTTGGAAATTGCTCCCTTACCCGCAAAACCTGCTGCCCTTTGTAGGCCTTTAGTTTTTTTTCTATGTCGATGCTGATCATTCCAACGGGCTTTTTAAACGGTACTTATTAAATACAAACACGCCGATAACCAACACAAAAGTTATGGCAAAAAGAATAAGTGAGTAAATATTGGCAGTATGATAATCCATTTGCTCAACAGCATCATAAACGGCAATTGATGCGACCCGCGTAACACCCGGAATATTACCGCCGATCATCAGCACTACGCCGAACTCGCCCAATGTATGTGCAAACGTTAGTACAATAGCAGTAAATAGTGGTGGCTTTATATTTGGCAAAAGCACTTTTATGAATGTTTGCCATCTAGTTTTACCCAAACTATAAGACGCCTGCGAAAGTGATACAGGTAATTGCTGCAACGCTGATTTTATCGGCCCGATCATAAAGGGCATGCTGTAAATAATAGACGCCAGCACCAGGCCTTTAAATGAGAACACGAACTGCACATTAAAAACATCCTGCAGCCATTTACCAATGCCATGCTGCGGACTAAAAGCCAGCAGCAAATAAAACCCCAATACCGATGGCGGCAAAACAAGCGGCATGGTAATAATTGCCTCCAGCACCATCTTAAAAAACGACCGTCCCCGTGACAACCACCATGCTAACGGCAAGCCGACAACCAGCAGCAATAAGGTTGTCATGGCTGATAGCTTAAGGGTGAGAAAGATTGGGGTTAGATCCATTGACTTTTTCTTTGTCATTCTGAACAAAGTGAAGAATCTTCAGCATCAGATAAGTCGCCGCCATACTTGTCCTGGGTTCTCGTCCCGCGTTGAAGATTCTTCGCTCACGCTCAGAATGACAAATCATTTAACTGTTTTATGTATTACATTAATTCACCTTATACCCAAACTTCTCAAAAATAGCCTTTGCTGCCGGGCTTAAAATATATTGATAAAACTTCTCCGCATCGGGGTTATTTGCCCCCTTTTTCAAAATCACCATCCCCTGCTCTATCGGTGCGTATAATTTAGGGTTAATCACCTTCCAGTATAATATGGTTTTAGCGGCAGGATCCTTAACCAGAGCCTGGGTTGTAAAACCAACTTCAACTACACCTGTAGTGATGTAAGTATTTATCTGTGTAATACTTTCACCGGTTACAACTTTATTTTTAATATCATCAAGTATCCCCTTGGCCTTTAGTGCTTCATCGGCCGCCTTGCCGTATGGAGCAATAGCCGGATTTGCAATGGCTATTTTCTTAATCCTTTCGGTAAGCAATACCCTTTCCCAATTATCAAAGCCAATGTCCTGGCTGCTACAGATGATCAAGCTGCCCTGTGCATAAACAACAGGCCTTTTTGTACTAAAGCCGTCCTTGAAAAGCATTTCAGGAAAGGTCATATCGGCAGATAAAAACACATCATAAGGCGCGCCGTTTTTTACCTGGGTTGAAAGGTTGCCCGATGAGCCGACGATCGGTTCGATCGAAATGCCTGTCTTGCTTTTAAAGTCGCTTTGCAGCACTTTGATCACAGCCTGCAGGTTGGCAGCCACCGCCACCTTTAAATTCTGACCAAAAACAGGCGAGATCAATATAAAACATGCGACGATTAAAATTTTTATTTGTTTCATAGCATTGGTATTTAGCTGTATTGCATTTTATCCATTTCTACGCAAATAGCTAACAGGGCATTAAGATACCTTGTTATTAAAGCGTATCAAAATTTACGGCATTACTTTTTGCCCGAAAATCTTCGCTCAAATGTATATAAATGTTAATGGTTAATAGCACTATATTAGCTTATAAAACCAATATACATCACTACAATTTCCAGTTTATTATGACTAAATTAAGTAAAACATTCACTTTTTTATTTCTGGTTATAGCTCCTGTATTCTTAAAGGCCCAAACTGGTAAGTTCATTACCGTTAAGGGTAAGGAGATCGTTGGGCCGAACAATAAACCCTTTTTAATGCGGGGCACAAACCTTGGCAACTGGCTGGTACCGGAGGGTTATATGTTTAAGTTCAAAAGCGTTAACTCGCCCAAGCTTATCAACCAGGCGCTTTCAGAATTATTAGGCCCGGAGGATATCAAGGCATTCTGGAAGCAATACCAGGACACCTACATCACCGCTGCTGATATTCACTTTCTAAAGGCATCGGGTATGAACTCCATCCGGATCCCGTTCAACTACCGTCTGTTTACATCAGAGACTTACATGGGCGAAAATAATCCCAACCGCGGGTTTGAACTACTGGATAGGGTTATCAGTTGGTGCAAAAAGGAGGGCCTCTATGTTATTTTAGATATGCACTGCGCTCCCGGCGGCCAAACCGGAGATAATATTGACGATGGTGTTGGTTATCCATTCCTGTTTAAAAGCAAGGCAAGCCAGCAATTGGCTATTAGTGTTTGGCACCGCATCGCTGCCCATTATGCCAACGAAACCACGGTTATGGGTTATGATTTGCTTAACGAACCTATCGCCACTTATTTTAAGGCTGAAGATTTTAACCCTTACCTTGAGCCGCTTTATAAAGATATCACCAAATCAATCCGTATGGTTGATAAGAACCATATCATCATTTTAGGCGGTGCACAGTGGGACAGCAATTTTAAGCCATTCGGACCGCCGTTTGATTCGAAGCTGGTTTACCAGTTTCATAAGTACTGGACAGAGCCAACCCAAAATGTGATCCAGGATTATGTAGACTTTCGGGATAAATACAATGTGCCTATTTATTGCGGCGAGACGGGTGAGAACAAGGATCCGTGGGTAAAGGATTTCAGGATCTTACTGGAGAAAAACAATATCGGCTGGCATTACTGGCCATATAAAAAGCTGGATAATACCGCAGGTATCATCACTTTTGACGTGCCTGCCAATTACGAAAAGGTAATCGACTATACCGAGCTGCCCCGCTCCGATTTTGCCGCCATCCGCAAGGCAGCCCCCGAAAACCGGGAGGAACTGGTAAAAGCACTTTATGGCTTTTTAAACAACTGCAAATTTGAAAACTGCAAGCCCAATAAAGGCTATATAGAAGCGCTTGGATTGAAAGTTCCTTAGAAGAGCCGAAAGCTAAAAGACTAAAGCTGAAAGCCCGAATCACAAACGGTGACTTTCAGCTTTGGTCTTTCTGCCTTAAGCTTTCTGCTTTAGTCTTTCCGCTTTAAGCTCAAAACACCTAATTGTACAAACTACACTTAATAGGATTTAAAAAAGAAAAATATTATCATTGCTCACCTGGACCAAATCCGTTATAAACCAATTGTTAACTAGTACATAATACGGATAAAGCAATAGGCTTAAATTAGCTACCTGTGCGTATGAGTAAATTTTTATTGAGATTTTTTATACCTGTTTGTTTGTTTTTGGCCAGTGTTACCGCTGCTGCCAATGCCCAGGTCGCCGTTAACATTCGCGATAAGGAAAAGCAACATATTTTCAGGTTTGGAGAAGTTGACTACCTGGAGGATGCAAATGGTCGTCTTACCTTCGACAAAATTAAAAGCGATGAATTTGCCGGTAAATTCAAGGCGAGTAAACAAGCTACCCCGGTAACCACCGACCCCGGCACCACCTACTGGTACCGCGTAAAAATAAATCCTAATCCCGAATCAAGAAACAACTGGATCCTCGAATTTTTTGATCAAACTATTGATAGTATTGCTGTTTACTCCCCTGATAAAAATCATAATTACGCGGCTACTTTGTTAGGTAGCAGCAGGCCGTTCTCCGCCCGCCTTTACCAGCATAAAAACTTCAGCCTTAATATAAATAATAATCTGAGCGGCAGCCAGGTCTATTATATCCGGATCAAGTCGCACCAGTCTGTAAACGTTATTATGGTGCTGCGTTCGGTAAACTGGTTTATCACCTATGCGCTGGATGAATACTTTTTCTTCGGGATCTTTTATGGGATGATCCTGGTATTCGGCCTGTATAACCTGATGATGTTTATTGCCATGCGGCAGCGGCAGTATTTATATTATGTTGCCTATAACCTCAGCATCGGCCTTTATGAAATGTGCGCCGATGGCATTGCTTATCAGTATGTTTGGCCCGGTTCACCAATGTGGAACCACAATGCATACGGTGTGGCCCTGTTTTCAGCAAGTATATTTTCCGTGTTGTTTACACAAAGCCTGCTAAACTTAAGGGTAACCGCACCGCGATTAAATAAGCTTGTGGGGTGGATAATCGGCTTGCGGTGCGCGTATTTCCTGTTGTGCTTTTTTGTAAACCCAAACTGGTTCAGTTATAAAATAATTGAGGTTGTGCCGCTTACACTTGCTTGCTTTGCCGGGTGTTACGTTTTAGTAAAGGGATACCGTGCAGCACGCTTTTTTGTAATCGGCTATTCCTTTTTGCTCACCGGCTTTGTCATCAAAGCCATGATCGCCTTAAACCTATGGTGGCCGCCGGTAACAGCCACCGCCTATTACAGCCTGAGCATTTGCTTTATTATGGAGATGGTTTTCATCTCATTTGCCATAGGCGATAAAGTACGCCTGTTGAAAAAGCAGCAGGAACAGGCGCAATTACGTATCATCAGGCAGCTTAAATTGAATGAGGAGTTAAAAGATACTTTAAATAAAAACCTTGAAGCGCAGGTACAGGAACGAACCAGGGAGCTGGTTGAAAAGTCCAACCTAATCGAGGAACAAAACAACGAGCTAAAAGAGGTTAACGTTTTGTTAAAGCAACAAGCCGAAGAGATCTCGAGAATGAACGTGCTGCTCGAGAACGATAACCTTACCCTGCATCACGATATTGAAAAGATAACACACAACAGGGTAATGTCGGCAGAGGTGGATTTTGAGGAGTTCAGTAAGATTTATCCCGACAGGGAGACCTGCTTCAAATTCCTTTCCGATCTCAAATGGGCGAACAGCTATGCCTGCCGCAAATGCAGCAATACTCATTATGGACACGGGCATTTGCCTTACAGCCGCAGGTGCTCCAAATGTGGTTATGAGGAATCGGTAATTGCTTATACCATCCTGCAAAATACACGCATTCCTATTAACAAAGCCTTCTATATGATCTTCCTGATGTACTCAACCAAGGGAAAGATCTCTTCACATAAACTATCTGAGATCTTATCCATCCGCCAAAGCACCTGCTGGGCCTACAGCTCGCGCATTAAAAAGGTGATGGAAAGCAAAAAAAAGGAGATCAAAAACGCCGGCGATAAAGGCTGGAGTAAGCTGGTTATTGAGTAAGTCGGGAAATTCCGGAAGACCGGAAGAAAAAGTTAACGAGTGATATTTCTTAATGCCGTCCTTTCATTTAGCATATTAACGATACAAAGGTGCAGCGTCTTTCGGACTTCCGGACTTTCCCGACTTTCCGACTCCCCAAAATTAACTGTGAAGCAAGCGTATCAACATTATCCCGCCGAAATATAAAAACCTGCCCTGCCGCTTTTTAAAACCCCTTTTTGTACAAAATACACTTTGTGTTTCAAGCGTATTAATATATTTATAACTTACTATAAATCAGTTATTTATGTTAAAATATATTTGGATATTAAATATTAATTAACATAGATTTGTGATACCAATATAAACTATACAACTACCTGATTGCTGAAAACACCTAATTGTCCCGCATTTTTCCGGGTTGATTGATCGGCTGCTTTTTTAAGCATAGGTTAATGACGGCTGTTTGCTTTTGCTGTGGCGATGGTTAATTGGATATGTTTTGAAACCAATCAACAAACTATAACCATTATGAGATCTATTTACTTTTTAAGGCTGCTGGCTGTGCTAATTTTCTTGCCGGCGCTCCTGTTCTACTCCTGTAAAAAGGATGCTTCAAAACCTGTTCCAGGCCTGTCAAATACTACCAGTACTACCGTTGCAAGGGCCGCTAATGAAACGGTCAGCATCTGGGAAACCACATCAGACCAAAGCAAGTTGCTGGCACAGCAAACCAGCGTTAATTTTGCGGCAGACGCCGGGACAAATGCCACAACCATCACTGTGGACGAAAATACCACCTACCAAACCATCGATGGTTTTGGCTATGCCTTAACCGGGGGCAGCGCATCCTTAATAAACGGGCTTGGTGCAAATCAAAGCACATTTTTAACCGAGATGTTTTCAACTACCTCCGGGCATGTAGGTTCGGCATTCGTCAGGATTACTATCGGGGCATCGGATCTAAGTTCATCCGATTTTACTTATGACGATATGCCATCAGGACAAACCGACAACAGCTTAACACATTTCAGCATCAGCCAGGAAATGACCGACCTGGTGCCTGTGCTAAAGAAGATCATCGCCATAAATCCATCCATCAAAATACTGGCTACACCATGGACGGCCCCCGTATGGATGAAAACCGGAACTACCGGCAATGGCGGCTTCACCGGTGGCAGTTTAAATACTGCTTATTATGATGCCTATGCCCGCTATTTTGTAAAATATATCCAGGCAATGGCGGCACAGGGCATTACCATTTATGCCGTTACCCCGCAAAACGAGCCGCTGAATCCATATAACAATCCTGCGATGACCATGCAGTCGAACGAGGAGGCTAACTTTATAAAAAACAACCTGGGCCCCCAGTTTGCAGCGAACGGCATCACCACGAAAATCATCGCTTATGATCACAATTGTGATCAGCCCGGGTACCCCGAAGCTGTTTTTGCAGACGCCGGCGCCAATCCTTATGTAGATGGTTCTGCGTTCCACCTTTACGCAGGGGATATCAGCGCTTTAACCACGGTACATAATGCCTATCCATCCAAAAACATTTACTTCACCGAGCAATTCATAGGCGGTCCCGGCAATTTCGGCGGCGACTTGTCATGGCACATGAATAATCTGATTATCGGCGCGCCACGCAACTGGAGCCGTGTGGTACTGGAATGGAACCTGGCTGCCGATCCAAATTACAATCCGCATACGGCAGGCGGTTGCTCGAATTGCCAGGGAGCAGTAACCATATCAGGAAATAGTTATACCCGTAATACCGCTTATTACACCGTGGCCCACGCTTCGGAATTTGTGAAAGCCGGTGCTGTGCGCATTTCTTCCAATACCTTTTCAGCAAGTATTCAAAACGTTGCTTTTAAAAATCCGGATGGAACAAAAGTGGTGGTTGCCCTTAACACCGCTTCATCAAGCCAGACATTCAAAATTAAATGGGGCAGCGAATCATTCACCTATACCCTGCCTGCAGGTGCTGCGACTACATTTAAGTGGGCGGGCACCCAATCAAGCGGAACAGGTGGCGGTGCCCCTATCGGCCAAACCATCACCCTAAAGGGCTTTAATAACGATTACGTGAGCGGCGAAAATGGCACAACCGCCATGACCTGTACCCGCACCACAGCCGGTACCTGGGAGCAATTTTTGGTGGTTGATGCCGGTGGCGGCAAAATTGCGCTGCAAAGCATGGGCAAATATGTATCGAGCGAAAACGGTACCATGGCCATTACCTGTAACCGTACCACGTTCGGCGCATGGGAAGAATTTACCTGGGGCGTAAACACTGATGGCACCATCACCCTGAAAGGAAATAACAACGATTATATCTCGAGCGAGAACGGCACCCAGGCCATGACCTGTACCCGCACCTCGGCTTCGGGATGGGAATCATTTAAAGTAAACCAGTAGAGAAAAGACTCAAGACAGCGAGAATCAAGAAGCAAGAAAAGAGAAAAGCAATCCATCTTGATTCTTGACCCTTGGTTCTTGACTCTCAATTTCCGAAGCTAACAAACCAATTACCAACTAAATAAAACCATTATGAAAAAACAAATCTTAAACTTTTTAACCCGCGCCGGCCTGGTATTGGCGCTGGTGAGCATGATCGTTTCCTGCAAAAAGGATTACAACAATCAATCAAAAAACGCTGTGGATAACCCCTCAAAAACAACCGCTGCACGTGCGGTTACCTATCAACTGGTATGGTCGGATGAGTTTAACGGTACGAGTGTTGATGGCTCTAAATGGAATATTGATAACGGCAATCCGAATGTTAATAACGAAAAGGAATATTATCAATCGGCAAACGCTACCGTAACAGGTGGCAACCTGGTGATCACTGCAAAAAATCAAAGTGTTGGCGGTCAGCCTTACACATCAGCCAAGCTTGAAACTGCCGGCAAGTTTTCTACTACTTATGGCAGGATAGAAGCCCGGATCAAACTTCCCGCTTTCCAGGGCAGCTGGCCTGCGTTCTGGATGCTCGGCAACAATATCAATACGGTAGGCTGGCCAAATTGCGGTGAAATTGACATTATGGAGCAAGTGAATACCAACAACACCATATTGGGCACCATGCACTGGAACGGCGGCAGCGGCCACGTACAGTACGGCAGCAGCACAACTGCCACTTCTACCGACTACCACGTTTACGCGGTAGAGTGGGACACCAACAGCATCCGCTGGTATGTGGACAATACCTTGTATCAAACAGGTAACATCCTGAACAACATCAACAATACAGGGGCGTTTCATAATCCGTTCTATATCATCCTTAACCTTGCAGTAGGCGGTGATCTTCCCGGGCAAACCGTTAATACAGGTGCATTACCATCAAGCATGCTGGTTGATTATGTTCGGGTTTATGCCGCGACAACTACAAGCGGTCCGCCGATTGGACAAACCATCACCCTAAAAGGCTTTAATAACGACTATGTGAGCAGCGAAAACGGCACACAGGCCATGAACTGTAACCGCACCACTGCCAGCGCATGGGAACAATTTACAGTGATTGACGAAGGCGGCGGCAAGGTTGCCCTGCAAAGCATGGGTAAATATGTGTCCAGCGAAAATGGTGCCATGCCTATTACTTGTAACCGAACCAGCGTTGGCGCGTGGGAAACGTTTACCTGGGGCACCAATGCCGATGGCACGATTACGCTGCAAGGCAGTAATGGCGACTTTGTTTCATCAGAAAACGGCACACAGGCCATGACATGTAACCGCACATCTGCCTCGGGATGGGAAGCCTTTAAAGTGAATCAATAAAGCCCTAGCATTATCGCTAATATTTGAGAATAGCCGTTTTAGTTTATCCAGGCGCCGGCACAATCGGTGCCTGGAATTTTTATTAATATTGATAAACATTTCCAATTGACCAGGCTTATAAAAATTCACTTCCTATCATTAATTATTATTTGCTGCTGTATGTATGTGCACGGGCAAAACATTGAAAAGCAATTACAGTTATCGCTGTCAACCGGGCACCAGAAGGAAGACTTTAACTGGTCGATCGCAGGGAATAGTAATGGACAAAGCCCCAATGTATTTTCAGAATTGAAATGGAGGAATGTAAGCGGCCAGGATTATTCCGCAACGCTGCAATGGAACGTGTGGCAAAAGTTCCGGATTTACGGCGCTTATAACTGGGTGAACGTAAAATCGGGCAGCGTGAGTGATATTGATTATGCTGCCGATAACCGTACCCAGCCTACCTACAACCAAAACTTCAGTGATAACAAGGGTTCAACATCCGGCTGGTATGTTGGGGCCGGATATACTATTTTTAACAGTAGCTTGTTCAGCCTTGTTCCGTACGTTGGCTATGGCGTCAATAAACAGGCGCTTTTTATTGTTGATGAAACCGGGCAATTTCCCGATTTAAACAGCGATTATAACACCCAATGGAAGGGCCCGTTTATAAAAGTAAAATCATCCCTAAAGATTTGGCGGGCATTAAAACTGGCAGCGGATGTTACCTACAACCAGGTAAAATATGCCGCGCAAGGCAATTGGAATTTAATCAACGAGTTTCAGCACCCGGTAAGCTATCGCCATGCAGCAAACGGTTATGGGGTTGATGCAGGCTTAAAACTGGTTTACAACATCACTCCAAACATCGGTATCAATCTTGGCTATAATTATTTCAACTGGCAAACCGGCAACGGTGACGATCAGCTTTATTTAGCAACCGGGCAGGTTGATAAAACGCAGTTGAATGGAGTTTATCGGAAAGGGGATTGGTTTAGAGGCGGAGTCGATTTGTCGTTGTGATTTGAACGCGTACAAGTAACACATTACATCTATTTTTTGTAAATTTGTTTAAGTACGATAATCGCCCTACTTAAAATAAAGATTGTTATGATAAAAATGCAGGAAATATTGGAGCTAAGTGTTGCTGAACGCATTTTGATGATCGAGAAAATATGGGATAGCATAGATCATAACAACCTCGAAATGCCGGAAAATCATAAAGAAGAATTAGACCAGCGTTTAGATCGTTACGAGAAAGGTGAAACAAAGTTTTATAGTTGGACTGATATCAAAAGTGAATTAAATTAACTCTTAATAATAATTCAACTTTTATTAAACCCATTTATTTCGTTGGCGAACTTGAGCATTACCCTGCTCAGTTGCCGCGGAGGCTGTTACTTTGTCTTGATACAAAGTAACCAAAAATCAAGTCAGCAGAAATGCTTCTTTGCGCACAAGGCCATTTCAGCACAATCCGAAAAAGCTGCAGGGCTGGAATCTTTTTGCCCGACGACCCTTTTTGATGCAGACCTTTTACGCAAAAATTTCCTATGCCCTATCCCATCGCTGTAGGCCGACAGCTTTTTCTGATTTTTCCCGAAGCTCTTCTGCTGACGGGAAAAAGTTTTTGCATACCAAAACCATTTCGTAAAGAATAAAATAGAAAAGTATTACCTCCTAAAGTTCTTTTTCTTTCGGACTTCCGGACTTTACTGACTTTCGGACTTACAAAACTATTTTACGAGTGTACCGATCTTCTCCCCATTGGCAATCTTCATAAAATTGCCTGGCTTGTTCATGTCGAATACGATGATTGGCAGGTTGTTTTCCTGGCAAAGGGTAATGGCGGTCATGTCCATAACATTAAGGCCTTTGTCGTAAACTTCCTGGAAGCTGATCTCGTCGTAGCGGGTTGCAGTTGGATCCTTTTCGGGATCGGCGGTATAGATACCGTCAACACGGGTTCCTTTCAGTACAACGTCTGCTTTTATCTCTATAGCGCGCAGGGATGCGGCTGTATCAGTAGTAAAATATGGATTACCGGTACCGGCACCAAAGATCACGATGTGACCAACTTCCAAATGGTGCATGGCACGGCGGCGGATATAAGGCTCGCAGATTTGCTCCATTTTTATGGCTGATTGCAGGCGGGTTTCAACCCCAATAGTTTCTAGTGCGTTTTGCAGGGCCATGCAATTGATAACGGTGGCCAGCATACCCATGTAGTCTGCCTGAGCGCGGTCCATGCCCGATTTTTCGGCGCTTAACCCGCGAAAAATGTTGCCGCCGCCAACCACAACGGCAATCTCCATGCCCTTGTCTTTTACTGCCTTTATGTCCTGTGCGTATTGTAAAACTTGCTTATTATCAATTCCGTATTGTTTATCGCCCATCAGCGATTCGCCGCTAAGTTTTAGTAGGATCCTTTTATATGCCATGAGGTAGTTATGTTTGCCAAAAATATAGAAATATAATCAGTGTTAAAATTTTATAAAGAAATTGACTCGAATTCAATCGAATTGCACGAATTAAGAAAGTCTATCTTTCGAATCCATTCGTGTTCATCAACGCCAATTCGTGAAATTCGTTTCAATTCGTGCGACTTCGTGTCTTAAATCAATTCGTACTCTTCGTGTTTATTAATTTGCCTTTAAACACCGTTCCCAGTACTTCAAAGTCGGTATTAAATAAAATCAGGTCAGCATCGCAGCCTGCGGCGACGCGTCCTTTTTTAGGAAGAGATGCCAGTTGCGCCGGATATAACGAGGCCATGTTAATAGCCTCTGCCAATCCGATCCCCACATGTTCTACGCAGTTTTGTACCGCCTTTAGCATGGTAAGGCACGACCCCGATAAGGTGCCATCCGGCATTACATAGCGGTCGCCGGTAAATTGGTGCTGGTACGCGCCCTCTGTTGCCGCGGTAACTGCATCGGTAATTAAATAAAGTTTATCACCCAGCTCACGTTTAGCCAGGCGGATCATTGCAAAATCAACATGAATCCCATCGGCAACAATGCTGGTGTACGGGCGTTCCTCAAATATCGCAGGGATATAGCCCGGTTCGCGGTGATGCATTTGCGGCATGGCATTAAATAAATGCGTTACCGCCGGGATGGGGTTATTTAAAAATGATTTGCCTTGCTGATAGGTAGCATCGCTATGCCCGCTGGAAAGGATCACACCATGGTCGTGCAGGTAATCAATCACTTCCTGGTCCTGCAACTCGGGTGCAATGGTCATCATTTTGATAACGCCATCCGCTTTTTCAATCCAGCTCATTACTTCAGCAAGCGTGGCCTTCTTTATAAATTTTTCGGGATGTGCCCCGCGTTTTATGGGATTAAGATAAGGTCCCTCCAGGTGCAGTCCCCAAAAGTTGCCTTTACTTTTTTCGCGATAACTCTTAGCCGATTCAATCCCTTCTTCAACAATCTCGTTTGTATTGGTGCCGATGGTGGCAAAAAAGCCGATGGTTCCCTGGCTCAGCAGATCGCTTTCCATGCGTTCCAGCGCTTCAACAACTGGTGTACCAGCAAATAGCTTGCCGCCGCTGCCGTAAATCTGCAGGTCGATTAAACCCGGGGCAACAAATGCACCGTTAAGGTCTATCTTTTCAACACCGTCGGGCATCGCACTTTCATCTGTAATGGCAATGATTTGTTCGCCGGTAATTAAAATCACCTTGCCACCGGCAATGTGGCCGTCAGAGATGAGCTGGAGATTGTGGAGGGCTGTTATCATGATATTTATTAAACTTCATGTCATTGCGAGCGATAGCGCGGCAACCTCGTCGAACGCATGGCAACCAAGCAGGTTGTACACTGTTCTATTCGCCCTGTATAGCTACGAGGTTGCCGCGCTGCGCTCGCAATGACAGGTAGAAGAAGTTATTTATTATCGCAAAAAAAATCCCCTTCGTTTTCACGAAGGGGATTAAATATTAAGCTCCTAAAGCAACCCGCTTAAAGGCCGTAACTGTAAGGCCCTTCTCAACTGTCCCCAGGAACTGGGCGACTGTCTTCGAAGAATCCTTTACAAATTCCTGGTTTAGCAGGGTTGAGTCTTTGTAGAATTTGTTCAGCTTGCCTGCAGCGATCTTTTCGATCATTTCTTCAGGTTTGCCTTCTGCACGGATCTGCTCCTTAGCAATTTCAAGCTCGCGCTCAATTGTAGTAGCATCAACACCGTCCTTATCAATAGCAACAGGATTCATTGCCGCAATCTGCATAGCAACGTCCTTACCTGCCTCATCAGCACCGGCAACAGCAGCACTTAAGCCAACCAATACACCTAAACGGAAGTTACCGTGGATGTAGGCAACAACCTTTTCGCCTTCAACAACAGTATATTTAGACACGCCGATCTTTTCGCCGATCTTACCAGTTTTGTCGATAATAGTATCACCGATTTTAGCGGTAGTGCTATCAACATCAATGGTCAAATCATAAAGTGCTTCGATTGAAGCCGGTTTGGCTTCAACAGCTGCATTTGCAATCTGGTTACCAAAGGCAATAAACTCAGCATTTTTAGCAACGAAGTCAGTTTCGCAGTTAAGCTCGATAATTACACCGAACTTGCCATCAGCAGATGAACGCGCAATAACTACACCTTCATTGCTTTCGCGATCCTGGCGGCTTGCAGCCACTTTAGCGCCTTTTTTTCTTAAAAAATCAATAGCAGCTTCAAAATCGCCATTGGTTTCAGTTAAAGCCTTTTTGCAATCCATCATACCGGCACCAGTTTGCTGGCGCAGTTTGTTTACGTCGGCTGCAGATATTTGTAATGTAGACATTTTTGCCCCCTACCCCCCTAAAAGGGGGAATTAAGCCCCCAACCCCTAAAGGGGAGGAAGCTGTTATTTATTAATTATTTTTTTACTCTCTATTATTCTATTAGCCACCTACTCCCCCTTTAGGGGGCCGGGGGGCTTCACCTCCATTTCTCCCCTTTAGGGGCCGGGGGCTTATTCTTCTGTCGACTCAGCAGTTGGAGTAGTATCTTCAACAGCAGCATCAGCTTCAACAGCTACCTTGCGGGTTCTTTTGCCTTCGGCAGCAGGAGCGCGGTCAACCGGTGCAGCTTCCGGAGCGTCAGCTTTCGCTTTAGCAACGGCTGCTTCTTTTTCAGCTTCGTCTTCCTTCTCGCGTTTGCGTTCGTCCAAACCTTCAACAATTGCCTGTATAATAATACCGGTAATTAATGAGATTGATTTGGTAGCGTCATCATTCGCAGGGATAGGGAAATCGATGTTTGAAGGATCAGAGTTGGTATCAACCATAGCAAATGTAGGGATGTTCAACTTTAATGCTTCAGAAACAGCGATGTGCTCTTTCTTAACGTCAATCAGGAACAATGCAGCAGGTAAACGGTTTAAGTCCGCAATACCACCTAGCAATGTTTCTAATTTAATACGCTCACGCTGTATCATCAGTCTTTCTTTTTTAGAAAGGTTGCTGTAAGTACCGTCTTTAGTCAATTTATCGATGTTTGACATCTTTTTGATCGACTTACGTACAGTTGCAAAGTTGGTTAACATACCACCTAACCACCTTTCAGTGATGAACGGCATGTTTACACCTTTTGCATATTCAGCAACAATATCTTTCGCTTGTTTCTTTGTAGCTACGAATAATACCTTGCGGCCTGATTTTACAATTTGTTTTATAGCTGCAGCAGCTTCTTCAACCTTAGTTAAGGTTTTATTTAAATCGATGATGTGGATACCGTTGCGCTCCATGAAAATGTACTGTGACATTTTCGGATCCCATTTGCGGGTAAGGTGGCCAAAGTGTACACCTGCATCCAGTAAGTCCTGATATGTTGTTCTTGCCATTTTGTTGTCTCCTCTTGATTAGCGTTTACTGAATTGGAATCTCTTACGTGCTTTCTTGCGTCCTGGTTTTTTACGTTCAACCATACGGTCGTCACGTGTCATGATACCCTTAGCGCGAAGTGAAGGTTTCTTTTCAGGATCAAGTTCAACAATAGCTTTCGCAATAGCTAAACGAACGGCCTCAGCCTGTCCTTTAACACCACCACCAGCAACATTAACCTTAACATCAAATTTTCCGGTTGAACCCGAAACCTCAGTGCTCTGAGTAACGATGTATTGTAGTGGTAATGTTGGGAAGTATTCTTTGTAATCTTTACCGTTTACGATAATTGCGCCGCTACCATCTGTTAAGTAGATGCGCGCAACAGCTGTTTTTCTTCTGCCCGAAGTGTTTGTTGTTGTTGGCATTTTTTCTTTTCTCCTAAATTAAAAGTTAAATGGTTGTTGGGTTTTGTGCTTCATGAGGATGCTCAGCACCTGCATATACATGCAAATTGCCAAACAATGCTTTGCCCAAACGATTTTTAGGTAACATACCACGCACCGCTTTTTCAATTACGCGTGTTGGATGCTTTGCCATTAACTCCTTAGGAGAAATGAAACGCTGACCACCTGGGTAACCAGTGTAAGAAACATAGCGCTTGTCGCTGAATTTGTTTCCGGTCAGTTTTACCTTGTCTGCATTGATAACTATAACATTATCGCCGCAGTCTACGTTCGGGGTGAAATCAGGCTTGGTTTTTCCACGGATGATCATTGCGATCTTCGTAGACAAGCGCCCCAAAATCTCGCCTTGTGCGTCAACAACAACCCATTGTTTGTTAACGGTTTTTTTGTTGGCTGAGACAGTTTTGTAACTTAACGTATTCACTTGCTTTAAATTAAATTAATTAAACGTTTATTATACCCCGCATTTTCGGGACTGCAAAGATACGCTTAATTGTTTTATTTGCAAATAGATTTCGTGATTTATGATTGCACAGATTAGGAATTATGATTTCAC
Organism: Bacteroidota bacterium; assembly: GCA_030775685.1. Classification (GTDB taxonomy): domain Bacteria; phylum Bacteroidota; class Bacteroidia; order Sphingobacteriales; family Sphingobacteriaceae; genus Mucilaginibacter. Next base: position 119,843 of record JALYIP010000059.1, read on the forward strand.
CGATTTTTACAGGAGGATTTCACTGATTTCAAGAATAATTACACCGTTTTTTGTAGAGACGCAATATTTTGCGTCTCCCGGCGGACGGTTTGAACCGGGATCTTTCACAATTCAATTTGTTTTTATCGGCATTCAAGAAAGCTTCGCTGTTAAACAGATTTTAGGATTTACAGAATGACTGCCAACCGCCAACTCAAAACTGCCAACTGATTACAATTTTTTTATAACTTACGCCATGACCCGGCACCTAACAAAAAACGGCCTCTCCTACATCATCAGGCAGGCAGATGAAAACGATGCGGAAGATCTCATTCAATACTCAAAAATTGTATTCGCATCAACCGATCAACTGCTTACCGCGCCGGAGGAATACAACATCTCAGTTGCCGGTGAAAAGGCATGGATCAACAACATCCGCAAAAGCGAAAATTCTGAACTATTAATTGCCGAGCTGGATAACCAGTTAATAGGCTTCCTGTTTTTTATCGGGCAAACAAAAGCAAAGAATGCCCACGTGGGCGAACTGGGCGTTAATGTTCATCCTGCTTACCAGGGCATGGGCATAGGCCGCGCGCTGATGGAAACCCTGATCAGCTGGGCCAACCACCATGATACCATTGAAAAAATTACGCTCCAGGTATTTGCAACAAACCACAACGCCATTAAGCTATATCATTCCCGCGGGTTTAAGGAGGAGGGTCGCTTTGTTAAAGCCGTTAAACAAAAAAACGGGGTGTATGTAGATGTGGTGCAGATGTATTTGTTTTTGGGATGATGTGCTGGCCGCATATGTAGAGACGCAATATTTTGCGTCTCCCAGCGGAATGTCCACTGCCAACTCAAAACTGCCAACTATTCAATTACCTCATTACCGAAAGCACCTGCGAAACCGGCAGATAGGGCGCAAGAAGCTTCTTCATTAAGTTGCTAAAGAAAATCATCGTTTTTTTTTAAAGCGTTAATCACCTCATCGGTATTTAAAACAGTCGCAAATTCTTCGTTCAGCATTGCCAGGGCAGTTAAATGGATGGTTTCTGCATCGTAGTGCTCGCCGTTGATGCCAGTTTTTGCAAAGGCAGCAGTAGCATCGGCTACTACGTAGGTCTTGTACCCAAAATTGCCTGCCATCCTGGCTGTGGTTGATACGCAATGTTCAGTTGTAAGGCCCACAATAACCAGAGTATCGATGTTGGCGACATCCAGCCGTTGTTGCAGATCGGTGCCGATAAAGGAGCTGTTTACTGATTTTTTGATCACCGGCTCTCCGGGCAAGGGCTTCACAATTTCCTTATGGACATTGCCCTGGTTGCTTTCGGCCAGCAGGGAGTTGGGGTTGGTTGAGCAATGCTGAATGTGAAACAGCGGCAGCTTGTTTGCCCGCCAGTGGTCGAGCAGTTTACGGGCGTTTGCTTCTGCATTGGGATTATTGCGTTCGCCGCCCCAGTATGAAATGTTATCAAAACCCTGCTGGATATCAACTAGTATCAGCGCCGGGTTGGTATTATCTATTGTTTTCATACCTCAAAATTGCGGCTTTACAAGCGCCGAAATTTTGCTGTGAGGCTTTATTTGTTTGTTAATTGCAGCCGTTTATCGCAGATGTTAATGGATTAAACTGATGCAGCTGATACTTATACCTTGATTATTGTCTGCACGAATTTGACTCGGGACTTCCGACTTAAGACTCCTGACTCGAAACAAGTTTATAACGGTACCATTTTACCCCACCATCTCGCTCCTTGCGCTTTTAGGCGAAGCACCAAACTTTTGCTTATAAACCTTTGAAAAATGCGAGATGTTTTCGAACCCGCTGCTATAAGCCACTGACGATACCGGGTCGTTCGACGTTTTTAGCTGGTATTCGGCATATTCAAGCCTGCGGTTTATTTGCCATTTTACTGGCGTTGTGTTAAAACGGTCGGTAAACTCCTTTTTAAAGGCGCTTACACTTCGGCCGGTAAGCTTGGCCATATCGGGGATAGAAAGCTGCCTGTTAAAGTTTTCCTCCATAAAGTAGGCTAGGTCCACCTTTTTATCGCTAACCAGGTCCTTTAGAAACGACACAAATGTTTTTGACTTGTCGCCCGACAGGATCTGCAACAGTACCTGGTGGGCTACAAATTTCACAATGCACCTGGAGTACTCCTGCTGGTGTAAAATATGCTGAATGGCCTGTGCCATGTTTGCCTTTATAAACTCAGTTGTTTTAAAGGTGAACGGGGGCAGGTCGGCATTGAGTTTTTCCTGCCTGAACTCCGGAACATGGCTCTCCAAAAAGTAGTTTACAAACTCGTTCTCCATAAAGATAAGCACACTGGTATAATCGTCCGACGGAAACAACTGGTAATTACCCCGCCTCCTGAACTGAATATCGCCGGCCATAAGGTGTTGCACATAGCTGCCATGCCTCACATCGATTGAGCCTGTTAAAATTACTTCGAGGCAATGTGCAGTTTGCAGGGTATCATCGCACCTGAATGGTCGCTTTTTATCAATCACGAAGCCGTACATGTCCGACATTCGCAGCCTGATGTGTGCATGGTGATCTACCAGGTCCTTAGGAATTTGTATCATCTTAAAAAGAATAAGTAGCACTAAACTACATTTTGTAATGCTATCTTTTTAATGTTTTGGCAATTGTAACAAATGGATGATAAAAGCCTTTGCAACGCACCCGTGTTTGGACTTCCGCCCATCGGATGTCCAACTGACGTGACTAATCCTGAAAAAGCAATACACCAAAAACAAGGTTTACAAGGGTTTACACTTTTGTAAAGCGCAAAACTTTAAATATCCGGCAATAAGCTACTTAAAAACATCATCTGCTAAGTTTTTTATACAAGATCGACTGGTGTAAAACAGTGTGTATAAATTCTGTGCCCGTTTTACATATTGGTTTCTGTGGATGAACTTGTACCTGATTATCATTAGTTTAGTTGACGAAGGTTAGCGAAAAAGCAGTATGCTGCGGGGAGAAAAGGCAGCTGACAACGGATTATAAAATACGAAGTGCATTGTGAAATATTCTATATAGAACAAACCAATAACAACTATAACCATGTGGAAAGAAAAAATAAAACCAATGACAATTGGCCTCATCTTACATACACCATTTGTCAAAACACTATTGTCGTATAGAACGGGCGGTACTATTGAAAGCAAATATTGCTACTCTGTTTGGCTACGGCACCTTACGATGTTGAATACTGTACGGCATGGGGTTCCGAAAAGGGTTGCAGAGCTGGGCCCGGGTGACTCGTTAGGAATTGGATTTGCGGCATTGTTGTCTGGTTGCGAAGCGTTCAGGGCATTTGATGTAATAAAATACTGGGATGTTGAACGAAATTTGAAGATCTTCGAAGAACTGGTTGTTTTGTTTAAAAACAAAGCGCCTATTCCGGATAATACTGTATATCCCCGGATTCAACCTCAAATTGAAAATTATGAATTTCCGGATAACATTCTTTCAGATGAAATACTGGAACACTCCTTATCTGAACCCCGCCTTGAGGCGATCCGCCAGGAAATTAAAAATCCCGACAGTCCCCGCAACACCCTTGTTAAATTTTATGTCCCCTGGGATGATTATAAAGTCATAAGCCCCGACTCCATTGATTTTGTGTATTCCCAGGCAGTACTGGAACATGTTGAAGATCTTGATAAGACATATGTTGCCTTCTCAAAATGGTTGAAAAAGGGAGGGATCATGTCCCACTCAATTGATTTTAAATGTCACCGGACAACTACACGCTGGAATGGTCACAGAACCTATAGCGAACTTGGGTGGAAGATTGTAAAGGGGGGCCGAATGTTTTTGATAAACCGGCTGCCTTACTCGATAAACCTGGAACTGCAGAAAAAGCACGGTTTCAGAATATTGAAGGCGATTCCGTTGAAAATGCCTAACGATATCCCAAGGAATAAATTTTCACAAAGGTTCAGGAATCTCTCAGAAGAAGACATGACAACAAGCGAGGCGTATATCCTCTCGATAAAAGAGTGATCAGCTAAAGCACATTTTAATGTTTTCAATGCTGCAACAAATTTCCTCCTGGTGCGGGTGTGCCGCACCGGATCGAAAGAGGTGGGCCACCCGTGACACCGCTGAACACGATTTCAATTTAAAAAATAAGGCTGCTTAACCCTTACCCTCATTCACTTTTCAAACTTTTAATAGGACTAACGTTCGCTGCCTTTGCAGTCTGCACTACTATTAAAACGGTAGTTATAAATATGATGATCACCGTCGAGATTATGAACGGGAGGATAGAAATGCTGACCCGGTAAGCATAGCCGTTCAGCCATCTGTCCATTATCATGTAGGCCAGCGGACAGGCAACCAGGCAGGCCACAGTAACGATACTTAAAAATTCCTTTAAAAATAATGATATGATAGTTGCAACCGGCGACCCCAATACTTTTCGGATCCCTATTTCCTTGGTCCGTTTTTGAATACTCAGCGACACCAGCCCCAGGATCCCGAGCAGCACGATCACAAAAGCAAGAACCGCAGCCACGGTAGCCGCCTGTTTTAACCTGATCTCGCCGGCATACACCTTCTTCAGCGCATCATCCATAAAACTCCAGGCAAAGGGTTCACCGGGCATTAATTCATTCCATTTGGCTTGTAAGGCGCCGATGCTTTTTGTCAGGTCGCCGCCCTTAAGTTTAAAGGACAGGTATCGGTAGCTGTTAGAATAATTAACATTGGTGAAAACCATTGGCTGGATCTGTTGCTGCATCGATCCGAAGTGAAAATCAGCCACCACCCCGGTTATAGTAAACACATCGCCTATAAATACAATGTTTTGACCAACCGCGTTGTCCGGGTTTTTCCAGCCGAGTGCCTTCGCTTCAGTTTCGTTAATTACGGCCTGGCTCGAATCGTTCTCCGTTACTACAGGTTTAAAAAACGATCCCGCCCTAACAGGTATGCCGTAGGTAGCAGCAAATTGATTATCGCCCGTAAGGTGTTGGGAAGCTACAGCTTGCATAGCATTTTCGCCTTGCCGGTAAACCGGCCCTTCGTTTTCCCAATCGATATTTGCGGGAATCTCCCATGATAATGACGTGTTGCCTACTTGCGGCATCCGCTCAAATTGGCGGCCTATCGCCTCCATTTTTTCCACACCTTTTGCCGACCAATCTCTTGGCACCTGTGCGGAAATAACAAAGTCTTTGTTGTAGCCCAAATTACTATTGAAAAATAAATTTATTTGCTGGGAGATAATGATGACGCTGATGAACACCACAGCTGCCGTTGTAAATTGAAACGCAACCAGCACCTTCCGCGAAAACACGTTTCGCGCAACTCCTTTTGAATTTGCCTTTAGCGAATCGATTGATTTGTATGCTGATAAAATGAGCGCAGGATAGATCCCTGCGATTAGCCCGATTAACAGCGAAAACAAAACAGGTATGATAATAAAGTAAACGGGGAATGAAAAAAGCGTGGTGATCTTCTTCCCGATCAAATCGCCAAAGTAAGGGCTTACCCATAAATAGATGATGAGCGACAACGCAGTGGCCAGCACTACCATAAAAACCGACTCGGTTAAAAACTGGTAAATGAGCTGCTTCCGCATCCCGCCCATTACCTTGCGGACCCCAATTTCCTTCATCCGGCTTGCTGACCGGCCGATATAGATATTAACGAAATTGATGATCGCCATTGACAATACGAAAAACGCGATACATGATAACGTCCATAACATTTTATTTACTAACCCATTATTCGCCTGTAGGTGATAGCTTTTCAGCGGCATTAAATAAGGGGTAAGGTTATTATAGATCTCTGCTGATGAATTCTGTTTTAGCAGGTCCCGCATTACGGCTTCTACCCTGGCAGGGTCTGCGCCTTTTTTTAATTGGATATAATCAACAACGCTCCTGTTGTTCCATCCGTTAATGTGACGATTAAAATAGGTTGATGCAAATACGTTAAAGAAAAAATCAACATCGTGATATTCTACTTTGGTTACGGTATTTTCAGGCAGCTCATCAAGAACACCTGTGATCATGAAATCTTTTTTGTGACCCTTGAAATCCTCGAAGGAGAGGGACAGACCTATTACATCTGTTTTACCAAAATATTTTTTAGCAGCCTCGGAAGTAACCACCACGGTTGAAGGCTCACGAAAGGCAGTCCGCGGATCGCCATGTAACAGTTTAAAGCCATACATACTCAGCAGCGTACTGTCGCCGATCTGTAAACCCTCGCGAAAATGATTATTGCCGTTTGAAACATTGGTAAAGGCCGGCGTTGAGTTATAGCAATTAGCCACCAGGCCCGGATACTCGTCTTTTAATGTCTGGGATAGTTGGGCAACAGACGAGACTTCGAGGCCCATGTTAGGGTTTTTCCATTTGCTCAGGATAATATATTGATCCCCGGCATTTTTAAGGTTGCAATTCACCTGGAGCTCATCCCAAACATAGGCGCCGATCAGCAACGTAAAAACGATGCCCACAGATAAACCAAGGATATTAATTAAGGAAAAACCCCTATGCTTCAATAAGTTTCGCCAGGCAATTTTGATGTAGTTTCTGATCATTTTACAGGTATTAGGCCGTTGCTACTAAGATATATAAAAGCGAGGAAATGTAAGAGGCTTAAATGGTTTTTTTTGGGAAAATCGCGTTTAAACTTAATGGCAATTAGGAGGCGCCTACGGAGCCTTAGTTTATATTCATTTATGCTATAAACAGGTGACTCCGCCGGAGTCCTTGATTAAACATGCGATAGTTCCAGAGGAACTTCCTGTTTATAGTTTATAGGATAAATTGATTAACGGCTCCAGCGGAGCCTCCTGTTTTTAAAAGCGATTTCCCCAGGTGTTTTCCCACATTGGTCACAGTTGCCGCAGGCATGTCGTATTTGGTCCGAAGACAAGTTGCAGATAAACAGTTAACCACTTTATTTTCAGCCGGGCGTGATAACAATTTTGGATCTGATAAAGATGTTGCAACTGAGCTTGTTGGCTACCTAAACGCGGTGGGCAGGAGAACGCCGAATCTTTGGGTAGTGGCTGTATTCGTGCCAGGGTGGGAACGCGGAGCACGGGTAGCCCCCTCTTTTGGCCTGCCCGGATACTCGCTATAGGAGGGGATGCGAGCCCCTGCGGGAACGGAAGAAATTGTTGTACCGATAACTTTTTCTGATTGTCAATATAATTTTTAATTATTGCGAATGAATTTGGACCGGTACCACTATATTATTTCTAACGACTATCAGAAGTACATCTTTTACAGCGATGGGCCAAGAGGCAGGATAAAAAAGGTGGTCACCTATACAAAGCTATTAGACGAGCCTGTGACCTATAATCTTGCATTTGGCGACGAAAGTGTTGCCGGAATGATTGACGATGCGATAGTAAGCAACAACGAAGATAGGGATATGGTATTAGCAACTGTTGCCAGTACCATAAATTTATTTTGTGATCATTATGGGAATCACTTTATCTACGCAGAAGGCAGCACGCCCGTTAGGACAAGATTATATCAAATGGGTATATCCCGGCTGTGGGAAGAAATTAGCCTGAATTTTCAAGTATTGGGATTTATAAATGACGATTGGGAAGACTTTCGAGACAACGTTAACTATGAGGCGTTTTTGGTAAAAAGGAAATAACATGGTATATTTGGGTATAATTACGAAAGGAGATTGGTATGTCAACAGTTAAGAAAGCGGTTCAAGATACTTTGCAACAAGATGTGATTAGCGATAAGGTGAGAGATTACACTAACGAGCCTTACTTTGTTAAAAAGGCAGAAAAAGCAAAAGAATTTTTACGCCAACATCCTATACCTGAGCGTTATCTAAAAAAATAAATTAACCAAACATTATACAAAGCCGGTGAGATCCGGCTTTTTTTATTTAGATCCGGCCGGTTCAATCGGCATGATGTTGTTACATAGTACGCGGGCTACCTAAACGCGGAGCACAAGTACCCCACCTCTTTTGGCTGGCCCGGATACTCGCGCTAGAGGAGAACGAAGCAACCTCTGCTAAGGACAATCAGGAACTTTATGCTTTAGTGGCCTTACAGCCGTTTGATAAATAACCACTTGCAACATTTTACATGCACTACATCACTTTACATCACTTACATGCATGGTGATGTAATGCATGTAAAGTGATGTAAATAAATGCGGGTTACCTAAATGTGGTGTCACGAGAACTCCACCTCTTTGGGCCTTGGCTGCATTCGCGCCAAGGGCGGGGCGGTTTACCTAAATGCGGGCGACAGGCGGCATGCTTGCAGCAGCGGGGAGGAGAGATGTTAAATAGTAATTTTCTAGCGAATACTATTGATTAAAACAATTAGCTTTGATAACCAATATTCAATACAATAACCTACTTCCTTTTTACATATATCTAACAAGATGAAAATTAAGCACAAAGAATTAGAAATTCCACCTGGTGATCCATTTAAAAACTGTCAACTACAAAGAAAAAAGTACGGAGATACCTTGACATATATTGTAAATTCTTACGCTGATGGTTTTGTTTTAGCGTTAAACAATGAATGGGGCACAGGAAAAACAACGTTTGTCAAAATGTGGCAACAGTCATTAAAGGACAAAGGATTTAAAACTTTATACTTTAATGCCTGGGAAAATGATTTTAATAATGACCCATTAGTGGCATTAATGTCTGAACTAAAAACGATAAATCCAAATGAGGATAACAAAACGTTTAAGTCGCTTTTAACGAAAGGAGCAGTCTTAACTAAGCACTTACTTCCCGGGATTATAAAGGCAATTGCAGAAAAGTATATCGATTCGAAAACAATAACCGAAGCAATTGAAAACGCGACGAAGTCGGCAACGGATATTTTGAAAGATGAGATAAACGAATACGCCGAGAAAAAGAAAGGCCTTATCGAGTTTAGAGATGAGCTCGAGAAGTTTGTAAAAGAAAACAGCCCCGATAAACCTTTAATTTTCATCATTGATGAATTGGATAGATGTCGTCCAAATTTTGCAGTTGAAGTATTGGAGCAGGTCAAGCACTTCTTTGGCGTCACTGGGATAGTTTTTGTTATTTCTATTGATAAAGTACAACTTGGAAATGCCATTAAAGGATTTTATGGAAGTGAGCTTATTAATTCAAACGAATATTTAAGACGATTCATCGATCTTGAATTTGTGATTCCTAAACCTAAAACCGAATTATTCTGCAATTATCTTTTTTCTTATTTTGATTTTGATCTCTTTTTTTCAGAAGAGAGATGGAATATCAGAGAATTAGCTGATGATAAAACTTCCTTTTTGAAATTTTCAGCCATTTTATTCGATTTAAGTAACACAACACTTAGACAGCAGGAAAAAATATTCTCTTTAGCTCGACTTGCGTTAAATTCATTTAATGTGAATACTTATTTATTCCCGCCAGTGTTTATATTACTTATTTATATTAAAGATTTTAAGAAAGATCTATTTGATAGTATAACCAATAGGACTTTATTACCACAAGAGTTAATTGATGAAATAAGAGTATTCTTTCCCAAAAAAATTGATGAGTATGACTTGAGATACTTTACAGGTATTGAAGCCCGTCTTGTACTGTGCTATAATAATTATTATAGAGAGATTTATAGATCATCAGAAATTTTTGAAAAGAATTTATCACCACCAGGACCAATAACTTTACTAGTTAAATCAAGAATAGACGACTCGAAATTTAGTTCAGATTTACAAACCTTTGGATCGGGGAGAATATCTGATATCTCTTTGAAATTTTTGTTGGACAAAATCAATTTATTAGACTCATTTTCTAATTAATGTAGTTATTTAAATGCACAAAAAAAAATGAAAAGCCTAATTACTATACTATTTGAAAGTCCAAACCTCCCCTGGCGCGAGTGTGTAGCGCTGGATAAAGGAGGTGGAGCACTCGTGACCCTGCTGCTAAGTATTGAACCCTTACACGCACTACATCACTTTACATCACTTACATGCATGGTGATGTAAAGTGATGTAAAATAAATGGGGCGGAATGGTTGTTACTATTGAGCTCTTCTTTTCTCATCAAAAGATATGTTCTTGTTGTTTCCGGAAACCTTTGATCTTCCGAATAAGTAGGTAAGACCAAGTGTAAAGACTTTATAATGATAGTCTGTTCTTTCTGTCTGCACAAATTCGCTAAAACGTGCATCATATTTGTTTACCGTACCCAGGTAGTAAGTTGGGTTGATGATCAAATTATTGTTAAGCAACTTTAACCTGGCCCCCACCCTGAAATCACGTTGACTGTATGTGTAAGTATTTCCACTGGTTGAGGGAAGGCTTTGGCTGTAGTTCAGATAGAAATTTAACAGTTTAGTTGCCTTGAAATTATTATTGACACTAAACGATGCAGAGGTTCCGTTTTGGATGGGAATAGCTTCTATTTTGGATGCTGAGGATGAATAAAAAAAAGAGGCGGAGCTGCTATTTTCCCACCAATTAAAAAATGCACCGTTAAAGGAAACATAGGCCCCCACGTTATCCCGTGTTAAAAAGTTTCCCCTGCTTGAAACCACTAATGGCCCCTCAATGGTTGTAAGTAATGAATTTACATCACTGGTATGTTGCGTAAATACAGTAAAAGAAAACATACTTTTATACAGGTAATTAAGTTCGAAATTGTTACTGTATGAAGGTAAGAGCAGTGGATTCCCGGTAGAATAAGTATAAATGTTTGTATAATACGCAAAGGGATTTAAGGAAGCGAGGCCCGGGCGGTTGATCCGCCTCGAATAATTTACAGAAAAAGTGTTGTCAGCGTCAGCCTTGTAAACGATATAAGTTGTAGGGAATAAGGCGCCATAATTCCGCTTGTTACGTTGGTCTAAAGTAGGCGAATAACCATCCATCAGGGTATACTCATAACGCAATCCTGCTTTGGCTGTCCATTTTTTCGATAGTTCAGATTCCATACTGTAATACGCGGCCAGGTTTTTTTCGGTATAGTCAAAATCATTACTGCGCGTTTGGTCTAACAGGAGATTATCCTGGATATTATTATAATATGCTACGCTGGCATTGTTATTATAAGTAGCAAACTTAGCACCGGTTTCTATTTTAGCCCATTTATAAGGCAATGTTAAATCTGATTGAACAGACCAGATATCGTATTTTGACAAGTTATTATTTTGAACTGAAGCATAGGTGTTTGCAGATTCAGAAACAAAACCATTTCTTACTTCAGGCCTGTTCCTGAAAAAATTAACAGAACTGCTTAATTTCTTTCCGGCCGAATCAATCTTTAAATCGTGGTATAGATTTAAGGTTTGTGCAAATAATGGCCTCAACATTTCACCTTTAGTGTTCAAAACCGAATCGACAGTACTGCTCGTACCATAGCTATAATTATTAACATAGGTGTCCTTCTCTTTGCTGTGTGAAATATTATAAATAAACCCGATGTTATTGTGCTTGTTTAACTCATAATCTATACTTAAACCGGCCTGCAAACCTGGTGTAGTTGCTATCCGCTGCTCGTTACTAAGGATTTGACTGGGGTTCCCAATTATATTGAGCGAATCGTTCAGCTTACTGTGAAAAATTGATTGGTTAAATGTAAAAGAGCTGCTAACTTTTTTTGACCGGAAAAAAAGGGCCAGGCTATTGTTAAAGGATGAGGGTGAGTAGGGCCTCTGATAATATGTCGAACTTACTGACCCGCGCCAGCCCAATGATTGGTTTTTCTTTAAAACAATATTGATCAGTCCGGCATTTCCCTGGGCCTCATATTTTGCCGGCGGGGTGGTAATAATCTCGATTTTTTCCACATTTTCAGATCTGAGTGCTTTCAGATAATTAGTCAGGTCGGTTCCGCTTAAATAAACTATTTTCTCATTTACCATAACCCCCATACTCCCCTTGCCCACCATAGAAACGCCATTGTCGGATACCTTTAAAAAAGGCGCCACCTGCAAAGCCTCAAAGAGGGAAGAACCATTCGCTGCTATAGTGTTGTTCAGGTTAAATATCCATCGGTCAACCTTCCGTTCAAGAACAGGACGTGTACTTGCAATAGCTACTTCCCTGAGCTCTTTTAATTGCTTGTCGAGAATAACATCAGTTAATTTAACTGAAGAGCCGTTAAATCTAATATTGTTTAACAACTGGCTGTTGTAGCCTATGCACGAAACCTTAATAGTAAATACGCCGTTATTTAAATTAGTGAGCTCGAAATAGCCTTCTTTGTTACTTACCTCATATTTTACCACGGTTGAGTCTGCAGCATTTAAAACTGTAATAGTTGCACTTTCAATTCCCTTACCCCCGGTTTCTATTACCCTGCCAGAAACAGCCTGTGCAGAACTTTGATAAATAAAACTTAAAAGCAAAAGAAAACTCAATGTGCTGACTTTGTAAAAAAATAAATCCATATAAATTTTTAATTCGTTTGCATTGAATACTCAACCCCAAAAAAAAGGTTACAACGAACTAATTAATTCGTTCAATATTGGCATGCCATCCCATAATACCATTAAATTGCAAATTGCCGCCCAAAGTAGAGACGCAATATTTTGCGTCTCCTGCACACAAACCCCGCAATCAAATCCCGCATCGCAAATCCATTCTCAAAATCTGATTTTCAAATTCGCCCTGTATAGCCGGAGACGCAAGATATTGCGTCTCTACGTAACCTGAAACCCATTATTACCAACCGGTGACCTGCGCGGAGCGTCGGATGCTTACATTTGCTGGTAATAATTAAATTAATGATGAAGAAAATAGGATTTTTATCATTCGGGCACTGGTCCGACCATCCTTCATATCAAACCCGTAACGCAAGCGACACCTTGCTGCAATCAATTGACCTGGCTGTTGCTGCGGAAGAAATTGGTTTGGATGGTGCGTATTTCCGGGTTCATCATTTTGCGCGCCAATTAGCGTCGCCTTTTCCCCTGCTTTCTGCTATCGGGGCCAAAACCAGCAAAATAGAGATCGGGACCGGCGTGATTGATATGCGCTATGAAAACCCCCTGTATATGGTAGAAGATGCCGGCGCTGCCGACCTGATCTCGGGCGGGCGTTTACAATTGGGCATCAGCCGTGGTTCGCCGGAGCAGGTGATTGAGGGCTGGCGCTATTTCGGTTATGAACCTGTTGCGGGGGAAACCGATGCAGATATGGGACGGCAAAAGGCTTTGGAATTTTTGGATAAATTAAATGGCGCCGGGTTTGCCCAACCTAACCCTAACCCGATGTTTCCTAATCCGCCGGGCTTGTTACGCCTGGAGCCGCATTCTGACGGCCTGCGGGAACGCATCTGGTGGGGAGCAGGCTCTAATGCAACGGCGGTTTGGGCGGCCGAAAATGGCATGCACCTGCAAAGTTCCACCTTAAAATTCGACGAAAGCGGCAAACCCTTTCATATCCAGCAGGCGGAACAGATCAGGTTGTACAAAGAAGCCTGGAAAAAAGCCGGGCATCAGCGCGAACCGAGGGTTTCGGTAAGCCGCTCCATTTTTGCACTGGTAACGGAGCAGGACAGGTATTACTTTGGTCAGCAAGCAAAGGCGGCCGATAGTTTTGGATACATTGAGGCCAATCAGCGGGCAGTTTTTGGGAAGAGTTATGCGGCCGAACCCGATGAGCTCATCAAACAATTAGCACAGGACGAAGCGATCCGGGAAGCGGATACTGTGTTGCTGACCATACCAAACACATTGGGCGTTGATTACAATATCCATGTGCTATCTGCTATTTTGGAGCATGTTGCCCCTGCATTGGGTTGGCGATAAATAGGTAAAGGGGGACGGTTAGGAAATGAGGCTACCTTACAACAGGGAATCGCTTTTAAACTTACTGGTTGTAGGAGGCGCCTACGGAGCCATTATCCATGTTTGTCTTTGCTACAAACAGGTGACTCCGCTGGAGTCCCGATTTGAATGCCGCGATAGTTCCAGAGGAACTCCCTGTTTATAGTTTATGATTGCACTTTTATGGGCTCCAGCGGAGCCTCCTTTTTTAAAGCGATTTCCCTGTGCTTTACAATACTTACTCTCCATAGACGCAAAATATTGCGTCTCTACGGTCGGCAAATTAAATTCAGACGCTCCGATAATTATTAAAATCTCATTTATTCAATTATCGCCAAAAATAGAACACTTGATAATCAGCATGTTTCATAGCGTTCCGGGTGTTCCACTTGTAAAAATGGAACGCTTTGCCAAAAAAATTTCTCTCCCTATCCAATAATTACCTATCTTTATAGTTATATCACTATATTTATAGTTTTCATTGATTCCATTTGTAATCTCTTGAAATAATTCCATGATAAAAAATAAGCTAAAACACTCATTTTACCTGTTCTTATTACTTGTTACCTGTTCCGCAGGCCCTGCGCTGGCCCAAATTCCCGTACGCACCGGCCCCGCCCCTGCCGAAGAAATAAAAAAGGCCCGGCTTGCCCTTGATACCAACATGAACAGCATGGCGGCGCATAAGAAGTATATCTATGCCATGGGCATCAATACAACTCAAGTTGTTGACCAGTACCGGGAATGGATGAAAAAATACCCGGAAAATGAGACTATCCCATTGTCTATCGGCACCGTTTATTATAACGCTGAAATGCCGCAGGGCGGTGAGTTTTTGCTAAGGGCAGCCGAAATGGAACCCGGAAACGCGAAGATCTGGTCGATGCTTTCGGAAGATGCATTTACAAGGGGACAAATGGATTTGGCAATTGAATATAAGAAGAAGGCAACGCTTGCAGATCCGTCAAATGCCGATTATGCAGTGTCTTACCTGTTTTCGTTCTCGGGCGGCGATCCGGCTGCTTACAAGCAAAAGGTTTTTGATTTTGTAAAGCGCTTCCCTCAAAATGAGGCCGGCGCGTATGCCTTATGCCAGCTTGGCGAACAGGCAACTAATCGTGCGGACAAGATCACCTATTTTGAAGAACTCCGTAAACTTTATCCGCCGCAAAAATTTAACTGGTCGGCCTCAGGGATGATGGAACTAGCTGACATCTACCTGCAAACAGACCCCGGAAAGGCATTGGTGCTGATCAGCGAAATGGGCGGGGAAAAACCCTGGCCGGCAAGAAAACAGGCGGCCGAAGCATTGATCAGGGCAAATAAATTGGAGCAAAGCCAAAACTATAAAGATGCCCTCGCTGAACTTAACCAGGTGAAGCTACCGCGGTATAATTTCATTAAGGACTATATCGCCATAAGAAAAGCTGCGCTACGCGAGCAGTCGGGCGACGTTAAAGCCGCTTATGACAGCCTGGTCGTAATATTTGCAAAATCCCCCACCGACGAACTTTATACGCCGCTTGCATTGTACGGAAGTAAACTCGGCAAAGACAAGGAGCAGGTGATAAAGGATGTTGATGCGATCAGGAACAGCACGGCAGTTACTGCATATCCATTTGACCTTGGCCTTTATACCAGTACCGGCAACCTAAGTTTAAAGGACTTGAAGGGCAAAGTAGTATTGCTTACGTTCTGGTTCCCTAATTGCAGCCCATGCAGGGCGGAGTTTCCGCACTTCGAGGCGGTGCTCAATAAATTTAAGGGTGATGACGTGGTATATGTCGGCATCGATGTATCGCCGCTCCAGGATGGTTTTATGCTTCAGCTAATGAAAAATAACAAATATTCATTTATACCCTTACGCGGCAACGCAGATTTTGCTGCAAAAAATTACGGCGTGCAGGGTGAGCCCGAAAATTTCCTGATAGATAAAGATGGAAAGATTATTTTTAGCGATTTCCGGATTGATGGTAGCAATCACCGCACGCTGGAACTGATGATAGCCTCGTTGTTGCAAAAGGGGCAGCAAAGCAATTGATCCTTTTAATCAAACTGTTATGAAAAGAATAATATTGGTTGTTTTTATGGGATTGTTCGCTTTGTCGACAATACACGCCCAGGTGTTAAGGCCGGTAAGGTGGAGTTATGCAGCGAAAAGATTGAGCAAAACAGAAGCAGTGGTTTTTATAAAAGCTACCATAGATGAAGACTGGCACCTCTATTCGCAAACAGTGCCGGACCGTGGACCAACGAGAACATCTTTTAGCTTTTCACCGTCAAAAAGCTATACTACTCTTGGTACACCGCTGGAGCCTAAACCAATCTCAAGATTTGAGAAGGTATTTGGCATAGAGGTAGCTTATTTTGAGAACAGCGTAATATTTCAGCAGAAAATAAAGCTGAACGTTAACGGCCCAGTAACGGTTAACGGCAGCCTGGAATACATGACCTGCAACGATGAAAAATGCTTACCACCCGAAACGGTGTCATTTGCGGTGATGATTAAATAGATGGAATAAATTTAAAATACTAATAATCAGTATATTTCATAGCGTTCCACCGGTTCCGCGTGGACAAGTGGAACGCTTTCCAAAAAAACTTCTCTTCCAATTAATAATTACCTAACTTTATAGTTATAATCCTGATCCAATAAACCGGGCATCCATCACCCGCTAAAAAGCCGATAACAACAGCATCAGCATAAATGAAACCAAAATTTCAATTATTAATCCTGTTCTGCACGATGGCGCTCAGCGCAGCTGCACAAAACGATACGTCGGTAAAGGCTAAAACTGCACAGATCGACACCTCGCTTAAATTTACTGAAATCCAAAAGGACTCGACGGCAAGGGTAAATAGCGTTAAAAAAGAGCAGCCTGTTGTTACGCGTTACATGGGTGATGCTGCGCCTCAATTACGGGTAAAGGATTGGATCAAGGGCAAGCCTATTACAAATTTCGAAAAGGGCAAAGTGTACGTAATTGATTTTTGGGCAACCTGGTGCGGGTGGTGCATTAAAGGCATGCCCCATCTTTCGGAGCTGGCCCGCAAATACAAGGGCAAGGTAACCTTTGCGGCCGTTAGCGTGTGGGAAGATCGTGGAACCAGGGGCGCTACCCCTGAAAAGCTCAAGGCTTTTGTTGACATTATGGGCGATAAAATGGACTTCAGTGTAGCATCGGAAGACACAGCCTTTACGCAACGTGACTGGTCGAAGGCATTTCACCTGGATTACATCCCGCTCAGTTTTATAATTGACGGGCAGGGCCGCGTAGCGTGGACCGGCAACAGTGCCCACGTGGATACGGCCCTATCGAAAATATTAAACAACACCTGGGATATTGAAGGGGAATCGGCAAGGAGAAAATACTCTGACAGTAGCCAGAACTATTTGGATACGCTGGATAATTCGGTGATCGCCAAAACGAAACGGTTGCAACTGCGTTCGGGCAATGAGAACCTGCAGGGTTTTACCGATTCCATCCTGGTGGTGATCAACGACATGGTTAAAAAGGAGCCGAAGATAAAATACACGCCCGAAATGGCATCGCATACTTTCGCGGCCCTGCTTATCACCGATCCGCACAAGGCCTGCGAATATGCCAGAGAGGCAATGGCATCGCCTTATGCGCAATATGCTTATGGAACGGTTATAGAAGAAATTAACTTTTCGTTGCGCTACCTTACCATGCCAAAAGAGGTCTACCTATTAGGTGCCGAATGTTACCAGGTCAAGATCGACCAGTCGGAGCCTGATGAGGATGCTGCTTACCTGGCCAAACAATACCAAAGCATGGCAGATTGGTACCGGCTGGGCGGTGATAAGTTAAAGGCCATAGCCGCAGATAAAAAAGCCATTAAACTGTGGGAAAAGGATGCGAAGGAATAGTTAGGTTAACTGACAAGGTCAAAAGATTTGTAATTAATCATCTAAAAGCGATTTGTCATTCTGAGCATAGCGAAGAATCCTCAGCATCGGATAAGTCGCCATCATACCTGTCCGTTCCTATCCCGTGTTGAAGATTCTTCGCTCTCGCTCAGAATGACAAAGGGCATCACTGCTCCATTAACGCCGCCGAGCCCTTTGGAAAAATGCCTTTTGGTGCTGCTCGATATTTCTTTGCAATTCCTTCATACCACACATCCGTGCTGAAGGCACCCTCCTCGGCAACAACCCATTTACCACCCTTTTTCTGAAACAGGGTCTCCACGTGGCAGCAATCGTATTCGCCATCATCCGGAAACTTTAGGTCCTTGCCGTCCTTCCTATCAGCCGAGCCCTGCAACCAGGCGTAATTGTTAGCCACCTTAAGGTGATCTACATAAAACTCCAATGTCATTTTCAAATCCTTGTACAAGTAAGCGCGCAAGGCATCCAGCATTTCGGTGCGCTCCTTTGCGTTGGCGGTGGTTTTTACTTTGTAATCAACTATCGTGTTTTGGGGATAAGCTTTTAAGGTACACAGCAGCAGGAATAGGATCAGGTATTTTGGTCTCATGGCTTAAATAATTCGCTTGATCAAATTTAGAAGAAAAATGCTTCCGGTAAAGCCCTTTTGTCATCCCCGCCTCCTATTTTAACAAAACGGAACGATCGTTCCTATTATGTTATACATTTGCGGAACGATTATTCCAAATATAGAAAATTAATCATTCAACAACATGAAAAAGTTAGCAAATAAAGTAGCAGTAATAACAGGAGCATCAAAAGGGATTGGCGCGGGCATAGCAAAAAGCCTGGCAGCTGAGGGCGCGTCTGTAGTAGTAAACTATTCATCATCAAAGGAAGGCGCCGACAAGGTAGTTGCCGAGATCGAAAGCAATGGCGGTAAAGCTATCGCGGTTCAGGGTAACGTATCAGATTTAGCTGATATCGCCCGTTTATTCGCAGAAACTACCAAAGCATTTGGGCCGGTTGACATCCTGGTAAATAATGCAGGCGTTTATAAGTTCGGCGGAATTGAACAACTTACCGCAGAGGAATTCCACACCCAGTTTGATACCAACGTGCTGGGTTTATTACTGGCAACACAAGGCGCAGTAAAAACCTTTAATGAAAATGGTGGCAGCATCATCAACATAGGTTCAGTAGTGAGCGCTATTGCCCCGGTTGGCAGCTCTATTTACACAGCAACAAAGGGTGCGGTTGACGCCATTACCCACGTATTATCCAAGGAGCTTGGCCCAAAAAAGATCAGGGTAAATTCAATTAATCCCGGCATGGTTGAAACTGAAGGAACCCACGCCGCAGGATTTATCGGCAGTGATTTTCAAACTGAACAGGAACGCACAGCACCATTGGGCAGGATAGGTCAGCCAGAAGATATTGGCTTATTGGCTGTGTTCCTTGCATCTGAAGATTCACGCTGGTTAACCGGCGAAACTTTGCTTGCAGGCGGCGGGGTTAGATAACAAGGAAGTCGGGAGTACCGAGTCTTAAGTCAAGAGCCAAGAAGTTGTATTAAATTAATTAATTCTTTGACTTCAGACTTTTAACTCTATTTCAATAACACTTTTAAAATGAATAGCTTTGCTTAATTATAGGCAAAGCTATTCCGCTTTATGGCAAGAACGAAAGATTTTGATGAAAACGAGGTGCTGAACAAGGCCATAGCTATTTTTTGGTACAAAGGCTATAACGGCACTTCCATGCAGGACCTGGTGGACGGGCTCGGCATCAGCCGCTCAAGCCTGTACGACACCTATGGCGATAAGCACACTCTGTTTATTAAGGCGCTGGAAAGCTATAAAGCCAAGGGTTCGGATAAACTTTGCGCTGTGGCTAACGCTCCCGGTGCGGCGAAAGAAACGTTAAAAAAGCTACTGGAGTTCACCGTTAATGACCTGCTTGGCGACAAAATGCAAAAAGGCTGTTTTATGGTAAACGCCGAGGTTGAAAATGCCCCGCACGATGCTGAAGTAGCCAAGCTGGTATGTGAAAATGATCAGATGGTTGAAGATGCCTTTTACCACGTGATAAAAAAAGGACAGGATAGTGGAGAGATCGCCAACACACAGGACGCCCGTGCACTGGCCCGTTTTACCTTCAACACGGTAAAAGGCATCCGTGTAACCGCAAAATCAACCACCGACAAAACGGTGTTCGACGATATCATTAAGCTGGCAATGGCCGCACTTGATTAATATTGTCATCAGACCTCCCTGCCCTCATTTGCATTTTATTCATCTTAACATTCCCTTTCCCATATCCGTATAAAAGCTTTTTGTTCGATAATTTTCTAAAGCAGGATGACAAAAGCAGCGGCTCCACGCAATTATGGTTTCGATATTTTAAGGGTAATTGCCTGTTACATGGTGATCCAGGCACATGCCGGTGAGTTTTACTTTATTGGCAATGGCGGCAAAATCACCAATACCGTTGATGCTTATTGGGTAGGCTGGTACAACCCTATCTGCATTATATCGGTCCCGCTGTTTGTGATGATCTCGGGCCTTTTTCTGTTCCCGATAACTGATGTGCCCGCGTTTTTTAAGAAGCGGTTTAGCAGGATAGTGATTCCTTTTGTTATCTGGTGTGTGTTTTATGCCCTCTATTATTACGCAAGGGGCTATGCCGATATAAATACCACCCTTACTAATATTATCAACATCCCGATAAATTACGGCGCCCAGATAGGTCACCTTTGGTTTGTGTATATGCTGTTGGGTATCTACCTGTTTGCCCCTATCCTTTCGCCGTGGATCCAGACTGCGAGTCGCAGAAGCATGGAGCTATACCTTGTGTTATGGGGAGTTACACTTACCATGCCTTATATTCATTTGGTGATTCCAGCCGTGTGGGGCGAAACCTTTTGGAACCGTACACCAATGCTGTATTACTTCTCGGGCTTTTTAGGTTACGTGGTGCTGGCTAATTATATCAAACGCTACCATATGGAGCCCCGCCGGTGGAATTATTTTGCAGGCGCTGCTCTTATGATTATTGGCTATGCTATTACCACCTATGGCTTTTTATATCGGCTGGATACCGAAAAATTCATCAATAAGCTGGCACTCACCTGGGGCTTTGAAACTATCAACGTTGCTATGATGACCACCGGCGCATTCCTGATGTTCAAAAACATCCAAATAAAAAATCCGGATACACCGTTTATAAGATTGCTGCTTGATATTGCAGGTAAGAGTTATGGTATTTACCTGGCGCATATCCTTATTTTAAACACCGTGCATTCCTTAGTGGATCATCGCTTTTCAAGCGCCGCCGTTAAAATTCCGGTTATGGGGGTTTGTGCTTTTGTAATTACTTTTATAGTTGTTAAGATTTTATCTTTTCTGCCGAAGAGTAAGTGGCTGGTGGGGTAGTTGTATTGACGCAAATAGATTTTCGTGTGGTATTGAAGACGAGTTTGCTTCTTTCATTTCATAATATATGGTATATTTGTTATCAAACGAGAAATAACAATTATGGAAGCCGTTGGAAAACTCACCAATGTACAATTGGAATTACTGAAGCTGTTTCAATACAATTTACCGGAGAAGCAATTAGCTGAAATAAAAAAATTACTTGCAAAGTATTTCGCTAAAACCGCAACTGACGAGATGGATAAATTATGGGTTGAAAATAACTGGACCAATGATACAATGAGAGAATGGGCCAATGAAGACCTAAGAAAAAAATAACCCATGATAGTGGTACTGGACACGAACGTCCTCCTTGTTTCTATTCCCCCAAAATCAGTTTACCGACCTATTTTTGATGCCCTGATCGGGGGTAAATTTGACCTCGCGCTTAGCAATGATATCTTATCTGAATATACCGAGGTTATTGAACGAAAAGCCAACTCAATAGTGGCCAACAACATAGCCGAAATGTTGTTGAACCTTGATAATCTTACTAAAGTAGAAGTATATTTTGAATGGAACTTAATTGAAAAAGATCCTGATGACAATAAATATGTGGACGCAGCTGTAGTAGCTGGCGCTGATTTTATTGTTAGCAATGACCACCATTTTCGAATACTTAAGTCGGTTGACTTTCCAAAGGTCACAGTTATTGGTATAGACGAATTTCTTGATTTAATATTAAAAAGATAACAGCAGCATCCAAATTTTAACCGGGGGGATGCATTAAGAATTCTGTATGAATTTTGAATTTTCAGCCAGTTTACTATTTTTACAGACCCATTTATTAATCGAACAAAGACTTTATACTCATGATAACTATAAAAAACCATCCCGAATTTGAAAGCTACCTTGGCAAGGAAATTGGCATATCAGGCTGGCATACCATTGCCCAGGAACAAATAAACAAATTCGCTGAGGCTACCATTGATTACCAATGGATCCACACAGACCCGGAACGCGCCAAAACAGAAGGGCCATTTGGGGCTACAATAGCGCATGGTTATTTAACAGTGTCGCTGTTGCCCTACTTCTGGCACCAGATAGCCGATGTTCAAAACCTGAAGATGCAGATCAATTACAGCATTGAAAATATAAGGTTTGCCCAGCCTGTTAAGGTTAACAGCCAGGTAAGGCTTCATGCTAAATTGGTGGCCATAGTTAACCTAAGAGGCATCACTAAAGCCACTATTGGCGTAACCATGGAAATTGAGAATGAGAAGAAACCAGCTTACACTGGCGAGGTGGTTTTTCTGTATCATTTTAATGTGTAGATAAAATTTCGGTAGATACGCGACGCAATCGTGTCTCTACGAATACACCCCAAAACAGGCGGAAGATTTCTGCTAATTCTAAAATTCCGCAAATTCTGATTCAGACAGATAATTCCTGTCTTCTTTCCTATATTTATCCCATTAACTGCCTCAACAATTACCCGATGCTAAAATCACTCTTCGCTTCAGCTGCGCTGTGCTTTATTTTCTTACAGGTAAATGCGCAAAACCTTTACATGCCGCGCGATGTTAAAAATGCCTATAAAAATCAAACCCGGTCAATGGACGGCAAGCCAGGCAGCAAATACTGGCAAAACACCGCCCACTACAACATTGCAATAACTGTTATGCCGCCCGATAAAACAGTAAAGGGACACGAGCAGATCACCTATATTAACAACAGCCCGGATACGCTGAAAGCACTAAATATGAAGCTGATTCTGAACGTACACCGTGCCGGCGCAACCAGGTTCAGGCCTACTGATCCTGATTACATCACGGATGGCATGCAGGTGGATTCAATAGCGGTAAACGGTCAGCCAAAAGCGTGGGATAATAAGCAAGCCAAGGCAACCAACCAGAGCCTGGATCTAACAACTCCGTTGTTACCTCATGATTCTGTAAAGCTTAAAGTTACCTGGCATTACGAGCTGGCAACCGGGGAGGGCCGCGAGGGTGTTATCGACCCCACCACTTTTTATATCGCTTATTTTTACCCGCGAGTTTCTGTTTATGACGATTATAACGGCTGGGATAAGCTGGAATTTAACGACCGCCAGGAGTTTTATAACGATTTTAACGACTATACGCTTAGCGTAAATGTGCCTAAAAACTTTATAGTTTGGGCAACCGGTACATTACAAAATCCGGAACAGGTTATTCAACCTGAATATTTAAAACGGTTGAAGGCATCGATGTCGACGGATTCCGTTGTACATATCGCAACACCATCTGATCTCGCTAAAAATAACATCACCACCCAAAATGATATGAATACTTGGGTTTGGAAGACAAGCAATATCAGCGACATGGCGGTTGGCATCAGCAACCATTACAACTGGGATGCAGCCAGTACTGTTGTTGACAATGCGACAGGTCGCCGGTTAAGTATGCAGGCTGCTTATGCAGATGGTTCGGCTGATTTTCACCAGGCAGTTAAGTTTGGGGTACACGCCCTCAACTGGTTTTCGAACCAGTGGCCGGGTGTGCCTTACCCGTTCCCCAAGATGACAGCCTTCCAGGGGTTTGCAGATATGGAGTTCCCGATGATGGTGAACGACTCGCACGACCCGGACATTGCCGATGCAGAATTTTTGCAGGACCACGAAATGGCACATACTTATTTCCCCTTCTATATGGGCATTAACGAAACGCGCTTTGGTTACATGGACGAGGGCTGGGCAACCACCTTTGAGTTTTTTGTTAACGAAACTGAGGTTGGTAAACAAAAAGCCATAGAAAACTATAAAAACTTCAGAGTATCACAATGGATCAATGATCCATCGGGTAGCGAGGACTTGCCTATAATTACGCCAACCAGCGAGTTAAAGGATGGATATGCCCACAACGCCTACGGCAAGGCATCGCTTAGTTACATGGCTCTAAAAGATCTATTGGGCGACGACCTGTTTAAAAAAGCACTGCATATCTATATGAACAACTGGAACGGTAAGCACCCAATTCCATGGGATTATTTTAACTCCATTAATTCAGGCGCTGGCAGGGATTTGAACTGGTTCTTTGAAAACTGGTTCTATACCAATTATTACATCGATCTCGGAATCAAAAGTGTAACAAAAATTGGCGCAGGCTATAAAATAGTGATTGACAATATCGGCGGCTTTGCTGTTCCGTTTGATGTTAGGCTAACTTATAGTGATGGTACAACCGGAGTAATCCATCAAACACCGGCTATTTGGCAAAGCAATCAAAAACAAGCTACACTTAACTTAAAAAATAAACAGACCATAACATCGATAGTTATTGATGGCGGGATTTTTATGGATGCGGATGTGAGTAATAATAAGTGGGAGAGTAAATAGCTGGTAGTTTAGATAAGCATTGCTTAATATTTTCTCTTTGGATGTCTGCTCATATGAAAGATCGAAATAATGATAATTGAGCTGTTATCAATTCCAAAAACAATTAAATATGGAAAAACATCAATGATAGCTTCTCTATATCTCCCCTTTTGGGGGTAATGCAAAGGGTTTGCAATAATAAATTTTATCTTTCTATGAAGTTCGCGTTGAAACGCATCCCCTAAACCTGGCTGTCGGTCCTCGTACCACTCCCACGCATCGAGTAGCTCTTTTTGGGCTTTAGGTAATAATATAAACGAATCGGTCATTTAGCGGCCCGCTTTTTTTTCAACTCTTCTATTGAAGCTTCAACTTCAGCCCAACTATAGCCCCGATCTATTCCTTGTTCATATCTTCTCACCCGTTCATTCAATTCAGCAACAAACTCTTCATCTTCTGACCAATCTGTAACCGGGATTACCTGGTCTGCCAGCAAGGCATAAATAGCCTTAATTTTCTTATCATCAGCTATCCTAATGTAATCGTATAATCTTTCTCTTATTGCTGCTGTTGTCATAATGAGATCTTTAAAACAAATTTAGCTATAAAAATATAGAATAATATACCCAGACAGCATATTTCTATTTACATTCACTTTACAAACCCTTGTCTACTTTTGTGTTTTAACATACTATGAACACAAACAAGATCCGCCTGAGCGTATTGGATCAATCTCCCGTTCGCAAAGGCGTTACAGCCGAGCAAGCCGTACAGGAAACCATCGAGCTGGCAAGATATACCGATCAATTAGGCTACACCCGCTTTTGGGTGTCAGAACATCATAATACCGGCAGCCTGGCAGGCTCAACGCCCGAGGTACTGCTGGCCTATATTGCATCGCAAACAAAAAATATTCGCATTGGGTCGGGCGGCGTAATGATGCCCAATCACAGCGCTTTAAAAGTTGCCGAAAATTTCAGGATGCTGGAAGCGTTGGCTCCGGGTCGTGTGGATTTGGGGATGGGCCGCGCGCCGGGCACCGACAGGATCACCGCCTCCATGCTCAACCCCTCGAACCAGTTCCGCGAGCAGGATTTTATTGAGCAGCTTTACGAGCTTAACAACTATTTTCATGACCGGGGCGAACCCGGCACACCGCAGCTAAAGATCCGTGCCATCCCGCAGGTGCAAACTGTTCCGGCTATGTGGCTGTTAAGCTCAAGCGGACAAAGCGGCCTATTTGCTGCACATTTCGGCATGGGGCTATCCTTTGCACATTTCATAAACCCGGTTGGCGGCCCGGAGGCAGTAGCCCTGTACAGGGATCGCTTTAAACCATCGGACGATATGGCAACCGAACATGCAAACGTGGCCATATTTGTTTTTTGTTCGGAGGATGAGGAGAAGATCCGCCAGCACCAGGCTTTGATGGATTACCGCTTTAACCAGTTCGAAAAAGGCGGTGGCCTAACCCCGGTAAATTACGAGGATATTAAAGATGTTGAGTATTCGCAAGGCGAGTTGGACCGCATTATGTACAACAGGGCCCGCGTAATAACCGGCACGCCCGGCCAGATAAAGTTAAAGCTGAAATGGCTCGCCGAAGATTACAAGGTTGATGAAATTATAGCAGTTACCATTACGGAGAGTTTTGAGGACAGGCTGACGAGCTACAAGTTATTAGCGGAGCAGTTTCTTTTAGTTAACTAGAGATTAGAGACCAGAGATTAGTTGTGCCTACACAGTTTTTAAGCCTAATCTCTGATCTCCAGTCTTTAATCGCTAACACTGGCAAGATAGTTGTTCGAACTACCTTGTACTTCAAACAACTATCATTATGGAAACCATCGAAAAACCGATAGAGGTATTTAACGACCTGATAGAAATAAATAACGACCGCGTAGCAGGCTTTGTTCATGCAGCGCAGGAACTGGAAGAAAAGGAACTTGATTTAAGAACATTATTCCTTGAATTTAGGGACCAAAGCCGCAGCTACGTTCATGAACTTGGTACCGCTATAAACAAGAGCGGTGGCGAAGTAGAAATGGGCATGAGCGGCAGCGGTGCTATACACCGGATGTGGCTTGACGTTAAATCAGCTTTTAGCGGCCATGATCGTAAAACGGTTTTGGAAGAATGCGAACGTGGTGAGGATGCCATAAAAAAGGCTTACCAGGCTGCGTTAGATCCTGAAAATGGGCTTTCACCCGAATTTACTGCAATTGTACAGCGCCAGCAAATGGGAATAATTGCGGCACATAACCAAATAAAAGCGCTGCGGGATAGTGAAGATTAGGCGTTAAATGAAGAAGGGGCTGTTGAATTAACAACATCCCCGCTCCCATGTTAACTGACCTCTTTTGATCATTTAAATAATTAACAAAATAATTCTTAATGAATTGTGGGGCTGTTTATTAACTTATTTCATGCCTTCACATTTCAGATTAAAAAAGGCAAACACTATCACAAAAAAATACTTATTTAAAGATAATTGACCTGATATATAACAACATAACATCAGTAAATTTGACTTTTAAGGAGAAAATACTACTAAATAGTATGCCAATTTTGCATTGTGTTTTATTTGATAAATTAAATCTTTTTAATCACCCGTACCGTATGTTAACGTGGTAGCAATAGAATATAAATACCAGTCAAATTATTTTAATTGTATCTTTGCTGCTGATAATAAAAACAATTCTATTACCAATTATATTATATCCTTGTGATCATTCTCATATTCTTCCTGGCACATTGGTTTCTATCACTGTTTTTCCAGACCTTTTTTTTACACCGCTACGCATCTCATAAAATGTTTAGCACGCATAAAATTAACGAGCGTATTTTTCATTTGCTGACGTTTGTTTGCCAGGGTTCATCCTATTTGAATCCGCGCGCATATGCTATAATGCACCGTGAGCACCATGCTTACAGCGACACAGAAAAAGATCCGCATTCTCCCTACTTTTTCAGGGATGTTTTTCAAATGATGTGGCGCACTGCACAAAGCTATAAGCTTTACGAAAAACGTTTAAAGGAGCCCGATGCACAGTTTAAAGGAAATTATCCTGAATGGCGTTTGCTTGACTATTGGGGATCAACCTATGCCTCACGAATTCTTTTCGGAGTATTCTATGTAGCATTTTATGCAGCATTTGCCACCCATTGGTGGATGTTCCTATTGCTGCCTATCCACTTTATGATGGGCCCTATCCATGGCGCAATAGTAAACTGGTGCGGACATAAATATGGTTATGCCAATTTTGACAACGGTGACAAATCAAAAAATTCAACCCCGTTTGATTTACTTATGTTAGGCGAGTTATTCCAGAACAACCACCACAAACGCCCCAACAACGCAAATTTTGCCGCCAAATGGTTCGAGTTCGACCCAGTTTATCCGGTAATGAAAGTTATGCATTGGGTGAGGATCATAAAACTCAGGAAAGCGTATTTATAGCTGAAAGCCAAAAGCGTAAAGCTCAAAGCTACTTATTGTTGGAAGGGTTAAAGGCTGGCTTTTTGCTTTAGTCTTTAACCTTTCTGCTTATAATCCGAAATACTCAACCGTTCATCACAAAAGCTGTATTCATGCTCCTGGTTTGAGCAGATAATGGTAAGGCGGTTTGCCGCAAATTTTTGAACAAGGCTTAAATACCAGTCAACCCCCTGGGTATCCAGGTTTGAGGTAGGCTCGTCCAGCATCAGCATCGGCGTATCTGAGCAAAATGCAAGAGCCAGCTTTAGCCGCTGCTTCATGCCGGATGAAAAATACCGGATCATTTTATTCTTGTTGTTCTCCATTGCAAGCAACGCGATCACTTCATCTTTACTTAATCCGTACTTATAATGCTTAAACTTGAAGTGGAAATCGATCACCTCGCTTAAAGTGAATTCTTCAATCAACTCCAGATAAGGTACTGCAAGGCTTAAATGCTGATATACCTCGCTAACCTCAACCGGGACGTCACTATAAAAGTATCCCAGTTTCCCTGCAGATGGAGCAAGACTGCCGTTTAACACCTGCATTAAGGTTGATTTCCCCGAGCCATTAGGCCCCAGTATGGCGTATGTTTTATTATCGGTAAAAGTATGGTCAATCCCCCGGAAGATCCAGTCACGGTTAAAACGGCGGCCAATATTTTGAAGGGAGATGCGGTAGTTCATAGTTGATGGTTCATGGTTCATGGCCGAAGATATTTTTGGCTTATAGCTTGTTAGCCCAAAAGTTCCTACAATGCCGAAGCTACAATGAACTATGAACCATCAACTATGAACTCTCTTAAGAATTCCCAAATCCCTTCATGATGCCGCGTTGCGAGTTCTGAACAAAGTTAATGATCTCGTCGCGTTCAACAGTAGGGTTAAACTCAGCCTCGATGATATCAAGGGCTTTGGTCACATTATATTTTTTTAGGAATATGATCCTGTAGATCTCCTGGATCTCGTTTATGGTAGCGGCAGAGAATCCCCTGCGGCGTAAGCCTACCGAATTTATCCCAATATACGATACCGGCTCGCGACCGGCCTTGGTATAAGGCGGAACATCCTTACGCACCAGTGAGCCGCCCGAGATCATGCTATGTGCCCCGATCTCAACAAACTGGTGTACGGCTGATGTACCTCCGATAAAGGCATAATCATATACATTAATGTGGCCAGCAAGCTGCACCGAGTTTGCGATGATCACATTGTCGCCAATAACACAATCGTGTGCTACGTGAACATAGGCCATCAGCAGGCAATTGCTACCAATGGTAGTCGTATTTTTGTCAAGCGCGGTGCCGCGGTTAAGCGTTACGCATTCGCGGATCACGGTGTTATCGCCGATAGAGACAGTGCTTTGTTCGCCTTTATATTTCAGGTCCTGCGGAGGAGCCGATATTACCGCGCCAGGGAAAACACGGCAGTTTTTACCTATCCGGGCACCATCCATAATGGTGCTGTTTGAACCTATCCAGGTACCTTCGCCAATTTCCACATCTTTATGTATGGTAACAAAGGGTTCAATTACCACGTTATCGGCTATTCGGGCCTGTGGATGTATATATGCTAAAGGCTGGATCATGCTTCTTCAGTGTTTGTTCTTTTTACTATTTGTGCCATTAGCTCGGCCTCAACCACTACCCGGTCGCCAACCATTCCAACACCCTTCATTTGTGCAATGCCGCGCCTTATAGGGGCTATCAGGCTGCAATGGAATATGATGGTATCACCGGGCACTACCGGCAGTTTAAACCTTGCATTTTCAATTTTAAGGAACAAGGTAATATAATTTTCAGGATCGGGCACCGTATTTAATACTAATATTCCTCCCGTCTGCGCCATCGCCTCTATTTGCAACACCCCCGGAAACAAAGGTGTTCCCGGAAAATGGCCCCGGAAAATCTCCTCGTTCATTGTTACATTTTTCAATCCTACCACATGGCTTTTTGTCAATTCAAGAATCTTGTCTATCATTAACATTGGCTGCCTGTGCGGCAGGATCTTCATTATCTCAACGGTATCATATACCGGTTTAGCGTTCGGGTCGTAAACTTTTATGTGCTTGCGGCTGCGCTCCTTTTTTATTAACGATTTTATCTTCTTCGCGAAGGCCACGTTTGCAGCATGCCCCGGCCTTGCCGCCATGATATGCCCGCGTAACGGCACTCCTACCAGCGCAAGGTCGCCGATCATGTCGAGCAGTTTGTGCCTCGCTGGCTCATTTTGATGGCGAAGCTCAATATTATTCAGGATTCCCTGTGGGGCAACTTTAATATCCTTGCGGTTAAAGATCCTGGCAAGGTGGGCCAATTCTTCTTCGTCAACTTCCTTATCCACAACAACAATAGCGTTGTTAAGGTCCCCGCCCTTTATCAAATCATGCTTTAGCAGCATCTCCAGTTCGTGCAAAAAACAAAAAGTTCGGCATGAGGCTATCTCCTTATTAAATTCAGAGATGGTAGAAATACTGGCATGCTGGCTGCCTAACACCTGCGAGTTGTAGTCAACCATACAGGTAAAGCGGTAATCGTCCAAAGGCATTGCTACCATTTCAACCTTGCGGTCGGGCTCGGAATAATGAATATTATAAGGGATGTGATAATACTCGCGGTCAGCCTCCTGCTCAATAAAGCCGGTATCTTTAATAGCATCAACAAACTGGATCGAGCTGCCATCCATTATAGGTGTTTCCGGCCCATCCATATCAATCAGCACATTATCAACCTCTAAACCAACTAAAGCTGCCAATACGTGTTCAATAGTGCTGACACTGGCTCCGTTTTGGGTAATGGTAGTGCCGCGTGAAGTATCGGTAACATTGTCGCAATCGGCATCAATTACCGGCGAACCTTCCATATCAACACGCCTGAATTTATAACCGTGGTTTTCAGGAGCCGGATTAAAGGTAAGTGTAACACTTTGCCCGGTATGCAAACCAGTACCCGAAACCGAAACCGGCGCCTTAATAGTTCTTTGTTTTACATTCATCTTTATAGTTCATTGGTCCGTTAGTTCATTGTTTTACTGGCTTCTGCTGCTGGCAGAATGATGTAAACTTATAGAACCCAACCATTTTTAGAATTCTGCATTATTTTCATTATTCAAAAGCTCACTGCGGTAAAACCAATGAACTAATGAACCAGTGAGCTAATGAACATCCTTCTTCAATTCCGTAATTATTTTTTCAAGTTCGTTAACTTTCTTCTCTAAATCGGGCAGGCGATTAAAAACAATCTGCGAACGCATGTGATTTGCGTACGGCTGCGCCGGCGATCCCATCCATTTTTTGCCCTCATCGGCTAATGTACGGCTTATGCCCGACTGGGCCTGTACCTGCGATCCCTTTGCTACAGTAATGTGGCCAACAATACCTACCTGGCCACCAATTATACAATTTTCGCCGATTTTCGTACTGCCTGAGATGCCGGTTTGGGCTGCAACCACCGTGTTAGACATGATCTCCACGTTGTGCGCCACTTGGATCAGGTTGTCCAGCTTAACCCCTTTGCGGATAATGGTTGAACCCATTGTGGCCCTGTCGATAGTAGTGTTTGACCCTATCTCCACATCATCCTCAATTACAACATTACCTATTTGAGCAATTTTGCTGTAGGTGCCATCGCCAACCGGAGCAAAACCAAATCCGTCAGCACCGATAATAGTCCCTGAATGGATAATTACATTATTGCCGATCTTACAATCGAAATAAACTTTTACACCTGCATATAAAGTAACGTTATCCGCAAGCGTAACATCATCAGCAATATAGGTTTGCGGGTATATTTTGCAGTTATTCCCAATCTTTACATTTGGGCCAATATAGGCAAATGCGCCAACATAAACATCGTCGCCAATAGTGGCCGACGGATGGATAAAGCTTGGCTGCTCGATGCCTTTTTTGTTAAGCTTGATGGTGTTATACATCTCCAGCAAAACGGTAATGGCGGTATACGCATTGTCAACCCTGATGAGCGTCGCCTTCACGGGCTCTGCAAGTACCTGGTCGTTATTTACAATTACCGCTGATGCATCAGTGGTATATAGGTATTGCTCATATTTGGGATTCGCCAAAAAAGACAACGACCCGGCCTGGGCCTCTTCTATCTTGCCTAGCTGACTTACCTGCACCGAGGGGTCACCTTCAACTGTTCCATTAAGCATCGAAGCTAATTGCTGTGCGGTAAATTGCATCGGGCAAATTTAATCGTTAATAGTATAAAGAACAAGTCATGTTTTAGAGGTGGTCAGGAAGTCCGAAAGTCGGTAAAATCCGAAAGACGAAGCCGCAGTCTCTATCACTAAACTTGGTAAAAATTCAAAATGTAATCGACCTTTCTTTCGGACTTACGGTCTTTCCGACTTTCGGACTAATATTAAATCAGTTCCTTTTTATAGCAAAGTATATATTTTTCCACTGTTTTTGCCAGTGCAGCCAGGTTTGAATTGTCGCTGGCCTCGGTAATATCCTTTATTGCTCCATTCTTCATTAAAATCTGAATATTACCATCGCCCGATTTGTAGGCTTTATTTCGGATGCTATCCTCAAATACGAAATACGAAGCCTCGTGCTCACTGATATTGTATTGCTCAGCTGCACGTTTTAGTAATCTGGCAATAAACGCCTTATCGGGCGGCTCGTTTGTTATATCTACCTTATACAAATCGCGCTGAACAAGATCGGTACAAAGCTTTGATAATACAAAATCATCGTGCATCGCCCAGATCTTCACAGCAGCCATAATATCGGTATCATCCAGGCTTGCAAACGTTTCCAGGTAATGGTCCTCGTTCATAAAGGCATCCCGGCTTACCGGCTTCTTCAGGAACTTGCTCAACGCCGGGGTAGCAAAAACTTCTATCCCATTTAAAGCTAATTCACGACTGCGTTTAAGGATCTTCACCAGCGTTTGCTCGGCTGCTATGACGGTTTTATGCAGATACACCTGCCAGTACATTAACCTGCGGGCTATTAAAAACTTTTCTATCGAGTAAATTCCCTTTTCTTCAACTACTATCTGGTCGTCAACTACATTGAGCATTTTTATGATGCGGTCTGAACTGA
Source organism: Bacteroidota bacterium (assembly GCA_030775685.1). Lineage (GTDB taxonomy): Bacteria > Bacteroidota > Bacteroidia > Sphingobacteriales > Sphingobacteriaceae > Mucilaginibacter. The sequence continues at coordinate 152,811 of JALYIP010000059.1, forward strand.
TCACCCCTTCGGACACCCCGGTAAAAAAGCTGTCGCGGTTAAGGTAATCCATGCGGTCCATATCCAGCTGACTTGATACCAGCTGATGTAGAAATTGCCGAGGATAATTACCCTCAAAAATATTTATGGCCATGCTAAGCTTCCCATTAAATTGCAGGTTGAGCCTTTGCATTATCATTGTGGAAATATCCTCGTGCGAGATATTCTCAACTATACTATCCTCCAAAGCGTGCGAAAACGGACCATGGCCTATATCGTGCAATAATATGGCGATGGTAACAGCTTCCTCCTCTTCATCGCTAATTTCATGGCCTTTGTTACGCAGCGTTTCGATAGACATGCTCATCAGGTGCATAGCGCCCAGCGCATGGTGAAACCGCGTGTGCAAAGCGCCCGGATATACAAGATGCGTCATGCCTACTTGCTTTATATACCTTAGGCGCTGAAAATAAGGGTGTTCAATCAGGTCGAAGATCAGCTCTGTTGGGATGCTGATAAACCCGTAAACGGGATCGTTAATTATTTTCTTTTTATTCAATGTTATTATAAGCTGTGCAAAAGTGTTAAATAAAGGTAATAGCAGTGTCTTATATTTGTTAATTTATGTTAATCACTTCAATAAATAACAACAAAAGCCGTGCTTTGGGGTTTAATAATATGATTTCACAGGTTGTTTTTCGATTTCAACAATTAGATTATGTTAATCTAAAATCCTAATTTAGAACAATCTACTTAAAATACATACCATGCAGGATACCACTATATTATGGGCCGACGACGAGATTGACCTTTTAAAACCCCACGTACTTTTCCTAACAGAAAAAGGCTACAAGCTAACTACCGTTACCAATGGCAATGATGCCGTTGAAGCGTTCAAAAATAACCATTTCGATCTTGTTTTTTTAGATGAAAATATGCCGGGCTTAACCGGGCTGGAAACATTGTCGCAGATTAAAAATATCAATAACGATGTCCCTATTGTGCTGATCACCAAGAACGAGGAAGAATACCTGATGGAGGATGCCATCGGCTCCAAGATTGATGATTACCTGATAAAGCCGGTAAATCCGAAGCAGATCCAGCTTACCATTAAAAAGCTTACTGAAAATAAGCGCCTTGTTACCGAAAAAACCACCATGGCCTACCAGCAGGACTTTCGTAATTTGGGCATGACCCTTAACGATAACCTGAGCTACCAGGAATGGGTTGATGTTTATAAAAAATTAATTTACTGGGAACTGGAACTGGAGCAACTGGAAGATGCCGGAATGCACGAGATCCTCACCCTGCAAAAGGCTGAGGCCAATGTTCAGTTCTGCAAGTTTATTGAGCGCAATTATTTGCGCTGGTTAAAGGAGCCTGAGAACGCCCCAATCAACTCATCGCAGTTATTAAAAAAGAAGGTATTCCCGTTGCTTGACGGTAAAGGGCCGGTATTTTTTATATTGATAGATAATTTAAGGTACGATCAGTTTAAGATCATCAATCCTATTTTAACCGAATATTTCAGGTTGGAAGAGGAAGATGCATATTACAGTATTTTACCTACAGCTACACAATACGCACGTAACTCAATCTTCTCGGGCTTGATGCCATTGGATATGGAGAAACGTTATCCGGAAATGTGGCAAAATGACGAAGACGAGGGCGGAAAGAACTTATTTGAAGGAAGCTTTTTAACCGACCAGTTAAAACGGGTACTACGCAGGGATATTAAGCACTCTTACCACAAAATTTTAAACATTGATGAGGGCCGTGCGCTGAATGAATCGGTTAGCAACCTGATGCAAAATGAACTGAATGTGGTGGTTTACAACTTTGTTGATATGCTGTCACATGCCCGTACCGATATGCAAATGATTCGCGAGCTGGCGAGTGATGATGCGGCTTACCGTTCATTAACCTTATCGTGGTTTGAGCATTCACCATTATTCGACCTGCTTAAATTCTTAGCTGCAAAACAGGTACGTGTTGTTATCACTACCGACCACGGTACCATCAGGGTTAAAAACCCAAGCAAAATTGTGGGCGACAGGAATACCAATACCAACCTGCGGTACAAACAAGGCAAAAACCTTAATTTTAACCCGAAGGAAGTATTCCACGTACGCAACCCGCATGATGCGATGCTGCCCAAGCTGCACGTAAGTTCCAGCTTTGTATTCGCCAAGGAAGACAGCTATTTTGTTTATCCGAACAACTATAATCACTTCGTTAATTTTTATAATGAGACCTTCCAGCACGGGGGTATTTCGTTAGAAGAGGTATTGATCCCTATAGCGGTTTACGGGCCTAAGTAAAAAATATTAAATTTGTACTCCCTTTTATCATTGCATCGATCGCAATGATAAAAGGGAGTTACTTATGACGTTTATAGCTTCATGAGTTAGTTAGAATGAATTTAATAACATGCATTTAACCGCTACCTCTCTTACCCAACTACCATCAGTTGCATCCGAAATAATTTCCTTTGCAAAAGACATCCGCATCTTCCTTTTTTATGGTGATATGGGCGCCGGGAAAACCACGCTCATCAAATCGTTGTGTGATTGCCTCGGGACTACCGAGCCGGTCACCAGCCCAACATTCTCTATCGTTAATGAATACATTGGCGCAAAAAACAGGATTTATCACTTTGATTTCTATCGCCTGAAAAACCAAACCGAAGCACTCGATATGGGTTATGAAGAATATTTTTATTCAGACGCCTATTGTTTTATCGAATGGCCGGAAAAAATCCCGGATCTGTTGCCCGATCATTATATTGAAGTGAAAATTACAGCGCTTTCCGATAATTCAAGGCAGATAATTATAGCGCAAATTTAATTTAAAGATAATTTGTTTTTTCCTTATCTTCATCAGCCAGAAATTAGCACACAATGAGTTCAGGGAAATATAGTGGGTTTTCGGATATTGCCAGGCAGGCCATGATGCAGCCACAGGAATCAATGCTCGAGGTAAAGAATAAAAAACACAAACTTTATATCGGCATCCCCAAAGAGATCTCCTTCCAGGAAAACAGGATTCCCTTAACACCTTTATCGGTGGCCTTGTTAGTTAATAACGGTCACGAAGTAATGCTGGAAAGTAACGCCGGACAGGCAGCCAAATTCTCAGACAAGGATTACAGCGAACAGGGAGCACAAATTGTTTACGATACAAAAAAGGTATACGAGGCCGACATTATCATAAAAATAGCTCCACCAACTTTGGAGGAGATAGAGATGATGAAACCGGGCCAAACGCTGATATCCGCGCTGCAACTATCAACACTTAAAGCCGAAACGATCCATGCAATGATCAACAAAAAGATCACAGCGCTTTGTTTTGAGCACCTGCGTGACGAGGGAAACTCCCTAAGTGTGGTACGGGCCATGAGCGAGATTGTAGGCGCTACATCCATACTGATAGCTGCTGAATATTTAAGCAACATTTTTGATGGCAAGGGCCTGATGCTGGGTGGCATTACCGGTGTACCACCAACCGAGATTGTGATATTAGGCGCCGGCACCGTAGGCGAATATGCCGCGCGCACCGCCATATCATTAGGCGCGCAGGTAAAGGTGTTCGATCCATCCATATATAAGCTGCGCCGCCTGCAAAATAACATCGGTAGCAGGGTATTTACATCCGTGGTGCAGCCTATTGTTTTAGAAAAAGCCATCACCACCTGCGATGTGGCCATTGGAGCAATGCGTGCCGAAGACGGGCGTAGCCCCTGTATTGTATCGGAAGCTACCGTTAGCCGCATGAAACCTAATTCGGTAATTATTGATGTAAGTATTGACCAGGGCGGTTGCTTTGAAACATCAGAAGTAACCAACCACACCCACCCGGTATTCAGGAAGTATGATGTTATCCATTATTGTGTGCCAAATATTGCCTCGCGCGTGGCACGCACTGCAACGTATGCTTTAACCAATATTTTTACGCCTATATTATTGGACATAGGCGAACAAGGCGGTTTAAAAAATGTGATCTGGCAAAAATCGGGCGTACGCGATGCGGTTTATATTTACCAGGGGCATTTAACCAATAAACATATGGGCGAACGGTTTTCTATTCCGTGTAAAGATCTTGACCTGCTCATTGTTTCTCATCGTTAAAACTATGAAGCGTCACATTGTTTTATTCTTTTTTGTAATTATTTGCGGCACTGCAAATGCACAGCGCTATAAATATATCGACAGCTCAAAAGTTATGGGGCTGCAAAGCTATATGCGGCAAATAAAAGCCCGGCCGGGTACCAGGCTGGTCGAAATTAAGAAATATATCCCCGAAATTGTGTTAGATATCAGATATGCCACAACCAACAATTTTATGCACCAGCGTATGTATCAGCAAGCGCGGGCATTTGCAAGGCTGCCTGTTGTGCTGGCATTAAAAGATGTTGAAGCCGATCTGAAAACCAGCGGCCTGGGAATAAAAATATATGATGCTTACCGGCCCTATGCCATCACCGTGAAATTTTACGAGCAGGCACGTGACACAAATTTTGTTGCCGATCCGCGTAAGGGTTCGAAACATAACCGGGGATGTGCCATCGATATGGGATTAATTGATCTGAAAACCGGCAAAGAACTCGATATGCCGACCGGTTTTGATAGTTTCAGCAAAAAGGCTTCAGCAAATTATCCGGATTTGCCCAAACAAGAGCTTGCCAACCGCGAGTTGCTGAAAAGTGTGATGTCGGCCCATGGCTTTAAAGTTATCCCAACGGAATGGTGGCATTACGACTTTAACGGGTGGTCCAATTACCCATTGCTTGATATTCCGTTTTCCGAAATCAATTAAGCAAAATTTTAAACACACCACAAACATTTTTGACTAATAAATATTGAAGTAAAATATAGCATTGATTAAGCTATTAATAATATTTTTAAAATGGCATTTCAAAAAGACATGAAAGTTTTCAGCGTAGCGTATTTAAAGGAAATCTGGAAAATAGTGGTGGCCACTTTTATGGGTTTTATTGACGATAACGGACTAAAGTTAAGCGCTTCGCTGGCTTATTATACCATTTTTTCTATCTCACCGCTGCTCATCTTGATTATTTCGCTGGCGGGGCTATTTTTAGGCCCGGATGCAGCTGCGCATCGCTTATATCCGCAGATTGCCGGATATGTTGGCACAAAAGCTGCACTTCAGATAGAAGAGATTTTAAAAAATCTGCAGCTTTCCGGAAAATCGGGCACGGCGGTGGTTGTTGGGGTAATTATATTGTTATTAGGCGCCAGCGGTATTTTTTTAGAGATACAGGACTCGTTGAACATTATCTGGCGTGTAAAGGCTAAGCCCAAGAGAGGCTGGATAAAACTGATCCAGAACCGTTTTTTGTCGTTTTCACTGATTATCAGCCTCGGGTTTTTGCTGTTGGCTTCGCTGATAATTAACCTGGTTATGAAGGCTTTAAGCACATGGATAGAACACTTTCTGCCCGCCCTTACACGTTTGCTGTTGAATGGGATTAATTTAGGGATTACGCTTATTGTGATCACAGTTTTATTTGCTATTATTTTTAAATTTTTACCCGATGTGAAAATCAGGTGGAAAGATGTGCGTACGGGTGCCTTGTTCACCGCGATTCTTTTTATGGCCGGCCAATATCTGATAAGCTTGTATATCCAGTACACTGCCCAAAATTCGGCATACGGAGCAGCAGGTTCTATTTTGGTTATTTTGGTTTGGATTTACTATACCTCCGCCATTTTATACATAGGCGCCGAATTTACCCAGGTATACGCCGAAGCCATCGGTTGTAAAATTGAACCCGCAGATTATGCCGTTAGTGTTAAGCAAACCGAAATAGAAAGGATTGTGGAGACGCTCCCGGCCCAGAACCCGGAGATTAAAGGGACCCTGAAAAAAGTTGATTAATCGAATAAAGCTCACAAAAAAGCGTCGTTAATTGGACGGCATTCCCTCAACATTAATTTACCGTTTTATCACTCAAATAAAATTCTATAACTTACGCGGTGAATAAACTTTGTCCCCGTGTTAGTTAAAACTTTTGGCAGTGCGGTTTATGGTATCGAAGCGATAACGATTACCGTTGAGGTAAATATTAGCGGCGGCAGCAAACCTTTCTATTTGATTGTGGGCCTGCCGGACAATGCCGTGCGCGAATCAATGCAGCGCATAGAGGCGGCCCTGCAAACCAATAATTTCCGGATGCCACGGCAAAAAATTATTGTAAACATGGCGCCGGCAGATATCCGCAAAGAAGGTTCGGCCTACGACCTCACCATTGCAGCCGGCATCCTCGCCAGTTCGGGGCAGTTAGAAAACGAAAACCTTGAAAAGTACCTGATTATGGGTGAGCTTTCGCTTGATCGAAGCGTTCAGCCTATAAAAGGCGCATTACCCATAGCCATACAGGCCCGCAAGGAGGGGTTTAAAGGATTTATCCTACCCAAACAAAACGCCCGCGAGGCGGCCATAGTTAACGATCTGGAAGTTTATGGGGTAGAAACTATTAAACAAGTCGCCGATTTCTTTAACGGCGCAGGGCAGCTAACCGCCGAAGTAGTAAACACCCGCGAAGAATTTTACAAAAGCCTTACCAGTTATGACAGCGACTTTAGCGAAGTGCGCGGTCAGGAAAACATTAAACGGGCGCTGGAAATTGCCGCCGCAGGCGGCCATAATGTAATATTGATCGGTCCGCCGGGGGCAGGGAAAACCATGCTGGCGCGCAGGCTGCCGTCTATTTTGCCGCCGTTAAGCTTATACGAATCATTAGAGACTACCAAGATCCATTCTGTTGCAGGCAAATTAGCTGCTGCCGATGCACTGGTTACCGTACGCCCGTTCCGGTCGCCGCACCATACCATCAGTGATACCATTATGTTAACGTATCATTCCGTATATTAGATAGTTAATTAGTTTACTATCTTTAAAAATCAATAAATTCATTCTATGTCAACTAAAAAAAAGAATAAAAAGCCTATCGTTTTACCAGAGAACCTTGGTATATATGTTAGGGTATCAACGGAAAAACAAGCAGAGTTTGGTATTTCTATTCAAGATCAGATAAAAAGAGGAACAGAAGTAGCAAAAAATCTGAACTGGAAATTTGAAATATTTGAAGACGCAGGTATAAGTGGAATGAAGAATGTTCGTGACAGACCAGGATTAAATAGTTTGGTTGATAAAATAAATCTTTATGAAATAGGTGGAATTTATATAACTGACATTGATAGACTAACAAGGGAAGTAACAAACGGAAGCCAGTTGTTAACTTTTTTAAAAGATAATAATGTAAGAATATTTAGTGTAAGAGGTGAGATTAACCTTAAAGATGATACAGACTTATTCCAATCTAATTTGAGTATTGTCTTCGCCAACTTTGAACGAAACAAGATGGCGAGCCGCATATCTAGAGCATTAGAGAGAAACGCTTTAGATGGAAAAGTTTCAGGGGGTCCATTTCAACCTTACGGCTATAAAAAGGACAGAGATAAAATGCTTGTAATTGATGAAAAGGAAGCAGAGGTTGTCAAATTGATTTATAGTATGAGTTTGGAAGAAAACAAAGGAACCAAGATTATTGCCTTTGAACTCAATGAAAAAAACATACCTACCAAACGAGGCAATTCTCCTAAAAGTCAAATGATGGTAAGGGGAGAAAAGAAAACAACTTTTAAATGGCGAGATGCCGTAATTTACAACATACTTACAAACCCAATTTACAAGGGAGAGCGACATTACAAAGAACATATTTTAAAGGCACCTGCAATAGTTTCAGAGGAATATTTTGACATGGTTCAAAGAAATCTTAGTGAAAAAAACAAATTTAAAAATATTAAAGGTGGTTATTTCTTTCTATTGAAGGGACTAGTAAGATGTGGTAACTCTGAATGTAAAGGAACTTTTTATGGGAGACAACGAGTTGATCTAAAAGACCATCAATATACTTGCGTAAGTCAAAGGTATAAGGCTGAATGGTGTGGAAACAGAGGCATTAATATAAAGACCTTGGATGACCTTATATGGGACTTGGTGTTAAGTTTACCTCAGCAGGTAGAACAATTTTTTAATAGGTTGATAAAAACGGAAAGTTATAAATTATCGTATGCGAAGGCAGCACAAGCGAGAGATAAAGAAAAAGATAGCAATGAAAAAATGGATAAACTTATTGACATCGCAGATATGATACCGAAGGATAAGTTTAAAGAAAGAATGGACAAGTATCAAGCTGATTTAGAAAGTGCACGAAAGGATAAACTTAAATATCTTAAAGAGGCGCATCTACCAGATGAAAAAGGAAATATTTTAAAATTTGTAAACGATTTTCTTTCCCCAACCAAGGCCGAAGGAATAACTAATATCGAAAAGCAAAAAATTGTTAGAGCTTTTATAGATTGTATTTATGTTACATGGAATCCTGAAACTTCAAGGCACTGGATTATGGTAGATTATAAAATAGATGCGTTAAGTCAAGCAAAACTTTCTAGAAATATTGAAATAGAATATGAAAAAAGAGGATGGCGTTTTGACAAAAAAGGATTTATAAAAAACAGTTTGGAAATAAGACAGCTATGGGGTAATGATCTATTTGAAGGTTTAAATCCTTCTAGGTCTTTTCTTACAAACGTTAGTTAGTAGTTTGTAATTTATGGTATCCATTTAAAAAGCATATAATCAATCCAATTTTTAATCAACCAAATTAAAGACTGCCTATTCTAATGACAAAAGACAAGGAAGTTTTATATTTAACTCATGAAATCCCTGCTACAAGATATTAATTGACAGAGAGCATTAAATTTTTTACTTTCATCACAGTTTTTGTAGAAACATTAGCAACTTTACCAATTTCACGAACTGTTAAACCTTTTCTTAATCCTTTTATAATTTGAACTGATTTTGGTTTTTCTAAAAAAGATTTATCGTTTTCATTTGATCCAGCTGGCCTACCTAATTTACCCCCATTTTGAACATACACCATTCGCCCTACGGTTGTGCGTTCCGTTATGTTTTCAAGCTCCATAGCGTAACAACTCGCAAGAACAGAACTTATCATGCCGAAAATTGGGTTCTTAACTCCATTGGGGCGAGATTGAAGTCCATTATTACGAACGACAACATTAATACCTTTTTCCTCTAACCAGTTTAATACACTTATAACATCGCCAGTATTGCGACCTAACCTTGAAAATTCCTCACAAACCAATTCAGTTACTTTTCCACTCTCAATAAGCTTTGTCAGTTCACCTGCCTTTGGGCGAATTTTAAAGGGAACATTTCCAGATACTTTATCAAAAAACACCATATCATACTTTTCGTTATCAGCGGTGAACCTAAGTCCTGATTGGCCAATTGAGGATACTCTATTATATTTTACACGCATTTTGTAGTAGTTTTTATTATACATTAAAAATACTGCAAAATGCCCGATTATGCCCCATAACTAATGGTTTTGTGGGCAACTTTTTGTGGTCATTTTAACCATGATTAAAAGG
>JALYIP010000060.1 GCA_030775685.1 Bacteroidota bacterium
ATTAGTTGTTCCCGTAATTCGGCCGGAAGATGGCTGTGCTTGTCATCCCGCACTCCCCGTAATATTCCCTCGTTTTCCTTTTTCATACACCTTTTTTTAGTGTATAGTTTTTTCCGGACGAGTCAAATTGAATCAAATATGTTTCCTGAGGTATGTATACTATTCATAAGTGAATGTACTGAGATATTTTATTCGAAATATCGTCTAAGATATTTTGAATTCCCATCTTTTTAACTCACCTTTAATAACCTTATACAAACCAATTATAATAGCAATAAGCCTGTTGTCATGAATTTACATTCATTGTGCATTTATTATTTGCGTAAAAATTTTCCTGGAATTATTCACCCGATAATTTACTTGTATGCCACACATTCCACTTGAAGAACATTTACCGGGAATTACCGGACTGTTAGAGTACAGGAGAGACACCGCCGAACCCATTCGCGACCTTACGCAGTTATTGCTTCGCGGCCCGTCATCCCTTACGGAAGGCGAGCGCGAGCTTATAGCAACAGTGGTATCAAACGGCAATAAATGCAAATTTTGCACCGCAGCCCATACCGCAGCAGCTGACGTGTTTTTAGGGGATTCCGAAACTGCAGAGCTGGTTAAAACCAATATTTCGGCCGCGCCTGTAAGTGAAAAGATGAAGGCACTGCTGATAATTGCCGACAAAGTGCGGGAAAGCGGTAAGCTGGTTACCCCAGACCACATAGAAAAGGCAAAAGCTGAGGGTGCAACTGATCTGGAGATCCATGATACTGTTTTAATTGCGGGTCTTTTTTGCCTGTACAATAAATATGTCGACGGGTTGGATACTGCATTACCTGCTGACGCAGGTTATTTTAATGTACTGGCCGACAGACTGAAAAATCACGGTTATACGCGCCTGCCCCAAGGTTATGATCACCTGAAAAAAACGGTTTCAAATTAATAGCAATATGGAAGCATTAACAATTGACTTAGCCGAAAAGACACAAATAAAGCGAACTCAACTTTTTGCGTTGTTTACGATCAGCTTTGTAAGTACGGCTTTTGGCGGCGCGGTGTCCACATTAATGTCGGTTTATTTGCCCGACGTTGTGAAGGAGATGCAGGGTCATAAAAGCCCTGAAGAACTAAATTATTTAAGCGGATCCATCAATTCATTATTCATTTTTGGATGGGCCATTGGCGGTTTTCTTTGGGGTGCCATCAGCGATAAAACCGGCAGAAAAAAAGCGCTCATATTGGCTGTTGCCAGTTATGGCATATTTACCATTCTCACAGGGTTCATGACCAATTGGTATGGCATCATGATCTGCCGTTTCTTCAGCGGTTTTGGGGTTGGTGGCGAACTGGTTATAGCATTTACATTATTAAGCGAAGTGTGGCCACAGAAAACAAAGGCGGTTTATACCGGTATATTATCAATTTCGTTCCCGGTTGGGATCTTCTCCGCCGGCGCCATTAATTACTTTGTTACTTCATGGCGACAGGGCTTTTTTGTCGGTATTGTACCGGTTTTGCTGGCACTGCTTACCTTCTTTTTTATTGGTGAATCGGGGTTATGGGAAAAACACCGGTCTGAACGGTTAAATAAACAGGACGCGGCGGATCAGTTATTTTCTGCAACGAACAGGAAATCCCTGCTTATAGGGTCCTTAATTTTTGGAACGATGCTGATAGGGTTGTGGGCCATTTTTTCGTGGATGCCAACGTGGATCGGCAGCTTGATTAAAGGTGATTCGCACGAACAACGTGGGTTAAGTATGATGTGCCTTGGAATGGGTGGTTTAACGGGTGGCTTTTTCTCAGGATGGCTTGTAAATTTAATGGGATTACGGAAATCACTGATTGCCAGCTTTTCGGTGTGCACCATCATGGCGTTCCTGTTATTTAAAACCAATGCCGGGTTTTCAGGAATTATTTATGCTGAAATTGTTTTGCTTGCCTTGTTTTTTGGCGCGAGCCAGGGAATCTTATCGGTATACATCCCGCTATTGTTTCCAACAGGTGTGCGGGCGACGGCTACCGGGATCTGTTTTAATGCGGGTCGGCTGTTTACGGCGGCTGCGGTGTTGTTTGTTGGGGTATTGGTAATAGTCCTTGGCGGGTATAGTAATGCTTTGTTTATTTTTTCGCTGGTGTTTTTGCCGGGGTTATTCATTGTGTTGTTCGCTAAAAATATTCAGCCGGCCGATCATGGGTAGAGAATTAGTGAATTAGTAGATGAGTGAATTAGTGATTTAAGGAAATTAAAAGAAGTTGTTTTCCTTAAATAATTTGGAGTTAGAAAGGACCTTTATAGAACTAAAATATGGCACATATCCAGCTTGATAATGATTTACCCGGCATCCGTGGATTAATGGCTTATCGCCCGGAAATAGCTGAGCCTTTAAATTTACTTGCAGAAACACTGCTGAGAAACGACGATAACACTTTGACTCGTGGCGAACGCGAGCTTATTGGCACCTACGTATCGTATCTAAATGATTGTTTTTTCTGCCAGAATGTTCATGGTGCTTTAGCCGGGCACTACCTGCAATGTGATATCGGGGAGATCGAAAATATAAAACAGGATTTCAGGTCGGCCGAGATCTCTCCAAAAATGAAAACTTTGTTAAGCATAGCTGAAAGTGTTCAAAAAGGAGGGAAGCAGGTAACATCGGCTCAAATTGAAGCAGCAAAAGCTGAGGGCGCCACTGACATTGAAATCCATGATACCGTGTTAATAGCCGCTTCATTCTGCATGTTTAACCGCTATGTCGACGGCCTTGGCACCTGGGCCCCGCAGGACAAACAATTTTATGTAGAAAGGGCGCCACGCCGCGCAGAGGAAGGTTACCAATCAAGTGTTTATAAATAGAATCAACAAATTATTATCATATGCCACACATTAATTTATCGAACGATTTTCCGGGCATCCGAAGCCTATTTGTTTACCGGCCCGAAACGGCTGCGCCTTTGAATGCATTGGTACAAGCGATGCTTCACAACCCGCACCCATCACTTTCAGCAGGTGAACGGGAATTAATAGCCACCTATACATCAAACCTGAATACCTGTTTTTATTGCACCAGTATTCATGGAGCCATAGCCAAACACCAGTTAGGGAATAATGCAGAAGTTGTAAAACAAGTATTGGCTGATCCGGATAACGCGCCAATCAGTGACTAGTTAAAGGCTTTGTTAAAGATCGCAGCGAAGGTGCAATCAGGCGGTAAAAATGTTAGCAATGCCGATGTTGAATTTGCCCGTAGCGAAGGCGCAACTGATCTTGATATCCACGACACCGTATTGATTGCTGCCGCATTTTGTATGTACAACCGCTATGTAGATGGCCTTGCAACATGGCAACCCAACAACGACGAATTATATGATAAAATGGGCGAACAACGCGCACGTGAAGGCTACCTTACGCCGCCCAAAAAAGTAAGCGAAATGGAATTAACCAGGATCTAACGAAAAAAATAATGGCATATATAGCTTTAAAAAATGAAGAACTACCAGGCATAGTAGGCTTGTTAAACTATCGCCCCGAAACAGCAAAACCATTACTTGATCTTGCTGAAACCCTGCTGCGCGGCCCGTCAAGCCTTACCAGCGGGGAGCGGGAAATAATAGCGGCATCAGTTTCGTGGTGGAACCAATGCCATTTTTGTCATACCTCACATGCCGCGGCAGCGGCCGCTCATTTAGATAGCGGGCTTAACCTGATCGACGATATTAAAGCAGGGTTACCCAATACAGAAGTATCTGATAAACTGAGGGCTTTACTAAATATTGCACACCAGGTTCAAAGAGCGGGGAAGAATGTAACAGATGCCGATGTTGCAGCAGCCCGCGAAAACGGAGCGACTGACAGCGAGATCCATGATACTGTGCTTATCGCGGCTGCATTTTGTATGTACAACCGGTATGTAGACGGTTTGGGCACCTGGGCGCCACAACCTAATGAAGCTTACAAGGAAATGGGCGAACGAATGGCTTTTGTTGGATACGGGAAGAGTTAGTCAAGAGACTAGAGAAAATGGCTGGACAAATTAGGATTCTGTATTCAATGTTTGATAAGTAATCTTGAATAACTATATTCAAACCACCAATTATATTTAAATGAAAGATAATAAAACAAACCCGCCGGTGTTTTGGATAGGCTTCTGTTTGCTACTGATTCCGGGCCTGGTGCATGCCTATCTATTAATGCCATTCCCCGGCAGCCAGGACCTTAATGCGATAACCGTATCATATTACCTCGAAAAAATTGTTACACCGTTACGGATCGTCGGGGCGCTGATGGTTTTGTTTTATATAGTTAAATACTTTGCAGCAAACTCGACAAAAAATAAGATAATAAAAATTGTAGCGCTGCTCTTGTTCCTCGGAAGTTTTTACGTGAGCGATGTATTGTACAAAGCTGAAACAATGTTCAGGGAACCCGCCACGGTGAAATTTGCAAATGCGATACATAATAAAGTTCCGGAGCGCTTTGTGGTAGTTGGGATAGTTAATAATGGTGTGGCAAAGGCGTATCCACTTATTTATTTAGGATATCACCACAAGGTACAGGATAGCGTTGGCGGCGAGCCTGTATTAGTTACCTATTGTACCATGTGCCGCACCGGGCGGGTATATAGCCCAATTGTCAATGGCAAAAAACAGGAGTTTCGGTTGGTAGGAGCAAGGCACTACAATGCCGTGATAGAAGATGCCGATACCAAAAGCTGGTGGTACCAGGCTACCGGTAATGCGGCAGCAGGGTCGCTAAAAGGTCAGCACTTAACCGAATTGCCATATGAGCAATCTACTTTAGGTGCGTGGTTGGCAAAGCATCCGGCATCATTGATCCTGCAACCGGATAAAAATTATAAAGCTGACTATGATGACCTTAAAAATTACGACAGGCTACAAGCTGCTGACAGGGACAGTACCATAAAAAACAAGGATACCATATACCGGAAAAGCTGGGTTATAGGGGTGATTGTAAATGGGCAGGCTAAGGCTTACAATTGGCGCAAACTTGCTAAAGCAAAATTATTGACTGATAGTCTGGCAAATACACCGTTAATGATTGGACTAGAAAAGGATAGCCTCAGCTATCACGTTTTAAACAGGACGGTAAATGGCAAGGCATTGCACTTCAGCATCGATCCCACAGGGTCATTGACTGATAAGGAAACCGCATCTACCTGGAACTGGGATGGCTTGTGCACGGCGGGCCTTAATAAAGGCGCGCAATTAGGCAAGATCCAGGCTTACCAGGAATATTTGCATTCGTGGAAGCACTTTCATCCGTTAACAAAATTTGAATAAATATGAAAATGCCAAATTCATCTTACCCAATGAATTCCTGTTACACCATTTTGATGAAGACGTTCTACTAACTGCCCTACATGGTGTTGTAAATGCCTTATATTGTATATATGCAGTTGCATCTTACTCATCGGCAGCCATTCAAAACCGCTGTTACCGCTGGTATCTAAATTAACTACCAATTCATCAAGGTTGTTTAAGATAGAATCCGCATAACTTATCATATCTGTTTTTGAATAGGCAGCCTTTATAACTATTGGATTATTTCCATGGTCAACAGCCCCCAATACGTTACAGTTAAAGATATGCCTCGTCCAGGGAATAAACGTATCATCGCTTTCGGATAAATATAACGCCGTATAAAAAAGCGAGTGGTAAACAATCCGCCAGTAGGCATTTTCATAAGTGTTGTTTTCCCACAAATCATCCGGGCACTTTTCAATGGTTTTCAGGATCATTTTTAAGGATGCCTGGTATTGAGAGATAAGGATACTTTTCATACCTATAAATTTAAGGAATTGACAGTGATTCAGATGTATTTGGCATAAACCTATATTTTGCCATTATATTGGCCTGATTTCCCCCTTTAATCGGCGTGTTCTCCATCTTTAATATTAGGCAAATAGGAATAAATTTGTTTTGTAGATTTATTCATTAAAACCTTAAATTATGGAAACCGGAAATTCAACACCATCAAAAGCTTCATTATGGATCGGCTGGATAATCAGCGGCCTTTGTATCCTTTTCCTTCTCTTCGACGCGATCGCAAAAATCATCAAGGAGGAGCATTCTGTAAAAGGATCCGTTCAATTGGGGTGGCCGGAACACGCTATCCAGGGCATTGGAATAGCATTGCTGATCAGTACCATTCTTTATCTAATTCCGCGGACATCAATCCTCGGTGCGATCTTGCTGACAGGTTACCTCGGCGGTGCCATTGCGATAATGATTCGCGCTGAGCAGCAATTATATTTTGCCTCGGTTTTCGGTTTGTTGGTTTGGCTGGGATTATATCTGCGTGATGCCGAATTGCGCAAGATAATTCCACTAAGAATGTGATATTATTTACATTAAGATTTGACAAATAACATAATAATAAAGGCTACCCATTACCAGGTAGCCTTTGTTATTAGCTAAGCTTTTATAGATTCTATTCTCTTATCCAGATATTACGGTAACTAATAGGCAGACTTTTGTCGCCGTGCGCCTGCAACCTGAGGGGGGCCGGTCCATGTTTTTCATAAACATGTTTGGTATCTGTTGAGGTGAAACCCTGGATTTCCTGGTTATTTTGCACTAATACGCCATTGAAAAATATGGTTACGCGCGCAGGTGTTTTTATTGAGCCATCGTCATTAAATTCGGGTGCGGTATAAGCTATGTCATAAACGTTCCACTCTCCCGGCTTTTTTTCCGGGTTTGCCAAAGGGATGGCCTCCCGGTATACGCTGCCAGCCATTCCGTTAACATAGGTTTTGTTATCGTTATTTGAATTATCCAGCACCTGAATTTCATATTTGCCCGACAAGAACACACCGCTGTTACCTCTTTCCTGGCCCTCGCCGACAATATTTGCAGGGATCCGCCATTCAATGTGCAATTGGTAGCTGGTAAATTGTTTTTTTGTTTCGATATCACCGGTTGCCTTATTTACGGTAATGATGCCATCTGCCACCGTCCATTTTGCCGACGACTTGCCATCTGAAGAAGTCCACTCGTCCAGGTTTTTTCCATCAAATAAAATGATCGCATCGGAAGGGGCGCTGCTAAAGGTTTTCCCGGGCACAACAACGTTTGGCAATGGCGCATAAACCTCGGCATTATTTGGATTTGCAGATGGAATATTTGCCTGCCTGATAGCTGACGTTTGGGTTTGCCCCTGAACAAACGCGACAATGCACAACATTAACGCAGTTAAAATTAAGCTGCTTCTCATTGGGTTATAAGTTTTACAGATGTATTTATACTAATTATCCTTCACAAATCTTACTGAACCATAAAGCCCGACATATAATATCGGGCTCTGCGTCTAACCATGCCTGTGAAAATCTTCAAAGACTTAAGAAGATGAATTTCGATGCCCGAAAATAATCTTCTTTCGACTAAAGAACTAACATACTTAAAGTCAGCCTATTGCTTCTTTACCTTTATAGCACTTAATCCCTTCGGTCCTTGCTCCGTTTCAAAAGTAACTTTATCGTTTTCCTTTATAGCTTCCTCTAAAGCGTTAACGTGTACGAAGACACTTTCCTGGCTTTGTAAATCTTTTATAAAGCCATATCCCTTTGAATCATTAAAAAAGGAAACAACACCCTTCCGGATCAATTCCTCCGGACTAAGTTCAGCCTGTTTGGATACAGAGATCTGAATATCTTCCGCTGCGATTTTTTTCTTTTTCGACGGATCGGGCGGTGTTGACGAAATATTGCCATTTTCATCAATGTAAGCCATCATGTCCTCCAGGCTTTTTCCCTTCCCGGAATTGGCCTTCCTGTCCTCCGCCTTTTCCTTTTTATCCTGTTGCTTTTTAGATTTTTTCTTCTCTCGTTCTTTTTTACTAAATGTTTCTACTGATCTACCCATAGTTGAATATACACATTTTTATTTAATTTAGGAAATGAAAAATAAAATGATCTTCCTGGCCGCGTTTTTCGTGGCAATAACTACCGCAAATGCGCAGCTAAAAAATCAGTTTGTAAAAATTGAAACTGCGCAGGGGTTCTGTATAATCAAACTCTATAATGAAACGCCTGTACATCGTGATAACTTCATCAGGCTGGTAAAAAGTCGCTATTTCGATGCTACCACCTTCAACCGGATCTTAAAGGGATTTGTGATCCAGGGTGGCGACCCCGATTCGCTTTATGATAAATCAAAAACCTTAAAGCCCGAACAAAAATGGATCAAACCGGAGTTTAACAGCGCTTTATTTCATAAAAGAGGTGCTTTGGCCATGGGGCGAGATGATAATAAAGCCAAAGAATCCTTTACCACACAGATCTATATTGTAGATGGTCGTACTTATACCGATGAACAACTGAATGCCATTGAAAAGAAGAACAACGTTCATTTTTCTGAAGCCCAGCGTGAAGTTTATCGCACCCAGGGCGGTACACCTATGCTTGATCAAAACTACACCGTGTTTGGAGGAATTGTAAAGGGAATGGACCTGATCGATAAAATAACCGCTGTGAAAGTCAATAAGGATGGAAATCCGGACAAGGAAGTTTGGATGAAGATAACCCTACTGACACCAAAGCAAGTAATGAACGCGTTAAAATAAACTTTTCTGTTCTGTATTGGTACCTTGCTCGTCCTGTTGGTAGGAGCGGATGAGTGTAATAAGGTCGGCTCCATACTGTACTGCCTTTTGTGGGCCGATGCCTTTTATCGCGCTGATAAGTTTTAAAGTAGACGGAAGTTTTTCAGCAATGGTGGCTAATGTTTTTTCGGATAAAACCATGTTCGGCATTATTTGCTCTTTTTCAGCGACCACATTCCGCCAGATTAAAAACTCATCATATAACCTTTCGTTGGGTTTGGCATTCAAAGTTTTCAAATAGAAGCTTGTTTGGCTGGTTGCACCATTCTTTTTACGATCGAGATACGCAGACGGTGTGAAATCTATGGCGATAAAATAATCCATCAACTCCATTCTTACCATCATCCAATTGATTAGGCGGTCGGCTTTGGCTGCTTTTTCTTTTGATTGGCCTATTATTGCCGGGAGTTGCTTATGCAGTACTTCGATAGCGCTTTTTAATTTCTCATAAAAATAGAAGGCGGCTTTTTTCACACGTTCGGGGGCCAATTGACGTGTAAATTTTTCTGCAACACCCAAAATATCCTTTTGCAGATCAGGCACCAGTTCTTCGAAGCCTTTAGCTTTGGTCCTTAGGCCGTTAAAGTTAAATAGTTCGCAAATAAGGAACAGCCTGTAAAGTTCACGATCCTGTTCAAGTTTTAAGGCATCAGGTTGCAGCGCCTTTGCCTTTTCGTTGAACAGGGCAACGGCCGGATCACCAATTATGTTTTGGGAAGTAATCGGATTGCGCAACACCATTCCCGACAGTGTACGACAACGGCTCAGGGCAACATAGGCCTGACCGTGGGTAAAAGCTTCGCTGACATCAATAATGGCCCTGTCAAAGCTCAGGCCCTGGCTTTTGTGAATGGTGATGGCCCATGCCAGCTTTAAAGGTATTTGTGCAAAGCTGCCTGCGTTCGTTTCACTTATCTGCTGCTCTTCCAGTTGATACTTGATATTGGTCCATTCTACAGCCTGAACGGCTATCTCTCTGCCTTTATTTTCGCATTGAACAAACACGGTATCACTTTCAATCCGGATTACGGTTCCGATCTTTCCATTGTAAAATAGTTTTTCGGCAGAGCCATCGTTCTTGACAAACATCACCTGTGCGCCAATCTTCAGTTTAAGATTAGTTTCAGTAGGATAGGCATCCTTCGGAAATTCTCCGCGAATGGTGGCCTTAAATTCAAATTCCTCTCCATCCAACACTTCTACAAATTCGCTATTAATTTGCTGGGCCAGGCTATTATGAGTGGTTAGCGTAATATAAGGCTCCTCAATTGTCGGGCGAAAACCGGACAGGTGCCGGGCATTTAGTAATTTAAGGCTTTCGGTACTAATGGTTTGATTACGGACTTCGTTAAGAATGTCTACAAACGCCTGTTCCTTTTGCCGGAATACATGATCAAGCTCAATCCTAACAAAGGGTGCCTTTTGCATTACCATGCTACTAAAAAAATATGGGGTCGCATAATAGCGGTTCAGCATGATCCATTCCTCATCACGAATGATGGGGCTTAGTTGAGACAGATCGCCGATAAGTAAAAGTTGAACGCCACCGAACGGATGAGCACAATCCTTCACATTTCGCAGGATAAGATCTATTTGATCCAGCACATCCGGCCGCACCATACTTACTTCGTCGATGATCAGTAATTCTAAACTTGATAGCAATTCCTTCTTTTCAGTGCTATAGTGCGCATCGGGCCTGCTGTTTCCGCCCGGTATAATAGGCCCAAAGGGGATCTGGAATAGGGAATGAATGGTCATACCACCGGCGTTGATTGCCGCAACTCCAGTAGGCGCAACCACTGCCAGCTTCTTTTTTGATTCCTGCTTTACCCGTTGCAAGAATGTAGTTTTACCCGTTCCTGCTTTGCCTGTTAGGAAAACTATGGTATTTGTGTCCTCTAAATAATCATAAGCCAGCTGCATCACCGGGTTTAGTTCTGTCATGTTATCTGCTGGTGCTAAAATCATATAGGGTTCCGACTTAGCGGAAGTATTCATTAAAAGCGTTTTATTATAGTGAATATCCGCCGGGCTCAAAGTTGTGAAAATATGCTAATATTTTTAGTGTTTTATTTGAAATAAATAGAACAAAACCAGTGTTTTGATTTTGTAGTTTTTGTGACTTGGATAAAAGGGATAACCATTAAACTTTTTATCTTTATTAAAATTTACTGCGTTAAACAAACTTTACCGTCGTAAATTTCATTAAAATCATCAACGAAAAAGGAAAACCATGGAGCATAAGGCAAAATCAATCCGGCCATTTATAGGGGCCGAGAACTTTGAAATATCAAGAAGTTTTTATCGTGACCTGGGGTTCACGGAAAGTGTTTTGGCTCATAACATGTCGTATTTCAAAGCCGGAGCTTTTGGATTTTATTTGCAAGATGCTTACGTCAAAGATTGGATAGATAATTCGATGATTTTCCTGGAAGTTGAAAATGTTGAAAGGCATTGGAATGAACTTGTGGCTCTGGATCTTCCGGGTAAATATAAGCGCGTGAAACTAACCCCCATTCGGGTGGACTACTGGGGCAGGGAATACTTTCTGCACGACCCATCAGGAATCCTTTGGCACTTTGGGGAGTTCAATGATAGTTGAAGCATCGGGTGTGTTTTAATTAAATAGTCCCCGATATCAAAAAGCACAAAAAAAAATCATTTTTCAGCAAGTGCGTTTCAATAGGAAGCCTGTAATTTCACCATTATAATCCAATTATAAACAACCTGGTAATTTTACTGCTTAATGATTTATCCAACTCATGTACGTGTGCCATCAATTGTCGAAAAACAAAGTCGCAGGAGTGCTTTCTTAACGGTTACACAGATCCTTATATTTATAGTCTTCGCCAGTTGCCTGGGATCGCTTCACGCGCAAATCAGGGGTTATCCGCCGGTCACAGCAACGAAGAGCGGGGTGCTTAACCCGCGTTCGCCCGATCCGGTTATTAATTATAAATGGGCAGATCCAAAAGCGACCGACGGCCTTGAGAGCTACCAATTACGCCCCAGGAGTTGGATAGCATCTAACCCGGTCAGCTTTAACACGACAAATTTTAAAAAGAACAATGTCATTACTGTAAATGGTACCGGTGACATCAGGTTTGATTTTGGCCAGGAAAATGCCGGCTGGCTGGAATTTGATAGCGCTGATCTGACTGACAGCATAACGATGAGTATCAGTGAATATAATCAACCGCCCGTTTATTCATCAACTTATCCGCCAAAAACACTCACCCCTAAAAAGCATGGAAACACTTATCGACTGGAATTGAACACTGAGTTATATGAAGGAGTGAGGTTTGGCTGGATACACGTACGATCATTTTCCAAAACATGGCATATTACCAACTTACGATTGATTTGCCAGGTGAGGCCCACCAATTATAATGGAAGCTTTTCATGCAGCGATACTTTGCTTACGCGGATCTGGTACACTGGCGCTTATACGGTAAAGCTGAACCTGCTTAAAGACTATTTAGGTGCAATTTTAATGTACCGGGGCGACAGGTTTTCCTGGACCGGTGATGCGCATCCGGCGCAGGCAGCTTCGATGGTGGCATTTGGAAATTATGATTTTATAAAGAAAAACATCGCTTATACCTCCACGCAAAGTAATGGTATAAGGAGCTATGCGCTCTATTGGGTATTAAGCCTGATTGATTATTATAAGTACACCGGCGACACTGAAACGCTTAAGAGTTATATAGATAACGCCTGCGCCAAGCTGGATGATGCCTATAAGGTTTACGGAACCAATCCCAATTTGGAATACTACGGATGGGATGAACGGCTGGGGGCGGGATTTGAACATCCTAATCTTCCCGAACCGCAGAATGCTTACAAAATGCTTGCCATTCGTGCATGGAAGGAATTTTCAGTAGCGATGGGCATGTGTGGCAGGACCGACCTGCGTGATAAATACAATGATTACGCAACCGAAAAAATCAGTGCCTTGCGGAATAGCGGGACGTGGTACCAGGATTTTGGTTTACACGCGGGTACAGACGCTGTCACAACCGGCCTACTCAACACTGGCGAAAAAAAAGCGATTTACGAAAAGAGATTTACCGACAGGGTAAATCGCATCTCATATTCCCCGTTCAATCAGTATTTTGTGATCCAGGCATTTGCCCTAATGAACAAATATGATGATGCACTGGGTTCCATTCGCGATTTGTGGGGAGGCCAGGTTAAATATGGAGGCACTTCTTTTTTTGAAGATTACCGCCCTTCCTGGAATGCAATCGTTGGTAAGAATGGCCCGGTCCCTAACAACCAGTGCGGCTTTACCAGCTTGTGCCATCCCTGGGGTGCGGGTGTTACAAAATGGCTTAGCGAAGAGGTGCTTGGCATAAAACCAACCGCGCCCGGTTTTGCCACTTTTGAAATAATTCCGCACCTTGGCCGTACGCTTACAAACGTTTCAGGGAAGACACCAACTTTAAAGGGCGACATCGATGCCAGTTTTAATGTTTCCACCGGGGTGTGTTCGGTATCATCACCAGCTGGAACTGTAGGCAGGATTGGCATTCCAAAAGCGGGAAAGGCTATTACCAGCGTTAAAATTAACGGAGCATTGGCATGGAATGGTTCTTTTCACTCTGTTCGCGGTTTTGTTGGTGCAAGTGAAGATGCTGATTTTGTTTACTTCACAGGAATGTTGCCCGGAAGTTATAACATTGTTGCGAAGTATCGCGGCACTACTCCAAAATATACAGCGCCTGTTGCATCCTATGCCGCCAGTTATATTGGAATTGATACAACCACCAGCGGGAATTGGGGCGGAGTTTATGGAACGGATGGCTACATATTATGCAACTATAATGGCAACGGAAAAGATAAAACAAGCTTACCATCATACATCTCATCCGTCAATTACTACAAGGTAAAGGGTAACGGATTGCCTCTCAATACTGTTTGGGCTTCAAGTACTAATGATCGCAGGGCACCAGCGCCGGATGCAGCTAACAGCTTCCCCAGGGCGGCGGCCTGTTTATATGCCAACGATGCCGATCAGATAGGAAATACCTTCACGTCCACCATCACCATAAAAGGCACGCACGATTATACGATATCGCTCTATTTTGTTGATTGGGATAAAAAGGGAAGAAAAATTGCAGTTGAAATGTTCGATGCGGAGACATCCAACCTGGTTGCACCTGTAAAAATTGTGGAAAATTGTGTTGGTGGTGCATACCTTACTTATTCATATAATAAATCGGTAAAATTCAGGATCAATGTGGTACGCGGCGACAATCCTGTATTGAGCGGAATATTTTTTGATCCAACTTCAACGAAAAACGTTAAGTAAAACACTAAGGAAGTTGGTGCAGACAGCTCAGGACAGTTGGTAAATTTGATTGGTTAGATTTGCGAACCATTTTTCCCGGCGACCCGGGAAAAGCCTGAATAAAATCTGTTCGTAATAAATTGAGGATAAATTATAATTGAAATTATACCAATTACAATTGCTGTTTACGTGCGACATGTTTTTTATTTTGTCAATAAAACCGATTGTATTTTAATGTTTTCTGAACGATAAAAGATGAGGCCCGATAAAATAAGTGATGATGCTGAACTTGTCAGGAAATTAAAAAATAACGACGAGGACGCTATGATCATTCTCTACCAAAATTATTGGCGGGGATTGTACATATCTGCGTTTAAGATTCTAAAGGATAAGGAAGCCTGTGAGGATATTATCCAGGACTTATTTATTAAAATTTGGAATAACCGCGATAGTTTAAATATTACATCATCCGTGCAGGGGTATCTTTCCGCATCCGTACGTTACGAGGTGTACCGGAAGATTCGGGAGGTAAAAAAACACGAACCCATTATCAACGATATCATGGAGATCGTTGCTGATCTTTCAGTTTCCGACCTGCTAGAATACAAAGAACTACAAACCCAAATATCGCAGGTAATTGATACGCTGCCTGAAAAATGTAAGGAGGTTTATCACCTCAGCCGCAACGAGCTTTTAAGTCACAAGGAAATTTCAGAAAGACTTTCAATTTCTACAAATACTGTCCGTAATCACCTTACAAGGGCTTTGCATCAATTGCGGGTTAGTCTAACCCAAATGGTGCTAATTATTTTGTCGTTTATCTTTTTCAAGTAGTTATTTTCTCCTCGCGCAGAGGTATTCATCCATCAGAAAAAAAAAATATTTTTTCGACTAGGACATCCCGCCGTTTTTCTACTCTTGGATTAAAGACCCAATTGTGAACAAAAAAGAATTTCTCGAGCTTTTAGACAAGTATCTTGCCGGTAATGCCTCAAATGAGGAGGAGCAATTTCTGTTTGACGTGTACCAGCGTATGGAAGATAAGTACGAATGGAGTACAACTGAAATGGAAACCCTCGATCAGCTGGAGCACAGGCTGATCCTGCGTTTTAAAAATTCAATACAACAAACGGGGAACGCTGATGAATTCGAAAATGTTAAACCGGGCAGAAATTATTTCACCAGGAATTTAATTATTCGGATTGCTGCCATCCTGCTTGTTTTTTTAAGCATTGGGTTATATTGGTTCAATAAAGGTACAACCAAAACCAGCGCTGTTTTTGCATTCAACAATCTAAAAAATTCAGTTACCCATCTTAATAACACCAGGGGAACCGAAAAAATAACCTTTCCGGATAACAGTTCTGTTGATCTGAAGGCGGGAAGCAAGATTGTATACGAAAAGGATTTTTCCGGCTCGTTGAGGCAGGTATACCTTGAGGGCGAAGGCTTTTTCCAGGTTACTAAGGATCACACGAGGCCGTTTATAGTTTATACCGATAAGGTGGTAGCCAAGGTTTTGGGTACAAGTTTTATTGTTAAAAGTGGTTTAAATAATACGGCTGCCGGGGTGGTTGTTAAAACCGGGAAGGTGGCTGTTTTTAAGGCTACCGAATTTACTAAGGATAATATCACATCAAACTTAAACCAGGGCGTGGTGCTGCTGCCTAACCATGCTGCTGATCTGAATATAGTGGCGAAGCAGCTCGAGAAAAAGCTGATTACATCACCTGAAATACTAAAACCAATAAAGATAGAAAGCTTTGATTTTGACAACACGCCAATTCCGGCGGTATTTTCAAAATTGCAGGACAACTATGGGATAACTATTGTATATGACAAAATTAAATTCAGTTCATGCTCGCTTTCTGTAAATATGGGGAAGGAAGATTTTTATCAAAAACTAGACCTTATCTGCCGTACAATTAACGCGTCGTACCAGGTACATAACGGGGATGTATATGTTTCCGGGGCCGGATGCGAGGTAAACCAGTAAACCAAATAACCTAAATTATTAAGGAGGAAAAAAATGAAATAAAACAGACCAGCCCAAGCCAATAAAAAAGGCGGCTAATGCGCTAACATTAACCGCCGTAAACCGCAGATCTTCTCACGGACGCGGATAGTTTTGAACCAATTGTTAAACCGAACAAAACCAAGTAAAAATATGAAAAAAGGATTACCTTTTTCACTAGCTACTGCTATAATGAAAATTTCGCTTGTATCAGCCTTCATTTTTTCCTTTTCGCTCTGTGCCTACTCAACAGTTTCTGTAGGCCAGGAAATTTATAACAAGGAAATAAGTGTAGCTGCCAAAGAACAGAATATTAAACTAACCCTTGACCAGATTGCAAAAGCTGCGGGGGTAAAATTCAGCTACAGTCCGGAGCTGATCCAGGCTGTTAGAAAAGTAACGCTTGTTGAGCGTAATAAAAGATTATCCTATGTATTGGATAAGCTTTTGCCACCGCTTAACATCAGCTATAGTTATTTTAATAATTACATTGTATTAAACAAGACGGCATCCCGAAATGAAAATGACCAGGCGCAACCGGCTTCAACAAACACTATTGCCATTGAGGTATCCGGTAAAATTATGGATACCAAAGGGCTGGCGTTACCGGGTGTTAGCATACAGATAAAGGGAACAACCAACGGTACCGTTAGCGACGCTAGCGGAGCCTATAAGATCAGCGTTCCGGACGATAATGCCGTGTTGGTTTTTAAATATCTGGGATATCTTACCCAGGAAGTAGTGGTATCCGGCCGCGGAACTATTAATGTTACAATGCTGGAGGATGCCAAGAACTTGGACGAGGTTGTTGTTGTGGCTTATGGTAAAACTACCCAAAGAAGCTCAACCGGGGCGTTACAAAGCGTGAATTCAAAGGAGCTGGAGGATATTCCTGCCTCACAATTTACGCAAAAGTTACAGGGTAAACTGGCAGGGGTGGAAATTGCACAGACCTCAGGAACACCTGGCCAGGGCTTGCAGGTAAGAATCAGGGGATCTGCCTCAATCTCTACGTCTTCAGTCCCTTTATATGTAGTAGACGGCGCGCCGATCTCAGGAGATATCAGCAACATTAACCCGGATGAAATTGAAACTGTGACCGTTTTGAAGGATGCTGCTTCAACTGCATTGTATGGATCACGCGCTGCCTTTGGTGTAGTGCTGATCACAACTAAAAGTGCAAAGGCCGGGCAAACCAATGTTAGTGTGAATGCTTACAGTGGTTTTCAAAACGTGCCTCAAAAAGGTCGCCCGGATTTAATGACAGGCGCAGAGTGGGCGCAGTTTAAAAAGGAGTCCTATGAAGATCTTGGCCAGGCCGTTCCTGCAGCCTTTCAAAACCCTGCGCAATACGGAAAGGGTACCGATTGGTATGGTGCAATGCTCCGTACCGGGCACCTCAGTGACTATAGCGTCTCGATAAGCACCAACAAGGACAAATTCAGCAATGCATTCACAGGTGGTTATTTCACACAGGACGGCGTAGTGTTGCACTCCAATTATAAACGGATCTCCCTCCGGAACAACGCCGTTTATAAAATTGCTGATAATTTCAGGTTAGGTGCAAATATTGCGCCGACTGTTAATTATGGTAACGTGGCGTTAACCGATGGCTTTTTCGGTGGCGGTAACGGAATACTGGCAAATGCCGAATTGGTGCCGCCAATCCTAAGCTATAAAAATCCGGATGGTTCGCTACCGATTACCGTTACAACACCCGGGATTACATCTTTTTCTACACCCAACTGGGTAAGGTCAATCCAGGATATAAAAAACCAGGTGAATACTGCCAGGTTATTATCTAATGTATACGCTGAATATGAACCGATCCCGGGCTTGGCATTAAGATCAAGTATAAATTTTGATCTTGGACAAACAGACCATAATTTCTTCCAGCCATCCACAGCTTCATTAGGGTTTGCCTCAACGCCAAGCGCTCTCAACGCAAACCTGGGGCAGAATAAAAGCGATTACTATTCATGGACATCAGAAAATACAGCTACTTACTCGAAAAAGATCGATAAACACTCATTTGACGTGCTTGCAGGATATACCGTGCAAAAGTTCAGAAGTAATGCAACGAACGTTAGCGGATCAAATTTTCCTGACGACCGGGTACAAACCATCGATGCGGCACTTGTGAAAAACAACTCCAGCATGGACATCCAGGAATGGAGCCTCATCTCTTACCTTGCCCGTTTGAATTACAATTTTGATCAAAAATACCTATTAAGCGCCAGCATCAGGCGCGATGGCTCATCCCGTTTCGGCGTAAATAACCAATTTGGAAATTTCCCTTCAGTTTCAGCTGGTTGGGTAGCGAGTGAAGAACCGTTTATGCGTAAGATCGAAGCGATATCGTTTATGAAAATTCGCGGCAGCTACGGCTTGGTCGGCAATAATAACATAGGTAACTATACACAATATGCCACCGTAAGCAGCGGTGCTAATTCACCGTTTGGTTCAACTACTGAGAGTGGAATCGCAGTAACAGGCCTTGGTAACAGCAATTTAGGATGGGAAAAAACAGCAGAGTTTGACCTGGGTGTAGATATTGCTATCCTTAACGGCAGGATAAACTTTTCGTATGATTACTACAATAAAAAAACGTCAAACCTCCTGTTTTATCTTCCTGTGCCGCTTGAATCCGGATTTTCAACCTTTCCGGGCAACGTAGGTGAGGTAAGATTCTGGGGCCATGAATTTGCAATTAACACCAATAACCTGGTAGGTAAATTCAAGTGGAACACTGGTTTTAACCTCGCTTTCGGCGATAATAAAGTGCTCAAACTTTCAGGCTTAAGCAATGAGATCTATAGCTACTCAGGCGTTGCGGAAACAATCACAAAAGTAGGAGGCAGGATAGGCCAATTTTATGGCTTGGTTCAAAACGGAGTTTATGTTAACCAGGCGGATTATGACAAGTCGCCAAAAAGCGTGAATTCCCAGGTAGGAACAATTAAATATAAGGATGTTAACGGAGACGGTGTAATAACCTACGGCGATGGCGACAAAAACGGCGATAAAACCATCATCGGTAACCCTTTCCCTAAATTCACTTACGGCATTACCAATAATTTCTCCTATAAAGGGTTCGACCTATCTATAGTTGCTACGGGATCATATGGTAATGATATTGGAGCTATGAGCGAGTCAGGCACAGCAAATCTCGACGGGGTTTTCAATGTATTAAAGGCAGTTCAATACCGCTGGAGATCACCAAGTAATCCCGGTGCCGGTGTATATGGAAAAACCACTTCGGCTACCGCTGATGAACGCAGCATATTCTCTACCCGGTTTGTTCAAAGCGGAAGTTACCTGGAAATAAAAGATATCACGTTGGGTTATAACATTCCAGTAAAAAATTGGAAGGCCGTAAAGAGCATCCGAGTTTATAGTAGTGTTCAGCAGGCTTTTGTGTTTACCAAATACAACGGTTCAAATCCGGAAGTGGGAACAGACGTAAATGGCAATGCGCCTAGTGCCCTGCTCCAGGGTTTGGACTTTGCGGCGTATCCTGTACCAAGAACCATCACGTTTGGCTTGAATGTTAATCTTAAATAGAACCATTTTATCACCATTAAGAAGATAATTATGAAAATCAAAATATTTACGCTAGTCATACTGGTAAGTTTGGCAAGCGCCTGTAAAAAAAGCTTCCTGGAAATTCCGAACAAAACGGCGTTGAGCACAACCGTCTATTTCAAATCACAGGCCGATTTCCAGCAGGCAATCAACGGCGCTTACGCTCCCTTGCGTGGTGCTTATAACGGATCAGCAGGTGCCTGGGCAATGGGGGAACTGCGGTCGGATAATACAACCTACGAATACAATCCGAATGACCGCGGCACTATCCAGGGGGAATATATCTGCGATTTCCAGGACGATAATACCAATGGGATCACGCCTAATAAATATGTTTCCGACTACCAGGTAATTGCAAGAGCGAACCAGATCCTGGCACTTATTGACGGGGTTAATTTTGATGCAACTGCAAAAACAACATCAAGGGGCAGGCATATTTCCTGCGCGCATTTTGCTATTTCGACCTGGTGCAATATTTTGGAAGCGTTCCGCTGCATTTAAAACCGGTAGCTTCATTGGGCGAAACCGCTTTGCCGTTGAGCAGCGCTGATGATATTTACAAGCAGGTGATAGCAGATGCACAGCAAGCCAACACGCTGCTTCCAGACAAGGCTACCCAGGAGGCAGGCAGGGTAACTTCCGGTTCGGCAAAAACATTGCTCGGCAATGTGTATATAGTCCAAAAACAATGGGCCAGTGCAGAAACCGTCTTGAAAACAGTAACCGGTTATTCGCTGATCCCGAACTACGCGGATATTTATAGCCTGGCCAATAAAAACAGTTCTGAGTCTATTTTTGAGATTCAGTATAAGGAAGGTACCGAAGGCTTCGCAAGTAGTTTTTTCTATACCTTTTTACCCCAGCCTATAACTGCCGAAGAAGTTACAGCAGTGACGGGGATTCCAGAAAATAGCTTACATGTGGAGGGTTACAATATTCCGACACCGGATATTATTGCGGCTTATGAGCCAAACGATAAGCGGAAGGATGCCTCAATAGGCACTTTAAAAGCCAACGGGGTAAATTTTACTTTTATCAAAAAATACCTTCATGCGCATGCTTTGTCAGGCAACACAAACGATAACTGGCCGGTTTACAGGTACGCCGAAGTTTTGCTGTTTCTTGCCGAAGCGCTGAATGAGGAAAATAAACCATCAGAAGCAATTCCATACCTTAACCTGGTTAGGGCGCGCGCCGGTTTACCCGGAACTGCTGCTGCATCTCAAACAGACTTGCGAAATGCCATCATCCAGGAAAGAAGAGTTGAGTTAGCATTTGAGAATAAAAGATGGCTTGACCTCGTACATTTTGGTATAGCTGACCAGGTGATGAAGGCGTATGGAACAAGGGTTAAGGCAAATCCACAGGCTTATTATTTCCCTGTTGGTTTTGGTCCTGCACCCGCAGCGTATACCAATATTAGGATCTTATTCCCGATCCCTGCATCGGAACAGGCACTTAATCCTTATTTTTAAGGAGAAATACATAATAAATAAGCGCAAAGCACAGCCAGTTAAATGGCTGTGCTTTGCTTGTTATAAATAGAGCTTATAATTAATTGTATATTAACTAAATATGAGAGTATTCCTTTTTATCGTTTGCTTTTTAGTCTCCTGTAAAATTTCATCAGGTCAAAATAACGCCATCCCGCCATACAGATCTGAAGATTTTAAAAAGATTGAAGCCGGGTTTATCACCGCGCCGGACTCCATTCAAACCAGTGTTTACTGGTACTGGCTGTCAGGTAACGTTTCAAAGGAAGGTGTTGTTAAGGATCTTGAAGCGATGAAGAAAGTTGGGATAAACCGGGCATTCATAGGAAATATCGGCTTAAACGATGTGCAGCAGGGAAAAGTAAAATTTCTTTCGGATGAATGGTGGGATATTTTGCATACCGCCCTTAAGACGGCCACCCGCTTAAACATCAAGATCGGAATCTTTAATGGTCCCGGATGGAGTCAATCGGGCGGTCCATGGGTTAGGTCTGATCAAACAATGCGCTACCTTACCTCATCGCAGGTAATGGTAAAGGGACCGGTGTTATTTAATAAACAATTAACAAAGCCACAGGCAAATTTCCAGGATGTAAAAGTTCTCGCTTATCCTGTTCCTGCCGATTATGATACCGGTCTAAGTTCGTTGAACCCTAAATTGTCATCAGAACAGCCTATCGACTCACTTGATAACCTAATGGATAATAATGAAGCTACCGGAATACACTTTAACCAGGATCAGCGAGTTTCAGTGGATATTAATACGCAAAAGCCTTATACGCTACGCAGCGTTACTATATCGGTCTTACACCAGGCGGTTTATTTTGAGGGTGATATCCAGGTAAAAGTGAATAACACCTACGTTACTGTTAAGCATTTTACTGTCGACAGGAGAAGGCCGGCCCTGAATTTTGGCTTTTTACCGTGGGCGGAGTCGGTTATTTCCGTTCCAGCTACCACATCTTCCAGCTTCAGGTTGTCACTCACAAACATCTCCGGAAATTCGGGCATTAGCGAATTGAAGCTTTCGTCGACTGCTATGGTTGATGGATATACAGAGAAAACATTAGCCAAGGCGTGGCAAACTGAAGATCTGATCTGGAACGCTTACGTATGGGGAAGGCAATCTAATGAGCGCTCAAAATATGTTATCGATCCGGCAAAGGTTATTGATATTTCAAAGGATCTGGCCACTGATGGTACGCTTAATTGGAATGTGCCTGCGGGAAACTGGATGATTGAGCGTTCAGGCATGGTGCCCACAAATATGCATAATGCGCCTGCAACGCCGGAAGCAACAGGCTTTGAAACGGATAAAATGAGTAAGCAGCATATCGGTGAACATTTTGACGCCTACATCGGACAGATCCTAAAGCGCATCCCCCCTGAAGACCGGAAAACATTTACTGTGGTAGTTGCTGACAGTTATGAAACGGGCAGTCAAAATTGGACCGATCTGCTGATCCCGGAATTTAAAAGGAAATATAATTATGATCCAACACCCTTTATTCCAGTTCTACAAGGCAAGGTAGTTGGTAATCCGGATATTTCAGACCGTTTTTTATGGGATTTGCGGCGGCTCATAGCGGACGATGCTGCCTTTAATTATGTGGGCGGGTTAACGGAAGTCAGTCATAAACACGGCTTGACCACCTGGTTGGAAAACTACGGGTATTTTGGCTTTCCTGCGGAATTCCTGCAGTACGGCGGTCAATCAGACGAAGTTGCCGGGGAGTTTTGGGGTGGCGGACGCCTTGGCACTGTGGAGAATAGGGCGGCTTCATCAGCAGCCCATATTTATGGGAAGATCAAGGTATCATCAGAGTCCTTCACATCAGCCGACAATTCCTGGCGGGCGTATCCGGGAATGCTGAAACCGCGCGGGGACCGCTTTTTTACCGATGGTGTAAACAACACCTTGTTACACGTTTTCATTCACCAGCCCGACAGTACTGCTAAGCCCGGCATAAGCGCCTGGTTTGGAACAGAATTTAACCGGGCTAACACTTGGTTCTTCGATATGGATATATTTTTGAAATATCTTAAACGATGTAACCTGATGCTTCAGCAAGGGCAATATGTTGCCGACGTTGCCTATTTTATTGGCGAGGACGCGCCCAAGTTGATGGGGACTACTGATCCCGCACTGCCAAAGGGCTATTCATTCGATTATATAAATGGCGACGTGATCAAGAACAGGTTATCGGTTAAAGACGGTAAGCTAATGTTGCCCAATGGTATCAGTTACAGCATCCTGGTATTGCCGAAGCTTACAACTATTCGCCCGGAATTATTGTCAAAAATAAAAGAGTTGGTGCAAAATGGTGCTGTAGTGTTAGGGCCAAAACCCGAACGGTCGCCAAGTTTAGAAGGTTACCCACAAGCGGATAAGCAGGTGAAATCCATTGCAGATGAGTTATGGGCCAACATAGACAGCACGAAGAACAAAATAAATCACTACGGCAAGGGACTAGTTTTAAGCAGCATGAATATGCAGGAGGCATTAGACCTGGTAAAAGCTATCCCTGATTTTAAGGTTAACAGCGACTCAGTTCTTTTCATCCACAGGCAACTAAAGGATGGTTCGATCTATTTTATCTCTAACCAGAAAAACAAACCCATTAGCATTACGGCTGATTTTCGAAGTGCGGGTAAAAAACCAGAACTGTGGGATGCAGTGACAGGCGACGTTCGCAACCTGCCGTCATTCCATCAAACAAGCGTCACCACTTCGGTTCCGATTAAACTTGCTGCAAACGGGAGTGAATTTATTGTTTTCAGGAGGGACGGAACAACGGGAGATACAACCAAATCAAATTATCCGGTGGCAGAAAAAAGCTTTGCTATATCAACACCGTGGACGGTAACATTTGACGACAAGATGCGAGGGCCAGAAAAACCTGTATTATTCAATACGCTAACCGATTGGTCGCTTAATGCAAATGACAGTATAAAATACTATTCAGGCTCAGTGTATTATCGCAACATATTCAAAATAGATAAACTAGAAAAAGGGGCGAACTATGTAATTGACCTTGGCATGGCAAAGGACATTGCTAAAATAACGGTAAACGGTATTGAAGTAGGCGGAGTGTGGACACCACCTTATCAGCTTGATATTACTAAGGCACTTAAACAAGGCGAAAACAAGTTGGAAATAAAAATAGTGAATACATGGACTAACCGTTTGATGGGAGATAAACTCTTACCGGCTGATCAACGAAAAACATCAACCTTGTTTTTCCCAGATCCGAGGCCTGGTTTGGAATCCTCAGGGTTATTGGGTCCGGTTCAGATCGATGTTTTTAATCAGTGATAAGTTGGAAGTCTGCTGATCAATTTGAAGTCAATTGCTTTATGAAGGAGCTGCTGGCGGAAAGATTCCGCTGGTTTATTACTTGATTGAAATATCAGTGCATTAACGTGTTTTGATTCCTGAATTCCTTAGGCGGCATATTGTTCTTCTTCTTAAATAAACGGGAGAAGTAAAATATAGAATCGAAGCCGGTTTGCCAGGCAATTTCGTTTATTGTCAAATTGGTGCCCGTGAGTAATTCCTTTGCCTTGTCCAATCGCAGGTTAAGCTGGTATTGATTGGGGGATAATCCGGTAACACTTTTGAATACCTTTCTGAACTTCGAGTAACCCATCGGAAGTTCCCTTACCATTTCTTCTAAGTTTACAGGTTTCTCAATTGATTCCTGCAAAAGAAATTTGGCCTTGGAAATAAGCCTTGTTTGGTTATCCGTAGGATAGGCGTGGTATTTACATACAGCATTTAACAAACCTAATATTTGTAGCGTAATACCAGTGATCATCTGCCGGTAACCAGGTTCGGCCAATGCGACTGTTTTAATGAGTGTGTGAAAAAGCTGCAACAATTCCTCATTCATACCGACATCAATAAAGGGATCGGCAGCTTTAAATACCCCTTTTTGCATAAGTTCGTCGGGGTAACTTCCGTTGAAGCCAACCCAATATTCCTCCCAACCTGATTGTGGATGAGGTTTGTACCGGTGCCAAACGCCCGGGAAGAGAAAAAAACAGGTTCCCGCCTTTACCGTTCTTGCCTTGGTTTTGGCTGATTCAAGGATCCCTTCACCCTTGGTAACAAACACAATGTAATAGCCATCCAGGATTCTTCCCTTGTCCCAGGTAAAGGAATGGTCCATTGGATGCTCGCGGTTATTGGGGTAATTTTTATTAGGCCCCACTTTGGCAGAGCCAACCGTGTTGACGAAAAACCCCCATTCCTTTTCAGGTTCCCCTACATTGATATACTTACGATAGTTTTGCATCTATAAATATTATTCCGCCGGAATTAGGCTATTGTCAAATCCGGATAGTTGAAATATAATTATATAATTGGATACCGACAGGCTTTATAACTCACTAAGTCAAATATAAGAGTCATAATGCCAGAAAGTGCAAATATTTGCTGCTTTTAATGGCTTATAAAACGGGGAGAATAGAACTTTTGTCTTTAAACCCCAGTGGCTAAATTCAACGTGGCGACGCTATCGGTAGTTAGTAGGAGTTACCCGTTGGCCAACCTTGTCATTACAGGTGAGGAACCGGTATATTTCTTGAAAAAATTGGCGAAATAAGCAGGCTCTTCAAAGCCAAGACCATTGGCTATCTGCGCAATACTCCAGTCTGTATGCTTCAATAAGGCGTGAGCTTCCTTTAAAATTCGCGCCGAAATATGCTGACTAGTCGTCTGGCCTGTAACGTCCTTAACAGACCGGTTCAAGTGATTTGTATGTACAGCGAGGCTTTTCGCATACTCATTAGCTGTTTTCAATTTCAGGAATTGTTCAGGGGAATCAATAGGGAACTGTCGTTCCAATAGCTCCAAAAATAAGTTGGTGATCCGGGCTGCCGCGCTGGTATTGGTTTCGTACAAAGTAACCGGGGTTATCTTTAAGGCTTCATGCATCAGTATGCGCAAGTAGTTGCGTAACAGATCGTACTTATTGGCATAATCTGAGTCCATTTCTTCCATCATCCTGCCAAGTGTCCCCGAGAAAAAAGTTAGCTGCTCGTCGTTTAAAAAAACGATGTGGTTGCTGCCTACCTTAAACGGGGAGAAGTCCTGCAGGGCGCTTTTATGTTCATGCGATTCGATGAAATCCTGCGTAAATAGGCAAAAGCAACCTGTTTGCGGTCCGGGTCCAGATTCCCAAGATGACGGTACCGAGGGACTGGAAAATACCAGCGCTGGCTGGTTAACCACCACTTTCTTGTCTGCATAGTGCATTATTCCATTCCCTATCACCAATGCTATTTTATAAAAATCCCGCCTGCTGAACGGTGTCCTGCTAAGACAGTGCTCACGCAAAAAAACGTTGAAATGTCCCTGCCCGGTATTGTTCTCCGCAAATACCCTTTGGTTCTCAACAGGGTGGCGACGATAGAATTCTTCAAGTGTTTCCGTGTTAAGCATATTCAAAGGTATCTATTATTTGATTATTATAAGCAATATGACTATTTTATGATATACAAAAAAAGAATTGTTTGAATATTATAAATATCTGCTTGAATACTATAAATGTGAAACAGGCGCGCCCGGCTACTTTTGCGCTATGGAAACCGGTTTTAGAAAATGGATCATTGTTGTTACGATCATCACCTCCACTATCATTGAGCTTATTGACACCACTATTGTCAATGTTTCGATCAACACCATGAGCGGGAACCTTGGCGCTTCGCTGGAGGACACTGCATGGGTTATTACGTCTTATGCCATTGCGAATGTGATCATTATCCCGATGACGAGCTTCCTGGCGGAGAAAATCGGCCGAAAACAATATTACATTGGATCCATATTATTATTTACGTTCGCTTCCGCCATGTGCGGGTTCTCCCACAATTTATGGGAACTGGTTGCCTTTCGTTTTTTCCAGGGCATCGGCGGCGGCGCGTTGCTGTCCACCTCGCAATCTATTCTTTTTGAAACCTTTCCGGCAAAGGAACGGGCAACTGCCAGCGGGATTTTTAGCCTGGGTATTATCATCGGCCCGTCTATAGGCCCCGTGATGGGTGGCTATATCGTTGATAATTTATCATGGCAATGGATCTTTTATGTTAATATTCCCATCGGGCTTTTAGCCGCCGTTTTATCTTACATCTATCTTAAGCCAACAAAAAAATCTGAAGACGGGCGAAGTATCGATTGGCTTGGCATCTTTCTGCTTGCGGTAGGAGTCGGCTCCCTTCAGGTTATATTGGAAAGAGGGGAGACTGATGACTGGTTCGCGGCGACGTATATTATTGTATTAACAATCATTTCGACCCTTTCTCTTGCCATTTTAGTTTGGTGGGAACTCAACATCGAACACCCGGTGATCAATCTGCGTGTTCTGAAAAGCACAACGTTGTCTATTTCGGCGATCATGACCTTTGTGCTGGGTTTTGGCTTGTTCAGCGCGGTTTTTGTTTTCCCGCTGTACTCTCAGCGTATCATAGGTTATTCGGCGTTCCAGACGGGTACCATGCTGTTACCCGGTACATTGATGGCGGCCATGATCTCGCCCTTTTTAGGTAAAATGCTGCAGAGCGGCATTCGCCCGCAATATCTCATCATCCTGGGTTTTGGGTTGTCGGCTATTTTTGGTTATATGATGTCCCGCTCAAACCTGGAAACCGGCGGGGCGTATTTTTTCATCCCGCTAATATGCCGGGGCCTGGGGGCTGCATTGTTAATCGTGCCATTAACTGCACTGGCAGTTTCGGAATTAAAGCCTTCCGAAATACCGCAAGGGGCAGCCTTAAATAACATGATGCGGCAAATGGGCGGTTCATTTGGCATAGCACTTATCAATACCTACATAGCACACCGTGAAGCAGCAAACCGTACGTCCCTGATCGCCCATGTCACTGCCTCGGACCCGCTGACGGTTATGCGGAGGCAATCTTATATAAACAATTTCCTTGCCCATGGTGCCAGCTACCTGCGTGCCTTACAACAGTCGCTGGGAGCGCTGGAAAATACGGTTGCCCGGCAAACTTTCCTTCTAAGTTATATGGATGCGTTCCTCCTGCTGGCCATCTTAAATGCCTGCTGTATCCCTCTTGTAATCCTGACTATAAAGAAAAGACAGATTGCGAAAGTTGGCAAGGTGGAACTTCCGGATGTGCATTAACAGGTGTTGAGATTACGATAGTTTCCAGTCGGCCCGTTCAAAGTGGCAGGTGTATCCGTATGGATTTTTTTGCAGATAGTCCTGGTGCTCAGCTTCGGCGTTCCAAAAATCGGTTTCAGGCACAACTTCGGTAACAATCTTCCCTGGCCATTTCCCGGAGGCTTCCATTTCTTTGATCAGCGCGTTTGCGGTTTCCCGCTGGCTCTCATTCAGGTAAAAGATCGCTGAACGATAGGAGGCACCGATATCGTTTCCCTGCCTGTTCCGGGTAGTGGGATCGTGGATCTGGAAGAAATATTCCAGGAGCTTACGATAGGAGAGCAGTTCAGGATCAAATGTGACAGCAATAGCTTCGGCGTGTGTGCCGTGGTTCCGGTAGGTAGCATTAGGTACATTGCCGCCTGTGTATCCCACTACGGTTGAAGTAACACCCGGATAATGCCTGATCAATTCTTCAACGCCCCAAAAGCAACCACCGGCCAGAATGGCTTTTTCAATATTCATTTTGTCTTATTTTTTATTAAAAGGTAAAATTAAGGCTTTTAAGCTACACATTCTTAATTCGAAGGTCACGAATTAAGAATGCGTAACAGGCAGGATTTAAAGTACCGATACCAGTTCGGCTATCCGGTTGGAGATCCCCACCTCGTTGTCATACCAGGCCACCACCTTAACCAGCTTACCAATTGACTTGGTCAGGTTGCCATCCACTATCGAGCTATGGGTGTTGCCTAAAATATCTGCCGACACAAACTGCTCTTCAGTATATTGCAAAATACCCTTTAGCGAACTATCTGCATATTGTTTTATTATGGCATTCAGATCCTTAGCTGAAACCTCCTGCTTCAAATTGATTGATAAGTCAACAATCGATCCGTCGATCACCGGAACGCGGTACGAAAAGCCGTCCAGCTTACCCTTCAGTTCCGGCAGAACGTCGCCGATGGCTTTTGCTGCGCCGGTTGTGGTGGGAATGATTGAATGTGGGGCGGAACGTGCCCTGCGCAGGTCTTTATGTGGCGCATCCTGCAAATGCTGGTCGGCGGTAAAGGCGTGAACAGTGGCCATATAGCCCGATTCAATGCCGAATTCTTTGTCCAGGATGTATAATACAGGAGCGATGCTTCCTGTGGTACATGATGCTGTAGAATAAATCTGGTCGCTACCGATTAATTGGTCGTTTACGCCGTGAACGATAGTTTTTATCCCGCCCGTGGCCGGGGCAGTGATCAATACCTTTTTCGCGCCTGCATCAATATGTGCCTGTGCTGCAGATTTATCCGTAAAGCGCCCAGTCGATTCGATCACTACATCGATCCCAAGTTCTCCCCATGGCAGATTTTTGGGATCTCTTTCGCTCAATAATTTGATCTTTTTTCCGTTCACCAGCATAGCACCATCTTCTTCGGCTACTGTACCCGGGAAACGCCCATGCGCACTGTCATATTTCAGCAGGTGAATCAAGGTCTGCAAGTCCGTCAGGTCATTTATCGCGACGACTTCGATATCATGTTTATCCTGTAAGGCCCGAAGCGTCATGCGCCCGATACGGCCGAATCCATTAATTGCAATTTTCATATTTCTGTAGTTTTAAAAGTCTTTTGTAGTCGGATGGCGTAACCGCCAGGTGTCTTAAAAATAGCCTCCGCATAGATACCAGGCTACCCAAGCCACAACGCAAAGCAATCTGTTCCAGGGGAACATCGTTTTCCTCAATACAGAGTCGGGCCGCTTCCACACGACGTTTTTCTATATATTTTGCCGGGGAGATCCCGGTTTGCTTAGTAAAAACACGGGTGAAGTTCCGGTGACTCATATTCATTTTTTCCGCTAAGCGCCGTACATCTAGTGGCTCATGCAAACGTTCTGCCAGCCATTCCTTTAGCTGTATTGCAACGGGTGAATTATCAACAAGGTTACCGAACTGTACCTGGTAAGCCTGCTTGTTCAGGTAAAAAAAGATAAGTCTTCGGGCTATTTCGGCCGCCACAGCCCGCCCGCAATCTTCTTCCACCATCGCCAGTGCCAGGTCGATCCCGGAGGAAACTCCGCCGGATGTGAACAACTGCCCATCCCGTGAATGAAAGAAATTTCGATCTGGCAATATTCCTGACTTTTCCAAAACGGAACTGCCAACCCCCACAAAACCAATCCTGCGGATCCCGTTGTGCGCTAAGGCCAGCCATGTATAAAATTCGTCGTAGTTTGATCCTGTGCTGTCCCCAACAATTAACAGCGTATCTATACTTCCCTCGAGATCTGTTAACTGTAAACAATTGATTTCAATCCCTGAAGAAGTGCGCACCGGTCCTGTCCCTGGCGAAACCAATACGACATCATAAATCCCCCGAAGCTTGTCCGCATGATTAAATACGTCCGCCGGACCGGCGAAATCCATCAGTAAATTACCGGACATAACCGCGATAGCGATCTTCTTTCTATCCATAAGTCAAAATTAAAACATTGCATTCCTGTCTCAAAGGACATAAATTATACAATTTAGGCCATCGCAGGTAAATTACCATATATTACCGGCCTATGGTTACCTGGCGTTATTTATTTTGGCACGCCGGTTTATTTATTGTGTTTTTAAAGTAAAGTGTTATTTATACACTATGCTCCGTTTTAAATTGTACTTATCTTTGCCTCGTCACCCTCATTTAATAAGATCATGCAAGCAGAGATCAGCGCCGACAGTTCTTCATCCAAAGTCGGTTTAACAATAGTTGGATATGTTATCTTCACATTTGTCGGTTATTTTATAATAGGTTTATCGCTCGGTATTTTACCTGTATTTATCCATAGGCAATTGGGCTATA
The DNA here is from genome assembly GCA_030775685.1 of Bacteroidota bacterium. Classification (GTDB taxonomy): domain Bacteria; phylum Bacteroidota; class Bacteroidia; order Sphingobacteriales; family Sphingobacteriaceae; genus Mucilaginibacter. The sequence goes on from JALYIP010000060.1 coordinate 30,967, forward strand.
GCGCCATGATAGCCGGGATAGTTATTAGTCTGCAGTATATTACCACATTTATTTTCAGGGGGTACGCAGGACGAATAGTTGATAAAAAGGGCCCTAAACCTGCTGTAATTTCAGGCATGATAGGTTTCGCAATAAGTGGCGTGTTGTTATTTATAGCTTATCTGCTTAAAAGCAATCCCCCAATTTGCTTAAGTATAATTGTGCTAACGCGGTTTATGACAGGCTTTGGTGAGGGTTTAATTGGTTCCAGCCCCATTAACTGGGCAATTATTGCCGTTGGCGACACGCATACGGCTAAAGCAATTTCTTATAATGGTATTGCAAGTTATGGGGCACTGGCAATTGGAGCACCTACCGGTATAATTATTAATAATGCCTTTGGAATGAGCAGCATGGGGATACTTATTGTTGCAGCAGGCGTAGCAGGATTGTTTTATGCCAGGAGCAAAACAGCTTTGAAGGAAAACAGTAGTGCCCCGCCCGAATCTTTTTTGAAGGTATTAAGGACCGTAGCGCCCTACGGAATTTGCCTTACGCTGGCAGGCCTGGGCTTCGGTACAATCTCAACATTTATTACACTTTATTACGCATATTTAAACTGGGCGAATGCAGTTTTATGCTTATCTGTTTTTAGTACAATGTTTATTGCGGGGCGTATTTTGTTTGCGAGAGCAATAAATAGTTACGGCGGTATTAAAACAGCGATCTTTTTCCTTTCTTTAGAATCGATGGGGCTGTTGGTATTATGGCTCGCCAATACCCCGCACATAGCGCTGATAGGCGCAGGAGTTACCGGACTAGGGTTTTCACTGATCTTCCCGGCTTTGGGTGTCGAAGCGGTTAAACGGGTACCAGGTTCTAATAAAGGCGCGGCACTAGGTAGTTATGGCTTATTTCTTGATCTGTCATTAGGATTGACGGGGCCTTTGATTGGGGGAGTAGCGAGTCACTTCGGAATGACGTATATATTTCTTTTTAGTATGATTATGGTATTGATAGGGTTGATGCTGACAGTTGTTATTTATAGCAGGAGAAAGCCTGCGATCTTTATATAATTGATTTTGGATACATCGAAGTGCATTTCTGGCGCGCTCAGTTTGCCTATTCGCCTGGAAGTACTTTCTATTGAATTTTTTCGCGTTAAGGTAGGGGCAAGGGCTTGCTTCGCAATAAAGCGAGGTTGGCCAAATTTTATTCATGATCGTTAAAGTGGCAGGAATCTCAAAGTGTTTGGTAACTTTGCCGGATGAATCCACAGGAACTGATTGCCTATTTTGAAAGCGCAACGCTACCGGAAAACCTGCGCCTTGACCGGGCATCCACACAGCTGGAGGTTGAAGCGGCGGTAAAGCGGAATATCGAAACGATGCTGTTGAATACCGACAGCGGCCGCGCAATGAACCGCCTCCTGCAAATAAAAAAGGCACTGGAAACGCCCTATAGTGGTCCGGAAATTCCGAAATTATAAAAGGATATGGCAAAATTATTCGTTGTTGGTTTCCCGAAGGACAAGACAGAAGTAGAACTGCTTGAAATGTTCAGCGTTCATGGCACAGTGAATACCATTACGATTGTCACCGATCAACATACGGGCGCAAGCAAAGGTTATGGTTTTGTAACGATGACTGACCAGGCCGGCGCAGACCGAGCTATTGCAGCGCTGGACGGTGCAGAATTTGGTGACCGGCAAATGAGCGTCCGGATTGCTGAAACAAAAAATGTGGTTAACCAGCCCGTAACCGGTATTGTAAAAGGAAAAAGACCGAGAAAGATGAGATAGGGAATTATCTATCTTTTAATTGGTCGAGGAATAGGTCGTGACCAGCCGATTTTTGTTCCACACGGGGATTGTGCATCTAATTTTATACATTATCCAGTTGTTAAAATGACGGAAAGCAGCGTACATGCAAAAAAATGCAATTACTCTGCTTTACACTTCCAACCGTAGAATGGTCGAACCAATTTTTGAAAGGCTTGGATAAAGTCGTAAATATTACTTTATTTTAGGTTTGAGTTATATTTTGCTTTATGATCATAGGGTATGAATTGTTCGCCTGGGCTAATAAAAGTCATATGACGGGTAGTTGCGAAAAATTGTTTGCTGATTTGACAGATATACCACAGTGCAAAATTTGTGGTTATCGGACAGATTATAGGTATAATAATCCGGGATTCATTTTACGAAAAAAAGGTCTTGATTTTTCATCTACTTACGATGGAATAAACGTTGTTTCAATTAAATTTAAGGAATTTTGCGACCAAAATCGATATGATAACCTGGTTTTTATACCCCTTTTAAAAGCTCCAGGCTACTTCCAATTTTATATTAAAGGAAACATCATCGAATACACAGCTCACCGAAAAGAAATTTTTTGCGAATGCTGTGAGCAATTTGAAAGCGTTATAGGCCCTGGAATAAACCTTGAAAAAATAAATGAGCCCTTGATTGATGGTTTTTATCAATCAGATCTATGGTTTGCCAGCGGCAACGAAAAATCGCCTATAACAATACTTGCACCCGATACATTTCGAAAATTAAAAGCTGAAAAATTTAAAGGAACTGGAGGAGCAACAAGCGTAGAAAAGATAGGTAGCTTATAAACAACAAAGCCCCGATACCATAGTTTCAAGGCTTTGTACTCCTCGCCTTAGTTGGGTTGACCCAATTTAGAGAGGATTTGATCATAATATCACGAATTCCTGTAAATGTAAGCTACCTCGACTCGGTATTCTTGAGCAGGATACTTTCAACATTTAGAACGTTTTCATTTAATCATACGCATATTACTTCATGGAATTGTTTACCGGCTGGCTATCAACAAATTGCTCAAAGCTCGTAATTTCCCCGTCTTTCAATTTCCAGACGTGTGCTACCCTTGCCTCAAAATACTTGCCTGTAGCTTTGTTGGTACCGGTGTAAGTGCCATAGGCAATTACCTTATCGTAGCTTGCCACATAATCCTCAGGTGTGAATTTATAATCGATCCACTCGCTGCCTAAGCGACTAAAAACATGTTTGGTGATATTCTCCAGGCCAATATAAGTTCCCCGTATGGGAATCCTTTGGCTTCCGTCCAACTAATATCCCCGGCTACATACTTGGCAAGATTTTTACCATTATCCTCCGAGGTCTTCCCCTCGTAAGTGCTCCCTACGATCTCTAAATTTGTCATTTTGTTTTTATTTAAAGAACAACCTGACAGCGTAATAAGCACTGCCAGGTTGAACAGGATTGATGATTTTACCATTTCATTTCGCCTGTGTTTACTTTTGCACCTATTTGCAGGGCGATGTCGAAGGTAAGCGCAGGATATTTTGCTTTTAACGCGATTATCAGTGCTGCTGATGTTTTGTTAGTTTTCAATGCCTCTTCGTAGAACCGGATATAATCTTTTGTATGCTTCACGGCGCTCTCGTCGAACGGACTTGCAGAATTCGCATGGGCAGGAACCACAATAGCCGGATGCAATGCTTCAATTTTGTCTAAAACGTTGATCCATTCTTTACGGGATTCCGCTGTTTGTGCATCCGCCATCCAAAGGTGGAAAGTGGTTCCAAATACATTGATACCACCAATCACGGCTTTGATGGAAGGTATCCAGACAAAAGTTTTAGCCGGAAATTCGTCTAAACCAATGATCTCTAATTTCTGGCCTTCCAGGTCAATGCTGTTTCCTTTTAAAACCTGTGGTAAAACAACGTTTGACGTAACTTTATTACCCAATTGGCCGCCCCAAACATCTAATTTCTTCTGAGCAGTCGCTTTAATATGCTCTACGGTTGCCGGTGAAGCATAAGCGGTTACTTCCGGAAAATATTTTTTGAATACTTCCAATCCGAAGTAAAAATCAGGGTCGCCACAAGAAACATAAACAGCGGTTAATTTTTTTCCTGAATTTTTGATTTCCTGCGCTACCTTTTCGGCATCTGCCAGGGTAAATTGTGCGTCGATCAGAACCGCATCGTTTTTCCCGGATACGATAACCGAAGCTACGCCAAAACCATTTTCTGATGCATTATAAACCTGTAGTTTAAAATTGTTTGCTTCAATAGTTTTGAAGCTTTGTGCCTGTACGTCCATTTTGAATAAGATTAAAATAATTAAAAAAGCTGCTGAAATAAAAGGTTTCATTTTTTGTTGTTTTTAATGACGCTGCAAAGATGCGGTCACCAAAAGCTTAAAAAGGTTGAACAAGTTCAATAAATGAAATTCAGCTTATTTTTTATGAGCGATCTTATTTCTTATTTTACTCAAAAATTCGTGACTGATGCCCAGGTAAGCTGCGATCTGAAGATTAGAAAGGCGCCGGAAGAGTTGGGGATATCTTTCTATAAACTCAACATAGCGTTGATCGGCAGTTTTACCTAAATTATCAATCATTCTTCTTTGGAGGGCGACATGGGTTTTTTGGGTCATTACCCGGAATAACTTCTCTATTTTTGGTAAATTAGCATAAGCAAATTCCTTGTCTTTTTTTGAAATTAAAAGTACTTCACTATCTTCAATTGCTTCAATAAAAAGCTGTGACGGCCTTTCATTCGTAAAGCTGTCAATATCAGTGATCCACCAGTTTTCTATGGCAAAATAGAGTATTTGTTCCGCCGCATTTTTGTCAATATGATAAACCCGGAACATTCCCCTGGTAACAAAGCCCTCAAACCTGCAAACTTCGCCCGCTTCTAGAAGTATTTGTTTTTTACTTACTTTTTTCAATTCAAACAATGTCGTAAAGCCGGAAAGCTCCGCCTCTGTAAGATGGACATGTTGTTGAATATGATCGCATAACAATTGGTACATAAATAGTCGACCATGCAAAATTAAACAAAAACCCCGCTCTACTTAATCGTAAAGAGGTTTTTTAAATCATTACAGTAAAATTAGGTACTACCTAACTTTTCCTGTACCCAGAGGTGGAAAACTTTCAACATTTAGAGAGCCTTTTACGGCTTATAGCGCCTATAATCCAGGATTTAAAAGTGAAAGAATTTATAAAACAGTCGTTTTATGAGGAGATTTTATGCTGTAAACTGTGAGTGATTTTATAGTTACCGAGCTTGAGTTGAACCGGAAATTTGCAATTGTCAAAAAAATATTTGCTAAACTGAGACTAGTTAATTAGAATATACGGGCAAGAGGTTGTTGAAAAATGTTGCTGCCTGCGGTAATAATGCCGGATCGTTTACGATTACGACTGTTCCCTGCTACTGATTTTCCGTAAGCCATTCCAGGTAAGCGAAGAAGTCGTTGAACACCAATACTTCATCAGTTTGTCCAAGAATAATGGTTAGTCATTTCAGGCCGATGCAGGCGTAAAACTTTTGGCTGTGTACCTGCCAGCCGCCGTTTTCGTTTTGGTGGTCGGCGGCAAAGAATTGTTTGCGGGTTTTCTTTTGGTCTTGGACGAAGTATTACTTCTTTGAGCTCGCCCTGGGGCTGTCTGCCAAACGCCGCGTTCCTTCAGGTACGCGGTGATGGCGGGGGTATTGCCGGGTTCTTTGATTTCTTCAATTTGATAATATGGCAGTTTCACTGCGTTGCGGCGTTTCCTAAATGTCAGTGTCATATAATACAAAAGGGGAACCGATGCGGCTCCCCTTTAAATATTTTTGATCGGGGGTACTTCCGTCATATCCTATGATACGGGCCCGCAGGCTTGCCCCAGCGCTTTCGGCGTGTTTATACGATCTCACCCTCACTGGATTTCCGGTTGTTAGCCGGTTAACGTTTTCTCCGGTTTCGCAGCGACCTCAAAATCTTCCTCATTTTGGTTTATTTGCGATCCATAACTCAAATTCTGCCGGGCCGCCTTCTTTCCCGCAACCGAAACATTTGAACATGTCTTTTTCAGGGGAAACCATAAATGAACCGGATTGGTCTGGGTGGAACGGACAGTTCCCTTTTAAGGCTTTTCTCCCTTCCAGGAGCGTGATATATTTGGAAACGATTTGGACCAGGTCTGACATATAGGGCAAACTTAACTATTGACTGAACAGGATTAAGGATTGTTGAAAATTTCTTGTTTGTTAGGAATTCATCCGCCTTTGTAGGTTGCGTTGGCAGCGCATATTAACTACTTTCGGCGGGTATGAAAGTGATCATTGCGGAAAAGCCTTCTGTTGGACGGGAGATCGCCAGGGTGTTCGGTGCGACAACGAAAAAGGATGGCTATATCGAAGGCAAAGGGTATACGTTCACCTGGGCTTTTGGTCATTTGCTGCAACTGGCGGCGCCACAGGAATACGGTTATTATGGCTGGAATGTACAAAACCTGCCGATGCTGCCGCAGAAATTTAAGCTGGCGATCCGGAAGGTGAAGTCTAAGGACGGCATGGTGGAGGACCCGGGCGTCCGGAAGCAACTGGATATCATCAAAGCCTTGTTTGACGAGGCCAAGGAGATCATCGTGGCGACGGATGCGGGGCGGGAGGGGGAACTGATCTTCCGGTATATTTATTATTACCTGAAATGCAAAAAGCCCTTTAAACGGCTTTGGATCTCTTCGCAAACGGATGAGGCGATCAAGGAGGGTTTCAGGAACCTGAAGCCGGGATCGGATTACGATACGCTGTTCAATTCTGCGCATTGCCGCTCCCAATCGGACTGGCTGGTGGGCATGAATGCCACACAGGCGCTGAGCTTGTCAGCGGGTTCACGTTCGGTGCTATCATTAGGACGGGTGCAAACGCCGACGTTGGCAATGATCTGCTCCCGCTATAACGAAAACAAAAACTTTGTCCCGGAACCGTTTTACCAGGTGAGTATTATGGTCGATAAAGACGGGCAGGTGTTCCGGGCGATAACGGAGGAGAAATACAAAACAAAGGAGGCTGGACAACTGATCGTTGACAGCGTTAAAGCAACCGGAAATATTTTTAGTGTTGAGGCTAAACCGCGTAAAGAACCACCGCCGCTGCTGCATGACCTGAGTAGTTTACAACAGGAAGCAAATAAAAAGAAGGGTTTTACGGCTGATCAAACGCTTACGCTCTTGCAGAACCTGTATGAAAGCAAGCTGGTGACTTACCCCAGGACGGGCAGCAGGTATATCGGGGATGATGTATTTGCAACGGTGCCCAACCTCATTAGCCACCTGAAGGATCACCCCGAATTCGGTAAACAGGCAGGTGTCTTAGCTGAAGCTAAATTGAACAAGCGCAGCATCAACGCTAAAAAGGTCACGGACCACCACGCTATCTTGACTACCGGAGAATTGCCCCGCCAGCTATTGCCAGACCAACAGGCCATTTACGACCTGGTCGCAGGCAGGATGCTGGAAGCCTTTCACCAGGACTGTATTAAGGAGATTACCAGGATAGTTGTGGAATCCGGCAATAAATTTATCGCCAGCGGTACAGTGATCGGCATCGCTGGCTGGCGCGCGGTCTTTAACGACCCGGATGAAGAAAAAAAAGACGAAGAAAATGCTACGTTGCCCAAGGTAAAGCAGGGGGAGGACCTACCCATAACCGAAAAGAACCTGCTTGAAAAACAGACCAAGCCGAAACCGCTATATAATGAAGCCAGCCTCTTAAAAGCTTTGGAAACCGCCGGCAAGGAAATCGACGATGAAGAACTGCGCTATGCCATGAAGGACAGCGGCCTGGGCACACCTGCAACACGCGCGGCTATCATCGAAACGCTGATCAAACGCCTTTATATCATCCGCGAAAAAAAGAATCTGGTACCGACACTTACCGGCCTGGCTGTCTACAATGTCGTGAAAGATCACCGGATTGCGCAGGCCGAACTGACCGGCAACTGGGAGAAAAAACTTGAGGAGATCCGCTCCGGTGCTTCGGTAACAGGATTCCAGGAGGAGATCAAAGCGTATACAAGGGCGATCACGCAGGAATTGCTGGTAGCAGGGAAGGGGATGGTAACAGGGGCAAAGATCTAATGAACAGGTACTGAATTACTGGTGCAAATTTATCTCCGGAGCACCTAATCTGACTAAAAAAGTCGCTTTTTGCCCTTGACTTTTAAAAAAGCGGAACAAATCAATCCCTTCAAGACCTCAAGAGGCTGCCCCTTTTGTGACAACCTTTTTAGCGGTTCCCTGTTAGCTTTTCTTTTTAGGTGCCTTGGCTGGCTTAGCTTTCTTTGCCGTGTCAGCTTTTTTGTTTGCCTTATAACGCATGTCCGGTATCCCGTCCTTTTTCAGGGAAGCCTTAGGCATTTTGTTTTCTTTAGGAATCTTTTCAAAATATGTTTTTTTATTTAGAACTGATAAGTTGTATTAAGAAATGCAAGTTGGTGTAATTCAGATTTGTTAGTATATAAATACACGACTATATATTACTTTAATCTAAATTTTTGCCTTTTTCAAAATTATTAAGAGAAAGAAAATTAAACCAGACAAATAGCTATTGGATATTTGATCCAAATAATTAACTTGAATTTTAACAGACAGAAAGCTATTTAGCCCAGGTTTTACATTCAGGCGGGCGCCTCCATTTGAAATACCCATCCATTTAAATTGCGTTTCGTTTAACTAAACAGTTTAGTGAGTCCTAAAATTCCACTTCGAATTATCGCTCTTCATATTAAACGTTGCGAGTGTTGGTGTGCTGTCTCCGGAAGAAACTAAAGCCAGTTTCCCCTTCGAGTTTGGCACCATCTTTGGCATAATCCTGTAAGTTCCATCCGTCAACTGATCGATCCGCCATAATTGTTCCGCCGCACCAGTAAACGTTGGACCTGTGATAAGTTCAGCATCAGCTGTTGCTGCTAATGCACGGTCTGTTCCGGCAATTACTATTTTATAATATGGCCCGCCCAGATATCCCCCTGCACCAGGAACTGGCGAAATAGTCCATTTCTGATGAGGGCGAAACATATAATCCCCTATATTAACGCCAATGTTCCCGGTTGGCCAGGTTTTAATCACATCCGCTAATTCCTGGGATGGCACTGGTTTTACCGGTTCATCAATGTTACGGTTAAATCGCATTCCACCAGGCATTCGTGTAAAATCAACGCTCAATTCCAGGGCGTATCCTCTTCGCTCAGATTCAATCTCATACGTCCCTTCCTTGAAGGTATCACCTGCGATAGGCCATCCATTTTTCCATAGCAATGGGCGGATGCCTAATACGCTACGTGCACTTTGATCCAAATCAGCCTCATAATGACAAGACATTTTTTCAACGCCATCGCTAACTACTGTACGTCCGAAATGTCCGGGGCCAATCAGCCTTTCGCTGGCTGCAACTACCAATTTCCCACCTCCCTTTAACATTTCTCTACCAATGTTATCAAGATAAGGGCCTGTCACTTTTCTGGAACGGCCAACAACAATATTATAGGTTGAGTTTGGGCCGTCGCAGCATGTGCCGTGTGTTCCAAGCAGATAGTACCATCCATCCCGATATATCAAATCTGTGGCTTCACAATCGATGGCTATATTTAATGCTTTATTACCTTCCACACGTTTGCCTGTTTTGGGATCAAGCTCCACAAGGCGTATATAACCCCAATAGGTACCGTAGGATAACCATAACCTCCCGTCGGTTGGATCCAGCAGAAGTCCCGGGTCTATCGAGTCGTTATCTTCTATCCCATCGGATGAGGCGACTACAATAGCTTCCGAATACTTAAAATCAGGGGATTTTGGATCAAGCGTTTTATTCCACATGGTCAATATTTTTCCATTATGTCCGCCCGCCAGGCCGCCGCCGGTTGCACCATAAACAATAAGGTAGCGATCACCAATTTTTAATATATCAGGGGCGGCTCCGCCGCCTGGTCTCACTGGGCCTCCATTCCATGTCCAGCCGTCTTCGGATATTAATCCGCCACCGCCTGTTCCGAATGTGTAATACTTACCATCGCATTCTGCAATGGTTGAGGGATCATGTATAAATGGCTTGCCAACTTGTGCTACCGCGCTTCCTGCTGACAATAGTGAAAATAAGGATATTGTGCTTATTACCTTAACTATTAATTTCATAATAACTCAATTGCTATAAAAATTTGATAATGATAATTCATTGGAGACTGATCGTGAGATCCTTTATCGGCCCTCCTTTTTCATCCAGCATGCGAACACAAAAATCACTAAGTCCGGGCCCATTGATTAATGCTCCCCGTATTATATTTTTCCCTTTGTTAAGTGTCAACCGGGTCGAAACACAGTCATCCATCACCATGCGTCTGTCGCCATCAAGTATCACTGCCTCCTTTCCATTTAGCCACCACATTGATCCCCCATTTGATCCTACAGCCAATCTTACGTTTTTTATTTCCCGCGGACTGTTGACTATGGTTACCGCCCAAAACAATACTGAATAAGTATGTTTCTTTAACCCGTAGGCAAGACGAAATAATTTGACGTTGAAAGTTGGACTTTCCAACGCATGCCATGCCAATTCCTGTTCTCCAACCTTTATTTTGTCCCCGTCTTTAGGGATAATGGTAAACTGATTTGGAAAATAAGCAGTGTCAAATTGAGTTTTTAGGTAACTTTTAGTAAAGACAAGATTACTTCGTATTGACTTGTTTATAGGCTCTAAAAGTAACCAGCGCTGAATAAACCCTTCGAAATTCGGGGTCTTTTTTGATGTAGTTGCCGGGGTAAAGAATGGTGCGATAGTTCGCATGGTATCGTTATCCGTTATTTTATCAGCCCTGCCTCCTGAAATGGCAGACTGTGCTTGTGAATTGAATGCTGTCAAAATCACGAAGCCCGCTGCCAGCAATGATGCTTTGCGTTTAATATTCATAGTAGCTACTTTATTTAAATCAATTTTCAGTATATAAATAATCGGTAAGTAATAAGATGACAAGTGTACCGCCATTCGAAAAAAAATCACCGCTTCAATTAATAAATATATACAACGTTCGTTCAGGAGTTTATACTTCATGATTGGTTCTGGATGCTGCGGCAGCATGAGGACGTTAACAAAAAACTGGCTATGTCCAAACAACCGATTTAAACATTTATTGGCTATTTATAATAAAAAATGGTATCGTTTAATAAAAGGTAAATGGAATTTAGGACAAAGTTTTTCCAGGCAATGTAACACCTGTTAATTAAATTTTCGACTAACCCATTCGCAGTTATTTGTCGTATTTAAAATGACCTGCGATAAGAAAATGCGACTCTTCCGAAAACTTAAATTATGAAATAAATGAATTTAAAATGTTTAACCATTGCATTAGCGGCCTCCCTGGCTGGTCCCTTTTGTAAAGCCCAAACGCAAGTTTGACGAACTGCACATACATCATACCTATTACGAATATCCGGGCGGGCACACATGGCCCGTTTGGAGGAATGACCTTTATCACTTTGCCCCGCTTTTGTTCAAATAGAATAATCGAAAATTTAAAAACGATGAGATATTTTAACCTATGCCTGATGTTAATCGGCTCAATGTTTTGCATCAATAATTTAATGGCACAAAACCCATTAATAATGACCCAATTCACCGCTGACCCGTCGGCGCGTGTTTTTAATGGCAAGGTGTATCTTTACCCTTCGCACGATATTTTGGCCACACCCGGGCATGGCAGGGTTGGCTGGTTTTGTATGCAGGACTATCATGTGTTCTCATCGCCAAACCTTACCGACTGGACTGATCACGGTATTGTAGTAAGTCAAAATAAAGTTCCCTGGGCCGACTCTGCAGCCTATAGTATGTGGGCACCTGATTGTATTGAGCGCGCCGGTAAATATTATTTCTATTTCCCGGCTCCTGCAAAGTCAGGCGGTACAAGGGGCTTTTCGGTAGGTGTTGCAATTGCAGATGACCCTTCGGGGCCGTTTGTGCCGCAGCGGCTGCCCATAGCCGGCATTCATGGTATAGATCCTAACGTGCAAATAGCCCCGGATGGACAGGCATATATATATTGGGCACAAGGAAACCTGTACGATGCCAAACTTAAAGAAAACATGCTCGAATTAGCCTCAGAACCTGTAAAATTAGAGGGTTTTCCTGATAAAGGCTTAAAAGAGGGCCCTTATTTATTTGAACGCAAGGGCATTTATTATATGACTTATCCGCATGTAGCTGACAAGATCGAGCGGCTTGAATATGCCATGTCTGACAATCCCCTGGGGCCGTTTAAGTATGCAGGCGTATTGATGGATGAATCCGCTTCGGGGTGCTGGACAAATCATCAATCAATCATCGATTTTAAAAACCAATGGTACTTGTTTTATCACAACGACGACCTATCTCCAAATTTTGATAAAAACCGATCGGTAAGAGTTGATAGTTTGTTTTTTAATGAAGATGGAACCATCCTTAAGATTATCCCAACGTTACGTGGAGTTGGGATAACCAGCGCAACAAAAAAAATTGAAATTGATAGGTTCAGTGCTAAAAGCACAGATGGGATACAAATAGCGTTTCTTGACACAGTAAGCAAATTTCAAGGCTGGAAGACCATTTTTAATAAGCCAAACTCATGGGTAAAATACAACAGTGTTTTGTTCACCAATAAAAAATTGAAGCATATTAGTGTAAACGCCCGTTCAACCACGGGTGGCACATTGTTGATAAGTACAGAAGCCTCACCAAACAAAATTATAGCAAAGGTGAGCATACCAAAGGGAGATGACTGGAACGTAACTAAAATCACTATGCAATCGATTCCGGTTGGTGTAAAAAATCTCGTTGTACAATTGCAAGGTGCTGGTAACCTGGAAGTTGATTGGATAAGTTTTGAATAACAGCATGAATTCCCGTCATAAACCTTATCAGTTAAAAACAGCATAGCGGCTTTATGCCATTATGCTGTTTTTTTCAATCTTCCGATACTCGGTTGGAAGCACATTGAATTTATCTTTAAACGAACGCGAAAAATAATGGGGTGTAGCGAAGCCAGCCTCGTAAGCTATCTGTGAAATGGTAAGATCAGTTTTAAGCAGCAATACCGTGGCCCGGTCAAGTTTATATGATCTGATAAACTCAACGGGCGGAAGGCCTGTAAGTTCGAATATTTTGGTGTAAAGCGCTCCACGGCTCATGGCCACGTGCTGGCTTAAATCCACAACAGAAAACTTGGGGTTGTTTAAATTATTATCGATATAGCTTACTACTTTGGCTAAAAACTTTTCTTTGCTCGATTCGATTTCCATACCCGTATGGACAACTTTTAATTGCCTTGTATAGGTATTTTTAAACGATGTATTTAGTTGTAGCAAGTTTTTGATTTTTACATTTAAAATCTCAAAGTTAAATGGCTTAGTCAAATAATCGTTCGCTCCCGATTCAAGCCCTCTGAGCTGTTCATCCTCGCTGGTACGGGCAGTAAGCATTATAAACGGGATGTGGGTGGTGCGTTTATCAGCTTTAACTTTCCTGCTTAGTGCTATACCGTTCATAAGCGGCATGGTTATATCGCTGATGATTAAATCGGGGTGGCACGATAGTGCTTTATCCCAACCATCTTCACCATTTACCGCTTCCACAATTTTGTACTGTGTTTTTAAATTATCCTTAATATAGTAACGGAACTCATCATTATCTTCCACTATAAGCAGTACCGGCATTTCTCCCGCAGCGGATTTGTTATCAGCTTTGACAATGGTGTCCTGTTCGTAGGTAACCGTTTTAAGCGGTGAACAATTGCTTATAGAATTGTCTGCGAAAACTTCGAGCGGGAGCAATACCGTAAATACCGATCCTTTTCCTATTTCACTTTCAACAGAGATGCTGCCATCATGCATTTCAACAAATTCTTTAGTGATTGAAAGCCCGATGCCGGTCCCCGCATTTACTTTACCTACGCCGTTATCGCCTGCCTGATAAAACCGCTTAAATATCAACTGTTTTGTATCAGTATCTATACCAATGCCGTTATCTCTCACTTTAAATTCCAGTACGGTTTTATCTGGCTGGGATGCCGGATGTTGAACAAGGTCGACATAGACTGTACCTCCTGGCAAGGTGAATTTAAAGGCGTTTGAAAGAAGGTTAAATAGGATCCGTTCTACTTTGTCATGATCAAAGCGTACAAACAATTTTTCATGCAGGCTATTAAACTCAAGCCCAATACCGCGCAATTCCGACAAATCATGAAACGAATCAACAACTCCGCTTATAAAGGAAATTATCTCACCCTCGCCGAGGCTAAGCTTTAATTCATGTTCTTCTAATTTCCGGAAATCTAAAAGCTGATTTACTAAATTCAACAGCCGCCGGGCATTTCGTCGTATCACTGCCAGCTGCCCGGTGGTGTGGTCGTCTTTATGCTCTGCCAATAACTTATCGGCCGGTGCCATTATAAGCGAAATTGGTGTGCGGAATTCATGGCTCAAATTGGTAAGAAACTTAATTTTTAATTGGTCAAGTTCATGTATCCGATCTGCTTCCCTGCGCTCCTGCTCAATGGCAAGTTTTGCCTTCAATTTGTTAATTCCTCTATGGCGAATATACAGCAGCGCGCCTCCCACCGTTAGCGCATACAACAAATACGCATACCAGGTCATCCATATCGGTGGATGGATAATGATACGGATTTGAGTCCCGCTATTGTTCCAGATCCCATCGTTATTACAAGCCCTCACCATAAACACGTATTCGCCAGGATCTAAATTTGTATAATAGGCTGTTGTAGCCGAACCAACATAATTCCAGCTTTTATTGAATTTTTTAAGCATGTAGGCATATCGGTTTTGCTGCGGAACCGTAAAATTAATTGCCGAATAACTGATTGAAAAATTTTGCTTGTAATCCAAATCAATTTGCTTTGCTACCGAAATGTTTTGTTTGAGAGGTGAGTGATCGCCTGCCGGCACAACGACATTGTTTACTTTCAAAGCGGTAAAAAATACAGGGGGGACGTTTTTGTTATGATTTACATCCTGCTGTGGGTCGATATAATTAAACCCTTCTGCTCCGCCAAAGAAAAACAAACCCTTGCTTGTACGGATACCCGCTCCATCTATAAATGCATCGTTTTGGAGGCCGTTATAAGCGGAATAGAGCGTAAATTTTTTCAATACCGCGTTGAATTTGCATATTCCCTTACTGGTGCTCACCCAAATGTTACCGCTTTGATCCTCCAGCATCTTGTGAACTACAGGGTCCGGAAGAATTTCTGGTGCCGGGTAACTCACCCAATTTTTACGATTGGCGTTGTAGCAATATAAACCGTCGCCAGCGGTACCTACCCACATGTTCCGATCATGACCTTCCAGTAAAGAAAATGCCCGATCAACCGCCATTCCGGTATTTTTATTGTCGTACACCGTGAACTTTTGGGTACCTGGGTTGAGCACAGCTATACCACTACCATAGGTGCCAATCCAAATGTTTCCCTGATGGTCCTCTTCAATAGCTCTTATGAAACCATTCACCGGCAAATACCTTTCATCGGCAGATACAGGACTTGATACATATTTTAAAAAAGTTTTTGTGCGGGGATCATAGCAGTTTACACCGCCGCCATTGGTCCCTATCCAAACTCTTCCCTTTCTGTCTTCCTTGAAGCAAAAAATTTCGTTCTGGTTTATATGCCTGGCGCCATTCCCTGCAGTTAACTGTTGGTATTGTCCTGTTTTGGTATTGTAGATAAATATCCCGTTCTGAAAAGTACCTATCCAAAGTTGCTGGTTGCGGTCCAGCATCATAGTTAATATCGGAAGGCCAGCCGAGTTCTTCTTTTCTTTGGCCTTAATGGCAATATGACTGAACAAACCTGTTTTTGTGTGGAAAAGATTTAATCCTCCGCCGTCTGTGCCTACAAATATATCTCCGTCTTTATTCTCGGCGAACGAGGAAACGAATGGCGCGTTTAAGCCGGCAGGATCATAAGCGTTATTTTGCCTGGAGTTAAACAAAGTGAGGTTTTTGTCATACTTATCCACGCCTCCCTGGTAAGTGCCAATCCAATAAATGCCTTGAGGATCGTTATAAATACAGCGGATAGATTTGCTGCTTACACTAAATTTATCTCTGTCGTCATGGTTATAGCGCGTTACTTTTCCGGAAACGGTATTTACAATATTCAAGCCACCCTCGGCACCCACCCAAATATCATCCCCGCTGGCGGCTATACTATAAATAAGGTCACCGCTCAATGTACTATTGTCGTCGGCACTATACTTAAGAGTCCGAAAGGTTTTTAAATCGGACGAAAGTGTGCTAAGCCCCCCATTTGTCCCTATCCAAAGTGTATGTCGGCATTCTGCTATTGTATTTATCCCATCATTTGGCAGGCTTGAAGGTTTTTTTTCATCGTGCCGAAAGCATATAAAATTGTTTGCCGCTTCATTATAAAGGTATAACCCTTTACCTGTTCCAACCCACATGCGTTGTTGACTGTCCCTATAGATGGCTAATACAATACCCGGATGAACATCCCCGAATTTATTTTCGTCGGACCTGTAGAAAACCTCTTTCCTGGTTTTAGGGTCAAGTATGCACAAACCCGTAAGCGTGCCAATCCAAAGCCGGCCATTTTTATCGCCGTACATTGCCCTTATATACCTGTCCGCATCTTCCTTGTACGTGGAGAGTTCTTTGTAAGGTTGAAACTTGTCTTGCGAGCGGTCAAAAAAATATAATCCGCCGCCCATGGTACCTACCCAAAGCTTTCCTGCTCCATCTTCATACATGCATGTAACCTCCTTTGAGCGATATCCCAATTTGTCGGCCGGGTCAAAACGGTAGGCCTTATGTCCCATGCCGTCAAATCTGTCAAGCCCATCGGCTGTTGCAAACCATAAAAATCCGTAACGATCTTTTATTATAACGTTAACCGTGTTCGAGAGCAATCCATCGTGTGATGTCAATACTGTAAATCGTATAGGTTGGCTGCAGCATTGAAAGGTTATGCCTAGTGCTGTTAGTGCGATAAAAAACATCCTTTTGACCATAATACGCTTAGCTTGTAATGAAAAATTTAACATGGCAAATGCTGTTACTTTTTAAATTGTGCAGTAGCTTCTCTAAAAAGGAGATACTGAGTATCCTGATTATTTAATTTCGCGAAACAGGAGGTTTATAAAGGTTCCACTTCCGCCAAAAAGGTTTGGTGGAAATCCATAAGTGTAAATTTAAGTTTAAAATTCAATTATGCAATCGATTGCATAAAAAAATATTGCCGGGCCTAGCGTTTTGTTGATTGTTGGCAGGATCTGAAGCGAAGCATTTTTTAAAGCTGCCTGTGCATTTTATAGTGACACCCCAATAAAATGGACATATTTCAACCAAAGTGTTCTGTTATTCAACATTTGTGGCATATCAAGTTCTATTTTCAAAATACTTTTGACCCACACTGATTGGCCGCCAATTAAATCACCGATTATATTAAATGTTATGAACCTGAAGAAAAGCTTTGTTACTTCTATATTGATAGTATCCGGCTTCTGCGTCTCTGCACAAAAGCTACCGTACCAAAACCCCAATTTACCATCGGCGATAAGGGCAAAGGACTTAGTAACCAGACTGACACTCAAAGAAAAGGTGACACTAATGAAGGACGTTTCGGATGCTATTCCGAGATTGGGCATTAAAAAATTCAACTGGTGGAGCGAAGCCTTACACGGTTATGCCAACCAGGGCCCGGTGTCGGTTTTCCCCGAACCTGTAGGCATGGCCGCCTCATTTGATGATCAGCTTGTTTTTCATGTTTTCGATGCCGTATCTGATGAGGCTCGGGCTAAGAATAATGAATATAAAAAACAAGGTGAAAGCCAGCGTTTTCATGACCTGTCCGTATGGACACCTAATGTGAATATCTTCCGCGACCCGCGTTGGGGCCGTGGGCAGGAAACCTACGGCGAAGACCCGTATCTAACCTCGCTTATGGGTATACAGGTTGTACGTGGATTGCAGGGCCCTGCAAATGCCAAATATCGAAAGTTACTAGCTTGCGCCAAGCACTTTGCAGTGCATTCCGGGCCAGAGTCAACTCGTCATCAACTTAATATAACAAATGTTGAGCCGCGTGATCTTTGGGAAACCTATCTTCCCGCCTTTAAAGCTTTAGTGCAGCAGGCCGACGTAAGGGAGGTTATGTGTGCTTATCAGCGTATTGATGATGAGCCCTGCTGTGGTAATAGTAGGCTATTAGGCCAAATATTACGCAATGACTGGGGCTTTAAATATCTTGTTGTTTCTGATTGCGGCGCTATAACCGACTTTTACCGCAGCCATCATTCATCGTCAGATGCCGAGCACGCTTCAGCAAAAGCTGTGCTTTCGGGTACCGATGTTGAGTGCGTGGGTTACGCATTTGATAAGATACCTGATGCGGTTGCCCATGGGCTAATTAAAGAAAGGGATATCAATACGAGCGTAATCCGCCTGATGACACAGCGCTTTGAGCTTGGCGAGATGGACAAGGACGAACTGGTACCGTGGACTAAAATCCCAATGTCGGTTGTTAACTCTGAAGCGCACCAAAAACTGGCGCTCCAAATGGGGCGCGAGGCAATGACGCTGCTCCAAAACAAAAATAACATTTTGCCGCTAAGCAAGACCTTGCAAAAAATTGCAGTTATAGGCCCCAACGCCAATAATTCGCAAATGCTTTGGGGCAACTACAATGGTACGCCGCTTAATACCATAAATATTTTAGATGGCATTAGGAATAAATTAAGTGCAGGACAAGTTATTTATGACCAGGCCTGCGATTTAACCGACGATAAAATTACGTTAAATGGGTTCGATCAATCAGCAATTGACGGCAAACAGGGCATTCGCGCTACTTATTGGAACAACCGGACTTTTGAAGGCCCGGCGGTAATTACCAATCAAATATATAACCCCATTGCTCTTACTACGTTGGGTGCCCACCAGTTTGCCCAGGGCGTTAATCTCGAAGGTTTTTCAGCGAAATATGAAACCACGTACTCGCCAACGGTTAGCGATGAAATTGTATTCAAGTTGGAAGGCACCGGTTCTGCCGAACTCTTTATTGATGATAAATCGGTGTTGAGGACAGGTAGCTGGCGGGCAATACCTACACGTTATACCTTGCATGCAGCAGCCGGCAAAGCGTATAAAATAGAAGTGCGTTACAAGCAATTAAATAACTGGGATGCCAGTTTGGGCTTTACATACGGCAAAGAAATCCCGGTAACTTTCGATAAATTGGTTGATAAAGTAAAGGATGCTGAAGTAGTAATTTTTGTTGGCGGCATATCGCCGCGGCTGGAGGGTGAGGAAATGCCCATCTCTTTACCGGGATTTAAAGGTGGCGACCGCACTGATATTGAATTACCTGCGGTACAACGCAATTGTATAGCGGCATTAAAGCATGCGGGTAAAAAAGTTGTTTTTGTGAATTGCTCGGGCTCGGCGGTAGCTATGGTTCCTGAAACGCAAAACTGCGATGCTATTTTGCAGGCATGGTATAGCGGTGAACAAGGCGGACAAGCAGTTGCCGATGTGCTTTTTGGCGACTACAACCCGGCAGGCCATTTACCGGTCACCTTTTACAAAAATGTACAACAACTTCCTGATTTTAGCGAATACTCCATGAAGGGTCGCACCTATCGGTATATGACATCCGAACCATTGTTTCCGTTCGGTTTCGGCTTAACGTACACCACATTTAACGTTGGCGATGCCTCAGCCAGCAAAACCCAAATACTTAAAACTGAAGGCGTACAATTGACCGTGCCGGTTGCCAATACCGGAAAGCGCGACGGAACAGAGGTGTTGCAAGTATATGTAAGGAAATTGAATGACACGGCTGCGCCAGTAAAAACGTTGCGCGCATTTAAACGGATACCCTTATCATCCGGAGCAAAAGAGATGGTAAAAATAGACCTCCCCGCAAAAACCTTTGAGTTTTTTGACCCTACCGACGCAGTAGTAAAAGTAACGCCCGGCGAGTATGAATTACTTTATGGAGAAAGTTCGGATAATAAAGATCTGAAAATTATAAAGATCAAAATCATATAAACAAATCCCTATTTATTTAAACTATGAACATAAAAAAACTAATGCCTTTGTATTTAATGGCTATCCTA
Organism: Bacteroidota bacterium; assembly: GCA_030775685.1. Taxonomy (GTDB): domain Bacteria; phylum Bacteroidota; class Bacteroidia; order Sphingobacteriales; family Sphingobacteriaceae; genus Mucilaginibacter. Next base: position 50,898 of record JALYIP010000060.1, read on the forward strand.
ATGCCCGTTTTTGCAAATTGCCAAAATCACAAGGCTTCAAAAAAAATGCAGGGTAGGGGTGCAGTTGTATCCGGCAAGTATCCTAATCTTTTAAACGAAGCAGGTTATACCAAGGCCGACATTGACAGCAAGGTGGCAAAGGCGTATCACGATGTGTTTGAAGGCCCTGATAAGGTTTATTTTGAGGTAGGCGATTCCATGGCCTATGTGTCTGATGTTAAAAACCACGATGCCCGGACAGAGGGCCTTTCGTACGGTATGATGATAGCTGTTCAGTTGAACAAAAAAGATGTTTTTGACCGGATCTGGCGATGGTCGAAGAAATATCTTCAGCACCAGGACGGGCCACGGAAAGGCTACTTTGCCTGGAGCATTAATCCTGCAACAATGAAGCGTAATTCAGAAGGTTCTGCCTCCGATGGGGAACTTTATTTTGTTACCGATTTGCTCTTTGCCTCCAACAGATGGGGGAATAATACAGGCATTAACTACTATGGCGAGGCCAGGAAGATACTGGATGCCATGTGGAAAAAGGACGGTACCGGTAATATCCATCCTTTAATAAATATAGATGCAAAACAAATTTCCTTTGTACCCGAAGGTAAAGGGTATGAATGGACTGACGCATCGTATGATTTGCCTGCATTTTACGAAGTATGGGCGCTTTTTGCGAAGGATGGCCACGAACAATTTTACCGGGACTGTGCCGACACGGCCAGGGCGTTTTTACACCGGGCTTGTGACCCCGTAACCGGCCTTAATCCGGATAACAGCGAGTTTAGTGGTAAACCGCGTACCTGGGGCCAAATGAAGCCGGCCTTCCGCTTCGACTCCTGGCGGGTGCCCATGAATATCGCGATGGATTATGTTTGGTTCGGGAACGATAAAATGTGGCAGCAAGCTTATGCAAAACGCATCCAAAATTTTCTACGCTCAAAAGGCATCGACGATTTCGAGGATCAGTTTAACACTGATGGCACTACACCAAAATTTGTGCTACCGGCAGGTGGTGTAAAAAAATTACGGCACTCGCTGGGTTTAGTAGCTACATCGGCTGCAGCCTCGCTGATGATTAATGATAACACAAAATTCGATTTTCTACGCCCACTTTGGAACGCTAAGCTGGAACCTTATACAGATAATTATTTCGATCCATATTACGATGGCTTATTGTACGTATTCAGCCTGATGCACCTCAGCGGCAAATACCAATTGATACAACCACAAACCAATTGAAATTCTATTAACCGATAAACACAATAACAATGAACATATCTCAACAAACAAAACGATTGTTTTTTACAGCAGTTACCCTTGTTTTTTTTAGCATAACAGCTTACTCGCAAGGCATAGTTACCCAGGCAAGGGTAGGTTTTGATGAATTTCGTGCAGATATCCCGCATGGTAAAATCGATACCATCACTTACGAATCAAAGACCGTGGGTAACACCCGTCGTGCCTTGATTTACACCCCTCCCGGATATTATAAAGGCAAAAAGTATCCGGTGCTGTATCTTTTACATGGTATTGGTGGTGATGAAAAGGAATGGTATAACGGCGGCAGCCCCCAGGTGATATTTGACAATTTGTATGCACAGAATAAAATTGTCCCAATGATAGTGGTGTTGCCAAACGGCAGGGCCATAAAGGATGACCGGGCAACCGGAAATGTAATGGCCCCCGAAAAGGTGCAAGGATTTGCCAATTTTGAAAAAGATCTGTTATCTGATTTGATACCGTTTATCGATAGCAAATACCATGTATTTACCGATAAAGATCACCGGGCTGTAGCCGGCCTTTCAATGGGTGGCGGGCAATCATTAAATTTCGGTTTGGGAAACCTCAACGTATTTTCGTGGGTAGGTGCTTTTTCTGCAGCCCCCAATACCAAAAAGCCCGAAGATTTGATTCCCGATCCCGACGCCGTAAAAAATAAACTGAAAATGCTTTGGATTTCATGCGGATCGAGCGACGGTTTGCTCTCATTCAGCAAGCGTACCCACGATTACCTGGTAGAAAAAAACGTGCCGCATATATACTACATCGAGCCGGGCGTCCACAACTTTAAGGTATGGAAGAATGGCTTGTATATGTTTTCGCAATTAATTTTTAAGCCGGTAGACGCATTAACTTTTCCTCAATATGCTTACAGCGAGGTAGGTGTACCCGCATCTACTAATATTCCGGGCGTAAAATATCCCGAGATATTCCCGGATAATACCGTGTTTTTCCGCGTAAAGGCACCAGAGGCCAAAACTGTTCAGATCGACTTATTGAAAAAATATACAATGAACAAAGATACCGGCGGCTATTGGACAGTAACTACTGATCCTGTTGCATTGGGTTTCCATTACTATTCGTTGATAGTTGACGGTGCTGCCGTTGTTGACCCGGCTACGCAAACTTTTTATGGCATGGGGAGAATGGCCAGCGGCATTGACATTCCCGATCCGGACGGTGATTATTATACGGTAAAGGACGTACCACACGGTGAAGTACGTTCGGTAACCTACTATTCAGAAATAACAAAGGCATGGCGGCGGGCAAACATATACACGCCTCCCGGTTATGATATGCACACCGACAAACGATACCCGGTACTTTACCTGCAACATGGTTCGGGCGAAGATGAAACCGGCTGGCCTGCACAAGGAAAAATGAATTTTATATTAGACAACCTGATTGCCGCTAAACAGGCAACCCCTATGTTAGTTGTTATGGACAGAGGATATGCCACAGATCCAACGCAGCCGGTAACTGCCAACAATCGTGCATTTATGGCAGGCAATGTTTTTCCGGATGTGCTGGTGAAGGAAATTATCCCTATGGTTGATGCAAAATTCAGAACGCTTGCCGATCGCGATCACCGTGCTATGGCTGGGCTTTCAATGGGAGGGTTCCAAACCTTCCAAACTACCATGACCAATCTTGACAAATTTGCTTATGTAGGAGGTTTTAGCGGAGCTGCATTCATGCAGCCTGGTAACGATGTATCCAAAATGTACAACGGCGTGTTTGCCGACGCAAATACCTTTAATCAAAAGGTAAAAGTACTTTATTTAAGCGTAGGTACCGACGAGCCGGAAAGAATGCAAACCATGGTAAAGGGATTTCACGAGGCGCTTGAAAAGGCAGGGATTAAACAAGTGTTTTACCAGTCGCCGGGAACCGCACATGAATGGCAATCTTGGAGACGTTCCTTAAACCAGTTTGCAAGCCTGATATTCAAGAATTAATTATCCATGAAAATGAAATTTAGATGCATAGTCATGGTGTGCCTGGTTCTTTTGACTTTGAAAAGTTTTTCGCAAGACAAGAAGTTTTACATATTCATCTGCTTCGGGCAATCAAACATGGAGGGCAATGCAAGAATACAGGCACAGGACTCAATTGGTATTGACAGCAGGTTTCAAGTATTGCAAGCTGTTGACTGCGGCGAAGGCAGGCTAAAAGACAATTGGTACACGGCTGTACCGCCATTAGCGCGGTGTAAAACCGGCTTAACCCCGGCCGACTATTTTGGCAGGACACTGGTAGCAAACTTACCCGAAAAAATACGGATTGGCGTTATAAACGTTTCTGTTGCCGGTGCCAAAATAGAGGTTTTTGAAAAGGACAGTTACCAGTCGTATCTCGCAACAGCTCCGGGATGGATGAAAAACATAGCCGCCGAATATGGTGGCAATCCATATGAAAGATTGGTAGCTCTCGCCAAATTAGCACAAAAGGCGGGTGTAATTAAGGGGATACTGTTGCACCAGGGGGAATCCAACACCAACGATACGCTATGGACTAAAAAAGTGAAAGGCGTTTACGACAATTTGATGAAAGATTTAAACCTTAAACCTAAAAAAGTGCCTTTACTTGCAGGCGAAGTGGTTAATGCCGACCAGGGCGGTATCTGCGCAGGCATGAACAAAATTATAGCCACGCTGCCTCAAACTCTTCCCAATTCATACGTCATTTCTTCGGCAGGTTGCACCTGCTCCCCCGATCACCTGCATTTTACATCCGAGGGATGCAGGTTGTTGGGAAGACGATATGGCGAGACAATGCTGTCGTTATTAGGTTATAAGGTCAAAGAAAATCAATAAGCAAATAAACCATTAACAAATATGGAGTTTTCTATCACAGCAAAAAAAGCAAGTCAGTGTATGCTGGTTCTTGCAATTTCACTTATGGTTTTATCATTTGTTCGGTGTGCTTACAAACGCCCGGTAACGTCATCCGCTACAGCGGGTATCAATTCCAATAAAGGTTTAAAGGATTATTATAAAGATTATTTTCCAATTGGTGTGGCGGTAAGCATAGCCTCATTGCATGGGCCCGACTCTGCGTTAATTGTGAAGGAGTTTAACAGTGTAACGCCAGAGAATGATATGAAGATGGGGCCGATACATCCATCCGAAAACATTTACAACTGGAAAAATGCCGACGCTATTGTTGACTTTGCGGTGAGTCATCATATCAAAATACGTGGCCATAATTTATGCTGGCATAACCAGGAAGCGGCATGGATGTTTAAGGGACCTAATGATGAACAGGTAACTAAAGAGTTGCTTTTGCAGCGTTTAAAGGACCATATTTTTGCTATAGCGGGAAGATATAAAGGTAAAATTTACGCCTGGGATGTGGTAAATGAGGCGGTTGATGACAGTGACGATACCACGCAAGTATATCGTAAAAGCAACTGGTACAAAATATGCAATGGCCCTGATTTTATCGATTCGGCCTTTAAGTATGCACATGAAGCCGACCCGGATGCGAAATTATACTACAATGACTATAACAGCGAACATCCCGTAAAAAGAGAGAAAATATTTAAGCTGCTGCAGAAATTGATTGCTGGCCACGCACCTATTGATGGCGTTGGGATGCAGGCACATTGGAAATTGAATGACCCCTCGCCTGACGAATTACGTAAAGCTTTGGACGAGGTTACGTCATTGGGTTTAAAGGTGCAATTTACGGAGCTGGATATTACCATACGCTTACCACAGCGAAGTCCCGCACCTGGAATAACGCTGTCCGCAACGGCGACACCGCCAACCCCTGACCCCGGTTATACTCCAGAATTGGAGGCCAAACAAATTGCGCAATACAAAATGGCCTTCGATATTTTCCGGCAGTATAAGAAGTTTATAAAAGGCGTTACCTTCTGGAATGTATCCGATCGGTCAAGCTGGTTGGACGGGAGGGGAGGAGGACTTATGGGAGGTGCCGCAGCCGGCGCGAATACGCCTCGCGTTGTTAGAAAAGCCTACCCTTTATTGTTTGACGAAAACAGGCAACGCAAAAAGGCCTACCGCGCTGTTGTAAATTTTTAACCAGTAACAAACCCTAATATATGACAGAAGTATTTTACAAGAAGATGAACATTTTTACGGCGGCATTATTGATATTTTCATCGGTACAGGCGCAACAAAAACATGCAGGTAAAAAAACAATTGAGCCGCAGAACAATGGGCGCTATAAACTATGGTATAACAAACCGGCTAAAAACTGGAACGAAGCCTTGCCGATTGGAAACGGTTTTATAGGGGGCATGGTGTTTGGAAACGTACAGAATGAACGCATCCAGCTCAATGAATCGACCATTTGGGGAGGAGGCCCCAATAATACAATTGATTCAAGCGCGAAGCCTTACATTAATCAGGTGAGGGCGCTGCTCGCAAATAAAAAATATGAAGCAGCGCAGGAATTGGCCAACAACAAACTTGGGCCAAAAGGCAATAGTGGCATGCCGTATCAACTTGCCGGCAACCTGTACATTAAGTTTGCCGGTACTGATAGTGTCAGCAATTACTATCGAAATTTGGATATTGCAAATGCCACGGCTGTTGTAAAATACAGTTTAAACGGAGTTAACTACAAACGGGAATATTTTACGGCGTTTGGCAACAACGTGTTAATGGCCCGGCTTACGGCCAGTAAACATGGCATGATCAGCTGCAAGGTAAAACTTCAAAGCCCTTTAAAATCTTCTGTTAGCGTAAACGGAAAAGAAACGCTGGTTTTATCCGGCCAGGGCAGCGACCATGAGGGCCAAAAAGGACAGATTAAATATACTGTGCTCACAAGAGTTAAAAACTCCAGGGGAACTTGTGTTACGGATACATCGGGCATAACCATTGCAAATGCCGATACGGCGGTGATATATCTTTCGATAGCCACCAATTTTGTTAATTATCATGATGTTTCGGCAAATTCAATGACACGGGCGGAAAATATTTTAGATAAAGGCTATCAGCATAACTTCGATGAACTGCTAACTAAACACATCAGGTTTTACCACTCTTATTTCGATAGGGTTAAACTCAACTTAGGTATCGATAGGTCAGCAAGCCTCCCTACAGATATCCGTATAAAAAATTTCTCAAATAATAATGACATCCCGTTGGCAGAATTATATTTCCAATACGGTCGTTACCTGTTGATTTGTTCTTCTCAACCAGGGTCGCAACCCGCCAATTTGCAAGGCATTTGGAATGGCGAGGTTAAAGGCCCATGGGACAGCAAGTACACCATTAACATCAACACCGAAATGAATTATTGGCCGAGCGAGGTAACGCAATTACCGGAATTAAGCACGCCGTTGTTTCATATGATTAGAGATTTGTCGATTACCGGCACGCCAACCGCGAAAATAATGTATGGAACACGCGGATGGATGCTACACCATAACACCGATATTTGGCGTATAACCGGGATTGTGGATGGCGCTTTTTGGGGATTGTGGCCAACATCAAACGCGTGGCTCAGTCAGCATCTTTGGGAGCATTATTTATATTCGGGCGACAAACAGTTCCTGAAGGAATATTATCCAATAATGAAGGGGGCCCGCTGAATATTATATTGATGCGCTGCAAAAAGAACCCGAACATGGTTGGCTGGTAGTATCACCCTCGATATCGCCTGAACACGAATATATCGACGGCAAAAACCAGGTATCTGTAACTGCGGGAGCTACCATGGATAACCAATTGGTTTACGGCTTGTTTACAGACGTTATAAGGGCTGCTGCCGAACTGCAAGTGGATAAGGCTTTTGCGGATAGCCTGGTAAATTACCGCAGCCAATTACCTCCTATGCAAATTGGCAAACATGGGCAGCTACAAGAATGGCTTGAGGATTTTGACCGCACCGACGATCACCATCGGCATGTTTCACACCTATATGGTTTGTTTCCAGGGAACCAAATATCTCCTTTTACGCAGCCACAACTGTTTGCGGCCGCAAAAAAATCACTCAACTACCGTGGCGATGTATCAACCGGGTGGTCAATGGCGTGGAAAATCAATTTGTGGGCCCGTTTATTGGATGGCAATCATGCTTATAAACTTATCAAAGATCAAATAAAACCTGTAACAGGGAACTCCGGCGGCACTTATCCCAATTTATTTGATGCTCATCCGCCGTTTCAAATCGATGGTAATTTTGGCTGCACCTCCGGGATAGCAGAGATGCTCTTACAAAGCCATGACGGTGCAATTTACCTATTGCCGGCATTGCCCGATGAGTGGAAGAATGGCAGCGTTTCGGGATTAGTGGCAAGAGGCGGCTTTAAAGTTGATATGAAGTGGGCCAACCACAAAATCATCAAACTGGTTATACATTCCTCGCTTGGCGGAAACTGCCGGCTGCGTTTTAATCAGCAAATGAATAACAAACTTTTAGCAGCAGCAAAGGGAAGTAACAAGAATCGTTTTTACCAAGCGATGGATTTAAAAGCGCCGATAGTAAAAACCAGCAACGAAAGCATTTCACCCAACCTAACTAAAACATGGGTTTACGATATGCCAACAACGCCTGGTAAAACTTATATTATAGACAACTGATATTCGCCGGGCTTCTCAAGCGTCCAAAGGAGATATTTCATCGTGGCTAATCCACTCACGGGTTTTACGTTTTTTCGGAAATTATCCGAATGGCTCATATCCAGCTCAAATATGTCGGCCAGCCCATCGTTGTTTATATCCTCAATATCCTATCCCATGGCATTGAACGAGGTATGCTTAAAATACGCTTTTGACTTGTCGGTAAAAGTGCCATCATGGTTATTGATGTACAGTATATTATTCGACAGAAAGTCGTTGGTAACATAGATGTTCTTCCTGCTTTCTATCATGCCGTTCCTGTCAAACTACAAAGATGTCCGAATTGAATTTAGGTTTGTTACTTTTGATTTAGAATAAATACTTTACTCATAAACCATCGTTATCCATTACGCATCCGGAACAATAGTTCGACCGCCGGAATATGCATTTCCCGTTCAGAAATCAATCCAGTTAACACCGACAGTTAAGAATAAAGCTCGCGCTTCAGGGTTCGTTTGGGGCTTGCAGAGGCTACCGGCCGGGGACGTAGCTAATACAACAGTCAAACATTTTAAATTCATTTTTTTCATAATTTAAGTTTCTGGAAGAGAAGCTTTTTCTGGTCGTAAGTGTTTTTAAATACGACTAATAACTGCAAATGGGTTAGTCGAAAATTTGATTAATAGGTGTTATAGTGAAAATTTATCAGGCAAAAATTCCAGCAAGCAACCATCGATTTTTATTCGAACGAATTACAGTTTAACAGCCACACGGCACCTACTTATATTATCAATGCAGGTGACGGTAAATACTGATCCTCATTTACTTAAGTATATGGCTCAGAATGAGTATGCCGATAATTCCGGTGAATGAGACAAGTGTTTCCATCAAAGACCAGGACAAAAAAGTCTGCTTCAATGATAAACCCAGATACTCTTTGAACAGCCAAAAGGAAGTATCATTAACGTGAGAGCAGAACAGACTGCCAGCGCCTACAGCCAGCACCATCAGGTTAGGATTGACCCCATTGTGCGCAAGCAACGGATAAACTATTCCTGCGGCGGTAAGACCGGCTATGGTAGCCGAGCCCAGGCAAAGCCGTAGTATGGCTGTGATAAGCCATGCCAAAAGAAGGGGCGGCAGATTAAGACCCAGCAAAATCGAGCCGAGCTGAGCACTCACGCCCGTTTCAATAAAAATCTGTTTTAAAATCCCGGCGCTTCCAATGATCAACAGGATCATCGCGATATCCTTTACTGCTTCGGCATATATGGCCATAACCTCAGTTACCTTTTTACCCGTCCTGATGCCCAGTGTATACGTTGCGATACTGATTGTCAATATCATAGCTATAATAGGTTCGCTGATAAAACCAGCCATGTTTTTTATAAAAATGTTATCGCCATCCCACCTGGCTATCAAAGTCGTACTTCCCATGATCAGCACAGGCAGTAAGGCGGAGACCATGCTTGTGCCTATTCCGGGCAATTCTTCGTCAGGCAACTGATGGCCCTCCAAATTAATTGTCGGGGCGGATCGCATATTTTTTAACGTACCTGCAAAAACAGGACCTGCAATAATAATAGCAGGTACAGCTATTATTACGCCATATAAAAAGGTTTTGGCCAGGTCGGCATGAAACTGTACTGCCAGAGCCATGGGAGAGGGATGCGGCGGCACAAAACCATGCATTACGGAAAGCGATGCAAGCATGGGTAATCCTACATATACCAATGGCAGCTTATAATTGTAAGCTACAGAAAATATGATGGGAATGAGTAATACAAAGCCCACATTATAAAACAAGGGAATACCGACGATAAACCCCGTTAATGACATGGCCCACGTAACATATTTATACCCAAAAACATTTTTTAACACCGTAGCTATTTTTTGTGCGGCTCCGCTGTCGGCCACCAGCTTGCCAAGCATCGCCCCTAACGTAATGATGATCACTAATGAGCCGAGCGTATCGCCCAACCCTTTGTTAACTGCCGACGGGATATGGTTTATGGGCATGCCCAGCAGCAAAGCCGCCATAACAGATACCACTAAAAACGCGAGGAAGGTATTGACCCTGACCCAGGTTATGAGCAGCACAAGCGTAACGATACAGACAAACGCGATGAATATGGCCATGGTTCTGTTTAATGCGAATCGCGTGTTACCGTCGATCCTGATCCACCTACCAGGAAATCCAGGTCCGCACCTTTGTCTGCCTGCTGTACGTGCTTAATATACAAGTTCACATATCCGCGAGATGCCAACGGAACCGGCGGTATCCATTGACTTCTTCTGCTGGAAAGTTCTTCATCAGTTACTTCCAGGTGAATTCGCTTATTGGCTACGTCCAATTCGATGATATCGCCGTTCTCAACAAGCCCCAAATTTCCACCAATGGCTGACTCGGGCGATACGTGCAGGATAACCGTACCATAAGCGGTGCCGCTCATCCTGCCGTCTGATATTCTTACCATATCGATCACCCCTTTATCCAGCAGCTTTTTTGGAAGGGTCATATTACCGACCTCCGGCATGCCGGGGTAGCCCACGGGGCCAACGCTTTTTAATACCATTACGCAAGTTTCATCAATGTCCAGATCCGGGTCGTCTATCCTGGCGTGGTAATCCTCAATGTCTTCAAATACCACCGCGCGGCCCCGGTGTTGCATCAGGCTTGGTGTAGCGGCGGAGGGTTTTATTACGGCACCATTTATTGCCAGGTTCCCCTTTAACACAGTTATGCCGGCTTCGTAAATAAGCGGCTGCGCAAATTCATGAATAACTTCCTTATTATAATTTATTCCCCCGCTGATAATATTTTCACCATGGGTTTTACCGCTCACGGTAATGGTGTTCATATTTAAAACTGGCTGCATCTGTTTTAAAACGGCAGGGATCCCGCCTGCATAATAAAAGTCCTCCATCAGGAATTTACCCGAAGGCATCAGGTTTACCAGCAGCGGCATTTTACTTCCCAAATCATCAAAATCCTCCAGGTTTAGTGGCACACCTATTCTGCCTGCAATTGCCGTAAGATGGATGATGAAGTTTGACGAACCACCTATGGCGGCATTTACCTTAATAGCATTTTCAAAAGCATCCCGGGTGAGTATCCTGGAGATTCGCAGATCTTCCTTAACCATTTCAACTATTCTTCTGCCAGAAAGTTGGGCAAGCCTCTTCCGCCTTGCGTCAACAGCCGGTATGGCGGCCCCGCCTGTCAGGCTCATGCCTAATGATTCCACCATGCAGGCCATGGTGGAAGCGGTACCCATTGTCATGCAATGACCCGGGCTACGGGACATGCAGCTTTCTACTTCTGCGTATTCCTCATAGCTGATATTACCTTTTTTTAACTCTTCGGTCAGCTTCCACACACTGGTACCTGACCCGATGTCATGACCATGGTATTTGCCATTCAGCATCGGCCCTCCCTGCACCACGATTGTCGGGAGATCGACACTTGCCGCACCCATTAAGGTGGATGGCGTGGTTTTATCGCATCCGGTAAGCAATACCACCCCATCAATCGGGTTGCCTCTTATCGACTCTTCCGCATCCATACTGGCCAGGTTGCGAAACAGCATGGCCGTGGGTTTTAGCAACGTTTCACCTAAGGACATGATCGGAAATTCCAGGGGAAATCCTCCAGCTTCCAGTACCCCTCGCCGCACACTTTCGGCGATATCGCGCAGGTGAGCGTTGCAGGGTGTGAGTTCCGACCATGTGTTACAAATCCCGATCACCGGCCTGCCATCAAACATATCCTCCGGCATTCCCTGGTTTTTCATCCAACTTCGGTAGATAAGGCCCATCTTATCTTTTTTTCCGAACCAGTCTGAACTTCTATATGATCCCATATTATGTATAATGTTTTTGTAATTTATATTGCTTCCTTGCGCATGCTGCCGTTGATTACCCGCCGATAACCAAATGGTTTGTGTTTTTTAATTCATCGGACAAGCTGCCCGATATGATCGTAACACTTCCTTCGGCTGGGCCCCTAAACCTATGATATTTTCTTCAACGTTCATATTGCAACTGTATTAATAAGGGTTCCGATCCCGGCAATCGCTATTTTTATCACGTCGCCACCCAATAGGGTAAAATCATCGGCGGGGATTATCCCGGTGCCGGTCATTAAAAAAACGCCAAGGGGAAAGTCCAGTTCTCTAAACAGGTAACTGACCAGTTCTGTATGCTTACGTCTCATTTGGTTGATCGATATCTGGTCGCTGAAAACGACAGCCGATCCCCTGATAATTTCAATGGCGATATTGGTATCCGGATCTATAGGACTCTCTTGCACTAACAAGCAGGGGCCAAGCGCTGCCGCGCCATTGTATGATTTGGCCTGGGGTAAGTAGAGCGGGTTCTCACCTTCAATATCCCTGGAAGACATATCGTTCCCTATAGTATAGCCTTCTATTGTTCCCTCCGCGCAAATAAACAAGGTCAATTCCGGCTCGGGGACGTTCCATTTAGAATCTCTGCGGATGCGAACCTCATCACCAGGCCCAACGGTGCGGGATGCAGGCGCCTTAAAAAAGAGTTCCGGGCGTTCTGCTTCATATACACGGCTGTAAAAGTCGCCTCCCTTAGCATCTTTTGATTCCTCGATCCTGGCTTCCCTGCTGCGGAAATAGGTTACGCCCGACGCCCACACTTCCTGATCACCTATCGGGGCTAATATAGCTGAACTGATCAGTTCCTTTAGCCTACTGTCAGGTTTGAGATGTTGCAATTCATTGCTTACGTTTTTATAAAGATCGCTGCGGTTAATAAAAGCATTCCAGTTATTTTCTTTAGTCAGAAAATATTGTTGATGCCGGCTGATAATAATACCCTGCGCTGTTTTATAAATTCTCATGATAATTGGTTAAGCTTAGTCAGGTTGAATATATGGTTGATGGCCTTATTTTTAAAACCCTGAATATTTCAAGCGATCAACAAATATGCCTTATAGAGATTTATTTTAAGTATATTGTTAATATAATACAAAAAATTGCTTCAATAATAAAGTGGCGGACGCTATTAAACCTTCGGGCGGACTAAAGCGTGCGCCATGGTGAACGTGCATGATCCCCAGGCTTTGTGTATTTATACGAACCAAGATAAATCAGTAGTAGATAAAAATGGTGGGGCTGTTATTTAGTTTGGCTTGCCTTTGAGCAGCATGATCCGTCAAATATGCCGCTTATGGAATCCGCAAATGGCTTTTTTTTGTTAATTATCAATGCATTACTATTCAGTGGGCCTTAGCGCTTCGGTTTTGAGGTAATTGTTCCTGTAATCCAGCGGTTTTTTTTTGGTGAATGCCTTAAATTGATGGTAAAAATGAGAGATATTATTATAACCGCAAGCGTAACCGATCTCAGCCATGTTAAAGTCTTCTTCTACAAGTAACCGGCAAGCATTCCCTATCCTAACTTCCATCAGGAACTGGATATAAGTTTTTTTTGTTTTTGATTTAAAGTACCTGCAAAACGAATGTTTCCCCATATTTATAATGCCTGCCACATCTTCCAAAACTACTTTTTGGTGATAGTTATTAAAGGTATACTCAAATATCGTATTAATCCGGCTTTGGTCGACTCTGTTTACTTCCTGGTTAAAACCGCTAGACGATATCAATTCATATTCCTTCGAAGTTGCTATCAACTCCAGCGCCGATAACAAATTGATCAACTTTCTTGCAGGAGGGCCATGAAGCATTTCCTCTGCTATCTTAGCTACCTTTCGCCTGGTTGATCCTTTTAACCGTAAACCCAGCTTACTTATATTTAATAACTTTACGATCGGACTGATTTCGGGAAGATTTAAGAATACATCTCCCCAGAAATTATTCTGAAACAGGATCACGATCGTTTCTCCGATTTTTTCATCATTCCGTTCGAGGTATTTTTTTTCGCCTCTGAAAGTATGTGGTAAATTGGAGCCAAATAAAAATACATCGCCGTTCTTAAAAGGGCCGACATGGTCACCTATCAGGCAGGTGCCATAAGTTCGTTTAAGTACTAACAGTTCACATTCCGGATGATAGTGCCAGGCGCTTGTTATCGCATGCCCGATATCCTTATGAATATTAAAAGAATGCTCCGGGTTCGGAGTGGCCTTTTTCAACGTAGCCTTCATGTGTATAATTGGTTAATTACAATTGTAAGTTATAAATTAAGCTTTATACTTTGAAATATTTTTTTTGAGATATCCATGGTTTCATTGAGTACGAATAGATAAGTTACCATCATGGGTGTTACCTGTCAAAAGCCTGCCTGGCAGCGAACAGATCGGTTGTCATCTAAAATATAAGACGTAGAAGGCCGACCTTATACAGACGGGATATTAATACATTACAATAATTGCTTCATCTCTTTATTGCACATTGTTAATATGTTACAATTTTTTGCTTTAATACTAAAATTACTTTTCATCAAAGTTGTCTTCCTTTGTTTTCGTAATACAACCGTTTCGAAACCAATTATAGATAAAAGACCTTGTTATTATTACTTGCTATTCCCTAAACACGGTAGTTAACACTATTAGTTTGGTGTGTTTCAGCGAACATGATTAGTACCATTAAAATTCCGTTAATTAAATTGATTAATTAGAAATAAATGTCGACATATGAGATAAAATTTACTTCAATTTAACAGAATAGCGCCTGGGTGCGCCGCATTCTATCCTTTATTTTTCCAAAACAGACGAAAGTAGCTTCATCAAGTTGCGTTGGGATCGTCATTTCAAATTTTAACCAATTTAACCTAATTAAATTATGGAAAAAAAGTCATTACCACTATTATTTATTTGTACTTTTTTAATTACAGCAGTGCTTCTAAATACTTCGAAAAACGCTGCTGCCGAAGGTACCGGCGTTTCTAAGATAACTTATTACAAAAACATGACGGGGTGGGGACCCGGCAATAGGCTTAACAAGGCCGCGGCTACCCCGGATGCAAAAATTGTTGCCAAAGCCGTAACGGGTAAAGTAACGAATGAAAACGGGGTCGCCTTGCCCGGTGTCACAGTCACTGAAAAAGGCACCCATAACGTAACAACTACGAATGCGTCTGGCGACTATGCAATAAATGTTGCCAATAACGGCGCGGTGTTGGTCTTTACCTTCATCGGTTACAGCCCGCTCGAAATAACGGTTGGAAACCAGGCAGAGGTAAATGTAAGGATGACCAGCTCCGCCAGCGCCCTAAACGAGGTAATCGTCACCGCGTTGGGTATTAAAAGAGAAGCAAAAAGTCTTGGATATTCCGCCCAAAAAGCTGATGTTCTGGCCATGCAAACCAACCGGACAACCAACCTTGCCAATTCGCTCGAAGGCCTCGTAGCGGGCTTAGACGTTTCGCCCCCTGCGGCGGGCCCGGGCGGCAGTACAAAAATTCGCTTACGTGGACAATCTTCTTTTACAGCCGACAATTCGCCACTTATTGTAATTAATGGGTTGCCGATGTCGCAGGGTGCCAGCAGCAACAATGGTTATACTCAAAATACTGACCAGGGAGATAATTTGCAGGGCATTAACCAGGATGACATTGAATCCATGACTATTTTAAAAGGGTCAACTGCGGCTGCCTTATACGGTTCGCGGGCGGTTAACGGCGCTATTATAATCACTACCAAAACCGGGGCTAAAAATACGGGACTTGGTATTGAGTTCAATTCAAACTTCACCGAAAGCCAGGCGCTTGATTATACCGACTTCCAGTACGAATACGGGCAAGGCGAAAACAACATCCGGCCCTCATCCCAGGGTACAGCTCAAAGTTCAGGCGCCTGGAGTTTTGGGGTGCCGTTTGATAATGTTCCAACTTACCAGTTCGACGGCGTTCAGCGCCCGTATGCTCCTGTTAAAAAGCGTATCAGTACATTTTTCAGGCTTGCGCCATCATGGAGCAATACAATCGCAATTTCAGGGGGAAATGATAAAGGCGGCTTCCGGGTTTCGTTTTCCAATCAGGATGCAGATGGTATTGTCCCAAACAACGACTTCCACAAAAAGATATTTAACGTAGGCATTAATTATAAACTTACTGATAAGCTGTCCGCACAGTTTTATGTGAATTATGACCACGAGTTTAACAACAATCCGCCGGTTATTGGGGTACAGGCGCTATCAATTCCAACATCTATTTACAGGCTTGCCAATTCGACGGATTTCGACGTCCTTAAAGCTGGGGCTATTGATGCCAATGGCAATGAAACACCTACTTCGCGTTTTTCCACCGTTACCAATCCTTATTGGATACTGGCCAAACAGTTTCAAAGGCAAACTAAGGATCATTTATTGGGGACTGCTGTGTTACGCTACCAATTCTTCGACTGGCTATATTTGCAGGGCCGCGCCAATACAGATCTTTTACAGAGCACTTTTGAAACGAACACCCCAACCGGAACTTTAGCTGTAGGGGCCGCACCAAAGGGGCTGTTCAATGGCGGCTATGCCATCAACACCGCAAACATCAGACAAAACAATTTTGATTTCTTACTGGGAGGCGCTCATACCTGGAGAAATTTTGGGTTTAACGCCACTGTGGGTGGTAATAACTTTCCTTTGGTCGCTTCAACCTTTAGCGAAAGCGTTACCAATTTTTATATTAAAGACTTATACACTATTGGAAATGGCGTAACAAATACTTCTACCTATAATTTGTCTAAACAAACGGTCAATTCCCTCTATGGTACCGCCGAGCTTTCCTATAAAAATTTGCTTTACCTCAACGTAACCGGCCGTACAGATTGGTATTCGGTACTAGCTAAAGATCTTGATCATTACTTTTACCCGTCGATCAGCGGTAGTTTCGTTTTTTCGGAACTGCTTCCCGATGCAAAATGGCTAAATTTTGGAAAGATCAGGGTTGCGATCGCAGAAACGGGAAGCGCGGGTACAGTAGGGCCATATAATGCCTTAACTTTTGCGCTATCTTCAAATGCATTTAATGGCCTCCCTTTAGGAAGTATCAATAATACAAGTTCGCCAAACCCCCGGATCAAGCCCTTTGGCGTTAATGAAAAGGAAATAGGGTTGGAGATACATATGTTTAATAACCGCGTCAACCTCGATGTTGCTGCATATGATAAAAAAACTACCAACCAGGCTGTTCCAATCAGTCTCTCTGCTGCCAGCGGATATAGCAGCACATTGGTGAATCTAGGTGGTTTGGACAATAAGGGACTGGAACTCAACCTCGAGCTGACGCCGGTTCGAAACCAAACGATAACCTGGAAAACGGCTTTTAACGCTGCATTTAATTCATCAAAGGTTTTATCTTTAGCTAACAACCAAAAACAACTGGTTGTAGGTAGCCCGGAGTTTTTTGGAACAATTGTGGATGTAGTAGGTTTACCGCTTAATCAAATCCAGGGTGCCACCTATAAGCGGGATGCAGCGGGAAATATACTTTTAACTGGTGGAAAACCTAATGCCAGCACTACGCCTGTTAACTTTGGCAGCGGCTTGCCTACATCAACAGGCGGTTGGATAAACACGGTAACCTACAAGGGATTTATCTTCGCTGCGCATATCGACTATAAAGCTGGCGGTAAAGTACTGTCAAGTACAAACTTGAATTTATTGAGGGAAGGGCTGTCAAAAGCATCATTACAGGGCAGGGTTGGGGGAGTAGTATACCCGGGTGTCAATTCTACCGATGGCTTGACCAATACCACTGCGGTAAATGCTGAAGATTTTTATGCCAATTATCGTTCAAAAAACATCCTGGACCCTTTTATCTATAGTTCGAGCTTCATCAAGTTGCGAAACCTGTCGTTAGGATATGATCTATCAAAGTTCATCAATAAAAAGTATGTAAAAAGTTTAGTGCTTTCAGCAGTGTGCCACAATGTGCTGATTATTAAGAAGTACACTCCTAATATTGATCCGGAGGCAATAGGGTCAAGTGGTGATAATTTGACAGGATACGAGCAGGCATCATTACCAACCATACGTACGTACGGACTTAACATGAACATAAAATTCTAATCCTAAATAAAATATGAAAAATATAACCCTTATTTTAGTTTCAGTAATCTGCATTACATTAGTCAGCAGCTGCAACAAAGGATTTGATAGCTTGAATATCAATCCAAACAATCCTACGAAACTTGACGCCGCATTTTTATTTACTAATGCAGAGTTTAGCACATATGCGGCCATTATGGAAACAGAACCAACAGTTGTACAACAATTTATCAATCCATTTACCGGGATAACCTCAGCGTTTAACTTTAACCAGGTAAACCAAACATACACTGCACAACGGTGGAATGCCGAATTTACAGGAACGAATACAGGGGCGACAACTTCTGCCGGACCTGTTCAATTATTGGTTCAGATATTGAGCCAGGTGAAGGGCAATGCCGCCAGGACAAATTTATATAACGAAGCCCGGATTTTGAAGGCATATCAATTTATGACGCTGGTTGATACCTATGGCGATGTACCCTATAGTGAAGCAGCCCAGGCTTACCTCGGTAACATACTTACGCCAAAGTACGATCACCAGGTAGCTATTTACACAGATCTTGTAAATGAATTAACAACCGCTACTGCAGGGCTTGATCCTGCAAAGGACATTGTTACGGCAGATGTATTTTATGGTGGTAACATAGCCCAATGGAAAAAACTGGGATATTCCTTGTTGTTACGCATTGGCATGCGCTATTCAAAATACGATGCAACCAAGGCGCAAAGCATTGTACAGGCTGCGTTTGCCGGTGGTGTGATGACCTCGAATGCTGATAACTGCTTTTTAAAATATAATGTGACTTTCGTTAACCCAGTTAGTCAAAATCTTTCTACACTTACCAATACTTATTATCTGGCGGAGCCTTTTGTAAACCAATTAAAAAATTCAGGCGATCCGCGGCTGAAGTATATATCAGCTACATACCCCAACCCGGCTGCCGCAACAAGCGGTGTGCCGGATACACTGTCATCTGACCAGTTTGGCTTGCCGATTGGCTACAGCAGCGCCACGCTGGCAACTGCTCCTGGTTACCGGGGAGCGAATGGCTCAGGCTACAATTACTCGCAGGTGAATTATAGCTTCCTTGGTAATTTAACCGCGCCTCAGTTTTTTGTTACCTGCGCACAAACACAATTACTGCTGGCTGAAGCTGCGTTCAGGGGATGGATAACGGGGGGAAATACGCCGGATATTTACTATGCAAACGGGATCCGGGCAGCGATGGATCAATGGGCCTCCTATAGTTCTTCTGCTGTAATTCCCTTATCCACTGAAAATGCCTTTATCAATAATCCCGTTAACGCCTATAGCGCGGCAAATGCCTTAAAACTTATCAATACGCAATACTGGATTGCATCGTGGGGTAATGGCGCCGAGGCATGGGCGAACTTCAGAAGAAGCGGTTTCCCCGCTTTATCGCCTAACACAATTGCGGGGCAAAATATAACAGGCGGGTTTGTGCGCCGATACGTTTATCCGACACTTGAGCTTTCTGCGAACCTGACCAATTACCAGGCCGCAGTAGCAAGCATAGGCGGGACGGACACTATGGATACACGTGTTTTCTGGGACAAATAGCTCTACAATCAAGAGAGAACTGTTACGGGTTAACAAGATCAATAATGAAAAATGCCGGACATAGTCAGCCGGCATTTTTTCAATAAGAGCTGCGCAACTTTTGTGAATAATTTTCTCTGATTAGGAATTGATAATTTACTTTTAAACAATTAATTCCCTTATTGTTATTAGGTACAAGAAATACGGAAGACGCGTACTCAGCTCCATTGAACATGCAATTGCAAGGGACTAATTTTAAATAGCTTATTAACTTAAGATGAAAATACCTTCAAAAATTTGTGCCCTGGCAGCGATCATATTGCCTTTAATTGCTGCTGCTCAAATACCGCAATACCCGTATCAGAATTATAAACTTGATTTTAATATTAGGGTGAATGACCTGGTAAAACGGATGACACTGGAAGAAAAGGTAAGCCAAATGCTTAATTCCTCGCCGGCGATTCCAAGGCTCGGTATTCCGGCATATGATTGGTGGAACGAGGTGTTACATGGTGTAGCCAGAACCCCGTTTAAAGTAACGGTGTACCCACAAGCCATAGCCATGGCGGCTACATTTGATCAAGGATCCTTAAATCAAATGGCGGATTATGCTGCACTGGAGGGCCGGGCTGTACACAATAAAGCTTTGCAAATGGGCCGGGCCGGGGAAAGATATATGGGCTTGACCTACTGGACGCCGAATATCAACATTTTTCGGGACCCGCGCTGGGGCCGGGGGCAAGAAACCTATGGGGAGGACCCTTTTTTGACCGCCGCCATGGGCAGCGCCTTTGTAAAAGGACTTCAGGGCGATGACCCTAAATATTTAAAGGCGGCCGCTTGCGCCAAACATTACGCCGTGCACAGCGGCCCTGAACCATCACGCCATATCTTTAATGCCGATGTTAGTGATTATGATCTATGGGACACTTATTTGCCGGCCTTTAAAAAACTGGTGGTCGATGCAAAGGTGGCCGGGGTAATGTGCGCTTACAATGCCTTTAAAAGGCAACCCTGCTGTGGAAGTGATCTGCTCATGGTGAATATTTTGCGTAACCAATGGAATTTCTCCGGCTATGTGACCTCGGACTGTTGGGGGATCGATGATTTTTTTAAAAATCATAAAACCCACGCCAATGCGGAAGATGCCTCTGCGGACGCGGTATTGCACGGTACGGATGTGGAATGCGGTACCGATGCCTTTAAGTCGTTGGTTGTTGCTGTAAAAGATGGCAGGATAGCTGAAACGCAAATTGATGTTTCTGTAAAGCGTTTATTTATGACCCGCTTCAGGCTGGGTATGTTTGATCCGCCGGAAATGGTAAAATACGCGCAGACGCCGACTTCGATCTTAGAAAGCCCGGCGCACCGGGAACTTGCCCTTAAAATAGCCCGGCAAGCGATCGTATTACTTAAAAATGCCGGTCATACCTTACCCTTAAGTAAATCCATTAAGAAGCTAGTTATATTAGGGCCCAATGCGGACAACCCAATTGCCATTTTAGGAAATTACAATGGTACCCCGTCTGCGGTAACAACGGTTTTTCAGGGTATCAGGCAAAAACTACCTAATGCAGAAGTGTCATATGAAAAAGCGGTTAATTTCACCAACGATACGATGCTTGTTTATGCCAACGTTGCGCAACAATATCATACCGGTGGCCATCAGGGCTTCCGGGCAGAATATTTTAACAACCGCGAGCTAAAGGGCGAACCGGTGGTAAGATATGAGGATACGATAGCGCATGCCTGGCAGGAAGGCGAGGAAGTTGCAGGCGCCATCAAGGCAAGAGACTTTTCGGCAAGGTACAGTACCACTTTTTCGGCTCATGGCGAAAAAGCGATAACATTTGAAGTTGAGGGTGATGACGGCTACCGGCTTCTGATCAATGGTAAGGAAGTTTTGAATGCCTGGACAAAAAACCGTTGGGGAGCTCAGCAATATCATTTGGACACTGACCCCGGTAAAACTTATCAAATTTGCCTGGAATTTTGGCAGGGTGACGGCAAGGCGAATATCAGGTTAAGCGCCGGAAACTATCAAAAAACCGATGTGGCCGCATTAGTCAGCCGCATTAAGGATGCGGATGCGATCATTTATGTTGGCGGCATTTCTCCACAACTCGAAGGTGAAGAAATGCAGGTTAATTATCCCGGCTTCAAAGGTGGCGATAGAACCTCGATCCAATTGCCATCCGCACAAACTAACCTGCTGAAAACAATACAGGCAACCGGTAAACCGGTTATTTTTGTCATGATGACAGGCAGCGCGCTGGCTATACCGTGGGAGGCTGAACACATCCCGGCCATTGTAAACGCCTGGTACGGTGGACAGGCGGCCGGAACGGCTGTGGCCGATGTGCTTTTCGGCGATTACAATCCGGCTGGCCGCCTTCCTGTTACATTTTATAAAAGCGATGACGATCTGCCCGATTTTACCGACTATTCTATGAATAATAGGACTTACCGTTACTTTAAGGGTACGCCCTTATACGGTTTTGGCTACGGGTTAAGCTATACAACTTTTAAATATGACCACCTGGTTATGCCGACGGTTGTTAAGCCCGGTAAGGCAATACCTATAAGCTTGAGAATCACCAATGCAGGACCAATGGCAGGCGATGAAGTGGTTCAAATATATGTTAAACATGAAAATCAGCGGATTAAAGTGCCTTTAAAAGCTTTGAAGGGCTTTACACGTTTATTTCTTAAAGCCGGGGAGCGGCGAATCATAAACTTCAATCTTTCCCGGGATGACTTGACCGTCACCAATGTTTACGGAAGGCAGGTGGCATTAAAAGGTAAATTGACGGTCAGCGCCGGTGGTTCCCAGCCAGACGAAAAAAACAATACCTCAGGCAATATTGTAAAACAGACAGTTACCATATTGTGAAATTGAACAGTTATAAAATGATTTGTAAGAGATACTTTTTTCTTTTCAGGCTTGCTAAGATATGTGCTTAAATAATATGGTCACCGAATTGAATGCTTTTGATATACGCACTTTGTGCAGTCCCGGGAATGAAACGGACAAAAACGTCATGTTGGCCGGTAACGCCTTTAATTTTCTTGCTAAAAACTTGCCATTGCCTGCCGTCCGATGCGTCCAAGTTTAATGTGGCGATTAAACGGCCTTTTTTCAGATCATCCAGCCATATCTCGATTTTTGTTCTGGCCGTTATCCGGCAGGTAAGGGCGACTGATAAAGGCGAAGTTCTGCCTGTTTCCACACCTGATATCATAAACCACCCGCCTTTCCCGGAAGTATTAGTTACGGCTTTTTCGTTGCCCATGCTAACAGCGGCCGTTCCAAAATAATTGCTGTATCCTGCTGTCGGTAAAACAGACCGCCCGTCTTTACAAATGAAGCAATCAAAGTCAGCGGGCTTGCCTTCGGCAAAAAGACCGATGCTGGTGCCCACCCATGAATTAAAATTGGGCTGTGCCTTATCCAGTTTTATTGCGCTTACCGGGGCGCCAAGTGATGTCCAGGCCTTTTTGTCACCGCTAAAATAGCCACTGAGCTGATGGCCATTCCTAACCAGTTTTAACCAGACTGTCCGACCAAAAGGATTGGTTAAGGTTCTAATCGCCGTATCCAATTGTAACACGATCTTCCTTGCTTCACCATATCCGGTATACAAACGCCCGATGACAGTTTGACCTCCGTTGCTAAGGTATATTCCCGCTTTTGAGCTCTTATCTGCAGCGGCTAAATCTACCCTTGTAATCACTGTATAAAAATGATCGGTTTCCTTTTGAACGATATGCGTACGCACCGAATCCGGGCTTAGCCTGATCCATCCCTTTCTGGCGGTCAGTGAAAATTTATAGGATGAAGCTTTCGTCAGGAAATGCCAGCATAAGCCCGGTGCTTTGCCATCAAAATAATCTGTTGTTACGCTCCTCCATAAAATGCCGGACTGTGGCAGGTCCGGCTTAACAATCGGCTGCGACGCAGGGGCCATTCCCCATGGCCTGTCGCCCTCCCAGATCACAGGGTAAAGAGAAGTTTGACGGCCCATGCCTGACCAGTCATCCCTATCATATTTTTCATAACTTTGGCCCAGCGTCCACCATGTACCATCACTTAACTGAACAGGAGCCGATATATGGTTAGGATGCCTGAAACCGGCATGAGGATCGGTAACGGGTTTAAAAAAATCACCCAGCCTTTGCCATTTTGTTGAATCTCCGGTTAAGACGCTGCTTTTCAAGACATATTGACCACCCGTAACGTCACCGGCCGGAAAGTAATAGTAGACACCGTTCCGCTTGCACATCACCGGACCTTCTGCCCAGCTGTATTGCAAATGGGCATTCACCCAGTCTAAATTGATGAGATGGCCTGTCAGTTGTCCGTCTCGCCCGAGCTCGTGAATGCGGTTAGCTTTCTGACCGTTCTTAATCAGCATATAAGGCTTACCGTCGTCGTCCACAAAAATGGAGTTATCATAGCCGAGGTTCCCGGTTTCCAGGTCGGTTTTCAAATGTACGGGTGCAGACCACGGTCCTGCCGGAGAGCTGGCCCTGGAAAACCATTGACCGTTGGCAGAAAAATAGATCCAATAAGACCCGTAAAAATAAGTAATAGCCCCCTGCCAGATTCCGGCTGAAGGACGATCTGTTACCCAGTCTGCTTTTGCCGGCGCCAGTACCCGTTCGATAATTTTCCAATGTACCAGATCGGTAGAATGATAAACCGGCAGATAAGGATTAAAATGAAAGCTGGAACCGCAGTGATAAAAATCTTTACCTACCTGCAATAAAGTGGGGTCGGGGTGATCTCCGGGCAATACCGGATTAACGTAGGTCTGCACCGTTTGATAAAAAGAAGAGGAGTCAACTGTTGGTTTGGTCTGCGCATAAATACAGATCGGGGCAGATAACAGCACGACAAATAGTAGCAGGGGTAATCGAAAATATTGCATATCAGAATTGTTCGTAAAGTCAGATTAAAAGATTATAATTATTGTTAACGCTGATCCAATCCAGTATTAGCGGGTTGCCGGGTCATTAAAACTACCAGGAGATCATACACAAATGTTTTATTTTTAGGATGCTGTAATCAGCGTTACCGAAAGACGACACCTATAATTTACACCTAACATAACTGGTTAGGCGAAAGTAAATGGCTAAGGTTGGACGAATTAATCCATTTCGCTAAAATGGTATCACAAATGTTTAAGTTGCGGCAAATTATTCAATCCTTTCTTCTATCCAGGAGTAAAGGATGAACTTTAGTGGTATAAAATTACTTTGGCGGAAAAAAGCAAAACTCTATTAAAAGCTGCGTTTAGGCTCCTTTACCGGTTCACGACGTACTTTTGTAAAAGCTAACTTTGATAAGTTGAATATCAGGCATAATTCATCATACCATCAAACGGTTGGGTAAATAACTGGTTTGGGTGGCGTCCGCTTAGCATTTAAATATTCGGACGGAACGACGCCATATTTGTTTTTGAACATACGTGTGAAGTAACTGGGTGTCCCAAAACCTGTCATATAAGCGATTTGTGTGACATTGAGTTCGCTTCTTTCCATCAGCGTGGCCGCTTTCTCTAATTTTACCGTACGGATATATTCTATTGGCGACAGACCGGTAAGCTCAATTAATTTGTAGTAAAGGGAACCTCTGCTCATGCCTACGTGTTTGCTCAGGTCCTCTACAGACATGTTAGGGTCACTTAATTTATCTTCGATATATTTGAGAATGGTATTCAGCAATTTTAAATTACCTGATGCTGTCACAATATCATTTCCTTCTAACTGGATTTGCTTTGAATAGGTATCTTTTACATTTTTATTAAGGTTCAGCAGATTTCCTATCCTTGTATTCAATATCTGAAAATTAAACGGTTTTGAAAGATAGTCGCTGGCGCCTGATTTCAAACCTTTCAGTTGCTCATCTTCGCCAGCCATTGCTGTCAGTAAGATCACTGGTATATGACAAGTGCGTTTATCTTCTTTTATTTTCTTGCTTAATTCTATACCGGTCATTACGGGCATATTGATATCGCTGACAACAAGCTGGGGGTGCGCATTCAGGGTCTTTTGCCAGCCCTGCTTACCGTCTGCAGCCTCAACTATCTGGTAATATTCCCGGAGGTGCTGGGCCAAATAAGTACGGAATTCCTCATTATCTTCCACCAGTAAAATAGTGGTGTTCGTTTTGTGAGTTTCGTTTTGGTCACCATTCAACAGCAGTTGATCTTCTTCCCGGACTGCGTGCATAAACTGTTCCGTTGCAACCGCGGCACTTCCGGCTAAGTAATCATTCGCTGGGATATGAGCAGATACATCCCCGTTATAAGTTGGCAATGGCAGATCAACAATAAAACGGGTACCAACCCCCACCTGGCTTTCTACACGCATGTTACCTCCATGCATCTCAATAAATTCTTTTGTGATGGATAATCCGATACCTGTACCCTGGTTAAGTATGGTGTCTGTATGGTGCTGAAAAAACCGGTCAAATATTTTTGCGAGATCCTTTTCGGGAATACCTACGCCGGTATCGCTAACCGTAATGATCAGATGTGAATTAGCGTCCGGAATCTCGATCATTTCCATGGTCAATTTTACTTCTCCACCCGCAGGTGTAAATTTAAAAGCATTGGATAATAAATTGAAAATGATCCTTTCCAGTTTATTATGATCGAAATTGGCCCACCAAAATGGGCAGTGCGCCTTTATAGTGAATGAAATTTGTTTTTTACCAGCGACATCTCTAAATGAATCGCCTGCGTCCCTGATAAAACTGATGATCTCTCCCAAGGTCAGGTTCAGGTGGAGTTCCTGTTCTTCCATCTTGCGGAAATCAAGGAGTTGGTTGACCATGTTCAGCAAGCGTCGCGCATTCCTGTTGATCATTCGGATGTCTTCAAGTTCCTGGTCCGCTAATCGCCGCCGGAGCAATTTGTCGACAGGCGCCATTATCAGTGATATTGGTGTTCTGAACTCATGGCTGAGGTCGGTTAAAAATTTGATTTTCAAGAGGTCTAACTCATGCAACTGTTCGGCTTCCCGACGTTCCCGCTCCAACAATTGCCTGAACTCCGATTTTTCCCGCTGGA
The DNA here is from genome assembly GCA_030775685.1 of Bacteroidota bacterium. Taxonomy (GTDB): domain Bacteria; phylum Bacteroidota; class Bacteroidia; order Sphingobacteriales; family Sphingobacteriaceae; genus Mucilaginibacter. Next base: position 77,328 of record JALYIP010000060.1, read on the forward strand.
CCTCGAATTCATGCCTGATCTTTTGAATACCTCTTCTCCTTAATAAATATAAAATCGTCCCGGCCATAAAAATATAAAGAGCGTAGGCGTATCCCGTGCGCCAGAATGGCGGCAAGACCCTAATCTTAATCAAAGTGGGTGGAGAGGCCCAGTGCTCCCCATCGTTACTGGTTTTAACTTCAAAGGTATAGGTGCCAGGATCGATATTTGTATAATTGGCAGTTTTGCCTTTGTGGACATAATTCCAGTCTTTGTCGAATCCGACAAGTTTATAGGCGTACTGATTCTGAAATGGCGTAGTAAAATTTACCGCCACATAGCTGATCGAAAAATTTAAACCATATTTCAGGTTTATTTCTTTGGCGACAGCTATTTGTTCCTTTATCGGGGCATCTTCACCGGGCACAACCGACTCGTTACTTACTTTTAGATCTGTTAACAAAACCGGTCCTGAACCGGATTGATGCTGCACATCGACCGGGTTAAAATAGTTAAAACCATCCCTGCCCCCGAAATAAATCTCACCATTTGAGCGTCTCAAGCTGGCGCCAGTTATGAAATCTCCTTGCTGAACGCCATTTTCGCTGTCAAAATTTTGAAATCTTCCAGTGTGTTTATCGAATGAACTGATCCCATGCGCTGTGCTTATCCAAAGCAACCCGGCCTTGTCTTCCACTATGCTTTTAACCATGCCTTCCGCCATCCCGTCTTTTTCAGTGTAGGTGGTCACCCGTTGTGTCTTTTCATCAAGGCAGCATATTCCCGATTGAGTTGAAAGCCATAGAATACCGTCACTGTCAAAAAATAAGTTGCCTACCACATCGTCCGGCAATTTATTCTGCGCCTTTGTGTAGTGTTTGATGCTCCGCGTTGCCGGGTCAAAGACCGCCATCCCTGTACCTGAAGAAGCTATCCAAATTTCTCCGGATGGCGATTTAACGATACAACTAATGAAGTCGTTTAGGGGCAAACGTTTGCGGAATTCCTGTGCAAATGGTGTGAACCGGCGGCTAACCGGATCATAAATGCTCACGCCGCCGCCCAGCGCACCTATCCAAATTTTAGCATGTTCATCTTCCATAATCGAAGTGATGTCATTGCTGTTCAGGGCACCCGGAACTTTATCCGCTACGAATTGCTCGTAATTTCCTAAACGGGGATCAATTCGAAAAAGCCCGTCATGGTAGGTACCGGCCCATAAAGCTCTTGCATGATCGATATACAATGGCCATACCGTTAATCCGGACCTGGGACTGCGCAACCTGCTTTTTATAGCTAAATTCGTGAATAAACCCGATTGTCTGTTAAAAAGCTGTATCCCACCTCCGTCGGTTGCGACGAAAATCGAGTTTTTATCATATTCAGCAAAAGCATCAACAAACGAAGATCCTAAACCAGAGCGGTCAAACGGGTCACTGTGTTTCAGGTTGAACAAGGGCAGGTTTTTGTCGTATTTGGCCAACCCGCCCCCAAACGTCCCGATCCAGTAAATACCCTTTGGGTCTATGAAAATACTACGGATAGACTGATCTTTAAGACTGAAGACATTCCTTGGATCTGGTTGAAGAATACGAAAGGATTTGGAAGGCAGATCCATAATATCGATACCATTTTCTGTTCCGACCCAAAGTTTGCCATCGGCATCCATTTGTATTGCAAATAATGCATCGCTGCTCAAAGAACCGGGAGCATCGGTTTTATGCCTGAAAATTTCAAAGCGGTCATCGGGCAATAGCCTGTCTAAGCCGCCAAATGTCGCAGCCCATATGTCTCCATTCCTGTCTTTAAGAAGCGATTTAACAACGTTATCGGATAAACTACCCTGAATGTGCGGATCATTGATAAACCTGGTAATTTTACCAACACGCAGGTCATATCTATAAAGTCCCTTGTTTGTCCCTATCCATATCCGGCTTTTGTTATCCTCCAGTAACGAAAGCGCCACAAAAGTATTTCCGTCTTGCGTTTTTTCATCGTCTTTAACAGATCCGCTCAAATGAACAGCGGTTATTTTACCGGATCGCAGGTCAATGGTTCGTAAATCGCCATAGGTGCCAACCCATAAATTTCCCAGGTGATCCTGCATAATTGCCCTCGGTGAAACATGTGGTAGTTCCGGCCAGGTTCCGTTACCCTTGTAAGGAATGATTTCATCCTTCATTCTGTCATAATAACTCAGGCCGCCGGCTCCGGTACCTATCCATATCCTGCCGCTACCGTCTTCGTAAAGACACAACACTTCATTTCCGGGCAAGGTATTGGCTTTCCCTGGAACGTGTCTGTAAATGACAAAATTGGTGCCATCGAATTTACAGAGGCCATTGCTTGTGCCAAACCACATTAATCCAAATTTATCTTTGATGATAGCATTTACCGCATTTGAAGGCAGGCCATCCTTTACTGTAATGTTTGTAAAATTGATGTTGCCGTCAGCCGCTGCGCTGACAATCGGGCGCCATAAGAAAAGGCATGCCAATAAATATCTTATCAGGATTTTTTGCATTGATGAGTTATTTGAAGACACGATTTAGCACGAGCGATCAAACTGGTTTTGATTGGTTGTAAACACAAATATAAAAAAGCAATCGGATAGAAGTGTATTGTCAGTCCGAATTTTCCTGACTGCTGAAAGGACGAGTCAAGCCAGATAAATTAGGACAGGGCTATCCCCATGCGATAAAGCAGTGCCCACCATTTTTTGATCGTAACAAATAGCCAAATTTTTACCACAAATGTTCAGTCTTATTTCACAGCACGGATGCCCGTTGAGGCGACAGCGCTGTTGCCTTTTCAAATCTGTAAACTATATATCTATTAGGGTATAATATTAAATATTTGCATATCAGTTGTTTATGAATGTGTTGTAAAATTTAACTGTTTGCCTGCATCAATTACGGCTAAAAAGTTACGGTGACCTTTCGCCTGATTTCTCCGGTTTTAACACCAAATCCATTCGGTGTCCAGATTTGGTCATGATAACCGCCACCCTATATATTTACAACGGATAACAGTGAACATAGCGCCGGGAAATTCAGCTTTCACGGGAAAAACAGGAGACGAACCTAAATCCTGAAGGTTTATGATGCTTTAGGCGCACGGGAGCTTTGTGCCGGGGTAGGGTATAGTTGACACCAGTGCTGTCCTTTAGGGTATCAAGTTCACAGGAACAACATAGCTGCAGGTTAATAATGCTCAATTCAGCCTGTGTGTAATGATGCGGTTTGCCACTATTTAATAAAAATATTCACAGCCAATATAAAGATCAACTGATAAAATATGAAAAAGCGATATGGGCATATCATCTGTTTAATTCTTATTTTAATAGTAGTTCAATGTGCCAAAGCAAGCGCAAATATACGCTTGCCGCAACTTATCGCCGACGGTATGGTTCTTCAGCGGGACATTAAACTCAAAGTGTGGGGTTGGGGCAGACCAGGTGAAAAAGTAAGTATCAAATTCAACGGCATAAAAGTCATTACCCATACGGGAACCGACGGTAACTGGTCTGTCACCTTACCTGAAATGCATGCAGGAGGGCCTTACCAAATGGAAGTAAAAGGTGATAACCTTATTATCCTGCGGGACGTTCTTATAGGGGATGTCTGGTTCTGTTCAGGACAATCGAATATGACCATAAAAATGGAACGGGTTAAAGAGAAATATCCCGATGAGATTGCCGGTGCCAATTTTCCGGCGATCAGGTATTTCTTTGTTCCCACCCTGGCGGATGTCCAAAAAGTACATAACGATCTTCCGCCGGGTAAATGGGTGCGTGTGACAAGCGAACATATACTGGATATCGGTGCCGTGTCTTATTTTTTCGCCAAAAAGCTGTATACAAAATATCATATCCCCATCGGGATTATCAATTCAAGCGTAGGCGGAACACCAATCCAAGCGTGGATCGGAGAGGAAGGAATTAATGGGATAGACAGTTATGACAAGCGCTTGAAGCAGTTGCACGATTCGATCTTTATGGCCCATCAATTACATCCGGCAGGTTCCCGCAACGCTGTCAAACAACCGGTGAACCTGGAAGACAAGGGTATGACCCGCGAAATTAAATGGTATGATCCGGCATTCGAGCCAAAAAACTGGCACCGGTTCTGGCTGCCCGGTTATTGGGCAGACCAGGGCGTCCGTGACTTGAATGGCATCGTTTGGTTCAGGCGTGAAATCACTGTCCCCGCCGAAATGGCCGGCAAACCTGCCAAATTATTTTTGGGCCGTATCATCAATGCCGATGAAACTTATGTTAATGGCAAACTCGTGGGTAATACGACCTATGAGTTTCCACCGAGACGTTATGAGGTCCCGTCGGGTCTTTTGAAAGAAGGTAAGAACCTGATTACGGTGCGTATCACCAACACAGCAGGAAAAGGTGGTTTTGTTCCTGATAAACGTTATGAACTAACCAATGGCGAAATAAAGATTGATTTGCGCGGCGATTGGAGTTACCAGGTCGGATCGGTTTACCCTCCTTTTAATTTAAGGCAGGGAACGGCGGGCAGCCCACCGTTTTCGTCACAGAATGAACCTACGGGCTTATACAATACAATGGTCGCCCCGGCGCTGAATTTCCCGGTTAAAGGCATTATATGGTATCAGGGGGAATCGAATACAGGCACCCGGAATTACCATCAGTTATTGGACTCACTGATCAGCAACTGGCGTGCAGGCTGGAAAAGGGAAGACTTGCCATTTCTGATCGTACAGTTACCTAATTTTGGCGACGTGCAGTATTCACCATCCGAAAGTTCCTGGGCTGGGATCAGGGAGGCGCAACTGCAGGTACTTTCGTTGCCTCATACAGGGCTGGCGGTAACTATAGATGCCGGCGAATGGAACGATATTCATCCCCTTGATAAAAAGGATGTCGGTGACCGGCTGGCGATTGCGGCGCAAAAGGTTGCCTATGGGGATAGTAATATAATTGCTTCCGGGCCAATTTTCCATTCTGCCCGGATCGATGGCGACCACATCGTCCTTACTTTCTCTGACATTGGAAGCGGATTGGCTACAAAACAGGATGAACCACCGGCCTGTTTTGAGATCGCGGGGCCAGATAAGCATTTTGTCCGGGCTGTAGCCCGAATTGAAGGCGATAAGGTTTCGGTCAGTAGCCCCGAAGTTCAGCGCCCCGCTTACGTCCGGTATGCCTGGGCTGATAACCCGGAAGGCGCTAATTTAATAAACAGGGAAGGACTACCGGCTTCACCTTTCCGAACGGATCAACCTTAATGAATATATGAAGAAACTGGCTGCTTTTATGCAGTCACCACGCAGCAGGAAAAAAAAATATATTAATTTCACAAAACCTAATATATGAAGAACATTTTATTTAAAATATTAATAACAGGTATCGCAGCCTGCTATTTAATACCCGCCATAGCCCAAACCGATAAAATCCGGACATTTAAACTTAGTCAGGTCCGGTTGCTGGAAAGCCCGTTCCTGTCGGCAGAACAAACCGACCTCGACTACATGCTTAGGCTGGAACCCGACCGGTTATTAGCCCCTTTTTTGCGTGAAGCAGGCCTGAAACCTAAAGCGCAGAGTTATGGCAACTGGGAAAATACCGGGCTTGACGGACATACGGCAGGTCATTACCTTACCGCGCTGGCACAAATGTACGCTGCAACCGGATCAGCCGAATGTAAGCGCCGTCTGGACTACATGGTCAGCGAACTCGGCCGCTGCCAGGTTAATAACGGAAACGGCTATATAGGCGGCATTCCCGGCGGATTGCATATGTGGGCGCTGTTTAAACTGGGTGATTTTAGCGAATTCAATAAAAAATGGGTGCCATGGTATAACCTGCATAAACTGTTTGCCGGTTTACGCGATTGCTATTTGCTGGAAGGCAATCAGCAAGCCCGGCAGGAATTTTTGAAGCTTGCCGACTGGACGGCTAATGAAACCAACGGTTTGAGCGATACACAAATGCAAACCATGCTCAACATGGAGCAGGGCGGCATGGATGAAGTGCTTGCGGACGCTTACGCATTCACCGGAAATCTTAAATACCTGAAGCTCGCGGAAAGGTTTTGTCATCGTCTGATTTTGGATCCCCTGGAAAAACACGAAGACCAGCTTACCGGCCTGCATGCCAATACTCAGATACCTAAAGTGATAGGGTTTGAACGGATTGCCGAACTCAGTAACGACAGCAGCTATCATTCTGCTGCCCGTTTTTTTTGGCAAACGGTGGTTCGGCATCGCAGTATCTCAATCGGGGGCAACAGTGTCCGGGAACACTTCAATCCAACTGACAACTTCTCATCGATGGTCGATTCGGAACAAGGCCCGGAAACTTGCAATAGCAATAATATGCTCAAATTGTCAAAAATGCTTTTTTTAAATGAAGGCAGACCTGAATATATCGATTTTTATGAACGCCTGCTTTACAATCACATACTGTCATCACAGCGACCGGTAACCGGCGGTTTCGTTTATTTTACGCCGATCCATCCACAACACTACCGGGTTTATTCTACTGCCAGTGAGAGCTTTTGGTGCTGCGTGGGTACAGGTATGGAAAACCATGGGAAATATGGCGAGCTAATCTATACGCATAACAATGACAACCTTTATGTAAACCTGTTTATTCCCTCGGTACTCAATTGGACAAAAAAAGGAGTGAAACTCATACAGCGAAACAAATTTCCTGATGAAGAGGGAACCACCTTGTCACTCGATATATTATCACCTAAAAAATTCAGCTTGCTGATCAGGAGGCCCTATTGGGTCGCCGATGGTGGGTTTAAAATTAAGATTAACGGCAAAACTGCATCTGTGACCAGCTTTAAGGGTGGCTATGCAGAGATCAACCGGATCTGGCATAACGGGGATCGTATCACCATTGCCTTGCCGATGACGACTTATACTGAATCCCTGCCGGATAATTCGGGTTGGGTCTCATTTTTGCATGGGCCCATCGTTTTAGCGGCGCCGACAGACACGACCAATATGCCCGGCCTGTTTGCCGATGATAGCCGCTGGGGCCATATTGCAAATGGGCCGCTGTATGCCTTGACCGGATCCCCGCAATTGATTCGGTCAGGAGATAATCCTGCGTCCGCCATTGAAAGATCGGTATCCCCGCGAATGTCTTTTGAAATGGGCGACCTGATCCTCCAGCAAGGGTTTAAAAATCTGAAACTGATACCTTTCTACCGTGTACAGAACACGCGATATATGCTGTATTGGCCCATAACGACAAAGGATAGCGTTAGCCAAAAGGAAAAGGAACTTGCCGCGCTTGATGAAAAATATCTCAGATTGGCTCCGCTCACCATCGACGCGGTTTCGCCGGGTGAACAACAGTCGGAAGCGGATCACCACTTACAGGAGAACGGCAGTATAACTGGGTTCTTAAATAATACACACTGGCGATCTGCATCAGGTTTCTTTAGCTACCAAATGCGTTTTTCACCGTTTGCTAAAATATTGTATGTCTCCTGTCAATCGCCCGGAAAGAATTGTTCATTTGATATTTTGGTGAACAAATTAAAGATTGCGCATGTGGAGTCGGCAGCAAAAAGGGCTGAGCAACCGTTCAGCGCGGAATATGCTTTACCTCCGGATATAAAAAGTGGCCCTATAACGGTTGAAATTATTGCTGTGCAGGGATCCCGGACTATGGAAGTATCTGATATCAGGCTGCTACGGAAGGAAAAATAGCAGAGCGCGAATGTTTTTGATTTAAGTTTCTGTAATACGGCCGGCGGCGGCGTCTACGCCATCAGTCCCTTCAATGAACCAACCTATAGCGGCTGTGATTGGATGGAAGCAACCGCAACAGCGGTTGCAATTTTTGTTGCGGCGCAGGGAACGAATTGCGGTGCTCCTCTACTGAAATGACCGGAACAATGCCATGAGCACCGGCTAGAAGATCAATGATTGCCTCTTTAGCGCCGGTTTCCAGGATCGCACCTGGCGAGACCGGATCACCCGGGCCAAACCAGCTGAATGTTTTTTTTAAGCCGGGTATCATTTTTGATTTTAAAAATTTAGAGAGACAGCTCATCTTCTGTTGGAAAACGGCAATTTTTCCATCGTTAGCGGATCAATGCTTTCCAGGTACGAGAGATCGTAAACGGGCCGCTCATAACCGGTTGGGAATGCCATTTTACTAAAAGTTTGAAAATACAACAGGCATCCATCCTTGTACACCTGCGCATCGTGGCACTGCTTGCGTAATTTACTTTGCACATCATTAAACCGCTGCTCGTCAACATATCCGCTCATGGTATCCCACAGCTTTTGAAAGTTTCTTACCGCCTGCAATCCGTCCTGATAGTGAAAGCACAGCTCATCCCACAAAGTGCGCCCACTGGCCATCTTGTATGTCCAGGGGACATGATGAAACCATAAAAGATATTTGTCGGGGCAGGTTTTTATACCATTAAATTCATCTGCGAGGGGCTGATGATATTGATCAACGGCATCGCTTCCTGAGCGAGTACGGCCAAATCCTATTCCTGTTGCATCTGCACGGTGGTAGTAGGGTGGTGTCCAGTCAACCCGTACGTTTTTAGGTGCATACCACGGGCCGGGGCCATAATGCTGGTTAGCGCTAAAAATATGGTGAAGGCCAAGCGGCATCATATAATTGACCATCACCTGCCGGCTTTTTAACATCATGCCTTTGACGGGAGCCAGGAAATTGTTCTCCCAATTAGAATCAGCGGAAAGTTGTGCCGCCATTAAAGAATCCGATGAGAAAGTAAGCTTGAGCCACTCATCGGCGATCAGGGCGCTTGATAAATGATCGTTCCATGCAAGCCGGCCAAAAGCATACCAATTTGCCTGGTCAAAATCACTGCCGCACCAGTTGCTGTCAAGCCCAATGTTGGCTACGCCGGCAATGGCCGTATATTTTTGCGGGTAAATACTGCCATCCGTGCATCGCGCAACGGTGCTGCCTTTGCCGGCCTGGTAGGTATCACTGTTCAGGAGTTCTTCCCATAAAGTCGCTAAAAAAACCAGGTGGATATTTTCGCCCAGGTATTCTTTAGTAATTTCAAATTCGGGCATAACCGAAGTTTTTTTCATTACGCCGAACAAGGGGCTGAAAGGCTCACGCGGCTGAAAATCCACCGGCCCGTTCTTTACCTGTATGATCACATTATCCCTGAACTGCCCGTCAAACGGCATAAACTCCGCATATGCCTGCTTCGCCCTGTCGTTATCACTGGCGCTATACACAAATGCCCGCCACATGACAATACCTCCGTATGGCCGCAAAGCATCCGCAAACATATTAGCGCCATCAGCATGTGTCCGATGATAATCTTGCGGGCCGGACTGCCCTTCACTATTCGCTTTTACGAGAAACCCGCCAAAGTCCGGAATAACGGTATAAATGTCATGGATCTTGTTCTGCCACCATTTAATAACTTCCGGATCTAAAGGATCGGCAGTTTTGAGTTTCCCCAGCGCAATTGGCGAGGCGAAGTTTACAGAAAGATAGGTGCGGACGCCATAAAGCCGCAGCACGTCTGCAATTTCTTTTATCTTTTTTAAATACCTGCCTGATAAAATAAACGGAGCGGCATTTACATTATTTAAAACGGCCCCGTTTATGCCGATGGAAGCATTGGCCCTTGCATACTCACGCCACAGCTTTCTATCCTGATCGGTGGCCGTTAATGAATCTCTTTCGTCACGCCAGAAGATAGATTTTCCCGCATACCCGCGTTCAATAGTGCCGTTAAGGTTGTCCCAGTGATCCAGGACCCTGCGCCCGTAGGAAGGATTAGAAGTAATAGAAGCGTCCTGCCTGCATTTTTGCCTTCTTAAAAAATCAAAAACGCCATAGAGTACTCCTGCTGGTGTGGCTGCCTGTATGGAATGTGGCGTAAGTATAAAACCATCGCCTTTTATCGCTTTGTCCGGTTTTAAAGCAACGGTTATATTTTCGCCAAATTTTCCGCACCAGTTTTCTCTTAGTTCCGCACTGGCAAGCTGCACCATCGCAGAGCTGCTGCGGCAGGTTACCATCACTGAAATTGTTTTGCCTTTTCTAAGCCATAGGCTATGCCCGTTTTCTGCATTGGTTCTTTTCGCAACTGTTGTAAGGATTAACAAAAGAAATAGGATGCTTTGACAAGACCGGATTTGTCCGCCGCCGGAAAGCAGGTATTTACACAGGGTGATCAATTTCATTTCATGTATTTATTTGGCGACCATAACATTATTATAGCTCATTTTTAAATGTAAAGGCAAACCGGGAGTAAGAGTCATGTGGATTTTTAGATTCTTTTATAGCTGGCAATAATAGGCAGTACGAACGGATTTGAATAGGATAGATGTGCTAAATATTAGCACAAATGTATTACAACACTAAGTTGATTTCAATAAGCTATGCGCTAAAACAAGGTTTCATTAAGGCTTGTATTCGCCGGTTCATTTAAGTGCAATAACGGGCCTGTACTAAATATTGACACCCACCAGGCTGGCTCTTTTTCCTGGCCAGCGCTAAATCTGGTTTTCATCAGGGATTTTGAATATACTGCCAATAAAACCGTTAAACAGCGTAAAAATTAAACATTTGAAAGAAGAATTTAGACAATTGGGACAGTTCGCATCCTTACGATTGCTGAGGTTTGGCAACAATAAATTTACCAAACTGACCGGTCTTCGGCAGAGAACCATTATAATAAATAATACACCAATTATCTAATTCGCCAGAAAAATAAATAACCGTCAGCTATTGAATGATTGTGCAATCGATTGCAGACTTCGACAATATCCCAAAAGGGATTTTTTGTGGGCTTCAATCTCGTACTGCTGAATACCTGAATTAAATGCCAACGCTTTATAAACCAAATTAACAAGCCATATGATAAAAAAAATAACATGTAACTCCTCCCACTAATCCGGACAGGTAAGACCTGCCGGCTAACAAAACAATTTTTAACCGTTATTACTTTTTTATGAAAAAACTTCAACTTTTTAAAATCTGGAAAATTATGATGATCACCCTATCGGTGAACCTGTTTTCCATCACCCTTTATGCGCAGACAATTGCGCTGCGTGGCAAAATCGTGAATCAGAAAGGAGAGCCGCTGATCGGTGCCACCGTTCGCATTCCCGGCACTTCAGCTGCCGCCACAGCCAATGTGGAAGGGAATTTCACTTTAGATGTTCCCAATGGCACCAGGGAAATCGTGATATCCTTTGTCGGTTTTACAGATCTGACTAAAGCAATTCCACCAGGCATCAAAAATCTCGGAACCATCACCTTAAACCCCTCTTCAAAAAATCTTAATGAGGTGGTCGTTGTAGGTTATGGTACCTTAAAAAGAGAGAACGTTACCGGAACTGTAGCCACCGTGGATGCTAAAACCCTGAGAGAGATACCGTCTTCAAATGTTTTTCAACAATTACAAGGCAGGGTAGCCGGTCTGGATGTCGTTACCAGTACCAACGGGCCTGTAATTACCATCCGTGGCGACCGTACCGTAGGTGCCTCGCCGGGCACAGACGGTCCGCTGATCATTCTTGACGGGGCGCCTTTTTATAACTCCATAGAAAATATTAATCCGAATGACATCAAAAGTGTCGATGTGTTAAAAGGCGCTTCAGCAACTGCTATTTATGGTTCACGCGCGTCCGGTGGGGTAATTCTGATCACCACCAACAGGGGCCGCGTCGGGCAGACCATCACCAGCTATGACAGTTATTACGGTATCAGTACCCCTGAGGGAAGTATGAAATTGCTTAACGGTAATCAATTCGCTCAGTTAGAAACCGATGCGACGCAAGGCGCATTGCTCCAGAGCAACGTAGTAGGAAACAATTATGCTTTATCTGCCACTGAAACCAAGGCTTTGAACGCGGGTATCAGTACCAACTACCCGGATCTTTTATTGAAAAATGGGTATATCTGGGATCAAAGCCTCAGGGTATCTGGCGGTACAGACAGAACGCAGTTTACTGTCGGTGCCGGATACCGCGTCAATACCGGTTTGGAGCCCAATAACAGTACCAAACGTGTTTCATTGAATGCAACGCTGGATCACAAGATCAATAAATATCTTAAGTTCGGGCTCAGCAGCCTCACTACGTTACGGATGATCAATGCAGGGGGCGGTAACCAGTTACAGGCCGCGGATTATATGAGCCCGCTGACCTACCCTTATAATGCAGACGGTTCGATCAACTTGTTGCCGCAATCGGATCAATTTGATGCCACAACGGGTAACCCGCTTTATCCCGGTTCCCGTCCGGATCTATATTATAACTATACACGCGGATTTGAAAGTAACAGTATTTTATACGGAGAGTTGAGTCCTGTCGAGCACTTAAAATACAGATATAGTGTAAACTACAGCTATAATCAATCGCTGGCCGGAACCTACAATGGTGTTAACGGCATTGGTATCTTAACCATACCACAAACTACGGCAAGTACCGTAAACAATTATTCATACCGTTTAACACAAGAGCACTTATTAACGTATGATAACGTCTTTGCTGAAAAACATGCAGTCAACTTTGTCGCGGTTTTTTCAAATGAACTTGCGCATACTGAAAATTCCGGGTTTAACGCTACCGGCATACCTTCCAATGCGAACCTGAATTCCAACCTGGCATTGGCGCAGACTGTAATTCCGCAAAGCGGGGCCTACAGTGAACAGGGCCTCGTCTCCTACGTGGGACGCCTGAACTATGCTTACGACAGGAAATATAACCTTACGCTCGCTATCCGCTCAGACGCCAACTCGGCACTCGCCGCAGGGCATCAGCGGACAACTTATCCATCTGTTGGTTTAGGTTGGGTGATCAGCAATGAAGATTTCATGAAGCGGTTTACTTTCATCGATAACCTGAAGCTGCGCGGTGGCTATGGACAAACATCAACGATCACTACAATTTCGCCTTACAACACCTTAGGACAGCTAAGTTCAAGTAAATATCAGTTCGGCGGGGCCTCCACAGGAGATCAGCAGGGTGTCAGGGTGACTACGCTCGTCAATTCAAATCTTGCCTGGCAGCGAAGCGCTGAATATAATTTGGCACTGGATTTTTCCGTCCTTAAAAATCGTATCACAGGATCTGTGGAAGTTTACCAAACCAAGACGACCGGGATTATTTTGCCAAACCAATTGCCGGTGACCAATGGCGCATCATCCCAGGTTTCTAATTTGGGCACCTCCCAAAACAAAGGATTGGAACTGACATTGAGCAGCGTTAACGTTCGAAGTGAACGCGGGATCAATTGGTCCACGGATTTCAATATCGGCTTTGACCGCGAAAAAATCCTGAGCCTTCCAAATGGCGCTTTGGAAAACATCAGTTCCGGTGAATTCGTAGGTCAGCCCCTTAACGTAATCTATGATGTGCGTAAAACAGGCATTTGGCAAAACAGCGAAGCTTCGCAGGCCGCCGTTTATGGACAAAAACCTGGCTCTATTAAAATCCAGGATCTTAATGGTGACGGAAAAATTGATGCCAAAGACGATCAGATAATCGGCCATTTCAATCCTAATTACACTTTTGGTCTGACCAACCGTGTCAGCTATAAGAATTTTGACATCAGTATTGTTGTACAGGCACGGATGGGCTTTACCACGGCTGTACCTTATGTATCATCCTCCAACTCATCTACCAATGGGTGGCAATTCCTGAACCTGGGACGCCATAACCAGCCGGTAATAAATTACTGGACACCAACCAATCCTTCAAACGCGTTTCCTGAGCCAAATGCGTACACGCAATTGCCTTATTATTCTACCCTGCAATACTATGACGGGTCCTTTATACGGGCAAAGAGCATCAACTTGGGCTACAACTTTTCCGACAAACTGGCGAATAAACTCGGTATGAGTTCATTAAGGATTTACACCAGCGTATCTAATCCATTCTTTATTTACGCGCCAATACGCCGTCATGGATTTTCTGTGCCCGATGCAGAATCCGGTTTTGCTTACAACGCAGGAGCGGTACCAGCTGATCCATCGGTCAGCGGCAATATTGGGGGCGCAAATGCCGGTAACGGGGGGCAATTTTTCCGTGGCGTCAGTGTGAACAACGCCGCCGAAAATACAAGGGATTTTATTTTAGGTATTAATGCAAGATTTTAATTGATGTTTTATGAAAATATTTAATAAATACACCATTGTTTTTACTGTAGTAGCAGTATTAACGGCAGCCACAAGTTGTAAAAAGCTTCTGGTAGAGAATCCGCGCGCCGCACTCTATCCAAATTATTTCAGTACGGCGGGCGGCGTTCAAGCCGCTGTTGTAGGGGTCTACAACGACCTTAGAGGTGCCTTTTCAGGTGAAGGTTTAGTATTTATGTACGACGGCACCGACCAAAACATACCGGGCGGCAGTGCGGGAACCGTAGCGCCATTATATAATTCATTTAAAGGGATCACCTCATCTAACGGACCGGACATTACAGGTTTGTACGTGGATATCAATACGCTTAACGGCGTGTTTCAATATGCATCAGCGATCACGGATCCGACAGCACGTACCCAATACGTTGCCCAGGCTAAGTTTTTAAGGGGTTTCATTTATTTTTGGCTGGTCCAAACATACGGCGGACTAACTGCTACACAAAAAGGCGGTATACCATTGCATACAACTTTTATCACAAAAGCGACCACGTCAGATGTACCCGCGCAATTATCGGATATTTACAAACTGATCATTCAGGATTTTACGGATGCCGCTGCCGGATTACCTAACACGGTCACCAGTTCGAACCCTTTTTCAGCCGCAGGCGTTGGCAAAAGTGCGACCGCGGCGACGGCCAAAGCCTTTTTGGCCAAAACCTACCTAACCCGGGGGTATACAGAGGCGAAACAACCAGGAGATTTTCAGCAGGCTGTAGACATCACCGGTGACCTGATCACCAATAAAGGCACCTATGGACTTAATCTGTGGCAGGATTATTTTGATGAACACAAGCCTGCGAATGATTACGGTCAGGAAAATATGTTTGCGATCGATTACGGCGGTAAAGCCGATCCTAATTATACCGGTTACACACTACAAGGCTCCGGTGGTTATGGCCTTAATGAACTTTACGTCCTGGCAAGGTTCAATTATGTCGGCCCCGGGGTTGACAATGTTGCAGGTATCGATGCCGTACCGCAGGTGATCAGCACGGCTAAACCAGGCATGCTCAGAGATGTTTATAATGGCCGCCCATATGTTCGCCTCGCTCCCAATAGACCATATACCATGGACGTGGCTTTTGCCGATCAAATACACGATACCCGTTACGACGCTACCTTTCAAACTTTTTGGATTTGCAACAGGGTAACTTCACCAGGCCTGGAAAGCGATGGTGTTACGTTGAAAGGCACACTTGTACCGACTTCTAACGTATCGCTATCATCGTTTAATGTACCTGCAGATGGCGACACTGCTATTTTAATGCCGAGTACAGATGTTACGATGGCCCGCCGTGATGCCTTTAAAGGGCTGATCATTACACCAAAACAATTTACGGCGCTAAATTTCCCAACTGTGAAAAAATTTGATGACCCTACGCGGACTGCTACAGGAGACTTCTCCAGCAGGCCGATTATTTTAATGCGCTTTTCTGAAGTTTACCTGATGAATGCTGAAGCAAATTACATGTTAGGTAATACCTCAAATGCCGCCGCCTCATTGAATGTCCTCAGGCAGCGGGCTGCCTACCGCAGCCCGGCTGATGCCAATTCTGTTGCTAAAAACCAGTTTTATGTAACAGCTTCAACGCAGAGTGCCGCCAATACGGCCAATGCCGCAGCTATACTGTTAACGCCGGCGCAACAGGCGCAACTCGCTATTCCAAACAATACGACTACGGCAGGTTCATTATGCGGGATGGACCTGATACTGGATGAATACAGCCGGGAGTTGTATGGCGACCCGCGCCGCTGGTATGACCTGGTGAGGACTCAGCAACTGGTTAGACGGAATCAAATGTATAACATAGCCGGCGGTCCTAATGTTCAGCCCTATCACGCACGCTGGCCGATACCGCAAAGTTTAATAAACAACGTATTGTCAGGCCCGCCTTATCCACAAAATAACGGCTATTAACCTCATCTTTTATACAATTTCGGGGCTGTCTTAGAAATGAGACGGCCTTTTTTATGTATTAGGCAAAAAAAATAGCGTTTTTGCATGATAGTCATGTAAATAATACAATTCGGGAACGTAGACCCGTCAAAGGTGGGGGTGATTGTTTCTCGGCTGGTGGGCATTTGGCATCAACCTTAGGGACACACTTTGACAGGTCAACGATAGGGGACAAGGGAAATCCCAATCTGCGTCCTGATTTTATGGCATTGATTTATCCGGTAATTACCTTTGGTACATTTGCGCACACAGGTTCGCGCGAAAATTTGATTGGCAAAAGCCCCTCGCAGCAACTTATAGACCTTTATAGCAATGAAAAGCAAGTTACTGCTGAAACGCCTCCAACTTTCCTGGTGCATGCCGAAGACGACAATGTTGTTCCCGTAGAAAACTCACTGATGTTTAATAATGCGTTGTTAAAAAACAAAATAAAAGGTGAAATGCATATCTACGCAGGCGGTGGCCATGGTTTTGGTTTATACAATTCAACCACGAAGGATTATTGGTTTGATCGGTTAAAGGAGTGGATGGGCACCAATGGATGGTTGAAATAAGGTCTTGAAATCTGCAGGCCTTAACCTGCCTGGATTCTGTAATTGATTATAAAATACTTTATATGCGATCGATTGCACAAATCTCAGAATTGACTTATCTTCGGTCCGGTATCAATAAATAATCAATTGAAAATCATGTCAAAATTACAAAAGAGTTTGAAGCGGGCAATCTTGTTAGTGCTTGCCCTACCTACGTTCTCGCTTGCGCAAAGTTACACGAAAATTCAGGCTGGTATCAAGGCCAATATAAACGGACTTTCGGTAACTATTAAATTTTATTCACCTGTAATCGTCCGGGTAACAAAATCGCCCGTTCAACATTCATTTGATAAGTCCAGTATTTCGGTCATAAAACAACCAGAAGTTGTTCCTGTCCAGGTTTTAACAAACGCAAATAAACTAACTATTTCAAGCAGGCTGCTCGGGGTCGAACTTAACTTAACAACCGGCAACATAAGCTTTTTTGATAAAGTGAAGAATCGTACACTTCTTTCAGAAAAGGTAAGCAGCGCAGCATTTATGCCTGTTGATGACAATGGTAAACAAAAATATGATGTGCGTCAGGCATTTTTGCTGGATACAAATGAAATAGTTTACGGCCTCGGTCAGCAGCAAAATGGCAAGCTCAGCCAGCGCGATGAGAAAATATTTTTGCAGCAAAACAATACCAAAGTCTGCATTCCATTTATTCAATCTGTAAAAGGATACGGATTATTTTGGGACAACTACTCACCCACAACTTATAACGATACCAGGGACGAAACTTTATTTGATTCGGAACGGGGCGACTGTATTGATTATTACTTAATGTATGGGGGTACTACCGACGGTGTAGTTAAACAAATGCGGAACTTAACCGGCCAGGCGCCAATGAAGCCCTTATGGGCTTACGGCTTTATACAATCGCGTGAAAGGTATAAAACACAGTTTGAATTGGTAGACGTATTGAAAAGATACCGCGCGCTTGGCGTACCAATCGATGGCGTTGTGCAGGATTGGCAATACTGGGGCGCCGATAGTGTCTGGAATGCCCAATCATTTAACCCTGGTTCATATCCGAGACCACTTGCAATGTCAGACAGCATACACAAGATGCATGGGCATTTCTTTATCGTTTCATGGCCCGGATTTGGACTCAAAACACCACAGTTTGCCGAATTTCAGGATAAGCATATGCTTATCAATTTTGACACATGGCCTCCGAATAGCGGCGCCAAACCTTATGATGTTTCCAATCCGGCTGCACGGGATATATATTGGTCATACCTGAACAAAGGCATTTTTTCAATAGGACCTGATGCATGGTGGCTTGATTCCACAGAACCGGATCACATTAATGTTAAAGAATCGGATTGGGATCAGCCAACTTATCTTGGCACTTATCGCGATTGGTTAAATGCATTTCCGTTACTCCATTCCAAAGGTGTGTATGAGCATCAACGCAAAACCAGTGAAAGCAAAAGGGTAATCCTATTAACAAGATCAGCATTTGCAGGCCAGCAACGTTACGGTTCCGATACATGGAGTGGTGATCTTGGCTCGACCTGGCAAAATTTAAAAAACCAGATCCCCGCCTCGCTCAACTTCTCACTCACCGGTTTGCCCTATTGGAATGTTGATATAGGCGGATTTTTCGCAGGGGAATATGTTAAAGGCGGGGGTGCCCGAAACCCTGATTTCCAGGAGTTGTATGTAAGATGGATGCAGTTTTCCACCTTTACGCCAACTATGCGTTCTCACGGAACTGATGTGCCACGCGAAATTTATCAGTTTGGTGTCCGTGGAGAATGGCCATTCGATGTGCAGGAGAAATATATCAACTTAAGATACAGCCTGTTGCCTTACATCTATTCTACCGGTTGGGACATAACCCACTTATCAGGATCTTTCTTACGACCACTTGCAGCTGATTTTGCAAACGATAATAAGGTACTCAACATGAACACCGAATTTCTGTTCGGGAAATCCATCTTAGTTGCACCGGTTACTGATAAAGACGCGAAAAGCAAGCCGGTTTATCTGCCTTCGGGTACTTCCTGGTACGATTTCTGGACCGGTCAGAAAGTTTCGGGCGGGCAAATAATAGAAAAGGAAACCCCGATCGGGATCATTCCTTTATACATCAAAGCAGGATCGATAATCCCCTGGGGGCCTAAAGTTCAGTATTCATCGGAAAAGCCATGGAACGATTTGGATATTAGGATATATGCAGGAAAAGATGCCAGTTTCACGTTATACGAGGATGAAAACGACAACTACCATTATGAAAAAGGCAGCTATACAGAGATAATATTCCATTGGAACGATAAAACCAAAACCCTAAGCATCTCCGACAGAAAGGGTAATTTTCCGGGAATGCTCAAAAAAAGGAAATTTAGCATCTACATATCTCCGGCAGAATCGACGCCCGAAAAAGGAAGGACCATTGAATATTCAGGCAAAGCAATAGCAATTAAATTTTAATGCTAACTGCAATTTATGATGACCCGAAATATTTCTTTGTGAAGGCGTCTTTTTACATTTGAAAGTGCAAATAGGATCAATTAGAGAGCTCCGGATACAATCAGGCCAGTTGGTAAAATAACCTGTGAACAGGTTTTAAATACCCGGTATTTTACACGGCAGCAGATGCTTTCGATAAGTTCATTGATGCCAATCCCTACCTGAGCTCACGCGGGGCACCTTTACAGAACGAAACGAAGCCAGGCCCCGCTGGAATAACGATGCCGATTTCCACTTTTCACAAGACATCAACCTGGAACTGACCAGGACGCCTCAAAAATACATACGCTGACGATCAGCCAAGCATTTCTGCTATCGTTTCCGTTATCGACAAAGCGATAAATAACCTTAAAAGATAGTTTATCTATACAATGAATCTAATATTGAGGGTAAACGTTTGATAATTGGTTCGACTTTTAAAAAAAAGGTTTTTTCTGATGGCGAAGGCCGAACCGCTCCCTTTAATAAGTCTATCGAGCTGATCTACCTGATTAACAAGAGTTTATAGAAAGACAAAGCCGGAGGAAAGAAAAGCTTTTTCTCTCACTCCGGCTTTGTACTCCCTACCGTAGAAAGGTCGAACCGGTTTTTAGATGATTTACGCGAAATAGCCTCATTATCGGATATTAATAAATTACATGTGAAGTAATTGCTTGCCATAATATTGTCAAAGCAATTGATGTCTGAATTTAGATTTATTTTCCGCCCAAAGCTCAAAATGAGGCTTCACTTTTGCGGATATGATCCATTGGTAAGGGTTGCTCTTGAGAAAACACAGGCGTTTACATGGCTTATTGAATGGTACTAACGTCGACTTGTCATGAGTAAAGCGCAGCTACAGTAAGGTTCAAGGATTCGGCGGCCTACTTTATAGATAAGAGTTGCATTGCATACTGCTGTTCCGGTTTAATTTTGAGGATCATTTAAATTTAAACCTTTTCAATTTAATGCCGGACAATCCCAGTAATTCGTCAAAACCAAATTCTTCCATTAAATAAAATTTGGCTCAAATTAGCTTGTAAAACGATTTGAAGTGGTTGGTTAATGGAAGTTTTCGGAAGTTTTTCAAGCGATGATTGCCGGGCAGCCTGTTTCGCAGTGCAACGGAGAAAGTGGCTGACCGGCGCGCGGGTGCGCAATATGGGTAAGTTTATGTGTTGGGTTATCAATTTTGTCAACGCCCGCAATCCGTGCTCGATATAGGTGTATTCAGATGGCGACCGCCAGTGTGTTTTGGTGGGGAAATTAATAATGAGGCGTTCGCCTAAAAGCAGGCTGTTATCCTTCATGGCCAATAACTGACCAACCACCAACTCGTGATTTTTGCACGCTTCGCGGTAGACCGCGTAGTTGTGCGGAAATTCATTTTTAAATTGTAAGGCAATGCCATTGCCCATCAGGCCGACCGTGTTAACCGTATTGAGGAGGGCATAGGCATTACTTTGCAATAGGTTGCCGGTAAGGAATGTTATCATCTTATGCAACTTTGAGGGGTTGGGTTTTGAAATCCCTTAAGTTAAGGAAAAATCCCCTGTTAAACAACATGCCCTCCCGAAATAGTTGCCATAGGAGCGAGGCCCCGCAATTGGCCAACGCTGAATTTATAAATAGGTCCTGTTTGGTCAACGCCTCCGCTAACGAACAACTCGGCGTATGGTCGTTTTGCTCTGACTGCAATAACAGGTCTTTAAATTCTTCTGTAACCAATGGCAATTTCTCAACTGTCCGGTATAACTCAGAACTTGGCTGTTTGATTTTATCCAAAGTCGAAAGTATAACTTGACCGCTTGACCTGCCGTTCCCAAAATCCAGCCAGTACTGTACCCTGTTACGCCCGTAATTTTGTTTGGCAAAAGCCGTCAGCATTCCCGCAATTTCAAATCTCGATTTTGCGGTATCAACGCAGGAAATGGTAATTACGGCGTTCGCCTTTTCCTTATCAGTCAGTTTCTTATCGTACTTCTCTGTTTCCGCTTTCCAGTTCGTCCCAAAAAAGCGGTTAATGCGGTTTATCAAAGTAACGGACTTGAATTGACCCAATTCAGCAGTCGTGAATAATTGTCTCCCCAAATTAGCAGTATCAACCTTGTCATCGTCCCATAACCGCACTATTAAACCCGGATGGTCTAAGGCGATTAAGGCGTGATTCATTCTTGCCAAAGCAGTCAGCACCTGCCCGCCTGTACCACCTGCGCCGATGAGATTAACTATTACCGGGTTATAAGGTTGTAATAGTTCCTTTTGTATGATGTGAACCGCAGTTTTTGCGGGTTCTTTTTTCTTTGCTTTCATATAATCAGTTGTTTTAATGTAAGGCCATTTTTGCGTAGTTCATCCAGCGGAAAGTCTTTCCCTGTTTCCATCAGCGTCCGCCACAATTCTTTGGTGTCGGTTTTGGTGCTGCTTCCGCCATTGATAGAATGGCTGAAATAGCTATTAAAAAAATAGTTTTCCCATTGGCTCATAAAATCCTCTAAACAGCTATTTCGCCCGATGTCAATTTTAACGGTTCCCATGCATACATTCCCGTTATTGTAAATATTAAGGTAGGGGGCATGATGCAAGGCTGTTTGCCCGTTTGGTTTAGTTTTGCCCTTTACGGCGTAAACCATTAATTTATCTACGGAGGCTTTCCAAACCATCGCCGGGACTTTTGCCTTACCTGATGGGATGTTTAAACTGTCCACAAAAAACAAGTTGGTTTCTTGCGGCGGTGTGTACCAAATGGCGTAACCATTGGTGCCATAATTCACATATAGGACTTTTGATGGCAAAATCCCCCGGCTTTTGAGGTAACCGCCTTTGAGTTCCTGTGTTGCCTGCAATAACTCGTTTAAGGCCGACATTTCCTTTAATGTAAGCGGATGGGCGTTTATCGGCTGTCCTTGCTTGCCAATGTCGTAGCTTTCGACATAGATTTCCGATTTTTTTTCTTCCCCATATGAATTCCTTGAATTATCATCCTGCCCGTTACGGTATATCAGCAGTACTTTGAATGGCTCGAATTGCTGGTTAAACATTGTCGTTATGTTCGTCATGGTCGTATTCGTTTAGTAAATCCCGTAAGCTTTCCATTAATGCAAACAGGCGCGTTTCAAAATCAAAAGTATAAGCGTTGTTTTCCGGGATGGTATCAAACAGCTGTATGATAACAGGCTCGTCCATAACCGGGATTTCCTGAAAGGAACAATTGATCATATCGTCCAGTTCATCTGTAAAACAATCCTTTGCGCTCCAATAGAACCCGGTATATTGCTCGGGCGTTATGCGTTCTTCTTCGTCGGCATACAACAATTCAGGATAGGTATTGTCAAATACAGTAGCCATTGGATGGTCTTTATAGAGTTTCAGAAACTCATTTGCCAAATCCGAAAATTCCTGCCCCGCATCGTCCGGTGGTATATAATTCAAAATGACATTTTCAAATTTTGTCATCCATACCGGGTCTTGTATGATAGGCATAATGTGCGCCCCGGCCTGTCTTAACTCATAAAGTGTATCTTCTTGGTTTTGGCGGTTTCCTTTACCTTCCTCGTCGTCGTCTTCCCCGGCCTCCATCAACCATTGGTACAGGGTTTCATATTGATTGTCCATAAAGCTTCCATTCTCCTGGTAGAAAGGAATGAGTGCGATTTGGTGCAGGTACGCGAAAATCGCCGTTATCAACTCGCTGATGGCCTGATGCTGCGGGCTGTTGACCCACCGCCAAAAAGCCCTGACAGGAATGTAATATAAATCATTACCCATGCCGAATGTTTTGGCAACGGCTAACACTGCCTGCTTTTTATTTTCGGTCACAATCATACAGGTCAGGTCTTTGTCGCGCTGTTCCAATTGCCCGGCCACCTTAAGCCATGACTGGTAAATATTCTGCGGGAATGCTATCTGTTCGGTGCAGGGTTGGGCGATCCCGTAGTAGCTGCATAAGTTGGAGAGGGAGTGAAAATACTCCCGCTCCATAATTGCCTGTTCCCCCTCGTACAGCCAAACGGGCTGAAAAGTGTGCCTTAAAAAACCATTGTGGTCAACTGCGCGGGTGCGCTTCTTAAAGGGTTGCGCTGTACTTCGCTTGCGTCCGGCAGACGGTCGAGGCGTTCTGCCAGGTTCCCGAATAGCTGCTGCATTTTCCATTGGTCGTTGTTTCGCTTAATTTTAATTTTTCTATCCTTTTTCATCCCTTTACACCCATCGTACACTCAAAACGATATTGCACTTCATCGTCCTTTATCTCGGGGCCGATAATTTTTGCGTTGGTTAAAATGGAGTACAAGCCCGAATAGAAGTTTTGCACATCGGTGGGCGTGAACTCTGAACCGGGGTCGGCCAAACGGATTTCCCGATTATTTTCTTTATGCAGGAAAACCCTTTTCAATTGATTTACTATCATCGCTTTAAATTTTAGGGTTAAACTTCTTTTTGTAGTACCGCAAACAATTCCTGACGTTTCAGTAAAGCCTCGCCCTTGTTTTTTATTTCCTCCGCTTTGTCCGGGTATTCTTCCGGATCGGGCAATTGCGCTATCGCTTCGGCATATTTCATTTGACCATTCAAGGTGGTCACTCTTTGCATAGCTTCATCATACAGGCGTTGCTTTTCCATCAACAGTTCGCTGTTGTCGGGTTGTTCATCCAGTATTTCATCATCATCGTCATCGTGCTGCTCCTTATTTGGCTGTTCGTCTGCGGGCTGACTAAAAAGGTTCGTGTTTGCCACGGCCTTATTTGACGCACCGGGCATGGCTGTTGGCTTTTTGTCGTTATCTGCGGTTTGTTTTTTCGCCTTTTCCAGTTCCTTTTGATAGGCCTCAGCATTGGCAAACAATTTTTCAGTCAGCCGGATGGGTTGGCTGATTTGTTCAAAAAAAGCTTCATCCAGTTCCTGCGGTGTGCCTTTTAATAGCATTGGGGGCAAATTTTTACCAGTTGTTGCTTTTGGGTCTTTCGCCGACAACATCACCGACACAGTTTGCGTTCCGCCCTCAACTTGGTGAATGTTGATTTGCAGATTTCCGGTTAAGGAAAATCCTGCAACGAGTTCAAAAAAGTTCGTTTTCATATCAATTATTGGTTTTAATTAAATTTTCTAATGCAATGGCTGAACGGCCATCAGCGGTAAAAGGAATTCCGTTCGCGGTCAATGCTTCTGCCACCGCTTCGTCGCTTGTCAGGTGGTCGTATTCTGTTTCTAAAGATTTGTATAAGAATTTATTGAGTTGGGTGGCGACACTATATAACCATTCTTCCAAAGCGTCGATTTCGCCATAGGTATAATCATGGAAACGGGGCCCATTCGCGGGATAACCGCCCAAGTCCGCAATCACACCATTACCCCGGTTGCGATTAATGATCTTCGGGTTTAACTGGATGCCGCCCTTTTCAATCAGCCCCATGACCCTGCGGTCAATACCGTGCGGACAAAAATTGAATTTTTCCATCGGAGCGTATATTTTCCATTCTTCGCTTTCTATTGCATTTTTTAGCTTAATAATATCAACATCGGCATTAAACCCGCTTCCATTTCCCTGACTGTAAAAGCCCTCAAAAGATATAACATCTTTATCGACAGCGATACCCAAATAACTACACAGGTTTACAAAATCGTCATATACAAACTCCCACCATAAGGGCACAAGATTAAAATCGCGATCTTTGAGGATGGCCTTTTCCTTTGCTTCTTTGCTTAATTCCTCAAATTCGTAGATGTCAAATTTTACAGTTTTCATGGCGCTTGTTTTAAATTTCAAAAATTTTATCGCCGAAGCGTTCCAGATTATCTAACTTGGTTTGTTCGGTGAACGGCAAAACATACCAATTCACATAGTTGTCTGCACTTGTTCCTTTCAGTCGCTCCGCCCGAAGGAGTTGTTTGTCGTCCGCATTTATCTCATACCATTTCAGCGGACGTGTAGCCGGGTGCCGGAATATTTCTGTCCGGTACAATTCGTCCCGGTCGTCTTCATTTGCAACCCTCATACTGACCACGTCCCGGCTGTTCATCAATTCGGTTATGGCCTCTTTTATCATTTTGACGGTATGTTTCCCTTCGGGGAAAAGAATAAAACTTGCGCCGTTGATGCTGGTAATATCCCCGGTGTACATCACACCGTTTGTTGTTTTTTCGTAATTCATGGCCATTGCATTTTTTTGGTGAATGATTTGATTTCCTTAAGGCTGATTTTATGGCAACCTACCCGGATAAACCTGGCGTTGATTTCCAAAACCTCGAACCTATCCATTAATTTCTGCCCGCAGTTTTTGCAACCGCCCTGCGCAATAACCGACAATACCACTTCATAGAATTTCTTGCCGACCTCAACCGGGATTTCTACCCTTTGCGTAGTTTCTATCCTTTCGGCGGTCTTATTAAATCGCAAATAGTCGAAACCGTCTGCCGTAGTGATATGGTCGGTTATAAATTCCCGCCACCTTTTTAAGTTGATTTTTTGGATTCGTAACGCTTCCGCCTGCTCCCGTTTGGCCTGTGCTTTACGGAATTGTTTTTCTTTTTCCAAAACTTCGCGGTAGCCGTCGAGGTTTTCAATCTCGCCTGCCCTAAGTAGCACTTCGGGTATTTCATAGCCGAAGAAATCGGCGTAACGTTTGGCTTCACCAAATACGCTTTGAATTTCCAAAATGTCTTTTTCCGGTTTGCGGGAATTATTCAGTCCGCCCGCAATTCCCTTAATCCTGCTATACCACTTTACAAATAACTCCTCGGCCGGCCAATCAGGATTCGGGACAGATATTTGTAGAATATGACGGGATGCCTGTCGAACTAAGGTGACATGGGCAGACGTCGATTTGCTGTACTTCTTTTGCGTAATCAATATGGCGTGACCGCCCGTGCTGTTAAATACATGCCTGGCTATCAAAAAATGATAACCGTATGAATAGATATTTTCCTTTTCGAAAAACAAATTACTGGCTCTTGCCTGTGCTCCGATACCATTTGCCCAATTGTGGGCAACAGTTGCGATATCCTTTGCTCTTTCCATCTTTTCCTTTTTAATGACCTAAGCCACAATTATGGCTTAGGTCATAGTCGAATTTTACCCTTGTCTCCTTAGTGCGCTCCTTGCGCTGTCAGTATCCTGTTTGGCAGATGCGCCTAACAGCGTGATTTCGTTGGTGTGAAACCTTAACCCTGCCATTAGTTCACCGTCTTTGCTTACCCATGCATTTGCGGTCATGTGGCCGTACAGTTGCACCAATAAGCCTTGTGTTAAATAGGGCGCTAAACCCTCGCCCCGCCAATAGGAGCAATCAACATAGGTGGTTTCTTCTTTTTGCTCACCACCGGATTTGTATCTGCGGTTAATCGCCACCCTAAATCCTGTTACCTTGCGGTCTTCCTTAACCGCTTTCACGGTAGCATTTGCCACCAGTCTTCCTGTAATTTCCATTACTTTCTAAATAATCTTTTATTGAACTTTCGCTCGCCGGTCCGCTTAGGTGTGATACCTCTTTTTGGCCTTTGATAAACACCCGGTATTTGCGCGTGGGGTGGGGCGGCAAGGCTGACGCAAAAAATACGACCCGGATGGGTGGAGATTTTTTAGCGGCACTCTGCATGGCCTTGACGGCCCGGGGCGGAATAATTTTGTGTGTTCAAAGGCCAAAAAGAGGTATCACTTCAAAAACAAAACTGCTCTAACGACTAAGAATGATCTTTGATCGAAAGATCCGGACAGGCGAAAATGGAGCGGCCTTCCCGGTTACCGTTACCGGGCGCGGCGGCGGACTTTGAGCCGTGGTATTCGGGTGTAAATCCCGGAGGGTTTTACGGCACGCGGAAAATCTGGCGCGGCATAAGCGAAGCGTTAAAGTGCCTGTTTTTTCGCATCCAAAGGATATTCCCGTTAGGGATCACAGCGGCATCCTGCGCAGCAGATACAGCGGAGAGCCCGGCCCCGCCCGCATAATCGCGGGCGGGGAAACGGCCCAAAGGCAATCAAACAATCAACAGGCCCCTCATTTTTATTTTAAGCATGGCGGCGGCGGCATCCAGCTGGATCACGAATGCTTTTTCTTTGTTGATGTATTTGTCACTTAGCTGAATTTCGTTCCTGCAGAGCATTATCGATGCGGCTCCTGCTTCCAGGCATAGTTTGATGATCGCTTTTAGTGTGGGAGGTTGTCCGTCTTCGAAGAGGATTTCGCTGGTCGCCAGTAGTTCCTGCCGGTGGTTCATCAAAACAAGGTGGTACTGTAGCATTGTCGGGTCAGAGAAATAGGGGATGATGAACGATTTGACGGTTTCATCTTCCTTCAAGGACAAGGGCGCTCCGGGTTTCATGCTGCGCCTGCCGAGTTCGAATGCTGCTATCAGGGTCATGCCTTTGAACTTACCGATACCTTTGATTTGTTGGAGTTGCTGCGGGCTAAGGTTGCTCAATTTTTGCGCATCATTGTTAACAGTTGTGATGAGTTCCATTGCGATCGTAATTATTGGCACTGCCGGTGAGCCGGATCCGAGAAGGATCGCTATCAATTCCATGTTGCTTAAGCTGGCGGCCCCATCGCGGAGCAGTCGCTCCCTGGGCCTGTCGTGGAGCGGGAGATCCTTTACGTTTTTGATTTCGTTTTCCATGGTTTAACAGCTGATGCCCATTGTTCCGCTGCTGTACCTGCCGAGGAGCATGGATACGGCTTCGACGAAGTACCCGAGGTCGTCTTCAAACAGGATGATTTCTGTCCGCCTGAAGTTGTCCTGGTCTTGCTGGTCGCGCCGGGTGATGCGGAGGTAATGCTTTTGGGATTTTGCCTTTTTGATGTCAAAATAATATTGGGTTTTGTCAGTGCCGAACATTTCGCTGTCGAGGATGCCGGTGAGTTTATTTTTTTGCTTTTCCATTTTTGTTTGTTTTGTTGGGGCAAAGTTGTAGGGGAAAAAGCGCGTTTTTACGCATTTAAACGGGTAGAAACGTTTATAAACGGGTCTTATCTACCACCTCGTATTGGTCACGGTTTTATCTTTGACTAATTAAACAGCTATCGAATATGGAACAGGAAGAATTAGCGCAGGTTGCGGAGCGTGTCTGCAAGGACTGCGGGGCGGCGCTTGGCGCGGGGCGGGAGGACAGGCAATATTGTGATGACGGGTGCAGGACGAACTTCAATAACCGCAAGCGGAGGGAAAGGCAAAAAGCTGTTTCGCCTGTACCGGAGACCGCTAAGCCATCGCTTACAATCCCGGAATATATCACCCGTATCCAGGAGATTTTGCTTGATAACCGTGCTATTATGGAATCGCTTTGTGATGAGGACAAACCGCGGCGGATGCGGTTCCGGGATTTGATCGGGAAGGGTTTCAACGCGAAATATTTTACGAGCGAAACGGAGCCGACGGGTACGGGGAATATTTACCGTTTTTGTTTTGAGTATGGCTACCGGCGGGATGACGAGGGAATGGTAGTGATTATTTGCCGGAAGCGGGAGGTACTTTAAAGGGCAAAATAGTCAGTGTCCAGGGATCGGTAGCCGATGGCTTCTGCCAGGTGGGGCATGCCAATGTCTGGCGAATGGGCGAGGTCGGCGATGGTACGGGCAACTTTGAGGATACGGTCATAGGATCGGGCCGAGAGGCGGTGTTTTTCCAGGGCTTTGATTAAGATTTCCTGCTCCTCTGTTTGTAATTTACAATATTTCCTGGTCAGCTCGGGTGTGAGTTGGGCGTTTAAGATACGGAGGCTCCTTTGCTGCTGAATTTCCCTTGCAGCGCTGACGCGTGCGGCTATGGCCTTGCTGGGTTCGCCGTCAGCCTTTGCGGCGAGTTCACTGTAATTTACTGGTTCTACTTTGACGTGGAGGTCGATGCGGTCGAGCAGCGGCCCGGAAATGCGGTTTAAATAGGAGCGGATGGTTCGTTTGGTGCAGGAACATTTGCGGAATGGGTGTCCGAAGAACCCGCAGGGGCAGGGGTTCATTGCGGCGATAAAAAGGAAGCCGGCGGGATAAGTGTTATTGTAGTTGGCGCGGGAAACGGTGATTTGCCTTTCTTCCAGGGGCTGACGTAATACTTCGAGGACGCGGCGCTTAAACTCGGGGAGCTCATCTAAAAATAATACGCCGTTATGGGCAAGCGAGATTTCGCCGGGTTGCGCCTGCATGCCGCCGCCGACTAAAGAGATGTCGCTGGCGGTGTGGTGTGGTGCGCGGAATGGTGTGGTGGTTGTCAGCACTGCTGCTATTTGCTGCCCGGATATGGAATAGAGGCGGGTGACTTCCATGGCTTCGCTTAAACTTAACGGTGGAAGAATTGTCGGGAGGCGTTTGGCGATCATCGTTTTGCCGGAGCCGGGCGGGCCGATCATCAACAGGTTGTGGCCGCCTGCGGCAGAGATTTCCATAGCACGCCGCATAGTGGCTTGTCCCTGGATTTCAGAAAAATCTAACGTGCAAATTTCATTTTGTTTTGTTGTTGCGCACGGCCGGGGTTCGGGTTTACCGTTATTTTTGTCGTGCAGAATACTGATGACCATATTAAGATCTTTCAGGCCATAAACTTTAAGGTCGCCGACGATGGCGGCTTCGGGAGCATTTTCGGATGGGACGATGATGGAATGGTAATTTTCCTGTTTGGCTTTTAGCGCCATGGACAATGCGCCTTTTACTGGCCGTAACTTTCCGTTTAACGATAGTTCCCCAAAGGATATGAAGCCATCGAGTGAGGCGGGATCAATTTGCCCGGATTCGGCAAGAATGCTTAATGCTACGGGCAGGTCAAACAGGGCACCCTGCTTGCGGATGCCTGCAGGGGCCATGCTGATAACTACCTTCTGCCGGGGCATGTGGAACCCCGCTGCTGTTATGGCGCCTTCGACCCTGACGAGGCTCTCCTTTACCGACTCGTCTGGTAAGCCGACGATGAAGTACTGAAGTCCGGGTGTGATCCTGGTTTCGATATCGATGATGATGGCATCGATGCCGTCGAGGGCAGCGCTGTTGATACAGACTGCCATTTTAATTTTGATGGTGCCTGTTTGAAAAATCTATTTCGTTAACGATCACTTCGGTGGCGTAGCGTTTGATGCCGTCTTTGTCGGTGTAATACCGGTTGGACAGCCTGCCTTCGATGGAGATTTTGCTGCCTTTGTCCAGGTATTTTTCTGCGAGTTCGGCTTGTTTCTCCCATAGGATGATTTGGTGCCAGGTGGTTTCGGAGATGCGCTCGCCGTTGGCGTTTTTACGGTAGCTGTTGGTGGCGAGGTTGAGTTTGGCGAGTTTCTTTTGGTTCTCTGTTAGTTTGATTTCGGGTGCGCTGCCTAAGAAGCCTGTCAGGCGGACGCTGTTGTTTAAGGTGTTCATTTACTCTCTGTAATGGCCGGTTCATTCCGGTGAGTCAAAATTGAACGGTAAAAATTAAAATGGTGCAGGATAAACGGTTAAAAACGTTTATAAACGGGTAATTAAGGAAGTGTTGATTACTAAAATAATTAGTATTTGTAGTTTATTTTTGGGAACTTTGGTTTTATGAGGAGCAAACTGTTTGCGGAGAAGCCGGAGCGAACGAAACTCGATTCTGGTCGATGGGTGCAGCTATTACCGGATGGGGATGAAGGTTACCGGCTTTATGATGTCTTGCATGAAAATTATTTAGGCCGGATCTTATTTGACGGGAATGATAACTGGATTTATGACGGCGGAATTTTGAATGTGGATGAGCAGGAATATGTGGCAGGTTATATCAATAAATTTCAGCCGGAGATGGATGGATTGTTAAAAAGTTTGGGGAACTGGTGATGGAGCATTTTTTTTTCAGCGGATGCCGGGCAGCGTAAAGGACTGCCTGAAGAAATGCTGAAGACGGGCCTGGATTATTTTCAAAAGAACAGGGTGACGTTTTGTTCTGAATATTTATATACGATACGTTGTCGGATTGTAAAGGTTCCTATCGATTTGCTGCTGCTGATCGCTGGAGAACTTGAAAAATTATGTTAAAAAGGAATGACTGTAATTCTAAAATCTGCTTTTGACTTTTTGGAAAAGCTTGGTTGTAATAATGACCGGGTGTGGTTTGCGGCGAATAAGGACGAATATCTATTGGAATTGGAAAGGATGGTGCAATTTGCCGATGCCTTGTTGCAGGAACTGAGCCGGCACGATGTGATCGAAACGCAAAGCGGAGGGAAAAGCCTTTACCGGATTTACCGGGATGTGCGTTTTTCAAAAGACAAAACGCCCTATAGTACGTATTGGGGCGGCCGGTTCAGGCGGGCGGGCAGGCAAAGGCGCGGCGGGTATTATTATCATTTTGAACCGGGTAATAAGAGTTTTATTCTTTGTGGTTTTTGGAACCCGAATGCGCAGGACCTTAAACTCATCCGGGAAGATATCGCATTTGATGCGGAACCCTTACGTAAAATTCTCAGTAATGAGGGTTTTGTAAGCAGTTTTGGCACCTTACAGGGGGAACAGGTAAAAACCAACCCGAGGGGATATGAGCCTGATCATGAGGCGATCGGCTTGCTGCGTTTTAAGCAGTTTTTGGTGAGGCGGCGTTTTACCGATGAGGAGGTTTTAAATGAGGATTTTGTTGATCTTGCAAACCAGACGTTAAAAAATATGCGCCCTTTCCTGGATTATATGAGCGGGGTGCTGTCGGCTGATCAGAACGGGTCTTCAATTCTGCCTGAATTTTGATGGTGCATTTGGGGTAAAATAATTATTTTGCGGTATGAATCCTAAAAGTTATAAATACCACCGGCTCTTTGTTTGACTGGAGGCATTATTTAAAACCCGGCCCGGCAGGAATGCCCCTGGTCGGGTTAAGTTATCTTTAAGTTTTTATGAAAAAAAGTGGTCATCTAAACTAAATGCTTCCGGGGCTGTTATAGGCCTGTGAAGTTTAAACATATCCACTTTATTATCAATCCGGCTTCCGGTAAGGAGGAGCCCATCCTCTCTTATATTTACCGGGCCTTCCGGGACAGCCGGACGGACTGGGATATTTCCCTGACTAAAAAAGATCTCGGCGCCGGCGAAATTGCACGGAAGCTGATCGGCAAAACCGACCTGGTTGTGGTCTATGGCGGGGATGGCTGCGTGTGCGCGGTAGCCGCCGCCCTGCATGGCAGTAAGCAGCCGATGGCGATCCTGCCGGGCGGAACGGCCAATGTGATGGCGGGTGAACTGGGCATCCCTGCTGATACGGAAGCGGCGCTGGCCCTGCTGCAAAAGGGAAAGTTTAAACTGAAAACGGTGGATATGGGTCTGGTCAACGGCGAGCCCTTCCTGCTGCGAGTGAACCTTGGGATCATGGCCGATATGATCATTGATACGGGCCGCGATCTGAAGGACGAGATCGGCCAGCTCGCATACGGTGTGACCGCTGTTAAAACGGTCGTGCAGGCCAGGCCGGTAAACTATGTGCTCAGGATCGACAACCAGCCAAAGCTAACGGTCAGCGGCGTTGCGTTAACGGTGACGAATTCCGGCCAGATGGGCATCGGGGAACTGGCGCTGTTGCCGGGGGTCAGCATTACAGACGGCTTACTCGATATCATCCTGATGCCGGATAGCGCCTTGAGTTCTGTGCTGAAAGTGGCCGGCAGCACGCTGCTGGGAACCGAAAGCGCCACTTTGAAACACTGGCGCTGCCGCGAGGTCGTGATCAGCCTGCCCGAAAAACAAGCCTTTATTTGTGATGATACCCAGCGAAGCGCTAAAATACTAAAGATTACCGTGATACCGGGCTCGATCCGGATGCTGATACCCCTTAAAACTAAATGACATGTTCGCCAGGATCAAAAGTCTTTGTAGGCTGGCAAGCCTGTTCCTCCAGTATAATTCCGATAATATTTACCGGGTGCTCTTTGGTATGCCCCGGCTGAAACGCTGCGAGATCACGGCCAATTTGTACCTGGGCAGCCAGTATAACCTGGTTGGCTTGCGTAAGTTAAAAGCCCTTGGGGTAACCGCTATTATTAACATGCGGACGCATTCTGTTTACAGCGAAGCGTGGTATGATGGGTTCCGTTACCTGCATTTGCCCACGCCTGATAATACCCCGCCGCCGCTGGAAGTTTTACAGCAAGGCGCGGATTTTGCAGATGCAGAGGTGAAGAAAGGTGGCAAGGTCTATATGCATTGCCGGCAGGGGCTGGGCCGCGGCCCGACAATGGCGGCCGCATATTTGCTGAAGACCGGGCTCACACTGGATGACGCACTGGCCCTCATCCGGAAGGCACGGCCCTTTATCAATCCCAGGCCGGGGCAGTTAGCGCGGCTGAAAGAACTCGAACATTATTACCGGGACAATGGCTGTTCCGACAGTTAAAAGGCAGCGAAAATTTAGAAGATAATTTCCGGCTGTGTATCGAACTGATGGAAACCATGTACGAATTGCCTCAGAAGATCAAACAAACTACTGCAAGATCGCATGGGAGACCTCTGTTAAAATTATGATTTGACGCGCTAACCGGCTTGCAAAGTAAGGAAGGCTATGAGCTGTTCTTCCAGCAGACCGGTATTGTAATCTGTTTCTTTAGCCTGGACGGCAACGAGGAGTACATCTTCGCTTACGGTAATGGTTAGCGCCGGCCCTTCGATCACTTCGGGAAAGGATATATTGATCACATCATAGACGTGTGCGTATTCGATTGCGAGGTTGGAGCCGAGTTTATCGTTGATATAGTCTGCGAATCCGGTTTTTAACAGGTCAAAGACCTTTTCGGGGCTGAGTGGTTGTACGTTGTTGATAGTTGCCATAGATTTACACAAGCGATGGGGGGCAATTAAGTTTCATGCCTGGACAACTATATGTTGCTGCGGTTGTTATGGGGTGGTGAAAATAGCGACTTAAAATATCATCGGGATCAATGGGCGGCTCCCGAATTTGCTGCGCTTGCTGGGGGAGGCCGGGCCGGATGTTGTCTGTTTGCAGGAACTGAAATGTGAGCATAACCGTTTCCCGGAACGCGCGCTGCGGGATGCGGGCTATCACGCGATCTGGCAGGGCAGAAAAGCTGGAACGGGGTAGCAATCCTCTCTAAAACAGCAATTAAAGAGACCCGCCGCGGATTGGACGGTGATCAGGCGGATACCCAAAGCCGGTATATTGAGGCGTTTATCAATGGGGGCGTTATTGGTTGTTTATACCTGCCTAATGGCAATCCTTATCCCGGGCCTAAGTTCGAATACAAATTGCAATGGATAAACCGGCTGGCTGCGCACGCAAAAAAACTCGCCGGTTTTAATTTACCTGCAGCGCTGATCGGCGACTATAATATTATGCCGACGGAACTGGATAGGTATAAACCGGAGAAGTATTTGGCTAATGCATTGTTCAGGCGTGAAGCGCGCAAGCTGTTTGAAAATTAGTGGATTCCGGCTGGGCGGATGCGGTCCTTCATTTATATCCTAACGAACGTATCTATACTTTTTGGTACTATTTGCGGAATGCGTATGGGCGGGACACGGGTCTGCGGCTGGTCCATTTTCTTCTCAATGACCAGTTGAAGGACAGGTTATTGTCCGCGCATGTCGACAAAGCGGTAAGGGGCTGGGCGCACAGCAGCGACCATGCGCCGGTATGGATCGAGCTGGCTATTCCCTTTCCTCCGGGTCTTTAAATGTTTTCAGCTCTTCGCCTTTGTGCAGGTGCCGGTTGTGGTGCAGTACTTCGGTATTTTCGGTATCGATTTGATCATCGGCCATGGTTTCATCGATGGCTTCGTTGAGGGTTTCATTTTCCCTGCCGTTGCCGGATGGTTTTCCTTTTCGGTCTATTTTGGATACGTTTTCGTTGGTGGCCATGGTGATTTGTTTTTAAATGGTTAGTGACAGCGCTTAACGCTGTTTTAAGAAAAATGGATGAAAGTAGTTTTTGTTTTATTATTTACAGAAGATCACAATCACGTTTGCGGGGATCGATCTGAAAGAGGAGCAGGATTTTGATGCGAAACTGCATACCATCGTACAAATTGTTGAATGGGCATTCGCAGCGGCTATCAAAAAATGATTTTAACTTTGGCGCATGAAAAGAATTTTTGGTGGCTTAATTGCCATTTGCATAATCATAGGATTGGTTTCCTGGGGGCATACGGGGCATAATGTGGTCGGGCGGATTGCTGAGGGCCACTTGACCGATAAAGCAAAAGCTGGTGTTGCGGCTTTGCTGGGCGGAGAAAGTATTGCTGATGTGGCGAGCTGGGCGGACGAAAACCGGGACAGGTCTACGGCCTCCTGGCATTTTATCAACGTAGAGACGGGTTTGCCGTTTGAAGAGTTTAAAAAGCAGGTGGAAAGCACTGCCGATGTTTATACGGCTTTGGTTAAAGAAGAGGGAATTTTGGCGGATGAGAAAGCAAGTAACACAGACCGCGCAACGGCGCTGAAGTATGTCATTCATTTTGTGGGGGATATCCACCAGCCGATGCATGTGAGCAGGGCGGAGGATAAGGGCGGCAATACGATCCAGGTTCGTTATAACGGACAGGGGACCAACCTGCATAGTCTTTGGGATACGAAGCTGCTGGAGCAGGCGGGTCTGAGCGGGGAGGAGCTGGCCAAACAATTCGACAAAGCAACACCTGTGCAAATTACCAAATGGCAAAGCGATCCGCAGCTGCTTTGGGCATGGGAGAGTTACCAAATTAGTTCTCAACTTTATGGGGAGATCGAAAAGAACGGGACTAGTATTGATGACGCCTATTATAAGGCGCATCTGCCGGTCGTCGAAAACCGGATCGAAAAGGCAGGGATCAGGTTGGCTGGTGTTTTAAATGCCATTTTTGAGAAAACCGGAACAATTGCAGCGCAACCGGTTAAGCCGATGGAGGCGGTTCTGACGGTAAAGGAAACGGAAGTGGTCAGCCATATGGGTGAAACGGTAAAGGTTTGCGCCAAAGTTTATGGGCATAAGGACTTTGGGAGTATGGTTTTGGTGAATATGGGTGGGGAATACCCCAACTCGTTATTTACTATTGTCTTGCGTGGCGACGCTAAAAGTTTGGATTTGGACGGTAAATTGATTTGTGTGACGGGTAAGGTGATCGATTATAAGGGAAAGCCGGAGATTGTCGTGACGGATAAATCACAAATCGACCAATAACTATGCTGGCGAAAAAAGAAAATACCAAACTGCGTAAACTCCTGGGCCTGGTGCCTCTTAGTCGCGGCCGTATTGACTGCCGATGTTCCGGGTAATTTGACTTTTTAATAAGCTCACGCATAACGGTTGGACTGCGGGATGATCGCGGGCAATTTGCATGGCTTTGAATTTCCAATTTACATCATTGTAACCGAGGAATGCTTCGACTTTGCACAGCGCCTTAAAAGTTTCTGCATCGGTTTCCGCAGGTAATTGGGTCAGGTTTGCCAGGATTTCATCCTGGGATAAGAAGGTAAACAACGCGTCAGCCGGATAAAGACCGGTTTTGTCAACGAAATCCACGTATATGTCGTCATAGTTCAGGTTGGCCTCGCAAATTACGCCAACCTGGTTTTGTTTACCTAACGGATCGTATTCCAGGTCCGGGCGTACCAGCACGACCGTGCCCCGCATTTGCCACTCCTCTATCATAATGCTTAAAAAAGTTAAAGGTTATATCCCAGGTCAGTTCGGTATTGACTGTGCCGGCGTTGTGTATGCCATTCGCTGACCAATAGTTTGAGGAAGCTGACGGCAAGGAATTCGTCCCGGCTTTTGTAATGCTGCCGGGCGTGCTGGTGCTGATCGGAGAGATGGCGGTCGATTTCGGCAATGGTTGGTTCATCCAGCTCCCGGAACGCGGCCCTTGCTTGGACGAAATTTTTGTGTTCCGCGAATTTAAGGATGAGGTCACCCGGCAGGAGTTCGCCGTAAAGGCCAGTCAGCTCTTCCTTTGTCAGGTTACTGGTTGTTTGAAAATAGGGGTTATTGGCTTTTTTCTCCACCAACATTTTTTCAAAATGGGCGTTTCGTTTTCATAGGTTTGGCCTTCATAGGTAAAAAGGCGGGTGGCCGGATCGAAACTATATGCCTGGAAATCAGCCGGGTCTAAACAAATATCGAGCAGGTTGCCTTTCGTATAAATTGCTTCGCCGAAAATGCCATTGGCTAACTCATCATAATAGTTTACGAAACCTAATTGAAAATGATCGGCGATTTGTTTCAGCCCCTGCAAATTGGGTACCACCTGGTTTCATAACTTACTTGTTGTTCACTTACGGTAATATCCTGCATGTGGCTGAAATCAGCGGTGACGTAGGGGGGAAGGTGCCATTTTCCGGTTGCTTCCTGTGTGTCCTGGATTTCCTTAAAAAGTAATTTGACATTTTCGAGGGCGGCTGGTCTGCCGTTAAAAATGACGATGTTATTGCACATATTGGCCATATATCAATGCTGGTGGTTATCAAATTTGTTGCGCATGTATTCCCTGAATTGCTGTTCGGCGTTTACCTGGCGTTTTCCTTTTCCTGAACGCCTGTTTAGGATCAGGATAAAAAATACCCAGGCGCTGAAAGCTATGCCAAAATTTGGGTATGGATTTTTAGCATGTAATGCGCCCAGCAGGGCACCGGTGGAAATTAAACAGGTAAATATAAAAAGGAAAGCGGTTTTCATCGGATTTTAGTTAAGTTCAACGATGCGGTTGTGCTGCCGGGTTTGGAGCACCCGGTTCCGGATAATTTCGATGATATCAGATTGTGGGATACCCTGGAGCCAAACTATGGGGTTTTCGGGGTCGGTGGTTTTCAGATGGAGGTCCATTAACCTGAAAATTTGCAGCAGGAATGGCTTGGTGATGACATAGTCTTTGACGCGAAACAGTTCGACGGTGTCGATTTGTTTGATGAGGATGCCTTTGGTTACGCGAATATATTCCTGTGTAACGAGATATATAACGCGACTGATAAATATATAGCGGTAGATCGCGGCAGCCACACACAATAAACTTATCCAAAGCAGTCCGTTCAGGTAGCGGTTCGCCATACATAATGATGCGATTGCGCAAAATATAAAGGGAGTGATTTTTATGAAGGCAAAAATGGGCGAGGGCCTAAGACGGATGTCGGTGTTTGAGTTGTTCATAGAAGGTGTTGTGTTTTTTGGGTTTGTGGGTGCGGATGTTAAAATGAAAGCGGGCGGCTTTTTCGAGGACATGCAGGCTTAACTGCTCTAGCACAAAAGTTTTTGCTCTAAATGTGACGATGAATTTTTCTTTTTCCGCAAGGATCTTTACCGGGGTGTTTCGGATAAATGAGGCAGTTTTGATGTCGCAGATTGCGCCAAGGGGGTCGTTGCTGTATAGCAGATGGATTTTTTTTGACGTATGTTTTTGGAGTGGCGCTGCAAAAATATTCGTTGGGATTGCTCCGGTTGCGATAAAGAAAATGGAATCCAGGGTTTTGAATTTGTGCTGGTTAAAATGGAGCCAGGCAATGGCGTCCATGGCCGAGCCGCAGATAACAATGTCGCTGGCTAATTCGGGGTTGCCGGCTTGCCAGGTTGCTTCAGTTAAAGGGATCCGGTGAAAATCGTGGCTGACATGCTCGAAGTAATTGTACTGCTTAAAAACGGCGTCTTCGCATGTTTGAACTAAATGTTTTTTAAAGAAGGATTGTACTTTTTGATTGATTTCCAATCCTTCTAAAAATGATCTCATTACCGCGAGTGGACGTTTTTGCCGGCCATGCGTTTATTGATATCCCTGACTTTCATGTCCTCCAGGGCATGGTAATAGCCCCGGCTGTAATCCTCCGAAACTTTGTCGTGCTTTTGGCCGGGGAGCGCCTTTAGCCCTTTATAGAGGATGTAACTCAGGCCGCCGTCGATGAGCAGCGAGGCGATGAGGTGGAGCTTGTTGGAGCGGATACCTTGGGGGTCGGTAGCTGCGTACTGGAACTTTGTGCCGTCTGAGAGCTCAACCTCCTGGCCTTTCCTGAAACGTACCTTCTGTTCCGGTGTAAGCTCCTCATTGTTGACAAAATCCGGTACGAGGACCCTTTCAGTGTCAGTGATGATGAATTCATTGGTGTCCTTATCAAACTCGATCAGCACTTCCTTTTTCACACCGTTTATTTTCACGGCCTTCTCCAAATTGACAACTTCGCCGTTTGCCAGCTTTTCGGTCTCCTCATCGGTAAGGTAGGACGGGCCGTCCGGGTCCCTGTAAACGGGATGGATGAGCAAATCAAGGTGTCCCAGCTCATTACGCTGCAGGGACAATTTGGCATCCAAATGCATGATCTTCGTATCCCCGTCTTCCAGGTTATGCAGCCGGAGCATAGCTGTTCGTCTTCCAGCCAGTAAAGCTTTCAGGTCATGTTCGCCGAGGTCGATCAACCCGTCCTTGGACAGGCCGAGGTTTTCGAATTCCGCTACGGGAATATCTGCTTCTTCAAATATTTCTTCCTGTGTCATCTGGTTACTGCGTATTGTTGTTCTTCCTGTGGTTTCATTTCATGCACGACGGCTTCCTGCTGCTGCGGGTTGTTTTTGGCATCCAGCAGGACGGCATAAAGCCCGTCTTTAGGGCCGACTTTGAATTTGGCGCCGTCCGAATTTTCGACCTGCGCGACTTTGCCGCGCAGGATTTCCAGCACTTTGAGGGTATCACCTTTATAGGCGATCACGTCACCTTTATTCAGTGTCGTCGATGCTGTTTGTTCGACTTCCTTTTTTTTTTCGAAACGGATGACGTGGTCGGCGATTTTCTGGGCATCATTAGCGGCTTTAAATAATTCAGCAGGTTTTTCCATAATTAGTTGCGACCAGCTGTCCAGGTAGCCGACATGGTCACCGATGTCATAGGGCAACCCGAGTTCGGCGCTGATAAAGATGGCGGCCAGGTTGGTTTTGAGCGCGTCGGTGATCCGGCTTTCGCTTGCTTTTTCAGCGGCTTTATTTTCGGCCATTTCCTTTAGCAATGCGGCGTAATAAGCGGGTTCGCTGGCGAAATCCTGCTGTTTGAGCTGGCTTTCCGGTTTGGCGTTTTCCAGGATCGTTTTGGCGCGGTCAATCGCCAAAGCCGGATCTTTTGGTTCGTAAGCAGGGGTGTTTTTGAGCTGGGTGCCGTTGAAAAGGAAGGCGGTGGTCAGTACCGGCTCTGCTAATTTGACCGACTGCATTTTGGGCTTGCCTTTGTCATTTAACACGGCTTCTCCTTTGTCATCAAGCACGGGTTTCATTTCGCTGGTTTTGTAAAAGCTGATGAGGGTGCCTTTTTCGTCTTTGGCGACGGGCCAGTTCTGGAAGTTGGCGTTTTTAAGGGACATCCAGCGCGGGTCGTCCATGTCGCGCATCAGCAGGATCAGCCCGGCGGCTTCACGGTAATTTTTGCCGGAGCCCGGATTGAAGGGCATGATGAGCGGGCGGTCATCGCGCTGGAAGATGGAGGTGCCTTCCTTGATTTGTGCGTTTAATTTTTCTGCGACCTGGTCGGTCAGGGGTTTGAAGTTGGTACTCATAGGGGTATTGGATTAAATTTAATTGATACAAAAACTTATTTTCGTGTCGAAAAATCATTATATATGGACAGCGATAAATTTTCTGAACAGCAATTAGCAGCTATTAGCCAGTTGGCAGAAGCCTTGAAAAACTGCCAGCAATTAGGTATTCATATTTCCGGCGTTTCGGAGTTTGCGGTACAGTTATTTGAAGATGCCGGCGGGAACGATTACGCAGCTATTTCTTAATTAATTGGTACAAAAACTGTATGGGATCAATGGCTTGACCCTTGTATTTGATGCCGAAATGCAAATGTTCACCAGTTACCCGTCCTGTGGCGCCGGTTATGGCGATGGCTTGCCCGGATATTACCGGCCCGGCGCTAATAAGTATGGCGGATAAGTGGCCGTAGGTGCAGGTCAGGCCACTATCGGTCACCGAAACAAATACACCTAACTTTTCATCATATCCAACCGAGGCGGTTCCATCGAATACCGCATAAACCGTGTCATGTCGTGCCGCAAGATCCACGCCGTTATGGAAACTGTATTGACGGGTAACAGGGTTGACGCGGTAGCCGAACGGTGAGGTAACAGCGAGGTGCTTGAGCGGCAGGCAGC
This sequence comes from Bacteroidota bacterium, assembly GCA_030775685.1. Lineage (GTDB taxonomy): Bacteria > Bacteroidota > Bacteroidia > Sphingobacteriales > Sphingobacteriaceae > Mucilaginibacter. The sequence continues at coordinate 118,468 of JALYIP010000060.1, forward strand.
AGCATAAAAGCATAAGTGCCTGTCTCATCGCTGCAGGTGTTGGTTACGTCGTAAGCCAAGCGCTTCTTCGAAGGTGTACATGCTTAAATTCCGGACGGCTTCGCTTTGCAAAGCCAGCGACATGGCAGATTTGATGTTGGCAGTAGACTGTTTGAATTCCTGCAACAAGGAGATATTAAATAATGTCTTGTAGTCACTTTCATTCAGCTCCTGCTTATGCAGTTCAAGGTTTCTCTTTAGCTGTTCGGCTGGGCGCAACAAGAGCAAAGCGTCTGTTCCATAAATCCCTTTTCCATTTTTGCCGAACCTTACCTCAATGGTCTCGTTCTTTAAGTTGGCGTCTGTGATAATGCCGACCTGGCCTTGTTTACCGGCCGGGTCATTGGGCAATTGGGGGTGGACCAGGGCAAGTGTTCCAATTAATTCGTCAGAAGTTTGCATGGAAATCAGGTTTTAAAGGTGGCTTTGGGTGGTTGGCTGTTGACCGGCTTCTTAAAGGTGAGGATCAGATCATCAATTTCCTTGTTGATCTTTACAAAATTGTGCCGCAGCACTTCATCCTTTTTGCCGTGAAAATTATAATAAACGGGGAGCGGTTTATAGCCGGATTCCTCCCGGTCCAGTTCCTTTTTATCGAGGTTGACCTTGCAATTGATGGCAGAAGTCTCAAACTTACCGGTATAATTTTCCTGTACATCGGCGGCAATTAGCCCGACCATTTCGCCGGTATTCAAAGCGGCCATTTTACCAGCCGGAATGAGGGCTTCCAGTTTCTCGTTCAGGGATGTGGAAGTTTTATTCCTGTCAATGGACAAACCCTCGCCGATTTGTTTGGACTTACCGAACAGACGTTCGAGCCAGTCCAGGGTTTCCTTGTTCCGGACCGAGCCAGCCAGCACATTGCCAACAACCGCTGTAATGGTTGTGGCGGTATCCTTTCCATATTGCTGCTGGAACTGCGGGAGTTCCTGCAAACCCATCAGCACGGCCACTTTATTGCTTCGCGCGGTCGCGATCAGGTTTTCGACCTTGTGGACAAAAAGTGTCGGCACCTCATCAATGATCAGGGCGGAAGGCAGATTGCCTTTACTGTTAATCAACTTGGTCAGCCTGTTTAAGATGATCGAATAACAGGCGCTGTTGATGTTTTGCGTGTTTGGGTCGTTGGCTAAAACCAGCGTTGCCGGTGCGCCCCGGTCAGAAATCTTGAGGTTAAAGTCGTCGCCCGAAAAGACCCAAAATGTTTCCTTTGTAGCCAACCTGCTGATAAAGATCTTCAGCGTGCCGACCTGTCCTTCCAGTTGCGGAAAGGCTTTTTCCAGCCAGGCGCTGCGGAACGGAGATAACAAAGACACTAGTTCGGGCTCGGTGAACAGCGTATCAAAAATCTCCTGGTAACTCCTGTTCAAAAAAGAAAGCACGTGAGGCAAACTGGAATACTTGCCGCCCTCATACTTCGAAAAGAAAAAGATGCAGGCCGCCAAAAAGTTGATGGCCGATTGGGTAAAGAACTGGTCGCTGCCACCGGCCTTATCGCCCTTTTTAAGCGCTTCTACCAGGGCTTCTGCACTTTCCGAGGCATCGGCCAGCGTATCTAGGTAATCGTGGCGCCAGGGGTTCGTGCGGCAGCTCTTCTCAACATCATTGAGGTTAATGACATAGAATTTGTGGCTGGCACACTTCCCGTTCTGTTTGGCCAGCAAATAATGATAATAAGCGATCTTGCCCAGGTCAGGGTATTTAAAGTCGTACACACAGCAGCAAAATTCTTTGGCGATGAGCTGCCGGATGAATGGATTGACAACTGAGAAGCTTTTCCCGGATCCCGGAGTCCCGATCAGCAACGTGCCGCGCGTACAATTGAGATTGATCCAACCATTTCGTACTTTTCCTTTATAATAGAATAGCATCGGGATGTTTACCGAAAGTGGCGCATCGATGCGTTCTTCGGGTTGCTGGAAGCTTTCACCTTCCACGTTCCAAACATCCTTGCCCAAACCTGAACGGATAATTTTAGAGATATTATCCATAGCCACGCTCGTCAGCAAAGCGCCAATAAACGAACAAATCAAGTACAATAATTGAAACCAGGAGGTGTAGGCAAAAGCGATGGGCGAACCCCGGCCCAAATACAAAATGCTACCAAAAAATAACAATAAACCCAGCGCCAGGGGATAAGCGATGTGCTTTTTCGGATCGAGATCGACTTTCTTCTTAGCCAGTGTGCCAATGCTGACCAGGCAGATCAGCAGGAAAGTCGCCAACTTGCTATAGACGATGTTTTGATAAACAGGCAGGTGACTCAACTTATCCAACGGCTCATAAAAAAAGCCCCAGAACGGAGCTTGTTTATAAATGAATATACTGGCTTCCAGGGCGATGGAGACATATATCGCGCACTGCAGGAAGCCATGCAGCTTGTGCTGCTCATGTGTTTCTTCCATGTTCTTCCTTTATTAAATATTGCTCTATGATAGTGGAAATAGCTTTTTTTAAAGCACTGTTCTGCCTCCTGCGCGGAAAGCCAAAATGACACATCACGGGTGTGCAAAGCGTTATAAGGTTGATGATTTCGTAATGAAGTTTACTGTTAGCGAATAGCCTCGAATATCTTTCTTCAAATGCTTCTTCGAGCAATTCTGCTATGAAATCGTAGCGCCGGCCCAACAGATCACGTCCTTCGGATTCAAGCAGGATTTCAAACGGGTCGGACATAAGTGTGGGATCAGGTTCAGGGACAGCCCTGCCAGGATTGAAATAAATATCCATGATGAGAGGAAATAAAAAAGCCGCGGTATTTACCACGGGCTTCAGCCAATAATAGAATGATAATTACCTTGCGAAGAAATAAGTCGACATGGTGACTTGTTTTTCAATGAAGGGCTGTAATTTATCCTTAAACCAAAGTGGTTCCCGGTTGAGTATGTCGAATGATCGCGTTTCCTTATCGTAAACTCCGACAATCTTCGTATCCTGATCAATCGCAGTGTTTACCAGCTTTAAATTGTCAATATGCTGAAAATTGAACTGAAGTAGTGGGAGCGTATTGTTATACATGTTTTCTAATACGGCTGGATTGACCTCATGACCGCCGGCTTCAAATCGCTTTTCCGATCTCAGTCTACACATTTCCAGGTTGTCAGTAAAGAATAACACTACATTTAAGGTATGATCTGCATGCTGTTGCTTTAGAGATTGTGCGAAGTCCCAGTGCATGGGCATTCCCAGATTCAATTCGAATGCGAAGTCTGTATTAACGCGAAGTTTATTATTAATCGTTGACAGCCAGTTCTGGATTGCAATTTGCTGAAAAAGTTTGTAGTGAAATGCCTTGTTGGCTTGAATGATCTCATCCTTCTTTATAATCTCCATATCCGGCGGCACATACAAATGCCCCATGGTGCTTTTTCCAACACCAGGAGGGCCTGCAATAATCGTAATACGGGACATATCAATAATGGGATTTATTTAACGGCTAACGCGCTGTTGCCGGTTGATGTTGTTGTCTAAACTGATTGTTTTCTGATTACTAAAGAGCGCATTCTCCTGATAGCGCACATAGCCCAGCTGGTTGGTCAGCAATTGCGTCTTGCCGATGATAAAGTCAGGGATGTTCTGGTGGTGATGCCCGTAAATCCAGTAATCGGGGCCGTGGTCAAAGATATAATCGGTCAGGTTTACCGCAAATGCATCATTCAATACATCCCCGAAATATTCGGGTGGGTAATTCATGAAGGTAGGCACATGGTGGGTGACAACGATCTTTTTTAGGTCGGGCGCTTCTTCAGCCAGCTCTTTTTTGATAAAAGCCAGGGAAACTTTATGTTCCTTTTCCAGGTCTGCGCAGGTCAGGCGGTTGCCCATTTTCCTGATAAGATGAAAATCGTTCATCCTCCGCTCTATGGCAAATTGATGGGTTGGCTTGATGCTCGTCCACATGGTGGCAAAGATCAATCTTGCATCGTCAATGGTGACTGCGTAGTCATTCACCAGGAACACATTCGGCCGGATCCTCTCAAGCAGGCTGCCGCTTCTGACCGACAGGTCGGCATGGTAGTATTCATGGTTGCCCGGTACCCAATAGGTGGTTTTAAAGTTTTGAGATAAGTAATCAAAAAACCAGGCCTTGTCGTCCATCAAATGAAAATTGACAATATCTCCGGCCAGTACCAATACATCAGCTTTTGGAACCAGGTTATTATACCTTAAAAATTCTTCGTTGTCCGCAAATTCGAGGTGCAGATCGGAGGCGTATTGGATATTCATAAAGGAATTTTACGGATGAGAACCATTCGAGGTGGTAGATAATAGACGTTAAAGAATGTTCTTATAATTAGATTCACCGCGTGAAAGCAGGCCCAGGTCTGTCTCTGTTGAGCGCGTCGAGAAAATCCCGCTTGATAAACTCCCATAGTTTTCCACGTAAACATTTAGGATTTATTTCGTATTCGGCACGCTCAAAATTCGCAAATTGTGACCGGATGAGGTCCGGGTCGTGTGTCCACTCAAATCGGGCTGCATGTAAGGCGATCAATTCGCTGATCGTGTAGGATCCCAGCAATTCATGCAGGTCCCAAAAGTCTTTCTTTCGGCCATCCCGCTTGATGATGTCAAGTTTCATCGCAATAATTTCCTCTACGGAAGCCATGCGAATATGCTCCTCGATTACTATTGGCTGGAAAAATGGGTCCATTGAATAAAAAACATCTAACTTGATATTATTAATCCGGTCATCTCCAATCAAATAACTCTTGCACATTCCGGGAAAGATGTTAAAATCTCCTTCAACATAGGGATACGTTTTGACCAAATAATTTTCAATCGCTTGAAAATCAATTGAGCCATAAGCAGCGTCTGTAAACAAGTCGATGTCTTCAGACATGCGGTGCCCAAGTTGTAAGCTCAGGGCTGTTCCGCCAACAAGACGAAAATCTTTGAACTCTTCCGCCGACATTGAAGCAATCAATGTGTTTTTCAGACGGGAATCCACAGTGTTCCAGTTCAACATGTTTATCTACTTAAGTGTGGCATTATTGCTAATTTACCTGACGGGGTACGTGGTAGGCCGTTTAAAACTTCATTTACTTTTTCGAGGCCATAGTAACGGTCAACTTCGTCGCGGTCAATTTGATCGCCCCGTTCGTAAACACGTTTGATAATAAATTGCTCATGTTGCTGCCAGTCAACTAATGTCATATCGGAATCCCAGAACAGGATCTTTCGTAAACTGGGACCCGGGCCTTGGGTTGTCAGCCGTTCCTGTTTGATATCATAATGCACTTGTAAAGTCATAAGTGATCCCTCTTCAAGATCAAGCGCCTTTTCAATCTTTAAAGACAAGGGGGTATTCAAGCTTCGCTTGCCTTTCAAAATTGCATTAAACGTCTGCGGATGTTCCGGTAAGGCCAAAGCAAAAGGACGCTGGCTGATATTGCGTTTGTCAAGCAAACGCGCAATCACTTTTCCCGGATGGATGCCTTTAAATGATTCGAACTCTTCTGTCATATTCAAATGTAAGCAAATTTGCTTACATTTCAAAATGGAGTCCTGTTGGGTATTGGTCATATCCAAAGTTAAGGGCTTATCTAATTCGTGGTGATAGCTAACTCAAAATGGTATCGTGTCGGCATCGAGGACGTTTTTGTAAGATACGCTTAGGGTGATAACCCTGCCGGATATTTGTTTTTCGCTGAGCTCGATGTTAAGGACTTTGTTGCCTGGAAAGCTCATTTTTTTAAGGACGAAGATGTTCCGGTAGTATTTGCTGAAGGCCGGGACATTGAATAATGCCAGTTCGGGTTTGAGTTCGACGGACTGTATGTTGGAGGCTTTGGTGACTTTCTTGTCGTCGATCTTAAAGCGGAAATCGGCTATGTCGTATTTGAGGTGGGTTTTGTTTTTATAGGAAATGTCCAGGAACAGGTAATCGCCGGCTGAATAGATGTGGTTAAGTTGTGCCTTAATGCCAAAGGCTTTGGTTTGGCGTATTTTTTTGGAGCTACTGCAAAAAACAAGATAGGAGAGTTGCTTCAATTGGGGGTGGGAGAGCCCGATGCCGGAGATATCCAGTGGCCGGGTATCTGCGGGCTGGATTTCGATCTTTTGATTTTCGGTGGAAGTCACCGGCCAGATATGGTATTGGGCGATAAATTTTTCGCCTGCGATGGTGACAATCGCGTCGGTATAGCAGGAGTCTTTGAAGCGCAGCCGCAGCAGGTTGGGCAGGGCAATATCCCCTGTGATGGCTTTGTTGGAGATGTCGACGTATTGGATAGGCTCGGGTGATACGAAATGGAGGTCGCCTTGAACCGGGAGGTGAGCTTCAGGCAGTTTGTCCTGAGCCTCAGCTTGTATAACCACGAGTAATAAGAGATAAATTAGCTTTTTCATTTTAAAGATTTTTCTGTATTGTGTTTAATAATTCACTATCAATGAGATAGATATAGCTGTTGTATTTAAGTTTTGCTTTATCTTTTCGGATAATGCCGGCAATAGCGGAGGACGTCGACTGGAACACCTTGTCGACGGTGCTCATCAGGAAGGACGAGTTGCCATCGATGGTTACCCCCTGCACGGTATTGGTGCCTAAGTCTTTGGTAAAATCGCGGAATGCGGATTCCGGCACGTATAAGCCGGGCATGCCATCCATGTCGTAGAGGTCGAGTTTGACGGGCAAAATCTTATTGTTGTAAAGAATGGATTTGACCTGGAGTGTGACGCGCTGCTGGGAGAAACCGTTGATCAGCGCATAGAGGTAAGTGCCGGCTTTGACAATGGTGCTTCCGGCAACAATGTCTTCCAGTAATCGGATCCTTATCCTTGAGCCGGCGTAACCAGTGAGGTTTTCATCGATGACAGCCGTTATAAAAGAATTATTATTTGGTGGTTTAATGGTATTGAAATCAGCAGCATTATCCATTGTTTTATGGACGGGAAGCGTTTTCCCGCCAGCTTTTTGTGCTGCTGCTTTGGCAATAGCCTCTTTTTTCTTTTGCTCCTCTTTTACAGCAGGGTCGTTTGATTTATTTAAACTATCCATATAGGCCATTTGCCGGCGGAAAATGTCCATGGGGTCTTTTTCCTTTGGTGGTGCGGGTTCATCGGGCATCTTTTGTTTCAAATGGTTCAAAGCGGCGACCATGGCCCGGTCATCCGGCGGACCGGGTTTTGACTTCATAGCGGCTTTGATGGAATCAAGTGTATTATGGCCTGGTGGCGGCGGTGCTTCTACCGGGACGGGACTTAATGCAGTATTGCCGTCGGCTTCTTTGTAGGTATTGCGGTAGGCGTCGAGTTTGTCGGAGAGTTCCTTCTGTTTGATGTCGTCGGATACTTCGCCTACGGTGCTGTTGATCCCTGACTGCTGTTTGACTTCGGTTTGTTTCGCTTGGCTGCTGCTATGGTATACGTAGAAGAAGAGTACCAGGAAGGGTAACGCCAGGAGCGGCAGGATGTATTTGGGTTGTTTGAGATTGAGCTTCATGGGGGTAAGGGTTTGTTTAATTGCCGGAGTTTATCGAGGTCGCTTAAAAGGACTTCGCTATCTTGTTTTGTGAGGGTTTTCTTTGCTGAAAGGCTGTCGATCTGGTGTTTCAAAGCTAAGCATTGTTTGATGCCTGCGCTGGCGGAAAGGATTTGGGTGAAGCCATCGTTCACAGTATTGACTTTTACACTTATTTTAATTTTTTCTGCCGGCTCCTTATTTCTAAGCACTGTAAAAGACATTCCGGCAGAAAAGAAGAGTAATGTAATCATCGCTGCAAAAACGGTTTTGGGCTTTTGCTTTAATATTTGTGTTATGGTTTTGGAGCAGCGCTCAAAATAAGGGGCGAAGGTTGTCCTTATTTCGGTTAGGATTGTATCTCCGGGGTCGCGGTTAGAATGTAGTTTTCTGAACATCTTCCAAATCTTTATTTTCCAAAGTTTTCCAGCCGGTGATCAGGACACCGTGCGGGTTATTGTCGCTTCTTGGGATATCCCGGAGACAGCCTTCGGTGATGAGCGAGCGGACAACGGTCGAGCTGCGCCGGTCAATCCTGAGTTTGCCGTAATACTTGAAATAGTGGCGCGGCATGTCCAGCGTGATGCTGTCGGTTTGCAGGGTGAGTACTGAACTGGAGGATAAGATGGAGTTGAAATAGCCATTCTCCTTCAGGTTGTTATATTGTTTTACGCCGGACTCGTCCACGAGGTACATGGCCTTTTTCAATTGGTACTCGATGAACTTGTCATCTGGTGTCAGCGAAAAGAAAAGCGAGTGGAAAAGGTCGATATGCGCTCTGTATTCCGCCGGGCGGTTCATTTGCATATCTGTTTGAGCCGCCTGCAATGGTACATTATTATTCAATATGTAAATACTTTTTCGTGCGTCAGCGACCAATTTGTAGGATAGCGAGCAAGCGGCGGCACTCAAAATAATGGCGCAAATAAAGCTGCCGGCGGAAATGAAGGTGGCCAGGCGGATTTTGGCTTCAATGTTTTTAATAATCATATTAAATGGGATTAAAAGAATGAACCGGTGGCTGCCCTTCGTGCGCCTGCGACAACTGTGCCCGCACCCCGGCCAAAGTTTGAACTGGCAGAACTGATACCTGAAGTGGAAATGATCCAGGTGGAAATACTCGGTACGGTAAACATACAAATGGCACCGATCAGGAAAACAATGATGACTGTTCCGAAAGACAGGATTCCATTGCCGGCGAACCAGGCCATTTTTTGCAGGTTGGCGGCCGTGCCGTTCGTCCCGACCAATTCCTGGTATTTGCTGATCTCGGATTCAAGGGCGTATTGCTGCATCAGCCCGCAGAGGTACATGATGAGGTAACCGATGCCGGAATACAGATTGACAGAGACAAAGCGTGCTACCCAGGTGCTGAAACTGTCCCTGAAGGCCGGCAAAATACTTGCCGCGACGGAGAACGGGCCGAGTATAATCAGGATGCTGGAATAGATGATCTGGATCATAAAAATGATGTAAACCGCAATCCGTAATATCCATATTCCCAATAGTTCAAGGAGCTGTGTAAAAAGCAATTGCATCCCTATGGTCAAGCGGTTCTTTAACTCGATCAGGGGCGTGACGACATCGGAAATACCCTGTTTGACGGTGCTGGTAACTGCGTCCCATGCCTGCCCGTACCAGGTATCTGACTCCTTTTCGGCGACTTCTGTTTGCGCCTGGAAGGTGTAGAGTGAATTGGAGACGGCCAGCATCAGGTTGGCCCGCTGGAAACGCAGGTTGTTAACGGTGCTTTGCTCGCTGTTGAACATTTGCTCGGTTTGGTTTGCAACGAGATCCGTAGGAAACGCTACGACCTTGACAAAAGCCCCCCACCACAAGATCACCATCGCCAGCCCGAAGGGCCGGAGCAGGGGCATGACCTCCAGCTGCTTATCGCCCGACATCATCTCGTAGGACTTAATGGCGAAAAAGATGATCATAAAGATGGCGGCAAGCGCCTTGGCATCGGTGATTAAAAGGTCAAAATGCGTCCATATGGAATCTTTTAAACCCTTCAGGAAAACCATCATGCCGGTTTCGTAAACGCCGTCGCCTTGCAGGTACTGTAGGGACTTATTCGATATCAAAGTGTCTATAGCTGCCTGTGCATGACTTTCCAGCCGGCAAAATAAAAGCAAGCAGCATATTATAATTATTTTTCTCATCATCAGTATTTGGCATTTTGTAAAACTTTGGTGGCGATCTGCACGTCGCTGTTCGGTGTCCAGTTGGGCACATTGGCGGCGCCTGTGCGGACTTGCTGTTGTTGGGCTGTCATATTCAGCGTGGTTAGTGCAGAGGCCGTACGGATGTTCCAAACACCATTGAGCGTGCGGTATTCTTTGAGCAGGCGGTAATAGGCCAGGATACGCGAACCACGGTCCATGTCTGCATTTCTCGCACCGTCAAGTCTTCCTTTAAGTGATGCAAGCTCACCGCTATACCAGTTATACAGCCCGTCTTTGACGAGTTCGGCGCTGACTTGTGCACTGAGCGGGCCAAGAATGGTAGCCAGCGAAAAGTTATTCAGCGGGCTGAATTCGTTTTTGTAATACAGTAACCATAAGGGATCTGCATCGGATAGTAAACCCGACTGGCTTGTGATTTGGGAAAGCGCAGTATTACGTACGGTGTCCGAATGCAATTTGTAATTGTTGTCGATGGAGTTTTGGATAGCGACCGATGCCAGGCGCTGGGTTTGCGGCCCCGTCGGGCCTAGCGGCCGGATATCGGTTTTATGGTAATTGGGATAAAATAGCCCCCATACCAGCCAGTAATAAGGATTGAGGCTCAGGAAGCCGGCTTTTGGATAAAATTTGTTCTGGCCCCATTGCTGAAAGACCATGCGCTGCTCCTGGTTGTCGACGGCCTGGTCTCTGATGATGGATTGGGCGAAAGTGGGAGCCGAAAGCAGAAGGCTTAATGCAAAAAGCATAAGATTTTTCATTGGTGAATGTATTTAGCGTTTGATATGATCTGGTTAACTGTATTGATATCGTGGTTGATATAATTTTGAAAGGGGTTTATGGTGGCAATGATGCCGCGCTGTTTTGCCCAGTACATGGCCCGCCAGGCGCCGTAGGCCAGCCCGTCGATGACTTGCAATTGGGTATTTACCTTTTTAAGTAATTCATCGCGGGCATTGTAGTCGGCAAGGATGTTTTCGCCTGACTTTAAAATGTAATTTGATATATCGCTGATTAGCGCTATGGCTTTGGAGCGGCACTCGGATTGAATTCTAGTAGTCACCAGCAGGAGGGCAGGATCGCTTTTGGCGAGGTCCAGGGCCTGTTGCAAATAGTTGAGGATGTCTGCGCTTGTTACCGCCATGTATTTGACGGCGATGCCGTCTTTGAGGGTGGAGTTTACTTGTGACAATCCGTTATAAATGATGGTTTGTGCCAGCACAACGGCGCTCATATTGGTGTTGATGTTACCGAAGTTGTTATTGATCTTTCCGAGATAATTGTTGTGTGTGGATTCGGCGCTGCTGCGCACGGAGGCATTGGAAACAACGGCGGCGAAACGCCGGCCGTCGAAGACGTATTCCTGTGCTATTGTTGGGAACGGCCTCAAAATAATTATCAAGAGTATTATGGCCAGGCGATTTTTGAACCGGTTCATTGTTTTAAATATTTAGCGTTAAAAATGATGTCTTCAGCAACCATCTTATCCTTGTCAATGTAATTCTGAAATGGATTGATGGAACGTATGATGGAATTGAGACTGGAGGTTTGCAGCGTTTGAACCATTTTGCCGGATAGTTCCTGTATGGCGCTCAGTTCAGAAATGACATAGTCAAAGAGCATTTTCCGGTCGGATGCTTTCATCTGGTTGACGTCTCCGATGGATAAACTCAAGCCGGCAATATATCCGGCCAGGCTTTTGGCCTTTGCGGCAAACGCTATTTCGGTTTGCAAACCTAACGGAATAAGTACCGGGTTCTTTTGGGTGAGTGAAATGATCTGTCCCTGGTAGCTGATGATCTGTCTGACCATTGGCGTTGCGTAGATGCCGATATCGGCAACGTTGATCGCGGTGCCCAGTGTATTGTACCTTTCCTGCAAAGTGCGGTAGGTGTTTTTGAGTTTGGCCAATAGGGTTAGATTAGCCTGCTCCTTTGCGGTATTGGCGATTTGTTGATTTTTTGCTTTGACTTGGAGCTTGTTTTCGTCCTGGGACTGGCTGATGAGCTGGTGCATACCTGCAATGTCAAGTGTATTGCGCTGCCCAAACACATTCCCTCCAAACAGGCAGAAAAATAGCATTAGCCACATGCCATATCGGTGCTGCTCTTTTTTTGGCGCATTTCTTTTGATATTCTTCTGCAAAAGGATGTGATAAAATCTGAACCCTTTTTTGCAGAATGCACTCATGGAAAATATGCCAAAAAAAGATGTTAAATTTCTCTTCATTGTTTTAAATATTTAGCATTGTTTAATACATCATTGGCGATCCGCACGTCCTGGTTCTGCCATTCGGCCCATGGACTGAGCGAGCGAAAGATGCCGTTCATTTTTGCCCAGTACATCGAGCGGCTCATGCCGTAGGCGATACCGCGCAGGACCTGCATTTCGGACAGGATGTGGTTGATCAGCTTGCCGCGCTCGCCGGAATCCATCAGGTTTTTTGTGCCGCCCTGCAGGACGAATGCACTGACCTCGGTGGCGAGCGTTACGGCTCGGGTTTTGAAGTCACGCGCTCCTTGTTCGGCAAAAAGTAAAAGGACCGGGTTTGATTTGGCCAGTGTAACCGCTTGTTCCACATCGCTGACGATGTCGCTGCCGCAGCTGGCAATCTCTTTAATGCCGGTCAGGTTATTGATGACGGATGCGACCTGACTCAGGCCCTGATAGATCTTGTTCTGGAGATTATTGACGATCACCAGCTGGCCGCTGACGGCTAGTTGTCCTTTGCTGATCAGGCTGAGGTTTTTATTGGTGGTGTTGAGTTGCCCGTTGATGACGGCGCTGTTGGCGATGATTGCCGCAGAGGTGGCTGGGTCAACGACGAGTTCCTGGGCTTTTGAAGCGGAGAGGCAAAAGCTGAAAGCTAAAAGCAAAATGTATTTCATGGTTTTTGATTGACTTGATTAATGAATGAACCGAGTGATAATTTGCTTTGCCGGAAATCGTTGACAAAGGCGTCCAGGCCATCGGCATAAGCGCCAAAACGCGCCGTGTATTTTTCGACTGCAGATTTCTCGGGCTTTTCGGTCGTATAAGTGAGGTATTGATGTAACGATACTTCCACGCCATAGACTTCGCCTGTCGTTCCCCGTCGTATATATACCTCTTTGAAACGTCCGCGTCCTTCGGTGTTTTCCAGCTGATTAATGGTAAATATCTTTCGCCGTTCGGTTTCGTTAATGGAAAGCAGCGCTGCTATTGCCGAATAATTGTCTTTGAACTTGGTTTGATCAAGCAGGCAAATGGTATCGGAATTATTGATAATACTGTCTTTGACAACTGCGTTGCCGATGATGTCGCCCAGTTCCTGTGTCACGACGATGGCCTCGCCCCAGAACTTCCGGACGGTTTTGTAGAGATAAAGCAGGTAGCCTGCCATGAGCGGGCTGGCAATTGCCTTCCAGGCCTCTTCGACGATCAAACATTTCCGCTGGTCCTGGCGGTAGCGCATTTTCTGGATGAACACGTCCATGATGATCAGGGTCACCAGCGGGAACAAGATTTTATGCTCCTTGATGGAGTCTATTTCGAATACGATGAAGCGTTCGGTAAACAGGGACTTGTCGGCTTCCTTGTTCAGGATTTTTTCAAATTCGCCATCCTTGTAGAATTTCTTTAACACATACCGGAACTCGTCGATATCGAAGACGATCTTTTCCTCGGTTTTTATTTGCGGTATTTTTTGGAGCGCGAACTCGTAGAACTTGTTAAAGCTTAATTCGCTGCCTGCTGCGAATGCAGCGGAGTAATAGGCAGACAGAACGTTGGAAATCACGTCACGTTCGACCGGCGTCAATGTGCCGTCGGCGCCCTTCCAGGCCACACAGATCAGGGTGACCAAAAAGTCCTTTTTCTCAATATTGTATTCCGATTCAGTGATCCGGAAGGGGTTCATCGTGATGGGCTTTTTATCTGTATAGGTGATGTACTTACCCTGGTAATAAGCGCAAAGGCCCGAATAGGAGTGGCCGGTGTCTACGATCACCATGTCCATATTGAACAGCATGTACTGTTCGATCAGCGCATTCATGAAAAAGCTCTTGCCGGAGCCGCTGGGGCCGAGCACGAACTTATTGCGGTTGTTGATCCGGTTGGTGCGCATGGGCAGGTCTGCCGGGTCAATACCTACCGGGATTCCCTGCCTGTCTGTAAAGCGGATCAGGAAATCTGACGGCTCATCTTTCGGCATGGCTTCTTTTAAAAAGAAACAGAGTGCGGCATCGCAGGTGGTCAGGAACCAGTCGTAGGGTTTGAGTTCAACAGCGTTTCCCGGTAAGGCGCTTCGAAAGAGTTCCAGTTGATTGTAGGCGTTTTTGCTGGGGACAATGCCCAATTGAAATAAAGAACTTTCGATGAAATTGGTGGCTTTTTGTAATTGCTCATTGCCTGTTGTAATTAAGATCGTGAAATGACAGTTCACCAATAATTGGTTTTCGCGTGCGACATCGTTTAACAGCAGGTCGATATCTTCCACGCAAAGCGTGTTGGCGGGGTCGGGGATGCCGGAGTGCCGCTTCTTTTTGAGTTCCAGCTTTTTTAACGCAACTGTTTGGACAGGTATCTCGATGACTTGATTGAATACCAGCACTTCGAAGTCGGGCACTTTAAACAGGAAGGAAAGGAAGTCGACCGGGAAGCCTTTTAAGGTTTCCTTTTCATTGAGCTCGATATAAGTTCCGACATCCTGGGGCAGGTCGATATTGTCGGTATTGACCAGCGTGATACTGCGGATGGATCGTCCGCCCATTTTAATTTCGGTATCATTAGGCTGGTAATTATTGAGCGAGACCGGCCCGTTTTTAAAGTCCATGGCCAGCAGCCGCATAACCAGCTCATTAATGTCTGCCTCCTTTATGATTTCAGGGGAAGTGCCGGAGGCCTCCAGCATGTCGAGTACTTTGCTCGTTGCCTGCCTGAAATTCAACAGGGCTTTGGCATCGTAGACATAAAAGGCGCCTTTTTTAACCGGGCGTGTAATGGTCAGGTAAGTATGGATTTCCAGGTTGTACCGGCCGGCGAAGTGGGCATTATATTTTTGCTGAAGGTATTCCACCGCGGGCTTTTGCGGGTAGACGGTCTTGCTGATGATATCCGATTTTTGCAGGATATAACCGTCGCCCAGCACTTTAACGATACCGGACATGAGTTGATGGAATTCTTCATAAGCCCCCGGGGCGGCGGAATAGCGGACAACGGGATTGGTTACAGCGATAATTACTGAACATTCACCGCCGGCTCCAACCAGCAAATCAAAGTTCCCGCTTTTATCCACGCCAATGTAAGGCAGGTCAAATACTTGTTTTGGGGACATGTTGCATTAGTTTTCTGAAGTTGATTGAATGAATCTGAACTGAATGGATCCGCGTTTTTTCGTGCAGGCCGTTCTTTTGCTTGCCGGCGATGTAGAAAAGCCCGCCGGCAATACCGCCGACCAGGACTAAAGCCCCGAGCCACATATTGACCAAGGTCATTGTGAGTGCGCCAAATACCAGGGCGGCCAGCAAACAACCGAAGCCCCAGTAAATAAATTTGCCTTTAAATCCTTTGAATACAAGGGGCTTCTGGAGCCCCTTGTAAACTGCGAAACGCCTTGCCATCAGGTCAGGCCAAAGAAGGCTTTGATCACCAAAGCGGAAACCACGAGAAAGACGCACGAGCCGCCCCATCCCATTAACTCCTTATTGATGTCCTGGTCGCCGCTGTTCCATTTGGAATAGACGCGGATGGCGCCGACGATGCCGACGATACCGCCGATAACCAAAGTGATATTGGTTACCGGGCCGACGTAGGTTTTAAGGGTAGTGGTGGCGGTGTTTAAACCGGTTACGCCGCTTTGTGCAAAAGCTGTGAGGGTTCCAAGGACGAACAGCACAGCTGTCACCCAGGTTTTTTTGATTTTGTTCATAAATAATGGGGGTATTAAATTGTTTGAGCATTAAATGCCGAATACGGCGCGTAAAAAAAGTCCGGCCAGGATCATAAAAAGTGCGGCGAAGAACCAGGAAGACACTTCATAAGTGATCTCTTTTTCGCCCATCTGCCAGTTGTGATAAATACGAACTGCACCGATAATGCCGAAAATGGCCGCAAGTATCAGAGCGCAGTCCATCGCGGAGAAAAAAGAGGAGTGAAGCTGGCTTTGTGCCTGCCGGAATTCATTGAGACCCGGCTGAAATGCAAGTATCATCGTCAGAAGCTTACTGGTTTGGTGTACAGTATGGCTTCGTCCCTGCATAAGCCAAACAGGTTTTTCAGGGTCACGCCGCCGGATCCGATGACTGCCGGTTGTGGTTTTGGAGCTGTTTCTTTTGGTGGTGTTTCTTTTGGAGCATGCTCAATTGATATGGGAATGCTTTCTTCCGTAAAGGTTAATTCATTGGATAAGCTACCAGGACTTTTTCGACCTGAGGTTTTGAGGTCGTAGAGGATCATCGCGGGATAATACAAAAGATAGCTTCCTGCGGTCCATAAAATAAAATGGGGCCAGTTCATAATTCAAGTTGTTGGATAAATTGTTTGATGATGGATTTGAGTTCGGGCTGCAGTTCAAACAGCTCATGTACGGAGAAGGCGACCAGCTTGGTGACGTCTACCCCGGTGGCCATTTTAAACTGATTCAGGAGGCGGATAGTGTCGCTGTCAAACCGGACGTGCATCAGTCCTTTGTGGTCGCGATTATCATAGGCCCGGATACGCTTTAAGATTTCCGGGATTTCCGGGAGTTTGCCAGCCAGTTTTGGCGCTTCCTGCTTACTGATATTGCTTCGGAGCTGGTCAGCCAGGGATTTGATTTCACTCATCGATATATTGCTTAAAGACGGGTTCAAAAGTGTTCAGTACCATCGGCAGGATCGCGAGCGGTGTCTGGAAGGTGCTGACCCGCTGGAAGTCGATGCGGTCCGGCAGGGGAGTGGTCACGCTTCCCAATTTCAGCAATTGCTCATCGACGTCATTGCGGGTTTCATATTTGACATTGGCCTTGACCCGGTTTGGAACGTAGATGATCGGCACCTTGCTGTTGATCTTTCGCAAAACGACTGAAAACAGTACCGTAGATTCAAAACTGAACTCGTCATAGGAAAAGGGGCAGATGACCAGGTCTGCGGCTTCAAATACCGCAATCAGCCCATCGTCGTCCAGTTTGCCGGGTAAATCGATCAGCACGATTTGGTTTTCATCGCCGCAAAGAATGTTCTTCATGCCGGGGAAATGCTCTAAACTTGCAGCAACAACGGTATAGTGTTCTTCGTTTTCCAGCAGCTTGGCGCGTTCATATTTCTGGGCAATGGACTGCTGGTAGTCAAAGTCGATGACTGTCACTTCCCTTTTCTTTGCCTGGGTGAGGTAATTGGCCAGCAATAAGGTGATCGTGCTTTTTCCAGCACCTCCTTTTTGGTTACCGATAAGAATGATCATAAAATTGTTGGTTAATAGTATTTGCTTAATACACGGGTCATAGATTTTAGGGGGTATTAATCAGCGCTGGTTGCTGCGCGCTTTTTGTTTCCTGCGGCGGCGAGGCCCATGGATGGCTTCGTCGTCGATGTCGCCGGCGAGATTGATCTGTAGCTTTGGATCAGGAAACATAGCAGTATAGCTGTCGGCTACTTGTTTCGTAGGTGTTGAATGAATAGCATACTGTCCTGTTTTCTTGCCGGCTGCTTCCAGGTCCTTCAGCTTCATGAGCTCACTCCCTTTAAATGCATTTTTCCGGGCATGGTCGATGACGGTATAGCCATAAAACCCGGGCTTGCCTTCTGCGGTGTGGAATATGAACTGGATGCCCATTTTGCTATGGAGATAATCCATTAATTGCTGCTGGTCATAAACCTGGACGTATTTTTGAAATATCGCTTTTAATTGCTCCCTGCGCTGTTCACCGGGTTTATTAAAAATAAGCTGCCCAGGCGGCACTTCTGCCAGCTTTCTGCCAAATTTGATCACCGCATAGTTTTCAAACTTATAACCCATGCTTTCCAGGATATTCTTGAACTGCGCTGCGGTTTGAAACCGGTAAGCAAGCGCCTTTTCGAGATCTTGTTTGACTTTGGCTACTTCATCGATCCCGATGATCTTATTTATGGCCCGCATAGCGCGGATATGCTCAAATCCACTGTTGATCTTACGGCCGTCACGCCCGATACGTGTGGAAACGATATGGATATGGTTGTGGCTTGTGTCTTTATGAAATACAACCAGGTAAGGCACATTACTGTAGCCCATATTTTCTATCCATTTTTTGCCAATGCCGGTGAGCTGGTGTTTATTGAAAGTTTCCTCATGTGCAGAAATGACTACATGTAGTTGTCGGTTAAGCACCCGGCGATTTGGAGCTGAAAACATCTCCAGGTAATTCTTGTAGTCTTCGGGACGCGGATTTTCGATGGATTCCAGCGCCCGGAAATTTACCACTACCATTAATTCAGCATCACCGGCTGCGATCTTATCAAAATTGTAGCCGATCCCGGCAAATGTAGCCGAGGGTTCCAGAAACTTTACGATCATAGCCGGGTAACAATGTATATAACCAAATATCGGGCTATATACCTGTAGATAGTGGTAGATAACATGATATCATTTGCGCAATTGCCGCATCATACTGCGCATGGTTGTGTCCAGTTCCCTCCGGATGGCCAGGTGCTCTTCAAACAGCTTGTTGAAATGTTCCAAAATGTGGGGTGTCACCAAATTCTTTTTGCGCAGGTGGTTGGCATGTTTGGACAGCTGGTTGATGTTGTTGCCGGAGCGCCCCAGCTCAGCGCCGACTTTATCGAGCGCCTCCATGACCTGGCGGGCATTTAAAATGACGGCAGCGTTGTTTTCCAGCAGGCGCATCCTGATGAGCCGGGTCTTACTCAGACCCAAGGCTTTTTGTAATTCGAGCACAGACTGATGTTCGGTTTCATTGAAACGCACGTCGATCTTGAACGTCCGCCTGCCTTCTTTTAGAGGCGGACGGCCTCCTTTTTTAGGATCTTTAGTCATAAGCAAAACGAGGTCCGATGTTATACAGCCTGCCCGGAGTTCATAGAACGTGAGGGACAAGTGTCCTTTTGGCCGCAAAACCCATCAGGGTTTCTGTCGGACAAAAGGACATCTTGCTCCGTGAAAATCCAAAATATAACTATTGAGCTGGCTACTTTCTTTGATAGGGATAAAAGCACTGGTCTCTTTCAGCTTCCACCTCCATAATAGCTTTTATATCATTCAGGATCGGAGTGGCCCAATCCGGGATCTGACTGTTTTCAAACAGCAGTTTGTGGTCTTTATAGGTCGCCAGTAAAACAGGAGGAGCCATGCCGGATTTGATCGAGCCGTCCAGTAACATCAGGTATTCAAACCTCCCGGCGATTTGCCGGAGGCGTCTTACACTTTCTTCAAAATTGTTTATTATGCTTCCGGCATGAGCAATGTCGTTGTCTTGTTTCACGCGCGAATTGGCCCGGCTAAAAGCGTGGTCAACATCTGCCAAAAGTATAAATATGAGACCTGTTTGATAACCTTGTTTTTTGAAATGCGCCGCACTGTCCACCAGGCTTGTACCACGCATATTGCTTTCGACAATCAAATGCTGACGAGTACCTAACGCACTTAATTCATAATTTTTATATATTTTTCTGAGTTCCATTTCAGTCTCCAGCCATCCAAGCCCGGGAAATTTCTTTTGTATGGAATCCCAAACTGCATCCGGATTAAAAACGAGTGCGTGAGGTGGTGAAAGCGGTTCAGCAAAAGTGGTTTTCCCTGCTCCGGTAGGCCCGGCGATGACGGTGAATTCGGGCATCTTGAATTGATTTAACGTGTTAAAGGGTAAATCAGCTGCGCTCCGGTTGCCGAATTAATATCTACAGCCTCTTTTCGCCCGCTGGCATATTCATGCAGGAATTTCCCTGGCGGGCTACTGTTTAAAGTTAATGAATAATGACCTGCTGCTAAAGCTTTGCCGACGAGGCTTTGGGTGAACGGTCCAAGGTGGCTGGCTAGTTCTTTTTCGCTCATCTCAAATACGGATTTTGCTTTGTAGGCGTCCATCATTTGGTACAACTGGCTGTCGGGTGGCGTTTGGGCCTTGATTTTCTCCCATTCATCAAATGGAATAAATATCCCTTGCGGTTGGCTTTGATTGTCCAGAATTACTTTCATTTCAGCTTGTTTTACTTAACTTTATCAATCAGTGCAAAACTGCAACATGTTACAATATGAGGTGGTAGATAACTAAATTTAGTACCGATTTACAACTCCCTGATAAAGCGAACCGCTTTGGTTTCGGAATCGATTTCTACGAGCACGCGTCTCCCGTTGGGGTATTCATGGATGAATTGCCCGGGGGTTTCTGTTGGGTGAACAATATATTCGAGTTCGGTGGGTTGCATCGGATTTCAAATTTAGCGTTTTTCATTTAGTGGCAAGGGGTTGTTGAAAAATGTTGCTGCCTGTGGGAGTAGTGCCGGATCGTTTACGATTACGACTGTTCCCTGCTGCTGATTTTCAGTAAGCCATTCCAGGTAAGCAAAGAAGTCGTTGAATACAGTTACTTCCTCAGTGTGTCCAGGAATAATGGTTAGTCCTTTTAGGCCGATGCAGGCGTGAAACTTTTGGCTGCGTACCTGCCAGCCGCCGTTTTCGTTTTGGTGGCCTGCTGCAAAGAATTGTTTGCGGGTTTTCTTTTGGTCTTCGACGTAGTAATATATTTCTTTGAGCTTGCCCTGGGCTGTCAGCCAAACACCGCGTTCCTTCAGGTATGCGGTGATGGCGGGGGTGTTGCCGAGTTCTTTGATTGCTTCAATTTGATAATGTGGCAGTTTCACGGCGTGGCGGCGTTTCCTAAATATCAGTGTCATATAATACAAAAGGGGAACCGATACGGCTCCCCTTTAAATATTTTTGATCGGGAGTACTTCCGTCATATCCTACGATATGGGCCCGCGGGCCTGCCCCAGCGCTTTCGGCGTGTTGATACGATCTCACCTTCACTGGATTTCCGGTTGTTGGCCGGTTAATGTTTTCTCCCTGTACGTCAAATAACTTTCCGTCAGCGGGGCTTATTGCGAAATTTCGCTGCCGTTGACGATGACAAAATTGGCAGGTTCAGGGAGGGGGATTGGGTAGGAAGGAGGGTGGCAACCTGAAATAAAATTTGGTTTTCGCTGATTGATTTGATTTTCAGCAGGATAGGTTTCAGTTTTAGCGATAGTAACTGATTGACATTTTGGTGAATGCACCCTAAAACGGAAATTTTATTGCGACATCAGCCATGCTTTCCTACGCCGCAGGAATTCATTGCACCAGGAATTGGTTGTGGCGGCTTGGGTGAAGATGCATTGCCACGCTGGCAGGCCATTTGGAACAGGTCTGGTTTTTGTTGAACGGAGCAATTAATCCGGCTGCATGGTGGCACGGAAGCCGGTAATTTGCTGCAGGGGATAATGCAGGTATTGCACATTATAGTTGCCTAACAGAAAGACAAATTTTAAGGGTGCCGCTTTTTTAGGCTGGTGATTTTTTTGAGGTTATCGAATATGGCTAAAATGGTCGGCCAGTATGTGTGTGAGAAAACGGTGCAGACCAAAACCAACAAAAGGATGTGGTTCGGCAACTTCCTGGACGCGGAAGGTAACGCATTCGATACGGTACATTTTCCGAACAATACACCAAATTATCCCTTCCGCGGAGCCGGGTGTTACCTGATCCTGGGCAGGGTAGTAGCGGAATTCGGCTTTACCAGCCTGGAAGTCATTAAGTTCGCCAAATTGCCTATTTTACCGAATCCTGTAATTTCATGACCTGAGGCAAACTTTAAATAGGATAAAAAGGTGGACAGATTTACATCCGATGCGTGATATCGGGCGAAGATACCACTAACTTTAAACAAAAAATCAATGGCTTGGGAGCCCGGACCATGTTTATGACCACAGCAAATGGCTGTTTTAAAGGCTACATATTTTAGTCCGGGATTCACTAAAGGATGAACGAAATCTTTTAAACCAAAAGGTGGAGTAATTACTATAACTTATAAAAAAACGGGAATCCCCGTGGCTTGAAAATAGCTGTTAAAAGTATTGCGCTTCAACCTCAATACTTTTGAGCCATCGATTGTCCTGGCAGACGTTCTATATTAAGTTAATTGACTTACCTTGACTTTTAATTATCATTTATTCTAGAAATTATCCCTCCAATGAACTTCCGCATCGACGAATTTAGTTTCAAAATCATATATCGGATATTTGCTTTCTATCAATTTTAGGAGCATCTCCATCGCGAGCTCTCCCATTTTAAAAGCATTTTGCCTGATATAGGAAATATGGGGAGAAATCAAATCAATGACATCTGAATTAGAGAATCCAATAATCGCAGGATGGTCATTTTTAGAAGCTGAATGCAATGCCCGCATGCTCGCTTTGCTGAGCTGATCACTTGCTATAAAAAACGCCTGAGGTTTTTCCGGCAACGCCAGCAGGTATTCAATTGATGTATGTACTTCTTCTAGAATTCGTCCCCCGGCAAAACAATATTTTACAAGGTGCTCCTCAAACTGAAGCTGGTTTGCTTCCAAAGCCGTTTTATAACCCTGTACACGATCTTTGGTAATCGAAAGGTGCGGCGCGTTCGCAATAAATGCTATTTTTTTGTATCCTTTATCGATTAGAAGGCCGGTCGCATCAAAAGCTGCTTTAAAATTGTCGGAGGTAACCTTAAATGTCTTGATATCCTCAATTATCCTGTCAAAAAACACAATGGGCAATCCCTGTTCATGTAATTTGATGATATGACTATAATCAGTTGTTCCTGCAGACATAGATATCAGCAAACCATCCACCGAACTGTTGGCCAGATGTTCTATATTGATGGCTTCTCGCGTATATAAATCGTGACTTTGCGTTATGATTACATGATAACCTCTTTCATAAGCGATTGATTCGATACCATTAATAGCTTGCGAAAAAAAACTGTTGGCTACGTCTGCTACCATTACTCCCACCGAATAGCTACGGCTGTTTTTTAAGCTCCTGGCGGCAGGATTTGAATAATAGTTGATTTTTTTGGCGTATTCTTTAACTTTTTTTTTTGTTTCGGCGCTTACTTCATGGCTGTCAAGCAACGCTCTTGAGACGGTTGAGGCGGAAAAACCAAGCTCCTTCGCAATATCTTTTATGGTGGCAGCTTTAAACATAATGAGTTTGCAAATTAATGAATTAGCACGATACCGGATTGTATAAATGCTGTTATATTTTCTCCGGCAACGTTTGCGTTAATTTTTATACATAATTTAGAAAATTACTCCAATTATATAATTAACATCGCCTATTATTAACCTGTAATATGGATACAGGAGGTAAATAAAATAGCCGTAATGCCATTAATACGCACTGGATTTAGCGTGCCTTTAAGCCAAACTTAACCAATTAAATAATGAAAAGCTCACTGGTAATATTAAAAAATATGCTTTCAAAAACTCCAATACTCATATTACTGCTGCTGAACACCGGTTTTAATGTTTTTTGCACCCCCGGTGAAAACTTCTACAATGTAAAAAAATACGGTGCAAAAGGCGATGGAATAAACCTTGATTCCAAAGCCATTAACAAAGCGATAGAACAGGCTGCTTTAAGTGGCGGCGGAACTGTTTACCTGCCCGCCGGCAAATATCTTTCTGGTTCTATCAGGTTAGAAAGCAACATATCGCTATTTATTGATCAGGGCGCTATGATCATAGCAGCGCCGGTTAGCGCCGGAAATGATTACAATGAGGAAGAACCGGGCGCGGGTAACGCATACCAGGATTCAGGGCACAGTCACTGGCACAATAGCCTGATATGGGGCGAAGATATTCATGGTGTATCCATTATTGGTCAGGGAACCATATGGGGAAAGGGATTATTAAAAGACTATATTAAAGGCAAGCAAACCGCTAACAAAGCAATCGCCTTATTGCGTTGCCGGAATGTAAACATCAGGGATATTTCGATATTAAGCGGCGGCTGGTTCGCTATCCTTGCAACAGGGGTTGATAACCTGACAATAGATAATGTGAAGCTGGATACCAACCGCGATGGAATGGACATCGACTGCTGCAAAAACGTACGGGTGGCTAACTGTTATGTCAACTCGCCTTATGATGATGGCATCTGCCTCAAAAGCACTTTCGCATTAGGTTATGCCAGGCCGACAGAAAATGTAACGATTACCAATTGCCAGGTAAGCGGCTATGACGAGGGAACTTTGCTTGACGGCACTTTCAAAAGATCAGAAAACCCCGCTTATAAAAGGCACCCGACCGGGCGTATTAAATTAGGAACAGAATCAAATGGTGGTTTTAAAAATGTTGCCATCTCCAATTGTGTTTTTGATTATTGCAGGGGCCTGGCATTGGAAACAGTAGATGGTGCTTTGCTGGAAGACATAACGATTTCAAACATCACGATGCGTGATGTTGTTAACGACCCTATTTTCCTTCGCCTGGGATCAAGAATGCGGGGGCCGAAAGAAGCAGCCGTCGGGCAATTGCGGCGCGTTATCATCAGCAATGTAAATGTTTACAATGCCGATCCAAATTATACTTGTACACTGACGGGGATACCAGGGCATGATCTCGAGGATATCCAGTTAAACAATGTCCATATTTATTACAGGGGTGGAATAACTGATGGTCATCCTGAACGGCCGGTCCCCGAACAGGAAGATAAATATCCCGAACCGGGTATGTTTGGCCCGGCTCCCGCATATGGGTTTTTCATTCGCCATGCAAAAAATATACAGTTAAATAATGTTCAGATCAGTTTGCTCAACGCGGACAACCGTCCGCCGCTGCGTATGGACGATGTAGCGGGTGTTTATTTAAACAGGGTGAAAGCAAAGGATTTTAACACCGGGAAATTGACAGTGCTCAACCAGGTTACGGGGTTGCAAACATTTGATAGCCTGGACCTGAAATAATCGTTTGTTTAATTCTGAACTAATATATGCCATACATGAAAAGTCGCGCTGGTTTCATACAACTTACTATAAAAACTTTTTGTATTAATTTTATCCTGGTATGCTTTTACTGTCAGGCACTTAAGGCACAGCAATATTCCCGTGGCATGGGTGTATATCCCGCCAATCGAAAAGAATTCTTTGGCCCCGGAATGAACATCTATGCCATCCCTTACCATCCGGAACTTATCTCCACCAGCAGGCAATTGGCATTCAATATAAAGGGCCTGGCCTATGCTGCAAAACAGCGTACCCTTAGCGCAGTTTCCCGGCAGGTAAGTGATGATGATCCTTATCAGCTGCGTACCTATCTGCCGGATGGTTTCCGTGCTAAAAAGGCGGGGCTTGATATCAATAGTTAACTATAACCAGCATTAAATTGCCTAACTGCACGATGAAAAAAACACTGCTCAGCTGCTGTCCAATTGTATCAGTACTATTAGGTACTATTTTTTTAACATCTTTAAAACCAGTCCGGCAGGATGATCAGCCGAACGCAGGGTTGGCCACGCCAGTAGGTTTTAAGGCAATTAAACTGATCGAAAATATAGGAGTGGCACGGCATCTTATCGTAACCCCACGAGGGCATATATACGTCCGGCTTGCAAAGCCGGTAAACAGGAAGGGTACTTTGCTTTTAAAGGAAAGTAACGGACACGCTGCGGTGATTGGTGGCTTCGGCAATTATGGGGGAACGGGCATTCATATTTTTAATGGTTACCTTTACGTGGCCTCAAATTCGGAAATATTCAGGTATAAAATAAATGCAGACGAGGAGGTTATAGATCCTGATCATCCGGAAACTATAGTAACCGGACTAGTGGATAAAGGAACACACGAAACCAAATCCATTATGATGGACAATGCGGGCAAAATGTACATACCAGTTGGTTGCCCGTCTAATTCGTGCCAGACAAACGACAGGCAAAAAGGCTCACCAGGAATGCCGGGATGCCCCTTACTTGAAACAGCCGGCGGCGTATGGCAATTTAGTCCCGACAAATTGAACCAAACCTACAAGGATGGAATAAGGTATGCTACCGGTTTAAGAAATGTAGTTGCTGTGGATTGGAACACACAAACCAGCCAGTTATACGTAATGCAGCACGGCCGCGACCAGTTAAATTATCTTTTCCCGGATATGTATAGCATTAAACAATCGGCCGAATTGCCTGCCGAGTGTATGTATGCGCTAAAAAATGGCGACAATGCGGGTTGGCCCTATATTTATTACGACCAGTTTCAGCATAAGAAAATACAGGCACCAGAATATGGCGGCGATGGCAAAAAGGAGGGCAGTAGCGCTTTCATCGATCCGGTAGCTGCCTTCCCCGGGCACATGGCGCCAAATGATATTTTGTTTTATACCGGCGACCAGTTCCCCGCCCGATATAAAAACGGGGCCTTTATTGCATTTCACGGTTCATGGAACCGGGCACCCGAGCCTCAGGCTGGTTATTTTGTTGCTTTTCAGCCATTTAAGAACGGAAAACCTTTTGGAGACTGGGAAGTATTTGCCGATGGTTTTGCCGGGTCTCCGGAACAAACGGCGTCCGGACGGGCAGATCACCGCCCCTGCGGGCTGGCACAGGGGCCCGATGGTTCTTTGTATGTCGCCGACGATGTGAAAGGAGCCATCTATAAAATCAGCTATAGTAAAGATTTTACGGCAAAGACTATGTCTGCTCCCTTGCCGGCCACTGAGCGCCACGCAGCCACGGCGAAACCGGCAAACGCGCAGACTTTATCTATCCCTGCTGCTTTAAAAGCATCTGTCAGCACCGGCAAAGCCGTTTTTGTAAAAAATTGCCTGGTATGCCATCAGGCTGACGGGGGGGGTGTGCAAAATCTAAATCCAACCCTTATTAAAACAAGTTACGTGCTCGGCAAAAAAAACAGGCTTATAAACGTACTGCTTAAAGGAATGAGCCAAAAAACAATTGATGGCGAAAAGTATAGTAATGCTATGCCTTCACATAGTTTTTTAACCGATAAACAGATTGCCGATGTATTAACATATGTGCGTAATAGCTTCGGTAACAAAGCCAGTGCGGTTACAATTGGCGAGGTTAAAACCGTTCGCAGTAAAAGTAAAATCAAGGAAAAGAACACTAAATAAATTCGGGTTATGAAACTTACTTTTTTCTTTTTGGCCATTTTAACGCTGAGTTGCCTGTTCGCAGGCGCGCAAAATCTAAACGAGGGCTACAAATTGCCCGGCAAAGGATTAAAACAACACGACTTTTTGTATGCCGGAGAGTGGGACATGCGGAAACCCACCGCTCAATCCATGTTTTTGGTGCGCGGGGGAAAAGTTGTATGGCAATATTCTATCCCTTTGCGCACTGCTACCGGGGGAATACAGGAGTTTGATGACGCGACGTTACTCTCAAACGGTAATATTGTATATGCCTGCATGTCGGGTGCCGGAATTGTAACTCCGGAGAAGAACTTAATTTGGCAATATACCTGCGCGCCCGGAACCGAGACCCATTCCTGCCAGCCTATTGGCAAAGACAGCGTAATGATGGTTTTGAACGGTCCGGTAGGTAAAGTGCTGATATTTAATACGGCTACCAATAAGTTACTAAAAGAGATTATTATACCGACCGCGTCAACCAGCCCGCACGGGCAGTTTAGGCATGTACGCATCACTCCGGGAAAAAAAACAATAATGGTGGGACTTTTTGCCGAAAAGAAGGTAGTAGAATTTGATTTGGAGGGGAGAGCGGTTTGGTCGGTTAATGCCCCTTCAGCCTGGTCGGCTATCCGGCTCCATAATGGCAATACTTTAATATCGGGGGATGGTTTAGGCTATACACGCGAAGTTAACCCCAAAGGAGAAACCGTTTGGGAATATACAAAAGCAGATGCGCCTTTTAAAGTGGGTAATACCCAAACCGCCAATAGACTGGCCAACGGCAACACGGTGATATGCAGCTGGGTTGCGGGTAACAACAACACCGAAGAATGGGCCGGTACTGTACAGGTATTTGAAGTAACTCCCGGTAAAAAGATAGTCTGGGCCTTATCGTCCTGGGAAAAACCAGACTTAGGTCCCAGCACTTATATTCAATTGCTGGACGAACGGGGAAATCCGGACAACGGGGAACTGCAACGGTGATCAAATACCCATAAATGACCAACCGGACACTATTACTCCGCCAATTGGTCTTACGTACACGCAAATTAGCCAACCTGGTGTTTGCCGGCTTATTCTTCGGTCATTCCCGGGCTTTGGCCGCTAATATTGATTATGAAGCCGTTTTCGTTCATCATTGGGCGTAACGGACGGTGTAGTTACCCTTATTCAATAGTAACGGTTGAGGCGTATAGGATACTTTTTTACCGTTTACAGAAATCTTCCAATTACGGAATTCAACCGGGTGAAAGTACTCAGCACTATGTTCTTTCGGGATCACTACATTATAAATATAGGTTTTATTGGCGTCTGATCGCCAGCTTATTTTGACCTTTGTGTTTTTACCCACAGGCACTGCGCCCTTCGCAAAAGTGATCTTTTCTCCGGCATAAGGCATTATTTTTATTTTTCTAAAACCCGGGCCGGCCGGTGAAATTCCTAGAATACTTTGTGACAAAAACAGCAAAGGCGATCCACCCCAGGCATGGCTGTAATCTCCTGTATAACCATCGTCCGTCTTGTCATTCCAATTTTCCTTAAGTGTATAAGTGGACGTGTCTATGCCATTTTTCCAAAGGCCGACCTGGCGAAGGCCTTCATCAATTTGATCGGTATGATGAAGACCCGCAAGCACATAAGACATAAAATAAGGCTGTAATTGGTAATCTTTTTGGGTAACGACGTAATTCATTAATGCTTTTTGTTCATTTTTGGGTGCAATGTCATATAATACCGCAAGCGTATTGACGTGCGGACTAAAAGTTACCAAATCTTTATCTGCAGGCAGCCAGTCTCCGGGTTTTACTTTAGTAATAAAGGGTATCCCATCCTTATACAAACCTTTTTCCTTCACATATAACCGGCGGTTGAGGGCGCTTTTTATTTTAGAGGAAAGCAAATCATCACGCCTGCCGACAGCATAATTCCCGGTGATTTGATTTATTGCAGACCCATCCTTCAGCGCCTTATAATACATCATGGTCAGGTAACCCATTCCTACGACTGCAGGTGGATGATGCGCATTGAACTCATTGATCCTGATCCAGTCCATAAACATATAATTAGGGGCGTTGGACAGCAGGTAGTCCTTGTCCAGATAGCTTTCGAATCTGTTCAGCAACTTTTGTACATAGGGGGATAACTGGGTTAGTAATTGCTTGTCGCCTGTATATTCATAATATTTGAGCATCATTTGTATCCACAATAAAGAATAACTCGTATGGAACATTTTATAGTCATTTTTATCCAGCATCATTGCAGTCTGAATCAGGTTTTGCCTGACTAACCAGGCGTCACCGAAAGCATAATAGTCGTTTAAGGATTCTATAAAATAATCACCTGTGCAGCCAATAGGTTCCTGATGCAGGGGTGAATCATACAACATGTCGTTCATGCACATCTGTGTGGTCCACCTGGTAATGTGCCATAATTCGTTGAAGAACGGGTACGAGCATTCAAATTGCCCCTGGTATTGCACCGGGTATGAAGAAAAATCAGCACTAAAAGACCTGAAGGTCAGTCTATTCTTTGCATAAACCTTTACCTTCAAATATCGGAATACACTTAGGTTAGGTGTCTGGTAATCATTTAACCCCTGCCGGCAAATATATTTAAAACTCCTGTTTGACTGGTAATCCAGCTTTTCAAAAGGAGACACAATTATGCTGTCCCCTTTATTGCAAATCGCTGAAAATGAGATGTATGCTGGTGTGTTTTTTCCAAAATCAAGAACGAATTCGTTTTCACCTTTTTGTGGATTGAAAAAGTCCGTCCCGCTTACGGCAGCCGTTTGTGATTGTTTTATCGTCATAAAGTGTAAAGGGTTCAGCGGGAGGTTTATCGGAACCGGGATCTGGCTGTTTAAAAGGGGCTTGCCGCCCGCTTTAGGTACGACACTTGCCAATGCCCAGCCGCTGTCGTCATAGCCCGCATTGCGCCATCCTTGTATGGCTTTATTGGCATCATAGGTTAAGATCCGCCCCTTGTTATTAAAACTGGTATCAAGATTGCATTTCCAGGTTCCATCTGTACTTAAAGCCGCTGGCTGATTATTGAGCGAGAGGTCGCAAATAAACCGCCCTCTCGATGATGTTGTTGCAGATATTTCGAAAGCCGACGCAAACACGTTCACCGCGATGATGTTTTCCCCTTTTTTAAGAAATGGTTTTACATCAAACGATGAATAATACCAATAACCAGGACTGCGCTTGTCAGCGTAGTCACTGCCAATGTTCACCGGTCCTCTGCCAACAAACCGGCCGTTTACATAAACATTATACAATACATCGCCGCTGATAAAAAGAACGGCAGTGCCCGGAAAACTACCTAACGTAATTTTTTTCCGGAACAGTGCCTGATAGGGAACAGCATTGCTTGAAGTATCCGGCAGCCAGAGTGTATTCGTTTTTTGATAGCCGGCAAATCTTGCCTGATTTAGCCATATCCATTTACCGTTCCAACGCTTGTTTTTGACCAGTCTGTTAATCGAAAAATCAAAATACGGTACGTGGATCCCGGACGAATCACTAATAACATTGTAGATTGGGTTGTTGGTCTGGGTTCTTAACTGAGCTGTCGCAAAAGCGCAATAGAACAGGGTCGGCAATAAAATCAAATGCTTCTTTATCATATTTCTTTTTTCTTATTGAATTTTTATAGTACTCAGTCCGGATTTTCAGATGCAGTTCCCATTGTCAAAAAAAAGAGATTTCTTTGATTGCAACTTTGCCGGCAGCCTCCTGAATGTTAACCCTTATTTTATTTGTGATTAAGGGGGTAAACGTCTGAATTCTTTTATGTCCGATCGATTGCCCTGCTGCAATGTCGATCCATTTATTGCCGGCCATGGCTTGAATCAGGTATCTGCGGACGTTTTCGCCTTTACGAATATCTTCCTTGATAATGACCCGGCTGATCTGCCCCGGAACGGGGAGCTGAAGGACAGTAATATTTTTTTTTGGATATTTTATGACAGCTTTGGGTCTCCCGAATAATTTTTTGATATTTCTCCCCAGGCTATCAAATACGAGGGAATCCTGTCTGGGAATAAGCCCGCTGGTATCCACCACCATTCCAACCAGCATATTGGTATTTCTGCCAACACTTTTGTAATATTTATCCGTTAGTTCTTTTACCGTAAACAAATAGCTTTCCTGGTTGGCTTTCCATAACCATCCGCCATTCCACGCGTTATTTTTTCTAATGGGGAAATCAGATTCGCCAGGGCACCATAGTTCACCGGCCGGATCTCCGTGCAGGTCATCTATCCTGACCAATCCATTTGATGCGGTAGTCGTATTTGCCCTGCTCCATTGCGGATAAGCCGCAATACCGTCTTCGTTCCCGATCCAGCGAATAATATTTTTGACGTTTGCAGGACCCTGGAATAAAATCGCCTGTCGCTGCCTGGTATGAATGAGCTGTAATACTTCGGACTCAATGCCGTTAACCCCGCCGTCAAACCATATCTCGAAGATCTTGCCATAATTAGTCCAGAGTTCTGTGAGTTGGGCTAAAACGGCCTTGTTATAAGCGCTATGGGCACTGTCGCTGACGAATGGCTGATAGCCTGCATGATAATAAGTGTTCGAATTGGTGTTATAATATAAGCCAGGTTTTAAGCCATATTTTTTGCAGGACGCGATAAATTCTTTGAGGATATCGCCGGTTCCATTTCTCCATTTGGTATGTCCAACGTTATATCCATTGACTTTGGATGGCCAGAGGCAGAATCCGGTTCCGTGTTTAACCGTAAGTACGGCATACCTGGCTCCTGCAGCCTTAGCTGTCCTGATCCATTGATCGGTATTTAACTTTGATGGATTAAATAAATTGACATCGGGTAATGTTCTGCTATCCTTATAATCAAATGAGTCCGGGGCGTAAATATTTATATCCAAATGGATGATAACGCCAATTTCTGCATCTGCCCAAGCCGCCTGTTCGTTACTCGGCAATACCGTTGTTTGGCACCGGACCGACGCAATAAGGAAGGGCGTAAGAATTATTGATAAGAGAGAAATTGTGCTTTTATAAAAGGCGTTCATGTTTTTTATATTCTTATTAGCGTTTTAAATAAAGGTTTTGGCCATATATTATCACAGCGTTCCTGAATAACGGCGTTTTTTATCTAAAACGCTTTTATATATTCCCGATTCAATTATAAAGCTGTTGTCATCAACAACAGCTTTATAGCATTTATCGAATCAATGCTTTCATACACCCTTTACCAACCTGGATTTTGTTTAATTTGCGGATTTAATGTGAGTTCCTGTGTAGGGATTGGGTAAAGGTAAAGCTTATCATTCCATGTAAAATTTACATAGTTGGGATAGACCCTGATATAATTATTTGCATCTACGCTGATTGCAGCAACCTGGGATGCCGGATATTGTGCCCTGATCGCGGGGATCAATTTCATGCCCAGGATTGTTTCCGGATTGTTGATCAGCGTTCCCGCATGCCATCTATGGAGGTCATCGAAACGGAACCCTTCAGAACCTAATTCTATCCTTCTTTCTCTCCTGATTTCATCAATCAGGACGGGTAGCCCGGGAAAGTCTGATTTCGGGTCTTTAACCAGCGTAGCCATAACCATATGGGGCATTTTAACCCTGTCTCGCAGCAAATTTATGGTGTTATCCAGCGTAGTTTGTGTGCATGTGCCTAATTCTGCATGGGCCTCAGCATCTATCAGCAGCGTTTCGGCATATCTGAAAATAAAGAAATCATAAGTGGATTGATTTGCGTTCCAAGCTTCTATACTGCTGGATCTTCCTTTGATACATTGATACCCTGTAGACGTTACTGTTGAGCCAATCCGCGGCAGTGTTATAATGTCTCCGTTTAGAAAATTAAATCCCCGAGTAGCAATCTGCTGAGCGTACCGGGGATCACGATTGGAAGCCTCATTATCAGGTGTATCATCACCTTTGTAAAGAGGGCTCAAAGATGTTGGCAGCCCATCGGTACATAAAAATCCACGAACGAAATCTTTACTGTATCCGTCACTTGCTTCGCCCAATGACCGATCGATGCCATTAGTTAAAATACTTGCCAGGTAACGCATCGGTAATATGGCTTCTGGATTGCCCTGCAGTTCGTCCTGTATAAAAAGGTTATAGTAATCTGATTGCGGATTTCCGGTTGTATAAATGTGGAACTCCCCTGAACTCATAATTTGCTCGGCAGCATCAACAGCGCCCTGTAAATAAGGCGATGGATCCCCTGAATTTGGATTATATTTTCTATAAGTACCTTCCCATAGGCATATACGGGCCTTTAAAGCCAAGGCAACATATTTAGTTAGACGGCCGCTTTGAGAAGGAGTTACGGGGATGTTAGCTACTGCAAAATTTAAATCCTTAAGTACCGAATCCATCACCTGTGCGTGGGGCATGCGGGGACCGTATAAATAACTTTTAGAAGTATCGGTTATATACTTATTAAGATAAGGTACATCCCCAAAAGTTTTCACCTTTTTCCAGAATTCGTTCGCCCTGAAAAACAGCGTTTCTCCAACATATATATTTTTTGTCGCTTCCGGAATAGCAGCTTTCGAATAATTGGCCAAGAAAAAGTTACAGCTTCTTATAATTTTAAAATTCCAGTTGGTACCCGAGAACGGTGCTGTACCACCCTGGCTGGTATAGGGTGCGGTACCAGCCAGGTTTGCTGAATCTGCCGCTGATGGTATCGTATATGTACCTGCTAAAAGTGAATTTATGCTCTGATTCGCTTTATCATCGGAATTATCATCCGCACGTAAAAGTGTTTGCTGGGGCAGCGTTCCATAATATTGATTGCAGTATAATTGCAGGTCCGTCTCATTTGTGAAAAACCTTTGTGGACTAATGCTGCTTAGTGGAGTTCGGTTAAGAAAGCCTTCCTTTTTACAGGATGTCAGGGCTGTCATCAATGCGTATATGGCGTATACTATGTATTTATTTTTCATTTTCTTACTAATTAGTTTTTAGAAATTTGCTTAAACTAAATTTGATATGGTTCATTTATTTAAGTTTCCTCATAATGTAGCCTGTAAACCAAATGATATCGATTTATTAAGCGGATATGTATTGAAGCCCACTATTTCAGGGTCATAATCCTTATCAAGCGAGGTGATGGTAAAAAGATTTTGACCGGTAATGTAAACCCGTAATCGTTGGATCTTTAACGTGCCCGCTACTCTTTTTGGCAGGCTATAGCCAAAAGTGATCTGCTTAATCCTTGCGTAGGCGGCATTTAGCAGGTATTTATCCTGTTCCTGTTCATTGCCACCACCTGCAAAGCGTATCCTGGGGAAAAACGCATTGGGATTTTGTGGTGTCCAATAGTCAGTTGAGATTTTTGCGGGGATACTGTATTCGTCATCTCTGAACGCGTAAAATGTATAATCATTAGGATAAAACCTATGCTGTAAAACACCCTGCAAAAAAGTAGTAAAATCGAAATTGGCGTAAGATGCGGTTAAGTTAAGGCCAAACTGGTAATGCGGTGTGCTGTTCCCAATCAGTTTCTGATCCCCTGGATTGCCCGTGGTATTATTGCCATAATTTATCTTCCCATCTCCATTCAGATCTTTATATTTGATATCACCAGCAAGCCATTTGTAACCTGCAAGTGCTGAATTGTCGACGGACTGTGCCTCAGCGTCCGTTTTATAAAATCCATTATTCACGAATCCCCATTGATCACCCAAATGTTCTCCAACACGAAAGTCATTCAGGCTATTAGTCGGGTTGCCATTATATTTCGTAACCTGGGTATTAGCGTTGTTAGATAGGCTTAGCGTGGCACTATAAGATAATTTATTGTCAAGAACCTTATCTCTCCAGTTCAGACTTATTTCCCATCCGCTGGAACGCAAGGATGCAGAGTTGCTCGGAGGGGTAGCGGTACCAAGGACAGCAGGCAATTGCTGACTGGTTACCAGGATGTCATTGGTGTTGGTTATAAAATAATCAAAGCTGCCATTCAAACGTTCATTTAAGAACGAGTAGTCTAAACCGAAGTTCCTGGTTTGGACCTTTTCCCAGGTAAATGTAGGGCTGATCAGCGCAGGGGTGCCAACGGTAATACCAGGTTGCCCGTTAATCAGGTAATTAACGGTCCCGGCCGGCATGGTCGCAATATAGGGATATTGCGCTGCTGATGAAATTTGTCCCGGCGGTGTAAGCTGATCAGGCAATTGTCCGTAAGAAGCCCTAAGTTTTAACTCATTGACGGTATTTTTAAGATCTTTCATGAACGATTCATTGGAGATATTCCAACCTGCGGAAATGGATGGTGAAAATGAATAACGGCTGTTCGGCTGAAAGCGGGATGTCCCGTCATAACGGGCATTCAATTCAAGCAAATACCGGTTATCATAAATATAATTTAACCTGGAAAATGTTCCGACCAATGCGGATTCCGTTTCTGTACCACCAACTGTTGGTTTGCTGTCATTATTAACGCCAATGGCGGGAAGGTTTGGATCTATTAAGTTCTTTGCCAGTGAATTACTTAATTGATAATGATAATATTCCTGGTTATAGCCGATCAACGCCTTAAAATAATGTTTTTTGGCAAAAGTATTTTCATAGGTGGCGTAGGCGTTTAAAGCGTTGTAGGTATTGTTTTGTCTATTTTCAGATACCTGTGAAGGGTTCGTCCAGGGAAAAACGTCCAGAAACGTTCCATCAACCCCATATTCATTGTATGGGATTAAATTTGCCTTATCAAACTCTGTAAATTTGTTCCACGTGTAGTCTGCAACAGCAGTAACATGTTTAACAGGTTTTAATATTATTTTTGCTGTACTCCAAAAATCATTTTGATTATCGATATCTCTTCCTGACAGGGCGTTTACAGCAAAAGGGTTGGTGTAATTTCCCTGGCCGGCAAAATGGCCGTTACCATCCGGGTTCATGACCGGCATCACAGGGGGTTCCCCGGATGTAAGCCAACCACCGTTAGCAGGGCCGCCCTGACCGATTCTGGTGGCTGCAGGCTGATCATTGTCCACATGTGTTAAAGACATATTCAGATTAAAAGTAAGCCATTTGTTTACATCGGTGTTTATTTTCAGCGAAGGCGTATATCTTTGAAATACCTGTTTTGCTGATTCTTCCAAACCATCCTGCCGGTAATAACCCATACCGGCTGTATAGGTTGTGCTTTCCTGACCGCCAGATAAAGATAGATTATGTTGCTGTTGCGGCTTCCAGCCGGGGTAAAGAACTTTTGGCCAGTCAGTATTGCCTACATAACGATACTTATTGGGGTTCCCGGGATCTGGATACCCTGAAGGATTGTGCGCAGGGTCATTAAAGTAAGCCGCTGCCATAGTAGAATCCTGGGTAGTAAATGGGCTTGTTGTGTAACCACCGCTGGCCTGCCCGGATCTGTTGGCCGCATTGAACATCGTAATATATTCAAGTGAATTAACCTGATCATAGAGCTGGGTGGGACGAGAAAGCGTGTAAGCGCCCGAATAATTTATTCTTGCGGGCCCTTTCTTTCCCGATTTTGTAGTGATCAGCATGACACCATTCGCTGCCCTGCTGCCATAAATTGCTGCGGAAGCTGCGTCCTTGAGCACAGTAACGCTCTCTACATCATTTGGGTCGATCAAATTAGGGTCCCTTGATACGCCGTCGACCAATATCAGCGGGGCGGTACTGGTGACCGTGGTTGTGCCCGGTGCCAGTGTAGTGAGACCCCGAATGTTAAAAGAAGCTTTTGTGCCGGGCTGCCCACTATTTAAATTGATGTTAAGGTTAGGGATCAGGCCTTCGAGTCCGTCACCGAGGTTGACCATCGGGCGACTGTCGAGTTTATCGGCGCCAACGGTTGCAATGGCGCCGGTAAGATTTACTTTCTTTTGCGTGCCGTACCCCACGACAACAACTTCGTTAAGACTCTTGTCGGAGGGTACCAGTGTAATCAGGACAGGAGCGTTTCCTGTTATCGCAACCTCTTTGTCCTCGTAGCCTAAAAAACTGATAACCAATAAAGTATTGTCAGGCACATCGAGGGAGAAGACACCATTAACATCAGTTGTGGTTCCTGTTTTCGCTCCCTTAACTTTCACCGATGCTCCCGGCAAGGGTTGCCCTTTCTCGTCGGTTACCTTGCCGGTAAATTTATTAATAATCAGGTCATCGTCAGACGCTGATATAACGATCAGATGATTGGGCAGTTCGGTGATTTTATATCCTGAATTGGCTAATAGTTTAGCAACAAATTGGGGCACTTCTTCGTTCTGCACATTGATATCAATTTTAGTTATTGCCGGAAGCCTTGTTTCACTGTACACAAAATGATAGACGCTTTGTTTCTGGATGGCGGACACCACGGCCTTAAAGTCCGCAGATTTCAGGTTCAGTGTAACCGTTGTCTGCGAATAAACATTCGCTATAACATTTACGTTAAAAAATAAAATTAATATTACCGTTAGTTTCATGATTAATAAAGACTTTAATAGCCAATACTTCTCCTTTACACTCATTTTTGAGTGTTTGAAAATTTTCATATGTTTACTGAATAAAAGGTGAATGTTTCCGTCATCTGTTCAAGAGATCACGGTATAATTAAATTTAGGACTCATCTTTGCGGGAATTACTAACAGGTGGTTCCCGCTTTTTTAGTATTTTTCATCTCACCATAGGCATTGAATTATGTTAATGGATATAAACTGTTGAATCAAGGATCTGGTAATTAAAGTGTTCGATTATCTTTAGCGCATCCAGCGCCTCTGAGAGTGTCTCTTTTTCAAAAAGGCCGGAAAACCGGTGATGTTTTATGCGGTCGTTTTCAAATACTATTTTTATCCCATACCATCTCTCCAGCTGTACGGATAGCTGTGTAAAATCTTCGTCGCTAAATACAAGCTTGTTTTGAACCCATGAAGTTTCAACGATCGTTTTTTTATTGTTAGGGAAATATGTCAAAGTGGTCAGTGAATAGGCTGGTGCTTTGCCAGCACTGTTCCGGGAGGAATAATCGGCTGATAAGTTAGTTTGTTTTTTAGAGGCCGGGTAGTTTTGGACAACGAGTTTGTCCGCTGGTTTCAAAATAATTCGGTCAGACGGATGGTCGTTGAGGGTAACCTCAATAGATCCCCTGATCAGAGTGGTCTCGCTCAAGGGGTCGTTGTGATAAGATTTGATATTAAAAGCGGTACCCAAAACCCGGACATTCATCCTGTGGGTATGGATAATGAACGGATGGTGGTGGTCCTTGTGTACATCGAAGTATGCCTCTCCATCCAGGTACACCTCCCTGGTTTTGCCGTTAAAACCATCCGGATATTTCAGGGTTGAGGACGAGTTCAAGTAAACAACCGTACTGTCAGGGAGAGTAATGATTGACTTTACACTTGGTCTGGTGCTGAGTTGACGCCAATTGGCCGACAAACCATTACCGGTCGGATAATGACGGGCGATGTAGTACAAGGAAGAGGCACCAATAATTACCAATATCATAGCGGCTGTTCCCATCCATATTTTTATTGAAGAGCCACGGCGGTTTGTTATTTCCTGTTTCTCATTCAATATTACTTTCAACGATACTTCCTCAGCTCTGATTTTGTGCATAAGCTTTTTAAACTTGGCCGTATTTGCAGCTGAAGAAATACTTTTTCTTTTCCAATACTTTTTTATGATCGCCTTTTTGTCGAAGAGATCCGGGTTTTGCTGCACCAACAGTTTTAACTCATCGCTTTCAGCGATGGTTATTTCGTTAAGCAGCTCTTTTGTAAGCAGTGTGATAAATCTTTCCTGTGACATAAAAAATATATTCCCTGTATTATAATGTCAATTTTTTTAACAGAATGGCTCACAAGCAGTGAAAATAATTTTTATAAAATAGCAGAGTACGATGATTTTCAAGACCATTTGCCGCCTTTTTGGATTACTGGCGCGTGAAAGGTGAGCCGACAATGCCGTATCGAGCTTTTTTACAGCCCTGTAAAGTTGAGTTTTTACGGTTGCCGGCGAAATGTTTAAAATTTTTGCTGCTTCTTTATAACTTAATTCGTCTTCCTTCACCAGAATGAAAATCAACCGGCACTGCAGGGGAAGTGTAGCTATAGCCTCGTCCAGCAAAAATAGCAGTTCTTTTTTTTCGAGTTCGTCCTGGGGATTGAACAAATCGGCGAACTTTAGCTCATCTGTTTCATCAATTTCTGTAAGAAGTATGTTTGAGGATTTTTTGTTGTAATTTAAAGACTGGTTTTTAACCGCGACAAAAAGATACGCTTCCAGGTTTTGGATTTCTGTCAGTTCTTTGCGCTTCATCCAGCATTTGCAAAAGACGTCCGATACAATCTCTTCAGCTGCTTCTTTTTGATGGACATAAATATTACAAAATCGAATGAGCGGTTCATTTAACAGATAAAAAAGAGATTCAAATGACCGCTCATCATCGCGCATGCTGATGTTGTTCCACAAATTTAATAAGTCGGCTTTTTTGTTTTTCAAGTTAAAAAATATTATAATTTCCGAAATTTTTATATGCCTGGCAGTTTTAAGTTTATTTTATTTTTTAATCCGGGACGCTTCACCGCTAACGATACTTGACCTGGATCAGGTTATCCTTGTCCTATTTCATCCACCTGAAAATCTTATATCCATTGGCAGCGATGTTAACCTAATCGGTTGCCAATGACCTTATTTACTTTCATACTTACCTGGTTCCTTTATGTGGTTACTTAATTTTTTGTATAGTTGTAATGAAAAAAGTCGACATCGATATAACCGGCGTCACTTAGTTCGTTATAGCTGTAAATGGCTATCCGGTCTCCTCTGTAGGATTCCCAGGCCATTTGATAAACCCTGCCAAAAGGCCTGTAGTTGCTGCCGTCCGGACTGAAATAGAACCGGCTTTTACCGTCCAGCCCCCACCTCGATTTTAACCAGATCTCCTTACCTGAAAAAATTTCTCCTTCCTCGACAAGCCCGTTTTTAATGAACTCCAACTGTTTAGCTGCTCCCTTACAGGAGATACCAAAAGCAGCATAATCAGGGGCACCAAAATGCGCGAGGCCGGCCTTTTGCCCGTTTGCCATGCCGCTGACGTCAAGCCGGATGATCACTTCATTGGTTTTAGTGCGCAAACTTCGTTGCGTAAGTGTATTACCTGCCTTAAGCAGGCCGCCGGCAGTTATCGTCTTAAACGCCTTCAACCGCAACCATCCTTTCCTGTTTGATAAAGACCATTTGTCATCCCGGGGCTGATAGTTCCATTCCCATTGCGGCTGCAGTTCCGGAAGGTTGAATTCGTCGCTGGTTTGATAAATAGCTCTATCAGCCGTTACAAAGGGCATTTTACCGGACCAGGCCATTTTGCCCATCTGCTCAGGCGGTGTAACTTTTCCGATCATTGGCCAACCGTTAAGCCAATTCACCGGTAATAAACTGATGACCCGCCCGGACCAGTCACCAGTGCCGTGATGCGTTAAAAAAAACCAATCGCCGTTTTGGGTTTGTACCAGTCCACCCTGATTAGGTTCGTTAACATCCGGCTGCGTATAACTTAATTGTTTAGCTGCCTTGTAAGGACCATATAAAGTTTTAGAACGTTCCATCATTAACGCACGTCCGTTATTCCTGACTTCGCTAAACAAATGGTAATAGGTGCCATTAATCTTATATAATTTATTTGCTTCGCTTCCTTTTGACTGATGGATAACGCAGTCTGTTCCCTTAATGAGTTGCTTTCCATCAGTTGTCATCTTAAAAAGATGTACCTTGTAATTTTCGCTGAAATGGGTGCCTATTAAGTAAGCCTGCCCGTCATTGTCCCAGAAAGGACAGCAGTCGTCCCAGCCCTTTTGCGGCAACACACAGTGTAAAGGTGCCCATGGGCCGCCCGCATTTTTAGCGGTACTCATAAAATATCCTTCATCAGGGGTGCCAAAGTATATCCAGAATTTATGAGCGTGGTATCTGATAGCACCAGCCCAAATACCTTTTCCGTACCTGTTCATTTTATCCCAGTTCATTTCAGGGGAAATCTGCCGGAGATCTTTGACCACATGACCCAGAATACGCCAGTTTACCAGGTCTTTGGATACGAGGATAACCAAACCGGGGGAATACTGAAACGTCGACGATATTGCATAGTAAACTGTTCCTACCCGGATGCAGTCGATATCGCTGTAATCCGCGGGGATGAGCGGGTTATGGTAAAAGCCATTCCCGGTATCTCCCCAGTTTTGCCAATATCCCCATTTATCGCCAACTTTGTCCGTTTGGCCGGAAAGACACTGACTGATCATAAAAAAAAACATCCCGGTCAAAAGGGTTTTGGTCATAATCTTTAATATTCAATTTTTATCCAAGGCCCGCCCCAGTTCTATTAGCCGACGGCAGAAATTATAGTTCATTCAATCGCAATTCTCCATAAACCGTCCAATACGTACATACAAAATCTGAACCGCAAGTTCGGCACGGTTAAGTATGCAAGCAGTTATTTAACCCTGGCTTTATGCGCCCTGTCAGGCACTTTCGAAAACCTGGCCACAAAACCACCTGATGCCACGAGGTTTATCTTAAGTTTTTTAGTGTTTGTCAATATTCTTTTTTCCGTGATCAGTTCCTGTTTACCGGAAGGGTCATCTTTTAACAGGATGCCTTCAAAATCCCCATCGGGCAGAAAGGACAGCGCAATGCTTAAATCCTTTGCCTGATTGTTATTAATTACCGCCAGGTACCAGTCGCGCCGCTTCCGCCTCGCAAAGACGCTTACTGATCCTATCTGGCTCTGAGGTAATACGACAGTTTCATCCCAGGTGGTAGGAATTGAAGTTATGAAATCCTTAAAATGGCTTTTTAACAATTCCTCGGGATTTAATGCCATGCAGAGCAGTGGGGAGGTAAATGTGAGCGCGGTCGCGATGTGATGCGGCAGCGTTCTTTCCCCTTTTAGTTTGCCAAGCTGTAGTGGCGTATAATCAGCATGGCCCGCCAACAGCCTTGTAAAAGGGATGATGGTGTTTTGACAGGCATGCGGGCCGTCGTATTCCAGGCCCATGACCGCTTCCCGCGACAATTCATTTGGCCAGGTGCGGCTTTCACCTGTTGGTTTGTTACTCCCGTGGAAATCAATCATCAGGTGGTATTTGGCCGCGTCCCGTAATGCTGCCTGATAAAACTTTATGATTTGCTGCCCCTCACCATCAAAAAAATCGATTTTTAAACCTGCGATACCCAGTTCATGGCATTTTTTGAAGAATAAAAGCCGCTGGGTGCTGTCTTTTAACCCCGGAATTCCTTTCCGGTCAGGGTAAGCTTTCCAAACCCATATCTTTACATGCTGCGTCGCGGAATAATCTACCAGGTCTTTCATCATATCCCAGGCATCCCGGTGACCGGCGGTATCACTCCAGTTGCTCCATCCCTCATCAACGAGGTTATATTCAAAACCCAGTTCACCTGCCCATTTGCTGTATCGTTTCATGTTTTCCAGCGTTACAGGACCGTTGTCAGCGAGCCAACTCCAGAGGCTTTTACCCGGTCGTATCCAGCTGGTAAGCGCTCCCGCCGGAAAAAGTTTTTTATCATACGAATCGGATACATTGCTAATTAGATCATTATTCACCAGCATGTTCAAGTCTTTTGCAACAGATATGATCCGCCACGGCGTATTGAAATTACCCGTCATAACGGGGTGTCCGGCCAGGTTAGCATGGAGCAGGTGATGGCTAGTTGATTCCAGACGCATCCCCCCGAAATTCGTTAAATCCCCTTCTGTGATCGCGGCGTAAAGTCCTTTGGTAAACTGGACTGTAACGGGTGGTCCCATTATTTCTCCGGGATTCAGCGTGTCTGCCATTTTATGCTTGAATACGCCTTCATAACTGGTGGTATCGGTCTGGTACCAGATGCTGTTGCCCGGGGGGATATTAAACGATGACAAATCCGTGGTGACCCTATTTTCTCCGTTTTGATGTACCATGTACCGAAAGGCAAGCCCGTCGTTGTAGACCCTTACTTCTATGCTGTAAGGGCCGGCGCGGTTAAGTTTGATGACATATCCGTTACAGTGGTTTAAGACGTTGCTATGAACGCCTAATGATAAATACCGCGCGCAGATCGTGTATTTTTTGGAAAACTTCAGCTGGCCTTCAGGCATCAAGGGTTGTTGATTAAGTATTAAGCCGGTTGCGGATGTACCAAGAATAGGGCGGTTATTATATTTAAGGGTATAAAACGTCCGTCCGTGGGCGGTGAAAAAACGGACAACAACTTGTTTATCAGGACTGGTCATTTTCAGGCCGGACTGCGCAAAACAACCGGCTATTAAAAAAAAGATACTGATGGTTAAAATAGCTTTGACAACGTAGGCTTTCTTTGTCATTAATAGTTGAATTAGTCAGTTTGTTATCA
The DNA here is from genome assembly GCA_030775685.1 of Bacteroidota bacterium. Lineage (GTDB taxonomy): Bacteria > Bacteroidota > Bacteroidia > Sphingobacteriales > Sphingobacteriaceae > Mucilaginibacter. Next base: position 161,644 of record JALYIP010000060.1, read on the forward strand.
TTTAGCCCGCAACGTCATGGCTTCTGACAGTATAACAATTTATGCAAGTAGCCGGTTGTTAGCCGGAATACCATCTGTCTATCCTTAATTCATAAACGAGCCGGACCAACGGGCTTGGTCTGGCAGACATTACGGCGTGTAGCATATACTAATAGGTTTTTAACCGGCCAGCAGAACACAGTGCAGGCGATATCATTAAACAGCACATATATAAATAAATATTCCTGTTTTTTTTTAAATAATTATTAATTATGTTAATATTCCTTAATGATATGTTAATAATCCATAATTCGGGTAGATTTTAACTGACTTACTTTGGAAAGATCATTTTAGCAGATAAATAATTACGGACTTTCCGTTAATAATAATTCAACTAAAGAAAGTTTCGTTATGTTCTGATTTTCAGAGTTTAGTATTGTACAATTAATCTGCCTTTCAGAAAAGCCTGTGTGTTTTTTATTATTGTTACGGACTAAGAATAAGATATACTTAAATTAATTCTTAAAATAAAACCAGATGCCTACAAGCAGATTTTTGAAGTTCCCTTTTTTTTTGACCATCCTGATGAGCTGCCTGTCGGTAAAAGGACAGCAGACAGTCTCTGCAAGTGAAGTTGGGAAAGAGATAATTCTCCCCGATCCCGAACAGGAATTTATTAACCCGCCCCCCTCGGCTAGTCCCGGCGTATTATGGATGTGGATGGGCTCAAATTTAAGTAAAGAAGGAATTACCAGGGACCTTGAGGCTTTAAAAAAAGAAGGGTTTAACAGGACAACGATGTTCAGCCTGGCAGATATCACCACTCCATGGGCAGGTCAGATCGGAAAAAGTCCTACACCGGAATTGATAGCATGGACAGAGCCATGGTGGAAAATGGTACGCCATGCGGCCGAAGAATCTAAACGGCTGGGGATGGACTTCGGGATGTTTAACGGTGCAGGATATGAAGCAAGCGGAGGTACCTGGATTACCCCTGAGCTATCCATGCAGGAGCTGTGCTGGTCGGCAGATACGGTCACCGGAAATAAACACCTGCGAAAGATATTATCCAAACCTAAGGTAAATCTTCGCGGCAACACCCCTTATCCTGTGTATAATCCGAACACGGGCCTGGTTGAGATTCCGGAAATTGCGGCAAGAGGGACTTATTACAAAGATATTGCGGTACTGGCACTTCCTGCGAATGGCATAGTCCCTTTAAATAAAGTGATAGACCTGACCCCTGAAATGAAGCCGGACGGCAGCATTGATTGGGAGGTCCCCAAAGGTAATTGGGTCATCTACAGGTTCGGGCATACGACAAGCGGAACTTTGATGCAGCCTGCGCAATGGAAGGCAACCGGACTTGAGTGTGACAAAATGAACCTGGAGGCAGTAAGCTTTCACCTTGATCATATTATTGGTGAAATAAAGGAGCATCTGGGGGATTTAATAGGGAAAGGGTTCAGCAGTGTTCATTTTGACAGCTATGAAGCTGGAATTCCGACTTGGACCGCAAAAATGAAACAGGAATTTGCTGCAAGAAGAGGTTATGATATCACCCCTTACCTGCCAACTTTTGCCGGCCGGATCATCGGTAGTGAGAAAAAGGATTCTGTGCTGTTCATGGACGACTTTGATGTGACCGTAAAAGACCTCTATCGTGACGTATATTTTGCGACGATAGCAAAAAAATTAAGGGCTGCCCATTTAAACTTCCTGTGCGAGCCCTACGGCGGGCCGTGGCGCCAGGATGAGGTGATGCCGTATGTCCAGACCGTGATGACTGAGTTCTGGACCCATGAAGGAAAGTATTCTCCTTTTGAACTTATACCAACGGTGGCGGCACTCAGAAAATCAGGGCAGAATATCATTGAAGCGGAGGCTTTCACCGGCGACCCACGGGATAGTAAATGGAATGAAACGCCGGAATGGTTAAAACCAATAGGGGATGCTGCCTTTTGTGATGGCGTAAACAGACTGGTCATACACCGCTTTGTACAACAACCTTTCAATGATAAATACAAGCCTGGATTGACAATGGGTGACTGGGGCACTCATTTTGACCGGACGCAGACCTGGTGGGAGCCCGGAAAAGAAACTATAAATTACTGGAAACGCTGCCAGGCCTTGCTGCAGTGGGGAAATATTGCCATAGCTAATCCGGATGAGTTCAAAGCAGTTAATTCAGCTGGCGATATCATTTTAAAGCATATTCACAGACAATTAAGGCATACCGACGTGTTTTTTGTAGCGAATATCTCCCGCAATAAAGGAAGTGCTGACTGCTTTTTTAATATTCAGGGGATGCAGCCTGAGCTCTGGGACCCGGTGACCCGCTCAATGAGAGATCTGCCGCAGTTCAAAACAGACAGCACCGGAATTACTATACCAATCGAGTTTGAAAAAGCGCAAAGTTTCTTTATTGTTTTCCGTCGCAAGCTGGCAAACCATAACATTTCAATGACAGCTAACTTTCGCAGGGATACAGCGTTATTAAAAATAGCCGGCTCCTGGCAGGTTAAGTTCGACCAGCGTTGGGGGGGCTTCAGGGAACCTGTAACCTTTAACAATTTAAGCGACTGGACCAATCGTGCGGAAAAAGGTATCAAATACTTCAGCGGTACTGCGGTGTATCAAAAGAAATTTGATGGGCCTCCAGCACCGGATGCCAGATTAACCACGCTTTATTTAGACTTAGGCGTTGTGAAATATATTGCAAAGGTGACATTGAACAATAAAGACCTGGGGGTAATTTGGACTGCTCCATGGCATGTAGAAATACCCGCCGGATTGCTCAAAACGAAAGACAATGAACTCCTTATCGAAGTGACGAACGTGTGGGCCAACAGGCTTATCGGTGATGAACAGGAGCCCGATGACTGTGAATGGATCCCTGGATTTCGCGGCGGGAAGTCAATGAAAGCTTTTCCGGAATGGTTCCTGAAAAATGAGCCACGTCCATCTAAGGGCCGCTATTGTTTTACCACATGGAATTATTTTGATAAAAATTCACCTTTGGTTTCTTCAGGTCTATTGGGACCGGTCCGCATAACGGGGGAATAAAAAAATACAGACGGGAAAAATTATAACCAGAAAAGAATTTTTCATCACTTCCTGTGGTTAGCGTTTTTTTGACCTGCCGCCTATGCTATCTATTTCCGGAACCTAATATAGCTGCGGGATTTCAAATGAAATGCGACCGGGGTTTAAGTTGGGGCAACCTGGCTGCGAACTGAGATAAATAGGCCGCATATTTATAAAAAAAACAGGCATTAGGATTTATATTAACAATTTGACTTTAATTATGAACTATTACTCAGTGAACGATTTACACATCTGCAAAAAAGGAAATAATTCTGCCAGTTGGTTAAGGTTGATAAGTATTAGCCTTATCCTGGCGACCGTTGTATCCGCCACCGCTTTCGCCCATCCCCGGATCCAGAAAAATCTGGTCACTATAAAATCCGCCCTGCTTACGGTTAATATTGACCGGACTACCGGTCTTCCTTATAATTATCTGTTTAAGGGATCAAATATTTGGGGTGTCGATTCCTCACGTAAACTGAAGGCCACGGTTTGCCGGCTGAAACCGCGTCAATACGTCGAATTAAAACTTTCCCCGCTAAGAATAAAGGCAGAAAATGAGCAGGCAGAAGTTATTTTTGAGGCTTCGTTGAATGGCCTGCGGGCTGCATCTTTTCACATTAAGTATGCACTGAAAGATGCCGCGCTGGTGATCACAATGGAGCAAGTCCGGGAATATGCCGGTTTTGAACTGATTGAAACGGCCCTGCCGGATATGGCAACCGTTCATGAAGAAGAAGGCGGCGGGTGGCTCGCGCACAGTATGGGAGGAGGAGAATTAGTCGACCTTAAAAACGCCAGGTCCGGGACAATTCCGTTTGACAGTAACTTTGGTGAAATCGGTTACGTGCTTCCCGTTGCAGTGATCGGCTCAGCGAATGTGGCCTGCGTAATGGAGGTGTCCGCTTTTATGGATGGTACTAAAATTGCAATTTCAGGCGGCAGTGGTCATCATCACGCAAGCATAGGAACGACGCAGGTATACCGGGTTCATGGCGGCCGTTCATATGATATGAATGACGGGGGGGACCGGGTAAAAGGGAATGATGAAACACCTAATTTACTGGTAGGACAGCAGTCACGCTGCAGGTTGGACTTTACAGGCGGCAGGCACAAAAACGGCGCGGTTGATTGGCTGGACGGCGCACGGATTGTGGCTGCACGTATGCCTGCATCCCCTACAAGCTATTTTAATGACCGGTTTGTTTATCTTATTGCCGGAAAGTATAAGCCAGACAAGGAACCGCGAACCACCTTTGAACAAAGTGAAAAGCTCATAAGCGATATTGCCAAGCTAACCGATTATGCTCCCCAATTGCCATTGATAAGCGGCTGGGTTTATGACGGGCAGGACACAGGCTTTCCATCGGAAGATAAAGTCAACGAAAGTCTGGGGGGCTATGAAGGTTTAAAAAAGCTTATCAGCGATGGACCGCGCTATAATGCGAACGTCAGCCTGAATGTTAATTATGATGATGCCTATAAAAGCAGCCCCCAGTTTGATACGACTTTTATCGCAAGGCGTCCCGACGGCCGCATCTGGCGATCGCGTGATTGGGCGGGTGAATATTCCTATATCGTCGGGATGGCAAAATACATGAAAAAATGGGGTACGCAGCGCATAAATTATACCGTGGATCGCTATAAAATCCATGACGCACTGCTGATTGATGCCATGTCCTGGTTTGCTATCCGGAACGACTGGGACCCGCAGCACCAGGCCAGCGGCTATAAAAACCTTGTTGATGGTAAATACCGGATCATTGACGCGTTCCGTGCTAAGGGAATCGCTGTGATGTCCGAACAATTGAGGTATCCTTTTTTAGGTAAGGTGGCCATTACTGCGGACGGGGCCGGTGGCGGCAGTTCGTTTTTTGGGGGAGAACCCATACCAATGATCGCCACGATCTGCCGGAAGTCGGCTATTTGGGGTACAGGCGGAGATTTTTCGCGCAACGACGCTAAAAGAAGTCTCTTCTGGAATTGCCGCTCTATTCAATGGTACAATAACGGCACAGATCGTAATTATATTATTGATTATTATTTTTTAACGGTGCTGCCGTTCAGCAAGGTACACGACAAAGCGGTAGAAGACTATACGCACGATGGTTTTACGACGGAAATTAAGCTGGCCCAAAACTCATTTATAGAAAATAACTGGATGAGCGGAAATTATTCGATTACTGCAAACGGGGTAGAAATTGCCGCCAATAATGCGACATTCTGCCCGATAGACAGCGATCGCATAGCGTTCTTTTCCAGGGAATCGCGGACGTTGTCTGCGCCCATTCCTTCAGGATGGACCACTGCATCAATTACGGGGAGGGCTTTATATGCCGATCACCGTTCAAAGGTAAAAGTAGACGTGGAGAATGGCAGGATACAGGTCGAGGTCAACGGTGGCACTCCGGTGATCATATATCGAAACTCAGACCTTGCGGACAGGAAGCATGAATAGTTTTTAAATAACAAGATAACAGATGAAAAGAAGAACTTTAATAAAAACTGCAATCACAGCGATCCCGGCAATTGCTTTGAGCGGAGCGATCGGCGCATGTAACTTTTTAAGCGAACCCGAGGGTGAATCGGTGGCACCCGGACCATTTAAGCCGTCATGGGAATCACTTCAAAACTTCCAGGTACCGGACTGGTTTCGTGATGCAAAGTTCGGTATTTGGGCTCACTGGGGCCCGCAGTGCCAGCCTGAGCATGGCGACTGGTATGCACGTTCTATGTACATAGAAGGAGATGACGACTATAATTTTCACATTAAAAAATATGGGCATCCCTCGAAATTTGGCTTTAAAGATGTCATTAACCAATGGACAGCCGAAAGATGGGAGCCCGAGCACCTGGTAAAGCTATATAAGAATGCAGGTGCAAAATACTTTTTTGCTATGGCTAATCATCACGATAATTTTGACAATTATGACAGTAAATACCAGTCATGGAATGCCGTCGGGATGGGGCCCAAAAAAGATATTATCGGCGGATGGGCAAAGGCAGCCAAAAACAATGACCTGCATTTCGGGGTAAGTGTCCACGCGGCACATGCCTGGTCGTTTTATGAAAAGTCTCAGAAAGCGGATAAAACCGGTCCATTTGCGGGCATTCCCTATGATGGCAGGATCACCAAGGAATCCGGCAAGGGTAAATGGTGGGACGGATTTGATCCGCAGGAGCTATACGCACAGCAGCATAAACCCAGTCCGAATGCAGATAACCAGGAAATATTTTTTCAGCAATGGGACTGGAAGAGCGGGGTGACCGTGCCGGACAAGAAGTATTGCGAAAAGTTTTTTAACAGGACGGTGGACCTCATTAATAAATACAACCCGGATATCGTCTATTTTGATGACACGATCTTACCGCTATATCCCATCAGCGATGCAGGATTGAGAATTGCAGCGCATTTATATAACCATAGTATCAGCCAAAACAACGGTAAGTTGCAAGCGGTGATCACCGGTAAAGTTTTGAATGAGCAACAAAGGAAATGCATGGTCTGGGATATAGAGCGGGGACAAAGCAATGCAATAGAACCCCTGCCCTGGCAAACGGACACCTGTTTGGGGCAATGGCATTATGACCGCAGGATATATGATAAAAAAGAATATAAAAGCGCAAAAACCATTATACATACGCTGGCAGATGTAATTAGTAAAAATGGAAATTTTTTGTTAAATGTACCGGTGAGGGGCGATGGTACGATCGATGAAGAGGAATTGGCCATAGTCGAAAGTATCGGTGCGTGGATTCGTCCGAATAGCGAAAGTATCTTTGGCACAAGACCATGGAAGATTTTTGGTGAGGGTCCGGCAAGTGAAGAAATTGTGGCGCTCTCTGCTCAGGGTTTTAATGAAGGAAAAGGTAAACCATTTACTGGCCAGGACATCCGTTTTACAGCAAAAGAAGACGCGCTTTTTGCCTTTGCTTTAGGCGCCCCGGAAAATAATAAAGTGACGATAAAATCACTGGCCTGGAACAGTGTTCACTATAAAGAAGAGATAGGCAAGGTTATATTGGTTCAGGATAGCGAGTCACTGACTTTTCAACGTACGGAGAAAGGCCTGGAGGTGAATTTACCCGAAAGACTGTCGGGGGCCTTTGCTTATACACTCAAAATATTGCCGTTATAAAACTATACTGTTTTGAATGGGTCGCGTTTGTAAAAACATCTTTATAAGATACTATAGAAAATAATGGTAGACAATATTTGTGTTGATATAAAATAATACATTTAACATTGTTATATTTAATAAATAAGCCGGCCCAATTTATTAAACCATTATTGATAATTGTTTCTTTTAAGTATGCAGGAACTTTTACACCGTATACAATTTCACGATGATGAATTTGCATTTAACGAATTCTATAGGAGGGAGATTGTTGCGCTGCATCCTTTTGTTTATTCTTTTTTAGAAGACAAAGAAGGGTGCCAGGAGATTTTAAATGATGTGTTTTTAAAGGTTTGGACCAATCGTAGGCAAATGGATAAGATCAAAGATATCAAGGGATATCTTCATGTTGCAATAAAGAATGCTTGTCTTAATCATAACCGTCATTTTTCTTGTCAAAAGTCCAGAGAATTATATTTTTCAGAATCATTTTACTTCGAATTGGCTATAGACCCGACGCAGGCATTAATTGGTAAAGAACTTCAGCGCGATATTGCCATAGCAGTAAACAAGTTACCTCCGAGATGTAAAGTGATTTTTAAAATGGTAAAGGAAGACGGTTTAAGCTGCAAAGAAGTTGCCGAGATCCTTGAATTGTCGCAGAAGACTGTTTTTGCCCAGTTAGCCATCGCCTTAAAGAAGCTGGAAAGCTTGATCACATAGGTTCGTCGGAGCCAAAAAAATAAAATGGTGGTACCTTTCTTTCAATGTCAGATCTGTTTACCGCGCAGATCTGGCTGAATAAGACGGTCAATTCTGCGTTAATTTCTTTAAAAACCGGTCTCAACCAACCAATCTTAAAAAAGACAGCTGGCGAAATGAAAATGGAATTATACCGCCACACTCGAAGTTGCTAAATCAAGATTGTTATTTATTCGTTAGCCGCGCTAGTTATATTTTTAATAAGTTACTCATTATCAATGTTTTATATTGACAGGCACCTTACGGACGAAATAAATAGCAAAAAAAAATATTTTTTTTAGGAATATCCAGGTTTGGCGGTGTCTTTATAGTAGATCCGATAATTATGAGCAAATCAAGATTTATTGAGTTGATGGCTAAAAGTATAGATAAGTCAGCAAATGAAGAAGAGTTACAGGAATTAGAAGAATTCCTTAAAAATATTCCCCGCTATAGGAAACTGATGCAGGTTACAAATGCTTTGAAAACAAAACCGCAAACGACAGGTTCGGAATTAGCCGAAAAAGATGTCGATCAAGGTTTGTCCGAATTGTGGCTTAAAATAAAAGGTCCCGGCAATTTGCCGGACTTGAATGTAACCTCCGGTAACCATTTTTTTTCCTTACGTAATTGGCGTTGGGCTGGCAGTGCTGCAGCAGTACTTATATTTACATCCCTCGGCGCGTTGGTTTATCGTTATCATAACCGGGCGATGCCAGCTAAAAATGTCACGATTGTGAGGATCAGTGTACCTTTTGGTAAAAGCCTGCAGCTAACATTGCCAGATAGCAGCAAAGTAAAACTGAATGCCGGAAGCCATTTTTCTTACCCGTCCGAATTTTCGGCCAGGGTGAGGGAAGTAAGCCTAGATGGAGAGGGTTTTTTTGTGGTCACGAAAAATCCGGCCAAGCCGTTCCTGGTTCATACTAAAGACTTAACAGTGAGGGTGTTAGGTACTACGTTTAATATCAAAGCATATAAGGAAGAGAAAAAAGTTGAAACGACGTTATTAAAAGGTAAGGTTTTGATAGAACTTGATAATGATCCGGCGCAAAAAATCATCTTGCTGCCCAATGAAAAATTTACGGTGAACGATATAAGGCCTGCAATGAATACCGGAGGGCCGGGCGGTAAACCGGAAAATAAAGTGAAGTATCAGTTGACCACACTGCAAGGCGCTGATAACGGCGAATACCAGGAAAACGCCTGGATCAATGATAAAATTGTGTTTACAAATGATGGTTTTGAAGATGTTGCAAAACAAATGGAACGTAAATATGATGTGCATATCATCTTTGAAGATCAGGCGCTAAAACAAGAACAGATCAGCGGTGTACTCAAAAATGAAAGCCTTGAAGATGCCTTGAAACTGCTAAAACAAATAACTGCTTTCAACTACCGCGTAGATAAGCAAAATATTTACCTGTCTGTGCCTGAAAAGAGATAGTTAACTAATAAATCCAATAACCAATTTAAACCAAAGTAAATGAAGAAGCTTTACAATTCAGATTCCTAGGCGCTCATAATAAACAAGGGAAGAGCTGCTACTCTTCCCCGTAAAAATCATGAGTTATTCAAGAGTAAGGGCTTGTGTTGAGCTTACTCTATCCATTAATTTTTCAAAACAAAACTAATGAAAAAAATAGGAAAGGCCTATGCATTTCTAAATGCAAAACCGTGTCTAAAAATTATTTTAATGATTAAAGCCGTATTTTTTATTATTCTGGTCACTTGTATGCAGGTTTCTGCGCACGTGTATTCCCAGCAAAAATTTACGCTTACTATCAAGCAAGCTGAGGTGGGCACTATACTCACTAAAATTCAAAAAGAAAGCGACTATCGTTTTTTCTACAACTACGCTACCATTAAAAAACTGGGTAAGATTGACCTTGATGTTAAGGATGCTACTATCAACCAGATATTAAATTTCCTTATCGATAACAAGCTAACCTATCAAATCTCTGCAGACCATGTCGTCATTATAACCCGGCAAGGCGCTGAAAATAGCCAGGTGACCATAAAAGGTAAGGTAGTTGACAATAAAGGTGTACCGCTGGTTGGTGTTACCATAAAAGTTCAGGGAACTAACATCGGGGTAATTTCAGATCTAAATGGTAATTTTTCGATTTCTTCTCCTGAAAAGGGGGTACTTGAAGTAAGTCATATTGGTTTCAGTAAAAAGCTCATCCCGTTTACGGCGGACCTAACATTAACAATAACACTTGATGCTTTGCCTGCTGCCCTGAATGAAGTGGTAGTAGTAGGCTATGGAACCAGCAAAAAAGTTGATGTAACAGGTTCAATCTCTTCGGTTAAAGGCAGTGATATACAAAATTTACCCGTAAGTACTGTTGCAGATGCCCTGGATGGCCGTGCAAGTGGTGTTAGCATTGTACGTAACGATGGTTCCCCGGGCGCTGCTCCGAGCATCCGTATACGTGGTACAGGTACGGTTAATGACGCGAATCCTTTAGTAGTGATTGATGGGGTACCTACTAATAATCCGGATGCTTTAAGTGATGTTAACCCGAATGATATCGCTTCAGTAGATGTATTAAAAGACGCATCTTCAAGTGCAATTTATGGCACGCGTGCAGCTAATGGGGTTGTGTTAATTACAACGAAAAAAGGGAATTATAATCAAAAACTGTCCACCACCGTAAATTTTTATAGCGGATTCTCCAATTCAACCCGCTATCTTAAATTACTTACCGCGCCGCAGTTGTACCAATTAAAAAGAGAAAGGTATACCAATGATAATCAACCTATCGAGGATCCCTGGAACAATCCATATTACGCGGTACAGAGAACTGACTGGCAAAAAGCGATTATGGGAACCGGAAAAGTTACCAACGGGGATATTAGCATACAGGGCGGGAACGAGTTTTCTAATTATTATTTCTCAACATCAATTTATGATGAACAAGGTATCATTAGTAAAACTAATTTTAAACGCTATAGTACACGTATCAATTCTGAACATAAAATTAAACCCTGGCTAAAATTGGGTGAGAATATTCAATTAACTTATGGCGGAACAAATTCTTTCAATAATAATGACTCGCAGACCGGATTGATTTTTTCGGCATTGCGCTTTAACCCGGCAATCCCGAAAGTTAACCCTGATGGCAGCTATGGATCGTCGCAAGCTTTTGCAAACCAGTTAGGCGATATAAATAGCCCGTATGCTACTATCCAGGAAGCGGACGGTAACGGGCATACTTTTAGGGGGTTAGCCAATGCGTTTGCAGAAGTTCAAATAATCAAGGACCTTAAGGTCCGTGTAAACTATGCGTTTGACGGGACAATGTCAAAATCTTACGGGTTTAGTTTAAAAGATGTAACACAGGCCAGGCCAAATAATTTCTCAGTTCTGGGTGAATCTGCAGGCGAATCATCCTCGCAGTTGGTGGAATCATATTTAACTTATGATAAAACTTTTAGTAAAAACCACCTCACTTTTACAACTGGCTACTCCTATCAAAACGACAAGGGGAATAATTTTAATGCCTCGCGCCAAGGTTATGATGATACCGACCCCAACCAGAGGATTTTGAATTTAGGCAACACGCTGCTCGCTGCTAATGGGGCCAACAATGACCCATCAGCTTTAGAATCGGTTTTTGCGCGTGGGTTTTATGATTATGCCGGCAAATACCTGGTTACAGCAACATTCAGGGCAGATGGTTCGTCGCGTTTTGCCCCAGGCAAAAGATGGGGTTATTTTCCCGCTTTCTCGTTAGGATGGAGACTTTCTAATGAAGATTTTATAAAGGATATTACCTGGATCAGCAACTTAAAACTAACAGGGGGCTGGGGTGAATTAGGTAACCAAAACGTAGCTGCTTTCCAATATAATAGTGTTATCAATGTTGGTAGCGGTTATCAACCCTCCTTAGGCTATTATACCGGCTATACATTTGGGGGCACAGGTTATA
>JALYIP010000061.1 GCA_030775685.1 Bacteroidota bacterium
GGGTATGGCTGCTTTGCAACGTGTATACTTTTTCAATTTTGCTGTGACTTACCATATATTGTTGTGCTGGATAGCTGATGGCATGGTCATTTGCGGTATGGATATATACCTTTTTGATGCTGCCAAAATTCTTTTCAGTCAAATGCACCGGTGTAGCCAAAGGACCCAATGGTTCGGCTTTAACATTAGCTGCGATGTAGTCCTGAACCTGCTGAGGTGCATCGGCAGCAAAAATATCTGCCGCACCGTCCTTGGCAATAATTGCTACACCATGCTCTTTATCTACAGTCAGATATTTTCCGATATGCGAACCGGCATCTGATTGGGCAAGTCCTAAAAGACTGTCACCGTCATGCGGCAGTGCTGCTGCAAGAAAGATCAGTTCCTTAATTTGTGAAGGGATTTCTTCTGCTACCTGGCTGATCACCAGACCAGCAAAACTGTGGCCTACTAAAACTACATTTTTACGGTCGCCGATAGCAGCTTTTACCTGGTCAACATAAGTTTGAAAAGTAATGTCCGCAACAGAGGTATTGTCTTTTCCGTGACCGGCAAGGTTGACCGCGATAACCTCGTGACCCTGTGCTTTCAATAAAGGTACTACTGCATCCCATGAAGATACATCTGCCCATGCGCCATGGACTAAAATAATTGTTTCCATTTTTTTATTTGATTGAGTTGTTGGTGTGGCAAATGAAGTGTAACCCAATACACTCATTGCAATTGTTAATAATAGATTTTTCATGTTTTTATTTTTTCAAATGTTTATTTGTTTTGACAGGACAAAGCTATCCCGCCGGTGGCGTCAAAATATTAACATGGGTTAAAATCGTACTGGTCTTATCCAATAAAACTTCCTTTAGTTTATGATTAAATGATCCGCATTCTATGTATTCGAAGCTGCACGACGTCAGGTAAGTTTATTGGTTTACCGGTCCAGGTTTTAGACGAATATATTTAATTTGAAAATTTTGATTAACTAATGACTCCTATATTTAACAGGTCCAAGTTTAAAAGAAACCGGATATGAGGTTGGTTATATCGATCCTGTGTGCTTTTTGCCTTAATTCAAAAAGTAACTGAAGTAAATCCCTTAGGCTTTCGGGCACAATACTACAATTTGTATCTATAAGGTAAGGGCTAAAGGATCGGAAAATGGCAGAGCTTATTTTAGCAGGCCTGCTGGTCCTGTTTGACAAAGAACGGAAACAGTCTTCATGACCGCGAGTTAAGGTGACGACGGCACAAATGAGATGTTGAGCAGGTTCATACAGTTCAAGCAAAAGGCGAAATACAATAGCCGAGTTCTTTGTAGTGGTTTTTTATGATTATCCGGATTTCATCCAGGTAATTGTTGATTTGCCGCCCTTGTTTGGTAGTTGATTTTCCGCATCCTTTCGCAGTATCCCAATGGATTAATTCTGCCTGAAAGTTTTTTAAGGCCATGTAGGCTTTGTCGCCGTCCACAGCGATACCTACGAAGACAGGTGCTTTACCTTCTAAACTAAATGATAATGTCTTTTATTTCCAAACTTATATTGACGAAATAGCAAAACATTGGGTGTAATATTGTTGATTGATCACTGAATGGTTAAAAATCCGAGAAAAGTTTTATAAACTGGAAAATTTGGAGTAACATGATGCATTGGATTTTGGTTTAACGAATTCAGGTAACTCAAGCCATAGCAAGGATCATTATCATCTCGCTGGAGGTTTAAGTGCCTAATAAATTGTTTATTAAACTTGGTAATCTCTAATTAAGTAATTAGTTTAGGACGTTAATAATTAAATGAAACTGAATACAACCTTATTACAGCGAAAAGTCAGGGCTTACACCCTAACTGAGATTCTGGTGGTGCTTGTCATCATCGGCATTTTAATTCTCCTTGCGCTGCCAAACCTGCTTCCGCTTATTACCAAAGCCAAGAGCATGGAGGCAAAGACGCAGCTCACCCACGTCCAGACGCTGGAGCAAAGCTATTTTTACGAACATTCAAAATATTCAAAGGACCTGACGGAAATCGGGTTCATCCAGGACAAACTCGTAACCGACGGCAAGGATGCACGTGCCAATTACCGGATTGAGATCACCAATGCCACCAATACTGGCTTTACCGCAAGAGCCACTTCAGTAGTGGACTTTAACGGTGACGGCACATTCGACGTTTGGGAAATCGATCAGGACAAAACTTTAAAGCAAGTAACGGCTAAATAGTGGTATTAAAAATCGCGATTGAGTTGCTGTTGCTGCTGGTTTTTTTCCAGGACCTGCGGGAAAGGGCAGTCTTCTGGATCCTGTTTCCTGTGTTGGCGCTGTCGTTTTTATCGTACCGGCTTTTAAGAAATGACCCGGTTGCGGCGATTTGTCAGGCTGCATTGGTGAACATAGGCTTTATTGCGGTGGTATTTTTGCTCCTGACGGCCTACTTTTCGGTAAAGCGCAGAAAATGGACGAATGTTACCGACGGGTTGCTGGGCTTGGGGGACCTGCTGTTCCTGCTGGCGCTATGTTTTTACTTCTCGATATTGAATTTTTTATTGTTTTATATAACCAGCTTAATTCTGGTACTAGCGACTTGGCTTATTTGGCGGTCAGTCGTAAAAAACAGCAACGAGGTGCCGCTTGCGGGATTGCAGGCTGTGCTGCTGGCAATCTTATTGGGGCTTTCCTGGTGGGTGTTACCGGTGGATTTAACTAATGACAACTGGATACTGCGATTGATGTATAACTGAACGGGATGGAGGAGATAACGCTTTTAACGGAAAATATCCATTGGCTAACCAAGGACCAGGCCTGGCATTATAAAGTATTGCCTAAATCCCGCAATGCCGATCATTGTTTGCTCTATTGCGAAGAAGCGGCTGACCTGGAATCCCTTTCCGCCGAACTGGAAATGCTACTTGACCTGGAGGTTCGCCTGGAACCATTGCCGGTAACTCAGGTGGCCCGACTGCTGTCTAAATATTATATCAAGGACAATGCGGCGCAGGGCGCCGCACAAATGCAGATCAACAACGCGGATGATTTCCTGGTAAACCTGATCCGCGAAGCAAAGGCGCTGAAGAGCAGCGATATCCATATCGAGAGCTACGAGAACAAGTGCCGCGTCAGGATCCGCATCGACGGCATGATGGTGGAGCGCTACCTGCTCAAACGCGACGATTACCCGGCGCTGATCAACAAGATCAAGATCTACGCCAACCTCGACATCGCCGAGAAGCGGCTGCCGCAGGACGGGCGTATCAACTTTAAACAGCAGGAACAGCAATTCGATATCCGTGTATCGGTACTGCCAACCCTTTTTGGTGAAAAGGTGGTATTAAGGCTGCTTAATAGCGACGCGACGGACATCGACTTGAACAGCCTCGGGTTTTCCCGGTTCGACCTGGATAATTACCTGCAGGGTGTCAAAAAACCAAACGGCATCCTATTGATCAGCGGCCCTACCGGCAGCGGCAAAACCACAACCCTTTATGCTACCCTCAAACTCCTGAATAAGGAAACCAGGAACATCCTGACCATCGAGGATCCCGTAGAGTATACTCTGGAAGGCATCAACCAGGTACAGCTGAAGGAGTCCATCGGCTTAAATTTTGCTGCTGCACTGCGGACTTTCCTGCGCCAGGACCCGGACGTGATCATGGTAGGTGAGATCAGGGACACGGAAACAGCCAATATGGCCATCCGCGCTGCGCTAACGGGACACCTCGTGTTATCGACCATTCACACGAACTCTGCCTGGGGAACCGTTTCCCGGCTCTCAGACATGGGCGTGCCACCGTTCCTGGTGGCTAATACCCTGAACACCACCGCAGCGCAGCGGCTGATCCGCTTGCTCTGCCCGCATTGCAAGAAAAAGGAACCTTTCAGTACTTCCCTTTACCCTAAACAGTTTCAGCCATATAAGCCGGTTGAGGAACACTTCAGGGCGCAGGGCTGCGAGGAATGCTACTATACGGGATACAAGGGCCGGAAGGCGGTTTACGAAGTTATTCCGATCGACCAGGAATTGGCTCTGCAAATAAAGAACGGAAATATGTATATTCAAGCCCTCTTAAATGAAAGAGGCATTCAAACACTGGCGGAAAACGCCTTTAATATATTTTTTGAGGGGGATACCTCGATAGACGAGATTTATCCCTTATTATTTAACTATTGAAACCTGGGCCTGCATGCATAAAAGATTTACACAATTATTGTTCATTCTACTGATTTTTACCTGTCCCCTTAAAATTTGGGCCCAGCAAACTGCACGTATCCAGGTCATCCAAAGGCGGCTGGACAGCCTGTCAAAAACGCTTCCTGGCCTTAACCAAAAGGTTCAGCTGTTTTTAAACGGGAGCCTGCAGCAGTACCTGTTGGGGATTTCCAGCGCTAACGGGCTCAGTATCAGCGTTAACCCGAAGCTCAGCTTTCAGGTCAACGACAACTTTAACGATGTAACCGCCACAAATATCCTCGTGTTCCTCGCGCAAAAGTATAGCCTGGATATCACCGTAAACGGCGTAATCATATACGTTACATCTTATGTCGACCCGGCGCAGTTTGCCCGCCCGCCGGTAAAGGAGATCAACGCCAGTTACAGCCATGCAGAAAATACCCTGTCACTGACGCTGGACAATGACAGCTTGACCAGCGTAGCCCGCAAGATCACCCAGGTATCCGGCAAGAACGTGGTGGTACCCAGTTCGCTACAGGGCAAACGGGTCAGCGCCTTTATTGCCGCCGCACCTTTCGAAACGGCGATGGATAAGCTGGCTTTTTCCAATGAGTTGAAAATGGTCAAGACGAACGACGACTTTTACCTCTTTCAGCCGCTCGGGGAAAACGAGGAGTTGTATGTGAATGGCGACAGGAATACATCCGTAAGAAAGACTTTCCGGCCGGTCGCACCAAACCCGGGAGGGGGCGGTACCGGTGGCGTATTTAGCAGGATGGTCAACGGCCACAAGCTGATCTCCGCAGATGCAGTCAATGCGCCGATCCTGAACCTGGTCAAGCAGGCGTCACAGGAACTGGGTATCAGTTATTCCATTTATTCAGACATTAAGGGAACGATTGATATTCATGTCAACGACATACCCTATGAACATTTGCTGAACCTGCTTTTTAAAGGAACCGATTACACTTACCAGCAGGAAGACGGGATTTACCTCATTGGCGACCGCAAGATCGAAGGCCTGCGGACTTCCAGGTCCATCCATTTGCAGAACCGTTCAATTGACACAGTGATTGCCATGATTCCCGCCGAATGGAAGAAGGGTATCGAGATCAGGGAGTTCAGGGAACAAAATACATTGCTGCTGTCAGGCGGCAGCGCCCAGATTCGCGAGGTGGAGAATTTTGTCAAGCAACTGGACGTGCTGGTGCCCGTCGTATTGGTCGAGGTGACCATGATCGATTTCCACAAGACGCGTACGGTATCCACTGGCATTTCCGCAGGGGTGGCTGATAGTGTGAAGACGGGAGGGACCGTTTTACCGGGTGTTGATTTTACCTTCAGCGCCAGCTCGGTCAATAGCTTTTTAACCAGCATTAGCAAGTTTACTTCAATAAATCTCGGCCATGTGGTGCCCAACTTTTATGTAAGGCTGCAGGCGCTCGAGGCCAACAACAACGTAGATATCCGATCAGTGCCGAAGCTGACCACAATGAACGGGCATTCAGCCATCCTGAGCATAGGCAGCAAGCTGTATTACAAAAACAGTACGCAGAACCTCTATCCTACCGGCAATTCAAGCGGCTCGCTTTTAACAAATGTTTATACCCCCGTGGATGCAAATCTTTCCGTCGAGATTAAACCAGTTGTTTCCGGCGATGACCAGGTAACCCTTGGGATCAAGGTGAATATCTCCGATTTTACCTCTATCCCGACCGATGGCTCGCCGCCACCGCAGGCCATCAGCAAGTTTGAAAGTAGTCTCCGGGTGCACAGCGAGGATACGATCCTGCTGGGGGGAATAGAACGGAACGAAAATGATTTAAGCACATCCGGCGTTCCGATCTTGTCTAGAATCCCGGTGCTAAACTGGATCTTTAGCAGCCGGACCAAAACGGCCTCCAAGGTAGTAACCGTGCTGTTTATCAAAACCACCATTATGCACTAGGGATGAAGCTACTGGAAAAATATTACCACATCACCGAAGCAACGGGCGTTAGCATTACCATTGAAAAGAATGGGAGCTACACGCTAAGTGCCTGTTCTGTTGGTGTTGAGAATAACCAGCTAAATTTCCAGCGGAAGTTAACCGGTATTACTTCGCTGAATGAGCTGGTTAAGCAAGTGCCTCCTAAAACGCTGGTTGCTTTAAACCTCTCTGGCAAAGGTGTCCTGCAAAAGCAGGTAGAAAAGATCGAAGAGATCGACCAAAACAGTTTCAGCAGGATCCTTCCGAATGCAAAGCCCGAAGACTATTATATCCAGAACTTTATTTCGGGCGATCAATCCTTCATCTCTGTTATCCGCAGAACCGAAGCCGATAAATGGATTGGGCAATTAAAGGAACAAGGCTTTGTGCCGCTAATGTTAAGCCTTGGGCCATTCCCGGTGGAGCATGTACTTCCGCAACTGAACGTCTATGATCAGGATGTAAAAGTTGACGGCCATATCATCCGTCGGAATGAACGGCTGGAGTGGATTTCCTGTCAATATAATGAAGCAGCCGCAGCACCGTTTCCCCTGAAGATTGAATCTGAAAGCATCGATGAAAAACTGCTGATTGCCTACGCATCTGCCTTTCAGCTGGTGCTGTCGAATAAACTAAATGTGATACAGGCGGCAGTGCCATCCCTGGCGGATGACTATCACAAGCTCCTCGCCGAAAGGAAGCTGAAGGTGCATGGTGCTTTGATCCTGGTAGCGTTCTTTGTGTTGCTGCTGGTAAACTTCGGTGTGTTTTCCTGGCTGAATTCTGCCAATGCAAAGTTAACCGAACAGGTCAGCAGGTCCGCGCAAAGCAGCAGCGACGTGCAACAGGTTGGCGAACAGATAGAGCAGAAGGAGGCACTGCTAAAAACGTTGGGCTGGGAAGACAATATCAATAAAAGTGCATTGATCGACCAGATAGCTTCATTGTTGCCATCGGAAATTACCTGGCAGGAGGCCTCCGTTGACCCGGTAGACATTGCACAAAGCAGGAGCCAAAAAGGAATTGTCTTTGCATCACGCCTGATCCGCATCACCGGCAGCTGCGAACGGATCATCCCGGTAAACGAATGGATTGCCCGGATCAAAACCAAAACCTGGGTGAAAAATGCACAGTTAGACAGCTATACATTTAACCAGGAACTCAATACCGGGAAGTTTACACTATTAATTAGCTATTGAGATGCTGGAGAAATTGCCTGTAAAAAAAGAATATTTATTAATAGGAGGGGCCATCCTGCTCTTGCTGTTATCCTACCAGCTTGCCCTCAAAAAAACGGTGGAGGCTTGGCAGATCCACAGGCAGTTAACTGGCCAACTTACGCAGGGTACCGACCTGAGCGTGCAGCCGGCTTATTTGGAAAGGAAAAACAGGAACCTCGATAAGATCATCGGTAGTTATAAAACTGATACAGTTGCTTTTCGCAGCACCATGATCAGCACCATTTCGTTGCTAGCAGAGCGCGAAGGGGTGAAGCTGAGCACGTTACCAATGCAGGATCCGCTGTTTCATTCGGATAAATTTATTATCCAGAAGCTGGGGTTCGAGGGAGATTTTTTTTCTTTGACGAAAGTGCTGAACCGCCTGAGATTGACAAACGGAGTTGGCATGATCAGGTCATTTGTTTATAAGACGCCATCCGGCAGGAGTAAGGAAACTGAATCTCGACAGATATTTTTAGAGATTTACTTAATGAGTGTGAAGTAAAAAAACGTAAATTACTGACTATTAGTTATTTAATTGCAATTGTCAAATGATTGTTTTTTTTTAAAAATCATACAAGAACTATTGATATAGTTAAAATAATTTTTTATAATTGGTTATTGAGCGATTCAATAGCTAATACCCCCAAATACTTAAACTTTAACCCATACCTGGCCATCGCAAATGCAACAAAAATCAACAGATAATTATTCCTGAAATAGGATCTTTCCAGGAACTGCTGTTCGCGGTATCGATTTTATTAAAATTTCCTAAAAAGAAACTGGTCCGATGATTTAGTCGGAGTTAAATGTTTTTGCCCGGATTTATTATACGCGAAATTTGTTTTATCCATTTATTGGGTTGCCTGAACGTTACTATTTACAATTAAAATTTGTCACAATTTATTCTCTTTTAATTCACTGATATGCTAAGGAAGCTCCTCTCCATTTGCGGGATATTACTTTTCTGCTGCCTTTTTAAGGCTGCTGCCCAACAAACAACTACTGATACTACCGCTGGAGGTACTACGCCGGCGCTAAAAAAGGCTAATTTAATTACGCCGAATGTGGTAACGCCTCCAAATGGGCAAAACTCAATCAACACCCCATCGTTAACCAACGTACTCCCCGCGGCACCCAACGCCTTTGAGCTTACCCGTTATAGTGGCTTGCCGGTTAACATGGCTACGGGTTCAGTAAGCACCAAAATTCCGCTCGGGGATGTTAAATCGGGCAAGGTGGATGTGCCGATACAATTGAATTATAATTCAGGCAACGGGATCCTGATGAACCAAACAGCCTCAAGGACGGGCATGAGTTGGACATTAGAAGCTGGCGGAGTCATCACAAGGTCCGTTCGCGGGAACCCGGACGAGTTGTCCCGCTGGCTGAACCCTCCCGCTCCCGGTACTCCCTCTAGGTTTAATAACCAGGATGCTGCATTGTATAACTACTTGAACTATGCCCAGCAAACACTGGATTGGGATACACAAGTGGATTTGTTCAGCTTTAATTTTAATGGCTATTCGGGGCAGTTTTATTTGGATCCGAAGGATACCACCGCGTCAGGAAACCGGGTGAAGGCTGTTTTAGTGGATCAGAGCAACCTGAAGATCGAAACTAACTTTCATGGTGAGTTTACATCGACTGACAACTGGACGATCCGGATCACCGACCCCCAGGGAACAAAATATTATTTTGGCGGACTAAAGGCTACAGAAACATCCAAAACATCGCCATATGGCGGCGGCTGCGGGAAGAACTTCAATATACCTTGGGCAACGGCCTGGTATCTGAAGGCAGTGCAACATTACACCGGCGAATATGTATGGCTTGATTATACGCCGATTTCCTTTGAATACTTTACGGATGTCACCCAAACGATGATCCGTACACCAGGCACCGGAGCAGGATATGCCTGTTCCTCGGCATGTCCTACCCGCACCGAGGACCAGATCTGCTACAGCAGGCTGCAAAGTACCGGATACTTGCTAAAGCAGATCTCATCCAAGTTTGTAAAAGTTAAATTCAGTTACATCGGGAGAAATGACCTTCCCGGCGATTCCCTGGTAACAAGTGTCGAGTTTTTTAACAAGGGATTGACCGATACCACCAGTCTTACATCCTTCAATAAATATGATTTAGCGTATACCACTGGGTTTAATTCTACCTATTATAATAATAACGGGAACAGCAGCTTTTTAGGATACCGGCCCTTTCTGACTTCGGTAACCCGTTCCGCATCGGGTATGGCCGCGCAGGTGCATCAGATGAGCTATTATAATATCAACAGTTTGGCTTCCCGACTGTCCTTTGCCCAGGATTATTGGGGCTATTTCAATGGGGCAAACAATACCAATTTTATACCGGCCAATACGGACTCGCAAGTTGCCCCATACTTTCCAACAGCGAATGCTAACCGGGAACCGAACGGCAGCTTTGCTTATTACGGTTTGTTAAATAAGATCACTTATCCAACCAAAGGGACCGATAGTTTAGTATATGAGCCCAATACCATATGGGAAACGCGGCAGGACCACGCCGGGACCTACGTGGTCAAAACGGCAACCGGAACTGGTGATACAGGTGAAACGGATGTTACATTTCCATTTAATATTTATGCAGATCAAAATATCACCCTTAATATATCATGTCCCTACAGCGGAACCGGCTTAAATGATCTTAGGCGCCAGCATTTGATCGTTAGTATAATAGCCTCAGACAATACAGTAGAGTTTAACCAGCTGGTTAAAGTTGATTCAACCTATAGCCAGTCGCTGCACCTGTCTGCCGGTAACTATACGCTTAAATTGCAGGCCTATGGCCAGGCAGCTGCTGGCAGCGTCACCATGTATTACAAAATTGCATTACCGCCGGTGACGACCAATTACCAGGTTGGCGGGGTAAGGCTGCTCAAAAATATCTCTACCCCTTTATTAGGGCCTACGCTGGTAAAAAAATATGTATACGCAGCACTTACCTCACAGGCGCAGTCATCAGGACGGGTTAGGCGTGATTCTGATCCTTCGGATTATTACTCTACATTAACCGACGGAAAAGGTTGTCCTGACTTATCTATAGGATTGTGTACCTATTTTATAGCTTACTCAAATCCCATTCACTCGCTTAATTATTTTTCAGGAAGTAATATAAATTACAATAACGTTATCGAATTACAAGGTGAGCAGTGGGCGAATGGTGGGATTGAACATCAATATGCATTTGCCGGCGTGGGATCTGATGCGCTGCTCGTAATGCACAGGCTGATAACGGGCGTGCCGCTGTCTAATGGAGGTTATCCGATCGGCCTTGAAACTTTGAAACAAACATTTTTTACAACCGGAGGCACAGAAGGAAGCCACACCTATAAAGTAGTTAACCAGGTTGCTACCCATTATACGTCGGATACGCGTTTGATGAAATTTGCGGATAATTACGTGGTCAGGATGGATTGGACGCTCACTGAGTGGGGTACGCCTCCGCTTCCGTCACAATTCGATCCCTATGATGTGTCGTACTACGACATAACTGCACAATGGATCTATCCTGATACGGTTACTACCACCAATTATGACCTTGCAGGCAACAACCCCGTAGTTACCAAACAGTACGATGTGTACAACAATGCCAGTAACCTGATGGTGAGCGAAAAACATACCATTGGGAGCGACGGACTTGACCAAAAAATGGTGTACAGTTACCCGCACGAAATGGTAGCCGCAGGAAGCATGATCCCATACCAAAGCATGATCAACGCAAACGATATCGCACCGGTAGTGGAGCAGACTTTTTATAAAAACAATGTGCTACTGCAAGGATTGAAATCCAATTACGGGGATTTTGGGAATGGCGTGTACGAGCCGGACAGTATCCAAACAAAAACAACGGGCAATTACGATACGCGAATTAATTTTTACAGTTATAACATAAATGGTGGGCTTTTATCACAGGGGAAAACCTATGGCCCTAAAAACAGCTACATCTGGGGCTACAATAACCTTTTCCCGGTAGCGGAGGCAAAGAATGCTGCACCTAACGAGATCTTTTACGAGGGCTTTGAATACACGACAACCACCGACACGACCCATCATACCGGCAAGCGCAGCAATCATGCAGCCTATACGGTGTCGTTTACACCGCCGGTTGGCAAGACCTACCTGATCAGCTGGTTCCAGCTTAACGGCAGCAAATGGGATTATCATAACGAAACTTATACCGGGAGCAAGGCCTTTACAGCGGCCAATTATGTCGACGATATCTCCGTGTACCCGTCAGACGCATTGATGACCACATATGCCTATACACCGCACATAGGCATGAGCGGGGGCATTGACGCGAAGGGGCAGACCACTACTTATGATTATGACAATTACCAGCGCCTGCAGAACATCAGGGACCTGTATGGCAACATCGTGAAAAACTATACCTACAACTACAACACAGCAAACCCGACAGTTTATTACAATGCCGTCCAGACTCAAAATTTCACCACGCATTGTTCGGTGGGCTACGGAAGCACGGTGGCTTATACGGTAAATGCCGGGAGTTATAGCTCATCCATCAGCCAGGCTGATGCCGATGCCCAGGCAATGGCAGAGGTCAACGACAAGGGTCAGGAGTATGCCGATGCGCAAGGATCTTGCACCACGAGTATTCAGCTGCAATATTACAATAGTACGCCATTATCAGGAAGCACCCATACAGGACACGTAACACAATTGCAGATTAAAAACAGTGCAGGAACAGTGTTGTACACCTTCACCGAGGCGCAGCTGACAGTAGGGCAAACAATAACACCCGGCACCTATACCCTGGTATATACCACGAGCGGACCAGTGTTTACGTTTGGGACAAACACAGGCTGGGCGACATTAGAGACATACGCCGGCAGCTACGATTCGCTGATCAACAACACCGGGGCAACAAGCTATACCGTAACCAATGTACCCATGACTTCCGGATCGCCATGGACCATAGCGTTAGGTACAGGAGCAGAATAAACAATAAGAAGAGTAAAGAAACATTGAATTGACCTTTAAACCTAACGAACCGATGCGTTTTTTAAATAAAATACTTGTAAGCTGTTTCTGGATGGTTACGCTGATTTTCAGCCATCATGAAGCTTTCAGCCAAACGGCCACGCAAAACTATATCATGACGCTTGAGCCCAAGCGTCCTATAACCACGCGTACGAAATTGGTTGCTCTTGCCTCCAATAAAGACTCGGTGGAAACAACCATTGCCTATTTTGATGGATTGGGCAGGCCGATACAAACGGTACAACGGCAGGCTTCACCCGCAGGAAAGGACATGGTGCAACCAGTTGGTTATGATGTATTTGGGCGTGAGTTTAAAAAGTATTTGCCATATGCACATGCTACCGCTACCGATGGCAGTTTCAAGACCGATGCATTAAATTCGGGTGCAGGTGTATTTAATTTTTATAATACGCCGCCGACCGGCGTGGTACAGACACCTTATCCTTTTTCTGAAACAGCTTTTGAGCCGGCGCCTTTAAACAGAACAGTTGGACAAGGTGCGCCTGGCGATACATGGCAGTTATTAAACAGCACAATATCTAACAGCGGTCATATCGTAAAAATCAGCTATGGTACCAACATTGACAGTGAAGTTATTTTGTGGATAATCACCAGTGGCGGGAACGGAGCGACGAGGAACGGATATTATGGCGTTGGACAATTAAATACGGAAACCTCTAGCGACGAAGACGGCCATAACACGATTAGCTATAAAGATAAAAATGATCGTGTAGTATTAAGAAAGGTGCAAGCGGGAACGGGCATTTATTACAGCACTTATTATATTTATGATGATATTGGCAATCTTCGATACGTCATCCCACCATTGCCTGCGGCCGTAACAGTTGCAGGAATTACTAACGCTGCGGTAACAATGCCGGCAAGTGCGTTTACGGAAGCAGATAACATATTCTTGAATTATATCTATGGTTATCATTTCGATAGCAGGAACCGGCAAACGGACAAAAAGATACCAGGCCAGGGATGGCAGTATACTGTTTATAATAAATTGGATCAGCCCATACTAACGCAAGATGCAACTCAACTTAACAAGGGGATTTGGATGGTTAACAAATATGATGCGCAGGGCAGAGTTATAATGACCGGCGAGTATGCCACTGCTTCATCGAGAAGTGCTTTACAGACCACGGCAGACGGCTATATAACTAATTTGTGGGAGAACTTTACAAATGCCACTACAAATTACGGTTATACACATCAAAGCTACCCGGATATCAGTACTGGAGTTGGTAACAAAGTGCTTACTGCAACTTATTTTGATACCTATGGGATAATTAACAACATTGCGGTTAACCCGTCTGCAACTGTTTTTAGCGCACCTGTAGTTTTGGATACACTTCATCAGCAGCCTAGGAATTTACCTGTTGCTACGTTTGTAAATATCTTGGGCACAAGTAATTACATTTTTGGTGTAAATCATTACGATACCTATGGACGATCAGTAAAAAGTATTAAGCA
Source organism: Bacteroidota bacterium (assembly GCA_030775685.1). Lineage (GTDB taxonomy): Bacteria > Bacteroidota > Bacteroidia > Sphingobacteriales > Sphingobacteriaceae > Mucilaginibacter. The sequence continues at coordinate 13,868 of JALYIP010000061.1, forward strand.
GAATTTCGTAGCAGGAAGTATTGCCTCTAATAAATATGATACAGAAGAAACAAAATACAATTTTCAGTCATTAGCCATTTCTTCAGTTTCTAACCATTATCTCGCAACGGGAATTCAGTTGACATTAAATAGTTGGAATTTTTATGATCATCAAAAGAGGCCAGTAATGGTTAAGCAGCAATATATATCCCCTACCGTCACAGGTGTCGTTATAACATTGTCAAAAGAAGACTATAATGAAATTGGTCAATCCATAACAAAACATCTGCACAGTACAAACTCCGTCCCCAATCCCGGTAACAGTACATTTTTGCAGCATATTGATTACAGGTACAATTCACGCGGGTGGATGTTAAATATAAACGATCCTTCAAATCTTAACGATCAGACTTTCCCTTCGGTGATTGATGTTTTTTCAGAAAAACTATATTATGATAGAGATGGAAATGGAATTGCTACTAACATCGATAATGGAAATATTAGTAGCTTAACTTGGCAGACAAAAATACCCTCATCCCTCACATTAACTCAGGAAATCAAGGGTTATACTTTTACCTACGATCCACTGAACAGATTGACAAATGCAGTTTATAGCAATTCCGGTACGATAAGTAATTTATACAATGAATCAATTACTTTTGATGAACTCGGCAATATTGTGAGCCTAATTCGTAAGAATAATTCCAGTGCAACCCCATTAAACAGTTTCGCTTATAACTTCATGAATGGTACAGTAAGAGGGTGTAAATTATTTGGCATAACGGATACTGGTGCGCCAAGCGAAACGCAGTCTAGCACCTACACATATGACACCAATGGTAACTTGCTAACTGACACAAAAAAAACAGTTACCACGCCGATAACATATAATGAGCTTAACCTCCCATCTTTAGTAACCACTGGCACCAAAACTATCCAGTACTTTTATGACGCAACTGGCAAAAAGCTCGAGCGGTTGACTAAGACAGGGGCGACTGTAAACGAAATGAGAATTTATGATGGTAGTATAGAATATGCATCGTCCACAGGTACAGTTTTGGAACAGGTACATACCCCTGAAGGCAGGGCACTGCCTTCAGCTGGAGCCTTTAATCTACAGTATGAGGTTGCCGATCATTTGGGAAATACAAGAGCATTATTTGCAGACGCCGATAATAACGGAATTCTGACCGCATCAGAAATTCAACAAATCAGCGACTATTATCCGTTTGGACGGGAGATAGCTTATGGTCAGAGCCTAACACCAAATCCGGATAATAAATATAAATATAACGGGAAGGAATATCAGCAGGATTTGTCCGAATATGATTATGGGGCACGGTTTTATGATCCGGTGATAGCTAGGTGGACGACTGTCGATCCGATGGCTGATGTCAACAGAAGGTGGACTCCTTACAATTATGTTAAGGATAACCCAATTAATCGAATCGACCCGGATGGAATGATCGATATGAATGACTTTGCAAACATGGATGATATTGCAGAGGCCGCCCACCAAAAAAAGATGGCTGAAAAAGATGGTGAAGACGATCCTAAAAAGAAAAAACAACCTCAAAGCTCCGGATTAAAACTTTACGCCGCAACTTTATACAAAGAAATAGCGAACTATAACTTTAGTTTGAACGTTACTGAAGAATGGGATCAGTGGTTAGATCATCCAGTCAACGCTATTAGCGACGGATTTAAATCGTTAGGAAGCGTTTTTACACCTTCTTATTATAAAGATCTATATCAATATGAGGTAACATATATGAATGCTCCACCAGCCCTAAAGGCAAAAATGGACGCTGACGAAATTAATGGTACAATTAAAAATATTGGAGCAACGGGACCTTTATTTGATGTTGTTGGTGGAGCGGCAGGCTCGGTGAAAAGTTCAGGATTCAAATTTATAGATAATGGGTTCATAACTCAACAACCGGAATTTCGAGTGCAATATGGGAATGAAAAACTATCCCCTATGAAAAATCGGAAAGTTCCAGGGGCGGTAAAAAATGTACCCCATGTAAATATTGCGACGTCTAGTTTTAATTTGCATGTTTTCCTTAATCCGCTAGATTGGAAAGGATATTCAGATAATTCATTTAGTCCATTTAGATTTGTACGGAGATGATAAAAAATTTTGAAAAACTTAAAATTTCTTCAAATAGATCCGACTTTCAAGCGTTAGTTCTGGATAATTTTGAGAATTTATTTTCTAAAATTAACATTAGCTGGTTGGATGATAAAAGCTTTATTGAAATAGAGAGTAAGGTTATTACTATTTATCTAATTCATAAGGAGGATCAAGATACAATTGTCATTTTAAATATTTTTAAAAAGCATATAAGTTTATGGGTAGGTGAAAATAATTTATATTTTGATGAAGATGTCGATTTTTCCTATTTAAAAGATGTTTATTTCGACTGCCTCGCTGGAAATTACAAGACCACTGATTATTATTATAAAAAAAGAATAGTTTTTTCAAATACGTTTTTTTTAAATCATAAAGAACTACACTTTCGTTCGTCACGTTCTTTTTTTTATTTTGTTACCAAGTATTTTTTTAAGGATAGTTATATTTTGAAAGAGCTATCTTACAAAAGTTTTATGTAGTAACATAAGAGTACTGATCCTGTATGGAAGGTATGCAACGATGCTTCAAAGCAAATGCGTACATTGTGTTGTTGCCGCCGCGTTGTGGCGGCCTTTTAGTCCCACACTGGACCTGATCCATACATCGGAGGGTAGGGCTATTCCAAACTCCGGCTCCACCGGGTGCACTTTTCAATACAATGTTACTGATCATTTGGGAAACACAAGAGCCGTTTTCACCGATATAGATGGCAGCGGAACAATAACGGGTGCAGACATTCAACAGTTTAGTGACTACTACGCTTTCGGCAGGGAAATTAGCTATAGCCAAAACTTTATACCCAGCCCGGATAATAAATACAAGTATAACGGGAAGGAATTCCAGCAGGATTTGGTAGAATATGATTATGGAGCAAGATTTTATGATGCGGTAATTGGAAGGTGGAATGTAGTTGATCCATTGGCTGAAATAAGCAGAAGATGGACGCCTTATCGATATGGTTTCGACAATCCAATAGGAGTGACCGACCCAGATGGTATGGCGGAATACGGAAAAGAAACGGATATGGATTTAGGTTCACATTTCAATAATCCTATTCATAGGATTGCTGGAAATGCTGATGGTGGAAAGGGCAAACCTAAATCCCGCGCCCCGGGCCCGGGCCAAGTCCACGGACTTGGCCCCAAAGACAACATCAATGTTGCTGTTTACAACAACATGCCTTATATCGCAATGCCTGGCGCTTCAGTAAATTCTACCCCTGACTACGGCCTTAAGAGCAAAGGTTGGCGCAAAGCTATGGACAACAATCCATTTATGGATACTTATGCGGAAAATCGAGAAGCTGCTTTGACAGAACTTAGTTTAGTAGCCGGAGAGTTTGGTGGGGCACTATTTGAAGGCGGAGGCCTTTTATATAAGAGTATTTTCAAGGGCGCCGATGAATTAGGAAGTCTAACTCCAGAAATTGCCAAAACATTTCAGTTTGGCAAATACACTGAAGAAATTCTCAAAGAACCGATGGTATTAAATCGTTATTTTGACAATGTAAACGCTTTTGATAAAGGACGATTTATGACTAATTCAATATCGAAATTTAGAATATTTGATAGAATTGGAATGGCAATTAGACCCTCTTGGAATGCAATGACAGATGTTGCTAATTGGGAATTGCCTGCAGGAACAACAGTATATAAAGGACGTGCTGCTATGCAATTTCCTTGGCTCGGTGGAAAGATTCAGTATTTTGTTCCAGATTTGTCTAACTTAACAAGAATACATTAAATGAAACTTACAATTACAGACACTAATTTTACTAATAGTAAAGATTGGATTTTCAAGTTATCGGATATTGACAGCAATAGTTATTTCGTTATGAACGCAGAATATTATAAACACTTAGATCTCAAATCTCCAATTACGAAAAAACACTTGGACTACTTTGATAAAGGCCTGGTTATTGAGGCCCAAATAAAAACATTTGACGATATTAAAGTTGTTGTTTCTATTTTGGAATAATGGTGGTAATAATTAAATCCTGTTGTTGTCAATATAATAGATTAAAAATCAAAAACAATACAAAACATCAAATTAGAAAGTAGAAAAACCGGCTGGCGTAAATGTATCATCCAAGTTTTTTTCTAGCTTACAATAAATGTGATTGCTTTCCTCCCTAACTTTTATTATTGGGTCGTCTTGGAGCGTTAGATTTTAAACTGCTGAAAGCTTTCGTAAAGGGCTTTGCTTCGCGTGATATCATTCTCTACTTTTTGCTGGGATTATTCAATGGAGTAGTAATTGATCATCTGCCGGATCAGATTAAAAATGGCAGAAAAAATATTTAGCGAATATTAATTATCAAAGAAATATCCACAAAACTTATTACATTAGGCTATCTAAGCTTGTCATAGATGTTCAATCGCAGAATCCTGCTTTTTATTTTGTTTTTCATATGCTCAAAATTGTATGCCCAACAGGATGTGGAGTTTCATTTAAGCGCACATTTGCTACCCGGCAAAAAAATACTCAAGGTTAAACGTGATTTTTATGATCACTTTGTTTGGGCACTTGCGGCAAATAACGAAGTTTTCAGGATCAACAGCCTTACGCAAGCGATTGATAATTATACAACAAAATTTGCAGCCTTAAGCGGGCTGAACTTTATTGACATAGCAGGACGGGATCAAAACAATGTATTTATTGCGACGAATGTCAACCAGGTTATTCAATACAAAGCCGGGCAAATAAAAACTATTGATCAAAGCTACGGACTGTCTTTCCCTGTAAATTCAATCGGGATTGACTACGCCAACGTTGATCAAACTACCAACAAAGCTTCAGTTTTACTAATTGCAACTGATAAAGGTTCGTACCGGTACAACATGGATACAGAGCAACCATTTCCGCTTTTCAGCGATGGTGTCGGTAAAATTTACGAGGCATCCTACAAAAAGGAAATGTATAAGGATAGCACCGACAACAACGCATGGCACGCAAATGATACTGTAGCTTACCAGCCTGTGTTTTCGTTGGGTGGCGGAAGTTTATTCACTGCCTACCTTTGGGAAGGAGGCAGTGAGTTCAGTTATAACATCCATACTGCTTATTACACTAACTATACCCTTTACGATTATGGTGACCGTCCTGAATACATGGACTTATTTTGGGGAAATGTCGAGGGGATGTTCCAGATCAACGACGATGACAGCTTTAACGCCAAATTTCCGCGTGCACGTTACCTGAATGGCATCGAGGTAAATAAAATTTCCAGTTTACTTGGGCTCACTTCATTTGGCAATGGTCACCAATATGGTTACACCGGCTTTATCAAGGAAAATTTACTAATTGGAACAGTGAATGGCTTGTACTTTACCAATTCGATTTATGATGTTTACAAAGGCGATGCATCCCTTTTGCGCGATTTTACCATATTTCATTACGATGAACTGGGCAGTACCGTCATCAACGATATCAGTGTTAACTTTTCATCGGCTGCTGAACCCATTTGCGAGGATGGTATATGGCTCGCAGCAAATGACGGCTTGTATTTAATAAAGCCGGACTATGCCAAATACCTGAATGCGCAACAATATCAGGCTATCAATTTTGACGGACAGGCTGATGATGTAAAGGAGGTGAAGCTTTGTGCCGGAGATATAGTGGTGGCTGATATAAACAATTCGAGGTTTACCGGTAAGATCTTTCAATGGTATAAAGACGGCGCAGAATTGCCAGGAGAAAGCAGCGATAAGCTGATCATCAAAGACCCTGGGGATTATTATGCCATACTATATGATCCATGCGAAAATATCCATATTGAAAGTAATCATTTGAGGGTTGACAAAATAGCTACCCCGGTATTTTCCTTTAATTATCCCGACCGGATGCAAAGCTGTGACGGGACCGCAGTAACGCTTACTACGACAAACGATCCGGCATACACCTACCTCTGGTATACCAACGGGCAGCTGAACGGGGAAACTTCCAACTCGTTTACAGCAAACATCTCCGGCAAATACAAAGTTGAAGTAAGTGCATGCAGTGGTAATTGGGTATCGTCAAAGGAGGTGGAAGTGTATTTTCCTTTGCTGCCCGACCCGGCGGTAACCAGCACCAAAAATCTCTATTGTGCAGATGAACATGCAACATTGCAGCTTAACGTCCCATTAGATAATTCCTATACCATAAACTGGTATAAGGATAACAACCTGTTGCCAGCTAGTGTCAATCAAACCTCACTAACGACAGGCCAGGGTGGAAATTATACAGCGTCAGTCACCACTAATACATTAAATACGGATGGCACCCAATGCCTGAAACTTTCAACAGGGACTTCAATCGCATTTGACACCAAGCCTACTGCCAGTATTCAACAAATTGTCAACACAACGCTTTGCCAGGGACAGACTGTTACACTGAAAGTAGATTACGATAAAGGGATCGTAAAATGGTCCACTGGTGAAACCAATGACCAGATCAGCGTTAACCAGCCCGGAACATACAGCGTCGCGGTAATTACAGACGCCGGTTGCGAGACTGATCAAAGTGTAGATGTAAAGTTTATGCCTTTACCTGTACTTAATATCCCCGATGCCGTGGTTTGTACAGGTAAGCATCAGTCAGCAACTATTACTGCGCCACCTGGCTTTTCAACTTACGAATGGAACGGTTCACCTGGCGGGGAAACTTACCAGGTAAGTCAGCCGGGCACCGTAAGTCTAACAGTAACCGACATCAACGGCTGCCAGGCAACGCAGGAGATCGCCGTAACCGATCAATGCCCCAATATAGTCATTCCTAATACCTTTACCCCCAATAACGACGGGATAAACGATACCTGGGGCATCGAAGGACTGGATAACGACAATAGTGCTAACGTGAAGGTGTTTACACGTTACGGCACCCTGGTCTATCAAAGTAACAATGGGTATAACATCCCATGGAACGGTACCTTTAAAAATAAGAAGTTACCAACCGGGGTATATTATTATGTGATAAATGCTAAGAATAATCAGCAAAAGTTTAGCGGATCGTTAACAATCATCTACTGAAAACTATTGCTCATCTGAAACAACGGCAAATACATGGAGATCAAAATAACCCCAACAATTACTCCTAAGAATATGATGATCAATGGCTCCATCATGCTGCTTAATGTTGATGTTTTGTATTCCACTTCGTCGATATAACTTTCAGAGATCCGCCCAAAGAAAAGATCAAGTTGGTTGGTTTCCTCGCCAACCTTTATCAGCTGGATCATCTTGGAAGGGTAGACCTTGAATTGTCCCAGGCTTTCATGCAGGGTTTTGCCCTTCATAATATCGTCCTCCACTTTTTGCAAAGATGATTCGATAGGATAGTAGTTGATCATCTGCCGGATCAGGGCGATGGCACGTAAAAGAGGCAACCGGGCATTGATAAGCAATCGCATGGAGTTACAAAACCTGGCCAGGTAGATCTTTTGCATCAGGTTGCCGATTAGCGGCGTCCGCAGCAGTATTTTTGAAGAAATTTCCTTGAATTTTTGTGTTTTGCGGGTGAATAAGATAAAGCCGGTTATTAAAACCACAAGTATTATAAACCGCCAGAAATTATTTTCCATCGCATTGGAGATACCCATGATCTTTTCAGTGATCCAGGGCAGTTTTCCGCCAAAGCGCTTGAATACATCGCCAAACATAGGCACAACGAACTTCAGCATAAAGAATACAGCACCAAGTGAGGTGCTCAGCACCACGCAGGGATAGGTAAGAGCAGATACGATCTTCCGGCGCTGTTTGATTTTATTCTGGTAATATTTTGCCAGGTCGGTTAATACTTCAATCAGCTTTCCGGTTTCCTCGCCGATCTGCAGGCTATACACTTCGTAAAGCGAAAACTTACCGGTTTGTTGCAGTGCCTGTGAAAAAGTGGTACCACCTAATACCGCAGTTTGGATACTTTGATAAAGCTCTTTGTCTTTTTCCTTTTCCTGCTCTGAAGTGATGAGCTCAAAGCTGGCCTTTAGGTTTATCCCTGCCTGCAAAAGTGAGCTCAGTTCCAGGTATAAGTATTCCTTTTTTTTGTCGTTCAGCTCCTTGCTGCCAAAGCTGATGTCCCGGTTTAACAGTGCCATGAGGCCGTCTTCCTCGTTTTGGGGAGCGGATGGCTTTACCGTTTTTTTTGTTTCGTATCTCTTAAGATCAATGGACGGCATTTGGATTTCTTTCTATCAGGTTTTCGGAACTGTATGACTTGTGGTAATGATACGTAATTTTTTCCTTTTGGTACAGGATTGTAAAATCAAGTTCATCGATTATGTTCTGTACCGAGTCTGAACGTAAACCCGGTAACGGGATGTTTTCGAAGCTTGTGGTCACTTCCTGGTTTTGTACCTTGAATGTATCAATTCTTGCGGCCCTTCTTATTATAAAGTCAGGTGCAAATTCATACCGGATGGAATTACTGTCTCGTTGCAATAAAATTCCGGTCGAATCTTTAACAATAGCATTAGCCTTTTCAAAATCACGCGTAAACAAATGGTCAAGGCTTACCAGGACCGCCAGGTCGGTGTTCTTCCCTGTAAATGAGTTATAGGATTTGGTAACGATGGAATAAGAAGTGTAGGTAATGGCAATAAGGATGGCCGACACCAGCATGGTAATGGTTACCTCCATAATAGTATACGCGGGCACCTTGTTCTTATTCATGTTTATTTAGAATTATCTTTTGCAGCTCTGCAATTTTTTGCTGGTTCTGGTCAAATGCCGCCAAATGGACTATCGAAAGATCTGCGTTATCCGGATATGGCTTCAATTCCTCGTCTATTCTGAAATCGTCTATGGTGACAAATTGGGCCAAGCTGTCTGTACTATGCTCTGCTTTTAGCATTTCGTTTTCCAATATGGCCTGTGCGCGCAGTTTTTTTGCTGATGGCGACACCCGGAGCACGTTGGCATAGATCATCATGGCAATGCCGAAAACAATCACGATGACTACCATCGACACGATGACTTCCAGGATACTTGAGGCCTTTACCCTGTTTGTTAGTTTGCTTCCAGCCATTGTAAGACCTTTTTTCTTTTGGTGGCAACCGGCAGCAGCCCGCTGGTTAAATAATAGGGTGACAACGCCTTGGTATCAATCGTAGAATTGATCAGGTAGTTTTCATACAGGGAAGACGAACTTTTATACCAGAAACGACCGGTAAAAACGCTGCCGTCTATTTCATTGTCACCAACAAGCTGCAAAATGCCTTGCGAATAAATTTGCCCGGTGACTTTAACCTTTTTCTCCAACGCGATCAGAGGCTTTAACGGGTTATTGGTTTTATCGTAACTGAATATAAGGCCATTGAATACTGTGTTTTTTCCCATCGAGATTTTCTGCTGGCTATTGAGGACCGGTGGGACGTCAAAACGCAGTAGGCCCAGGCACGAGGGGTATTGAAAAGTGCAGTTTTGTTCAACCCTTATAGAGTCAGATGCAAACAACTGGCAGTTGCCGCGAAAGCCGGATTTGACGATAATGGCCCTGGCATATACCTGGACATTTTTCAGCACGCTGGTACTGTCGATGGTTACCGTTGTATCCGAATGAATGATGAGATTCCCCGACAGCTTAATGTTACTGATGGCAACAACTTCCTTTTTAAAATCAAACACGCTGACTGGCTTTAAAAATGAATTTTCAACGGTATCCCTTTCAGGCAAGGTCGTTCCCGCACCTGCGTAGGCATCCGCGTTGAAATGGCTCTTCAGTTCATTCAGTCTTTCGTCGTCAAGCGCCGGCAATTTTCGCTCGCTGGTGTTCTTCTTGCCAATTACCAGGCGCTTGTCGCCCTCATAGGACTGGTTATCGATATAGGCCGTCTGGATACCTGCCTTAGGCAGATAGGCATCCCCGCGAATAGTCGTTTTACCGCTGAGCGAGAAAGGGCGGTCCTCGTCGATCAGGTAAACGGCCGCCCATTTGGCGGAGTCTATGGTATAGGCAAGGGAAAATGTTTTATACAAGGTGTCTTTTTGTATCAACGCCTTTGCTACACCAATGTCGTAAACGCCCCAGTGCAACTTTCGAAGTGAAATGGAATCGGCGTCCCCCCCGAACAAGCTGAAGGTCTTTTCTGTTGCAAAGGAGGTATCTGAACTTCCTGTTAAAATGTTAACGCCAGAATTTAAATTGTTTTCCAATTGATCAAACCGGAGCTTCCGTTGATATTGTTCCCGGTAAAAGTAAGCCGCCACGATCAGCGAGGAGCAGATCACTCCGATCACCAGCGCGATGATAATAACAATATATAACGCGGAGGCTTTAACCATTGCCCTTACTACCAATCGCCGGTTTTTCCGGTACCCTTTTCTTCTTGTGGATAAGCGGCAGCCTTTTCCAGAACGAAACGGTGCTGTCTGGCAGGATCGTCCCGTTCTTCCAGTTTACCTGGCTGGTCAGGGAACCGTCTTCCTTCCATTCCTTCCAGGGCCCCGTTTTTAGCCCGCCCTTGTAAAATCCCTGAAGTTTCAGGTTCTTGTTAAGATAATACTCGTTGTACCAGCCATTAAGCAGGCGCCCGCTGTAACCCCCTTGTGTAAAGTGGATGGTGTTTGCACCATACCATGCATAAAACAGCTCCTTTTTTAAATGCGGCTTGCTGCTAACAGGCTTTAGTTCCAGCTGGATTACCCTGTCGGGTTCGACGATTCTCGCCTTGTCAAAGCCTGAATTTGGCAGATCCTGGCCATACGCGGCGGTGCCAAGCAAACAAAACAGCACAAAAAATATTTTTCTCATAGGGCAGCAGGCTTCAGGGTAATAAATTTAATTTTTCCGTTATAGCTGATCTTGATCGAATCACGCAGGTTCTTCAGTAGTTTTACCTGGTCAACGACCTGTCCCTCGGCAAGCGTTTCGTTCCGTCCGTTGATACCGACCATCGTAACCAGTTTTTTGGTGGATGGGTTGCGGATATAACCTGAATATTGGATGAAGTTCCAGTTCATTACAGGTTTGGCAATGGCCGGGCTAATATTATGGCTGATTCTTTTCACGGTAACTATGCTGGTGTCCTTTCTTTTAACCATTTTAAACGGATCGGGATAATTTAATAAAAGACGTGTGGTATCCTTGGGAATGGCAAAGTCGTTATAAGCTTCCTTTTTGATGGCTACTTGAGCAGGTGCGACCGGATCATCTCCACCGGATGCCGCGTCAAAAACACGGTAAATGATCAAACCCCATACCACTAAAACTACCGCCCCTAAAAGGTAAGTGACCTTTTTATTCTTCATCGCTTATTGTAAAACAAAACTTCTTAACTCGCTTGGCGTACCTTCATTATTCGCTGCGTCAACTGCCGATACCTGCCAATATACTTTGTCGCCCGGACTGCCCAAAGTGAAACTATAGCTGGTGGTAGTCACCGATGTCGGAAAACTCGTATTGTAAAGCGAGGTTGAATCGCTCTTGAATACATAGACCTTATATCTAGCCGCTGTTGCCACCGCGCCCCATTGCAAGGAGACGGGGAGGTTTACCGTTTGCCCCTTGGTAGGTGAAACCAATGTCGGGATCCCCGGTGGGGTAAGGTCAAAGGTTAACGAATTTATCGTTGACCACCTGGATTGCGCGGTGTCGTTTTCCGCCCGAACCCGCCATTGGTAGACCTGGTCCTTTGGCAGTGTAAAATTGAGTTGCTGGCCGGGGATCAGCTGGTTGGACAAGACCAGGCTCTCGTTTGCAAAGTTATTGGTGTCAATCTCAAACCGGTATTTGGTCGCGCCAAACAGGCTGTCCCATTGAAAGGTTTGTGCGGCCTGGTTGGTCACTAAACCGTTGGCTGGTGCCGAGAGTTGGATGGTTTGCTCTTTGATAGAGGTTGCTTCCACTTCGAGGTCCCTCGGCGCGGTGAAGGGCGTTTGCGAACTGCCGTTTGCCGCAAGTACGCGCCATTGGTATTTGCCGGGATCCAGGTTGAACGAAAACCGGTTCCTGGTGACAACGGTGTCCAGTATCAGCCCGCCCGGTGAGGCAAAGGTTTGCGACACAACCTGCAGGTGGTAGGTAAGGGCATGCTCAACCTCGTCCCACCAGAAGTTAATGGTATAGCTGGTGCTTTGATAGTGGTCCGCCGGCGCTTCAGGTGTTACTTGTTTTTTGCTGAGCGATGGCTCAATAATGGCGTCACATGATTCCAATAATAATATCGAACCAGAAAATAACAAAATAAGGTAAGGTAATAGTCTGCATTTCATTACCGACCAATGTACAAATAGTTTGCTATTTTTTAGAAATTATTATTATGTTTTTGAACGTAATATGAACGTTGTTTTGAAGTGTTTGAAAGATTTTTACTTTGACTATGACCTTTCTCTGGTTCCAATACTTTATCTAAAGCTCTTTTTAAAGCATATGTAGTTAATCGGGCGATTATCCAAATTTATCTTTTCAAAAAAGTGCCGAATTCAAGGTTATTCGAAAATTATGAAATGTTTTACGAATGTTTTACAATATAGTCATAAAACAAAAGACACCTACTGTTTTTTGCAGTAAGTGTCTGATAATCAGGTGGGAGTTACTGGGTTCGAACCAGTGACCCTCTGCTTGTAAGGCACATTGAAACTACTTTTTACAACTTATTTTAATTATAAAAAGTGTGTTTAAAGGGTAAATTTAAACATATTTACCTATAATTTACTATTGTAAATTACTATTTATTTATATTTGTTTTAGTAAAATAAGTAAACCAACAGGTAAACCAAGAATATGTCAGCCGAGTATACCACTATAACAGTTATCCTTTTCAAATCTAAAACGCTTGCAAATGGTGAACATCCACTTATGTTAAGGGTTTCTAAAAACGGGGTAAGGAAATATGTTTCGATAGGGATTTCTTGTAAGGAAAAAGATTGGGATAATATTAAAAACTTGCCTAAAAAAGCGCATCCTAACAAAGATGTAATTGATAGCATAATATCTAAGACTATCAAAAAATATAAGGACAAGGTGATGGATTACCGACATGAGGGTGTGGATTTTACCCCTGATGTTTTAATAGCGGAAGCGAATACACAAAAAAAGAAAACTACAGTATTCAAATATTTTGAATTAAAAGTTCAGCAGTTTAAGGAAAGCCACAAAATTGGTAACGCTAAGGTCTATCATGATACTTATAATCAAATAACAAAATTTACTGATAATAAAGATTTCACTTTCTCTCAATTAGACGTGGGCTTTTTGACGAAACTCGAAAATGCTCTTCGTGCGAAGGGCTTAACTGATAATGCTATTTCTGTTCGGTTTAGAACATTGAGGTCTCTGTACAATTTTGCTATTGCTGAAAATTTCGTAAAAAAAGAGAACTATCCATTTGATAAGTTCAAGATTTCTGAAAGATTTAATACAAAAACACAAAAGCGAGCGATTACAAAAGAGGAAATTAAAAAGTTGGAAGCCCATATATTAATAGCAGGATCGGCAGCGTTTGAGGCTCAGCAGTATTTCCTTTTTAGTTACTACGGGCAAGGGATTAACTTTGTAGATATGGCTCATTTAAAGTGGAAAAATATAAATAATGGGCGTGTTTTCTATAAAAGAGCAAAAACAGGTAATGAATTGAGTTTTAAGCTCAATGATTATGCAAATGAAATAATTGCATATTGGAAACCAATCACCACAAAAACCAAGGAAAGTTATATTTTTCCCATTTTAAATGTTGAAGTCCACATCTCATCTACTCAGAAATACAATCGTATACATAAAGTTTTAACTAGGGTGAACAAAGATTTAAAAAAAATTGGCGAGGATGTCGGTATTGAAACTCCGTTAACGAGCTATGTGGCGCGGCATACGTTTGCGACTGTTTTGAAAAGAAGCGGAGTATCTACAGCAATTATATCTGAATCTATGGGTCATCAAACGGAAGCCATTACTCAGACCTATTTAAAAAGTTTTGAAAATAGGGTTATTGATGAAGCGATGGAAAATTTACTATAATTGAACTAAATACTGAAAGTTAATTGAATAAATCACAACGAAATGTTAATTATTAAAGACGGCGTATACACAAATGATCAAGGCGTTAAAGTTTCATTAGTAGATCCTAATAATAGAGAAAAAGGATATATGGTCTGGCTAGATAATGGGCATATAGCGAAGAGCGAACTCGACTATGCCCATTCAATTCAAAGTAGCTTGGGTGAAATTTCAATTGATGATACTAACATTTTTAATACCATGCCTATTAATTTAGTGAAGAGGTATTTTATGCAACTACACACATCTTTAATAAACAAGGATACCACACCATTTTTATCAAATTATGATGTGGTAAACTTTATAAAACGAGCCTTTAACGGAGACACATCAATACTGCCAATCGAAATAAACGTTAAGCATGGTAGAAATAAACTTTTAGTCGATTTTTTCCATAACTACTTTAGCATTTGTAGAGATAGATATGAAGGTTCTTTACAACAACAAAAAATTGACAAATATCAAAAATTATTATTCAACAACTTTGTTAAACCTAACAATGATTCGATAGACAAATCAAACTTTAGGTCTTATTATTCTCCTGACGACAAACCATATTTGATTTCAACTTTGAAAAAGTTGATAGGAGAGGACTAGTTTTTTCCTTTTAGTCTGCTCATTTTACATATTTTCATACATTTTTTCTTACATATTATACATCTGATAATTAATTAGTTAACTATCTTATACGTTTGCATTAAATAATTTAAAAATGCAAAACATGACTTTCGATTCACTGCCCACGGTAGTAACAAAAATCCTAGACAAGGTAAACGCCATCGAGCAATTACTAAGCAAACGCCAAGAAGATATGCTTGACCAACCGTCCACCGATCGTTGGTTATCACTTAAAGAGTTGATTGAATATCTTCCTGGTGACATATCTAAAGCGACCATTTATGCAAAAACGCATAAGCGCGAAATTCCACACAAAAAGTTTGGCCGGAAATTGACCTTTTTACAAAGCGAGATCGATACCTACTTAAATTCTTTTCACCGAAAAACCAATGCTGAAATCAATGCTCAAGCTGATGCTTTCATAGAGAAAGGGGATAAGAAATGAAAACCAGTATTTATCTTTTCAAGCGATGTTCAGGTCAAAACAGTAAGAAAAACATCTTTCTTCGAGAACTGGGTTCGACCAATGATTTTATGGAGTTGGAAAAATTTTATAAAGAGGACAAAAAATTCAATTACGGTTTAGAGATGTCTATCGACTTTCTTGGCAAAATATCAATCGTATATCTACAGGATGAGGTGTTGTTTCAAAGTCCGATAGTTGATTGGAATGATGAAGATTTGAGGTTTGTAGGGCAATATTTGCCAAATGGCTATCCAATTATAATGGAATTTCACAGCAATGACAAAATAGTCCACCTATTTCACAGCGCTTCATATACAGACTTAAAAAAGTTTGTAGCTGACTTTAGGTCAATTGGAAATTTAGGTAACGATTTGGAAAAGTCTTTTACAAAGGCGTTTGACAAACTAAATGGCCTAATAGTTAATAATAAGACAGATGAAAATTAGCATTTACCAGTTTTTGTGTTTAGGTGGTTTAGACGGAGGCGGCTCGACTAAAATTCAAGGCGACCGACTTTTTACTAATAATTACTTATATGCCTCAACAAGGGATTTTGCTGAATTTGAAAGAATACGGTATGACAAAGGATCGCCAATTACTTTTAGCCTTGAAGTTTATGCCGATAGAGAGGTTGGTGAATTGGTAAATCATGCCTCCCATGATAATTACGAAAAATGCCTAAAGCCAGTTATGATATGGCGTAAGGGTAATTGTAGGTATATCGGAGTTCTTTTCAAGCAATTACACCCACTTATCGTGGAGCTTCTTCCAGACAAAAAGTGGATCCGTGTTTTATATAGTCACGACAAGCTGAGCTTAAATGATTTTGTTTTAAATTTCAAAAGCGACGCTGATTTTGAAACACAATCAGCAATAGTGAATGCAAAATGTAGACTTAATACAAACATTGCTTTGGGCGATGTTGATATTCCTGGGCTTTATCCATCAATTTTTTGAATCTGTCATTTTATCTAACTTACTATAATAAGTAAAAAAGGTTATTAAAAGAGTAACCTATTAAAAATATATACTATATGATTGATACATTGAACCTGAAGCTCGATCGCTCCAGATTTGACCATGCGCATGTCCATAAAATTTTTGACAACATGGAATTTAAGGCTGCTACACGTTATAAAAATGGCAGCTCCACGACTGTACACTATAATAATTATAGGTTTACACTGTCTGACAACTGCCTTACAGCTAAAGGCAGTTTGACCAAGCTATATTTCGGTAACAATATCCAAAACTTGAACTTTAATCAGTTACAGCTTGCCCTGATGGAATTTGAAAGCC
Source organism: Bacteroidota bacterium (assembly GCA_030775685.1). Classification (GTDB taxonomy): domain Bacteria; phylum Bacteroidota; class Bacteroidia; order Sphingobacteriales; family Sphingobacteriaceae; genus Mucilaginibacter. The sequence goes on from JALYIP010000061.1 coordinate 30,334, forward strand.
TATTCCAAATCCCTTTTGATGAGGCTAAAATACTAAGGATAGATATTGCGGCAAATGTCATTATGGAAAAGCCAATAAACCTCTATCTCGACCTATTTACCAAACCAAGCGGGTATAAGCTTAGACTTTATGAAGCAGAAACAAAATCTTTCGAAGGCAGTAAGAATAGTCTTTGTTTTTATGATAAGATAGCTGAGTTAAAGCATAAGGATCGAGCTGTTTACTCTTCTTTTGAAACTGAGAATGTCTTAAAGTATGAAATTAAGCTAAGTAAAAATATTGCAAGAAATTTAAGCCTAAATGACTTAAGATTGAAGAGCCTATATGATCCAGAAGTTTACCGAATTTTAATCAATTGTTGGCTTGACGGTTATTATAAAGTCCCAAAACTTACAAAGATGCTGCCATCGCAATTAAATTTCCAAACGTTAGGTGCTTTAAAAGACTCCCTTATACATGAAGGCTTGAACTCGTTCGGCGGAAAAGAAAGTCTTATGATTGCGACTCACCGAGCTAAGATGCCTAAGCATGTTAGACACTCTATCAAAAAATTTCTCGATGGGATAGTTAAGGTTGAACCTTATGATCTGTTTTTACAATTAGAGATTGATAATAAAATTAATATGATTTATAATAATGAGCTGAGTTTATTGGATTAATAACCATAGTCCAAACTAAGCTACCTGTGACATTATCCTAACTATAACTATAGATACTATTAAAGCAAACAAACTGTTAACCTGAAGCTAACCAAGACGATGAACAAATAGAAAATTGCATACTTATGGATAAACCCCAATACATCTTTGCCACTTTTAACGGCAGATTCATTTTTATAAACAAAAACAAAATCTGTTCCCTTTATCCATTTGGTAGCGGTTGCATGATTCGTCTTGATAATGGGTCTGACATAAAAGTTAAAGAAAGCCAAAACGTAATAATACATAGAATTTTTGGTGTCAAACCTAAATAGCTATGTATACCTTTTAATTAATATTAAAAGTAATACACTAAGTTCTTCAATAAAGGCAACCCTGATTTTACCCAATTAAACCGTTGTATTAAATTTATACTATGATTAAAAATAATACAAATTTAAGGGTTAAATACAATCGTGTATCAACAATTCAGCAAACAGGTGATCGCTTTAGCGAAGATAAAGATAAATATGATTTAACTCTTCTTGATAAAATTTCAGGAAGCATCAGCTTTAATAAACGTCCCAAGGCACTCCAATTAATTCAATTAATAGAGGAAGGAAAGGTTCTTGAAATAATAATTGAAGAATTCTCAAGACTTGGCAGAAACACAGGCGATGTAATATCCACTTTGGAGTGGTTGGACAATTTGGGTATCAACATTGTAGTCCGAAACTTGGGCTTACAGTCGAGGCCAAATGGACAGAAAAACCCTATTTGGAAAATGATATCTTCGGTAATGTCCAGCCTTTACGAAATGGAATTGGAAAACATAAAAGAAAGAACAGCAGTTGGGAGGCAAGTGTATGTTCAGAACGGAGGTAAACTCGGTAGACCGAGAAAAAGTGTAGAATCAGAAAAAAAATTCTTGGAGAAAAATAACACTCAACAAATCATTAAAGCATTGAGAAAAGGTTTAACAATCAGGGAGGCAAGCAAAGTTTGTGGAACATCAACCAAAACTGTAATGAAAGCTAAGAGCATCTTAGCAAATTTAAACCTTAATCCTGTACCAGCGATACAGGATTAAGGTTAGTATTTAATAAGCTATGCCTATGGTGTTTCCATTGGCGCTACCCGCAATGATTTTGTGAGTATTGCTACCGTCAGTATTACAAGCATAAATAAAATATCCTCCGCTATTTAAAGCCGGTGTATAAACCGAGAAAAAAATTGTTTTATGGTCTGGTGAAATGGCAAGGCTTTCAATGTCTATCGCCAAACCAGTAGGCAATGTAATATTCAACTTTTCCGCATTTGATCCATCGTAATTAGCTGTCCATATGGCATTAGTTGCATCTGTTGAGCCATAAGTTCCATATAAGATTTTATTCTGCTGTTGGAGTGAGTTGTTGCTCATAGTTGATATTTTACCTGTGGCGTCAACAGAAATTGTGGTACCATCGGGTATTACTCCACCCAATTTTGAAGTAGTTGCAGGAAATAAAATAAACGATGATTGTGCATTGGCTGTCTTTTTGCAACTGATTTCGAATAAGATAATTGATACTGCAAACGAGAATAAGATAATTGTGCTTAACAAGATTTTTTTCATTTTGTGAAAGGTTTTTATGATGCTTACTCTTTACAGTTTTCAGCTTCCCTGGTTAGTTTAACGTGCTGATATTATTAATTAAAATCCAATGCTCTTATTTTAAATATTGGTAGTTCGCCCACGTATCCTTTTGGGTACATATGTATGGTGGGGTCTCCAAATATTAATTGAATTTCCCCGAAGTTTTGAAATGGTATTTCATTAATTTGAACTAAAGGCGCGGCATTAATTGCTTGAACCTTCCATTTTCGACCACTTGATACGGATTGTGTTCCTGAAAGTTGTTTAGCATCTTCAATTAATTCAGCATTTTCAGTCGAATTCTCCAATTCGCCACTTTTCTGATTCATATTTGTGTACGATACAAGTACCCCATTTATAAACTCAAAGTTAGCTTCATACATTTGGCTATTGGTAGGCTCTTCATAAATCATAGTCCATTTTCCATCGCAGAACCCACTATCATTAAATTGACCAATCAGCGTCATTGGCTTTAATACCTTATGACTTCCCAAAACTGCTCTTTTAAAATAAAATTTTCCGGTGTAGCTATTATTTATAACATTAGCTTTCCCACTGGTGGAATATGTGTAACTAATAATTTTCGACGTAACATTCAAACTCCCTGATAAGTTTATTTCTCCATTTAGTATGCCATCTTCGTAATTTGCAGTTAATCGTTCTGTATAATAAATCATCCCATTCCTTTTATAGGAAACATTCGAAGTCCAGATACCAGTTTTATAATCGTTTTTAAAATTTCCATTAGCATTAAAAACGATTAAATTTTGTTTGATTCCAGCAAACGTAAAAGCTCCATTATAAACTTGACTGCCCTGATTATCATTTACATAATCATAATGTGCTTGACCTTTATAATCGCCGATTTCGAAAGGACCGTTAAAATGTTTCACAACATTGTTGGTGATCTTAATTTTTTCTTCAAGGACTGCATTTCTAACTTTGTCTGGGTAGTAATAACTTACCTTGTTATTGTCATACGGGTTTTGATAATCGAATCGCATACGCTCAATTTTATATGCCCCATAGTTGTCACTTATTATGTGTTTGTAAATACCTTCATAGATAGTTTCTGGCCTATCGTCTGTGTGTTTAAAGATTTTCGTTAGTCCTTGCCTGCTAATGGTTATTAAAAAATAATCATTTGGGTTATCTTCATTTATATAATATCGAGTTCCAATAAACGGATAATCGATAAAATTTTCAACAAATCTCTGAGCTTTTACAATGCTGATAAGGAGTGAAAATAACGATATTAGAATCAGTGTTTTCGTTTTCATGATTTAAAGGTTTTGGGTAAAAATAAATAAAAATAGGGATTTTAATCCCTATAGGGAACACATAAATATTTAATCATTTGTGGTATGACTAAGGGCAAACCACAGAGGCGCAATGAAAAGGCAATAGCCACCTTAGCAAGCAACATCAAAAAGTATCGCCTTGACCAAAAACTGACTATTCAAGAGCTCGCAAATTTGATGGATGTTGATTACTCTCAGATTAGTAGAATGGAGAGAGGGATTGTAAATCCCAATATATCAATTGTATTTGATATAGCCGAAGTTCTCAAGGTTTCACCTGAGTTACTAATTACAACCCGAACGTTAATTTAAAGCTCGAAATAGTGCAATTATCGCCAAGAGCAAGGAGATAATTCCTAAAATTGTGGTTTGCAACTTAATGCTTTCATTTTTTAATTTTTCGACTTCCTTTTTTAATTCATTTAATCCACCCTGTAGGGTATTGGATGGTAGATAATTAATAATGCTAGACTTAGATTGATATTTTCCAATATACCCATCTGTTGCTTCCACTAATTTATTAAATTCTAAGGTTGCGTAGTGCTCATTTCTTTTTATCACTACCGCAGAGTTAGAGGTGTTGAATAAAAGACAAAATAATTTACCTTGAAAGCCAGGGTCTACTTGTGGTCCGTTTGACAAAATTATACCTTGACAAAATAGGCTGATTTTTAAATCGAACTTGCCCGCTATATCATTTGGAAGCGAAGCATACTCTGCACTAGTTACTATTGCATAATCATACGGCTCTATCATTATAAAAGGGTTTTTATTGGACAACGTTTTGATTTTGCCTTTATAATAATATTCGTCACCTAAAGAGAGGTCATAAGAGGCGGAAGCTATATTTTTTTCGTCAGCCCCCTTTAATAAGATATCGAATTTTGTCAGCAATGAAATGAAGGATTTAGGGATTAGTCCGCCACTATTTCGATGTTCCCAAAGCTTCACAATTAATTTGCATAAGTCTTCATCAAAAGATGAAAAGGAATTATTTACTCTATAAATAAAGTTGTGTGAAAATGATCGATCTTTCGTCCTGTTTTTAGTTTCAATTTCTAAGATCTTTTTGTCAGACCCTCTGCTTTCTATCAAACGTTTTATCAAAACCTCATCATCTGCGTCTAAAAAAAAACTCAGAAAATCAGCATTTTTATCAATTGGAAATTGAAGAAATGATTCAGGTGAAACAATTAAAACAGGGATTTTTTTTTCTTTAATTACTTTTTGCACCTCGATTTTTTCGATTCCGTATTTAAAATCTCCATATTGCGTTTTAATAAAAAAATCTCTTTTATCAAAATCTTCATCCGTTATATGATAATAATTTATTGCATCTAATGCTTCTCTTGCAGGCCTTGTAGTCGCTGCTTTGACCAAGAAAAATCTATTATCAAAAACAAGCAACTTACTTACACAAGTGCTTTTACCTGAACATCTCGTACCGCTAATAACTAACGCGTTGAATTTCATCTTTTGGTTTTTGATATAAATAAATATGTTCTTTTTTTAGAGAAGCCCATTTTTGGTTGTTAGAGCGTCTCATCGCCGGAAGTATCCGTTCGTATATATTGCGCTTTATAAAACCAATCTCACTTAAATTCTCAATTATTGATTCAATAATAATCTTTCTAATATTGTCTCTCTCATTATGAGTTTCGAACTCAGGTAGTATCAAACATAGATATCCGTCAGCTTTTAACAATTCATACAACCGTAGATTTATAGAAAGCATATCTTGTTTATAAGTTTCATTTGAATTGTTTCTCATTCTTTTAAATCTTGCGCCAGTTTCTTTAAATTTTTCAATATCTGGGTCAGAATTAAGGTAGTAATAATTCAATCTTTGAGATGTAATATAGTCCGTCATATTTGGATAGGGCGGAGAAGTAACTATACAGTCTATTGTCAGCGGCAAAAGAGCTTCGCATTCACGGACATCACCATTAAAAGTTACGGTCTTTTTTGAAAGTTCATGGTATAATAAATTATAACTGTTTGATAAATATGGCAATCTTAATTGTATGTCATTAATTAAAATATTAACCTTCTGAAGTAAATTTTTGAAAACATTTTTATTTTGTATTTGCTCTTTTTTAGGAAGCATATTATCAGCTATACAGCCCCAACCTCTATCTTGACTACATAAATTTTTTATGATTGATAATAATGAGATGTGTAAGAGATTTTTAAGCGTTTCGTCTGTCAATTCTTTTTTTTCTTTGAATAAAAATGCGAGCATATTAAATGTATCTTTCGAGTACCATAGACTCATTTTGTCTAAATATTCATATTCATCTTTTATAAGCTCGGAATAGTTAACAGAAGGGTCATACTTGAAAATAATTTTTTTTAGATTATCAATGCTTTCTTTTCTGTTTAAAGAGTGATTGAAAACTTTAAACAAGGAGTTTATATATTCAATTGAAACCTGGCAAATATCAGTTGCAAATGGCTGCCTATCAAGTATTAAAGCCTGAAAAAAAGTTGTTCCAGAGCCCGAGAATGGATCTAACACAATTGCACCAGGTTTGGTTAACAACTCAATTAGCGTAAACGGTATTTCTGGAACGTAAGTGCCGGGATAAGGCAAATGCTTTCTGGTATCAAAAGGGACTAATTGATCAAGTATAAAGGAAAGTGGTTGATAAAAATTCCAATTTATATTTGCGAGTAATTCCTTTATGTTGTTGTAATTATTTATTGATGCGTTATTTTCAGTCATTAATTTGATTCATCATAGAGTGATAATTGAGATATTTCAGCATCATTAAGAGTATTTATTAAAAAACTTTTAATATCTGCTTGAATCGACGTTATAGGAATGTTTGTGTTCCCAATTTTAGTGACGTTTAAATCTTTATTTTTAAAGAAAAAGCCTAATAATAGGTGCCTTGAAGATGTACCGATCGTAGTTTCTATGTTTGATGTCGTTTGAATATGAATTTTCCTTTCGGTTTTGTTTTTATCAAGGATTGGGTGTATCGCTATTAAAGCAGATTTTAAATTAGGATATTTTTTTCTAATTATAGTCTCAACTTCAACTTCAATGCCTTTTCTTAATTCCGTATTCAAAAACCTTGTATAATGCTCTATTTTTTTGGTCGAAAATATTCCAATACAACCATAAAGGTTTCCTGTCATTAGCCGTTGGATAATGACGTTATTTTCTGAGCTTGTAACACTTAAATGTTTTAATAGATCATAATCTGTATCGAACCATCTAAAAGGAAAGAGAGAATCTGCCTCGTTTTTGCTGTTTTCGACGGCTTCTGTCAACATACATTTACCTGAAAACTCATCAGGATTAAGTAACAAGAATTTGTACAATAACTTTCTAGTAAAATGCCAGTCTTCCAAGAATGGTATGCCTTCATCTTTAATTAATAGCTTATTATCTTCAATAATTAAAGAGGTTGCCAATTTTACTGGGATCGTTTTATCATTAACTAAGCCTAAATGAAAGGCCATACGATAAACATTGTCAATATTATCTAAATCAATATCATTACTAATGAGCGGCCCAAATAAACCTTTGCCTTGGATGCCATCACTTATTAAGTCAATATCACTAGTTGAAAGTTTAAGTTTTGTATATAGTGTCTCGCCAAGTGTGCCACTTAAGCCAAAAAAGACCATTTCAAATGTTGAGCGGTGAGACGTAAAGTTATTCCCCTTAACTTTTTTTAACACCTCGATAAAAGAATTTTCAGGCTTATAATCCTCTACGTATTCAATAGTATGACCAAAAGCAGAATTTGCGACGTCGTGAAATAATGCAGCAATTAGAAATGCCTTGATTTCATTTTCAGATAATGACTTTTTTAATAACCACGATTCATAACATTTGATTGCTAAATAACATGTACCTATAGCATGCTCATACCTATTAATATTGGCCCCGCCTGTTAAGCTTAATGAATTTATATTACATAACCGAATCTCTCTTAACCTTTGTAACTCAGGCGTAGTAAGAACTTCCCAAACGTAACTTGGAAGATGAATTATACCATATAAGGAATCTAAAATATATCTTTTATTAGCCATCTTGAATAATCCTTTCCGAACAAATAAGTCCTGATGCAAATGACTGTAAAATTCCTATAAATCTACCCGTTCCCTCGCCGATAATATAAAAATTGGGGATAGATCGAAATGAATTTGATAGCGAATAGTTATATCCGCCGTAATTTATCTCTGGAAAAAAGACGCTAACATCCTTAATAAACTCAGGTGATATAAACGTAGTAACAAATTTTTCTAATGAATATTTTAATTCAGCGCTTAGGAACTCTGGTAAATAATCATTAATATCACCAGCCTTCCAATTAACTATTGATGAGTTAAATGGAAAGTTTGAACTTACAATACCATTAAGGAAATCTATAAAAGTCTGTCGAATTGGATTAACCATTTTTTCTTTTTTTCTTTTCTCCTCTATGCCCTTTAAAAGTTCTTCAATATTTATGTCGTCATTTTCAACTTTGCAAAGAAAGCCTAAATTGGTAAATTCAGTTGGTTTAGAATAATTGTCATATCCTTCGGTGTATAGAAGGCCATCTTTATAGTATAAAACGACTTTCCCTCCTTTAGAGATGCAAAATGTTTTACAACTATTAATTTTCAATTTTAGATCATGGTGGTATTTATCAATTTCATCAAATGCTTTTTTGGGAAATTCAATTCTTAGTCCTATCTCTAGCTTATTAGTTGTACAAGGTAATTTAAGACTTTTGGTTAAATTTATTAAAAATTTATTACCTAATTTACCCATTGCCATAACAACTTTTTTGGAAAGTATTTGATAAAAAACACCATTTTTTTGAAACGTTAAAAGATATTTATCTTCGCTTCTCTCTATAGAAACTACTGTAGTATCAAACCAAATGTTTGCGCCATTTTCTAAAAACTGGTTTTGAAGTTTTAAATGTGCCTCAAAAAATTCCTCCTGTGTATATAAAGCTGATTGATAATATTTATACTCAAATCCTAAACTACCATAGTAATTTCTTGCGTCTTCTTTATCATCTTCTTTTACAGAAAGATATTTAAGAGATATGTTTTCTAAATATACATTTTTTGATTCTTCAATTTTTTTAACCACATAGTCCTCATCTAATACTATGTTATTTAAACCCGTTCCAGCAGGGTACATACTTAATTTGCCTCCTGCCAATAGTGAAGACCCTCCAAATCCACCTATTACGTGGCATGTCGCTTTTAAATTACAATATTCATGATTTAATACCGGACAGTTACGCTGTTCTATTCGCGGACCAGCTTCAATGCACATTAAATCGTTCAATTTGCCTTTTTTCAAAAAACTCCATAAAAAACCTAAACCTGCGGGTCCTAACCCAATTAAGCAGACCTCAATTTCTTGTAACTGGCTTATGTTTTTCATGAAATAAAATAATTGTGTCTAAATTAACCAGGCCGTTATCAAAAGAAATTCGCTTAATAAGTGATGTATCATTTAAAGTTATTATCAAAGGTATCTTGAACGGTGTTTTTGACGGAAACGATATTTCAAACCTACCATCGTCAGAAACCCTGACCTTATGCCCGCCAACCTCAACATATAGATTTTGTTTCTCCTCAGATTTTAAAATTATAACCTTGCCTTTCAAATCATATATTTTTTCCCAGTTATTAAATATCGGTAATCTCCTATTTATGTTAGGAAATAAGATTGATATAAAAATGAAAAATGAAAGTAAAAAAAGCAGCTTCGACCAATGAATAGAATTGGATGCATTCCTAAAATAGTATTTGCTATATAGAAGGATTTTTTTAAACCACATATTTATTTTTTGAAAACATTGGGTAATTGTTTGATACTTAGAACATGCGCTTTTCTCAAATCTTCGGTTAAGTCAATAAATGTAATAAACAAAATTAGCATTTAAGTAATTTTGGCTATCACCGATAACGTGTGCTGTAGTATTTAATTTTCATTAATCACCATAATTAGAAATGAACTCAGGTAAACCAGGAAGTAAACCAAAAATAAAAAAGCACTTATAAATTAATATAAGTGCTTGATTATCAATGTGGGAGTTACTGGGTTCGAACCAGTGACCCTCTGCTTGTAAGGCAGATGCTCTGAACCAGCTGAGCTAAACTCCCTTTTTTATTGTGATCCTTGAAACGTTTGGAAGAGAAAACTTCCGTTCGTTTTGGGATTGCAAATATAGAATCTCTGTGCTATTCTTCAAAAAATAATTTACTTTTTTTATTAAAAGTTGGTAACTGGCTTATAAACTGCTAATTATATTTTCGATTTTAATCGATGGCGCAGGTATGGCCGATGTTTTACAATCGAAACGCTTAAAATTTAGCCCTCACATTGCCATATTTTGGTCGGCTCGCGGGTCTTCGGGCAATATTTCCATCTCGGGGTAGTCAATATATTCGGCGTACCATTGAATGGCGCTCACCACATCAAGGGCATCATCGGCCGCAATATTTATCGTTTCAAACGCATACAGCTTTTTTTGAGCGTAGCCGTAGAGCTGGATCTCGTTACTATCAGGACTAAACGATTCCTCATTCAAACAAAATACCCTGATCTTTAAGCGGGTGTCCCGTGAATGAATAACATCACGGCAGGGATTATTCGGATCGGTTGCTAATAAATATATATTGTAATCCATATAAACGTAACAACATTAATGTGTTATGGTTTCCGATTAATGGTTTTAGATTATAGGTTGTTAGTAATTGCACACATGTTTAAAAGTATAACCGGTATTTTAAATGAGTAAAAAAGTTCATATGGGGCGTGAAAATAATTCCCCGGTAATTTCTTTTTAGGAAAGATTAAAATAATGTTGAACGTTAAAGGCAAATAAATAAACTGGCACCACTTTTGACTTAACATTAATGCCCTTCCAAAAAGGGTTGTTTTTCATAGGTAGATGTAGGGCCGATAAACTGCGAGAGTTTTTCGGCCTTTTTTATTTTTCCGAATCCTGTTACGTTCTGCATCAGCCAGCAGCAAGTATTTTAACCCAAACTGCGGTCCTTCATCTCTTAATACTTTATGGAATAGTCTTTTAAGTCGTGTTAATTATTTTCCAAAAAAGAAACAAATATTCCGATTTGTGGATTTCTATAGTTGAATTCGGTTTTGTTAAATTATTTTCTTTTTAATTTAAAAATAAAACCAGGATCAACTGAACTTACGTAGATACAAAAAATACCAATAATTAAATAGCTAAACATTTACATCTATGAAAACAGAAACACAAGAAATTTCCGGTGAGGTAAACATGGCCAGGAGGTCGTTTTTACGTTACGCAGGGATGGGCGCAGCCTCAGTAGGCTTGCTAGCCACAGCCGCTTGTCATAAAGATCACGCCATCAAGCTCAATAACGGTATTGATATAGGATCAGGCGACTACGGGATCCTGAACTACGCCTATGCGCTTGAGCAATTAGAGGCGGCGTTTTATACCCAGGTTATTTTAACGCCGTACTCGGGGATTTCAACCAGCGAAAAAATTTTGTTGACTGAAATTCGCGACCACGAAATTTTACATCGTGAATTTTTTAAAGCTGCCTTAGGTACTAATGCAATAAAGGCTTTAACTCCTGATTTTAGCAAGATTGATTTTAGCAGCCGCACAGCCGTGTTAGGTGCTGCCAAGGCGTTTGAAGACCTGGGCGTTCAGGCTTACGATGGCGCGGGCTACCTTATCTCAAACCCGGATTATCTTACCATCGCAGGGAAAATTGTGTCTGTTGAAGCCAGGCATGCCGCATTGATCCGTAACCTGATAAGCCCTGGAAGCTTTGCCGGCAGCGATGTTGTTGATACAACAAATAGCCTGAATGCTTCCACTGAAATAAAGGCTGTTTTGCCAATTGCGAATACCTACCTCAAAACAAAAGTTAGTGCATCAAATTACGGTTACATCGCTTAATTAAAAACATCATGAATTTATTTAACATTATTGACGAAATAGAAAAAGTAGATCCTGAAGTTTACGGCAGATTAAGTGATCGTCGTAACGTGATCAAAAATATTACCAGCTTTGGTACAAAGGTAGCAGCTGCTGCTTTACCCTTCGCAGTTGGCACCATGTTTCAGAAAGCATACGGGCAAACCACTGCCAAGCCAACAGTGCTCGAGATCTTAAATTATGCGCTTACTTTAGAGTACCTTGAATCTTATTTTTATAATCAGGGTTCGGCTAAAGGTACTGCACTAATACCCGCCGCTGCCGCTACCAATTATTTCAACCAGGTAACCAAGGATGAAAATAACCACGTAGCTTTTTTAACCACGGTGATCAAATCATTAAATGGTACCCCTGCCGCAGTTCCGACCTTCGATTTAACTGCCGGTAACGGATCAGGAAATGGCCCGTTTAAGGATGTATTGACAAATTATCAGACATTTTTAGCCGTAGCCCAGGCTTTTGAAGATACAGGAGTTCGCGCTTACAAAGGCCAGGCACAATTTCTTACTGGTGAAAGTAATAGGGTGGTTTTAACAGCCGCGTTGTCAATTCATGCTGTTGAGGCACGCCATGCTTCGGCTATCCGCCAGATCCGTGGTTTAACCCCGTGGATCACCAGTACTACCGCTTTAGGAAATGATACGGGTATTCCGCAGGTTAACGGGAATTACGACGGGGAACAAAACGTAATCCAGGGCGGAGTAGACGTTACCACCCTAAAAAGTGCAAATGGCAGCACAACATCCGTTGCAACGGCCACAGCCGCATTTGACGAGCCACTAAGCATGGACCAGGTTTATAAACTATTGCTGGGAAGCTTTATTGTTCAGAAATAAGTTAGAAGTTTTGTAAATATTGTTTGGTTTTCAAGACCTGTTGCTTTAGTGCAGCAGGTCTTTTATTTTTTTAAAGCTTGTTGGCCAAATTTAATCAGATCAGAAGCACCGATATAACCTACCGAACCTAACACAGGTTTACCCTTTGGGTCGAAAATGATGAGGGTAGGGTAGGCTGTTAACTGCCATTGCCGGGCAAGCTGAGGCCCCTGGCCTTTTTCCATATCGATGGAAACATTTACGAAGTTTTTATTGTAAAATTCGGCGGCTTTGCTATCAGAAAATGTTCGGGCTTTAAGCATTTTGCAGGGGCCGCACCATGTAGCATAGGCATCAACAAAAATATATTTGTTTTGCAACCTGCCTTGTTTCAAAGCTTCGTCAAACGAGTCTTCAATAAAAACAATATGCGATTGTGCACTAACCGCGGCTGGCGTGGCGTAATGTTTTACACCGGTTAAGGTTAAGCCGGCAAAAAATAGTACCTGCACAAAATATTTGTAAAAGCGGGAGGTGAGGACGTTGGTCATATGAAATGCTAAAATATAAAAATAGCACCTATAAACCGAAAAATGGTTATAAGTGCTATTTAATTTATGGGAGTTTATTAATTATTGATCCTTGCGGGGCTCTTGCTGCGGCGGCTGCTTTTTTTGCTGCTGCTGACGTTGTTGTTGCTGACGTTGTTGAGCTTGCTGCGCCGCCTGCTGTTGCTGACGTTGTTGAGCTTGCTGCTGCGCCTGTTGCTGCTGACGTTGTTGAGCTTGCTGCTGAACTTGTTGCTGCTTCTGTTGCTGCGCCTGCTGTTGAGCTTGTTGTTGCTTCTGCTGTGCTTGCTGCTGCAATTGTTGTTTATTTTGTTGCGCCTGTTGCTGGCGTTTCTGAACATCCTGCTGCGCCTGTTGCTGCTTCTGTTGAGCTTGCTGCTGCAATTGTTGTTGTGGCTGTTGCTGGCGTTTCTGAGCGTCCTGTTGTGCCTGTTGTTGCTTCTGCTGTGTTTGCTGCTGCAATTGTTGTTTATTTTGCTTTAATTGCTGTCGCGCCTGCTGCTCTTTCTGCTGAACTTGTTGTTGACCCGGCGGATTTGGCTGTTGTTTACTAACACCACCAGGTTGTTGCGCTTTGTTATCTGGCTGGCCAGGTGCCTGCTTGTTATCTGGTCTCCCAGCCCTGTTGGCAGGTTGCCCCGGGTTAACTTTATTTTCGGGCTGTTGCTGTTGGTTGCCTGGTTGTACAGGGTTAGGCCTGTTTGCCACAGGATTTACGCGCACAATCTTGTTATCAGGTTTAGGGGCTCTTGCAACCTGCGCCAGTTTTTGGGCATTGGTATGATTAAACGCAGGTGAGCCTCCGGTGCCTCTGCGCGCAATTGCCTGGTTAGGGTTTTGTTTTCTATAGGCATTGCCATCAATTACACGGGCGGGGCGTGCATCAGGTGCCTTATTAACAGCTGGCCTGTAAAAATTCACGGAATTGTTTTGTACTCTTGTGGTACCCGGTCTGTTGTCGTTATTTATTTTGTAAACCTGTACATTTCGACGGGTTACCCTTTGTATCTCCTCCCTGCGGGGCCCTGTTACATATGTTGTGTTATTGTAAACATAGGTATTATTAATAACCGTGGTATTGCGTATTATGGTAACAGCCCTGGTAGGCGGAGCATAGTAATTATAAATATTGGGCCTGTTTATATAAGCCTGCGGCGCACAAACCCAATAGTTATCAGGCACATGGTACCCGCCGCCAATTGAAATACTGATACTGATGCCGGGTTGCAATGGTGCCCATCCGTAGTAACCACCACCATGACGCCAGCTTACCCATGCCGGAGCCCATTCGTGTCCCGGGATCCATTCCCAGCCGTAGTAATCATCATAACGCCAGCGGCCGTAGTGAAATGTAGCCCATCCCCAACGATAGTCTGATACCCATGTGTTTCCATATTCAGTTACTACCCAGTGCCCGCGTGTGGCATACGGCCTGAAGCCATCCTCGGCGTTTGGAATCCAAACGTTTCCGTATTGCGGGTCGCTAACCCAGGTACCATCAGGATCCAGGTCATCGTAAAATTGCTGGTCCGAAATATATTCGCCCTCCTGGGCCTTGCTATGAATTGGGGCTGCTGATAACAGCAGAATAGCTAATAGCGCCGTCCCCCATATTTTATTTATTGCTTTCATAAGTTTTTATCTTAAAACAAGTTTTTTAACGTTTCCCAAATAATATTTGAGCAGATGCATAATTGGTCAGACTGCAGGGAACGCAAAAGGTTATGTGTATATGTCGATTTTATTAAATCTATTTTTGCACATTATTTTACAACTATTTTTTTATTAAATAGTTTTACAAAATAATTAAACACAAAAAGATGGTAAATATTCCAAGGCTTGATTTGAACTTATATATTAATGGAGATAGTGGGCAGCGTAAACAGTTTTCGGATGATATTGGCAAGGCATTTAACCAAACAGGCTTTGTAACTATAACCAATCATGGGTTGGATAAGGCTTTGATCGATAAACTTTATGATGATGTTAAGGCGCTTTTTGCCTTACCGGATGACATAAAATCAAAATATGAAATACCGGGACTTGCCGGCCAGCGGGGATACACCGGTAAGGAAAAGGAAACAGCGAAGGGCTTTACAGCGCCGGATTTAAAGGAGTTTTGGCAGATAGGCCAAACTGTAACCGACGACGCGGAACTTAAGGCCGAATATCCTGATAATTTAATAGTTGATGAATTGCCGTCGTTTAACGATACCACCTTTGAGGTATACAAAAAGCTGGAATGGGCAGGGCAGCATTTATTACGGGCGATCTCGGTTTACTTAAACCTGCCTGAAAATTATTTTGATGATAAGGTACACAATGGCAACTCTATCCTGCGTACATTGCATTATTTCCCCATAACAGACCCGGATGCATTGCCTGATGACGCAGTACGTGCTGGGGCACATGAGGACATTAACCTGATAACGCTTTTAATAGGCGCCAGCGCCGATGGTCTTGAACTGCTTACACGGGATAACAAATGGTTCCCGGTAAAGGCCTATGGCGAGGACCTTGTGGTTAATGTAGGCGATATGCTGCAACGCTTAACCAATAACAAATTAAAATCAACAACACATCGCGTAGTGAATCCGCCACGCGAGCTGATGAAAAACTCACGTTATTCCGTTCCGTTCTTCCTGCATCCAAAAGCAGGTATGGACCTAACCAGTCTACCGCAGTGTATCGACCAGGATCACCCTAAACAATACGAAGATATCACAGCCGGTGAATACCTTGATGAAAGGTTGCGGGAAATTGGGCTGAAAAAATAGGTTTGTGGAGATTAGTTAATTAGAGATTAGTGTCTTGTTTAACAAGCGAGAATCCCAGCTTCTAACCAATTAATCTCTGAGTACAATTAACTGATCGTCATTTTTTAACTAACCTCTAATCACTAGTCTCCAATTACTATATTTGCGCCCATGGAACAAAATTTATTTGTTTACAACACTTTAACACGCAAAAAAGAGAAGTTTGAACCCCTGAACCCGCCACACGTGGGGATGTATGTTTGCGGGCCTACCGTTTACAGTGACGCCCATTTGGGTAATAGCCGTACTTATATTTCCTTCGACCTTATATTTCGTTACCTTATTCATTTGGGTTATAAAGTGCGTTATGTGCGCAACATTACCGATGCCGGTCACCTGGAAGGCGATGCGGGTGATGAAGGAGAAGACAAGATTTCTAAAAAAGCAAAATTAGCGCAGTTGGAGCCGATGGAAATTGTACAAAAGTACACCGTAGGCTTTCATGAAGTAATGCAGCAGTTTAACGTTCTGCCGCCAAGCATTGAACCAACCGCAACCGGCCATATTAGTGAGCAGATAGAATTGGTAAAAACTATTTTAAAAGCAGGTTTTGCTTATGAGGTTGATGGTACAATATACTTTGACGTTGAAAAATATAACAACACGCAGGACTATGGCATTTTAAACGGCCGTAACCTGGAAGATTTGTTAAATAACACCCGTACACTTGGTGGCCAGGATGAAAAGCATGGCAAGCTCGATTTTGCCCTGTGGATAAAGGCCAAACCTGAGCACCTGATGAAATGGCCATCACCATGGGGAGTTGGCTTTCCGGGCTGGCATTTAGAGTGCTCGGCAATGAGTAATAAATACCTGGGCGAGCAATTTGATATCCACGGTGGTGGTATTGACCTTGCCCCAACACATCATACCAACGAGATTGCGCAAAATGTGGCAGCTTGCGGTAAAAATCCGGCCAATTACTGGATCCACACCAATATGCTTACCGTCAACGGGCAAAAGATGTCGAAATCGTTGGGGAACAGCTTTTTACCACATGAGCTTTTTTCAGGCGATAATTCTATATTAAAAAAGGGCTATAGCCCCATGACGGTTCGGTTTTTTATGCTGCAGGCCAATTATCGCAGCACGCTTGATTTCGGTAACGATGCCATGGATGCGTCTGAAAAAGGGTTCAAGCGCCTGATGAATGCGTTCGGCCTGCTTGACGGATTAAAGGCTTCACGCACAACAGATGTGGAAATACAGCCGTTGATTGACCGTTGCTACGATGCAATGAACGATGATTTTAATAGTCCTGTTTTGATAGCCGAACTATTTGAAGCATCACGTATAATCAATTCAGTGCAGGACGGCAAACTTAAAATTGATGAAGCTAACCTGCAACTTTTAAAAACAATGATGAACACATTTGTGTTGGACATTCTGGGTTTAAAAAATGAACAGGCCGCAAATGATGACCTGCCTAAAATATTGAACCTTGTTGTTGCGTTAAGGAACGAAGCTAAGGCAAATCACGACTACGCAACGTCAGATAAAATAAGAAATGGTCTTCAGCAAATAGGCTTTCAGTTAAATGACAGTAAGGAAGGTACTAGCTGGAGTAAAATTTAATTAACTATATTACGTTACATGTTCATCAGACGGTGAAAAAATAATTAAACCGTTTTTAGACTTGGCCTAATAGTAATGCCTGATAAATTATTATTAATTTGCCCTCATATTATCTATAAAAAATAATGAAAAGAATATTGTTAGCCGCATTTATATTAATCGGTATAAGTAAGTTGTCGTTTGCACAAACTGGTCCAGCCGACGTTAACAAAGTAATAGATGCCGAAAAGGATTTTAACAAGCTGG
Source organism: Bacteroidota bacterium (assembly GCA_030775685.1). Lineage (GTDB taxonomy): Bacteria > Bacteroidota > Bacteroidia > Sphingobacteriales > Sphingobacteriaceae > Mucilaginibacter. Next base: position 47,897 of record JALYIP010000061.1, read on the forward strand.
TTGAAAGAAAGGGTATTAAAAACGCCTTTTTGGCTGTAGCTGATCCTGAAGGAATTGTGTTTAAGCCGGATGCCGTAAATATTACTGAGTTCTACAATAACATTGACAAACAGTCTGGTACACTGAAGTGGACACCTGATTTTGCAAGGATCTCGGCTAACGGCGATCTTGCCTTTACTGCCGGGCCTTATATTTACCAAAACGGTAAAACTGAGGACGACAAGGTATTTGGTGATTACGTATCGTTATGGCGCGTGGATGGTGAAGGTAAGTTTAAGCTGCTTGTCGACCTTGGAATTCAACATCCTGAACCCGATAAGGATGCCTTAACAGATTTCAGAAGCCCCGATTCTGTAAAGAGGATAGCGCCAAGCAAGGACCCATTTGGTGGTAAAAAGATCATCCTGGCAACCGATGAGTTATTTAATCACTCATTAACAATCTCAACCCTGGGTACTTATAAGGAATTTTTGAGTTTAGAGGGACATTATTATTTCCCTGGTTTTGAGCCGATGACCGGACAGGATAAGGTAATGAAGTTTATCGATAACGAGGCGATCGCCATCAGTGCTGTAACCGTTAACGGAGGCCGGTCTACCAGTAACGACCTTGCTTACACTTATGGCAAGGCCCGTATTCAAAAAGGCAGCATAGTTAGTAATTATAACTATGTACGGATTTGGGAGCTGGACAAGAACCATAAATGGAATGTTTTGCTGGAGGCTTTTTCAGCGATAGAGAACGAATAATTTAAAGATACTGCAAATTGTAACAAGTAAAAGCCGGTTATATGCCGGTTTTTACGTTTAAATGGCTCCCACGCTTTTGTTGCAGTGTTTTGTAACATTCCTGAAATAATGTTAATAAAATGCCTTTTGTTGAAAAGCTTTTACAACTGTTTGGTAACCCCGTTCGTAAAAGGGCTAATTAAATAATTTGGTAATGGCCGATTTAAGTAAATTTCAGCGATCAAAGGAAAGAATTAACGAGATTCTTAATTATTTAATCAGCACCGGTGATAGCGATCACGCTAATAGCCAATACGTAAGAACCCTCGAGCAATCAATTCGTGTGATTGACGAAAAGATGGAGGAGTTTAAAAATTTACAGATACTGCAAGAGCGAAAAAGCGCTTAATTAATCCCATCAAGCGTCATACTCCCAACAAGTTTATCCTTCCGATAACTTTCACAGTATACAAAACCATCAATTTCGACGAAACTCATTCCGTTATCTTTATAATCCTGGTATGTCGATGCCTATAACTTACCTTCAACCGGGGATTTTTAGGTGATTTTAAATGTGGCAATCAAATGTTAAATGGCCGCCGCGTTTTGTTAAAGTATGTTAACAGGTGTTAAATTTCAATAAGGTGTGATAAAATACACTGAAATTGGTATTGCGGTTGATGAAATTTATCCGATGACTCAAGTTTTTAACTCATTAAACTTAGTCTAACTCAATCAACCCAATCTAACTCAACATAAATGACAAAACTTTACACATCATCTCCCATGCAGTACAAAAAAATCAATAACCTGTTAGGCTGGCTTTGCTTCGCGATCGCATCAACCACCTATATCCTAACCCTTGAACCATCTGTAAGTTTTTGGGATTGCGGCGAATTTATTTCGTGCGCCTACCGCCTGCAAGTATCGCATCAGCCGGGCTATCCTTTGTTCGCCATGCTGGGAAAGGCATTTTCCCTCCTGTCGTTTGGCAATAACGCAAAGGTTCCTTACTTCACCAACCTGATGTCGGCATTAGCCAGCGGTGCCACCATTATGTTTTTATTCTGGACGATAACTGCGCTGGCTAAAAAGCTATTGGTTAAAACCGATGAAGAAACCGACCGGCAACGCCTCAACCTTATTATGGCGGCCGGTTTGGTAGGTGCATTGGCCTTTACTTATACCGATACGTTTTGGTTTTCGGCGGTAGAGACCATTGTGTTTGCACTATCGTCGCTATGCACTGCCATTGTATTTTGGGCGATATTAAAATGGGATGCTCACGCAGATGAAGCCGGTGCAGATAAATGGATAGTGCTGATAGCTTACATGATAGGTCTTTCGATAGGCATTCACCTGCTGAATTTATTGACCATCCCGGCTGTTGCTATGGTTTATTACTTCCGCAGGTATAATAATATCAATATAAAAAGCGGTGTGATTGCATTTTTAATAAGTATAGTAATCCTCGGGTTGGTTCAGTTTGGCATTCGTGGCTATACCATATTTTTTGCCGCCAAGGCCGATTTCTTTTTTGTGAACACATTGGGTATGGGTTTTGGAAGCGGAGCGGCAGTTTTCTTTTTACTGCTGATAGGCGCAATTGCCGCGGGGATCTGGTACAGCATTCGTAAAGGCAAGCCAATGCTCAACCTGGCGCTTTTATGTGTTGCTTTTATTTATTTTGGCTACAGCTCATTTGTTTATATTCCTATCCGTGCATCGGCCAATACCGATCTGAACAATTCGCACCCGGATAACGCATTTACGCTTTACAGTTATTTGAACAGGATCCAGTATGGTGAGACCCCCTTGCTTACCGGTCCCTATTTTGATGCCAAGGTGGTTGATGAAAAGGAAGGCGGTACCGTTTATCAAAAAGGAAAAACCAAGTATGAAGACGCGGGTAAAAAACTGGATTATGTGTACGACCATACCACCTTTTTACCAAGGATTTGGAGTACAGAATCGGACCCTTATTACGCGCAGAACGCCCGGTTTTACAAGCAATGGCTGGGTATTGCCGATGGACAGGCGCCAACCTTTGCAGATAATATGAAATGGATGTTCAGCTGGCAGATCTACCAGATGTACGCGCGTTATTTTTTATGGAATTTTGTTGGTCGCTACAATGAAGTTGACGGCCAGCAAAGCACTGCGGACATTAACGGCAACTGGACAAGCGGCATCCTGGATGGCAGCAAACATCTGCCCAAATCAATAACCCAGGGAACAAATTATACCCCGCTTTATGCGTTGCCGTTTATATTGGGTTTACTGGGCGCTATTTATCATTTTAAACAAAAAAAGCGCGATGCCTTAATTATCGCCCTGCTTTTCTTTTTTACCGGGATAGCCATTGTGCTTTATGTAAATCAAGATTCGGTGCAGCCTCGTGAGCGGGATTATTCATACGTCGGATCTTTCTATGCGTTTGCTATATGGATCGGTTTAGGTGTAATTGCCCTTACCGAGATTGCCAGGAAAAAGGTAAGCTTGCGGATAGCAACAATCGGTTCGTTTGCGGTATGCATGCTTGCCGTGCCAGTATTGCTGGCATTTAAGGAATGGAGGGGCCATGATCGCTCAACTAAAATGACTCCGCACGATATGGCCTACAACTTTTTGATTTCGTGCCCTAAGGATGCTATTTTATTTACCTACGGCGATAATGATACCTATTCCCTTTGGTACGACCAGGAGGTTGAAGGCATCAGGCCCGATGTGCGTATTGTTTGTTTGAGTTTATTCAGCGGCGACTGGTATATTCACCAGATGCAAAAGAAAATGAACCAGTCGGCGCCGTTGCCTATAACAATGGCTTATGATAAATATAAAACCGGCACGCGCGACGTGGTTTATTTTAACGATGCCAAAATACCTGGTTCGGTTGATGTTAAAGAGATCTTTGATTTTATAACATCCGACGATAGCCGCACCAAGGTACAGTTTCAAAACGGCGACGTGATGAACTACCTGCCCACCAAAAACTTTAAGCTAACCGTTAATCCGGACGAGGTTGTAAAAAATGAGGTGGTAACTCCGCAACAAAAAGGCAGGATTGCCGATAAGATGGAATGGAAATACAGCTCAAATTATATAACAAAGGATAATCTGGCCATGCTGGACATTTTGGCCCATAACGATTGGAAGCGCCCGATCTGCTTCACTTCAACCATGGGGCCTGAGAGTACGTTTGGCTTACAGCCCTGGTTATATAAGGAAGGTTTTGTTTATCACCTGATCCCTTTTAAAACCGATACGGCCGCCGATGCAAACCATGTTTCAAAAACTAACAGCCTGGTGATGTACAACAATGTGGTTAACAAGTTTAAGTTCGGTAATTATAAAAAGGCGAAATACCTTGATAATGTATCGTCGCAGCAGTACTACCTTGCCATGGAACTGACCTTTAACGACCTGGCACAGGGACTTATTAGAGATGGCCGCACCGACCTGGCGTTAAATACTGTACACAAATTTGATAAGGAAATGCCTGATATTAACCCGGATATTGATACCGCTGCACACAAATTCTTTCTGGCCGAAACGGCTTATAGCCTTGGTGATAAGGAATTAGGCACCAGGTATGTAAAAAGCGTGGATAATTTTATCATCGATCAACTTGATTTCAATTACCATTTATTGCAGGATAACAAGGATGGCATTGATCAGCGTACGGTACAGCTTAGTGTTCAACTATTGAATGGCATGGCCGATACCGCTAAAAATAATGAGCAATTGGAACTGAGTAAAAGACTAAAGGCTCAGCAAATGGATTATGAAAATAAATTTGCCGTTTTAATGAGGTAATTAAATACGCAATAAACTTACAAAGCGTAAAAAACTTTGTAAGTTTATGTACTCATAAACCCATCATGAAGAAGCTGTTGCTGTTTTGCGTGTTTTTTTACTGTGCTTTTTTAGCGACGGCTCAAACCGGGGTGGGAAGAGTTAATGCTGATATAGGCGCTGGCTATGCTGTACCCACCGAGGGCTTTGGAGTTAAACCCGGCGTTACTTTTGTTGCCGAACCACACTACTTCCTGTCGAACAATTTTTCAATAGGGATTAGGTTTGAGGGGGCTTTACTTGGCTACCAGGCACAATATAACGACGAATTATTTTCATTTTTTGGGTCGTCCTGCGCAACCGGCGAATACCATTTCGGTAACGGAAAGTTCCGGCCATTTTTAGGCGCCGGCGGGGGGCTTTATACGCGGCACTATATATTTGAAGATAATAATTACGATGATGACCAGCTTTATGTGTCGGGTTATGGCACCATAAAACTCGGGTTTTTCGGCAGGGCGGGCTTTGAAGCGGGCCATATCAGGATAGCGGCTACCTACAACACAATTGCTGCGAACTTTAGCTATGCGGCATTTACCGTGGCCTATGTTATCGGCGAATAAATAACGGGCTTTTACAAGGTAATATCACTTGTTTTTCTATCTTTAGTAAATAACTTTTCTTTTACATTAAACTATTTTTTTGCAAATAAAGCAACTGGCATGTAAATGGATACGTACTTATATAAAATAAACATTTATGCCCTTTATAGCAGCAGCAGCAAAAGTAGACCTCCCATATAAAACCGATCAGAACGAAGTTAAACAACAGGCACTTGAGATGTTTTCGGCAAATTTCCCGGAAGCGAACCGACTGATATTTGCTTTTGACAACACCGAAATTAAATTCCGTAACTTTTGCAAACCGCTCACTTATTACTCCAAACCGAATACTTTCGAGGAGAGAAATAACGAGTACATCCAAATTGCCTTAGATTACTCTGTGCAAGCTGCGGAAGATTGTATTGCCAAAGCGGGCATCGACAAAAATGATATTACAGATATCCTCTTTGTATCAACAACCGGACTTGCAACGCCGAGTTTGGATGGCATGATTATTAATAAAATGAGGCTTAATCCCCATGTTAACCGTTCGCCACTGTGGGGACTTGGTTGCGGCGGTGGTGTATCAGGCATGGCAAAGGCCAACACAGTAGCGAAGGCTAATCCTGATGCAGTTGTATTATTGGTGGCAGTTGAGCTGTGCTCATTAACCCTGATAAAAAGTGATTACAGCAAAAGCAATTTCATTGGCTCCAGTTTGTTTTCAGACGGGATTGCCGCCGTTATTATAAAGGGCGATAATCACGACAATATTGATAAAATCAATTACGTGGCATCATCCAGTAAATTATATTATGATTCGCTGGAGGTGATGGGCTGGGATTTCCAGGATACAGGGTTTAAAGTACTGTTCTCCAAGGATATTCCAACATTCATCAATGAGCATATCAAAAACGACATCGATGAGTTTTTAGCAAAGCACGATCTTCAAATGAGTGATATCAAGAATTTTATTTTTCATCCCGGCGGTAAAAAGGTGCTTGATGCCTACCAGGAAGCATTGGGCGTTGAGGGAGATTTCCTTAAAACCACGCGCAATGTGATGAACAATTACGGCAACATGTCGAGCGCTACGGTATTGTATGTGCTGGAGAAATTTATGCGGGAGGGCTTTGAGAAGGGGTACGGTTTGATGCTATCCATGGGCCCCGGTTTTTCAAGCGAGATGGTTTTATTAAAGGTAAGTTGATTGAGTTAATTAGGTTGGATTAAGTTGATTAGGTTTTTATCCAACCCCAAGAAGATACTAACTTAATCAACCATTCACTTAATCCAACTTAATCAACCAACATGTACTTCACCATATTCATATCCTTCCTGATCATTCAACGGCTTTCTGAGTTGTTTATAGCAAAGCGGAACGAAAAATGGCTGCTTTCGCAGGGAGCTGTTCAATACGGGCAAAGCCACTATCCGTTCATGATAGCTATGCATACCTTGTTTATCGTTTCTATAATAACAGAGTATACCTTGCGGGGTGGTATGCCAATCAGCTGGACTTTCCTTGGAATATTCCTGGCTGTGTTACTTTTTAAATTTTGGGCGCTCTCATCATTGGGCAAATACTGGAACACGAAGATCTACCGCATTCCCGGTGTGTACCCGGTAAAGCGGGGACCCTACAAATTTTTAAGGCATCCCAATTACATGGAGGTAGTTTGCGAGATTGCCTTTATCCCGCTGGTTTTTCATCTGTACTATACCGCTATAATTTTTACCATTTTAAATGCGGCAATGCTTTCGGTGAGGATTACGGTGGAGAATAAGGTGTGGGCGAGTGTCAGAGATTAGTTGAGCAGAGATCAGAGATTAGTTTGGCGCTAACCAATACTTTCGAAAGTTGCCTAAACTAATCTCTAACCTCCAGTCTCTAATCACTATCTCTGCTCATCATATACCCCAAACTCAGCAATTGAAGGCTGGTGGTCTGATTTATCTATCCAGATCCTCACTTTACTTCCATAAACCGTATTAAAACGGTGGATCTTCACACGTTTGCCGTTCTCGCCATTGAATAACGGTTTCCACTGACTGTTTTCATAATACTCTAAGCGATAGTTGGTAATGTTGGCCTTCTCTTCGGCGATGCTGATGGCGTTAAAAGCTTTGTCGCGGTCAAAATCGATTTCGTACCAAGGCTTGACAACAGTAGGATTTGAGATCCATGAGGTAGTGAAATCATCATCATTTGCCTGGTCCATAATATTGCTGTCATCGCTCCAGCTGGCGCTTGCCGGTTGTTTTTTGGCGATGTTGGATGAAATAATAGGCGCATCCAATTCCGGCAGTTTTTTCTCGGGGCCTTCATTGTGCCATAATTTGCCGATCTCCTTTAAGCCTGCTAATGCATTGTCGTCAAACAAGCCATCGCGGTTTGGCGCAACGTTCAGGATGAAATTAACATCCTCATTGTTCAATGGGTTGATGATTTCGTTAACCATTTTTGCTGCATCCTTTACCGGCTCATTAGGGAATGTAGTTTTCCAGAACCATGCCTTCTGAATAGGTAAACAAGCTAATGCAGGCATGTGATTACCGTCCTTTGATACCCGCTGACCAGCACCCATCTCATAAGTTTTAATATCAGTATAATAAAGACCCTCTGCCGGATATTTGGCACCGTTCAAATCCATTATTACGCAATTAGGCTGTAATGATTTTACCAGCTTATAAATATCTTCAAAAGGAATATCATCATAAGAAATACGCGACCAGGGGGCATCCCAACCATCAATGATAAGTGCAGAGATCTCGCCATAATTGCTCAGCAATTCGGTTATCTGTGCCTTAACCATCTCAATATGCTTCTTGGTGATCATATTTGGGCGCAGGCGGTGGTGCGTATCAAGTATCGAATAATACAACATCACCTTCAGGCCGTTCTTGCGAAATGCATCGACAAATTCCCTTACCACATCCTTTTTAAGCGGACTATTCATTACGTTATAATCCGTGGTCTTAGTATCCCAGATGCAAAAACCACTGTGGTGTTTGGTAGTTAAACAGCCGTAGCTCATGTTGGCTGATTTTGCAGCCTTAGCCCATTGATCACAGTTTAATTTTGTGGGATTAAATATAGCGGGAGATGCATCCGGGTCGGGCCAATCCTGGTCCATATAAGTAGGAATGTTAAAGTGGATGAACATCCCGAAGCGCAGATCGACAAATTGTTGTTGGAGCTGCGCGAGTGGTAATGGTTTTGTAGCTTTATTTTGAGCTTTAACGATATTAAAGGAGCACATTAAAGCAACAAGAAGGGTATATAGGTACAGTTTTTTGTTCATGTCTCAAATCTATAAAATTTAAGAAAGGATTTCAACCTGAAAACAAAATGGAGGTCTTAATCGCTGAAAAATTACAAATTGTGCAATCGGCAGGATAATCTTCGGTGATACGGTTTACCAATCAACTCTTTCCGAATTTTATTTCGCTTATCTTTAGCTATAAGCAGTTTAAAACCCTATTTTTAGCGCCGCAAATTTGATGCGTAAAAAGCAGCGATTTTGTGGTTAAAAAGGAACAAAAATGAAGGTTTTAAAATTTGGCGGAACATCTGTAGGGAGTCCTGAAAGGATGAAGAAGCTGCTGGATATCATCAATCCGACCGAGAGGCAGATCGTGGTGTTGTCGGCAGTATCCGGCACAACAAATAGTTTGGTTGAGATAGGGCAGGCCTATCTGGAAAATGACAAGAGCAAAGCAGCTGGGCTTATCAGCGCTTTAAATGATAAATACGAAGTTTTTATAAAGGAATTATTTGCAAAGCCTGAATTCCTGGCACAGGGTAAGGAAGTGATAGACTATCATTTCGCCTTGTTAAGCGGATTGGCAAATGATCTTTTTACATCCATCGAGCAAAAAATAATCCTTGCGCAGGGCGAATTGCTGTCAACTACCTTATATCATGTTTATTTGAAGGAGACAGGCGTACCATCGGTATTATTGCCGGCGCTTGATTTTATGAAGACCGACGAAGACAGCGAACCGATAGTTGATTACATCACTTCACACCTTACGCCTTTGTTGGATAAGCACCCTGATAATAAATTGTTCATTACCCAGGGTTATATTTGCCGTAATACTTTTGGTGAAATAGATAACCTGCGTCGCGGCGGCAGTGATTACACAGCTTCACTAATTGGGGCGGGCATCCGAAGTGAAGAGGTACAAATCTGGACGGATATTGACGGCATGCACAACAATGATCCGCGAATCGTTAAAGGAACAAAACCTATTGCCGAGCTTTCGTTTGATGAAGCCGCAGAACTTGCTTATTTCGGCGCTAAGATCCTGCATCCGCAAAGCGTTTTCCCGGCACAAAAATATAAGATCCCCGTTAGGTTGCTGAATACTATGGAGCCGGCTGCTAAGGGCACCTTGATCTCTGACGCAAGCAAAAAGGACGGAATCAAATCAATCGCCGCAAAAGATGATATCACAGCTATCAAGATCCAGTCGAGCAGGATGTTGTTAGCCCATGGTTTTTTACGCCGTGTTTTCGAGGTCTTTGAGCGCTATAAGACGTCGATAGATATGATCACCACATCGGAAGTTGCGGTTTCATTAACTATTGACGATACCACTTACCTGGATGATATTACCAAAGAACTGCTGGCCTTCGGTTCGGTAGATATCGATAAAGACCAGACCATCATTTGCGTAGTAGGCGATTTTGGCGCAGAGAAACATGGCTATGCTGCCAGGGTGCTGGAGGCAGTGAAGCATATCCCCATCCGGATGATCTCGTACGGTGGAAGTGACCATAACATGTCGCTGCTGATAAAAACAGACGACAAAGTTGAAATATTAAGAAGTTTACATAACAGGCTGTTTTAATTTCGGATTTCGGAATTTCGATTTCGGATTTAATTACCACGCGTCATTGCGAGGAACGAAGCAAACTCTAAACTATGCAGGTTCGCTTGCAAATCAGGAGTTTATCTTCATCGCAGGAGCAAATCAAAAAAAGAAGATGTTTAATACAAATACAATAACCCGTTTCCAAAGTTTAGAAACCCCGTTCTATTACTACCACCTTGATGTGTTGCGCCAAACACTGGAGGCTTGTCGCACAGCATCATCAAAATATGGTTTTCATGTGCATTATGCCATGAAGGCGAACTTTAATCCCCGGGTACTTGATCTGATAAAGGAGTACGGCTTTGGTGCTGATTGTGTGAGCGGCAATGAGGTAAAGGCTGCTATAGAACATGGGTTCGGCAAGGAAAATATAGTTTTTGCAGGTGTGGGTAAATCAGACAAGGAAATAAATCTTGCGCTTGATGCGGATATCTTTTGCTTTAATGCGGAATCGGTACAGGAACTGGAAGTGATCAATGAATTGGCGAAGGCTAAAAACAAGATCGCTAAAATTGCTATCCGCATAAATCCCAACGTTGATGCCCACACGCACCATTTCATCACTACCGGGCTCGACGAAAATAAATTCGGGATCAACACCTGGCAGCTGAGTGACGTAGCTGAAACCTTGCGTAAATGTACCAGCCTTGAGTTTTTAGGGATTCACTTTCACATCGGCTCCCAGATTACCGATATGGAGGTTTATAAAAACCTTTGTACCCGTATCAACGAGATTCAGGATTGGTTCGAAGATCGTGGCTTTGCTATTAAAGTGCTGAACACTGGTGGCGGCCTTGGCATCGACTACCAAAACCCGGATACCAATACCGTGGCTGATTTTGAAAGTTATTTTAAAGTATTCAAACAATTTTTAAATGTAAAACCCGGGCAGGAAGTTCATTTTGAATTGGGCCGTGCGTTGGTTGGTCAAAGTGCTTCGCTGATCTCCAGGGTGCTGTACGTTAAAAACGGGCAGAAAAAGAATTTCCTTGTATTAGATGCCGGCATGACCGAGTTGATCCGCCCGATGCTTTACCAGGCTTATCATTTGATTGAGAACGTTAGTCAGTCTGGAGTTATAAGTCCAGAGTCTGAAGTCGAAAAAGAAGCGACTCAAGACTCAGAACTCAAGACTCAGGACTTCATAAAATATGACGTCGTCGGTCCTATTTGTGAAAGCACAGATTGTTTTCAGAAAGATGTGGAACTACCGGAGTCGTTCCGCGGCGACCTGATCGCTATTCGTACTGCAGGAGCTTATGGAGAGGTAATGGCATCCGGCTATAACCTGCGCGATAGGGTAGGCAGTATTTACTCCGAAGATTAATAACAACAGGCATGAAAAAGGCAATCGTAGTTGGCGCATCATCAGGCATTGGCTATCAGCTTGCTGTTTTACTGGCTGCAAATGGCTATAAGGTTGGGATAACCGGCCGCCGAGATCAACTGTTGCTGAATCTTCAGAAAACAAACCCTGAGCAATTCGTTGTTTCTGTTTTTGATGTGACTGATATTATTGACGTACCGCTGAAATTAAAGGAATTAACTGATGAGCTTGGCGGTTTAGACCTGCTGGTGCTTAGTTCCGGCACAGGTAAGATCAACCCAACGCTTGATACCTCAATTGAACAAGGTATAAATGCCTTAAATGTTGCAGGATTTACCGCCGTCGCAAATTGGAGCTGCAATTTTTTTCAGAAACAAGGCTTCGGGCATTTTGCAGCTATAACCTCCATTGCCGGGATCCGTGGCAGCAGGCAGGCGCCGGCATATTTTGCCTCAAAGGCGTTTCAAATAAATTACCTGGAGGGGTTAAGGCAAAAGGCTAAACAAACCAGGCTGCCGATTTACGTCACCGATCTGCGGCCCGGCTTTGTGGATACCGATATGGCAGCCGGCGAAAACCTGTTCTGGGTGGCCCGGGTTGAGAAGGCCGCCCGGCAAATCCTTAATGCAATTGATAACAAACGAGATGTAGCCTACATCACCAAACGCTGGCGGATTATTGCGTTCCTGTTTTGGATTCTACCTAAAGCAATTCATAAAAGGTTGTAGTGAATAAACCTAAACAACCACCAACCAACTAACCTCTGATCTCTAGTCTCTAACTCAGAACTTATATCCAAACCTTAAAAATACCGCGCTTCCCACTTCAAATGTGCCGAAGAAGTCCTTGAATGTTATAAAGTAGCTTGCCTTTGGATAAATGTGGTGGAGGAATTTTGAGCTGGAATTGTTCGTGTTGTAATAGGTGTCATCCAGTTGGTCGTGCCCAACTGTCGTTCCTAAAAATCCACGGATGCCGTGCTGGAATGTATTATCGTTGCGGTTATGGAAGATCACCTCGGTGGTAAGGCCGATGGAAAAGAGGTCGGTTCTCGGATCTACATAATAGCCGCCTTGTTTGTCGATTGATTTCCGAAAATCAGCATATCCGCCAAACTCATGACTGTAAGCCATCTCCATACCTATGAACCGGAAATCTACATTTCCATTCGTTACAAAGGCATTAGCTGAAAACCTGCCGCCCACAGCACCAAAAAATTTATCGCTGAAATAATTAGGCTGTGTTTTATCGTTCGACCCGTTTTGATAATCGCCAAAAACGGCAAAACCACCATAAGCAATATTGAAGTTATTGAAAACATGACCGCGGCTTAAATTTAACTGGCCGCTAATTAGCACATCGTTAAGGTTGGTGTTGGTATATCCGCCCAGCCCTGCAGAAACGTATGTTAACGATTTTGCCGTATCAAACGAGGTCGGTTTTGGCTGATAAGCGATATCCTGGTGGTAAAGCGCCGGTGTATAAACATGCGAACATGATGCAAATACCAGGGCACTTAAAAATAAAACTGAAAGGTATTTAAGTTTCATAAGCAGGCGGAATTGATCAACATACAACGTTTTTATTTCCGAAATAGTTTTTCGCCTATTTGCCGATCAATCCTTTAACCGTCTCATTTTCAAAATTAGCTGCAAAACCTAATACATTTTGCAGGTATTCAAATTCTGTCGGTTCATGCGTCGTTGTGATCACTACAGCTTTCATTCCCGCATTTGCTGCCGCTTCAGCGCCTTTGGGCACATCTTCAAATACAATACAATTGGTGGGCTCAACATTTAATAGTGCTGCTGCCTTTAAATAAGTTTCGGGATGTGGCTTACTTAAAACAACGTCATCCGCACTTACTATAGCCTTAAAATAATGACGGATGTTAATGTTATCCAATACAAAATCAATATTAAACGGAATTGCTGCAGAGCCTATCGCCATTGGGATGCCCTGTTGATACGCACTTTCTAAAAATTCATTCAAGCCGGGCAATAGCTTTAGATGCGGGAAAAACTCAACCTGGTATTTCTTTTCCTTTTCAAGTGAAAGGTGCACCATTTCGTCCATCGTAAAACGATCCGGGCCGAACATTCTTACCAGCACTTCGGGATTTTTGCCATACATCTGCGGTTTTACCTCCTCCCAGGTAAAATTTCCGCCAAGTTCATCGTTTAAAAGGGTTTGCCATGCTTTGGTATGATAGGCCATGTCGTCTATCATGGTGCCGTTAAGGTCGAAAATAAAAGCTTTCATCAATATAAATTAGCTGATTCCTGCTCAAATACAGTCATCACTTTTCGCGCAAAAATAGTATTAAATAAAGTTTCGTTGCGAGAAAACTTAAACACATTTTTCAACGTATTTAAATATATAAGCCTGTAGCAGAGTAAGTATTACCGCCGTACTAATATAAGTGAGACAGATAGTCGTTACGACTTTATGCACAAGAAGTGGCTAAATAATTAAGGATTGCGCGATGGGGCGATAAGTGCGATTAATTAGTGTTTAGCAAAGCCCGTTTAGCGAAAGCTAAAGGGCTTTTTTGTTGGGGGTAAAGTCCGGAAGACCGAAAGTCAGTAAAGTCCAAAAGTTAAGACTATCAAAGTATTATACAACGGCCTTACTCTAGCTGTTAGCTATTCTTCTTGATCTTTCGTCTTTCGGACTTTACTGACTTTCCCGACTTTCGGACTAAATATAAACTTGCATTACGGATTATTATCCATACCTTGCGGCTTTTAATAAATAAAACAATGCAAAAAGAAGGAACAGTAAAATTTTTCAATGAAACAAAAGGTTTTGGATTTATTACACCAAGTGCTGGTGGCCAGGACGTATTTGTTCATTCAACAGGTCTAATCGATGAAATCCGTGAAAATGATAAAGTGGAGTTTGAAGTAGAAAACGGAAGAAAAGGCTTAAACGCGGTAAATGTAAAGGTTATTTAATTATAATATAATCATTAAACGTACAGGCATCCATTTTTAAATGGATGCCTTTTTTTATTGCCTGGAGCCTGCTATAAAAGGCAAAAAACCTTTTAAAATTTAAAAAAATAAAAACAAAACAATGGCATTGTTATTGTATAGGTGTAATCATCTAAATTAAAATAACTATGAAGGATCAAACAAGGGTAATAGCAGCTCTATTAATAGGAGCAGCAGCTGGTGCAGCATTAGGATTATTGTTGGCACCCGAAAAAGGCGAAAAAACGCGTGACGATATCGCCGATTATATTAATGATTTGGTTGAAGCAGCTAAAGATAAAGCACAAACAGCCACCAGCGGTATAAAGGAATATGGCACCAATGTTTACGATAAGGCGAAATCAAAGTTTAGCGGCGTCGCAGACACAGTGTCCGATTATAAAGACGCAGCTGTAGCAACTGCCCGTGAAAAAGCCAATGATTTGAAGGATCAGGCGCAATCAAAATTTGAAGAAGCGAAATCAAAAGCCAAGAACGGTGCAAATGATTTAAACCATTCTGTACAGAATTCTTAAGAATAATTAATTTTATAAACGAAGAAACCCGGCCAGTTGGCCGGGTTTCTTCGTTTATAAACACTTTTGTCATTGCGAGCGCAGCGTGGCAATCGCGTACTTTACAGAGCCATCGGAAAAGTGTGCTACTTTTATGGAACACGCATTGCGACGAGATTGCTTCGTCGTTCCTCCTCGAAATGACAAGGGCGGTATTTTATTTCGCCGACCACTTATTATTGTTTTCATCAGCATCCATAAAGATACCCCCGACAAGCACTGCTGTGGTTATTGTTTTACCTGTTTTTATGTTTACGCTGATCTGTTTTTCATTGGCCTGCCAAACAGCCGGGGTTTGGTGAAAGCTTTCTGTAGAGCCATCGCTGTACGTTACCTTAACATCAAATGGAATAGCAAGTCCGCCGAGGTTTTGGATAGACAACGTATACCCATCCGTCGATTTTACAACCTTTTGCAGGTTAAGATCTATATAGTAATTGGTGAAGAACCAGTTGTTAAAGAACCAGTTTAGATTACTTCCCGCTCCGCTGCTCATTGAATTAAAATAATCCCACGGAATAGGGTGCTTGCCGTTCCAATTATCCATATAAGTATGCAGCGCTTTCTTAAATAGTTCATCACCCAGCATGTCTTTTAATGCGAAATAGCTCAATGAGGGCTTACCGTATGAGTTATTTCCGTAGCCATCGCGTTGCTCACTGGTAGGGGTTATTATCGGCAGATCTTCGGCTGTCGAAGGATCATTGATCCAGCCGTCGACCCGGAATCCTTTATAAAGTTTTTCAGCCTTTTCTTTACCAACCTCATCGGTTCCTATTAACAGTTCAAAGGTCGTAGCCCAGCCCTCATCCATAAATGCATAACGGCTTTCGTTTATGCCCATGTAGAAAGGGAACCAGGTATGTGCTATTTCATGATCCTGTACGAATTGCGAAAAGGCTACATCATCAGTATGACTATCGTTTACCATCATTGGGTACTCCATATCTGCAAAGCCCTGGAATGAGGTCATTTTGGGGAAGGGGTAGGGTACTCCCGGCCAGTTTTTTGAAAGCCAGCTTAAAGAGTGACGACCTGCCTGTACCGCATGATGAAAATCTTCAGAGCTATCTAAAAATGCAGATTGCATGCTGGCGCGGCGTTTTGTTTTATTATCCACGATGGCGCTGGCTGCGTCCCAATCATAATGATCACTTACCCCAACGGCCATGTCGCTGATGTTGGTAGCGGTCCATGTCCAGGTGTTAAAATTATTTTGTGCAGTGATGTTTTTCTTTGCAAGATCCTCTTTGGTGGCAATATGAATTGTTGAATCGCTGGTGAACGATTTTTCCAGTCTTTTAGCATACTCCGGCTGTAAAACCTTTTTAGGGTTTTGTAAGGTCCCGGTTGCCCAAACAATGTAGTTTTTCGGAACGGTTACATTCAGTGTATAATCGTTAAAATCATTATAAAATTCCTGCGCATCTAAAAATGGCAGGGTATCCCACCCGTTGTAGTCGTCATAAACAGAAACCCGCGGATAAAAATAGGCCAGGTAATAAGTGGTAGAATCTATCATTCCTTCGCGGCCACTTTGTTTTGAGATCTGGAAATGCCAGGTAATGTTCAGCTTCACCGAATCGTGAGGCGCTAATGCAGTCGGGAGTTTCATCATGTGATTAGTTCCGGCAGCTTTTTGATTGTCCCATGCTGTTTTGCCGCCATTTATAAATATCGAGTCGACTTGTACGCCGGGCGTTAGGTAATCTTCTCCTGCGTCGCCAAAACGGGCGGATCCGGGACGGTGAATATTCAGGATCAGCTTCATGTTAAGATGTTTCAACGTATCCGGGCTGTTGTTGAAATAGGTTATTTGCTCAACGCCCTTCACATTTCTGTCGGGCGGTAAAGCGCTTATCGAAATGTTATAACGGGCATGATTTTGCCAGTAGTTTTTGCCGGGCTTGCCGTCTAATGAGCGGGTACCCTTATTGAAAGCGGCTTGGATATCGCGGGGCGTATACAAACTTTGTGCCTGCGACTGTAAAAATAAAAGGCTGCAAAAAGCGGCCAGGATAATTGGTTTGAACATTTGATGTAAATTTTGTGAGCAAATAAACGGATTTAAGCTAATACAGCGCCTTAACAGTAAAATTAAAGCCCTTTTTTATTCGATTAGACGCACAGGAAATGTAATAATTACGTTGATGTTAAAAAAATTAACAAATAACTATTTGCAGACCGATAAATATTTTTTTACTTTGCAGGCAGTTATTTTAATAGGGGTATTAAATAACTAATTTCTAACCATCTGCCTTAGGGCGGGTGGTTTTTTTGTTTGTGGGATTGCACCGATGGCGGATTGATTACACCGATTTCTTTTTTTAATCAGTGAAATCAACTCGAATCAGTGAAATCAACTCGAATCTGTGAAATCATCAAATAATCTGTGTAATCATGTCAAAATATAAGTTAGGCGATTTTGTGCGTTTTGTGGACGAAAAAATGGAGGGTTTTGTAACCCGCATTATTGACGACCAGATGATAGGGGTAACGGGTGAGGATGATTTTGAGATCCCGGTATTGGCCAGTAAGGTTACCACAGTACACGGATATGTAGGTACGGGCAGCAAGAAAGATGAAATTACAGAGGAGCAGCAAGCACCCACAGGCGAATTTAAAGCCAAAGGTATTTATATCGGTGTGGTTAATGATCCGAAGGCAAATTCAGTGGTTCATTTTTATTTGGTGAATGATACTTCATTTCAGCTACTGGCTTCGTTGACCTCTGAAAAGCTAAATACATTTAAGGGTGAGTTCAACGGGATCGCGGCTCCAAATACAGCAACTAAAATTTACTCCGCTCAACTGGCTGATCTGCAACTTTGGCCGAAATTGATCTGCCACATTGTTTACCATACAAAACAAAACCAGGAACCGCCTGCACCATTAGTGATCAATGAAAAGTTTAAGGCCAAGGATTTTTCAGGATCAAAGAAGATCGTTCCTGTATTAAACCAACAGGGCTGGCTGATCAGGTTGGATGAACCTGAATTGGTGATTGACGCTGAAAAACTGAAGGAGAGTTTCTTCCAGTCGCCCGAAGAAAAAGTAGTTATTGACAAGCCGCGTAACGAAGTTGATCTGCATATTGAAAAACTGCGGGATGATTACCAGTTTTTAAACAGCGGCGAGATTTTAAAAATCCAACTGGATGTTTTTCATAAGGCCCTCGATGCTGCTATTGTGCATCAATTGCCGGAGATTGTTTTTATTCACGGCGCCGGTAATGGTATATTAAGACACGAGATTCATAAGTTGTTGGGCAAGCACCAAAAGATCCAGACGTTTATGGACGCAAGGAAAGAGAAGTTTGGATATGGGGCTACTAAGGTTTTGTTGAAATAATCCATCATGTAGCGCAGGCCTGCGACCAGCGCTATCATATGTCGCCCTTTCAGGGCTAGGATATTTTTAATAGCCCTGTAAGGGTTAAATACATCAGCGCAGGTCGAAGGCCTGCGCTCGTAAGATTGTAAAGCCATGCAAACGTTTGCGTGCTGTTTGTACGTTCCATATTGCCGCATCTTATTAAAGTATGCTTAAATTAGCATTCCCATAAGATCGGTTCATGAAAAAACTTTTACACTTATCCCTTTTAACCTTTATCTGCCATTTTTCTTTTGCGCAGGAAATTAAATACATCGTAAAAAATAATGAATGGGATGCCGATTCGTTGGGCAATCACAGGGTTGTGCTTACCCTTCAAAATGCCAATACCAGCGTTGTCAAAGCAGTTATCAACTGGCGCAGGAACGACCAACACCCGGAAGACAAGCAATTATTTGTGGTAGATGCTGCAACCAATAAGAGAATTCAGAATGTATCGGTGACGGCAATCAACCGCGAAGCGGTTGTGCTTTATTTTGAACCGGCGGCGGGTGATAAAAAGTATTTTGTTTACTATATGCCTTATAAAGTCGACAGAAAATCAAACTACCCTAACGTAAAGTATTTAAAGGCGGCGCAAACAGCTTCCAGCGACTGGCTGCAATCCATCCAAAATAACACGAATATTGAAGGCGCTAAGGTTGAGTCGATAGAGTCCATCAACGAGATGAACAACTTCTACCCTATGGAAGTGATCGCCACCAAAACCGAAGTAGACAACCTTGTTCAACTGAATGCGGGTAAAACATACCTGGTTTTTCCGGAAGACAGAACACACATCATAAAAATGAAGCATGATATCCCGCAAAGATGGATCATTGCAGGAGCAAAAAGTGTTTTTAACGGCGAGGCGAAAAGAGGGGAGAACTATAGCTACCAGTTAGGGATCTATCCAATTGCAAAGGATTTAAACGGCGTTAAAATTACATTCACTGATCTGAAAAGTAAATCCGGACAAGTGATCTCATCAAAGTTAATGTCTTGCATTAATAACGGAGGCACAGATTATAGGGGCAATGCCTTCACCAAAACAGTCGATATAACTAAAGCCGATGTGCAGGCTATGTGGTGCCTGGTAAATATCCCGGTAACGCTTACAGCCGGAACCTATGAAGGATCGGTAACCGTCAGCGCAAAAAACGCGGAAAATACGAAGATGGGTATCAGGGTAACGGTTGATCCTGCTTTGGCTGTTAAAGGTAATATCAATGAGCCATGGAAAGAAACCCGCTTAACCTGGCTGAACTCCACCATCGCGCAGCAAAACGATGTAATAAAACCTTATACGCCGTTGGTGGTAAAGGATAATAGCATCGCGTTACTTGGCCGTAAGGTAATATTGGATAAGACAGGGTTTCCAAAAAACATTGAAACCTATTTTACGCCGGAGATGACCTCGTTTTGCACAAAGGCAAAGCAGGTGATCAGCGCACCGATCAGTCTGATCGCTGAAAATAATAACGGACCTGAAAAATGGCAGTCAAAAGGCTTGAAATTTACGCTGACCCAACCGGGAACTGTTAAGTGGACAGCTACGAACACATCTACAGATTTACAGATGGATGTATCAGGCTCGATAGAGTTTGATGGCTTTGCCTCCTATACCGTAAAGATTACCGCCTTGCAGGATGCTGAGTTAAAGGACATCCGAATGGAAATTCCATTTAATAAGGACGCATCCAAATACATGATGGGCCTGAATCTGAAAGGTGAGAAACGGCCAGACAACTACGAATGGAAATGGGATGTGGCCCACAAAAACCAGGACGGCGCTTGGATAGGGGATGTAAACGCAGGCTTGCAGTATTCCTTGCGGGATGAAAACTATGTGCGTCCGTTGAATACCAATTTTTACTTGCAAAAGCCATTATTACTGCCAACCTCATGGGGAAATGATAACAAGGGCGGCATCAACATCAGCGAAAAGGACAACCAGGTTTTGGTAGACAATTATAGCGGTGCACGTTCGATGAAGAAGGGCGATGTGCTGTATTATAATTTTACTTTACTGATCACACCGTTCCACCCGATAAACACTGATTTTCAATGGGCAACGCGCTTTTACCATAAGTACAGCGAGCTTGATAGTATAAAAGCAACAGGCGCAACAGTGGTGAACATTCACCATGGCACGCCGATAAACCCTTATATCAATTACCCATTTATCAGGTGGCACCAGATGAAGAGTTATATCGACTCTGCACACCAGCTGGGTTTAAAGGTGAAGATCTACAACACCGTACGCGAATTGTCGAACAGCGCTTATGAAACCTTCCCGATGCGGAGCCTCGGGCACGAGATCTATTCAACGGGCAAAGGGGGTGGTTACTCATGGTTGCAGGAGCATGTCGCCGATGATTATATCGCTGCCTGGTACGTGCCTGAATACAAGGATGCTGCGCTTATAAACAGTGGGATGAGTCGCTGGCATAATTATTATGTGGAGGGAATGAATTGGCTGGTACAAAATGTTGGTATCGACGGAATTTACCTGGACGATGTGGCCTTTGATCGTATCACCATGAAACGAATAAAAAGGGTGTTAACACAAAACGGTCACCCCGGTATTATCGACCTGCATTCGGCCAACCAATACAATAAAAGTGATGGCTTTAATAACAGCGGAAACTTGTACCTGGAACATTTTCCATACTTAAACCGGCTTTGGTTTGGCGAGTATTTTGACTACGAGAAAAATACACCGGATTTCTTTTTAACAGAAGTTTCCGGCATTCCCTTCGGCCTGATGGGTGAGATGCTGCAGGGCGGCGGCAACCCATGGCGCGGAATGATCTACGGTATGACCAACCGGATGCCATGGAGTGATAACGCCGATCCGCGCCCCATCTGGAAGGTTTGGGACGATTTCGGCATGCAGGGCACTAAAATGATCGGTTACTGGGTAGATACTAACCCGGTAAAAACCAACAACCCGGATGTGCTGGCAACCATCTACAAAAAGGAGCATAAGGTGTTGGTGTCCATAGCCAGCTGGGCAAAGGACGATACGTCTGTCAAGTTGCAAATAGATTGGAAGGCTCTGGGTCTCGACCCGGCAAAAGCGACAATAACTGCACCTGAGATCAAAAATTTCCAATCCAAAGCAAGCTTTAAAGATGGCGACGAAATAAAGGTAGAAAAGGGTAAAGGCTGGTTGCTGGTTATTAAATAATAAACGAACAGATGTCATGGCGAGCGATAGCGTGGCAATCGCGCACTATGCATTTACGCTTTATGGGTTCTACATCATTATAATTTCGATTTTATACCACTACTACAATGCAACTAACTAAATTATTTTTTTGTCTGCTGTTTACAACGCTAATCAGCCTTACTATAACTTCTTTTATAGATGCCGATCATCCAAATAGAAACATTGTTCCCGATAACTCAATAACTGTACCTGTAGGCGGGAACGCCTGGCGTGTTGCCAAAGATACCGTTGGCGGTACAGTAACAAATGATGGTATTGTGGATTGGACCAGCAAGGACGTGAAATTCAATGTGTATTTCAGGGTAGCTACTAAAGGTAATTTCAAGCTTTGGGTCAACCTGAAGGTTGCTGATGGTACCAGCAAGATTGCTGTGTCTGCTTTAAAATCGACAAAGGAAATAACCGTAAGGGGCAGCGAGGCTAAGGAGTATTACGTGGGCGAGTGGGTTGCAAAAGATACCGGATACATTGAAGTGCAGATTAAAGGCATCAGCAAAACAGGAAAAACCTTTGCAGATGTTAGCAGTATTAAATTATTGGGTACCGCGATAAATGCTAAAACGGCCTATGTGAAAAACAACGAGGGCAGCTATTTCTATTGGGGGCGAAGAGGTCCGTCTGTTCACCTGGCTTACAAAGTACCGGTAACTAACGCGGAATGGTTTTATAATGAAGTAACTGTTCCGGTTGGCAACGATGTTTTAGGATCATACTTTATGGCTGATGGATTTAATGTGGGCTATTTTGGAATGCAGGTAAACTCACCAATAGAAAGACATATCTTATTTTCTGTTTGGAGCCCGTTTAAAACTGACGACCCGAAGGCAATTCCGGACAGCCAAAAGATCACAATGCTAAAAAAAGGCCCAAATGTACATACCGGCGAATTTGGAGCTGAAGGCTCGGGCGGGCAAAGCTATATGTTGTATAACTGGAAGGCAGGCAATACCTATAAATTCCTGGTGCGCGCCAAACCGGTTGCCAACAACCGCACCGAGTTTACCACCTGGTTTTTCGCGCCAGAGCTAAACAAGTGGCAATTGATAGCAAGTTTTAGTCGCCCGCAAACTCAAACTTATTTAAAAGGATTGCATTCCTTTTTAGAGAACTTCGACCCTGAGCAGGGTACAATAACCCGCAAGATGCTGTTTACAAACCAATGGGTAGCTGACGAAAACGGAAAATGGACACCCATAAACAGTGCCCACTTTACCAACGATGCCACAGCCATGAAAGGCTATAGAATGGATTATGCCGGCGGTGTGGACGGCAACGCTTTCTATTTAAAAAATTGCGGGTTCTTTAATAATTATACTATGAGGAATACGGTATTTGAACACCCTGTTGCAGGTAAAGCGCCGGAGGTTGAGTTGGATAAGCTGCCTTAATTCTTATTTCTCCAGTATAAAAGTAATATTCGTCCAGTTTGCGGTAGTGGGGCTGTGGATGGTTTCTTTAATAACCCAACCTTCATCAAGGTACCGGTTTAGAAAAGGCACCTCGTATGCAGAGTGACGATTGGTTACCGATTGCTCATAAACATTAATATTTACTGTTATTACTTTTTGTGCCATTATGTTTTTTAGTTAGATTTCAAAGGTAAATATTTATAAGGCTATTATCCTGTTTTTATGAATGTGAATCTGCACGAAGTACTAAGACAAACATTATCGCCTGGCGTTAATTTAACAGAAGAAGAATGGGCAATAGTATTTAATTGCTGCAAGACTAAAACCACGAAACGAAATGAGATCCTGCTGGAAAAAGGCAAGATCAGCCAATACCTGTATTTTGTTGTAAAAGGCTGTTTACGGATCTTTTTAATTGATGAGGATGGGCAGGAGGCTACCCGTTTTTTAATATTTGAGGGTAGTTTCGGTACAGCATTTCCAAGCTTTACCCTGCGTCAGCAGTCGTCAGCAGCCATCCAAAGCATCGAACCATCTGAGCTGTTGATGATAAGCCACGTTGATTATCAGATGCTGTTAAACACCATGCCCGGCTGGGAACGTATGACCCGTCTAGGTTTGCAGCAGGACTATATCGATGCCATAGTTCGGATTGAGAGTTTAATAACCATGGACGCGAAGCAGCGCTACGATATCCTGATGAAAAAGAACCCAAAGATCATCCAAAGGCTGCCCGGCAAGTTTGTTGCCGATTACCTCGGAATTTCGCAGGAAACGCTGAGCAGGTTGAAGGCGAGAAAGAAATAGTTGACTGAGTTGATTAGGTTAGATTGAGTTGATTAGGTTAACCGAGTTGTTTGAATCTATAAACCTAATCAACTTAACCAACTCAATCTAACTCAATCAACCCATTTTATTGACTTTTGTCAACTTTCGTTACGCGAATTACAACTTGTTTTGCATTAAATATTAATCGCATGAACAGATCAAATTTAATAGCAGCAATAGTTACTTTTCTAAGTTTATTCTCCTTTGAGCAAAAGGCATCGGCGCAGAACATAGGCGAACGGACTTTTCGTTACAAGGATGAAAAACGGAACCGCCCGGTTGTAACCGAGGTATGGTATCCAACAACAGATACTTTAACACAAAAGGACAAGGGTTTCTCGCCTTTTATTAAAATAACAACCGTGCATAATGGCAAATTGCCGGATAGTAAATTGCCGCTGGTATTTATATCACATGGTGCAGGCGGCAACCGGTTAACCTTAGAATGGCTGGCAGATAAGCTGGTGCAAAACGGATTTATAGTTGCGGCAGTGGATCATTACGGGAATACATTTGATCATTCAACCCCCGAGGGCTTTTTGGAGCCATGGGAGCGGCCACAGGATATCAGCTTTGCATTAACATCATTGTTAAAGGATGCTGATTTTGGTAAGGTGATTGATGAGAAGCGTTTAGGTATGTCGGGTTTTTCGATAGGAGGTTATACCACGCTGGCCCTTGCCGGTGCCGAAATAAATGTTGACGTTTTAAAAGCATACTATAAAAGCCCGAAAGGAAACCGCGAAATAAATATACCCGAGTTTCCAGGCCTGCTTAACTATATTGATAAACCAGAGATCAGGCAATCATTCGACAACGCGCCGCCATTAAAGGATCCCAGGTTTAAGGCATTCTTTGCTATGAGCCCGGCTTCGGGACAAGGTTTTGTAAATAAGGATCAGGTTAAAAAGGTCAACGCGCCGGTTTACATAGTAACCGCGCAAGCCGACAGTATAGCGCCTGTTGGTACCAACGCCCGGGTATATCATCAGCTTATTACCAAATCAAAATACTATGTAGTTAAGGGCAAAGTCGGCCACTATGTGTTTTTAAACGAGGCCGTAGATCAGCTCAAAAAGGAAGAACCCAAATTCTTTGATGATGATCCGTCGATAAGCCGTCGCGAGGTACACGAGGCAGTTTCACAAATGGCAGCCGATTTTTTTAAGGCAAACCTGCAGTAGGTTAAGAGTCAGGACCCGAGAGTCAAGAACCAAGAATCAAGAAAAAGAGGATTTTTTAAAATTCTTTTTATCTTTCATTATTCGTGACTCTGAAAAATGACCAATCTGGAAATAGCGCATCATCGCCTGTACACGCAGCATATTGCACACCAGCAATTTAGTACACCTGCTGAAATTGTAAAATATATGGGTGCAATGCAGGCGCAGGATTATGCCGGGGCAAAATGGTCGGTAGGGATACGGTTGCAAAAATGTATTGATGCCGATGTCGATAAAGCTTTGGCCGATGGCAGCATTATCCGCACGCATGTATTGCGGCCAACCTGGCATTTTGTTGATCCTGCGGATCTGCGCTGGATGCTCGATCTTACTGCGCACCGCATCGTGTCGCTTGGTGCATCAAGAACGCGGCAGCTTCAACTGGATAATTCCATATTTAAAAAAAGTAATGATGCGTTGGCAAAGGCGCTTGAAGGGAACAAGCAACTCGACCGGTTTGTACTTACTACGATATTGAACAATGCAGGTGTCAAAACCGATACCGAACGCCTGATCCACCTGCTGATGCAGGCAGAGTTAGACAGGGTGATTTGCAGTGGCGGCCGGCAGGGTAAGCAATTTACCTATGCGTTATTTGACGACAGTGTACCCAAAAGCCATCCATTAGATAAAGAAGAAGCATTAGGCGAATTGTTAAGGCGATATATTGTGAGTCGCGGCCCGGCTACCTTACATGATTTTGCATGGTGGAGCGGCCTTACGCTTGGTGATGCCAAGGTCGGATTGGAAATTGTCAAACCGGAATTCACCATTGTAATGGTTGAGAGCCATGAATACTGGATGGCGAAGGATCAGCCTGAATTACCAAGTAAAGCGCCAATTGCTTACTTGCTGCCTGCTTATGATGAATTTGCTGTTGCCTATAGCGATCGCACGGCCGCTGTAAATCCCAAATATACCACACAGGCAAGGCACGTGATATTCGATCCATCCATTGTGGTGAACAACCAGGTTGTAGGGACCTGGAAGAGGATCGTAAAAAAGAATGAAATAGAGATTGTGTTAAACCCATTTGGAAAACTGAACAAAACTCAAATAAAGGCAATTGAGATGGCGCAGAAGCGCTATCAAAAATTCATGAAGGATTGAGGAAAAATTGTCCATGCACTTGCGTACATCATCCATGTTATAAAATTTAGGGGCGCTGCACATTTGTATTGTCAATAACGACAAACAAAACCTTAAAAAAATGACACGTTTAAAAGCACTAAACCCCGAAGAAACTACTGGCAAAGCAAAAGATTTATTTGATGCAATACAAGGTAAATTAGGCATGGTACCCAACATGATGCGCACCATGGGGAATTCACCAGCAGTGTTGGAAGGCTACCTTAATTTGAGTGGGAGCTTAAGTCATGGCAAGTTGGGTGTCAAAACCGGAGAACTGATTGCCCTGGCGGTTTCCGAAAGTAACAATTGCGATTACTGTTTATCTGCCCATTCATTTATTGGTGAAAAGCTGGTACATATCGATGCCAATACCTTACAAAACGCCCGCAACGGCAATGCCGCTGATGCAAAAACTAATGCCATATTGAAATTTGCCAATGTATTGGTAAACAAAAGAGGATTGGTGAATGATGCGGATGTTGACACCGTGAAAGCTGCCGGCTTAACAGATGGCGAAATAGGCGAGATAGTTGCCCACGTCGCGCTGAATGTTTTAACCAACTACTTTAACAATACTGCAAATCCGGTTATTGATTTTCCTGAAGTACATGCAGGCCAGATAGCCTAAATTATTGCTTCAAATCTCATCATACAGTAAAAGTTAAGGAATCTGCCTTAGCTTTTATTGTAATAACTAATTTTATAAAAAAATAAGAAGATGGAAACTCAACGATTCCCCTTACCGCCATTTAATATGGAAACCGCATTGCAGAAGGTACAAGCCGCTGAAGATGCGTGGAATACCAAAGATCCTGAAAAGGTTTGCCTGGCCTACACCATTGATACCGAATGGCGTAACCGCACCGATTTTATTAACGGCCGCGAGGAAGTAAAGCAATTTCTGAAACGTAAATGGGAAAAGGAACTTGACTATAAGCTAAAAAAGGAACTTTGGGGCTTTAAGGAAAACAGGATGGCGGTAAGATTTGAGTATGAGTGGCATGATGCCGCCGGGCAGTGGTACCGCAGTTACGGCAATGAGCTTTGGGAGTTTGATGTGAACGGCTACATGCAAAAAAGGTTCGCAAGCATCAATGACCTGGAGATTAAAGAATCAGATCGTAAATTATTTTAAATAGAGCCCTGTGAACTATTCAGAGATAGCCTTTTCGGATGCTTCCAAACGGTTCCAGGAACGGTACGGCAGCAGGGCGAGTTATGCCAGGATGGAGCAGTATAAAATTACTGACGGCTTAACTGAAAGTGAAGTGGATTTTATCAGCCGCCAGGATAATTTTTACATGGGAACCATTGGGGAAAGTGGTTTTCCATATATCCAGTTCAGAGGCGGGCCAAAAGGTTTTTTGAAGGTACTGGACGAGCAAACTTTAGGCTTCATTGATTTTGGTGGTAATAAGCAATATATCTCGGTCGGTAACCTGGCCACCAACAATAAGATCTCACTGTTTTTGTTAGACCAGGCAGCTAAAGCCAGGCTGAAGATCTACGCCGAAGCAGAAGTTTTGGAAATAGAAGGGAACAAACAATTATTTGATAAGCTTAATCTGGAAGACTATAAATTTAAGCCCGAAAGAATAATTGTTTTAAACGTGAAGGCTTACGACTGGAACTGCCCGCAGCACATCACTGAGCGCTACACGCTCGAGGAGATACGTGACGAGTTTATGGCGCAGCATGAATATATCAATAAGCTGAGAGCCGAAGTTGCAGGCCTGAAAAAAGGTTGGGGGAGTAGTCCAAAAGTCCGGAAGGGACTGGGTGTATAAATAACCTATTTTGGTTGATATCCGTTAGGCCACGTCTCCGGTTCTCTATTTAACTAATCATCAACAATAATGCTCAATACACAAACTGCATTTACCCTAATGAATCCGCAAACAGGAAGCCTGGCTTTTCGCCTGTTTTCTTTTGATGATTGCAGTGGCTTTGCTCATTTACAAAGGCATAACTATTATACCATAGTTTGGGTAACAAAGGGGAGGGGTAAACTGCGCTGGAATTTTTCGGAATATAATTTTGAGGCAGATTCTATGTTTGCTTTCGCGATATATCAGCCGTTCCAGATCATTGCAGGTGATGAGTTCGAGGGCTTCGCCCTTAATTTTCATCCCGACTTTTTCTGTATTCACAAACATGATAAAGAAGTTTCCTGTAATGGCGTATTGTTCAATAATATTTATGAGCCGCCTTTTGTGAAAGTCGATTTGCAGTCGGCCCCGATCTTTAAAATGGTATTGGAGCAAATTAAAACCGAGATGCAAAACTCTGCGGTTGCGCAGTATGAGTTGCTGATGTCGTACCTAAAAATCTTTTTGATCACAGCAGTAAGGTTAAAAACGGAGCAACAACCGGCTGCGTATACTGTTCTGTTGGATCGCAAGGAGCCTTTTATCCTCCAAAACCTGAAGGACGCTATTGAAACACATTTTAAAGAAAAGCATTCCGCAAGTGATTATGCCGATATGCTCAATATCTCGCCGAAAGCGCTGGCCAAAATAGCCAAGGCTCATTTTAACCGTACCCTTACCGATATGATCGCCGACCGGATCATTATTGAAGCCAAACGGGAACTATATTTAACCAATAAACCGGTAAAGGAGATCGCCTTTAATTTGGGCTATACGGACGAATACTACTTTAGTCGCTTTTTTAAAACCAACGCCGACGTTTCGCCACAGCTTTATAGAGACACTGTAGGCGCCGGTCGTGCTGAAGTAGCTTAGTTAGATAAAATAACAATTCAGGCAATAATTACACCTGCCTTTTTTTTAGCAGTTGCCCTTCATTTACACCATTTTGGTTGTAATCATCCTGGCACAGTTTAAAACTTACATAAAAGGTTGTTCCGGCTCCGGGCGTGCTTTCAAATGTTATTTTTCCATTCTGCAGTTCAGTAAATTCCTTGCATAATAATAACCCTAAACCAACGCCTTTTTCATTTTTTGTTCCGAAAGTCGACTCGGTTTTTAGCGAAAAGATATCATTTTGATGCTCATATGAAATCCCAAGGCCATTATCCTTTATCATTATCCGGCAATCGGTACCAATAGCATCTGCAGATACTATGATTTGTCCGCCAGGATTTGTGAATTTAAGAGCATTGTTTATTAAATTTCTTATAATTAGCTGCAGCATATCCGCGTCAGCAGTAATAAAAATTGAATCTTTTAATTGATCTGTCAACTGAATGCCTTTTTCAGCAGCAACAGCCTGGTGAATTTGCAAGGTGTTTTGTAATGTTTTTTTCAGGTTTAGCTTAACCAGGTTCGCAGTTGCGCCCTGCATTTGTGATTTGCTCCATAAAAGTAAATTTGTAAGCATTTCCTGTGTGTTTTGGGTAGAGTTTAACAGCTCATTATTTATTGATAACCTTTCACCTTCATCAAGTTTAAACTCTGAAAGTACCTCCAAATAATTTTGTATAGATGCCAAAGGCGATCGCAGATCGTGCGCCAGGATAGAAAATAGCTTATTCATTGTAGCATTTGCAGATTCCAGCTCAGTTGCTTTTTGTTCAACTAATTTCCGTTCGGTGTGATAGTTTTTCCTGACAGTGGTAGTAACTAAAAAAATAAAAAAAACAATAATAAGATAGGTGTAGCCTACATCAATAAAACGACTCTCATTATCGGGATATGTGTTCTTTATTGTGCCCTGATATGTGTATTCAATTGCAAGTAGTGTAATAACAATAGCGAGATTTAATGCTATCCAAAACCAATATTGTTTTTTGGGAACTACGGAAATGGTGAGGAAATAAGAAAGTACAAAAATTAAGAGAGAGGGTCCGTTAATGCCTGAATTATACTTATAGTTTACAATAAGAAGAATATTACATGCTATCATGTAAATAACAATACAGGTATTCCACTTCTTTTTAAACCTTGAGTAATAATAACAAATAACAGAGATGACAAATATGGCCACCATTAAAATAACCAATTGCTGGATGCCAAGCAGGATATCTAAAAAAATATTTAAAAATAAAACCACAGCGGAGGCAAGACAAATAGCATTAAAGATGCGTGCCTCAAGGGAGAAATTGGGAGGATACCCAAGCAGTTTTTTCCAAAAGGATTGCTTCATTTAAATAACTATTAATTAGGTACTTACGAGTATAATAGTGCTATGTTAAATATTGTTGCAGATCGTAATGATGTTAATACGTAAAATAAGATTAATGGTTGTTGTTTTGAGACTATTTAAACCTACAAAATATTAAATGATTTTTTCAGCAGGTTGTTTGTTTTATATAATTGAAATTAGGTGGATTGATATAATAGATACTGTACATTCCTTATATTTATAAAACGAAAAGTATGTTATGATAGGGAGACTTATTTACGTTCTTGCTTTTGTATGGTTTACCAACACAGCCATGGGACAAGTGGTCTATCCTGATAAATCTACTCCTTCAAACAATCCGAAATTATTTGGTAAAGGTATTTTATCAGATGGTTTGAGCAACCGTGATTTTACCATTTCGCCCGCAAATGATGAAATATTTTTTACCCTGCAGCAGCCCAGGTTTTTGAGCAGCACCATATTACGGATGCAAAAAATTAAGGGTAAGTGGGGGAGACCGGAAGTAGCGCCATTTTCCGGGAGATACCGCGACCTTGAGGCCTTCTTTTCTCCGGACGGTAAATGGATTTTTTTTTCGTCAGACAGGCCGGTTAGTGGAACAACCCCTAAGGATAATTTTGATATCTGGAAGATCGGTCGTTTGGCAAATGGTCGCTGGGGCACGCCGGTGCATTTGGATACCATGGTGAATACAGATAGGGACGAGTTTTACCCCAGCGTTGCAAAAAGTGGTAATCTGTATTTTACTGTGGCAGCGGCTTACGGGAAAGGGAAAGAAGATATTGTGATGTGTAGCCCGGTGAAAGACGGATATAGCAAACCTGTTAGCCTTCCGGAAGCAATTAACTCACCAAACTACGAGTTTAATCCATTTATCGATTCTGATGAGCAGTTTATAATGTTCTCGTCACAAGGGCGCAAGGATGATATGGGCGGGGGCGATTTGTACATCAGCCGTAAGGATAAAAATGGCAACTGGCTGACGGCAAAACACCTGCCCGCGCCTATAAATTCAACCGGACTTGATTATTGCCCATACGTTACCTGTGACGGCAAATACCTGGTATTCACCAGCAGTCGGGCAAATCCTAAATTTTCTGACTATAAAGCAAAAACGTATCAGCAATTAAAAGACCTGCTAACCAAACCCGGCAACGGTTTTGATGATATTTATTGGGTTAAGTTTGATAATAACTGGTAAATGTTTTGTTTTTTTACTTGAATAAACCCAAGCCCAATTATGAGAAAATTAACACTGTTTTTTCTGTTTTTGAGTGTTGTCGCTTCCGCACAACAAAAAAAAATCAAGTGGCCGCATCATAAAAAAGCGGTGATTGTCCTTACTTATGATGATGCACTAGACTCGCAATTAAAAAATGCTATTCCTCAATTAAATGCGCAGCATTTTAAGGGTACATTCTTTTTAACCAGTGAACTGAATAGCATCAATATCCCCAAATGGCGCAAAGCGGGAGCGGATGGTCATGAGTTGGCCAATCATACGCTTTTTCATCCATGCCTGAGTGAAACCATGCCGGATAATCCCGCAAATGCAGCTGAACATTATTCCATCTTCCAGATCATGCGGGAGATCTACACCATGAATAACTTCCTATACGCCATAGATGGTAAAAGCGGGCGCACTTATGCTTATCCCTGTACGGAGACAGAGGTGGGTGGAAAAAGCTATGTAGATACGCTTCGTAAATCAACCATGATCAAATATGCGCGGGTAGGCGGGGATGACGATGCCGTTATAACAGACTTTAAACACCTGGATAATATGCTGGTGCCATCTTACGGATTGGAGGACAGCACGCCCGCAAATAAGCTGATTGAGTTTGTAAAAAAGGTGGAGAAAAGCGGCGGCATGGGCATCTTTATGTTTCATGGTATTGGCGGCGATTTTATTAAAACATCAACACAGGCACATAAGGAATTATTGGAATATCTTGCAAAGAATAAAACAGAGATTTGGGTTGCCACTTTTCAGCAGGCAATGGACTATATTACACTGGAAAATAAAAAGGGATAACTGTGCTTAACAAACTGAAGAGCTATTTAAAAGGTACCGGCTTAGTGCTTGATTATATGTACGATAATGCCCACCGTATAATAGCAGGTGTTCCGCGGTTAAACCGATCACAAATATCGGCACACCTGTTTTTAGGCAGCCAGTATAATTTATTGGGGTTACGAAAGCTAAAGGCGCTTGGCGTTACCGCCATAGTAAACATGCGTAGCCACAACGATTACAGCGACGCCGAGCACGAGGGTATTAAATACCTGCACCTGCCGACTGTTGATAATACCCCGCCCCCGTTGGAAGTGCTTTTAAAAGGCGCAGATTTTATAGATCAGGAAATAAAAAGCGGTGGAATAGTTTACGTGCATTGCCGCCAGGGCCTTGGTCGCGGGCCAACTATGGCAATGGCTTATTTGATAAAAACAGGGTTGACTTTTGCCGATGCCTATACAATGATTAAGAAAGTAAGGGTATTTATAAACCCAAGGCCGGGGCAGGTAGAAAGATTGAAGGAGTTGGAAGCGTATTATAAAAAGGATTTTAAAAAAGATATTTAAGTGAATTGTCATTGCGAGTGATAGCGCGGCGACCTCTTCGCAAGCAGAGCGAAGAGAATAGCTACGAGGTTGCTTCACTCGTTCCGTTCGCAATGACAATGTTTTTAGTTTGAGACTATGCCCCCCACCAAAACGGACAACATTGACTGGATAAATAATCTGCGTATAGTTGCACTATACGCGGTTATCATACTACATGCTACTTCGCTTTTACTCCAGCAGTATAGAAAGGTATCCATGAGCGATTGGATGGTTGCTGATTTTTTAAATGCCATAGTAAGATTTGCCGTGCCGGCTTTTGTAATGATAACGGGGGCACTATCGCTTGGCAAGGAATATGAAATAGGCAGCTTTCTAAAAAAACGCCTTTTAAGGGTTGTGGTTCCTTTCCTGTTCTGGAGCCTGGTATATATCGGTTATTCACTATATAACGAGGAAATAACCTTTACTGCTGATGTGTGGGCAAATACGAGGATTGTATTGCATCTGTTAAAAGTTGGCAGCTCATACCATTTATGGTATGTATATATGCTCATAGGGCTTTACTTTTTTATCCCGGTTATCGGCAAATTTGTTCGGCATGCTAGTGAAAGGGAAATTCTTTACTTTTTGGCAGTTTGGTTTGGCGTACTGTTGATCACACAGCCATACCTGGTGCGTTATAATCCATCTGTTGATATGCATTATTTTGCAGGTTTTGTAGGATACCTTGTCCTTGGGCATTACCTTGCCTTTAAAGAGTTCAATATTAAACATCTGCGGTTATGGATGGTGTTGCTTTTTATCGCCAGTATCCTAATGATTGGCCTAGGCTCACGGGAAATTGCAGATAGTCGCCAGTGGCCTTCAACCATGTTTTTTGAACCGGTAAGTCCTGCAATTGTGTTACTGGCTATAAGTGTGTTTATGATCTTTAAGCTCTCGGTGCCAAAATTATCCTCTGTCATTATCCGTATCCGCGATTTTGCCGGAGGGTACAATTACGGAATCTACCTTGCGCATGCATTGGTGTTATACTTACTGGAAGATCCGTTAGGGATCTATTATAAGCTTTGCACGCCGATAGTCGCAATTCCCTTAACGGCATTGGTCTGTTTTGTAGTGACATTGCTATTGGTGTGGTTGGTAAATAAGATTCCGTTTGTGGGGAAATGGATTTCGGGATAGTCGCGTGTTGAAACGTCATAATAAAACCCCGCGAGTTTTCGTATTTTTTTAAGAGATTTGTGCCCTTGTACTTGTTGCTCATTTTATTTTAATGAAGAAACTTACCGAAGGTAACGCGGCCCGCTCTGCAGCCATATTAATCATCATAACTTTTATTATTCGCTGCCTTATTGCCGGCTACACGGGGCTTGGAATCGGCGAATCCTATTACTTCAGGGGGGCGTTAAATTTTGATTTAAGCTACTTCGATCAGCCGCCTTTGTTTTTTTGGCTCAGCGGCATCAGCGTAAAAATATTCGGGCTAAATAATTTCGGGCTCAGGTTCCCGGCGGTGCTGCTGTTTGCCGGTACCAGCTGGCTGATCTTCCTGGTAACCCAAAAGCTATTCACCGCAAAGGCGGGTTTTTGGGCTGTAGCGGTGATGAATTTAAGCGCAGTATTTACTGTTGCTATTGCCTGCTGGTTTCAACCGGATGCGCCGCTGATGTTTTTCTGGATGTTGGCTACTTATTACATTGTTCAGCTGATGGTTGGCCCGGGCGCCGAAAAATCAGAAGCAACCCGTTACAGCCGCAGAACATGGTTGCTATGGTTGGCGGTTGGTATCAGTATGGGGCTTGCCACATTGAGTAAATACCATGTGCTGTTCCTGTTTGCTGGGGTGTTTATGTTTGTGGTAACTAATAAAAGCCAGCGCCATTGGCTCCGTCACCCTGGTCCATACCTGGCTGTTTTGATCACCATTGTAATGGCATTCCCAATAATATGGTGGAATGCACATAACAACTGGGTTTCATTCGTTTTCCAGGGTTCACGGGCCGGAGCAAACGAGGAACACTTTAAGCTGCACTTCGACTGGTTTTTCCGTAGCATAGGCGGGCAGGCGGCGTTTCTGCTGCCTTGGATCTGGTTCCCTATTGTAAGGCAGTTATGGATCTCATTCAAACTGCGTAAACAACTGTTAGCCTATAGCTTTATATTCTGGATGGCCATATTACCTATCGTGTTTTTTACTGTAGTAACGCTATGGTCAAACCTGCAATTTCATTTTCACTGGCAGGCACCCGGATATATGATGTTGTTTATCCCGCTTGGTTTCGCTGTCGACAGGTGCTTGAGCACAGTTGGTAAAGGCACGGTACTTACCCGCAGGTGGATCAATTTCTCGGTATACTTCACCATTATCACCATCGGCGTACTCGGAACACATATGGTTACCGGCTTTTGGCAGTCGTATGGGCCTAAGTGGGTGGTACATGAGTTCCATGGAGATAATAACGACCCGACAATACAAGGTGTTGACTACGTTGATATAAAAACGCGTTTTGATAATGAGGGCTGGACAAATAATCCCAATATATTTACCGGCACCCCGCGCTGGTGGCTAACCGGCAAGGTTGATTGGGCGCTTAAAGGTAAAAAGGACATTGCCGTATTTAACAACGATGCCAGGAACCTTGCCTTTATGGTTGAACCCAAAAAACTGCTGGGTAAAGATTGTATAATTATCAGCGACCATGAAGAGCTGGACGTGAATGCGGATGCCAAACCATTTTTTGACAGCGTGACCCAGTTACCTGATATCGACATTGTGCGCAGTGGCAGGGTGGAATACAAGCTGCAGGTTTTTTACGGTAAGAATTTTCATGAGCCGGCTCAAAAAAGAATGGAGATGCCTTTATATAGGCAGTTGCTGGGCTTGTCGCCGTTTTAAAACTAACACGATTTATACGATTTGATAAAGGAATAGCAGGACGAGAACAGTCTTGCCAATCCAGGAATAAATAATAAGATCCCTGATTATACGAATGAAGTTATTTAAGATAAGAAAAAGCAAATATACAGATCCGACCGCCATCCAAAATTCGTGTAATTCGCTCCAATTAGTGAAATTCGTGTTTATCTTTTTTCTGTTTCCATCTTTTCTATCTGCACAAAGCATCAATATCATCCCGTTGCCTAAATCGATTGTAAAAGGCACCGGGCAATTTCAGTTAAACAGTAATACCATTATTGGAATGAACAACAGTTCATTGCTGCCGCAGGCCAATTACCTGCAAACGGAACTGCAAAAGGCCAACGGAATTGCTATCCCGGTTGACCAGAACGAAGTAAAGGCACTGATAGATCTCCAGCTTGTAAAAAGAGACGAACTAGCAGGTTCTTATACTTTAAAGATTGAACCCAATAAAATCACAATTATTTCATCCGGTAACGATGGTGTGTTTTATGGGATCGTGTCGTTACTTCAGCTGATCAGAACCCAACCTGTAGGTACTGTAGTTAACCTGCCGGTTTCCGAAATAAGTGATTCGCCGAGGTTCCAGTGGCGTGGTTTTATGCTGGATGAGTCGCGCCATTTTTTTGGTAAGGAAAAGGTTAAACAATTGCTGGACTGGATGGCTTTTTATAAGCTGAATAAATTTCACTGGCACCTTACCGATGTGGATGGCTGGCGTATCGAAATAAAAAAATATCCCAAACTAACGTCGGTGGGAGGGATTGGCAACAAAACAGACACCCTTGCACCTGCAAAATATTATACACAGGAGGATATCCGGGAAATAGTGGCCTACGCCGCCGACCGGTTTATAACAGTTGTTCCAGAGATAGACATGCCGGGCCATGCTACGGCTGCAAATCGCGCTTACCCGGAATATAGCGGTGGCAGTACAGTGAGGTATCCTAATTTTACGTTCGATCCGGCAAATGAAAAGACCTACCAGTTTTTGGGCTATATTTTAAAGGAAACCCATTCGTTATTTCCGGCAGGGATGATCCATTTAGGGGGCGACGAAGTTGAACTGGGGATCCAGGCCTGGGCAGGCAGGCCAACCATTATGGATGTAATTGCAAAAAACAGGTTTTCTGATCTTGCTGATCTGGAGCATTACTTTTTTAAACGCATGGCTGACAGCGTTACACAAATGAATGACAAGGTTTTATGCTGGGATGAAGCTGCAGAAACCGATTTGCCTGCCGGTAAAACCATCGTGTTTTGGTGGCGACAAAATGTGCCATCGCAGTTAAGGCTGGCGATTAATAAGAAATACCAGGTGGTGCTTTGCCCCAGGGTGCCTTTTTATTTCGACTTTATACAGGATAAAAGCCAGGTTTCGGGTCGTAAATGGAATGCGTCGTTCAATAGCGTAAGCAGTGTTTATAATTTTCCGTACAAGGAGTTTCCTGCGGATGAGCTAGCATCCAACCAGGTATTGGGTATCCAGGCTAATCTTTGGACGGAACTTGTGGCTTCAGAAAAAAGGCTTGATTTTATGGTGTTCCCACGCATGGCGGCATTGTCTGAAGCTGCATGGACCGATTCGGCAGCAAAGGACGAGGCTTCATTTAATGAGCGTTTAAAGTCGGACTTTTTGTTGTACGATAAGGCAGGCATCTATTACTTTGATCCATTCGATTTATCTACTCATCCCGAACCGATTGATTTTGCCCCTAAAATTGTGGTTAAACCAGCCGTAAGAGACAAGCATCACAAACACGGACGAAAATCAAAATTGAGTGGCAAGCATTCAAAAGGCAGCCACGTAAAAGCTGCCGCCGGTGGGCATCATTCAAAATCCACAAAAAAGAAAAAAAGAAAATAAAGATTTTATTGATGTTAGCAGGCAATGTACCGCTTGTGCTGATCTAACATTTTTCTCAAGATCAAAAATACTAATTTGACCCGTAGGGTCTACCTATTTGTAGAAATCAAAATAAAATTTCTCGTGCCTCGTAGAGGCTACCCATCTACGCCGTTTTTGTAAGCGACCATTTATCTTTATTCCCTTGATTGCTTTTATCTATCATACCGCAGCGGCGGGCAGCCTCTACGAGGCAAAACTTACTTTTTACCTATTTCTACAAATAGGTAGATCCTACGGATCATAAATGTGGCTAAAGAAATTCAGCGATGTTATAGCTGCAATGGGTTAATTAACCAGTCAGTATGATGATCTTTCTGCAAAATTTAGCCTATCATTTTCACTATTTTCATTAAGTATTCAGGTGCATTAACGCTACTTTTAGCTCCATGTTTAATAGTGATATCTCCACGCGCATTTTTGCAAACCCTGGAAAGCGAAAGTTTTTAATTTTATTGGTTCTCGTAATAATGTCAGCGGCATTTGGTAATAATGCATATAGCCAGTCTGAAGTTGAACCCTGGGGAAATATCACCGGGATCCGCAACCACGGGCAGTTATTTGATTTTGAATCGAGCTTAAGGGTGGTGAGCACCGACAGGAAGCACGTCACCTCAACATTCCAGGAAAAACAGAAACCACACTACAAGCGCATTAATGAAGACGAGCAGGAAGTTATAACCAGCATCGATAGCCTGTTTTTTATTGAAAACGTAAAGGACGACGGCGGCGGGAAAATCAAGGTATCCATCCGCATGATCTCACATAAAGACACAACTATACAGGGCGTTTACTTTAGCATCGCACTACCTGTTGAATTCATTAACGCCAATCTCCGTTATTCTGATGGGGATAAGTCTGAATTCGATCATTTTGTAAAAGCAGTCGGCAAGGAGTTCGACGATAACGCAAAGGGGCTTGAATTTGAGGCCGGTAAACGCAAGTTAAGCGTTAAGCCTGCTGATAAAAGCTTGATGATGGTGAGAACCGAAGCTATCCCGGGAGGGAGCAGGCTTCGGTTATTTATTCCCATAAAGCTTGGTGAAGTTAAAAATGGAGATGTAGTTGAAAAAGAAATTAATATCAAAGTATCGGGAGATATTGATGAAACACCGGCAAACATCACCCTAAATACCTCGCAACAAGGCCGTGCATTCGAGGGGCTTGGCGGAAACTTCCGCCTGCAAAACCCAAAGGCAGATCCGCAGGTGATTGATTATTGTCTGCAAAACCTGCGCGTGGCCTGGAGCCGCGTTGAAATGCCATGGCGTTTTTGGCAGCCGGACATGAATGTTGATCCAATCGCAGCAGCTGATTCAGGCAGGTTAAACCTGTCAGTTAAAAAGGCGATGGAGATGGCGCACCGGCTGGATAGTATGGGCATCCCGGTTATCTTATCGGCATGGTTTCCGCCTAACTGGGCTGCAGAGGGTAACCTTAATTTTCGGCCTGTTAACGGCATCTGGGGCAATCAGCTCAACAAGAGCAATATCAACGCCATTTACAAATCCATCGCTGATTATATCATCTACCTTAAAAATAAGTACGGGGTAGAAGCTAAGCTGTTCTCGTTCAACGAGTCGGACCTGGGGATAAATGTGAGGGTAACGGCACAGGAGCACGACGATTTTATAAAGGGATGTGGGGCATACTTTGCAGCACATGGT
This sequence comes from Bacteroidota bacterium, assembly GCA_030775685.1. Classification (GTDB taxonomy): domain Bacteria; phylum Bacteroidota; class Bacteroidia; order Sphingobacteriales; family Sphingobacteriaceae; genus Mucilaginibacter. Next base: position 87,146 of record JALYIP010000061.1, read on the forward strand.
ATAAAAACCAAAATGCTGCTTGGCGATAATTCAGACGCTACCACTTATGCCTTTATTGATCCGGCGTTAAACGACCCGGATGCGAGGCAATATATAGGCGCCATCTCCTTCCACTCGTGGCGAGGCTGGGATAATGCAACGTTGCAAAAATGGGCAGATGCTGCGAAAAAGTTGGAAGTTCCCTTAATTGTAGGCGAGGGGAGCATAGATGCTGCTGCTTATAGCTACCCGGATATTTTCCAGGAGCCAACCTATGCATTACAGGAAATAAACCTGTACACACGGCTGCTGGCCATTTGCCAACCGATCTCTATTTTACAATGGCAGCTAACAGCCGATTACTCGCCTTTAATTGGTGGAGGGATTTTCGGGAACAACGAGCCGTTGCACCCCGGCCAAAGATTCTGGAACCTGAAACAATTATCCATCACCCCTAAAGGTTTGTTTGCTATGCCGGTAACCAGCAGCAATTCACAGATCTCCTGCGCCGCGTTGGGTGATAATACAAAAGGAGTATACGCTATCCACACGGTAAACAATGGGCAGGACAGGGAAGTTACATTGGTAGGTTTACCCGCACGCATTAAACAGCTCAATGTTTATACAACCAGCAAAAAGTTGAACATGAAACAGGGGAGCTTAAAAGTAGAAAATGGCGGGGTTAAATTTAAATTGCCCGCCACCAGTTATGTTACATTGATCAGCAAATAACCGTTACGGATTTTCTACGCTGGTATCCTGCGCTAATACCGCATCGTCAGGGGTGCCTGCCAGGTCTTTGTCAAGGTTGTATAAGGCATCATCGTTGGCTTCAGCACCGCCGGCTTTTTTGATCTTACCAAGCAGGTCAAGCGCCATTGTTTCTTCTTCAGTTTGTTCCTTTACAAACCACTGCATAAAGTTGAATGTCGCCCAGTCTTTTTCCTGGTGACTTAAGTCAACTATATTATAAATTCTTGTAGTGTTCTCAACTTCCGAGCTAAATACCTTCTCAAAAAGATCATTTATACTTGCGGGATCCGGTCCCGGTTCAGGAATTGCCGTAACCACAACCTTGCCGCCTCTTTTCAGGATGTATTCCAGGAATTTCATCATGTGGTTGCGCTCTTCGTTAGAGTGGCGAAACAGGAAATTGGCAATGCCGTCATAACCCTTATCACTGGCCCAGGAAGCATAGCTCAGATAAATCTGGGCATTATGCGCTTCATTGGTCATTTGATCGTTAAGAGCTTTTGCAAGCGTATCTGAAAGTCGGTTAGTGTTCATAGCGATTTATTTAATCACTAAACCAATTATGGAAGAAAAGGTTTACGGGATGGCACAAATAATTACAGGCATATTACCTATTATAAACGCTGGTTATTCACGAATCGTTCCTACGGAACGAAATTTTCCTTTTCTTTTTTCTACCGACGAATTGTTCCGATGGAACATAAGAAAAAAGCAAATTAGATCATACTTAAAAGATGAATAAGCCAAATCCGGTTCATGTTCCATAGGAACATTTCGTCGGTAGCTCAAATAAAATTCAAGGTTAGCGTTCCATAGGAACGCCTCGTGAAATTCAATAATACAGGTAACGAATTACTTAAAGGCCGATATGTGGTTATTTTTGATGCTCAGGATGAAGGATTTACCTACGCTTATCTTAATGCTCCTGTTTTGCAGCATAGCTTTTATAGCTTCATCTTCCTTCAATGCCTCGAATAAGTCACGTGCAACAGCAGATCCGCTGATGTTATTGGTCACCTTGCCATTCTCTAATGCAATGTTAAAGGTGTAACCCGACTTGCCACGGTCACCGGCTGATTCAAAATCGGTGATGTTTAGCTTAAACTGTTGTTCTTCGTTGAGGCTTCTTTTTAGATGCAGGCGGATAACGGGGATGTACCTTTTCCAGGTAGTTAAGTATTTTCTTTCTTCCATGTAAGGCGATAAAGGTATTACTATTTATACAGGAATTTGCAAAACGGGGAATATTAATCGTTAGGCAAAGTAATTGAAACAACAGCGTGTCGTGATTTGTATACTAATATGGCGTGTTAACACCCTGTGCAGGCGGTTTATGTCCGGTAAATTTGTTTAACAAAATTCATCATGATAATGGCGCCATCTAACAAAAACTTAAGGACTTGCAGCAATGGGCATCAGTATTACAAAAGCAGCGACTGCCCAACTTGCCCCGTTTGTGAGCAGGAACGCAAACCGCAAAGCGGATTTCTTTCCTTGCTTTCAGCACCTGCGAGGCGGGCGTTGGAAAACAACGACATTACGAACCTTGAGCAGCTTTCAGGCTTTAGCGAACGCGAAATTTTAAAGCTGCACGGTATGGGGCCGGCGTCCCTGCCTAAATTAAGGGAAGTGTTAAAAGAAAAAGGATTATCATTTAAAAATCGGGTGGAATAGATCTGCCATGCATAAACCAATTAAATTATGTTTAAAGACACAAAGGCATTCAGTGGTTTCTCAGTAAACGACATGCAAAAGGCAAAGGAATTTTATCACGGAACACTTGGCATTGAGGTTGAGGAGAATGATATGGGGATCATTACGCTGAAGATAGCAGGAGGGACGGATGTTGTTGTTTACCCGAAGCCCAATCATGAACCGGCTACGTTTACCATCCTCAATTTTACGGTTGCCGATGTTGATAAAACTATAGACGAGCTGATAGCAGCAGGGATTACTTTTGAACAATATGATTTTGGCAATATGAAAACCGATGAAAAGGGCATTATGCGCGGCAACGGATATGGCCCCGATATTGCCTGGTTTAAGGACCCGGCGGGGAATATATTATCGGTGCTGAAAAAGGATTGAGTTAGTTAGGGTTAGTTATTGGGGAATGAATTTTTTCATATTCATCTATTAACGCCCCCAATAGCTGCAATTCATTTCCTTCTTCACTACCCAACTTTGCGTCAAATATAATTTCGGGCCTTTGCATCGCTTTTTGGTAGTCGGTCTCCGTTATTATTTCCTTTATATCCATTTGCTTACATTAGTTGAATATAAAGATAAAAAAACAGTCGATGAAAACCGTATACGACGTTATTGGGGCAGGCTATAATTCAACAAGAAAAGCGGATCCTTACATAGTCAGTCGGCTTTTACATTTTTTAGAGCCAAAGGCAGGTGAATTATATATAGACATTGGTTGCGGAACAGGGAATTATACGATAGCCCTGGCAAATACAGGTGTGGATTTTGTTGGTGTTGAACCATCAGACGAAATGTTGAAAGAAGCTCGAAAACGTAATGAAACCATAGCCTGGTTGCAGGGGAGTGCAGAAAAAATCCCCGCCGTTGACAGCAGTTTTGATGGCGTTCTTGCCACGCTCACTATTCATCATTGGACTAATATCGCGCAATCATTAAAAGAGGTTTTTAGGGTAGCAAAGCCGGGTGCCAGGCTGATTTTCTTTACAGCTACTCCAAACCAAATGGAGGGGTATTGGCTTAATCGTTATTTCCCGGGAATGCTGCGCGCTTCCATAGATCATATGCCGTCGCTCGAAACAATTAACGATGAACTTATCGAAGCAGGATTTAGAAACGTAGTTACAGAGAAATATTCTGTACAGGATGATTTGCAGGACAATTTTTTATATAGCGGTAAAAACCGACCGGAGCGTTATTTAAACGTCGAAATAAGAAAAGGAATCTCATCATTTGCTGCACTAGCAAATGCAGAAGAGGTGAAAAATGGCCTTTTTGCGCTTCATGCTGATTTGAAAAGTGGCCGCTTTATCAATATAAAAGAAAAATATGACAATGATTCAGGCGATTACCTATTTGTTGTAGCTGAAAAATAGACAAGGGGTTAATGAGCGTTTAAAAACTATTCGGTATCAAATCAATATTTTCTTTGAAAAGTGACTTTTCACCTTTAACCTTAAATGCCTCGCTGATGTGAAGCTGCAGGTGCGCACTTGCAGGGTCAGTTATTTTTATGTGTTTTTTAAAATGGATGATCACCCGGTCGCTTTTTTCAATCATCGTTATTATTTGCTGTGTCCCGGAGACTTTCTCTACGCTAACAGTCTTTTTTTCGTTAGATGATGGATGCCCGGTGGTCGTAATATCAAAAGCATCAGGGTCTATTTTAACCAAAAAGTTCGAATGGTTCACAATAGACAGGTCGGCATAGAGGGTATCCCGACGGTAATAATTTTTAAAGCGGAAGTTAAGACCAGACACAGCAATTTCCTGTTCGCTTAAAAATAAAAACGGTGGTTGCGGAAGCTCCGGTAAGGTTGCAAGGTAGCCGCGTTCTTTTTCAACAAAATCGGTGCTGGTATTAAAAGAATAAGCTATTACCGGCTCGTTATATTTCTTAACATAAGCCCGGAAAGCCGCATTATCAGCAATAGCTTTTAATGATAGATTTGAAATATTGGGTCCGCCTGTAGTCTTATAGCCGATGGTTAGGTTGTATGTATCGCTAAAACTACCTTGCAGACCAGTTAATTGGTATAATTTATAATTATTAAAAGGGCTAAACTTTAATGCAAGCGTGGTATCATTGCCTTGTTTTAAAGTGAAAGGTGTAAAAGCCGTAGTTGGCCCCGAACGCGACCCTTTTTGTGTTCCTATTGTTATTTCCCGGATCTCAATGTCTTTATCACCGGTGTTTGACAGCTTGATTTGGGCGTTTAGCTCCTGGAGCTTAATATCGCCGGAAATGTTAGGTTCGACTTTTAAGTCGCCTGAATTTATAGCAACGGTGTTGTAAATTATATCGCCGGTTTTTGATTGTGATGCCTTATGGCTGTTTCCACAACTATAAAATAACGCGCAGCATATGATAATTAAATAGGGTAGCCTCATTTTTCGGATTGACGTGTTTATAGTAAAAAATGATAAGGAAATACATCGTTGGCTGTATTTCCTTATCTCAGAAATTGCCTTATCAATATCCGGTGATGGACCAGATTGAATAAGCATGAGGAGGAGCTTGGATCAGCACCCTGCCATCAGCCGCTACAGATTGTACCCAGCCGGATGCGCCGGTATATTCCTTTATTTGTTTGTTGGCCCAGTTGGAGGTTACCCATTGCTGCTGCCAGTAGTCCGTACCATTAAAGTATACGATTGCGCCAGGCGCCGCGCCGTAGCCATTTCTCCTGTCAATATACTGGTCACTGGCAGAATAAAGATTGGTTGTTGTTCCGCCCGCCAGCGTCCTGTGGATCCAGATAAGGTTGTTCATCCTGTTTTTATCAAGCCATGTTTCATAATCATTATAAAATACACAGGGATAACCCTCATGTGTCATGATATAGGCATAAGCCGAATACTTATCACCAATGATATCGGTATCATGATTGGACACAAATGTAACCGTCTTTGCAGCGTTCCGTTTCCATAGCATGTCGTCGTTCAAGTGGGTAAGGTCGTGGCTGTCAAATGCAGAATGCATAGCATAAAAGCATGCAAAATCAAATGCCGATGATGTGCCTCCGGTACCATTTACCCAGTTTTGCAGGTTGGCAGCATTGCCGTCCCAGTCCTCGCCAACGGCAAAGCCGCCCACGCTGTTCACATAGTTTTGAACCACCCATGCGCCGTAGCCTAATACGTAATCAAAGCGCCACCCATCAAAATGCATGGTGTTCTTGTAATAACGCGACATACTGTAGCTTGCGTTGTAGATCCAATTGGAGACATTGGCCTGGGCATGGCACAGATCAGGGAAGCCACCAAATGATCCCTCATCTGAAGCGTGTATATTGTTTGGATGGAAATCGCTGTAGGTTCTTGGAAACATCCCCGATAAGGGTACAAATTTGGTATAGGTATTTGTGCCGGTATAAGGGTTAGCCTCTAATGCCCCGCCGCTGCAATGGTTCAGCACCATGTCTGCATATACTTGTATGTTGTGGGTGTGGGCGTTTGAAATTAAGGTATTCAAATCGGTAAGGTTACCAAAACGTGTGGTCACCGACCCCATTTGGTTATAGGTGCCGAAGTCAAAATAGTCGAATGGATCATAACCCATACTGGACCCGCCGCTTTGCCCCTTTGTGGCCGGGGGTAACCATATGGCCGAGATCCCGGCGGCATCCCATGCTGGTATTTTAGTGTTTATGGTCGCCCACCATGATGTGCCGGTTGGTGTATTCCAATAAAAAGCCTGCATCAGTACGCCGCCGCCGGGGCCGGGAGCAGCAAAACTGGAAGAAGCGTTTTTAGTTTTGAGATTAACGACGGGTGCATTTTCCTTTACTTCTGTTTTTTTACATTGGGAGAATGTCAGCAAAGCAGGCAGCAGGAGCACCTGGCCTAACCGATAGAAATGTTTTTTCATAATTATTGGTTTTATGGTTATAAAAATTGGTTTTACAGTTGGCTTATGTATAGTTCCGGTAACGTTCCCGGTGATGCTTACTTTTATTCCTCATGATAGCTGATTCCCGAATGATTACTTTTAAACAGCGCCGTCGTTATTCAAAGCAGATTCCGTAAATAACCCGAGCTGCTAAACCAGGTTGTTTTAAGTTTCAGTTAATTAAAATCAATATTTAGTTTAATAAAACAGGGTTAACTGTTGTAATTGGCCTAGTATTCGGCATTGGTTATGCGTTCCAACTAAGATACGTTTAGGAATAATATTTCCAAATTAAATTCTAACCAAATGTTAAAATTAATTTTATCTCCAAATATTAACTTATATGAAATTATTATTTAATAGGGGTTAATCAAAGATCAATTTAGTTTTTATCAACTGGTTTAATTTAAAACGGTATTTGCAACTATCGATGTTGTACGGGTTACACTAACTGATTTTTTACTTAAAGTTAAATAGATTCCGGGAACGTTACCGGAAAAACTCGCAATAAACTGTTTTGAGATGAGGCTGGGGCAATCATTTTCTTCCCGTTTTTGCTGATTGAGGTGAAAAACTTACAAAAAAATGTTCTAAGTTACGCTGCTTCAGAGTTCGTTCGCCAGCCGTATGATTTGTTGCACCCTGTCTACACTGGTTACATCAACGCTATATTCGTCGCCCACGGTATCGCCCATAACAATATGGTCGTTTTTATATTTCATTTTGCTGGCTATCCGCGTTCTTGCTGATGAGTGAACTTCAGCAACGCCGGTAAAACGTACCAGGTCGGCAACATTTGCTTCACTTACCCCGCTACCCGGCATTATTTTTATCCGGCTTGCGGCTTTACTTACCAGCCGGGCAATATTGTAGGCACCCTCCATAGCTGTGCTCTTACCGCCTGATGTTAAAATGCGTTCGCAGCCCATTTCAATAATTTCCTCCATCGCCCGGAACATATCGGCACACATATCAAATGCCCGGTGAAATGTTACGCCAAGTCCCCATTGTCTTGCAAGCTTAACCATTTCAGTGCAGCGGGCTATGTCTATGGTGCCATCTTCATTAAGCATCCCTATAACAATACCGTCGCAGCCGGCCTCAATACAATACCTGATATCGGCCATCATTATGTTGAACTCCAGGTCGGTGTATAAAAAATCACCTCCGCGTGGCCTGATCAGTACATATAATTTAATGTGGAGCAGCTTACGGGCCATCAGGATCTCGCCATGCGATGGGGTAGTGCCGCCTTCGTACAGATTTTCGCAGAGTTCAACCCGCACGGCTCCGCCTGCCTGGGCTGCCAATGCCGATGTTACTGAATTGGCACAAACCTCAAGTGATATATTTAAGCCGGGAGTTGATAGTTCGTTGTTCATAGTACAATTCAAAGCTTATAGGCGGCGGCTATAAACTCTTATAAAATAAAAAGATAGTGAGATGCTAACCCTTTTACGAAAAATACGCTGAAATGTTTTACATGAAAGCCAATTTCAAGGCATTTTTAAGGATAAATTGAGGGTAGGTTTAATAAATTATCACCTAATTAATAAAAACTTTTCCCCGGTACTAAAAGGTCCTGCTTTTCGGCATTACAAACTGCGAATGAGAAGCCGGGCTGAATGGCAAATGCGCCGTATTCGCCTTTTTTATTGATGGCAAGAAAACCGACCTGGATATTTTTAGCGGTATCGGGTTTCTTTTTAATGATGCGCTTAACAGCTTCCTTGCAGGCATCCTCTGGCGAAAGCCCCTGGCGCATCAGCTCTACCACTAAAAAGCTGCCCACATTGCGGATCACCTCTTCGCCAACACCTGTAGAGGTTGCGCCGCCAACTTCATTATCAACATATAACCCCGCGCCAATTATTGGGCTGTCGCCCACACGTCCATGCAATTTAAAAGCCATGCCACTCGTGGTGCAGGCACCGGAAATATTCCCCTTCGCATCTATCGCCAACATACCAATGGTATCGTGGTTATATTGATTGCCGGGTGCGTGTTGTTTGTTTTCTATATTCATTACCGGGGAATATTTAGCCGTTTTAAGCCATTCCTTCCATGCTTTTTCTGATTCCGGGGTAAGCAGGTTTTCGTATTTAAAACCCTGCTCAACCGCAAATTGTGTAGCTCCTTCGCCAACCAGCATTACATGCGGGGTTTTTTCCATTACCAATCGCGCTACCGAAATAGGGTGTGCAATGTGCTCAATAGCCGCCACTGAACCGCAATTGCCAAATTCATCCATTATGCAGGCATCAAGCGAAACGTGCCCGTCACGATCAGGATAACCGGCCCGGCCTACGGTATGATTTTTCATATCGGCCTCGGGAATCCTCACGCCGGCTTCAACAGCATCAAGTGCTCTGCCGCCTTTTTCGAGTGTTTTCCAGGCTTCCTTGTTTGCGAAGATTCCAAAGTCCCAGGTGGAGATAACGATGGGCACACCTGCTGCAGGCGCTGCCACAGCAGCCTGCGCAAACTTGGACGGAGACAATGCCGCCAGCGATGCGCCGGCAGCCGATAATTTGATAAACTTACGGCGGTTATACATACCGCTAATATAGAAATTACAGCGAGGAAATGGTAGGATTGTATCTTTATTGATACAAGGAAAATGAACGATTAATTACCGGCCCAAAATTACTCAAAATCCTGCTGGCAATTGTTACAGTGCCAGTTTTTTTCGCCCTGGAACGGGTTAACCAACGTCATTAATTTGTTTAAAAGGCCACCGTCGGGGTCTTTCGCAATGTTGCTCACGTTGGTTGATGCACAGAACGGGCACACCACGTAGGTATTGTTTTCGTTGTCGATTTCAAAATGGTCATCTTCATGCAGGTCACCTTCTGCTGCTAAAATCTCGCGGCAGCGCTCAACGTCCTTCTCAAAAACCTTAAGTTTTACCCCGCCAACGGCATTGTTGTACAGTGGGTTTGCACCAATGATGTTCTCGTCGGCAATAAAACAGGAAATTCCGTTTGCTTCCAGCCTGCTGCGGATGATGTGTGCCAGCATTGGATCGTAGTAGGATTCAAACGTTATTATTTTATCGTCGTTGGCGCTCATGTTATGCAAAATAATAAAATTTGTACAAAGATACCGGGTTTTTATTTAATTTGGGGCATGAACCGCATCGACAGAGTTTCGGCTATATTAATTCAACTGCAATCGCGCAGGGTGGTAAAAGCCAGCGATATTGCTGAAAGGTTTAATATAAGCCTGCGTACTGTTTACCGCGATGTGAAAACATTGGAAGAGGCTGGCATCCCGATAATAGGGGAGGCTGGGGTTGGGTACTCCATTGTAGATGGGTACCGCCTGCCACCTGTAATGTTCACCAAGGAGGAAGCCACAGCCTTTTTAACTGCTGAAAAATTTGTCGAAAAGATGACGGATGATTCCACTGCAGAGCATCACAAATCGGCGATGTACAAGATCAAGGCGATATTAAAAACGGCCGAGAAAAATCTATTGGAAGACATCGACAGCAAAATTGAGGTATTGAGGAGCCATAGCCAGCTGCAGGTTGATAATAAGGATCACATCCAGACGCTGCTGAACAGCATCGCCCATAAAAATATCTTGTGTATTGATTACTTTGCCATTCACAGCCAGGAAAACACTAAACGGGAAATTGAGCCTATAGGGATTTTTTATAAAGCCGGTGTTTGGCACCTGATTGCCCATTGCCACCTGCGCGATGATTATCGTGATTTCAGGGTGGACAGGATAAAGCATATTGAAAACACCGGCAGGACCTTTAATAGTAAACATCCAACCTTAAAAGCCTACATAGCCCAAACTGCAAAGGATCAGGCGCTTGACCTGGTTGTTATCAGGGTTAATAAATCAATGTACGGCTTTTTGGAGCACCAGAAATACTACAGTGGCTTTGTGTCCGAAAAAACGGCAGGCAGTCAAATTGAGATGACCTTTCTTACCTATTCCCTTGAGGGTTTTGCCCGGTGGTTCCTGATGTTTGGCGACCAGGCCGAAATCGTCAGTCCTGACAGCTTAAAAGACCGCGTTGCCGACATCGCCTCGGCAATAGTTCAAAAAAATCTTCAACTCACCAATTCCTACTGACATAGGGTTGTCATTAGCCATGACTTAATTTGTGTAAACAAAATAAGTCATGGAAATCAAGATCATTATATTTTACGTATTGTTGGCGGCCTATGCAATACCCGGCTTCATTTTTGGCTTTAAAAAGCTTAGCGGGCACAAAAAATCTGTCGGGCATTTTAACCGCTGGGGCTACCCGCTTTGGTTTATGCGTTTTTTAGGCTTTACCGAAATAACCTGCAGCATCCTGATTTGGTTTAATGCAACCCGGATGTATGCTCTTGTCGTATTCGCAATACTGATCGTGGGAGCTACCTATACGCATCTTAAGTACGATTCAAAAAAAGAAGCCATGAAGCCGGTGATTGTAGGTACACTTTTAGTAATCATATTTTTCTTCACCTTATTTATTCAATAATCATGAAATACTGGATAGTAGTAGTATCAAAGGATCACATTGCACGCGGTGTTGCGGACGGCTTTATGCAAGCTAATCATGGTAAGGAAGGCCCGTTAAAACGGATGGGTGTTGGCGATTGGGTGATCTTTTATTCGCCAAAGCAAACTTTTGCCGGCAAAGAACCATTGCAGGCGTTTACCGCCGTTGGCGAGGTGGCCGATGATCAAATCTATCAGCATAAAATGGCCGATGATTTTATTCCGTACCGCAGAAATATAACATACCATAATTGTAAGGAAACTCCTATTGCGCCGCTGATAAACGACTTGAATTTTATCACCAATAAAACATCGTGGGCCACCAATTCCGATTCGGTTTCTTCGAGATCCCGGAGGACGATTTCAAACTAATTTATTCAACTATGGTTGGTGATAGAGATTAGAGACCGGAGATTAGAGATTAGTTAAAAAAACTTTACAACCTTTCAATATTCCAACTTTACAACAACATAAAACTAAAAATTATGAGCACACTAACGTTAAAAACAACCATCGAATTCAATGCCCCGATTGCGGAGGTATGGAAGGGATTGACAGATCCTGCTATTGTTGAACAGTATTTTTTCGGAACCCACCTGGCATCTGACTGGCAGGTAGGCGGGCCGATCACATTCAGCGGTGAGTGGGAGGGACACAAATATGAAGACGGCGGGATCATCCTTGATATTGATGAGCCAAAGCTATTAAAGTATACCTACTGGAGCAGCATGAGCGGCACCGAAAATAAGCCTGAAAACTATAATAATATCACCTACGATCTGAATGAAACTGATGGGAAAACTACCCTGGTAATAACCCAGGATGGTGTAAAAAACCAGGAAGCCGCCGATCATTCTGAACAAAACTGGCAATCTGTTTTTGACGGATTGAAGAAAATAATAGAGAAATAGGCGTTAATGTGTTTATTTAAATAATCTTTACAAAGATTTCATTAAAAGTTTTCTATGTATCGATATAACTTTTTGTAATGATAGCAAAAACCGAAATAACAGATCAAAATCAACTCTTCGTAACCGGTATTTCGGTAAGGACGACCAATAAAGATGGGCAGTCTGCTCAGGATATCGGCGGGTTGTGGACGCGATTTATGAACGAGAACATGTTGCAGCAAATTCATGGCAGATTATCGGATGATATTTATTGTGTTTACACCGATTATGAATCTGACTATACCGCCCCTTACACGGCTATATTAGGATGTGAGGTTGGTTCGCTTAATGACGTGCCAGATGAATTTACAGGTTTAACTATTCCGGCCGGGGAATATATAGCATATCATCTATCAGGGGAGTTCCCGGCTAAAGTCGGTGAGGCCTGGCAGCAGATCTGGGCGAGTAATATTGACAGAAAATATACCGCTGATTATGATTTTTATAAAGCAGGCGCTAACAATTTTAAAGAGACTGAAGCGAGGATTTATTTGGCGGTGGGGTAATGCCTATATTAATTCGCGTAGGGATGGATTGAAATCCGTCGCTACAAAATTGGTCGAGCCGATGGCTCTGAAAAGCCGTAAGAATTGCGTAAATATAAACAGAGGCGTAGCCCAGGCTATATTGTAGCAACGGATTTTAATCCGTTAATGTAACAAGCAATTTGCTTAGATCACTATCAGTAATTACCGCGTCTCCCGTTTTTGCAGGATAATATTTATCCAAAATCATCTTCACCAGCAAATAGCTTTGGGCTGATTGCAGCGGCGGGGTTGATAGCTCGTTGATGATCGAACCGATCAATTGGTTCTTTTTGGTTTGATATTGATTGATCAATAGCAGGGATGTTTTTTCCTTACGACTGGCAGCAATTAAATCATCAGTTTTCTTAATCTCTTCCATCAAATCTATCAACTGGAACAATTTAACTTTCTTCATTTGTGCTCTTATTCTGCAACTACTGCCTTAATTATAATTTAACTTAAACGAATTATCTTGTAAAAATCAAGCGTTTACCGGCTTCACCTTCAACTAAGCTTCCATTGGCCCACACAACATTGCCCGATACAATGGTATAGGCAATTTTTGACTGAAATGTAGTGCCCTCAAACGGGCTCCATTTGCATTGATATAAAAGGTTGTCCTTGTTTACCTTCCATGGCGCATTTAGATCAACCAGGGCAATGTCGGCCCAATAACCTTCGCGGATATAGCCGCGTTTTTCTATTTGAAAACAAATGGCAACGTTATGCGCCATTTTTTCGGCGATCTGCTCTAAAGTGATCTTGCCCTGGTGGTAAAGTTCCAGCATGGCGGGCAGGGCGTGTTGTACCAATGGTCCACCAGATGGGGCCTGCAGGTACGGTAATGATTTTTCCTCCAGGGTATGCGGGGCGTGGTCTGTGGCTATTACATCAATGCGGCCATTTAAAACGGCTTTCAAAATACCCTCACGATCGGACGCTTTTTTTACAGCCGGGTTCCATTTTATCAGGTTGCCTTTTGTTTCGTAATCAACATCGCTAAACCAAAGGTGATGGATACACGCTTCGGCGGTAATTCTTTTATCTTTTAGGGGGATGGAATTATCGAACAGGTAAGTTTCCTTTTCGGTTGAGATATGCAGAATATGCAATCGCGTGTTATGCTTTTTTGCCAGGTCAACCGCCATCGACGACGAGATATAACAAGCCTCGGCGCTGCGGATCTTAGGGTGCAGCCTTACCGGAATATTGTCTCCAAGCAACTGTTTGTAATGTTCCAGGTTTTCTCTTATTGTAGCCTCATCCTCACAATGCGTAGCAACAAGCATCGGCGATTGCGAAAAGATTCTTTCTAAAGTTGTCGGGTTATCAACCAACATATTCCCTGTTGAAGAACCCATAAATACCTTGATGCCGCAAACTTTGGCAGTGTCGGTTTTTAATACCTCTTCGATGTTATCATTAGAAGCACCCATGAAAAAAGAATAGTTGGCCAGCGAGGTACGTGCCCCAATGTCATATTTATCTTGTAAAAGTTCCTGCGTAAGTGTGTTTGGGACGGTGTTTGGCATCTCCATAAATGAGGTGATCCCACCGGCAACAGCCGCTCTCGATTCGGAATAAATGTGTGCTTTGTGTGTTAGACCCGGTTCGCGGAAATGTACCTGGTCGTCAATACAGCCGGGGAAAAGATATAATCCTTCGGCGTTTATTTCTTTGTCAGCAGCCTTGTTGATCTGCTTGTCAATTTGCTCGATATACCCGTCTTTTATAGAAACGTCAGCAACAAACTGCTGATTTTCGTTTACTATAGTGGCTGCTTTTATCAGGATTGTAGACATGCAGCAAAGATAGGGATTAGTCCGAAAATCGAACCGGGATTAAAGGATTTTAAGGATTAGTAAATAAGATATCCATCCACTTAATCTTTAAAATTCGTTAATCCCGGTCAAAATCCTGATTCAGACGGCTTTTAATTCGCACATCCGCACATCAAAAATTCGCACATCTGCCTATTTTCTTCCCCAATAGTAGTTCAACCCAAAGGAGATATTATCATTAAGGCCCAGGTGAAAGGTGCTGTCCTTTGTTTGGTAATCAAGGTTATAAGCCAGGCCACCAAAACCAAGGTTAACACCAAGCTTTTGGGTAGGGAAAAACACGAAGTTTGGCGTAGTGCCGATGCTGAACGTACCGTATTTAAAGTAGGTGGTATTGTTTAAAGTGCTGATACCAAGTTCCGGGAAGAAGCCAAACTTATCGCTTATCATGCAATAGTAACGGGCATGAACGCCAATGCCGGCTACGTCTGTGTGGTATTTATCGCTCGAAACATAATTATCTGCGGTATTGGTATAGGAGAAATAATTTGATGTTTCGGTGCCTGAGTTGCGCGAGTAAACGGCTTGCACGCCGATGGACCATTTATCGCTGATAAAAAAGCCGATCTCGGGACGGATGCTCAGGTTGCCTATTTTGCTGGTTACGTAATTTGTATAGCCTTCGCTATAATCAATAACACTCGACGAGCCGAAGCTGCTGTAATCGTAGCTTACGCTGCCGCCAAGGTAAAATGTGCCTTTGGTAGTTTGTGCAGATGCTGCCGTTGAAATTGAAATAAGTAGAATAAAGTAAGCAAGTAGTTTTTGTTTCATGTGATTAAAATTTGGTGCAAGATAAACCGATAGTTTAATTAATACGCAATGTATAGACGAATAGCTACAATGTGTCGATGAAATTCTTTTAGTCCGGAAGTCCGGAAAGTCCGAAAGTCAGTAAAGACGAATGTGCTGAACTTTTTAAAAACTAACTTAATCAACCCAATCTAACTTATTCAACTCAATCAACAACTTTCGGACTTCCGGTCTTTCCGACTTCCGGACTCCTAAAAAACCCTATCTTTGCGCCATGGCAGTAACCTTCGAAGATTTTAAATTTAACCGGCAAATTTTAAATGCCATTGCCGATGCCGGTTATACAGAGGCTACGCCAATCCAGCAGAAAGCTATCCCGCCAATTTTAAACGGGCAGGATGTAATGGGCATTGCACAAACCGGAACGGGTAAAACTGCGGCCTACGTTTTGCCTATCCTGATGAAGCTTAAATATGCCCAGGGCGAGAACGCCCGTGCGCTAATTGTATCGCCAACCCGGGAGCTGGCCATGCAGATAGAAGAAAATGTAAAAGCCTTTGCTGCCAATACCGATTTAAGGGTTGTAGTATTGTACGGCGGCCTTGGGCCCAAAACACAAATAGAACAGCTAAATAAGGGATGTGATATTATTGTAGCTACCCCGGGTCGTTTTATGGACCTTTACCTGGCAGGCCATATTGTTACCAAAACATTCCAGGTATTGGTGCTGGACGAGGCCGACAAAATGATGGACATGGGCTTTATGCCGCAGATAAACCGCATTTTGGAGGTTGTTCCGGTAAAACGGCAGAACCTGCTTTTCTCGGCAACCATGTCTGACAAGATCCACGAGCTTTCGAATAATTTCCTGGAGTTTCCGACCATTATAGAGGTTACGCCACAGGCAACACCGGCGCAAACGGTGAACCAGCATTTGTACTATGTGCCGAATGTTAAAACCAAAATAAACCTGCTTAAAAAGCTGCTGGATGTTGAGGATGACATTAAAAAGCTCATCATCTTTTGCAAAACCCGCGTAGCTGCCGAAGACGTTTACAAATTCTTACTGCGCAAGTTCGGCGAAAAGGAAGTAAAGGTATTACATGCGAATAAGGGGCAAAATACCCGTATCAATGCTATCAACGCTTTTAAAGCTGATGAAGTAAAAATCCTGGTGGCAACTGATGTGGCATCGCGGGGTATTGATGTGAGTGATGTTAGCCACGTAATAAATTTTGATGTACCGGTTGTGATAGAGGATTATGTGCACAGGATAGGAAGAACTGGCAGAGCGTATCAATCGGGCGAGGCTATTACCTTTTGCGGCCCGGCGGAGGAATACTATCTGCGTAAAATTGAAAAACTGATCAAACAAAGCATTCCTGTTTCATCTATTCCCGATGATGTGTTTATTGAAGAAACACCTTACGACGAGAAACAGGACCAGGCCCGGGAGATAGATATGCAGAAGCGCAAGGACGATCCCGACTTTAAAGGCGCCTTCCACGAAAAGAAAACCCTGAATCAGCATAAGAAATTTGAAGCTGCCAAAGCGAAAGCAACCGGCAAGCCAAATGTGAAAAGAACCAAATCGCCAAAATCATACAGGAAGAAACATTAATACAAACATGAAACTTAGGATTACCCCCCTGAATTTTGCCAGCGCATTCTTTTTAGTTGCTGCGGTTTACAGTTGGATCTATGGTGTACAAATTTCAGGCACCCATTTCAAAACCATGACGACGGCAGTTGGTTGGATCTTTATCCTGTTTGCAGTTGTAGTGTCATTTATGGATTTAATGTTCCGTAATTTCTTCCCCGAAACTAAAAAAATATGGATTGTAGAGTTAAGCTTTATAACTTTGGCGGCTATATTATTTTTACTTGTTAAATAACCATTAAATGAAGACTGCTGAAATAAAGCTTACGATACAACTTGACGATGACAATGTTCCCGAAAACATTATGTGGGAATCAACAGATGCGCAAAATAAGGAAGCGTTGCCTGTGAAATCAATGATGCTGGCACTTTGGGATCAGAATTATAAAAATACACTGCGTATTGACCTTTGGACAAAGGATATGCCCGTAGATGAAATGAAGCGTTTTTTTTACGAAACCCTGCAAACTATGGGGGATAGCTTTTTACGCGCAACCGGCGAAACCAACATTGTAGAGGACCTGCGCGATTACTGTGCCCACTTTGCTGAAAAAATGGAAATTAGCCAAAAATAGAAATGCGCATCAATACCTTATTCTCATTAACCGGCTTTATTATTCTTGTTGCCGGTACCTGGTGCCCGGTTTTACATCCAATTATCGGAAATTGGGACGTTTATGACGGTAACAAACCATATGGCATTACCATATTACTTGTAGCTTTGATTGGTATTATTGGTACCGTATTCAGCCAGGTAAAAATTACCCGCTTTGCTGCCTGGGCATCACTGTTCCTGGTTGTTGTATTTTACCTGCTTGCTTTGTTAAAAGTTCACACCTCTTTTAATTTTATCCCCTTCAGATCGGTAGCTGAATATTTGAGTGGTAAAATAAGATTCAAATGGGGCTGGTATTTACTATTCGGAGGCCCTTTATTGGCGATAGCAGGTGTGCTTTTTAGCAGGAAACCAACATTCATAAATAATATTGAGCCTGCCGTAAAACAAAATTAGCGGGTAATTGTAATTAGTCATTTACAATTGCTTGCTACTTATATAAGTATATTAAAAGTAAAATTTTTAACATATTTGTATCTCTAAAAAACAATCTGCATGTTAAATTTTTCCTTCCGCCAGCAGGTATTTGCCGGTTTTGCTGTGTCGGTAATATTGGTATTATTAGTTGGAACCTTATCGTATAAAAGCATTAACCAGCTTGAGGGCGACTCGAACATGGTTGAGCATACCCAAAAGGTGATAAAGACCTCAACCGACCTGCTCCAATTAATGACCGATGCAGAAACTGGTATGCGCGGATTTGTTGCTACAAATAAAGCGGCCTTCCTTGATCCCTATAACGCAGCATTGCCTAATATTAAAAGCGATGTTGAGAAGTTGAAGGATATGGTGGCTGATAATCTGCTGCAGGTTAGAAGAGTAGATTCATTGCAGACGCTTATCAAGGCTCAATTAAACATCTTGAAAACCAATATCGAGGTACGGCCAGTTCAGGGGCTCGATTATATGGTAAACAACAACATGCTTACTAACGGCAAGCATAATATGGACGAGATCAGGATACTGGTTAGCCATATGCGCGAAACAGAAGACTGGCTGTTGACAGCCCGTAAGGCAAGCTCGCAAGCCGCGTCAAAAAAAGCTATTGATACTATAGTAGTTGGCTCAATTATATTCCTGGCAATCATTGTGGGACTGTTCTTGTATATCCAGAAAACGTTTGAGCGGCAAAGAAAAATTGAAGCTCAAATAACTGTTGCCAATATTGAGCTTGAAAAAGTGCTTGGTGAAAACAAAGCGCAAAATTGGTTGCTGACAGGTACCGGTTCAATTAACGACCGGATGCAGGGCCAGCAAAGTGAGAGAGAGCTGGCGGGTAATATCCTCACCGAGATCTGTAATTATACCAAGGCGTTAACAGGCACTTTTTATTTGTTTAACGAGGATCAGCAAACGCTCGAGCTACATGCGTCTTACGCTTTTAATAATCCCGATGCCTTAAAACGAACAGTAAAGGTCTCGGAGGGCTGGCTGGGCCAGGTTGCAAAGGATGAAAAGGCCGCTGTTGTAAAAGGAAAGCTAAATGAAAAGCTGGAGTTGGGATCATCCTTAATTCACCAGGAGATAATAGAAAGCTTTATAGTGCCTTTCTTTTTTGATAAAACATTGAAGGGGGTTATTGAAATTGCATTCAACAATGAAATCGACAATAAAAGTAACGATTACATTTTAGCAGTTGCTGACGATATCGGCATAGCCATCAACACGGCTCAGGCCAGGACCATAATGCACGAGTTGCTGTCGCAAGTGCAACAGCAAGCCGAAGAATTGGAAGCACAGCAGGAAGAAATGCGTGTTACCAACGAGGAGTTACTCAGCAAAACTGAAATGCTGCAGGCTTCGGAAGAGGAGATGCGCGTACAACAGGAAGAATTGCGCGCTACAAATGCCGAACTTGAAGAAAAAGCAAGTCTGCTTGAAGAAAAGAACCAGGCTATTGAGGAGGCGCGCAACGCCATTAATACAAAGGTGAAGGAACTGGAGACCACCGGTAAATATAAATCGGAGTTTTTGGCAAATATGAGCCATGAGTTACGCACGCCTTTAAACAGTATTTTGGTACTCGCTCGCATCCTGAAGGATAATAAGCCGCTTAACCTTTCGGAAGATCAGGTGAAATATGCCAGCGTAATATTCAATGCCGGTAATGATCTGCTTACCCTGATAAATGATATTCTTGACCTGTCGAAGATTGAATCAGGTAAGCTGGAAATGCAGAATGACAATATTAAAGTTGCCGATATTTTACACGACATGGAAATGTTGTTTGCAGAAGTAGCTGCCAACAAAAAGATCAAGTATAGCATTTCGACAAGCAAAGAACTCCCCAAAAATATCTTTACCGATAAAGTAAGGGTTGAACAAGTAATAAAGAACCTGCTGTCGAATGCGTTTAAATTCACGCCTGAAAACGGGACAATTGAAATAAATGTAATTCCTGGCGATGAAGCGAAAACAGTAAGCTTCAAAATAAAGGATTCAGGAATAGGGATCCCCCATGATAAACAAAAGATCATATTCGAAGCATTTCAACAGGCCGATGGCTCAACTAGCCGCAGGTTTGGTGGAACGGGCCTCGGCCTTTCAATCAGCCGTGAATTGGTTACCCTGCTTGGCGGCAGTATCACCTTAACAAGTGAGCCCGGTGTAGGAAGCGAGTTTACGTTGACCATTCCAATAACAGCCACTGTTGTAACAGCTAAGGAGGAAACCCCGCCTACAGTTGAAACGTTTGCGCCCGAAAAGCAATTTTTGAAGCCTGCCGCACAGGTTAAAAAGGAAGCCAACCGGGAGCCCCTTGTTGTGATTGTTGAAGACGATAAAAATTTTGCAGATATATTACATGATTACGCCCGCGACCATGGTTATAAATCAGTTATGGTTTATGAGGGCACAAACGCTGTTGAAACCATAAGCGAACAACAGCCTGATGCGGTGATACTTGATATTATGTTGCCGGGCAAGGATGGCTGGCAGATCTTGAAGGAGTTGAAGCAAAACGAGCGTACCATGCACATCCCGGTGCATATGATGTCGGCAGGTGAGGCTGCAGCAAACCGGGTACGCCGCGAGGGCGCTATCAGTTTTCTTAAAAAACCTATAGACACCAATACGCTTGATAAGCTTTTCGCTGATATAATGCAGCAAAGTGGCACTAAGTTTACGCAGATCCTTCTGGTTGAAGATAATAAAACACAAAGCCAGGCGCTGAACGATATGTTGCAAAGTCAGGGTATAACTGTCGACCAGGCCTTTGACGGCGAATCAGCATTCAGGATGCTTCATGAAAAGGAATACCAGTGCATGATCCTTGATCTTAACCTGCCGGATATTTCGGGCCTCGACTTCCTGGATAAGATAAAGGTAATTGAAAGATTTAAGGCGTTACCGGTAATTATCAATACTGCTATGGAGCTGGATAAAACTTCAGTTAGCAGATTGATGCAATATGCCAATGCCATGGTTGTAAAAACCACAAAATCTGCTGATAGACTGATAGATGAGGTGAATCTGTTTTTAAATAAGGTTAGGGAACTGGGTGAAAAACCTGATGTTAGTACCATACAAAAACCGAAGACCGTGTCATTGGGCAAGGATGTTATAAAAGGCAAAAAGGTATTAATTGTTGACGATGATATGCGCAATATTTTTGCGTTAAGCAGCGCCCTGCAAGGGTACGATATGGTTGTTGAAGTTGCCAACGACGGACGGGAAGCTATCGACAAGCTGGAAGCAGCTACCGATATAGATATTGTGCTGATGGATATTATGATGCCGGTAATGGATGGATACGAGGCTACAAAATATATCAGAACTCAAAACAAATGGGCCAAATTGCCTGTAATAGCCTTAACAGCAAAAGCAATGATGGACGACCGCGAGAAATGCATAGCCGCCGGTGCTAACGACTATATTACAAAACCGGTTGACATGGACAGGTTGGTATCACTAATGCAGCTTTGGCTGGGAAGCTGAGTATGAGTGGTTTTTCGCAAAGTTTAGCTACAGAACAGGTTACGGAGCTTATTGACCTCGTAAAGAAAGTTCATGGCTTTGATTTTTCTGATTATTCAAAGGCATCATTAAAACGAAGGCTTAGCAGGATAATGATGATCAAAAAGCTTTCCTTCTACGATCTGAAGCATACGCTGTTAAACAGCCAGGATTTTTTCCAGGACTTTTTAGAGGAGATAACAGTAAATGTTACCGAGATGTTCCGCGATCCGTCCTTTTATAAGGCTCTTAATACGCAAGTAGTTCCTTATCTTTCAACTTATCAGCACATAAAAATGTGGTCTGCCGGGTGCTCGTCTGGTGAGGAGGTTTATTCATTGGCAATTTTAATGGAGCAAGCCGGACTCAAGGATAAATCATTTATATACGGTACCGATGTAAATACAGTAGTTTTAAAGGAAGCCCGGATGGGGATTTACAGTTACCGGAATATAAAAAGCTACGCCGAGAACTACCAGATGGCTGGAATGAAGGGAACGCTAACGGATCATTTTACAACCTTATATGATGCTGCTACCATTCACAGCGAGTTAAAGACCAATACCTTATTTTCGGTGCACAACTTAATATCTGATACGGTGTTTAACGAGTTTCAGCTGATAAGCTGCCGGAATGTATTTATATATTTTGAAACTCAGCTACAGGACAAAATATTGGAGTTGTTTTATAAAAGCCTATGCCCGCACGGCTTTTTGTGCCTGGGCAGTAAGGAAACTATCCGCTCAGAAACTTTTAAAAAGAAGTTTAAAGCCGTAAATTTGAAAGAGAACATATACCAGAAAATTGGGTCTTGATAAAAACATAATTGATCGCTGGCACAGCTGTGAAATATTGCTGTTTGGAGGATCTGCGGGCTCATTTAAATTATTGTTCAGCATTGTAAAATTACTGCCGGCAACGCTTAACAAAGCGGTAATTATTGTAATGCACCGCAAAAGGAACTTTGTTAGCGAAGTTGAAAAACTGTTTGCACAAAACAGCCGTATGTCCCTTCATGAAATTGATGACAAGGACAAAATAAACCGGGGCACAATTTATATAGCACCGGCAAACTACCACGTTTTAATTGAAGCAAGCGGAAACTTCGCTTTGGATGTCTCTGACGCAGTATGGTATTCAAAACCATCTATCGACATAACATTTGAAAGCGCTGCAGAAGCGTACGGGGATAAGTGTATGGCTATATTATTGTCGGGCGCTAACCAGGACGGGGCAGAAGGGCTGCTTAAATTACGTAATGCAGGATCGTTAACCATAGTTCAGCATCCCAAAGATGCTGAAATGCCGGAAATGCCCACCCAGGCGCTCAACCTTAATGCCGCAGATTACGTATTAAGGACGAGCGAAATTTTAGAACTTTTAGAAACTGACTGATACCCTTTTTTATTGCGATGGCCCCTATTAACGTATTGATAGTTGATGACCGTGAAGAGAACATAATTGCCTTAAGCGCCTTGCTTGAACGGGAAGATATACGCCTGTTTGCCACAACATCGCCTAATGAGGGACTGAAAATTGCCTGGGAAAACCAGATCTCCATTGCACTGATCGATGTGCAAATGCCTGAAATGGATGGGTTTGAATTTGTTGAAATGCTAAAATCAAACCAGCGTACCAAAGATATCCTGGTGATTTTTGTAACCGCTATATCAAAGGAGACCAAATACGCTGTTAAGGGTTTTGACGCCGGCGCGATAGATTACCTGTATAAACCCCTTGATCCGGCTATTACCCAGGCAAAGGTTGATGCATTTATTCAACTGGCCCGCTACCAGGCTGAAATAAAACAAAAAAACGAAGAACTTCAAAACATGGCCGTTGTTGTAAAAAACTCGGCTGATATTATCTGTGCTGTCGACGCGCAAAGCCTGCTGATTCAAAACATTAATCCGGCCGTTGAAAAAATAATGGGTTTTAATGCCAGTGAACTTATTGGCACCAGTATTTTAAACTTTGCCATTGATGATGAGAAAGAGCCGTTTGAAATAAAGCTAAAAGAGATCATAAGGGATAAACAATCTTCCTCTGTTTCTGAATTTAAGTTCGAAACGTTGGATAACAGGATTATATGGGCCGAATGCAGGGTGGCCTATCAAAATAAAATGCTGTTTTTAAATATAAGTGATATTTCTGCACAGAAAAATTTTGAAGCGGAGCTGATCAAATCAAAAGAAAACGCCGAATATGGCAAAAAGGTTAAGGAGACTTTTTTGGCCAATATGAGCCATGAGTTGCGTACTCCCGTTAACGGTATTATTGGTTTGAGCGATCTTTTACGTAAAACGCCGCTTAACGAGCAGCAAGTTAGCATGATTGATCTTTTGGATGTATCGTCACAATCCTTATTAGGTGTAATTAACGATGTGCTCGATATATCGAAAATGGAGGCCGGTAAGTTTAAGATCGTTCGCGAGGCAAATAACCTGCATGAGCTGATCAGGTCGGTTTACGGGTTGCTTAAATTTAAGGCCGACGAAAACAACATAGAATTCCTGCTTGATATTGATCCGGAGATCCCTTTAAACCTGATGGTTGATTCGTTGCGTTTAAATCAGATAATGATGAATTTATTAAGCAATGCTATCAAGTTCACCAAAAGGGGATATGTTAAGCTGACAGTTGCTGTGGTAGAAAGAGATGAAAACCGGATAGCCCTGAAATTTTCTGTTGAGGACAGCGGCATAGGAATTCCTGAAAACAGGCTTGCCGCTATTTTTGATTCATTTGAGCAGGCTGAGGATGACACGGCTACAAAATATGGCGGTACGGGCTTGGGCCTTGCTATTGTAAAAAAGCTGGTGGAGTTAAAAGGCGGAGAGCTTACAGTAAGCAGCAGTGAGGGAAAGGGTAGTACGTTTAATTTTACTAATTGGTATACAATCGCAGATAAACCAAAGGAAAAGGTAGTTGTTAAAACTGACCGGTTGCTGGGTCAATTTGAAAATGTAAGTATTTTGGTGGCGGAAGATAACCTGGTTAACCAGTTTATGCTGGCTAAGATGCTAAAGGATTGGGACGTTGACTTTGAAATGGTTGATGATGGCCGGAAGGTACTCGACAGGCTAAAGGCTAAGGATTTCGACCTGATTTTGATGGACACGCACATGCCTGAGCTGAATGGCTATGAAACTGCAAAAACTATCCGCCGCGATTTTGATTTACCCAAAAGAAACGTGCCGATCATTTCTTTATCAGCCGCTGCGTTTGACTATGAACAAAAGGAGGCTATTTCGGCGGGGATGAACGACTGGTTGTCAAAACCGTTTCAGCCGCATGAACTTCATGGTAAGATAAACGAATTGTTAAAACAGGCAGAGCCTGTTAAAAGTCAAGTGTAGTTTGCCCAACGCCCATTACCCTGGCCTCGTGTTCCAATAAGATCTTTTTACGCCAGATGCCGGCGCCAAAACCAGTGAGGCTACCGTCGGTGCCAATAACGCGGTGACATGGGACAACAATTAGTAAATGATTTTTACCGTTAGCCGATGCAATAGCCCTAATGCCGAGTGGATTGTTCATAAACTTTGATTGCTGCATATAGCTGATGGTTTTGCCATAATCTATTTTACTCAATTGATCCCAGACCTTTTGTTGAAAGGCAGAACCTTGCTGCTTAATGGGCAGATCAAAAACTTTTCTATTGCCCACAAAATATTCGTCCAGTTGCTGTATGGCCAATTGCAACAAAGCGGTTTCCGGCGGGGTTACCTCGTGTTCCTCGTCGAGTGCATAAATAGAGGTAATAAAGCCGTCCTCTTCTGTTATGCTGATAATACCGATTGGTGTTTTGCAGTAAGCAGTTGGCATTGGGTTAATTAGTGAGTTGGCGAATTAGTGAATTAGTGATTGAAAAATTGCCAGGATAAAGGTCGTAATTTTCCTCTAAAATTAAGATCTACTCCCGCAAAACAATGGCTGACAAACTGTAGTTAAAAGGATAATATCAACATTGCAACTTTTCAACCTTACAACAACACTGCAACAACTCAATCAACTAATCTAACCCAATCAACAAATCAACTAATAAACTATCTTTGCCCCCATGCAGCTGTACCGGCAAACTCTTACTCTTTTAAAAAAGGAAATCTTGTTGGAGTGGCGTTCAAAATACGCCTTTAATGGGGTATTGCTATACGTTATTTCCACAGTTTTTATCTGCTACATCTCGTTTAATCTTAACCCCGGGTTTTCAGGAACCAAAGGTTATCCCATAGTTTGGAACATATTGTTTTGGATAATAATCCTTTTTGCGTCTGTTAACGCCATTGCCAAAAGCTTTATGCAGGAAAGTAAGGCGCGGCTGCTTTATTATTATTCCATTGCAAGTCCGCAGGCTATTATCCTTTCAAAAACAATCTATAACATTCTGCTCATGTCGTTGCTTAGCGGGCTGGCGCTGCCTATCTATATGCTTTTTTTTAACAATACACTTGGCGATCCTTTGTATTATTTTTTAACGGTATTGCTAGGAGCCATTAGTTTTTCAACGGTATTTACCATGATTTCGGCCATTGCATCAAAGGCAGGTAACAATGGTACCCTGATGGCTATTTTGAGTTTCCCCGTAATTATCCCTGTTATCCTGATTCTTATCAAGCTTAGCAAAAACGCAATGGATGGCTTGCAGCGAAGCCTGAGCTATGAAAATATTTTAGTGCTTTTTGCCATCAACGTAATTGTTATTACCACCTCTCTCATTTTATTCCCCTTTTTATGGCGCGATTAATTGCGCCGGTTAGTTCTTCCAGGTTTTTTGATTTTAATGCAGTAAGATTCTAAATGACTTTGTTGCCCGTTGAAAATGGCTTTGGCAGCCGCAATATGACGGCTTAAAGGATGATCCTGAATTACCGGATAGCCTTTTAAATGCCGTTAAATTTTATGCGCAAACGCTTGCCGTGCCTGCCCGGCGAAACACTACCGATGCCACCATTAGACAGAATGCTGTGTAAAGATATTATTACACTTAGCTGAATCTTGCGGACTTTCCGGCTTCCGGACTTTCGGACTAACTTTTTCATCCACAGTTCATAATAAATTCGTTTTTTCGCATCTTCAAAATAAATTGTAATTTTAGTCGATGCGATTCCCCTGGCACATCCTTTTATTCATTC
The DNA here is from genome assembly GCA_030775685.1 of Bacteroidota bacterium. Lineage (GTDB taxonomy): Bacteria > Bacteroidota > Bacteroidia > Sphingobacteriales > Sphingobacteriaceae > Mucilaginibacter. Next base: position 113,422 of record JALYIP010000061.1, read on the forward strand.
TTTTCCCGGTTCTCTCATTTGCGCAAAGCGGAGTAATTACCGGGATGGTAACAAACGCTGAAACCAACAGGCCCTTACCCCGGGCAAGCGTTTTTTTAAGCAATTCATCAGTAGGTTCGGCAACTGCCGAAGATGGTAAGTTCGCCTTGGTGGGCATAAGGCCCGGCCAGTACAGGTTGGTGGTAACCATATTAGGTTATGAAGAGTATTCAAACACGGTGCTTGTTGGGCACGAACCTATTAAGCTGGATATTAAATTGAGTCCGAAACCATTAATGCTTAGGGAGGTTGTAATATCATCAAGTGCAGACTGGAAAAAAAATTACGAAGCATTCAGGCGAGACTTTATAGGTACGGATGAAAATGCGAAAAGCTGTGTTGTGCTGAACCCGCATATTCTGAACATAACATATAATCCAACTAAACAATTATTACATGCCGATGCAGATGAGTTTTTAGTTGTTGAAAACAAGGCACTCGGTTATCGCGTAAAATACCTGGTCAATGATTTTAAAATTGATAAGATCTCCAACATAGTTTCGAGAGAGGGGCAGCAGCTTTTTGAGGATTTGCCGGGAAGTGAGGCGCAGAAAAAGAAGTGGCATAAAAAACGCGAGGAAGCATATTATGGTTCGGCTATGCATTTTTATCGCTCACTGTATGCTGATAAATTAAAGGACGAGGGTTTTATAGCCTATAACTTTACCCGTTATCCTAATCCGAAGCGGCCACCCGAAGATATTCTCAAACGTAAAATGGAATTTTTTTATCAGCGGCGAATAGTTGATTCTTTTAAATACTGGCAGGATATCGCAATTAATGAGTCAAAATATGCAGGCGATAATGTTAGTAAACTTCCATACGCAACGTGGGAGATTTTATCATCAACAGGCCAGGCCGGTTTATATGCGATGCATTTTCCTAATTACCTGTACGTTGTTTACACCAGGAAAACAGACGATACTAAGGACAGGGACCTTTATCGCCCATTGGATATGTCTAATTACGAAGTCACTGTAATCACCCGATCTGCGCCTTATGTCATTTTCGATACCAATGGCACTGTTGTAGAAAATTCACCGCTATACGAAGGTGCATGGGCGAGGGCAAAGGTCTCTGACCTACTGCCGGTTGATTACGTGCCGGATGTGAAATAGTTTATTTGTTCACTGGTTCATTAGTTCATTGGTGCATTTTTCCGAATGTGGGTCTTTGGATTGTTCTCTACAATCAAGACAAGCCCAATGAACGAATAAACTAATGAACTAATGAACCAAAATCCCTACCTTTGGCCCCATAAATAATATGAGTTTTATATATAAAACCTGGTGGAAGGTATTAGTGGTTATAACCATTATATACACCCTGTTTGCGGGCCTGATGTTTGGCGTACCGCGGCTGGCAATACTGCACGAAACTATCCGTAATCTTTATTTCCATGTGCCCATGTGGATGGCTATGCTTACGGTGTTCGTAATCTCGGTTATCTTTAGTATTAGGTATTTAGCTACGGGGAAGGAGGAATATGACCTGATCGCTGTTGAATGCGTAAACACTGGTATGCTGTTTTATGCACTGGGCCTGGTTACAGGCATGATATGGGCTAAGTTTGCCTGGGGTGCTTATTGGAGCGGCGATCCTAAACAGAACAGCGCAGCTATTGCCTTCCTGTTGTATTGCGCGTATTTGGTGCTGCGCAACTCAATAGACGAAGAACAAAAGCGGGCGAAGATCTCGGCCATCTACAACATTTTCGCATTCCCGATAATGATTGTATTGATATTTATTTTACCAAGAATGACAGATTCCTTACACCCCGGGAACGGCGGTAATCCAGGTTTTAATAAATATGATTTAGACAGTCGCATGCGCGTTGTGGTTTACCCTGCATTTTTAGCGTGGAGCTTTTTGGCAATCTGGATAGCTTCGCTTCGCTACCGCATCCGTTTAATTGAATACAAAAGGAACGAATTAAATTAACATGAAGAAAATATTGGTTTTAGCATCTTTGCTGCTAATGTATTTTGGGGCATTTGCCCAGCCAGGTCAGGATGTGGAAATGGCCGATGCGTTGCGTGCTTCGGGTAAGATATATGTCGTTATCGCAATAATTGTGGTAATTTTTGTTGGCCTGGCCATTTTTTTATTCTCGATAGACCGGCGATTAAAAAAACTCGAAAAGGAAAAATAGTTCAAAAATCGGGTTTAAACAGTTTAAACATACATTTCAATGTAATGTTAAAACTTTGGCCGGATTATGTAGATAATATATTTGCGATATTGATAAAAAAAGCATCAAATTTGCATACTTTTTTAACGATTTAATAATTATCAAAAATTTTATGGCTACCAATAACCCGGCTGCTGATCAGGATACCCACTTTTTTGGTGACGTATGTAAGAACTTTGATTACGCGGCTCAATTTACAAAACACGATTCAGGTCTGCTCGATCAGATCAAATCATGCAACAGTGTTTATCGTTTTAGGTTCCCTATCCGCAGGGGAAATGGCTTTGAAGTGATAGACGCATGGCGCGTTGAGCACTCACAACACCAGTCGCCAACAAAAGGCGGTATCCGCTACAGCGAAATGGTTAATGAGGACGAAGTAATGGCGCTTGCTGCCCTTATGACCTACAAATGCGCCATTGTAAATGTGCCATTCGGCGGCGCTAAGGGAGGGATCAAGATCAACCCAAAAAACTACACTGTCCAGGAGCTTGAAAATATTACACGCCGTTACACGGTTGAATTAATTAAGAAGAACTTTATAGGCCCCAGCATTGACGTACCTGCCCCGGATTATGGATCGGGTGAGCGCGAAATGAGCTGGATAGCCGATACTTATGCTACTATGAATCCGGGTCAGCTGGATGCTATGGGAGCTGTAACAGGTAAACCAATCGCATTACATGGCATTGCCGGCCGCAAGGAAGCAACCGGACGCGGAGTTGCAATAGCTATCCGCGAATGCGTAAGCGTTGGTGAGGATATGCAAAAAATCGGCCTTTTGCCAGGCATCTCAGGTAAAAAGGTAATTGTACAGGGACTTGGTAACGTGGGTTATCATTCTGCTAAATTTTTAGCTGAGTTTGGTGCGCTTGTAGTTGGCCTATGCGAATTTGAAGGCGCTATTTATAATGCTGATGGTTTGGACGTTGACGCAGTATTTCAACACCGCAAGGCTACCGGATCCATCTTAGGATACGCCGGTGCAAAACAGGAATTCAAAAATTCCCTGGAAGGTCTCGAGCAGCCTTGTGATATTTTGGTCCCTGCTGCTTTGGAGAACCAGATCACTATAGCTAATGTTAAAAATATCAAGGCAAAAATTATTGCCGAAGGGGCGAATGGCCCAACCTCACCCGAGGCGGAAGCTATTTTTTACGCTGCCGGTGGTTTAATAATTCCTGATATGTATGCCAATGCCGGCGGTGTTACAGTATCTTATTTCGAGTGGCTCAAAAACCTGTCGCACGTAGCATTTGGCCGTATGAACAGGCGTTTTGAAGAAAACTCGAATCTGAACCTGGTAAATATGGTGGAAGGCATCACCGGCGTTGCATTAACTGCAATGCAGCGTTCAACCATTATAAAAGGCGCGTCAGAGCTTGAATTAGTAAATTCCGGTTTGGAGGATACTATGATCCGCTCATACCACGAGATAAGGGAAACCTATAAGAATAATCCTAAAATTGATACGCTTCGCAGCGCAGCTATGGTTGGCGCTATTAACAAAATTGCGGTATCGTACCAAAATCTTGGTATCTGGCCATAAATGTTATTCGTCTTTTTTGATACATGGCTGGATATAACTGATATCCAGCCTTTTTTCGTTTATATTGTTACAAGTGCCACATATTCATTTTTCTGATAATATCATTTAAAGTTTTTACATTTAATCCTCCAATTGGATAAGGATGTTTAAACATTTAGTTATTATATTTTTATTCATCAGTGTTAATGCATTTTCTCAAATTCCGAATATAGGTTTTGAGGAGGGTTCCTTTAGTAAATGGAGTTGTTACATCGGTAGTGTCGATCCAGAGGGGACAGTTCATGTAAACCCAAGCCCGGCAATTTATAACAGGCAAACGTTAATAGGCAAGGAGTCGGCCAATACGCTTGATCCATACGGTAATTTCCCAATTCTTTGTCCTAACGGCAGTAAATACTCCATCAGGCTTGGCAACTCTGACACCAGCAAACAAGCGGAACGTGTTACTTACACGTTTACTGTTCCTAATCAACCCTCCTACAGTATTGTGTTTGATTATGCTGTGGTGCTGGAGAATCCCAATCATTTAGCCTATCAACAGCCCCAATTTGTGGCCCGTGTTTTCGACGTTACTACTAACAGTTACCTTGAGTGCCCGGCATTTGATTTTGCCGCATCATCAAGCCTCCCCGGGTTTAAACTCTCAACAGCCAGGGGAGTAAAAGGAGAGGGGATTTATTATAAGGATTGGTCGACAGCAGCCATTGATCTGAGCAGTCATATAGGTGAGGTCATCCGGCTGGAGTTCACTACTAACGATTGTACAAAGGGCCAGCATTTTGGTTATGCATATCTCGACATCAATGAAAATAACGGGGTTTCTATAGCAGGTAACGCCTATTGTGCCGGGCAAACATACATGACGCTTTACGCGCCAAACGGATTTCAAACTTATCAGTGGTATAATGCAGACATGACGCAGAAAGTTGGTACCGGCCAGAGCCTTACCATTTCTCCGCCGCCGCCTGATGGTACGGCTTATACGCTCCAGATTTTTCCATACGACGGTTTGGGTTGCATTGATATCTTACACACAACAGTCAACAAAATTGATGAGGGGTTTAGGTTGAGCGTTTTAGACACGGTGTTTGGTTGTCCTGGCATTGGCGCGGATCTTACCGAGCCCAAAGTAACGGCGGGCACAAGCGCCGGTGCTACTTTGAGTTATTACACCGACCCGTTAGGCACCAGCTATTTGTACAAGCCAGATAGGATCACCGTATCGGGGAAATATTACATACAGGGGGTGAACACAGAGGGGTGTATGAACATTTTACCGGTGAATGTCGTGATTGCCACACCCCAGTTGATAGTTATCGATCCGCCTACAGTTGTTTTTCCTACTACTGTAGATCTCACTAAAACCTTTGTTCATCTCTCGCGGCTAACCTACAGCTATTACAGTGATGCTGAAGCTACCAAACCAGTTAGTAATTATACTGCGATAAAATATGCGGGCGTTTATTATATAAAAGCGGAAAGCGACTACGGTTGCAGCACCATTCAACGTGTGAATGTAGATATTCAGCCGCCGCCGCCATATACCATAGTTGCGCCAAATACATTTACACCTAATAACGATGGTATTAACGACAACTTCTCCTTAACGATAGACGGGCAGCTTACCTTTAAAAGCGTAAGGATTTTTAACCGTTACGGAAAACTGGTCTTTACGGCAAAATCGTCGGCCGAATATTGGGATGGCAATTATAACCGGCAAAATCTCCCGGTAGGTGTTTATTATTGGGTATTTGACGGGGTTGATAATTATCGCCAAACAAAGGTAAGCAAAGCCGCATCTATTATGCTTTTGCGGTGAGGGAGGGGGAGTCCGAAAGTCCGAAAGTCCGAAAGTCCGGAAGTCCGGAAGTCGGCGAGGCCTGAAGTTTAATGCCCGGCGGATGTAAACTTGCTCGTACGCAACCATGCTATTTTTTTCTTCCGGACTCTCTGTTAATAACAAGTTGAATGGGGCCATAGCATGCACAAACCTGGCTACCAGGTTACGAACTGCAAATCACAAACATCCCGGTTTTGTTGGTGACAATATCAACAAAGGCGGAAAATAAAAAACTTACGGATAAATCTGTAACGCAGGCTGAGGTTATTACTCTAAAAGCTATTTAACTCAATCCTTACGCAACATATACACAATGAAAAAGGTTTTAATACTTGGTTTAATAGCAGTGGCTATTGCTGCAACAGTCCTGATCCGAAAAAACTCGATAGAAAGCAATATCGGTACTTTTGCCGATGCGAAAAGCACATCCTATGAAGTACAGGTTTTAGGGCACCTGGATAAGCAAAAAGAAATTCATAATGAAAATAATAACTTCTCTTTTTTTATGAGGGACAGTGTTGGTCAGGAATGCAAAGTGATATTTACAGGTTTTAAGCTCGATTCACTGGAACGATCAGCTTATATTATAGGTAAGGGGCATATGGATGGTAAAGTATTTCGTGCATCGTCATTAACAGCGATGATGAAGCCCTGATAAACCATCACTACTGGTGTTTTATTTATTAAGAATGATTATAAATAAGATTAATGTCTTGTAATAAACATTATTACCTTAACGTTTTGTATTTTTGTAATCCGAAACAAAGTAGATAAACCCGTAATGAAAAAAAGTGCCATATTTGGATTGATTGTAATTGCCATAGCAATAGCAACAATTATAAGTACTTACTCAAGTTCAAGTACTTACGGATCATTCAGTGATGCAAAGAAAACGGCTGATGAACTGCACATAGTTGGCCATTTAGATAAAGGTAAAGAGCTTTACTATGATGCCTCCAAGGATGCCAACTACTTTTCATTTTTTGTAAAGGATAACAAAGGCGAAGAATGCAAGGTGGTATATACCGGCACCAAACCCCAGGACTTTGAAAAATCGGAACAGATCGTACTTACTGGCCGTATGACGGGCAATGAGTTTCATGCATCAACCATCCTGTTGAAATGCCCTTCAAAGTACACCCAGGACAAAATAGAAGTTACAGAGTTCAAAGCCAAAGCGGCTTCAATATAAAATCACTTAATGGATATAGCTTTTCAAGGCGAACACCTGCTGCCCGGTAATATAGGCAAGGTATTTGTTATTCTATCTTTCGGCGCGGCGTTACTTTCTGCCATAAGCTATTACTTCGCTACTACTAACACCAACAAGCTGGACAACTCCTGGCTAAAGCTGGGGCGCATCGCCTTTTGGGCCAATTCCATTTCCATTTTGGGCGTTGGTGTGATGCTCTTTTATATTATCTACAATCATTATTTTGAATATCATTATGCCTGGGCATATACTTCGCGCTCGTTGCCGGTATATTACATAGTTTCAGGTTTCTGGAACGGGCAGGAAGGTGGCTTTTTGCTTTGGACCTTCTGGCAGGCGGTTTTAGGTAATATCCTTATCTGGCGCGCAAAATCATGGGAAAAGCCGGTGATGACGGTCATCTCTTTTTCACAGATCTTCCTGGCATCCATGTTATTGGGTATCGAGGTTTTTGGCGCCCGCATAGGCAGTTCGCCATTTTTACTTTTGAGAAAGGCAGTTGAGGCACCCATATTTTCAAGGCCCGACTATATGTCGTTTATAAAGGATGGACAGGGGATGAACCCTTTGCTGCAAAACTATTGGATGGTCATTCACCCACCAACTCTGTTCCTTGGTTTGGCATCTGTAATTGTGCCATTTGCTTATGGCATTGCCGGCTTATGGCAACGTCGCTACAAGGAATGGGTTGCACCGGCAATTTCATACGGATTGTTTGCGGCAATGATATTGGGTACAGGTGTAATTATGGGGTCATTATGGGCTTATGAATCGCTTAACTTTGGCGGGTTTTGGGCCTGGGACCCGGTTGAAAATGCATCCATATTTCCATGGCTTACGCTTGTTGGCGGATTGCACGTTTTAATAGTTTATAAAAATACAGGTCATTCTTATTTTACAGCTACCTTTTTGGTGTTGATGAGTTTTGTACTGGTGGCTTATTCGTCGTTTTTAGCGAGGAGCGGAATCTTGGGTGAAACTTCGGTACACTCGTTTACAGATCTGGGGATGTTCTGGCAATTAGTTGCTTTTATAGCGGTGTTCTTAGCAATAGCTATCTACTTTTTGATAGCCAGGTTTAAGGAAATGCCTATCACCAAAAAGGATGAGGATACTTATTCGCGTGAGTTCTGGATGTTTGTTGGTTCGATATTCCTGGGTTTATCCTGCTTCCATTTGATCCTGGTTACCTCAATCCCGGTATGGAATGCGATGTTCGGTACAAAGATAGCGCCGCCTATTGACCTGGTAGGGCATTACAATGTTATTCAGGCATCATTCGCAATGGTTATTGCTATTTTAACCGGCTTTACCCAGTTTTTAAAATATAAGAAAACTGATGTTACCCGGTTTTTTATCACCACCCTGCTTTACCTCATTTTTGCGGCCTTAATTACCGCATTGATAATTTATACAAGCGGTTTATATAAATTGCACTTTGTGTTCTCTCTGGTAATGTTTGGTTCAATCTACTCGGTATTAGCGAACGGCAAGGTGTTTTCTGACTCGTTAAAGGGTAAGTTTAAGCTTGCCGGCTCGGCAGTGGCACACATTGGTTTTGCGCTGATGCTGATAGGAGCATTAATAGCTGCGGGTACCCGTGGTGTGGTATCAAAAAATGAAACCGGTAATCTGGGCATCCCGAACTTTGATAAAAATGCCGGTGCGGGTGATGCAAAGGAAAATATCATGATCTACAGGAATGAGCCTGTTAAAATGGGGGTGTATACGGTTACTTACCTGGGCGATTCAACTGCGGAGCCCAACCATTATTACAAGGTAAATTATAAACGCTTTGATGCTAATGGCAAGTTAGTTGAGGAGTTTTTGTTGAAGCCAAATGTTCAGATCAATCCGCAAATGGGTTTGGTACCATCGCCGGATACAAAACATTACCTGTGGCATGACCTATATACGCACATTACGGCATTACCTCCTAATGCAGGCAAGCCTGCCGGTACGCAGGATGCAGCTGCACATGGTGAGGAAGATGATGACAAGAACTACGAGGAGCCTATCCCGCACGAAGTTGCAGTTGGCGATACTATTCCATTCAGAGATGGTTATATCGTGTTAAAATCCTTAAATAAGGAAGTACAAGTACAAAATATCCCCCTTACAGGCAGCGACGTTGCCATTGGCGCAAAATTGGAAGTGGTATCGCACAATAAAAAATACGCCGCGGAGCCTGTATTTATGATAAAGAATAAAAGCGTACTTGATTTCTACCGTAAGGTTGACGATGTAGGCCTGAAGCTGCGTTTATCGAAGATCCTGCCGGATAAAAATAAAGTAGAGATTGTTGTTTACCAGCAGCCTCGCAACAAGAAACCGTGGATAGTAATGCGTGCGCTTGATTTTCCTTATATCAACTTTCTTTGGGCGGGAACTATTATCATGATCATCGGGTTTTTACTTTCAATTTCACGCAGGAACAAGGAATTGAAGACTGTTTAACAGCTTCAAAAAAACTTACGAAGTTTTCGAAACTTCGTAAGTTTTAAGTCGGTTAATCAGTTTTTAGGGTACCATATTTTATCCCAACATCAACCAGGAATTGCTTAAAGAAATCAAGTTTTTGCGTACAATCTGTTCCTATAGTTATTCTATCCGATAGCGAATTTGTTTTCTCACACTCAAAGCAAATCTCCAAATAGTCATAAATTATGCCGTGCTTGTCGTAAAAAAGAAGTGCATTACGTGGACTAAAACATGCGTGGCCAGGGTCACCGGTGTGTGAACATTTTCTCCTGTATGTAGTATTGTAGATTATCCGGGTAAGACTTGAAACTTGAGTCGACGTAAGCGTTTTTATTTCTTTAATTGATGAATAGTTTAATTTTCCATGTTCTACATGTAAGTCACTCCTGAAAACGGTATCAGGGAGTTTGGATGTGGTATCGCCGATCAATACGTCAGGAGTGCGTACATTCCATTTATAAGATGCAGCAACAATTTTCGCTGCGTTTGAAAATGGATATTTAGCCAAACGCTGAGCTAAAGAAAACCTGTTATTAAAAACGCAGTCATCATATGAAGCCGGATGCTTCTCCCAGCGCAATTTGTATTCTTGAAACGGCTTTATAGTTTTTTTGTGCCGATGTTTGGCTGTGTCGATCATCAAACGATTTGCAGCATGTAAATGGCTACTATAACAAATTAAGGTGGGCAAAAGAAAAAATAGCAGGATGCGCTTCATCGAAATGGATAGGTTACCTTATAAAATTACTAAATAAAGATCCGGAAGCGCAATAATCTTCTTAAAATTGCATCCTATGCGCATCACCATAATAGGTTCAGGAAATGTAGCAACGCACCTCGCTGCTGGGTTTAAAAATGCCGGGCACCCCATTGTGCAGGTTTATAGCCGAGATGCGCACAACGCTGCTTTGCTGGCTTATCACGTAGGGGCCGAAGCAATTGATGATTTAACCCTGGTAAACTCCGAAACGGATATTTTTATAATCGCCGTTAAGGACGACGTGATAATTGAACTGGCAAGGCAGCTGGTTCAGTATAAAAAACTACTGGTACATACATCGGGCGCAACGCATATCGAGGCGCTGTTGGCTATTACCGATAATGCGGGTGTATTTTACCCGCTGCAAACCTTTAGCAAAACAAAGGAGGTGAATTTTTGGTCGGTTCCATTGTGTATTGAAGGGGCGGATGAACAAATAACCCGCGACCTGGATCAACTTGCCCGAACCATAAGTAATAATGTTTACCGGGCGAATTCTTTACAACGTAAAACACTGCACCTTGCTGCTGTTTTCGCCTGCAACTTCCCCAACTATTTGTACGGTGTAGCGCAGCAGTTGCTGGGCGAACAGAACATGGGTTTTGAAATGCTTCGCCCGCTCATTTTGGAAACAGCTCAAAAAGTACAGGCACATTTTCCTGCCGATGTACAAACCGGACCCGCAGTGCGTAACGACGAAAATACGATGGCTGCCCATCTGCAAATGCTTGGTAATGACCCGGAGTTGGCAAAGATATATTCATTGTTAAGTCAGGAGATTATCAAAAACAATAATGGGGGGCACAGGCACGGGTAATTTTGTTACTTTTGCTCCAATGAACATTTTTAAAGTTAAGATAAGCTTTGAGGAAAAGGGTTTGGAGAGTGTTGAATTGCCCATTGCCGAAGGTGAATCTGTATTAGACGTTTGCCTGGAAAATGGCATTGAACTGCAGCACAACTGCGGCGGGGTATGCGGATGTAGCACCTGCCATGTGTACGTAAATAAGGGGATGGATAACATCCAGGAAATTTCAGACAAGGAGGAGGATTTTATCGACAGGGCCGTTAATCCGCGCATAAACTCGCGTTTGGGCTGCCAGTGTGTGGTAATTGATGGCGATATTGAAATAACCCTGCCCGACCAAAATCAATTTCTGGGACATTAACGGGATTACACTGATTTTAGGTGATTACACCGATTTTATAAGAATATTAATATTCAAAAAATGAACGACGACAAATTCAGCCTGCCTATTCACTGGAACGATCATGAAGATATCGCAATTGAGCTTTATGAAAAATTTGGTGATGACTTTGGCGAATCAAAAATATATCGCATCCGTTTTACCGATCTTTTGGAGTGGGTGCTTTCTCTCCCTAACTTTGCCGGCACCCGTGAAGAATCAAACGAAGGTCACCTGGAGCAGATCCAGTCGGCCTGGGTTTATGAATGGCGGGATAACCAATAGGGCAGTTAGCAGTTTTGAGTTGGCAGTGTGCAGTTGTTGGCGAAATCGTCCTCAAATCGGTGAAATCATAAATCTAATCGTCGCAATAAAAAAATATGGAATCATTTTTATCCAAACTTAAAGAAATAACTACGTTTGTTTTTGACGTAGATGGTGTGCTTACTGACGGCTCTGTTTTTGTGACAGACGATGGTTTGCAAAGCAGGGCCTTTAATATAAAGGATGGATACGCTTTACAACTAGCCGTAAAATGTGGGTATAATGTTGCCACAGTTTCAGGGAGTCGTTCGAAAAGCCAGCTGCACCGTTTAAATAGTTTAGGGGTGAACGATGTTTACATGGGCATTCATACTAAGATAACCAAGCTAAAGATCTACCTGGAGGAAAAAAGCATCAGCCCTGAAAATGTATTGTACATGGGTGATGATATTCCCGATCTTGAAGTAATGAAATTTGTAGGCCTGCCTGTTTGCCCTGCAGATGCTGTTGAAGAAATAAAGGCCATAAGTAAATACGTTTCCCATTGCGCAGGTGGTAAGGGCTGCGCCCGTGATGTTATTGAAAAAGTGCTGAAGGTTCAGGATAAATGGATGACCGAGGAAGCGTATAGCTGGTAGGGTCCATGGTTAATGGTCCATAGACCATAGCCATTTTTCCACTAACCACCATGGACCATGGTCTATGGACTATCGACCAAAATAATGAATCATAAAATCATATTAGCATCCAAATCACCACGTCGGCAAGAATTGTTACGGCTGATGGATCTTGAATTCAGGATTGTGCTGAAGGATGTGGATGAGTCATACCCTGATAACTTAACGCCGGAAGAGGTGGCTGTTTACATCGCCACGAAAAAAGCAGAAGCATTTGACGAAACCGTTACTGATGAGATCGTACTCACAGCAGACACTATTGTTTGTATTGACGACCTGATTTTGGGTAAACCTGAAAATGCGGATCATGCAATAGAGATGCTGCGGCTTCTTTCAGGCAGAATGCATAGAGTGATAACCGGCGTTTGCTTGTTGCACAAACACGAGTACCATAGCTTTTACGATGTTTCTGAAGTATACTTCGGTAAACTTTCTGATGAAGAGATCAGCAGCTACGTCAATAAATACCAGCCTTTTGATAAAGCCGGCTCATACGGCATTCAGGAAAGAATCGGACTGATTGGCATTGAAAGAATAAATGGGTCTTACACCAATGTGGTTGGATTGCCTACTGAAAAGTTGTTTAGGGCTTTGGAAAAGCTATAAACGCTACCGCGGGTTTAGCAAAGCGTAACCCGTGGTGCGGCATATGGTAAGCTTTCAGCTTACATAGATTTCTAATCAATTTTTGTTGCCTTCAAAATAGCATTGGTTAAGCTGAAAGCTTAACCAATGCTATACCACAAGTGACACTATCGCTAAACTCGCGGCAGCGAATGTTTTATTTAATTGTAATAGTATTATTTTTTCTATTAATATCCGGCAGCGCATTGTCCGGATCCACAGTTACGCTTTCAACCTCGGTGGCTGTTGGGATAGTAAAGGTGATCGCTTTGTTTTGCAGCCAGGTTTCAACCGGGAAATAGGTGCGTTGCTTGGTTCCGTCCTTTAACTTCACCTCCACGGTAAACGGCATGGCCATTTGTAGTTTGTTGGCGACAGTGATCTGTATGCCGTTCTTAGGATCCTTGTTGGCATATTTTGCATCTACCAGATCAATATCCAAAGACCAATTGTTATAGAACCAGCCTTTCCAAAACCATGAAAGGTCCTCTCCACCACCATTATCCATCGATCTGAAAAAGTCATCAGGCTGCGGGTGCTTGTAGGCCCACTTGGCAATATAATTTTTAAATGCATAATCAAACCTGTTTTTCCCAAGGATCTGCTCGCGCAGCAAAATCAGACCAAACGCTGGCTTGAAATATACCAGCGGGTGCCTGTATTTTTCAGGAACCGCGTCGGCCGCTGTCATAATAATAGGAGCATCCGGGTCCTGGATAATTGGGATGATCTCGTCCGCCGGGTTACCACCGCCGGGGGCATACTCACCATCACGTTTGGGAGCAAATTCACCATGATTAATTTCATCGGATGCGTAAACGTCAATAAAGGTATTAAATCCCTCATCCATCCAGCCAAAACGGCGTTCGTCGCTGCCAACTATCATTGGGAACCAATTGTGGCCAATCTCGTGCGCAGTTATCCAAAACAGTTCGCTGCCCTTATCTGTAATTCCGTCGAATATGATGCCCGGGTATTCCATACCACCTGCAATGCCGGCTTCGTTAACGGCGCAAGGGTAGGGGTAAACAAACCATTTTTCAGAAAAGTATTCAATAGATTTTTTTAAATATTCGGTGGCGCGGTCCCACTTTCCCGTACCTGCACTTTCAACCGGGTAAACAGACATTGCAAGCGATTTTTTGCCGCCCGGCAGGTTTACCTTTGCCGCGTCCCATACGTAAGCTTTTGAAGCGCCAAAGGCCACATCGCGGGTGTTCAGCATTTTGAAGTGCCAGGTTAGGTTAGCCTTGCCGGTTGGGCGCGAGGCCGCGCTGGTTACTTCGTTCACATCCCTTATCATGATGGTTTTATCGCTGTTGCGGGCGGTGTTCAACCTGCTTACCTGTTGTGCGGTAAGCACTTCTGTTGGGTTCAGCAATTCGCCTGATCCGGCTAAAATCATATCTGCAGGTGCAGTTACTTTATAATCGATGTCGCCATACTCTAAATAAAATTCACCGCTGCCTAAAAATGGCAGGGTATCCCAGCCGCGGGTATCGTCATAAACGCACATGCGCGGGAACCATTGGGCAATTTCATAGATCTTGCCATTTTTGGTATCCACATAATCGGTACGGCCACCAAAATTGCCGGGAATGGTGTATTTGTATTTTATAACAAAATTTAAAACACCGCCATTAGCAGTTAATGCTTTTGGCAAACGGATCTGCATCCGGGTATCGGTAACCACGAAATCTGCCTTGGTGGTTGCTGTACCATTGGTAATATAGATCGATTCAATATCGTACCCTGTGGTGTGCTGGTTCGGGCCGGGAGCAAAGCCGGTGGCAAAGTTGGAGCGGGCCTCTTTTTTGTAAGTGTTTTGATCCAATTGCAGCCATAGATACTGTAAAGCATCGGGGCTGTTGTTTATGTAATTAACTTTTTCGGTAGCGGTTAATGTTTTGGCTGTAGTATCAATTGCCGCGTCAATGGTATAGTTTACCCGGTTCTGCCAGTATTTAGGGCCCGGTTCGCCATTGGCAGAATGAAATTCATTGCCCTTTTCGCTGTAAAAAAGCGGTGAGAATAATTCAGACGGCTGATAGCTGGTTGTGATGGTGTCGTTGGTGTTATTTCCCCGGCGGCGGCGTTGTGCCTGCGACGAAATAACCAAAAGCAAAAGAACGGCTGCGCCGATAAGTTTCAGTTTCATGGAATGTCAGTTATGGATGCAATATACAAATGATGGCGGTAAGTTCCCATTTGCTTTATTAAAGATGAGCAGGAATTATTTTTTTAATTGGTTTATGGAAAAACGTGTTGTGGTGCATCATTAATAAAAATCATAATTATGACGTCAATAACAAACATCCACTTTCCTGACCCTTGCCATCAACAATGGCAGCAAATGACACCGGTGGACAACGGTCGCCATTGTGAGCAATGCAGTAAAATAGTAGTCGATTTTACTAAAATGAGCAATAACGAAATTATTAACCATCTTTCAACTAATAGTCGTGTTTGCGGCAGGATTGGAGAGCAGCAGGTAAACAGTATCAATATGCAGTTGGTTAGCCGGCAACCTCAAAATAAAGGAGGCTGGGCTAAGTGGATGATGGCCGCAGTATTATTTGTGAGCACTGCTTATAGTCGTGCAAATGCACAAAGTACAACACATCCTACTGAGCAAACTGTTAGCAGTGACGCACAAAGTGAAAGCTTTCCGTTAGGTAAAATAGCTTTTCCAGATTCAGCCAGATATCAAATCATCACCGGAAGGGTAACTGACAATAATAACAAACCTATCATTGGCGCAACAATAAAAACAGATCATGGAAATGCAGGCACACAAACCGATGCAGGGGGATATTTCCAGTTGCGGGTGCTATTATCAACTAAGCAGCTCACCATTAGTTTTTTGGGCTATGAAAGTACGGTTGTCGCGTTAAAAAAAGCAGGTAAGGTTTTAAAGGTCAAATTGAAAGAAAATACCACAATGCTTGGAGGATTAGGGGTTACCCGATCAACTTTAATAAAGCGGCTGTATGCCAGGTATGTGCAGAATTCAGTTAGGGAAATATTTACCCAGGAGGCATGATCAGGATAAAAAGTATTGCTATTCCTAAGCCGTGTGATAAGCAATGGGAGCAAATGACAACTGCTGACAATGGCCGCCATTGTGAACACTGTTGTAAAACGGTGACTGATTTTACAATGATGACTAACCATGAAATAATAACTTATTTGGGTTCGAAAACTAATGTTTGCGGCCGGTTTTACGACGGACAGATGGCTCAATTGAATGGTTCGCTAAATTTACCTAAACCGTTAAATAAATGGTGGAAGCGTGCGGGGCTTGCTGCATTTATCGCATTGCTGTTTTCTTCGGTAAAAGCAGAGGCACAGGTAAAAAAAATGATACCAATACATAACACAAGGCTGATAAAAGGACGTAAAGCCGTACAAAGCTTCCCACGAAAACCTGATTCTATTTATTGTAAGACACTTACTCCGTCTATAATCAATATTGATGCTGAAATTAAGCCGGGCAATCTTATGGACGCTAAAATGCCGGTAAGTCCTCTTGTGGTCTCAGGCGTTCTTGGCGGTGTCCAGGTTCAGGGTATTCAGATTGAGGATTCAAGCTATAGCTTTTATCTTTCATTAAGAGAATTGTTTAGGTAAGAGCCAGCATCTCAACCAACACCCCCTCCTTCAATGAGTTTGTAGACATCGCTACGCTTTCAACCCCAAGTCTTTCAATAATAAATCGGGTTAATATGGAAGCCGTCACGATCATATCTACCCTGACAGGAATAATATTGCCGTTCCCCAACCGTTGCTGGTGCGATGACAGGATAATGCGTTCTATGAGTTTTAACAGCTCACTCTTGTCAAATGCGTAATGCTTTGTTTTTTTTAGGTCGAATTTGTTTCCCTTATCCGTTTCAATGATTGCCGCGTAACTTCCAAATACACCGGAGGAGCCAATTATATTTTCGATAGTATAGTTTGCTGTGGCAGTAAACAAGTCGGCCAAGCAATCCTTTAAATAAAAATTCAGGGCGGTGATTGATTCGGGCGGGATAGGGTCATGCCGGTGGAAATTATCCATTAATCGCGCCGCGCCAATTTCAAAGCTTTGCTTCCATTTCACCTGCTTGTAATCGCAAATAATAAACTCTACGCTTCCGCCGCCGATATCTACTATCAGGCTGTTTTGTGCGGATAAACCGCCACCAACCCGAACGCCCTTATAAATGTAACCTGCTTCGGCATCGCCGTCAATAATTTCAATCGCTATCCCGGTTTCTGCTTTGACTTTTTCAATGAACTCCTGTCCATTGGCCGCACTACGCAACGCTGATGTTGCTATCGCCCTAACCTGTTGCACATTGTTATCCAGGATCAGGTGGTGGTATTGCTGCAGGCTTTTTATTCCCCGTTCAAACGCCGCCGGTTGGATATAGCCTTTGTTGATACCGCCCTCGCCAAGCTTTACCGGGTCTTGTTCGTGAACTATTTCGGTATATCCATCGCCATTTTGCGCTGCTATAAGCAGGTGAAAGGTGTTGGTGCCAAGATCCATTACTGCTACAGGGTTGTTCATGCATCTAAAATAAATAATCCCTTAAATTGTTTAGGACTTAAGGGATTATTAATTGCTTTTTTACGATCCGCTTACTCTTTATAAAAGAACCATTTCGCCAGCTCCTTAAAGCTTGCCTTTTTGCCATACATTAAAATACCTACGCGGTAGATGCGGGCGGCAACATAAGTGGTGAACAAAAAGCCAAGGATCAGTAGCGCCATTGATAGATATAATTGCCAGTCGGGCACCCCAAAAGGCATTCGAAGCACCATAGCTACCGGCGATGTAAACGGAATAATAGACAACCAAACGGCCAATGAACTGTCCGGCGCCCTGAATAATATGGAAACTGATAAGATATAGGTAAATAACAATGGAAGCGTAATCGGCATCATAAATTGCTGTGTCTCGGTTTCGCTGTCTACCGCCGAACCTACTGCTGCAAACAACGCGCTATAAAGCAGGTAGCCTGCAATAAAGTAAAAAATGAAGCATGCCAATACCTTTCCAAAATGAATAGTCTGCAAGGTTGCCAAAGCGCCCATTATTCCGGGTGAAGAGGCAAACGAATGACCTAATATTTTGGTCGATACTACAGATAGAATGATCCATGCACTAAATTGCGTCAATCCCACCAAACCAACGCCAATGATCTTACCAAGCATTAGTTGGAAAGGTTTTACCGACGATATAATCACCTCTATGATCCTGCTGGTTTTCTCTTCAATAACCCCGCGCATAACCTGTGCACCGTAGATAAACAGCGCCAAATAGATCAGAATTGCGCAAGCGATGCCTACGCCGATATTTGCGCCAAGATCGGTTTTGTTATCCCCTGTTTCGGTAATTTCCATAGGGCTGAGTGAAATATTGCTTTTTATCGAATGCAATAGAGCAGTATCGATATGATTTTTGATCATGCCGTTACTTACCGCGATATCATTCATCTCCCGTTCAACTTTTTCAATTATGGTGATGCCCGGTTTCTTTTTTGACGATATTTTTATCGCATCTGCTTTGGTATAATCGACAGGTATTTGAAGTGCCGATAAATTTTCATCTTTTTTCAGGTCGGCCTTTAGTTCGGTTAACGATTTTGTCGAAGTTTCAAATTTTAGGTTGGGCTGATCTTTAAATTTCCCCGCAAATAGGCCGCTTTCGTCAATAACCTTAACCACTTGTTGATCGCTTAATTTATCACTGTCCTTCGCGATAAAAGTAATTGCTGCACCCATACCCAATATCAAACAAGGCAGCACGAAGATCATAATGATGAATGATTTTTTCCTTACGCGGGTAATATACTCCCGCTGTATAATCAATAATACTTTGTTCATGGCTTAGCGGATTAGGTTTACTTGTTCAATAAAAATTTCGTTCATGCTCGGGATCACTTCCTGCAGCATATTTACCCTTGTTTTCGGGATGAGATATTGCAGTACATCATTTGAAGTATTGCCTTCTGCAAGCTTTATTTTGATCGTGTGTTCTTTGTCCTCCCCAGCCTTTTCTTCAATTACCTCGAATGGTTGCGAACCGTTAAAGCTTAATTGCTCACCATTGTATTCAATCACGTAAGTTGCGTTGCGATAGGAGTTACGGATCCCCTTTACGGTACCATCCAATATTTTTTTCGATTTATTGATCAGCGCAATGGAATCGCACAGTTCCTCAACTGATTCCATCCGGTGGGTGGAAAATAAAATGGTAGCGCCTTTTTTATTAAGCTCCAGGATCTCGTCCTTTATAATTTCGGCATTAACAGGGTCGAAGCCGCTGAATGGTTCATCCAATATGATCAGATCGGGTTCGTGTAACACGGTAGCCACAAATTGTGCCTTTTGCTGCATTCCTTTTGAAAGCTCCTCGATCTTCATCTTCCACCAGGTTTCCATACCTAGTTTATCGAACCAGATCTTTAAGCGGCGCGTTGCTTCTGCTCTGCTTAATCCTTTCAACCTCGCCAAATAGATCATCTGCTCGCCGATCTCCATTTTTTTATAAAGGCCGCGCTCTTCGGGCAGGTAACCGATGCGGTCGATATGTGATTGGTTGAGCTTTTCGCCGTTGAAATAAACCTCGCCGCTGTCGGGCGCAGTAATCTGGTTGATGATGCGGATAAGCGAGGTTTTGCCGGCGCCATTTGGCCCTAACAAGCCGAATACCTGCCCGCTTTTAACCTCCAGGCTTACATCGCTCAACGCCCGGTGACCGGCGTATTGCTTAACAATGTTGCGGATGCTTAACATATAAAGGTGTTTTTAGGTGATTTTGGTTTAAGATACGCAAATATTAAAAATGTTACAGCTATAAAACCAAATGCCCGATTTTATTGTAAATTTAATTATTGAAAGTATGATAATCAGAACGTTAGTTATTATTTGTGTCTTTTGCTTTACTGCCAGTGTATTTGCACGTGGTGTTAACGGGCATGGTGTAACTCATAATTATGCCGACACTACAATTATCAAAGATTCGGTTAAAACCGTAAGCGTCCCCAATAAAAGGATTAGCAAAAAGCCTGTAACGCACTCCCCCATGAGCCAAGCAACCCGAAGCAGGATAGCAAAGATCGAGGCGCTCAGCAAAAAGATAGATAAGATAGAAGCCAATATAAAAAGACGGGAAGCGGAGATTGCTAAGGTGGAGGCAAGGCAGTAATACTTGCTTTTTGTTTACCTTTCTTTTAATTGATTCAAGTCAAATCTTAATACCTCAATGGATTCCTTTTGCCTGGAAATTATTACATACATGTAGCCCTTATAAGTAATAGTATGCGGATAGCCGTACTGGCCGCCCTTCCACAGGCCTTCCTTTTTAAGATGATAAAGTTCGTCAGCTAAAATATAGTTTTTGTTGAATAGCCTCCCATCGGACGATAAGGAAAGTACCAGCGGGTTACGGTCGTAATGATGGAGGGTATCTGGTATGCCAACGTAGTAAAAACGCTTATCAGGCAGGCGGCCAAAATGAAACTTGCTGTCATTGTCCGAAAAATTGGTTTCAACCGGCCTGGACCATGATTTGCCGTTATCTTTGCTTTCTGTCAACCATAACCGTCCTTTCCAGCCCTTTCCCGTAACGCGCAACAACATATGTAATACATTGTCATCAGTTTGGAAAAAGGAACCTTCGCAAAGTGGCGGCAAGCCTAGTTTTGCTGCCGGGGCATAAAATGCTGCGGAATTATCCTGTTTATAAAGCGAGTCGGGATAAGGGCTGCTTAGTTTCCAGCCTTTAATACCATGCGGATCATCGGTATTAGGGAACAAGAAGTTCCCGCTTATAATTAATCTTCCGCTTTTAGTCGCTTCAGGGCCATGGTTAGGGATCAGCGGAACATGCATGTCAATCGGCTTGCTCCAGTGCTCGCCGTCCGTACTTGTTTTTGCCCAAAGGTGCGTGTTTTGACGGTTGTGGGTGTATTCACCATAATAAGCTACCAGCGTACCTTTGTATTGGTATAAGCCGGCTGCGGTAAGCACGGTCAGGGTGTCATTTGTTTTTGTTGGTGATGCAAGCGGCGTAGGAGCAGACCAATGAAAAAAATCTGCCGAAGTTGCATAAACTACCCTTTGTCCCGGTGAGTCTTCGTCAACCAAGCCATCGGACCAAATGGCTATAAACTTGTCCTTAAAATGAATGATAGACGAATGGTGATTATACAGCCAGTCTTTACCCGGCGTATAGATCATTGACCGTTCAATTTTTAGATGCGGCACACCGGCTTCTGTTTGATAGTTGTTGGTAATGGCAGGTGTTTGGGCGAACAGGCCGATGCAGGTAAATGAAAATAGCACAGGTAATAGAATTTTGAAATTCATACGATTAATATAGTCAAATATAAAGCAGGTAAAGCGAAAGTCCCAAATTACCTGACCTTGTGTTTTTGAGTTTTATTGTCCGACTTCGCGAAAGCAAAAAGGGAATTTACTTGCTTAATGGTATTTTCCTATCTTTAAACGATGAATTTAAAACTGGAAGCAGAATTTAGCAAGGCCGAGATCCTGCAGGAAGTTGATGACCTTAAAAAGCAGATTGACGACATGCGCCCTTTGCCTGCCGACGTGGAAGGTAAAGTGATGCAAAAGCTGCGTTTAGACTGGAACTACCATTCCAATGCAATAGAAGGCAACAAGCTAAGCTATGGCGAGACAGTTGCTTTTTTAATGGAAGGCATTACCGCTAAAGGAAAGCCCTTGAAAGATCACCTCGATATCCGGGGTCATAATGAAGCTATAAATTTCTTGTTAGCAATAGTAAAAGATACGCGTCCAATATCAGAGGCCGATATTCGGGCTTTGCATAAAATGATATTAGTTGAACCTTATGATGTAAAGGCACAAACCACAGATGGTTCACCAACAACTAAACGAATTAATTTAGGCGAATACAAAACATCAGCCAACCACGTACAAACAGCAACCGGCGAAACGCATTATTACGCCACCCCCGAAGAAACACCTGCCAAAATGCAGGAGCTAATGGAATGGTATGCCGAAGTTTCTAATCATACAGACATTCATCCTGTTGTTGCAGCTGCTTTATTTCATCATAGGTTTGTTTCTATTCATCCTTTTGATGATGGGAATGGCAGGCTATCCCGCATTTTGATGAACTTGATTTTAATGCAAAAAGGGTATCCGCCGGTTGTAATTAAGATGGATGATAGGCTTAATTACTATTCCCTGTTAAGTCAGGCAGATAACGGGAATAGTTGGCCTTTTGTCGAGTATGTAATTCGGCTTGTTGAGCTTTCTAATAAGTTATATCTACGGGCCCTTAAAGGCGAAAATATCATAGAGGAACAAGATCTTGATAAAGAGATTGCATTGCTCAGAATGGAGTTAAAAACTAAAGTTTCAACTGATCGAAAAAATAACAAGAGTGATAAATATGATTTAATCTTTAAGATAGTAATTCCATTTATCGAAAGGCTTTCAGCTAAAATAAGCGTATTTGATGAATTTTTTAAATACGTGATATTATCTATCGATGATCCGTTTGATGATGATGACGCCAACTTCGTGAATTTTCTTTTTATTGATGATCAAAATATCCAAAGAAATCTCAAAGAACTAATCATCGAAAAAGGGAATGTTCAAATATTAAAATTGATAGTTCAATTTAAAGGATTCAAAAATCCAGAATATAACTTAAGTATAAGTGAAGTACTATTCTTCTTTTTTGACGAGGAGGGTTATTCTGTAAATACTCCCAAAAATGATTTATACATGCACAAAACATACAACGAAAAGCTAACAACGGCGGATCAAAATTTAATAATTAAGGTACTTGTAAAAAATATTAAATATTGGATCAAATATGATTTAAAAAGCGGAAGCTGATCTCCTCCAATCATTTAGTAAAAAAGCCCAAAATCCTAAAACTTTGAGCTTTCTTTTTTATCTTCCGGACTTTCGGTCTTTCCCGACTTTCGGACTCAAAACCTACTCAAAATATTCCTTCATCCGTTCGAAAAAGCTTTTCTCGTTTTTGCCCGGATTTGGTTTAAAGTTTGGTGAGTTCTGTAGTTTCTCTAACAGCTCGCGTTCTTCGCGGCTCAATGCCTTTGGTGTCCATATGTTGATATGAACCAATTGGTCGCCGCGACGGTATGAGTTCACTTCGGGTACGCCCTTGCTTTTTAAGCGCAGGATCTTACCGCCCTGTGTTCCCGGGTCAATCTTTATTTTAACCTTGCCATCAATGGTCGGCACTTCAACACTGGTGCCGATAGTGGCATCCACAAAGTTCACGTGCAGGTCGTATATCACATTGTTGCCGTCGCGTTTTAATGTTTCGTGCGGGATTTCTTCAATCAGTATGATAAGGTCTCCGGGTACGCCGCCACGTGGGGCAGAGTTACCTTTACCGCTCATGCTCAGTTGCATACCTTCACTTACGCCCGCAGGAATGTTGATCGTGATAGTTTCTTCGCCGCGTACAACCCCGTCACCATGACAAACAGTACATTTTGACAGTATGGTTGTGCCTTCGCCGTTACAGGTAGGGCAGGTGCTGGTAGTTTGCATCTGGCCCAAAATGGTATTGGTTACCCTGCGCACAGCTCCCTGGCCACCGCAGGTTTTACAGGTTTGGAACGATGCTTTATCCTTTGCCCCGGTACCATCGCAGGTTTTGCAGGGGATCTGCTTGTTTACCTTTATTTTCTTTTCGGCACCATTGGCAATTTCTTCAAGTGTCAGGCGTACTTTAATGCGCAGGTTGCTGCCACGCTGAACCCTTCTGCCACCGCTGCTCTGCCTGCCGCCACCGCCGCCGAAGAAACCTTCAAACGGACTGCCGCCGCCAAATATATCGCCAAACTGGCTGAATATATCGTCCATATTCATGCCGCCACCGCCATAGCCGCCACCATTGGCAGAATGTGCATTGGCTGCATGACCAAACTGGTCATACCGCTGGCGCTTTTCGGGATTACTTAAAACCTCGTACGCCTCCGCAGCCTCCTTAAACTTATCTTCAGCAGCTTTATCACCTTCGTTTTTATCCGGGTGATACTTAATTGCCATTTTACGATAAGCCTTTTTTATCTCATCAGCATCGGCACCTTTGGCTACGCCCAATATATCGTAGTAATCTCTTTTTGACATTTTTTTATTATTTCGGAATTCGGATGTTCGAATTCGGATTTTGTTTTTTGTGATATTGAATTCGGATCTTAGTTGGAATACTCAATTTCTTTAATTCCGAAATTGAAAATCCGACATCCGAAATCATCTTACGCGCCTACTATTACTTTAGCAAAACGCACTACCTTATCGTTAAGGAAATAGCCTTTCTCCATTTCGTCAACTACTTTGCCTTTAAGGTCTTCGGTAGGGGCCGGTATGTTGGTGATGGCTTCCTGTAGCTCAGGATCAAATGGGGTACCGATGGATTCCATTTCCTTTAAGCCGGTTTTGTTAAGCGCTCCTTTTAACTTGTTTTGTATCAGCGTGACACCTTCCTTAACGGGTGCAACATCAGTGGCAGTTTCCATTGCTCTTAATGCACGTTCAAAATCGTCAAGTACCGGTAATAAAGAAACGATGAGGTCCTTGCCTTCCATTTTTCGGGCATCTTCACGTTCCTTTATTGTACGCCTTCTGAAATTATCAAATTCGGCATACAAGCGCAGGTATTTGTCATTAGCCAGGGAAAGTTCCTCTTTCAGCGTATCAACAGGCGATGGTGCATTTTCAGCAGCCTGCTCATCTGTTTCCTGTTCAAATTCGTTCACAGTAGTGTTTATATCTTCAGTGTTATCTGAATCTTCCTTCTTTTTTTTCTTCAACATGTCGTTAAAATTCATAGCTAATAGTGCCAATCAAGTATCTTGCCATTGATATAAAGCCGACATCGTGGCAGTCAGTTTGCAGTTTGCTGTGCGCAGTTGGCAGTATTTGGGAAAAGTTTGCAGTTGTCAGTTTGCAATTGGCAGTGTCTTGGAAAAGTTTACAGTTTGCAGGCAACATCTGCTACAAACTGCTAACAGTAGTGTTTCAGTTTAAATGTTAGCGCGGCTTGATAGAATCAAAGAATGCTTTAGCCCATTCAATATCATCTAGATTCACACCTGAAATAACGCACACGAGAATTTGATTTTTAGATTTCTTCGCCCCTTTCAACTTCCATCCGTTGGTGTCTTCGATTACGGAGGGCTCACCAGTATAAGCATCAATTGCAAAAAGATCATTACCGCTAACAGTGAGTACTGAAAAGTACATTACTTTGCTACCGTCGTTGTTCGCATATTGAATAGAATCAGGATTGTAAATCTTTTCGAAGCTTGGAATATCTTCAACATTCCAATTCGTAAGAATCGACTTTCCTTTGCTATTTCTTTTGAACCAATTAAACATAATTTTCTTTTCGCTAACGGCGGGTTCCGCGGCAACCTATCGTTTGCCCATTATCACGCTACAGATTGCAAATATATTTTGGTCCGTAAATATTCAAACTGAGACATTACCCTGATAACTGCCAACTAAATCACGCAATCTTCACATCTTCCAAAACCTTACCGTTTTCGCATTTAATAATGCGCGACGGGAAAGTGCGGATGATATGATAATCGTGCGTGGCGATCAATACGGCAGTTCCCGACTGGCTGATCTGCTTTAGCAGCAATACAATTTCTTCAGAAGTGTCCGGGTCAAGGTTCCCTGTTGGCTCATCGGCCAGGATAATCTCCGGATCATTAAGTAAGGCCCGGGCTATTACCACCCTTTGCTGTTCGCCGCCTGAAAGCTCATGCGGCATTTTTTTAAGCTTTGAACGCAACCCAACTTTTTCCAGAACATCAAGAGAACGGTCCTCAATCAATTTTTTATCTGTCCAGCCGGTAGCCCGCATCACAAATTGCAGGTTTTGTTCAACAGAACGGTCTGTAAGTAACTGGAAATCCTGGAAAACTATACCAAGTTTACGACGCAGAAAGGGAACGTCATTTTGTTTCAGGTTATTCAGATCGTAACCGCAGGCATGGCCCGCGCCGGTGTTGATGTTCAGATCGCCGTAAATAACCTTCAGCAAACTGCTTTTACCTGATCCGGTTTGACCGATCAGCCAAACAAAATCACCCTTATCAATATGCAAATTAACGTTCGACAACACCAGGTGCGCCTGCTGAAAAATATCAACGTTGTTTAGCTTTATAATTGAATTTCCGATCATATCTTGGTTAATTAGTTCATTTGTTCACTGGTTCATTGGTCTTGTCCTTTGGTTTATCAAACGGGTTCTCCGCTAACCACCAATGAACTAATGAACCATTGAACCAATCAACTAACTCAAATCTCTAATTTAAGGATCTGCCCGAAAGGCAGATCCTTAATAATATTCATTATGTATTCTGTCTTGTCCTGCAGGCCTACCTTATCCAATGATTTATCAGGCCTGTCGACCCGAAAATAGGCAAGCAACGTAAACTTATCATCCCTCAATTGTACGTAATCAGGTATTTTGGCAACGCCTTTAACTTTAATTATATACATTTTTTTGGTTCATTAGTTCATTTGTTTAATGGTTCATTGGTCTTGTCCTGCGGATACCACGGAGTCTAAGCCGCCATCCACCAATGAACTAATGAACCAGTGAGCGAATGAACATTAAAGCGCTAGTACTTCCTTAACTCTTTCAGCCGCCTCTTTCAGCAATATGGCTGAGAATACTTTTAAGCCTGATTCATCAATCAATTTTTTAGCTTCAACTGCGTTTGTGCCCTGTAAGCGAACGATAATTGGAACGGGGATATTGCCGATTTCATGGTAAGCATCTATAACACCCTGTGCCACGCGGTCGCAACGAACGATACCACCGAAGATGTTGATCAGGATTGCTTTAACGTTCGGGTCCTTCAGTATAATGTTGAAAGCAGCCTTAACGGTCTCAGCATTGGCGGTTCCGCCAACGTCCAAAAAGTTAGCAGGCTCGCCACCGGCAATTTTAATAATGTCCATGGTGGCCATGGCCAAACCTGCGCCGTTAACCATACAGCCAACGTTACCGTCAAGCTTTACAAAGTTAAGGTTCGATTTGCTGGCTTCAACTTCCATCGGGTCTTCTTCAGCAACATCGCGCATAGCAGCAAAATCCGGGTGACGGAATAATGCGTTGTCATCCAAATTAACTTTGGCATCAACGGCTAATATTTTATTGTCGGATGTTTTTAAAACCGGGTTGATCTCAAACTGAGATGAATCGGTAGCATCATATGCTTTATATAAAGCGGTGATAAATTTCACCATATCCTTAAAGGCATCGCCTGATAAACCAAGGTTAAACGCGATTTTACGCGCCTGGAAACCCTGCAGGCCAACTTTAGGATCAATTTCTTCTTTGTGGATACGCTCAGGGGTTGAATGTGCAACTTCCTCGATGTCCATACCGCCTTCGGTTGAGTACATGATGATATTGCGACCCTTTGCACGGTCAAGCAAAACGCTGATGTAAAATTCTTTTGTTTCAGTTTCGCCGGGATAGTAAACATCCTGTGCTACCAATACTTTGCTTACCAGTTTACCTTCGGGGCCGGTTTGCGGGGTAATCAATTGCATCCCTAATATATTGGTTGCTCTTTCCTTTACCTCGTCTAAGTTCTTAGCTAATTTAACGCCGCCACCTTTACCGCGACCGCCTGCATGGATCTGTGCTTTTATTACAACCCAATCAGAGCCGTAATCTTCTTTCATTTTTTTGGCAGCTTCAACAGCCTGTTCAACGCTGTCGGCAACTATGCCTTCCTGAACCCTAACGCCAAAGCTTTTTAATATGGCCTTACCTTGATATTCGTGAATATTCATGTTTTGTGAAGAATTTGCGGTAAAGCTACTATTTAGTTTTTAGAGATTAGAGACCATAGCTTAGTTGGAGTGTCAATTTTTAAAATTAACTGGTCGAAAAGCCGCTTTGCAAAGCTGTTAATCCGCCAACCCATCCAAAAAGCTGAAATTACCATAGTAAAATGTTACTTTACCCCTGATAAAAAAATGGATTACCATGGATAATTCACGTTTACTCCTGATAAAAAAATGAATTACGAAGGTGAACCTTGTTTTGCCCCTGGTAAAAAAAAAGATTACGATGGCGAAATGGTGTTTTGGCCCTGATAAAAAAATGGATTGCCATGGTAAAAGCCATTTTACCCCTGATAAAAAAGGAACGGTTGATTTTGTAATATGTTGATATACATACAAATATACAAAATATAATTCAAACTCCGTATTTTTTCGGCCCTAAAACAGAAATATTGTTGATTCAGGTGGGAGGTGAATTATAAAGTTTTGGTGATATACAAATATACGAAATTTAGGGCGATTTTTTTCGATAATTTGCCTGTTAGATGATTCAAACCCGTATTCCGTAACGTAGTACATTGGCGTGTAATGCCGCTAATAGAATTGACTCACCCGGTCGACGCTTCGCTGGACCACCCTCTCTGCTGTGCAAAGAGGGAAAAGAAAAAGTAATTGTAAGATATTTTTCTCACCTCTTTACGCGCAGCGAAGAGAGGTCGACGAGCGAAGCAATGTCGGGTGAGTCAACTCTACAAACGACATTTCCCGCCATCCCATCCACATTTTTCACCTAATCTCCAATCTCTAATCACTAATCACTAACTTTACCCCATGCTCAAAGCTAAAAACATCCATAAATCATACGGACAGCTGCAAATTTTAAAAGGTGTCGACTTTGAAGTTAACAAGGGCGAAATTGTAACCATTGTAGGCGCATCAGGCGCGGGTAAAAGTACCTTGCTGAATATATTGGGCACGTTGGACAGGCCTGATACCGGCCAGATCTTTATTGACAACACAGAAGTAAGCGGGTTAAATAATAAGGCCCTAAGCGCTTTCCGTAACCAGCGGATCGGTTTTATCTTCCAGTTTCATCACCTGCTTGTGGAGTTCGACGCTATAGAAAACGTGTGCATTCCTGCGTTTATAGCAGGTACAGCCCGTAAGGATGCCGAAAAAAGAGCGGTAGAATTATTAAAATTACTGGGTTTGGGCGATAGGATGAATCACAAACCCGGCCAGCTTTCGGGCGGCGAGCAGCAAAGGGTTGCTGTGGCAAGGGCGTTGATCAACAGCCCTTCCATCATATTCGCGGATGAACCATCAGGTAATTTGGATTCTGCCAATTCGCAGGAACTGCACCAGCTGTTTATCAGGCTGCGCGATGAATTTAACCAAACCTTCGTGATAGTGACCCATAACCAGGACCTGGCCGATATTTCTGACCGCACCGTGTTTATGAAGGACGGATTAATAGCTTAATCATAATGAAGATCTTAATCACCGCGGCAACTTCAGCCGAAGCGCATAAGCTTAAAAATCAACTAAGCGCTGATGATATCATCCTGGGCGATTACCTGGAACTGCCTGCCTTTATGCTGAAAAATGCCGATATGGTTAAACTGCCAAATCCGGCTTCACCATCCTATACACATGAAATGTTAACTTTATCGTTAGATAAGGAGGTAAATAAAATTTATGCCTTACGGGACGAGGAGAGGACGCTTTTGGAAGAATCGAAACAGTTGTTTAATGAATATGGAATTGAAGTGGTTCATGGTTCATAGTTGATAGTTCATGGCAATTTGTTTTACTTTGTCCT
Source organism: Bacteroidota bacterium (assembly GCA_030775685.1). Lineage (GTDB taxonomy): Bacteria > Bacteroidota > Bacteroidia > Sphingobacteriales > Sphingobacteriaceae > Mucilaginibacter. The sequence goes on from JALYIP010000061.1 coordinate 142,910, forward strand.
TACCAGGGTGAAGCCATTTCGGCCATGAACTATGAACCATCAACTATGAACTTACATACAATAAATACCGGCTTTTTTAAATTAGATGGCGGCGCTATGTTTGGCGTGGTGCCGAAAACTATCTGGCAAAAAACCAACCCTGCCGACGAAAATAACCTTTGTACCTGGGCCATGCGCTGCCTGCTGATAGAGGACGAAGGGAAGCTGATTTTGGTAGATACCGGGATAGGTGACAAGCAGGATGAAAAGTTTTTTAGTCATTATTATTTGCACGGGGATGCCACACTCGATAAATCGTTGGCAGCTTTAGGCTTTCACCGTAGTGATATTACCGATGTGTTTTTAACCCACCTACACTTTGATCATGTGGGGGGAGCAGTGGTACGGGAAAATGACAAGCTATTGCCCGCCTTTAAAAACGCAACCTACTGGAGCAATCCGCAGCACTGGGACTGGGCGGTAAATCCTAACGAACGTGAAAAAGCTTCCTTTTTGAAAGATAACATTTTGCCGATCCAGGAAAGCGGGCAATTAAAATTCATACCGGCAGAGGATGGCGTCAAGTTTACCGAAAATGTTAACATTCGTTTTGTTTATGGCCATACCGATGCCATGATGCTGCCGCTCATCAACTATAAAGGGAAGCAAATTTTGTACATGGCCGACCTGTTGCCATCAACCGGGCATATCCCTTTACCTTATGTAATGGCCTACGATATGTTTCCGTTGAAAACGTTAAATGAAAAAAAACTTTTTTTAAATGAAGCGGTTGAAAAAAATTATATATTGTACCTCGAACACGATCCCATAAATGAATGTTGTACAGTGCAGCAAACTGAAAAAGGGATCAGGCTAAATGAAACTTTTAACCTTGATAATATATGATATCCGAAGCTATATGCCACAAAAACCGTGCAATTATTGTCTTAAAACATACAAAAATTAATTAATTTTTTATTCAAAATATCTGAAAATTTTCTATAACAATTTTCTACCTTTGCACGTTCATTTCTAAACAACAATCGAGGTTAATAAAATAGATGAGACAACTCAAAATAACCCAATCCATTACCAACCGTGAGTCGCAATCACTTGATAAATATCTGCACGAAATTGGTAAAGTTGACCTTATAACAGCCGAAGAAGAAGTAATACTAGCTCAGAAGATAAGGGAGGGTGACCAGGCTGCATTAGAACGCTTAACAAAAACCAACCTTCGCTTTGTGGTTTCTGTTGCTAAACAATATCAAAACCAGGGACTTACGCTTGGCGATTTAATTAATGAAGGTAATCTTGGTTTGATAAAGGCTGCAAAGCGTTTTGATGAAACCAAAGGTTTTAAATTTATATCATACGCCGTTTGGTGGATCCGTCAGTCGATATTGCAGGCTATTGCCGAGCAGTCACGTATCGTGCGCTTACCGTTGAATCAGGTAGGTTCATTAAGCAAGATCAGCAAGGCTTTTTCAAAGCTGGAGCAGGAATTTGAGCGTGAGCCGTCTCCTGAAGAACTGGCTGACATGCTGGAAACTACAGTAGATAAAATCTCCGATACTTTAAGCAATTCAGGTCGCCACGTATCTATGGATGCGCCGTTTGTACAAGGGGAGGAAAATACGTTGCTTGATGTACTGGAAAACCAGGAGCCAAATACCGACTCGATCTTAATTAACGAATCATTATCAGAAGAAATAAAACGGTCACTTTCAACGCTTACCGAGCGTGAGCGCGAAATTATCGTATTGTTTTTTGGCTTGGGTACCAATCATCCATTGTCATTAGAAGAAATAGGTGAGAAGTTTAACCTTACCCGCGAACGCGTTCGCCAGATAAAGGATAAGGCGTTACAGCGCCTGCGTCATACTTCAAGGAGCAAGATCCTGAAATCATACCTTGGATAATTTCCCCGGTTTATCGATATAAAAAATAAGGTTTGGTGATTTAATTCATCAAACCTTATTTTTTTGATCTCCTGTAACTATCTGCCTTCGAATGTGGTCTTTTAGTTATAATGCGAAAAGTTTATCTTTTATTGACCCTTTTTATTCTTTTTCGGCACAGTGTTGCTGCCGGGAACGACAGGGTAATGATTGGTAACGTAAGTTTTAAAAATGCTACTGTTAAACGCGACCCCGACCCGGCACCCTATGCGGATTTTAAAACATTGGTTGTCCCTATAAAACGGGCAGGCAACCTGATAATTGTTGAAGCGCAGGTCGACTCGTTGGAGGGAAATTTCGTGCTGGACACCGGCGCTCCGTACCTGGTTTTAAATGCAACGTATTTCAGGTACATCCCCGAAATAGCCGACCAGGAAGCCGGCGGTATAAACGGCGAATCAAAGGGTGCGTTTACCACCTATGTACACAATTTTAAAATTCTCGATCTGCAATACAGTCGCCTTACAGCCGATGTTACGGACCTGTCATCGATAGAAAACGGTAAAAATATAAAGATCCTCGGCTTACTTGGAACCCGTTTGTTCGAAAAATTTTCCATTACTGTCGATCTTTTCAATAATGTGCTTTATATTCAAAAAGTGGACAAGAGCGGCAATGTTCCGGAAGGGGAAAAGATTTTTCACGACAGGCTGATGTTTAGCCCATTTAAATATATTAACAGTGTGATATTCCTGAAGGGGACAGTAAATAACAATACTTATTGGTTTGGGTTTGATACCGCAGCTGAAACAAACCTGCTGGATTATGATCGCTTTAAAAAGACATTGAAAGATTTGCAGATCATCAGCCGGTCGAAAATTAACGGTATAGGTGGCAAGGGTTTGGAAGTATTATACGCCCGGTTCGACGGGTTAACCGTGGGCGACCATACATTTGAAAAAAATCGAACTTTAATAACCGACCTTGAAAAGATGGGGAAGGCTTATGGCAGTAACATTGATGGCATTTTAGGCTATGATTTTTTCGTCAGGGGTATATTTACCATCAACTTCGTTAAAAAGGAATTTGAAATGTACATTTATAACAATAAATAGGATGATGCGGGGCAAATATATTTTGGTTGTTTTTGTATTGCTTATAAGCAGTATGAAGATTGCTGTTGCCCAGAATAACCTCTTTATTGCCCGTGATCACCTGGTGTTGCAGATAGATCTTAAAACATCTGATAAGGAACTGGACAGCATTTTTAAAATTGCAGGAGTGAGTAAGTCAAATGGTCAAAAGCTTTTAAAAGGGAACTATAATCCCATAAAAGAAGATGGCTGGGACCTTGCTGCCCACGAAAACAACATCGTCCGCTTTGACAGGTCATTATCAGGCTTAAACGAAAACCCGCAAGACGCACCATTTGAAATAACTACCCATTTACCCGAATTTGCTGGCGAACCGGGCTATCCTGTGGATGTAAAATATGGCGTCAATAAATACGCCCACGCTACGGTTTTTGCGCTGCCGTCGCGCTTAACGCGGTTTATATTGCCCGGATATACAAGAGCAAGGCGGGTGTTTTTATCGGGCAATTTCAACCATTGGAGTACACTAAAGGGTGCAATGAAAAAGGGCGATGGCGGCTGGATAATTGATGTTAAGCTTGACCCCGGCGCTTATGAGTATAAATACATTGTGGATAGCCGCTGGATAACCGACCCTAACAACCTGCAATTGATTGACGATGGCGCAGGCAATACCAATTCGCTTTTCTTTAAATACAACTACACCATTAAACTGGCTGGTTATCCGTCGGCTAAAAAAGTAGTACTTGCCGGCGATTTTAACAAGTGGAATGCAAATGAACTGCAGATGGATAAAAAGGGAAGCGGCTGGGAGAAACACCTGTTTTTAGGTGATGGCAAGCACATTTACCATTTTCTTGTCGACGAAAAATGGGTTGCCGACCCTGCTAATCCAAAGAAATTAAAAGATGATGACGGGCGTTTGAATTCAGTTTTAAATTTGGGCGAGGCTATCACTTTTAAACTATCGGGGCATAAAAATGCCAGGAATGTATTTGTTGCAGGCAATTTTAATTACTGGCGTCCCGATGAGTTCAGGATGGATAAAACAAGTGAGGGCTGGACGATTACCACAACCATTATTCCCGGCAATTACCAATACCAATTTGTTGTAGATGGTAATTGGATCACCGATCCTGCCAACCCACATTTCGCTGCAGAAGATGGTAAAACCAATTCGTTTTTGGCAGTGCGGCCAAATCATACCTTTAGGCTAAAGGGACACGCAAACGCAAAAAAGGTTACGCTTAACGGCAGCTTTAATAACTGGGAAGAGAACGGATACACGATGGAACGTAAGGGAGACTCCTGGACGATTGACTTTTACCTGAAACCCGGTAAATACCTGTATAAATTCAGGGTTGATGGCGAATGGATGATAGACCCTGGCAACAGGCTCTGGGAGCAAAATGACCATGATTCGCAAAATTCAGTACTTTGGATTGAATGAGGGAAAGGTGAAAAAATTGAATACAAAAATGCTAACCTTTCGCGCCTGGTATTTGCCTAAACAAAAAAACCTTTTACCTTTAACCTTTTGCCTTTTACCCATTAACAAATATGACCACAATACCTATATACCAGGCTGATGCCTTTACCAATAAACTTTTCGGCGGAAATCCTGCGGCTATTTGTCCGCTTGACTCCTGGCTGCCCGATGTTGTAATGCAAAAGATCGCCATTGAAAACAACCTTGCCGAAACGGCTTTTTTTGTAAAAAACGACTCGGGTTATAAATTGAGATGGTTTACACCTGAATATGAAATTGATTTGTGCGGGCACGCCACGTTGGCGTCGGCACATATTTTATTTACCCAATTAGGATACAAGGGGGATGAGATCCACTTTGATACGGTAAAAGCAGGCACGCTTACGGTAATAAGAGATGGCGATAAATATACCATGGATTTCCCTTCCCGGCCGCCGATCCATATCGATCCTCCGGTTGGATTAGTAGAAGCCCTGGGTGAAAAGCAACCGTTGGAAGTTTTAAGATCAAGAGATTATTTTCTTGTATACGAATCGGAAAGCGATATTCGCGATATTTCGCCTGATTTCTTCGCGCTGTCAAAAATGGATACCGTGGGAGTAATAGTTACCGCCCCCGGCGATCATGCTGACTTTGTGTCCCGCTTTTTTGCACCCGGTGCGGGTATCCCTGAGGATCCGGTTACGGGTTCGGCACATTGCAACCTGATCCCTTACTGGGCGGAGAAGCTTGGTAAAACCAAACTACATGCCTATCAGCTGTCATCCCGCGAGGGCGAGCTCTGGTGCGAGCAAAAAGGCGACAGGGTACTGATGAGCGGCAAAGCGGTTACGTATTTAAAAGGGGAGATATTTGTTTGAGTGATCAGAGATTAGAGGCCGGAGACTAGTTTCGAACTTTTAGATAACTAATCTCTGGTCTCTAATCTCTAGTCTCTGCTCCTCAATACCCCACAGTAAACCGCTCCCTTATATGCTGCGGGTTCATTATTTCATCAATAATAGCCACGGCAAAATCTTCCATTGAAATATGGCTTTTTCCGGTTTCATCCGTGATGAGCTGGTCCTTCCCGGTTCTGAAATTTCCTGTGCGTTCGCCGGGCTCAATGTATGCCGCCGGGCTGATATAGGTCCATTCCAGCTCCTTTTCTTTTTGATATTCTTTTAATGCATCGCGGTGTGCCAATGCAGCAGCTTTAAATTCGGCGGGAAAGTCGGGCTGATCAACCAGCTGTTTTCCGGGTGCAACCTCCAGGCTGCCGGCACCACCAACAACTATCAGGCGTTTAACACCTGCCTGCTTTAACCCATTTAAAAGCGGAACGGTAACTTCCACAATAGTGGACGGCGTGGCGCCCTTTGTGAAATTATAAGCGCTCACAACTGCGTCATGATTAAACACGGCTGCTTCTACATCCTGGGTGTTGAACAGATCGCCTTTGGCTACCCGCAAATGAGGTGCTTCACATTTATAATTCTCCGGGTGGCGCACTATGGCCGTAACATCATGCCCGCGGTTCAGGGCCTCTGTAACTATACGGCTGCCAATGTTTCCGGTAGCTCCAAATATTGCTATTTTCATGTTGATTAAGCTTAAAGCGTAAAGCAGAAAGTTCAAAGCTTTACTGGTTTAAACCTACAACAAAAGAAAATGCTTTTTGCTTTAATCTTTCTGCTTTTAGCTCAAAAAAACCATTGAATAACGAATTTTTTCTATTACTTTCAAGGTTCAAAAATTTAAGGATCAGGATAACGTAAATGCAGCTTACTAAGTTAGAAATCAAGGGGTTTAAAAGCTTTGGTGATAAGATAACTATCAACTTTAACGAGGGTGTAACTGCAATTGTGGGGCCTAACGGCTGTGGGAAATCAAACGTAGTGGATTCCATCCGCTGGGTGTTGGGCGAACAAAGCACCCGGATGCTCCGCTCCGAGAAAATGGACAACGTTATTTTTAACGGTACCAAAAGTCGCAAGGCTGCCAACTTAGCCGAAGTTTCCCTGACATTCGACAATACCAAAAATATCCTGCCTACTGATTTTTCGACAGTAACCTTAACACGCAGACTTTACCGCACTGGCGAAAGCGAATACCGGCTTAATGACGTACAATGCCGCTTGAAGGATATCACCGACCTGTTTTTAGATACCGGGATAGGCGCTGATTCTTATTCCATCATCGAGCTGAAAATGATCGATGAGATCATCACAAATAAGGAAGGTTCGCGCCGTAATTTGTTCGAAGAAGCATCTGGCATCTCCAAATATAAGCTCCGCAAAAAACAGACTTTCAATAAACTAAAAGATACCGAGGCTGACCTGGAAAGGGTGGAGGACCTCCTTTTTGAAATAGAAAAGAACCTTAAAACGCTTGAGAATCAAGCGAAAAAAACGGAACGCTATTACCAGATCAAGGAACAATATAAGGCACTGAGCATCACACTGGCTTCATTCAGGATCGCCTCGTTCAGCGAGTCGTTAAGCAGGATAGAAGAGCAGGAACAAAAGCATAAGGAGGGAAAATCTGGCATTGTAACGCAGATTGATACCCTCGAAGCTTTTTTGCAACAGCAAAAGCTGGATAGTTTGACTAAGGAGAAGAACCTTTCCGTTCAGCAAAAGGCAACCAACGAATATGTATCAAAGATCCGGGCCTACGAAAGCGAGAAGAAAATAAAGAATGAGCAGCTGAAATTTCAGCAGGATAAGGAAGCCCGGTTAACCGAAGAACTGGATCGCGATAAAACGCAGTTTAACCACGTACTTTATAATATCAAGCGACTATCTGAAGAGAAATTCCAGGAAGATGAGAACCTCGAAGCGGTCAGATCGCAGGTAGCGGATTTGAAGGAAGCCGTTGATGAATTGCGTGCCGAACAAGCAGATGCAAGGAATGAGCTGGCTGAATTAACCAATATCAACACACGGCTGCAAAACCAGGCTTATAAGGCCGAAAAGGACCTTGATATCCTGAAGATCCAGGAGCAGGCATTGGAGCAGGAGGGGCAGCGCAACATGGAGGACGCCACCAACAAGGAGACTGAACTTTCCCATTTTAACGTTGCTGTTGATAGCCTGCAGGAGCGTGTTGAAGTAGCTGAAAAAGACTTTAATACAATTGTTGATTTTGAAGCGAAACTGCAGGAGCAGATAAAATCGACAGAAACAGAGCTTAATACTATACAGGAATCCATTATCCGCGAAAGCCGTAAACTGGATGCCAAGCAGAACGAGTACAACCTTACCAAAAGTATGGTTGATAACCTGGAGGGTTTCCCTGAATCCATCCGCTTTTTAAAGAAGAATACGGAATGGTCCAAAAATGCACCGCTGTTTAGCGATGTGCTGTTTTGCCGCGAAGAATACCGGATAGCCATAGAAAATTACCTGGAACCGCTGATGAACCACTACGTGGTTGAAACTTATAATGAGGCCATAAAGGCGATCAATTTATTAAGTAAGGCGGCGCAGGGACGGGCACAGTTTTTTGTGTTAAGTAGCTATGAAACAACACAGAACTTCTCAGAGAAATTGGAATTGGACGGAGCTATCCCTGCACTGAATGTGGTTGAGGTTGAAAGGCAATACCAGCCGCTTTGTGAGCACCTGCTCAAAAACGTTTACCTGGTTAACGACGAAAACGACAATGCACTGAACAATACAACATTGCCGGAGGGCGTAGTTGTAATTGGCAAAAGCGGTAAATTCAATAAGTCGAAACACGCCATGGCGGGCGGGTCGGTTGGCTTGTTTGAGGGTAAGCGGATTGGCCGGGCAAAAAACCTTGAAGCGTTGCTGAAGGTTATCAAGCTGATTGATGTTGAGGTAAATGATTTTAAGGTACGCTTCGACACGTTGCACAACAGGCTTGCTGAACTGAAGGCATCTGGTAAGGCGGCCGAGATCAAGCAGAAGCAAAACGAGCTTAACCTGCTGAATACCGAACTGGTTACAGTTAAAACCCGGCAGGAACAATATCAAACGTTTATTGAAAACAGCCTGAACCGCAAGGAAGACATTGCCCGTAAAATAGCGAGCATAAAAGAAGAAACGTTGGCATTGATTCCGCAATTAGAGGAATTAAAGGAGCTGAAACAAACCCAGGCCGAGCTTTTCGCTGAAAAACAACTCGCATTTAATGAGGTGAATGAGTTTGTATCGGTAAAATCAAACGCTTATAACCAGGAAAATATCCGCTTTCACCAGCAGCAAAATAAAGTATCGGGCCTTTTGAAGGATTTGGACTACAGGGAATCGCAAAAGGAAAACCTGGAAGGCCGGATAAAGAACAATAGTGAAGAACTTGAAAAAGTAAAGCTGGCGATACAGGAAAACCTGCAGCAATCGGATAATTCAGACGATGATCTGCTGGAGATGTATGAGCAAAAGGACCTGCTTGAAAAGGCAACCCAGCAAGCCGAGCAGGAACACTACGCATGGCGGGGAAAGATCAGCGAAACTGAAGAGGAAATAACGGTATTGCGCCGAAAAAAGGACAATGCTGAGTTAATAGAGAATGAGTTACGGGACGAACGGAATAACCTGAAGCTGGAACTTAATGCATTAAAGGAAAGGCTCTCTGTTGAGTTCAATATCGACATCCAGGATCTTCCCGAAACGGAAGTTGGCGAGGGAGAAAATGAGCACGAAATTCGCGATAAGGCTGAAAAGCTGAAAAAGCGGCTGGATGAATTTGGCGCAATCAATCCGCTGGCTGTTGAGGCATACAACGAGATGAATGAGCGTTATACCTTCATCCAGGCACAGAAAAAGGATTTGAGCGATGCCAAGGCCTCCTTATTGGCCACCATACAGGAAATTGACGATACCGCCAAGGAAAAGTTCATGATCTCGTTTACGTTAGTCCGTGAGAATTTTATAAAAGTGTTCCGGTCCTTGTTTAATGAAGAGGATTCCTGTGATCTCATCCTTAGTGACCCATCGCGCCCGCTCGAATCTGATATTGATATCATTGCAAAGCCAAAAGGTAAGCGGCCATTATCAATAAACCAGCTATCAGGTGGTGAAAAAACACTTACAGCCACGGCTATCTTATTCTCGCTTTACCTTTTGAAGCCTGCGCCGTTCTGTATTTTTGATGAGGTTGACGCGCCGCTTGACGATACCAACATCGATAAGTTCAACAACATTATCAGGGCGTTTTCAAAAGAGTCGCAATTTATAGTTATCTCTCACAATAAAAGAACCATAGCGAGCACCGACATTATTTACGGCGTAACCATGGTTGAGCAGGGTGTTTCAAGAGTTGTTGCTGTTGACTTACGCGAACTGGTTGACTAAATCGTCCAGGAGTACGAAATCATTAACTTTAATAGTTACGCTAAATAGAAAGGGTGATAAGTAAAGCTACCTGCTTTACTTATCACCCTTTAAATCATTTTGTTTTTGCGTTACTTATGGGTAACCTTTGTAATTGTGACTTTCCTATTAAATATCATTCCGTTAAAAGTCTTTCTTACCCGGGTTTTATTTAAAGCCGCCGCGTGCCTCAAACCGTAACCCTGATTGGCAGACGCTGCCAGGCTTTGCGTTATTTTAGTTGGTAACGAATAAGTGTTTTTGGTAATGTAGTTTATAATGTGGCTTAACATAGGGTCGTTAGGATCACCAAAATCGTGTTGGTAATCGTCATAAATTTGAAAGCCTTTGTAGTCGCCGGCGCCAGGTGTCATCCCGGCATAATAGCCGCCTTTACCTGCCGAGTTTACCGTAGCAAATTGCGGGTTATACATCACGTACTTACCGATGTTAAGGCCAAAAAATCCTACCGGCTTCCCATAAGTTGTGTCCCCAACCAATTGTACGTCCAATTGCGAAAGTGCCCGTAAGTTATTTATTGTAAGCTCACTTGCCGAAGCTGTATTAGGGCCTACCATGAAAAATACCCTGGGTACATTTAACGAACCGGCTTTCTTGAAGGATACTGTGTTGGTAGCAACCAATTGGGCAATAACATCTGCGAGCGTGTAAGGGCCCTGGCCATCATTATATACCTGGTTTTTTAATAACGGGTCGTTTCCGGTTGTTAAATTGTTATTGTATACCGTGCTGTACATGGTTGATGTAATGCCAGTAGGAACAATTAAATTATCAAGGTGTTCTGCAGTTGAAACATAACCTCCACCATTATAACGCAAATCCACCACAAGATCGGTGATAGCGCCCGAGTTAAATTTTGTAAAAGCAGCGTCTAATTTGGGGTCGGCATTGGCATCAGATGTAAAAGTATTAAATGCCATATAACCAAGCTTGTGTCCTGCGCCCAAGTCAAGCACGGTATCCTTTAATACCGGGTTAACTGTATAGGCAAGGTTTGACATGCTCACAGTAGCCGAAGTTCCATTCAGTTTAGTAACTGTCATGCCTAAAGTAGTGCTACTAAAAATAGCATTGTACACTAAATTGTTGTGTGCGCCGGTTCCTGATCCATAGCCTGACCCATCATAAGAGATATTTGTATTTCCGTTGATTGCAGTGATCTCGCACCCACGGGTTAAACCCTGTAATGCGGCAGCCGAACCCGGGTATACGTAAAGTATGAAAATCTTTACGGTATTGATAGCCGTCTGCTCATACCCGTAATCAAAACCATAATCACTTTTATTTCCGTTCAAAGCACCTGTTTCGGTTCCATCATCGATAAAAGAATATTTGGCAGATCCCGGGTTATAAATACTGTATTCATAAGGTTTATTTGTTGCCGGGTTAATTGCATACTGCGAAAGCGCGTCCATTTCGCTTTGTAATGAAGCAAACTCTGTTCCGCTGGTATAAGAGCGCGGATTAAAGCTGCTATACGAAGGGAGCTGCGTATTCCAAAAATAATCTTCTTTTGAATATAGAAAAATTGAATCCCTCACCAGGTCGATTGCGGATGTGGTTGTCGTTCCCGTTCCGGTAGGCGTAGTTTTCTTGTCCTTCTTGCACGAAGCGAACAATCCGGGTAACAAAATAATAGATAGGTAAAATATTTTTTTCATATCAATGTGTAAAGTTTTATAAGTGAACAGTTTATTAAATGTTATTAAACGAAAATAAGATGGCTATGGTATGATGCACTGTTACAAAAACTCGTTTGCATTGATGCAGTCAATCCCGCTTGCCTCCGCACAAAGTTTGTCGATATCAGCGTTTTCAATCATTACCAGGTCGCGCCTCTGCAAGTTATGATCTTTTATTAGAATATCAATAATATCAGGCTCTGGTTTTGGCGTACTTTCCTCGGTAAAATAAACCGTTAGGTACTGTTCAAGCCCATGCCACTCGGTTTGCTTAATTTTATTCAACTGCTGCTCCGGGTTGCCGTTTGTAACGATGAAGATCTTCTTCCTATCCACTACAATATCCTGGAGCAGGGTAAGCATATTTTGATAAAGCAAAAGTTTTAAGGGCAGCTTTGCTGTTATTAACAAATGTTTTAAGTTAGCCCTGAACTTCTCATCAATATTAAACTTCTCCTTCAGCCTGTCAAAAACAAACTCCTTACCTTCATTTATATACGTGTTTACCATCAGCTCGGTTGTCTGTTTGGCATCAATTAGTTCGGTGTATTCTAACATCGCCGAAAACAGGTAATAAACCTGGAACAGGTAGTCCTTTTCGGGATATAGTACATTATCCAGTTCAAATATAAATGCCTGCTTACGGCTGTCGATATTTTGGTAGTTCATAGTTCATGGTTGATAGTTCATTGCAGCTTCAGGGAATGCCGCTTTGTGACTATAATCCTTTAAATTTGTTTACAAAGATAAGGAAGCCAATTTAATTTGACCATGAATGCACTTGCTAAAAAGCTACAGGTAAAACCTGGAAAACGCTGGCTGTTTTATAATGCGCCGGATAATTATCTCACTCAGCTTGAACCATTACCAGATGGAGTTGAGGCCGTATTTGGTTTGGATGGAGAGTTTGATGGCGTGCAACTATTCGTAAAAAACAGCGATGAATTAGCGGATGCACTCCCGGTTATAGTTCCGGCATTAAAGCCCGATTCAATTTTCTGGATTACTTATCCAAAGAAAAGCTCCGGCATAAAGTCCGACCTGGAAATGATGGGCAATTGGGATATCGCCGGTAAATATGGCTACAACGGTGTGTCTGCGGCTGCCGTTGATGATATATGGACCGCCTTGCGCTTCCGTCCAATCGGTCAATCAAAGGCATCGGAATCGCGTAACGAAGCCATCAAGGGAAATAACGAATACGCCGATTATATCGATGTAGATAACAAGCAGGTTAAGCTACCTGCTGATGTTGAGCAGGCATTGGCACCGAATGCTGCAGCGATGGCTTTTTATCAATCCTTATCCTATAGTAACCGCAAAGAATATGTGGTTTGGATCCTGTCGGCAAAGCAGGAAAAGACCAGGAATGAACGGCTGGAAAAAATGATTGAAAAGTTGCAGGCCGGGAAAAAGAACCCATCTGAAAAGTAAGTGAAAATACACTTTGAAAAAAGGAGAACAACATGCTCTCTTTTTTGCTTAAAATAATTCAATTTTATTTTGCGTAACCAAATGGTTTCACATATATTTGTAACCGAAAGGTTTCATATAACCTTATTTTATGCGTAGAGATGTTTTCCAGGCAATTGCCGACCCAACCCGCAGAGAGATTATAGGTTTATTGGCTAACCGGCAATTGAACTTAAATTCCATTGCTGATAATTTTGATATTAGTCGACCTGCTGTTTCAAAACACATAAAAATTTTAACGCAATGCGGGCTGATCACCATAAAACAAGATGGGAGGGAAAGGTATTGCAAGGCGAATTTTACCAAACTGAATGAAGTATCTAAATGGGTTGAGCAATACCGCAAATTCTGGACGCAAAAATTAGATGCCCTTGGCGATTTTCTTGATAAGGAAACCAATACAAACAATAATATTTAAACCTGATTTTATGAAAAGCGAACCGGTTATAATTGAACGCACCTACAATGCACCCGTCGAAAGGGTCTGGCATGCACTAACTGACGTTGAAAAAATGCGCCAGTGGTATTTTCCCCAGCTTGTTGAATTTGAACCTGAGATAGGTTTTGAAACAGAGTTTGATGTTCCGCATAAGGGGAGGAACTTCCTGCATATCTGGAAAGTAACCGAAGTTGTTCCAAATAAAAAGATTAGCTATGAGTGGAAATTCGGCGGATATGCCGACAGCTCGCTGGTAAGTTTTGAATTATTTGCTGCCGATGACAAAACCAAAATTATTGTAACACATCTTAATCTTGAGGCTTTCAATAAAAACAATGATCCTGACCTGGAAAGGAATAATTTTGTAGAGGGATGGACACATTTTATAGGCACAGCACTGAGGGAATATGTTGAACAGGAAAATGATTTATAATTATAAAGCTCAAATTATATGGAAACAGCACCCTTTGTAATTGAAAGAACCTATAACGCACCCGCCGACAGGGTTTGGCAGGCCATTACCAACAAGGATAAAATGAAGGAATGGTATTTTAAGCTGGATGAGTTTAAGCCTGAAGTTGGCTTTGAGTTCCGGTTTTCAGGTGGATCGGAGGAAAAGCAATACCTGCATATCTGCAAAATAACCGAGGTTGTACCCGGGAAGAAGCTCACCCATAGCTGGCAATATGATGGCTACGCTGGTGAATCGTTTGTTACGTGGGAGATCTTTGATGAGGGCGATAAAACAAGGGTAAAACTAACCCATACCGGGTTGCATACTTTCCCGCAGGTTAGCAAGGATTTTTCGAGGGAAAGTTTTACAGCAGGGTGGACCTATATTGTTGGAAAATCTCTCCTGGAATACGTGGAGAAATAACAACCGTAGAGACACAATACTTTGTGTCGTTGTATTGTGTCTCTGCCTTTTTCCTATTTTTGCATTAATATGCAGCAACAGCCAAATAACAAACTTCACGGCAAAACACTGGAAATGATTTTGAATGCTTTGGTGGCTCACTACGGTTGGCCTGAGTTGGGCTACCAGATCCGCATTAATTGTTTTTTGGATAACCCCAGCATAAAATCAAGCTTAACCTTCCTGCGAAAAACACCATGGGCGCGCAAAAAAGTGGAAGATTTGTATCTGAATAGCCCGATAGATTAAACAATGCCATTGCGAGCGCAGCGCAGCAAACTCGTAGCTATACAGAGCGAAATTTGAGGGTGAACATACATTGCTACGTGGTTGCTTCGTCGTTCCTCCTCGCAATGACAAGATTTTTATAGCTTTCGGCTTTTACCTTTCGCCTTTCAGCTTTAACCTCTTCTTACCCGTGCTTTTTCTTCATATTCATCTTTGCCTTAACCCCTGAACTATAGTTATAAGTCTTTGAATTTTCGGGCTTTTTCTGATGAAATGCTTCACCTGCAACCGGTTGAACTACCTTGCTTTTTGCAGGCTTCTTTTCCTCAACAGGCTCTTTTTTATCCTGCTCGATCACCAGATCATCAGGCAGATCACCAAGCGGGATTTTTTGACCGATGGTTTGCTCAATTCGTCTTACCGCAGTAAGTTCCAGATCCGTAGTAAAAGTTATCGCCAATGTTTCGTCTTCGGATGAAGTACTGTTATTGATCACTCTTTTGATAAACGTTTCTTTTTCTTCCGGTAATTCAAAATGGATCAGGAACGGGATGTTTTGCAAATCCAGCGCTTCCTCAGGTTCACCGCATACGATCAGGATTCGGGTATTGGCCGATTTTTTAAAATCTTCAATATCGGGGATGCTGTTCAATTCAATCGTCCACGAGTTTAAAATCGCAACCGAATTATTCTGACGGTTTTGCAGCGTTTTGCAAAGCTTTTCGGCAGTATGGCGGGTATTTACAAATACTACTGTTTTGGTGAAAAGCTCACTATCCTGCATAAATAAATTCAGCAGATTTAGCTTGGTGATAAAATTCGGTACATGGTATAACAACTGCGGATGTGTTTCCAGTTGGCTTTCCGCAATTTCCTCCACCTCAACAGTGGTTGCGGATTGCATGAAGGGACTGATCATCTTTTCCAGCTTATCGTGCATCACTTCGGTAAACACCAGGTGCTGGCATTTGGTGATGCTGTTGGCAAGCTCGGCAACGGGTAGTTGCAGGCCTTGTTTTACAATCAGGTCGGCATCGTCAATAATTAACAACTCAATTTTATTAAGGTTAAGGCCAAGTTTCAGGTAAATAGCACGTGCCCTGTCGGGAGTAGCAACAACTACGTCGGCGCCGTCTGCCAAAGCATCCATTTGTGCTTCGGTACCCAACGCAGGATATAAGCCGACTATAGACATTTGCTTATTTTTACCAAAATGCTCCAGCCCGCTGATAACGGCTAAAACATCATCCTTGGTCGGTACCAGGATCAATACCAAAGGCACACCATCCGAATTGTATTTTATCCGGTTTAAAACTGCAAGTATATAAGTAGTGGTTTTACCACAGCCCTCGGGGCCAACAACAATAACATCCTGGCCGCCGTAAATACGTGCCAATGTTTTCTGCTGCACCTCTTTAGGGCTGTTATAGCCTGCTTCGGTTACGGCTCTTATTAATTGTTTACTAAGCTTTAATTTTTCTGACCACGCCATCCTGTAATGTTAAAAATCCTAAGGGAGCGCAAAATTACCCTTTTTATAGCTTATTTTCAGCTATTTAATATAATCAGCGTTTTTAGGGCGATTAAACTGCCTGCCAATCAGCATCAACGGCATTTTTTAGCATCGCTGTAAAGCTTGTCGC
>JALYIP010000062.1 GCA_030775685.1 Bacteroidota bacterium
TTATTAGTTGTTCCCGTAATTCGGCCGGAAGATGGCTGTGCTTGTCATCCCGCACTCCCCGTAATATTCCCTCGTTTTCCTTTTTCATACACCTTTTTTTAGTGTATAGTTTTTTCCGGACGAGTCAACTATCCATAAGGAAGTGGCTCCGGGTGCCTGCTCGCGAAGACGCCAGGGGGTTAGCAACAAAAAAGCCTCAAATCTTTCGACTTAAGGCTGTGAGTGGTGGTGGTGAATGGAGAGTAGTGAATGGAGAGTAGACGACAATATGCGCCTGGCAAACCACTCACTATCTAATTTCCCTTCACTCTTCCTTTCTCATCATCGGCCCCGGTTTGGTGCTCGCGCATTTTAATCTTGTTGTTGCCAAAGTTATAGGTGAATGTTAAGCGGGTTATCCTGCTTTCGTTTTTCTGCCTGATGTCCAGGTTGTTCGACTGGTAATAGCTGGTAACATCATTACGGCGGGTGTTAAATATATCGCTCATTGAAAGCTTGATATTAGCCTTTTTTTCCAAAAATGAATGGCTGATCCCTGCGTCAGTTGCATATTGTGGCTTGATGTTGAAGATGCCGTAGGTCATTGCTGAATTGTAATAGTTCGACAGTTCGGCCTTCCAGCCTTTGGCTATCATAAAAGTTTGTGTGGTTTTTATTTGATAAGCAGCTTTGCCGTTATCAAGCTTGCCGCCTAAAAGGGTATCGGTTTTAAACTTCATATAAAAGCCGGTGACATTAACATTGCCTTCCCACCATTTGGCAATAGTATAAGGTGCATAGAGGTTTACATTATAATTATTTTGGCTTTGCAAATTCAAGTTGGTTTGGTAGGTAGCCTTGCTAATTGGGTCGGTCAACAGGATCTGCGTAATGGCATCCGAAGTATGGCTATAACCCAATGTTAGGGTGATAGACTTATTATAGGTGTAATTAAACTCGAAGTTATTGGTGTATTGCGGATTCAGGAAAGGGTTACCCTTTTCGTAAGTATATTGGTCAAGGTAATATACAAATGGGTTTAGCGCATCATATCCCGGCCTGTCTATCCTGCGGCTGTATGATAAGCCGATCTCATTTTTGTCATTAAGCGTGCGGTTGATAAATACGCTTGGAAAAAAGTCCAGGTAATGGCGTTTTACCACGTTATTGTTAGTGATCAGATCACCGGTCGAGCTGGTGTATTCTGCTCTTAAGCCGGTTTGGATAGAAAAGTTTTTATAGTTCTGGCTTAAGTTGGCATAAATAGCATCTACCTTTTCAGTGTAAACAAAGCGGTTGGTAAGGGTCGTGTCGTTAATATAGTTGCCGTTCACCTGTTTTTGAGCGCGCAGGTCATTATCGGTTTTTACGTCGCTCAGCTTAAAGCCGGTTTCCAGCTTCAGAATCTTATTGATCGGATAAGTATAATCAACCTTGGCGGTGCGGATGGTAATATTTGATGGTGTTTGGTTGCGTAAAAATAATGGTGAAGCCATCTCACTGCCGTCGGGCTGATAGAAGTAAGTATTGTATTGTGAGTTTGAGTTGTTTTTAAATTTTGAATAATCCAGGTCGACTGCAATTTCCTGGCCGGCAGTGTCTATTTTATACCTGTCGTTCAAGTTGAGCGCAAAATTTTTGTACGACTGATTAATATGCGAGAGCGTGGTTTGGTATGAATCAGTAACTGAGGGCTGTGTGCCGATGAATGTTTTGTTGGCATTGTCGTCTGTTTCGGTATTAAAATAACCGTTCACCAGAAACCCAATGGTGTTTTTGCTGCTGATGTCATAATCTGCTCCCAAACGATAGCTGTTGTTATGGTTATCATTCGGGATTGATGAAAATTGGTTGAAGTAGGTTTTACCACCTGTGCTATCGGTAACAATTCTTTTGATATCAAGCGTGTGTTCGCGTTTACGGTCATCATGGCTAAATGACCCGAATACATTCAGGTTGCCCTCCTTGTGATTTAACGAAATGGATTCGTTATTCTTAAACGTATTGCCATAGCCTGCGCCAAGGGTTACACTGCCGTTTGTGCCGGTTTGCTTGTTCTTTTTTAGTTTGATATTGATGATCCCGGAGTTGCCGGAAGCATCATACTTGGCAGACGGGTTGCTGATGATCTCGATAGATTGAATGGTGGTACCATCGGTTGAGCGCAGCAAAGTAGCCAACTGTGTAGAAGTTAAATAAGTAAGCTTATCATTGATCATTACAGTAACCCCCTGTTTTCCCTTCAGGCTAATGTTGTCATCCTTGTCTATCGAAACGCCGGGTGCACGTTCCAGGATCTCGAGAGCAGTATTACCGGCCGCAAGCACACTGTTCTCCACATTCATAACGGTGCGGTCAATTTTATGCTCAACTAATGGTTTTGATGCCGTAACCGTAACCGTGCCTAAAGTGTGGCTTGCCTGGAGCATTTTGATGGCCGGTAGGGTAATGTCTGACGATGCATCAGAAACGGTGAACGGCTTGCTTAATGTTTTTTCATAGCCTACATTGGTTGCCTTAACAATATATGTTCCGGGCGTGATGTGATCGAAAACATAGGCGCCGTTGTCGTTGCTCAAGGTCCCTTTAATTACGGTGGAATCTTTTACATTAAGCAGGCTTACTGTGGCATAGTCCATTGGCTTGCCCTTATCATCAATAAGCAAACCGGATACCTTTACGGGTGGTTTGGCGAAGGCGAATGTTATACCTATTATATATAGTATAAAAAAGGCGAGTGTTTTTATGGTGGTGGATCTCATGGTGTTATAGTTTTAGGGCAATAGCAAGCCCATTAAAGAATGTTGTTCTTTTTAAAATTTGTTAGAATTAAGTTTTGGCTTCCGGCTGTTTACCGGCTTTTAGTTGATGTTATTATATAGTCGTAGTTCTGTTCATAGTGTATAAATTTTATAAGGCAGCCGTTAAATGGCTGTTTTATTAGTAAGATGAAGAAAGCGGGGCATAGGTTACAGCAACATTTTGGGTATTTGGTCAATGGATTAATTTTATCGGTCAACGGCCTGTTTTTGTCGGTGAAAAAAATTAACAAATTCAGACCAGGTTTCAGCGTGGAGCAGGGTGATCAAAAAAATAGCGATGAGTTTTTAAACCCATCGCTATTTAATAGTTCAGTTTTTACCCTGGTTACCGTCCTTTTACCGTATCTGTTTTAACACTATCTGTTTTAACGCTATCTGGTTTTGCAATAACTCCGGTATCAACCTTGCATTGTAAGCCGTTGTCTGTCATGTTAAATATTGAGTATGAAGCTTTGTTATCTCTCTTATTCAGATCGCGGCATTCATAAAGATTAACACCCTGGATATAATTGTCGAGCTTTTGGTCGATGATCACCTTTGAGTTAAGCGGTAATTTTAGAGTAAGAGACACCTCTTCGTTATGCCAAAGCTTATTGAGCTTTCTGCGCAGGGTATAATCAAACTTTAATATAGTATCCCGCTGATCGAATACATACGATACGTTACGCGCATTATACAAAGCCGCCTCGTAGCTTGGACCATTCGCTCTGAATGATTCTTCAAGCGTAGGTTGTGCCACATCACTTTTTTCAATATGTAAGGTAACGCTCTGCGGCTCATTATGAAAACCATTATAATTATCGTCGGTTACGATCATTCCGCGGAAATGGTCCTTTATATCAAGCCTAAGGCTGTCGTCGTGCGAGAAATATTTTATATCGTTAAGCTTCAGGTAGTAGGTGTTATTCTTTGTGGGCTTCAAATTTACCGTTTCGGTAAAGCTGGCTGACTCGCGGAAACCCGAGGTTATTTTGGCGGCATAAAATATAAGTACACCCAAGGCACAAAGCCAGATCACCAGGAAAACGGTTCCGGTTGATTTGCCGATGGAGCCGGTATTGAAAACCGCTTTAATAATAACCAATATGATGGTAAGCACAGGGATAAAGGCCACCACAAATGCTGATACGAAAATATTGTTGGCAAACTCATTTTGAATTATCCTGAAGGGGAAAATGTGGTTGACCATATCGGCGCCAAAGCCCACGCTGCCAACAAACACTACTACCAGGAAAATTGCTGCAGCAAAAGCGGCAAGCAATAAGCATATGCCAAGCAGTTTAATAATCACTTTGCCGGCTCCGTTAAAGAAAATACCTAAATGATGAAAGAAATCGCCAAAAAAGTCGCGGGCCTGGTAAACAAAGGGCCGGGCCTCATGACTAAAGGTCGACAGGTTTTGGCGCATCGAGCTTAATTCTTCTTCAAAGTTTTTGGCAAAGCCCTGAAGGTTTTGTTTTTCGCCCTTCATTGCCATTTTATCGGCGCGGCTAACTGCTTTGGGTATCACTATCCATAATATAATATACAGAAGGAACCCGCTTCCGGCTACCGGGATAAATAAGGCAAAGAAAAGCCTGGTCCAAACGGGGTTAATATCAAAGTAATTGGCTATGCCCGCACAAACGCCTGCCACCAGGTGATCATCCGGATCGCGGAATAACCTTCGGACTTCGGTATTGCGGGTGTAGTGGGTTGATTGGGCATCGCCCTCGCTTTCGGCGCTTTCAAAATCTGCAACCGAACCCATCTGTTCAACTATTTTGTTTACGTCCTGCTCAACAATAACCTGCTTGTTTTCACGGAGCAGCAGTTCGCTGAACATTTCGGCAATGCGATTTTCAATGTCGGTTGTAATTTCAAGGCTATCGGCAGAATTTAAAAAATGACGCTTAACCTCCGTCATGTAGTTTTTTAATATTTCGTAGGCATCCTCTTCGATGTGAAATACAATGCCGTTTATATTTATAATAATTGTCTTGTTCATGATGATAATAATTTCAGGTTTCTTACTTTCTGTTTCCAATAGCCGTCTGCACAGCAAATAATAACTCTTCCCAGGTCTTGTCCAGTTGTTCCAGCACCTTCCTGCCCTCGTCAGACAGAATATAATATTTGCGTGGGGGCCCCGATGTGCTCTCAACCCAGTTGTAGGTAAGCAATCCATTGTTTTTTAAACGGGTGAGCAAGGGATACAAAGTACCCTCAACTACAAGCAGTTGGGCTTTTTTTAATTCAGCAATTATGTCTGAAGCATATGTTTCGCCCTTCGCTATTATGGAAAGGATGCAATACTCCAGTATCCCCTTCCGCATTTGGGTTTGTGTGTTTTCAACAATCATACAACAAAGATATATGTTTTAAATTGTATTATGCAATACATAGTACTAAAAATATTAATATTTATTCTTGTGCTGTTTTTTTTAAATAAAAAGCAATGTAGTTTCTTACTTAACTTGATAAGTTAATAATGTTTCATTAAATTAGCATTAATTAACTATTTAACGATCTTATTATTAACGAAATGAAAAAACTTTTACTAGTAAGTTTGGGTTTCCTGGTGTTTTTTATAACACAGGCATCCGCACAAAATCGAACAATTACTGGAACAGTTACTTCAAAGGATGACGGTTTACCGCTTCCTGGAGTAAGTGTTACGGTAACAGGCACCGGGATTGGTACACAGACCAATGGGAGTGGTGTTTACAGTATTTCTGTTCCCGCATCTGGAAAATCACTGTCTTTCACGTACATTAGTTATGTAAAACAAACGGTTAATATCGGTTCTGCCGGTGTTGTGAATGTTGTTTTAGAAACAAATGCAAGGCAGTTAGGCGAAGTTGTTGTGACAGGAGTGGGTGTCGCTACCGTAAAAACAAAAGTAGCTATTGATGTTGCTACCGTATCACCCAAAGATTTCGCAAAAAGCGCAACCCTATCGGTTGACCAGGCTTTGATAGGCCAGGTGGCGGGTGCTCAAGTGATCCAGCAAAGCGGTAAGCCAGGTAGTGGTGCACAGATTATTTTGAGGGGTTTCACTAACCTTAATGGTTCAAATCCTTTGATCATAATAGATGGTGTTCAGGTTGGTAATGATGTTATCGATAATATCGACCCTTCAATCGTTGATCACGTCGAGATCGTTAAAGGTTCCGCGGGCGGTATGCTTTACGGCTCTGCAGGGGGTAATGGTGTAATCCAGATCTTTACTAAAAAAGGTTCAACAGATCGTAAATTAACTGTTGACTTCTCTTCAAAATTCGGCAGGGACCAGGTTTTGCAAAGATTTCCTTTAGTTGCTAAATACCATCACTTCGATACCAACGCTGCCGGTCAAATCCTGGATTCCGACGGCAATCCTATAGCTGCCGATATACATGGCATTTGGACTTCACCCCAGGAGCAAAATTATTCTTCAGACCCTACGGTTCAAAATAACAAGCCGTACAAACTTCCGGTATATGATCATACCAAACAGGGATATCATACTGCGAATACATTCAGCAACTCGTTAAACATCAGAGGTGGATCAGAAAAAGCCGATTATGCCTTCAGTGTATCAAACTTGCAGCAACAGGATGTTTTCAGCAACAGCTTTAGCAGAACTAACCTTAGCTTGAATTTTGGATTCAATATTGCCAAAGGCCTTACATTCAGGAATAGTACGCAAGTGATCTACACACACGAAAATTTGCTTAACGGTAGCCGCTTCAACCTGGTGAACTCTTATCCGTTTATCAACTTTGATTATGTTGATCCAACTACCGGATTAAAAACGGTGAAACCAAGTGTTGATATTGACGGTAACAACTCAATAACTGAACGAGATTATCATTCTCGTTATAACAATACTCCGCGTATTCTTGAAAGCGCAAATTTGAACTATAAGTTCCCTAAATTTGTGGAGTTAGACTATAAATACTCCATGGATTATGCTACGTCTGATGGACAGGATTATTATAAAAATCAAACAGACTCTTATCAGCAAATTTCATGGGGACCAATCAATGGTCAGATCACAGATCAGTTTAGTAATACCAGAAATGAGTATGCTATTGCAAGTGCTTTCCTTCGCTTCGATCTGAAAAATGATTTTCATAGCAGCCTTCCTGTAAAATTTACTACCCAGGCCAGCTATGATTTTCGCAAGGTCGACTATCGCTATTATTATGCTCAGGGTACAGGTATAACACCCTATCCGCCGGTAAACGTTAGCGGGGCAAGCACTATATCAGCTGGCGATGGTAGTGATTATCACACTTTAACTTACGGGTTTTTAGTTAACCAAACTATTGATTGGGGGAATTTAGTTGGTATCTCTGGTGGTTTCCGTTCAGATTATTCTTCTGTATTCGGCGGCCAGTCTAAACCATTTACCTTCCCTCGTGCGACGGTTTATTTTAACCCGTCAGAGTTATTTTCAAGTAAGGCGTTGGTTAGCAACTGGAAACTTCGTGCTGCATTTGGTGAGGCAGGGGTGCAGCCAGGTACTTATGACAGGCAGTTAACCCTGAGCTCAGCTCTTTTGGGCCCAAGCGGACCAACTATTTATAACCAAACCACAGCACGTAACGCCGAACTGCAAGTACAAACCACTAAAGAGTTGGAAATTGGTTCTGATTTGAGCTTAACACCGTTCAATGGTAGCTGGTTATCACAACTCACCTTAAGCGGTTCATACTGGAGAAGGACATCTGCTAATGATATTCAAAACGCTCCGGTAGCACCTTCTACAGGGTTCCAGTCAATATTAAATAACCTGGTATCCTTGAAAAGTAATGGTGTGGATCTGACATTAGATGCTAAAACTTATAAATCTGAGAATTTTACCTGGGATCTTGGTCTAAGGTTCGCTACATCTAAAACTATTGTAACCAAGGTATCTGGTGGTATTCCTTTCTATGAAGGTGCATTTGCAGTAACGGAAGGCCAGCCATTAGGTGTGTTATATGGCCAAACCCCTTTGCATAACATCAACCAGTTAAAACCTGACGGAACCCGGTACATAGCTGCTGCTGATGTGGCTAATTATACGCTTGTTAATGGTAATGTAGTGGATATTCGTACCAATAGAGCACTGTTAACCGCTTCAAATGACTTGTCAAACATGGGGAACACCAATCCTACGTTTACTTCTTCTATGTTCAACAGGTTTACTATTTATAAAAAACTAAGTGTATCTGTTCAGTTTGACTGGATACATGGCAATAAAATTTACAATCAAACCCGCCAATGGCTTTACAGGGACAGGTTATCAAGGGACTTTGATAAACCTGTAACTATAGCCGGAAAAACAGGTTCGTTTGTAAACTACTATGATAGCTATTATAACGCACTTAATCCGGTTTCTTGGTTTGTTGAAGACGGTAGTTTTGTACGCTTAAGGGACGCAACAGTCAGCTATGATATTACCAGTTTGGTAAACAAAAAATGGCTGAGAAGCTTAATTGTTTCTGTATCGGGTCGTAACTTGCTCACCTTTACAAAATATACAGGTTTAGATCCTGAAACTACTAGCTCGCTTGATAATCAGGGTAATGCAATTGGTGGCATAGGTAACTTCAGAGGGGTGGATGATTATGGCCAGCCCAATGTAAGATCTTACCAGTTCAGTTTAAACGTTGGATTTTAAATTTAAAAGACATGAAAAAATATTTATTAATACTGGCGCTCGTAGTGGCGGGTGCCGGATGTAAAAAGGCTGATCTGCAGCTAAACAACCCGAACAGCCCGACGCTTGCGTCATTGAAAACGAAAACAGGAATTGAGTATTATGCACTTGGTATTTTTCAAAAGAGCAACGCTGTGTTTGATTTACCGTTTTTCTCAAGCTTTATCATGGGGGATGAGGAGATCTCTTCGGTAGGGAACTTCGGCAATCGTTATCAGAACCAGGTTACAGGTATTACTTTACCGGCTCCTTATAATGTTACAGTGCCAAATATTTTTGGTGTTACCCAAACCCAACAGTTGCAAAGCCTTAATAACTTTGCGGCAGATGCAGCCGGTAGCAACACTTTCCAATATTTGTGGGATGATGTTTACGGAGTAAATGGGCAGGCCAATATCCTGTTGAATGCGCTAAGCACATCTACCGTTTTACCGGCTAACGAAAAAGCTACGCTTCAAGCCTGGTCTTACTGGTGGAAGGGGATTGTCTATTCAATGCTGGGATCACAATACAGCAAGGGTATTATAAGCGATGCTGCTGACGGTACAACAAATAGCACCTATGTTACTCATGATGCCATCATTACTGAAGCTAACGCCAATTTTGATAAAGCTATAGCAATTTTATCAAAAATACCTGATGGCGATGTTGACTACAAAGCTGGTTTAACCGCCGTTACGCCAAGTTTCAATGCACCGGATCTTGGAATTACTCCTGCAATGTGGATCAGAAATTGCTATACGATGGAAGCAAGAAATGTATTGGTTAATATCAAGCTTAAAGATATGACAGCTGCAAATTGGGCCACGGTTAGCGCTTTAGCGGCCAAAGGTTTGGTTAAAGGTGATCAGGCTTTCTCAAGAGGACTAGATCCTAATGGTGTTAATGACATGACAGCAGTTACACAAGGCCATCCTTTCTTATGGAACAATAATATCAATAACCCCGGATGGGCCTATACGAGCGAGCGCTTTGTACAGGAGTTTAAAACCACTGATGGTAAACCTGTAACTGTAACAAGTTCAGATGCTGATGGTAATATTTTAGTATCTAACGTAGCTGATGCCCGTTTTGCAAAGGGAGTTTTAGTATTACCTACACCAGTTGTCAACATCAGGAGCCGAGGTATTCAATTCGGTTCACGCTGGACACCACGTGCTATTGAAGACGGGGGTTACTGGACAACCGGAGTAGCCCATTTAGGCCAGCATTTATACACAGGTTCATGGGAAGAGAATACTTTGATGATAGCAGAATCTAATATCCATACCGGGAACATCGAGGCTGGTTTGGCATTGGTTGACAAAGTAAGGACCGAGCAAGGCGCAGGATTGACAGCGGTTGCAGGGAAAGGCTTAACTTTAGCACAAGCTGCTGAAGAATTGCGTCAGGAACGTAGAATTGCATTATACATGAGAGGTGTTGGATTTTATGATGCCCGCCGTGTAGGGTTTACTGCTCCAAAAAGTGCTGGTGGTGGTCGCGCTAATGCAATTGTATTGGTACCAAATTCCTATACAAATACAACAGGCCCTGTTCCACTGCCTTGTTTTATCGAATATAACTATATGGATTATTGGGATGTTCCAATTGATGAAACAGCTTACAATGTTCCAACATCGAAAACATCCGCTAATTAATTTTATTAGACGTTTGCATAAGACAAAGACGCGTTTTTATATTGCTTATCTGCACTATATTCAGACGCAGTACACGAAGCCAGCAAAAGTAATCAACAATTTCAATGGCATGTGATGAAGAGGCCGTCTCATAAGCAATTATGAGGCGGTTTTTTATTGAATATGTTCGCATTGGATCTATTAGGGAATGAATCCCTGTTCTGCAAAAACATCTTTTGAGCCATGCTTTAAGCGGGGTTTGCAGAAAAAAAGAACGAAAAGCCTTAGGCTTTCCATTTTCTGAGGTTATGTGCGATAGATAATAAACCTATTTCGACCTCTGTTTTGGACATTCCTTTCAACAGGAACCGTCTAAAGCCATGATTATGCTTCAGCTGGGCGAATACCGGTTCCGCATCGGCAGGCCTTCGCTTTCGGTATTTGATGCCCTCGTCGGTATTCAATCTTTCTTTTGCTGCCTGTTTGTGTTTTCTCAGGGAATGGTTAACCTCCACAATCCGGTTGCCCGGGCTTTGGTGGCATACGCCGCGCATCGGGCAGTTATTGCAGTTCTGCGCCTGGTAACGGCTGATCAGCTGTACATAGCCCGATGATGTTATTCTTTGCCCCTCACCGATGTGCGTCATCCGTTGCCCTATCGGACAGGTCAGGCAGTTCTCCGCTTCGTTATAATGCAGGCTATCATTGCTGAAAGCTTTGATCCCTTCTTTCTGCTCTTTATCAAAGGTATTGTACTTGATATACGCTTCAATACCTTTTTGCTGTAAGATCCCGTAGTTCTCATCCGAACCGTAACCTGCATCGGTCACTACTGCTTTTGGCTTTTCATTATATAGTGCTTCGTATTGGGCTATGTGAGATGGCAGGGTCTGGTAATCGGTAGAAGTTTGATGTAACGTGTAGTTAAGTATGAATTGCTCTTGTGTACTGATCTGAAGGTTATAAGCAGGTTTAAGCTGTCCGTTCAGCATATGGTCTTCCTTCATCCGCATAAAAGTAGCATCAGGGTCGGTCTTTGAAAAGCTGTTGCGGCTACCTAACAACTTTTCCTGTTCATCATAACGCTCCAGGTTTGCAGGCCAGTTCTTTTTAGCATAATTCAGTTTCTGCTTTACCTGTTTGCTCACTTCTTCCTTATCATCCAGCGCGGCATCGATCTTAGCGATGGTTTCTTTTACCTTTTCGGGGTTGATCTCGTCAAACGTTAGCGGTGCGGTATCTTTCAGTTCTTCTGCTGCCAGGGTTTGCGCGTACCTCCAAAGTTCATCCAGTTGGTTTTTGATCTTCTCTTTACTGTTCTTAATGCTTTTGCCCCATACAAAGGTGTATTTGTTAGCCGCCGATTCGATCTTAGTACCGTCGGTGAACACCGCCTCTTTTAAAGACACGATGCCCTGCTCTGCCAACAGTAGCACGATCTGCGAGAAGATCTGCTGTAAAACACCCGACAGCTTTTCGCTTCTGAAACGGTTGATGGTATTATGGTCGGGCTTTTTCATCCCTAAAAGCCACATGAAATGTACATTCTGTGCGGCCT